>NZ_JAALDK010000001.1:1331250-2662500 GCF_013366925.1 Paraburkholderia youngii
TCACGGCTACTGGGCGAACACGCTCGTCAACGACGGCAACGAAGAGGCCACCGATGTCGTCGCGCAACTAGCCGCGGCTCAGCTCGACAAAGTGCAGATCAAGCCGGCGGCCTCGAAGCTGCGCACGCTGAGCACGAACCTGAAGCAGGCTCACCTGCTGCTGAAGACCGATCTCGAGCAGGCGTGGGTGTCGCCACATCTGAAGCGCAACGCGGCAAGGCTGCCGGTGTTCGCGTGCTATCAGGAGACTTTCGATTCGCTGGTCAATTTTCTGGAAACGATGGACACGTTTCACGATCAGTTCGCCGCGCTCGATGCCGCGTGGCGCGAAATGTTTCTCGCGCGGCTCGCGCGGCTCGTCAGCGCTCACCGGCAACTGGCCGAGGCGGCGGACCTGCGAGTCGAGCGTCCGCCGCTCGACGCCCCGCCTCTGCATATCGAGGACCTGCGTCAACTGACCGAGGACCTGCCCGCGTCGAACGTGTTTACGAGCGTGTACCTCGGACATCTGACCGGCTACGGGATTCTGCTGTGCCGGTTGAGCGAGCTGCATACCGCGTGAGCGGCGCGGGTTGCCAGGTTCGCCTCGCCGCTCATGGCACCGCTCATTGCACGGTAATGGTGGCCCTCATGTTCGGATGAATGCCACAGAAGATCTTGTACACGCCCGGTTTATCGAATTTGAATTGATAGGTGTCGTTCTGATCGAGCGCGGCCGAGCGGAACAGCCCCGCGTCGTTGACCACGGTGTGCGGCTCGCCGTCGAGATTTTTCCATGTGACCGTCGTGCCCGCCTTGATGGTCAAATCCGTCGGCGTGAAATTAAAGTTTTTCATGAACATCGCGTTAGGCGTCGCCGCGACGGTCTGCTGCTGCGCCGGCTTCATCGGCATCTGCATCGGCATGGTGGTTTGCGCGAAGCCGAGCCCCGCCGACACCGCCAGAATCGCGGCACCGCCGAGCGCAACTGCGAGTACTCGGTCCATCAGGTTGGTTGGCATCATTGATCTCCTCGAGCGTAAAAGTAGCGCGTACGGTCAGGCGAGCGTCGTGTCGTCCAGCGTCGCCTTCAGCGGATGACGCGCGATGCTGACGCTCGTCACGCCGAGCATCTTCGGCAACTGGTCGCTCGCGACCTTCAGCGGCCCCGGGCCTTCGCCCTGGCCGGCGGTCGGTTGCGGATAGGCGGTCGAGCGCGCGGTATGGAACGTCACGTTGCCTTCGACCTTCGTCACGATCTGGTGAATGTGACCGTTCAGCACCGTCACCGAACCGAAGCGCTTCAGATAGTCCATCGCCTGTCCCGCGTCACCCGTGCCCCAGCCCCACGGCTCGTAGATCGTCCACATCGGCATGTGCGCGAACACGACGACCGGGGTGCTCGACGTGCGGCCTTTCAGATCGTTTTCGAGCCATTCGAGCTGCTCGCTGCCGAGACCGCCGAGGCCATTCGGCTTGAAATGCATCACGTTGACGAGGCCGACGAAATGCACGCCCTGATGATCGAAGCTGTAATAGCCGCGGTTATCCGACGCCTTGCCGAAACGGTTGAAGTACTCGGTGCCGGGGCCGTCGGTGACGTCATGCTCGCCGGGGACCGTGTGCAGCTCGGTGATCTTCAATCCCGACATCAGCTGCGCGGCCAGATCGAATTCAGAGGGCTTCGACAGATGCGTGATGTCGCCGGTGTGAATCGCGAGCGGCGGCCGCGACGGCATCGCGTTGACGTAATCGATCGTCTGTTTCAGCGTGCCCGCGACGTCGGGATTCGCTTCCTTGTTGAAGCCGATATGCGTGTCGCTGATCTGCAGGAAAAGCGGCGTGCCCGCCACTGGCGTCGCGGTGTTCGCGTCGGCCGCGAGCGCGAGTTCGACCGGCGTCAGCACGCCGCCCGACAGCATGAACACGGTGCCCAGGCCACCGAACGCAAGACACTTCAGCGCGCCGCGACGCGCCGGATCGAATGAATGTTGTGACGACATGATGACCTCACGATAGGGATTCGCCGAACCGAACCCGGTTCGTGAGGCATGACTGTCGTGTGGCGGGTTTTATTCCCGGATCGTGCGGCGTTTGCGGGACGCGGCGCGTGTATGCAAATGGAAAGCGGCGCGTAAACACCGTGACGGATTGCGCACTGGATTGCGCATCGCGTCAGCCGCCGACCGCCGCGATGATCCGCGCGCGCATCGCGGCGTCGGGCAGCGGTCCCGATCCCGCGCGCACGTTGTCCGCCATGTATTGCGGCCGGCCGGTGCCGGGAATCACGACCGTCACCGCAGGCTGCGCGAGCACGAATTTCAACAGAATCTGCGCCCAGCTCGTGCAGCCGATTTCCGCGGCCCATGCGGGCAGCGGCGTTTTCATCACGCGCGCGAGCAAACCACCGCCGCCGAACGGCTGATTGATCACGACGCCGATGCCGAGATCGGCCGCGAGCGGCAGGATGCGTTGCTCGGCCGCGCGGTCGTCGGCGGCGTAGTTGATCTGCACGAAGTCGGGCTTCTCGCTGCGCATCACCGCCGCGACGTCGTCGAACGCGCTCGACGTGTAATGCGTGATGCCGAGATAGCGAATCCGGCCGCGCGCTTTCCAGTCGCGCAACGTCGCGAGCTGCGTGCGCCAGTCGAGCAGATTGTGGATCTGCATCAGATCGACATGCGGCTGCTGAAAACGCCGCAGCGATTCCTCCATCTGCGCGATGCCGGCTGCGCGTCCCTCGGTCCAGACCTTGGTGGCGACGAAGGCCTTGCGATGCGCGTCGAGCTGGGTGAGCAGCGCGCCCGCGACCGCTTCCGACGAACCGTACATCGGCGAAGAATCGATCACCGAGCCGCCCGCTTCGAACAGGATGCGCAGTACGTCGGCGAGTTGGGCGCGCGCGGCGGCATCGTCGCCGACGTCGAAGGTGCGCCACGTGCCGCAGCCGATCACGGGCAGCACTTCGCCGGTGGACGGGATCGCGCGGCGGTTCATGCGGGGTAAGGAGGTACCGGATTGCGCGGGTGTTTCAGTCTGTGCGGACGTGACGCGCGACCACGCGAGTGTTGCCGGTAATCCGAGCGCCGCGCGCAGAAAGCGGCGGCGGTGATCGTGGTTCGACGCAAGTGCCATAGCGGTTATGGTGCCCTCGTGCGTGGAAGTTCGACCGTCATCGCAGCGGCTAAAGCACACCCCGCCGCGCGAATTCGACCGCCAGGCCATCCGCGTCGACGAACCGGTAGGCCTGCAACCCAGCCGCGAGCGCGCCGTCCACGTTGGCCTCGCTGTCGTCGATGAACAGCGTCTCCGTTGCGGCCGCGCCGAGCCGTTCGACGCAGCGCAGATAGGTTTGCGCGGCGGGCTTCGCCGCGCCGAACACCGCCGACGAATAGACGTGCGGCCCGAACAGCCGCGCCACGGGCGGATTCAGATAAGCGATGTGGTCGGTCAGCAGGCGGCAGTTGTTGGTCAGTATCGCGATGCGGCAACGCTGCGCCGCGCGCGACGCCAGCGCGAGCGCCGCTTCGTTTGGCATGATCGACGCGAGCCGCGCGTCGAGCCATTCGGCGCGGCTCACCGGATAACCGAGCAGCGCGCCGAGTTCGCGCAGATATTCGTCGTCGCTGATTTCGCCGCCGTCGGCGCGCGCCTCGAGTCCCGAGCCCCAGATCGCATGACGCACGGTCTCTTCCGTGCAGCCCGCGATCGCCGCGAGACGCTCGACACGCGCGGCGCGGTCGTAGTGCGACAGCACACCTTCCAGGTCGAACAGAAGCAGCGTGACGGGTGCGCTCATGCCGTGGGTCTCCCGGGTTGAAGTTTGCGCCGTGTGCGATGCGCTTTTTGCGCGCTACGCTGCGGCCTAACGTGTTTTCTGCCGCAACGGCCTGAAGAACTTGCGAATCTCGGCCGCCAGCAACTCGGGCTTTTCCATCGCCGCGAAGTGCCCGCCGGCCGGCATTTCGCTCCACTGCACGACGTTGAAGGTTCGTTCGAGCCAGCTGCGCGGCGGATGATTGATCTCTTTCGGAAACAGCGCGAAGCCGACTGGCGTGTCGATGCGCTCGCCGTCGGTGAAACGCATCGGCTGCAGGCGGTTTTCCCAATACATCTGCATCGCCGGGCCGATGCACTGCGTGAACCAGTACAGCGAGATGTTGGTCAGGAGCTCGTCGATCGAGAACACGCTTTCGACGTCGCCGTCGCAATCGCTCCACGCGCGAAACTTCTCGCCGATCCATGCGGCGAGTCCCACGGGCGAATCGTTCAGCGACGCGGCGACGGTCAGCGGTTTGGTGCTGTGCTGATGCGCGTAGCCGCCTTCGAGTGCGGCCCAGTCGTTCTTCTCGCGCAGATAGTCCCGCTCGGCCGGGGTCAGCTCCCGCTGCGCCGCGCCGATCGCCGGCTCGTAGGAACTCGGCAGGAAGTTCAGGTGGATGCCGTCGACCACCCGCGGATGATGCGCGGCCAACGCGATCGACACGCCCGCGCCAAGATCGCCGCCCTGCGCGCCGAAGCGCTCGTAGCCGAGCCCGCGCATCAGCGACACCCACAGGTCCGCGACCTGGAACGCGGACATGCCGGCCTGCGCGGGCGCAGGCGAAAACGCGAAGCCCGGCAGCGACGGCGTGACGACGTCGAAGGCGTCGGCGGGATCGGCGCCGAACGCGGCCGGATCGCACAACTGATCGAGCAGCGCGTGAAACTCGAAGAACGAACCGGGCCAGCCGTGCGTGATCACGAGCGGATAAGCCTGGAATCCCGGTGTGACGCTCGCGGCGCGCCGATGCGCGAAGTGCACGGTCTGGCCGTTCACGTCGGCGAGAAATTGCGGCAGCCGGTTCAACTTGCGTTCGGCCGCGCGCCAGTCGAATTGCCCAGCCCAATAGGTCGCGAGTTCGCGCAGCCAGGCCGGGTCGGCGCCCTGCTGCCACGCGGGCGCGGGCGTCGCGGGCGCCCAGCGGGTCGCACGGATGCGGTGGCGCAAATCGTCGATGTCCTGATCGGCGATCGCAATCTCAAACGGGTCGATCTGCATGGCGGGTCGTCCTGGGTCGGTTAGCGGCTCAACGTCATCGTACGCGCGTCGAATGAAAGCCGGATAATGGGCGTCCCTTCCCTACGATCCATTGACCGACCCACAGGAGATTGAATCGATGTCCGCTTACAAATCCAAGGTGCCGCGAGTGCTGCTGACGAACGACGACGGTATCGACGCGCCCGGCCTCGCCGTGCTCGAAGCGGTTGCCGCCGAGCTCGCGCACGAAGTCTGGGTGGTCGCGCCCGAGCACGACCAGAGCGGTACGTCGCATTCGATCAGCCTGCATTCGCCGCTGCGCGTGAGCCGCCAGGGCGAACGCCGTTTCGGCGTGACCGGCACGCCCGGCGATTGCGTCGTGATGGGCGTGCGTCATCTGATGCGCGAGGCGCCGCCGACGCTGGTGCTGTCCGGCGTCAATCGCGGCGGCAATCTCGGCATCGAAACGATGTTTTCGGGCACGGTCGGCGCGGCGATGACGGGGCTGCTGCTCGGGCTGCCGTCGTTCGCGCTGAGCCAGGTATTCACCGATCGCGGGCGCGTGCGCTGGGAAACCGCGCGCACGCTCGCGCCCGGCGTGATCCGTCAGTTGCTCGCGATCGAGCATGCGGCGCCGACCTGCCTGAACATCAACTTCCCGGACGTCGATGCCGCCGATGCCGGTCCGCTGACGCCGACGCGCCAGGGCGTCGGGCTCGTCAGGGACATCGAGGTGCTGCCGGAAGTCGATCCGCGCGGCATCGCGTATCACTGGCTGCGCTTCGATCGCGGCCCGCGCGAGAACGATGCCGACAGCGAAACGGCGACGGTCGCGGCGGGCCGCGTATCGGTCACGCCACTCGCGTTCGATCGCACCGACGAGACCACCTTCGCGCGGCTCGCCGCGTCGTTGATCTAAAGGTTGATGGGACGCGGCGCGGCGCCCTGCTTCAGTGCGCTCCAGGTCCCGACGGTGCGGGTCTGCCGAACGCGGGCATCGTGCCGTTCTCTCTCGCGCGCACGAGTTCGGCCTCTACCTCGGCGCGGGTTTTGGGGCCGCTGTTGGCAACCGCTTGAGTCACGGCCTCGCTGGTCTGCCCCGCGCGCGGCATCGACCACGCCGATTCGACGCCTTGCGTTGCATGTGGCGGCGACGGCCGCGCCTCTGGCATCACGCCAGCCGCTTTCTTGCCGGAGCGCTCGGCAGTAGAACTTTTCCGGTAGCTGCTGCCCCGTGCGTGAGTACCCGATGTCGTCACAGCGCTTTGCGCTGAATGCGGTTTCGTGGTGGTGCCCGATGCAATCCGGCTATGGTGTGCGCGCACGGTCTTTGCCGCGGGCGGCGCCTGGGTCCGGTTCGAAGTGACCGCGGGCTGTGGCGGCAGATTCGTCGGCTGCGGCTGCGGTTGCACCTGCGGTTGCGGCTTGTTCGACTCCCGCGCGTACTGTAGCGCCGCGATGGCCAGTGCGTCGCCTGCCTGCGCTCCGATCGACGCGGCCGGCTGAGACCGCAGCGCAGTCACGTCGTCGCGCAGCGCATGGTGCCGCGTCGCCGCCGCGCCCGTCGCGCCGACACCCCGTTCGCCATCGGCGACGAGGCTCACGTCCCGGCCGGACGACCAGTCGTTGTCCAACTGCGACACGTAGGCCCCAATCGTCACCGCGCCGAAGACGAGGCCCGTCAACACGATCATTCTCGGTTCGCTGTACAAAGCACGCTCCCCATTCCGACAGATCGACGACCCATTAGTCAAAGTGTCGGCGATCCGAAGGACAGTGTTTTCCTTTTAGACCCAACAACTGACGAATCGGCGGATCTGGTCGTGGGTGTGTCCGAATCCGACGGGTATTCTTCTGTGCAAACGGGCCCTTTAATCGGAGTCCCAAGAGGGCTTAAACGAGCGGCCCTTCCTCGGTCTTGCGGCGCATCGCGACAGCAACCGAACTGCCGACGATCAACGCGATACCCAGCATCGATATCCCGCCAATCGTCTCGCCCCACACCAGGTAGCCGAATAGCGCGGCCCACACGATGCTCGTGTAGTTGTACGGCGCGAGCGCGCCGGCGTCGGCATCGCGGAACGCCATCGTCATCAGCAACTGTCCCGCCGTCGCGAGCGCGCCGAGCAGCGCCATGATCGCGAGCGCATCGAACGACGGGGTGCGCCACGCGAAGATCAGCGATACACCCATCACCGCGGTGCCAACCAGCGTGAAGTACAGCACGGTGGTGCCCGAATCGTCGCTCGCCTTGATGCGTTTGATCTGGATGATCGACAGCGCACCGCACAACGCACTCGCAATCAGCTGCGCCGGGCCGAGCCAGCTCGAATGCGAGCCGTCGGGACGCACCACCAGCAGCATGCCGGCGAAACCGACCGCCGCGGCCAGCGCGTCGCGCGGCTTCAGCGTTTCATGCAACAGCAGCGGCGCCAGCACGATCACGAGCAAGGTCTCCGAATAGACGATCGCGACCGCCTCACCGAGCGGCATATACGGCAACCCGGCAAAGAACAGGCCCGATGAGCCGAGCAGCGCCGGTCAACCCTCAAAAAACAACGCGGCGCACCGGAAAATCCGCTGCGCCGCGTTCTTTTTAGGCAAGGCTTTCAGCAAGCTCGGGCTGTTAATTTCTCAAAGCAAAAACCCGTTTTAAATGCCACGTCAACCCGCATAAATTTCCGGATTCTCTGTAAGCGACAAAAAGTTACCGGTATTCCCATCGAGCGCGAGCATTTCGCCGCTTTCGATATTGAAGATCCAGCCATGCAGCCGCAGCGTCTTGTTCACGAGTCCGACCGCCACCGACGGATGCGTGCGGATATTGGCCAGCTGCGCGATCACGTTGTCCTTGACCAGCGCCGCGAGACGCTCCGCATCCGAGCAATAGTGACGCGACGCGTTGATCGCTTTCGCCGCATCCGCGTGACGCAGCCAGCTCGCGACCGCCGGCATGTGCTCCAGGTTCGTGCAGGACGAGATCGCCGTCATCGCGCCGCAGTTCGAATGGCCGCAGATCACGATGTCGGTCACGCCGAGCACGGCGATCGCATATTCGACGGTTGCCGACACGCCGCCCGGCTCCGGGCCATACGACGGCACGATGTTGCCCGCGTTGCGGATCACGAACAGCGACCCCGGCTCGGTCTGCGTCAGCAGTTCCGGCACCACGCGGCTGTCCGAACAGGTCACGAAGAGCGTGCTGGGATTCTGCGCGGTCGATAAACGCTTGAAGAGCGCGCTTTGCTGTGGAAAGACCTCGCGTTGAAAGCGGATCAGACCTTCGATGATTTCCTGCACGATTTTCTCCAGAGAATCGAAGAGACGGATTTAAAGTTTGCCGCGACTATACCGCAGCCTTTCACTCGTCGCGCGAATCACCGTGCTAATCGTCGGACGCTCCAGCGGCGAATTGCCAGCGAAATAATGGTGTGCCTGGACGCGCCCATAAAAAAAGACCCGGCTGCCGGCAGCCGGGTCCAACTCTCTCGCTCACACGCATGAAGCAATGTGTGCGTCGATACTGTAGCCGCGCCGGCGTCGCGGATATAGTCGCCGCGGTGGAAGAGTCCTTTCCACCGCGGCGCGAATCAGTTGACCCGATACGCGCAGGCGGGCCGCTCAATCGAAGTCGCGCGTTTCGAGTTCCACGGACCGTCCCCCGTTGCGTTCGAGCACCCGCCGCGTAGCATTTTCAATGCGGGCGCGGTTCGCCTCGAACGTTCCCACCAGATCGTGAGCCGACGGGGCGCCGTTGCCGAGGCTGCCGTTGCCGAAATGGTCATTGAGCGCGTCGAGCGACACGCTGCACCATACGTCCTTCCCGTCCACATTGGCCTCGTAGGCGACGCGCGCAGCAGCCACCACTTCCCGCCGTCCGGTGAATTCGATCCTCATGGTTGTCCTCCGTGTGTCAAAGGGAAATCCGAATACGCAACGCTCATGCCCAAACCGGCCGGCTGGCCGGCTGCCCTGGCGCGAGCACGCATTCTGCGCAAGGTGCATACACCTGAGCGGCCGTCATGCGCGGCCGCGCCGATGCGCCGCAGTAAGGCCTCCTCCGGGCCGTCGACGCACTCAACATACCGATACTACGCCCTTCATGTCCCGCAATACTCAATCTTCACGCCCGCGCGCCGGCAGCGTCGCCGCGAAGAAATCACGTACCTGTGCCGCGGTTCGCGCATGAATCGCGGCGCGATCGACGCCCGGCCCGTCCTTGCAGATCGGCGCCAGACGCTCCATCAGCTCGGGCTCGCACACATCCATGAAGGTGTAGTGCGAGGCGCCCGGCACCATCGTCACCGTCGCTTGCGGCATGAAGCCCGCGATGCGGTGAATATTGGTGTTGACGGGCGCCGTCGTGTCCGCCTCGCCCGCGAGCAGCGCGACCGGAATCGTCACTTCCTTGAACGACGAACTGTTGAACGCCTCGCCGGGCGCGGGCGCGATCGCGAACGCCGCCTTGACGCGCGGATCACGATACGAGTCGCCCGAACGCGCGCGCGATGCATTCGTTTCGGCCGATAGCCCGTCGACCGTCAACGCCGGCGCGTCCGGCGCGTGCGCGAGACTCGCGGCTTCGGGCGGCGAGCAGATCGCATCGGCTTCGGGCGACGTGCAAAAACGCTCGAACGCCGCGCGATCGGTACGTGCGCCCGCGACTTCGAGCACCGCGTAGCCGCCGAGCGAAAAGCCGAGCGCGCCGATCCGCGTCGTGTCGATGCGCGGACCGAAACGCGGGTCCGCGAGCACGCCGTCGAGCACTTCGCTCAAGTCGGTCGCGCGCTCCCACCAGAGGATGAACCCGTCGCGCGTGCGCGGCTCCAGCGCGTTGTTGCCCGGATGATTGACGCCCGCGACGATATAGCCCTGCGCGGCCAGCGATGCCGCGAGCCAGTCGAGACTGTCCGCGCTGCCGCCGGTGCCATGCGACAGCAGCAGCAACGGGTATTTCGGCTGCGCGGTGGACAGCGGCGCATCGTCGGCGGCGGCGTGGCCGACGAACATCGGATGGCCGGGCGCGCCGATATCGTGGGGCGTCTCGGCTTGCGTCGCATCGGCCGGATACCAGATGCGCGTGATCAGCGCCTGCGTTTGCGCGCCGCGCCAGTTGCGGGCCACGTCGGGATGAAACACGCGGCTCGTCTCGCCGACATGCCAGTCGGCGGATGCGGTTCGCGCGTCGGCATGCGCCGGCGACGCAGCCCACATCGCGCCGCCCAGCGCCCCCGACAATGCCACGCTCAACGACACCACCACCGCGCTCGACAGCGCGGCACAGCTTCGACGCATCATGGTTAGTCCTCGCGAATGGGGATCAGCAGATCGGTAATGCAGGGGTCCAGCGCGCCGCGATCGGGCGCGCTTCGATACAGTTCGAGCCCCGGCCGCTGATCGCGCCGGTAGCCGCTGCGGGGCAGCCAGCCGCTGTACAGCGCCCTGAAAGTCGGCGAGATCAGCGCATAAGGACCGACGAGGCGGTGCACCGCGTACAGCCCGCCTTCGAGCCGCAGCGGCTCGATGCCCGGTGGCGGCCCCGCAACACGCGAGCGTTGCGCGGCATCGTCGAGCCGTCGCATCGCATCGCTGCACGCCGCCGGCGACCCCGCGACGACTCCCGCGTGGTAGCAAAGCCCGCCAGCCATCGACGGATCGCGCGCGCAGATGCCGACGCGCTGTTGCAACACCGGGTTCTCGTCGCAGCGCAACGTCGTCATCAGCGTGTGGAAGGTCTGGCCGATCGTCGCGACCGGGCCGTCATGGCGAAGGCATAGCACGTCGAGCGGCGCGATCTCGATGACTTCGACGGATGGTAATGCGGGCGTGCTTTGGTTTTCAGCGTATTCGTCGCTGCAGCCGTCAACGCCTATGCGATCGCCTTCGCCATGCCGCGCGATGCGCGCATGCGCCGTTCGCCGCGTCCGCGCCAAAGCCGCCGAAGCCGCCGGATTCCCCACCAGATGCCGCTGCCGGGTCCTGAACTCGCTCGGCGATACACCGGCGAAATCGCGAAACGCACGCGCGAACGCCTGGGGGCTGTCGTAGCCAGCGTCGTGCGCGACCGCCGTGACTTGCGCGGCGTCGGTCAGCCGCTGCGCCGCCTCGGCGAGCCGCAGACGCTTGACGGTATCGACGACGCTCTCGCCCATCAACGCGCGATAAATCCGGTGGAAGTGGTATGGCGACATATGCGCGACGGCCGCGAGGCTGTCGAGCGTGTGTCGCGCGCCGGGCTCGACCAGGATGGCCTCGACCACGCGAGCGATCCGTCGACGGTAATCACGTTCGGTGTTGGGCTTCATCATGGCGCCACGATAGCGGTCTGCACGCCGCGTGGCGGTGCAGAACTTGCGGATTTTCGCGCTTTCGCGTTTTCGCGTTTTGCCAGGAAACGGAAGGCCACGCTCGCGCGCTGCGTCACATTATGATCGACAAGCCACGCCGCTTTCCGGCACCCAAGAGGCTGTCACGGCACCGTCAACTGCCGCTCCCATACAGCGTCGAATCGGCGAAACCTTCGGCGGCCAGCACCTGCCCGACCAGAATCAGCGCGGTGCGCTCGATCGCGCTGCCCTGCACTTTCGCGACGATATCGTCGAGCGTGCCGGTGATCTTTTCCTCGTCGGGCCAGCTCGCACGATAAATCACGGCGATCGGACACGCGCCGCCGTAATGCGGCCGCAATTCATCGACGATGCGTACAAGATGCCGCACGCCGAGGTGAATCGCCAGCGTCGCGCGATGCCGCGCGAGATCGGCCAACTGCTCGCCTTCGGGCATCGACGTTTTGCTCGCGTAGCGCGTGAGGATCAGCGTTTGCGACACGCCGGGCAGCGTCAGCTCGCAGCCGAGCGCCGCCGCGCATGCGGCCGTCGCGGTCACGCCGGGTACGATTTCGTAAGGAATGTCCAACTCGCGCAAGCGGCGGATCTGCTCGCCGATCGCACCGTACAGCGACGGATCGCCCGAATGCACGCGCGCGACATGCTGGCCCTTCGCGTGTGCCGCCGCGAGCAGCGCGACGATCTGGTCGAGATCGAGTTCCGCGGTGTTGACGACCTGTTCGGCGCTATGACCTTCGAGCACCGCCGCCGGCACCAGCGACCCCGCATACAGGATCACCGGGCAACTGCGCACGAGACGCTGCCCTTTCACCGTGATCAGTTCCGGGTCGCCCGGACCCGCGCCGATAAAAAACACTGTCATTCAGTACTCCAGTTATTTGCTCACTGATCCGAAGCCGAAGCCGAATCCACCTGCGCGGGCAACGCATCGAGAAGATCGGCAACGCTGCCAAACTCGCGATCGACGTCGGGCAACACCGGCCGTCGCAGCATGATCACCGGCAAGCCGCGTTCGCGCGCAACGTCGAGCTTGGCCTCGGTCGCGCCGCCGCCGCTGTTCTTGCTGACGACGACGTCGAACGCCTGCAGCGCGAACAGCGCGCGTTCGCCGTCGAGCGTGAACGGTCCGCGCGCGGCGAGGATGCGCGAGCGCGCGGTGTCCGGATGCGAATCGAGCACGCGCACGGTCCAGAATTGATACGGCGGAATCTCGTCGAGATGCGCGAGCGGTTCGCGTCCGAGCGTGAAAAGCGGTCGTCTGAACAGCGCGAGCGCATCGATCAGTTCGTTCCAGTCATCGACCATGCGCCAGTCGTCGCCCGCTTGCGGCTGCCACGCCGGACGCCGCAGCGCCCAGCACGGCACCTTCGCGACGCGACACGCCTCGACGGCATTCGCGCTGATCCGCGCCGCGTACGGATGCGTCGCGTCGATCACGAGGCCGATCGCTTCGCTTGCGAGGTAACGCGCCAGCCCCTCACTGCCGCCGAAGCCGCCGACGCGCACCGCGCACTTCAGGTCGTCGGGCACCTTGCCGAGCCCCGCGAGACTGTACACATGCGCGCGACCGAGTTGGCGCGCAATCTTCAGCGCATCGCCGGTGCCGCCGAGAAGCAGGATGCGCGTCATCGGGCTACTCCGACGAACTTGCCCTGCCGGTCGATCGCGAAGATTTCGACGCTGACCTGCGGCGGCACGATATCGCGTGCAACGGCCAACGCGTGCTGACAAACGATATCGCCGAGCGGCACCTGTTGCGCGTGCGCGAGCGCGAGCGCCTGCTGGCTCGTGTTGGCCGCGCGCATCGCCGCTTGCAGCTCGGCGTCGGCGCCCTGCTCGGCGGCCCAGCCGGCGAGTTGTTCGAGATCGATGCTGGAGTTGCGGCTATGCAGATCGAGATGGCCGGCCGCGAGCTTGCTGAGCTTGCCGAAGCCGCCGCAAATGCTCAGACGCTCGACCGGCGCGCGCTTCACATGCTTGAGCACCGCGCCGACGAAGTCGCCCATTTCGATCAGCGCGATATCGGGCAGGCCGTAGTGCGCGCGCATCGCGTCCTCGCTCGCGTTGCCGGTGCAAGCGGCCACATGCATGTAGCCGTTCGCGCGCGCAACGTCGATGCCCTGATGAATCGACGCAATATACGCGGAACACGAAAACGGCCGCACGATGCCGGTCGTGCCGAGTATCGACAGTCCGCCGACGATGCCGAGCCGCGGGTTCATCGTTTTGAGCGCGAGCGCCTCGCCGTTTTCCACGCAGATCGTCACTTCGAAGCCGCCGTGATACGCGTGGTGCGCGGCGAGTTCGTCGAGGTGCTGCGTGATCATCTGGCGCGGGATCGGATTGATCGCCGGTTCGCCGACCGCCAGCGTGAGCCCCGCGCGCGTGACCGTGCCGACGCCCGGCCCCGCGCGAAAAATCACACCGGGCTCGGGCACGAGGCGCACGCGCGCGAACAGGAGCGCGCCATGCGTCACGTCGGGATCGTCACCGGCATCCTTGATCGTGCCGGCTTCGGCGATCCGCTCGCCGTCCATCTCCACGAGACGGCAGAACGTGAGCCGCATCGGCACATGCTGGCCCTTCGGCAACACGATCTCGGCGACCTCGCTGACCTCGCCCGCCAGCAGCAGACGCGCGGCCGCCAGCGACGTTGCGGTCGCGCAGCTGCCGGTCGTATAGCCGCTGCGCAGCGGCGCCGGCTGTTCGGGGGTTTCGTCGCGCATCACGAATCGGCTGACGGTTTGGCGGGTTTGGTCACGTCGAGCAGCGTGATCGGCAACGCCTGGCGCCATGTATCGAAGCCGCCCAGCGGTTGCGCGTGCGCGAGCGCGATGCGTGTCAGCGTGCCGCCATGCTGCTCGCGCCACGCGGCGAGCACCGCCTCGCCTTGCAGCGTGACCGCGTTCGCGACGAGCCGGCCGCCATCGCGCAATTGCGCCCAGCAGGTGTCGAGCACGTCCGGCACCGTCACCCCACCGCCGATGAACACCGCATGCGGCGCGGGCAGCCCGCGCAACGCGTCCGGCGCGCGGCCGGCCACGAGTTGCAGACCGGGCACGCCCAGAGCATCGCGATTCTGTTCGATGAAGCGCTGCCGCGCGTCATTCGCTTCGATCGCGATCGCACGACAAGTGGGATGCGCGCGCATCCATTCGATACCGATCGAACCGCTGCCCGCGCCGACGTCCCACAGCAACTCACTGGGCGCGGGCGCGAGGCGCGCGAGCGTGATGGCGCGCACGTCGCGCTTGGTCAACTGGCCGTCGTGGATAAAGGCGTCGTCGGGCAGGCCGCAGGTCAGCGGCAGACGCGGCGCTTGCGCCGCCGCGCGGCAGTCGAGCGCGATCAAATTGAGCGCGGCCATCTCGCCGCCCGGCCATTGATCGGCGCGGCCATCGACGCGCCGTTCGCGTTCGCCGCCCAGATGTTCGAGTACCGTCATGTGAGTCGCACCGAAGCCGCGCGTAGCGAGCGAGGCCGCCAGCGCCGCAGGCGTGCGCCCGTCCGCGCTCAGCACGAACAGACGCGCGCCGTCATGCAGATGCACATTCAGCGCGGCAAGCGGCCGGCCCACCAGCGACACGGTCGCGACATCCTGCAACGGCCAGCCGAGCCGCGCGGCCGCGAGCGACAGCGACGACGGCGCGGGCAGCACGCGCAATTCGCCGGCCGGCAACTGCCGCGCGAGCGTCGCGCCGACGCCGAACAGCATCGGGTCGCCGCTCGCGAGCACGCACACCGCATGCGGACGCTCGGCGAGCAACGGCGCGAGATCGAACGGACGCGGCCACACGGCACGGCGCGCGGCGAGCCGCGCGGGCAGCATCGCCAGATGGCGCTCGCCGCCGTACACGACCGACGCGCTCAGCAACGCACGCCGCGCGGGCCGCCCCAAACCGGCGAAGCCGTCGTCGCCAATGCCCACTACGGTCAGCCATGCCGGCATGCATCCATCCTCATCAGTTGCGTCGATTTTTGAGCGATTGCACCGCGCCGCGTCATGCATGCGGCTGCGCGCAGGCTCGGACCGCGGGTTGCGAAAGTCCGCATGATACCGCCGCCATGTGGCCCGCGGGTCCGCGGCACGGCGCCGTGCGCCGCGATCGGCGGCATCGTGCGATGGCCGGCAAACAGGCGCTGCGGCCATTGCGTAAAGATATAATGGCCGCTTTCATTGCCCACGGTCAGCCCGAAGCGCTTTTCGGCCGCATGGTTCACGCCGGCCCTCATCGGGCAGCATGCAGCGAGGCCGCCACCATGCCGTCGCGCGACGCTAAACCCGGTGCCCCATTGAATCGAGCTTCGCCTCCCACCGTTTCGTCCCACGCGGTCACGACACCGCGGTCCTCGGCATGTCCGGGGTTGTTGCGCATCGTCCCCGCACGCGACGGCGGCATCTGCCGCATCAAACTGCCCGGCGGCGTGCTGAGCGCGGCGCAGGCACACGCGATCGCCGATGCAAGCACACGGCACGCGAACGGCGTCGCCGAGTTGACCAATCGCGCGAATCTGCAACTGCGCGGCGTGCGTAGCGGACACGAAGCTGCGTTGAGCGCGGCGCTGATTGGCGCGGGGCTTGGACCGTCCACCGCGAACGACCCTCACACCACCGTCCCCACCGCGCTCAGTTACGCCGACGACGTCCGCAACGTGATGATCAGCCCCGCCGCCGGCCGCGATCCGCACGCGCTGTTCGACACGACGCCGCTGTGCGCGGAGCTGCTCACGCTGCTGCAAAGCGATGCGCGTTTCGCCGCGTTGTCGCCGAAATTCGCGCTGCTGCTCGACGGCGGCGAACGACTCGCGCGAGTCGATCATCCGCATGACGTGTGGCTCGCCGCCTCGGCTGAGGAACAAGGCGTGCGCTTCGTGTTCGGCCTCGCGGGGTGCCCCGGCTCGACAGGCAATAACGCGAACGCCGGCGGCCATCCCGATGCCGACGGCACGGGCGCCCTCGCGGCCGTCCCGCCGTCGCGCGTGCCCGCGCTCGTGCGCGCGTTGCTGCACACGTTCCTCGACCTCGCCGCCGCCGACGCGACCCGCATGCGCGACCTGCTCGCCACGCACTCCGCCGATGCGCTGCTGCGACACGCGCAACGTTACGTCGATTTCCCGCTCGCGCGCGACGCATCGCTGCGCCGCTGGCAACGCCACATTCCCGCCGACGCATCGCTGCGGCTTGGCGCGCACGCACAGCGCAGCGACGGCATGTGGCACGTCGGCGGCCAGCCGCCGCTCGGCCGGATCGACGCGGCCACGCTGCGCGGCCTTGCCGCGCTCGCGCAACGACACGGCAACGGCATGCTGCACGCAACGCCGTGGCAAAGCGTGCTGCTGCCGGACATCGCGACGAACGCCGTGCCCGCCGTGCTCGCGAAGCTGAGCGCACTCGGCCTCGCCTCCGATCCGGCGCAGGCCATCACGCATGTGATCGCCTGCGCCGGTTCGGCCGGCTGCGCGAAGGGCCTCGCCGACACCAAGACCGACGCCCTGCAACTCGCCGAACGCTTACCCGCAGGCGTTGACGTGCATCTGACCGGCTGCCCGCGCTCGTGCGCGGCCGCGCATCGCGCGCCGTACACGCTGCTCGCCGCCGCGCCCGGCCGCTACGACCTTTATCGACGCGACGACCGCCCCGGTTTCGGCCAATGCGTCGCGCCCCAACTGACGATCGACGAGGCCGCCGCGCTGCTCGCGCGCCTCGCCCGGAGTACTCCACATGCTTGATTACATTCGCGACGGTCAGGAGATCTATCGCCAATCGTTCGCGACGATCCGCGCCGAAGCCGACCTCGCGCGCATCCCCGCCGACCTCGAAAAACTGGCGGTGCGCGTGATCCACGCGTGCGGCATGGTCGACGTGATCGACGACCTCGCGTTCTCCGCCGGCGCAGGCAGCGCGGGCCGCCGCGCGCTCGCGCAAGGCGCGCCGATCCTGTGCGACGCGGGCATGGTCGCGCAAGGCATTACGCGCGCGCGGCTCGCCGCGAACAACGAAGTGACCTGCACGCTGACGCACCCGGACGTGCCCGCGATGGCGCGCGAGATCGGCAACACGCGCTCGGCCGCCGCGCTCGAATTGTGGCGCCCGCGTCTGGCGGGCAGCGTCGTCGTGATCGGCAATGCGCCGACCGCGCTGTTCCATCTGCTCGACATGCTCGATGCCGGCGCGCCGAAGCCCGCGCTGATTCTCGGCTTTCCGGTCGGCTTCGTCGGCGCGGCGGAATCGAAAGCGGCACTCGCGGAGAACAGCCGCGGCGTGCCGTACGTGGTCGTGCACGGACGGCGCGGCGGCAGCGCGATGGCCGCCGCCGCGGTCAACGCGCTTGCGACGGAGGTCGAATAAATGACGAGCCAGATAACGAGCCGCGGACGGCTATACGGCATCGGTGTCGGTCCCGGCGACCCGGAGTTGCTGACGTTGAAAGCGCTGCGGCTGCTGAAAGCGGCGCCCGTGGTCGCATATTTCGTCGCGAAGGGCAAGAAGGGCAACGCGTTCGGCATCATCGAGGCGCATTTGCACGACGCGCAGCAGCATCTGCCGCTCGTCTATCCGGTCACGACCGAAGCGCTCGAACCGCCGCTGTCGTACGAAGCGATCATCGCGGACTTCTACGACACCGCCGCCGAAGTCGTCGCCGGCCATCTCGACGCGGGCCGCGACGTCGCCGTGGTCTGCGAAGGCGATCCGTTTTTCTACGGCTCGTACATGTATTTGCACGACCGGCTCGCGGCGCGCTACGACAGCGAGGTAGTGCCCGGCGTGTGCTCGATGCTCGGCGGCGCGGCGGTGCTCGGCGCGCCGCTCGTGTATCGCAACCAGAGCTTGTCGGTGCTGTCGGGGGTGTTGCCCGAAGACGAATTGCGCCGCCGTCTGGCCGATGCCGACGCGGCGGTCATCATGAAACTCGGCCGCAATTTCGACAAGGTGCGGCGCGTGCTCGACGAACTTGGACTCGCGCAGCGCGCGCTGTACGTCGAACGCGCGACGATGCGCAATCAGCGCATCGTGCCGCTCGCCGAAGTCGATCCGATGGCATCGCCGTATTTCTCGCTGCTGGTTGTGCCGGGGCAGAAATGGCAAGGATGAACGCGCCCGCGATCGTGATTCTCGGCACGGGCGCGCTCGCGACGGCGCGGCGGATTCAGGCGCTGTATGTCGAACGTGGCGCGCATGCCGCGGCCGGCGTTGCTGCGGCATGTCAGGTCCACGCGCTGCAAGGCCGCGTCGAGGCCGACGTGTCGTACAGCGAACTCGGTGCGCATCTGCGCGAGCTGTATGCGCGCGGCACGCCGATCGTCGCGTTGTGCGCGGCCGGCATCGTGATTCGCTGCCTCGCGCCGCTGCTGTCGAACAAAGGCGCCGAGCCGCCGGTGCTAGCGGTTGCCGAGGACGGCAGCGCGGTCGTGCCGCTGCTCGGCGGCCTCGCGGGCGTCAACCTGATGGCGCGCGACATCGCTGCCGCGCTGGCCGTGCAGCCCGCGATCACGACGAGCGGCGAGCTGCGCTTCGGCACCTGCGTGCTCAATCCACCCGATGGCTATGCGCTCGCCGATCTCGGCCAGGGCAAGCGCTTCGTGTCGGATCTGCTGGCGGGCGAAAGCACGCGCATCGAAGGCGACGCCCCGTGGCTCGACGACGCGCAACTGCCGCGCTCGGACTCGGCGCGTCTCGCGATTCGCGTGACGCCGCGCGCGTGGGATGGGCGCGAAGACGAGCTCGTGATTCATCCGCGCAGCGTGGTGGCGGCTGTCGTCAGCGACGATGCCGACTGCGCCGATGCGATCGTCGCACGCGTG
The DNA here is from genome assembly GCF_013366925.1 of Paraburkholderia youngii. Taxonomy (NCBI): domain Bacteria; kingdom Pseudomonadati; phylum Pseudomonadota; class Betaproteobacteria; order Burkholderiales; family Burkholderiaceae; genus Paraburkholderia; species Paraburkholderia youngii. Next base: position 1,350,400 of record NZ_JAALDK010000001.1, read on the forward strand.
CGCGCGGCACTGAGCGCGCACGGTCTCGCGATGCTTTCGCTCGCGGCCTTGCTCGCGCCGTCGCCGAGCATGACCGACCCGGCGCTCGCGCAAGCGGCACGGCTTCTCGAAGTGCCGCTACGCTTCGCGGATGCCAGCGCCGAACCGGGCGAAACGAGCGCCGCACGCTTGCTGCATACCGCGCTACGCGTCCCCCACGAAACGCTGCACGACGACGCATACCCGAACGTCGCGCTCGCCCTCTCCTCACTCGCCATCGACCCGGCGACGCTCGGCCGCCCGCGCGGCCGTCTGACCGTGATCGGCCTCGGCCCCGGTTGTGCCGAACTGATGGTCCCGGCCGCGCGCACCGCGTTGAACGAAGCGACCGACATCCTCGGCTACGACACCTACGTGAAAATGGCTGGCCCGCTGCGCGCCGATCAGCGTGTGCGCGGCACCGACAATCGCGAGGAATTGCAGCGCGCGCGGCACGCGTTCGAGCTGGCGAGCGAAGGCCGCTCGGTCGTGATGGTGTCCTCGGGCGACCCCGGCGTGTTCGCGATGGCGGCCGCCGTGCTCGAAGCGCTCGAAGCTTCGCGCAACGACGCATGGGCCGCCGTCGAACTATCGGTCGTGCCGGGCGTGTCGGCCGCGCTCGCGACCGCCGCGCAGGCCGGCGCCCCGCTCGGCCACGACTTCTGCATGCTGTCGCTGTCGGACAACCTGAAGCCGTGGACGATCATCGAAACCCGCCTGCGCCATGCGGCGCAAGCCGATCTGGTGATGGCCTTCTATAACCCGATTTCGCGCGCGCGTCCGTGGCAGCTCGACAAGGCGCTCGATATCGTGCGGGAATATCGCGCGCCATCGACCCAGGTGGTGCTCGGGCGCGACATCGGCCGGCCCGGTGGCACGCTGCGCACGCTGCCGCTCGGCGAGCTGCGCTCGGCCGACGTGGATATGCGTACGATGGTGATCGTCGGGTCGTCGCTGACGAGAAAATTCGCTTGCGGCGACAACGGCGCGCAGTGGGTGTACACGCCGCGGTGGTACGAGTAAGCGGGCCGTACCGGGTGGTGCCAGCCCGCTCCGCTCATGCCATCTTCAGATCCTGCACCGCCCGCTGCCTGACGCCCAGGTCGTCCCACAACTCCGGATGACACGTGAACACCAGAATCTGATGCCGCGTCGCCGCGTCGATCAATACGCGTTTGAGTGCGTCGCGGCGCGCGGCATCGGTGTGGACCGCGGCATCGTCGAGCATCAGCAGAGTCGGCCGGCCTGAGGCCTGCAACAGGTCCGCGTACGCGAGTCGCGTCAGGATGCCGAGCTGTTCGCGCGTACCGAAGCTCAGCGCGTCGAGCAGTTCCGCGCGGCCGTCGCGATCGAGCATCGCCGGAATCAGATCGTCGCCGAGCGCGAGGCTCGACTGCGGAAAAATCCGCTTCAGGTAATGACCGAGCCGCTCGGTCAGCGGCGCGCGCAGTTGCGCGAGCGCGGCGTCGCGTTCGTCGACCAGCACTTCGTCGAGCAGACTCAGCGCGCTCGCGCGCAGGCTCAGTTCGTCCTTGCGGCGCGTGGCCTGCTCGACCTGCGCCTCGAGCACGGCAAGCCGTTCGCCGAGACCCGATGCGCCCATCGTTTCGAGCTGGCTGCGCAGCTCCGCGATCCGCAGTTGACGCTCATGCTGCTCGTTGCGCGCGAGTTCCGCCGATGCGCGGTAGCGCTTCGCCTCCGCCACGGGATCGTCCAGACGCGCCGCATCGAGTTCGCGCTCGCGCTCGCCGCGCTGGTTCTTCAGCACATCGACCTTCACGCGCTGCTCGACGATATGCGCCTGCCACTGCGCGCGGTTGCGTCGGAACGCTTCGTCGTTCAGCTGCGCTTCTTTACGCTGCAGCTGCGCCGTCAGCGAATCGGCCTTGGCGACGCCGGTGGATTGCGCGCCCGCCGCCTGCGCGAGCACCTTGCGCGCGGCCTCCAACGCGTCGCGCGCGATATCGGCATTGCGGCGCGCGTCGTCGAGCGGCGGCGCCGCCGACACGTCGGGAAGACCGGCGAGGCGCTCGCTCGACGCCTGCAAGCGCGCAGCCGTCGATGCCAGCGCCGCGCGCAACGCATCGATGCCTTGCGGCGCATGGACCGCGAGTATCCCGGTCTGACTCTTCTGTTGCGCGACCAGCGTTTTCCATTGCTCGTGACGCGCCTGCGCATCGCCCACCGACGCGACGCCGAGCGTCAGCAGCAACTGCGCGTGTTTCGCCTCGAGCGACGCCAACTCCGACAATCGCGCGGACAGATCGGACACGCCCGGAATCACGCGCAATTCGCCGAGCTCGCCGAGGCCGATGCGTTTTTCTTCGTCGACACGCAGCACGCCTGTGCCGCTGATCGTCTCAGCGCCGACGCGTAACTCGCCGTTCAAGCTGTACTCGATGCGCGTCATCGCCGCTTCGGTCCGCGCGCGCAGCACAGTCAATTCGCTGTCGAGCGTGACGAGGCGCTTGAACTGCGCGTCGTCGAGTTCGAGCGCCGCCGCGTCGCGCGCGGCCTGCAGCACCGCCGCGTTCGCCTTGTCCGCCTCACCGATCGACGCTTCGAGCCGCTGGCTCTCGGCCCGATAGAAATCGACCTGGCTGCGCAGGTCGGCGGCGGTCACGGCCGCGTTCGCGAGTTCGAGCGCGCGGTTCGCCTCGGCGGCCGCCTGCTCGAATTGCGCCACGCGGCTTTGCGCCTGCGCATGCGCGGTTTGCGCAGCCGCGACTTCGGCGCGCGCCGCGTCGAGCTGCTCGCGTTCGCGCGCGATGGCCGCCTCCAGTTCGAGCGCACCCTGCTCCTGCTGCACTGACAACGCGAGTTCCGCCTCGCCGATCTTCAGCGACTGCGCGAGCCCTTCGAGACCGCGTTCGAGTTGTTCGACCGCCGCGGCACGTTGCTGCGCGAGCGCGGCCTTCTGCTCGTGAAGCTCCCACGGACGCCGGCGCTCGGCGTCGTCGAATGCCTGCTGTTGCGAGGCGAGGCGCGCGATGTTGTCGTCGAACTGCTGGCGCTGCTGTCGCAGCTCGTCGCGGCTCGCGATCAGCGTGGCGAGCTTCTGCTCCGCCTCGGCAAGCGGCCCGGTCGATTTCTGCGTGCGCGCGGTCAGCAGTTGCCGCAGCTCGCGCTGCACGGCCGCGATCAGCGCGTCCTCGCCGCCCGCTTCGCGGCCGCCCGACAGTTGCGTGAGCGCGTCGCGCAGATACTGCGCCGCGTGCCCGGTCGAATCGCGCATCTCCTGCGTGCCGCCTTGCTGCACCCACAACAGACCCGGCACGCCGGCGTTCTCGGCTTTCATCGGACCGCGCGCCGCGCGCGAGAAGCCGAGCAGCGCGGCGAGCTTGTCTTCGGCTTCGTCCTCGCTATACACGGCCTGGCCGATTCTCAGCTCGCAGCGCTGACGCGACACGAACTGTTTCGACAGACGGCACGCGACACCATCGAGTTCGAAGCTGACCTCGACCGACGGCTGCCCGTTCGCGAGCCCCCACGGCAACAGGTCCTTCAAATGCGAGGCCTTGTAGCGTTCGAGAAACACCGTGCGCACCGCTTCGGCAATCGTGCTTTTGCCGGCCTCGTTTGGGCCGACGAACAGGTTGAGACCGGGCTGCAGATCGTCGATCACGATCTGCCCGCCGAACTGCCTGAATTCCTGAATCGCGATACGTTGCAGCTTCATGCGCAGGCTCCTTCACGCGGCGCTTCGGGTTGCCGATCGCGCGCCTGCGCGGGTGGTGCGGCATGGGAATCGCGGTGCCACTGTTCGCGCTGAAAGCGCGCCAGCAGCAGCAACGCTTCGGCCGCGCGCCGCGCCTGCTGCGGATCGGCCTGCGCGTCTTCCTGCAAGCCGCGCAGCCGCGCGACCACCTTCGCGAGATAGCCGCTTTGCGCGCCGAGTTCGGCGAGATCGTCGGCGGTGGGCAGCACGTGCAGGCTGCTCAGATCGGCCCGCAACGCGCGCACGCACGCGCGAGCCTCTTCGACCGCGACATGCAGCGCCTCGGCATCGGCGAGCGCCGCGGTGCCGCCGACCTCGATGCGCAGCACGTCATTCGCGCCGAGTTCGGCGAGGCGGGCTTTCAGTGCGTCGATGTCGGTCGGCACCGAAATCGTCTCGTCCCAGCGATGCCACCGGTATTGCCCGACTCGCACCGCGTCGACCTGCGGCATCGCGCCCGGCTCGCTAATCGTGACGTCGAGCACGAAGCCCGGCTCGTTCGCGCGGAAACGGTCCTGTTCGTGTGTGCCCGCGTACCACGTGCGTTCGTCGACACGCAGATGGCCGTGCCAGTCGCCGAGCGCCAGATAGTCGAGCCGCGCGCTCGCGGCGCGCGTCGGCGCGATCGGGTTCGACGAATCGATGCCCTCCTGCAGGATGCCGCCGACGCTGCCATGCGCGAGCCCCACGCGGTGATAGCCGGGCGGCGTCTCGGTGGAATCGAAGAATGCGGTGGTGTCGTCGTAGGTGATGCGCTGCGTGAGCGGCGCGCACAGCAGCGCGCAACGGCACGCGTCGAGCAGCACGACGCCGGTTTCGAGCACGACGCGCACGTTCGGCGGCACGCAATTGAGCCGCTGCGCGCGGGTCCACACGCTTTCGACCAGCGCCGCGTCGTGATTGCCCGGCAGCATGATCCACGTTCCGGAAAACGCTTGCAGCGCCGCGAACAAACGCCGGATCACGGTGTCCGACACCGTCTGCAGATCGAACACGTCGCCCGCGACGAGCACCGCGTCGACGTTGCGCGCGGCCGCTTCTTCGGCGATGCGGCGCACCGTGTCGAAGCGCGCTTGAGCGAGATGCGCGGCCTCGTCCGCTTCGAACTGACCGAACTGCGTGCCGATCTGCCAATCCGCGGTGTGCAGAAACCTGATCACTGTGCCTCCATTGCGATTGCGTTGCGTCGTCTTGCGTACGGCACGACGACGAGCCCAACCGCGAATGTTACCTTGCCGAAGCCCCGGCGCGTATTGCGCGCGCGCATCCAGGCTGGACGCGTGCGCGGGCCGTACCGCATCATTGCAACCGAACCGGCTGCCGCGCCACCTTTCAGCCGCCCGCCGCCCGACACGATCAACCGCGCCCGATGGACAAGACCACCGAACTGAAGAAGGCCAAGCGCACGCCTTTACTGCTGCTGCTTGCGGCCGCCTGCGTTTTCGTCGTCACCGCGTTCCTGCCGCGCGGCCTGTGGGTCGACGGCATCAAGGCCGTCGCCGAGGCCGCGATGGTCGGCGCGCTCGCCGACTGGTTCGCGGTCGCGGCGCTGTTTCGCCGCGTACCGATTCCGGTCGTGTCCGCGCACACCGCGATCATCCCGCGCAACAAGCACAAGATCGCCGACAACCTCGCGCACTTCGTGCAGGACAAGTTTCTCGACGTGCCGTCGCTGGTCGGTCTGATCCGCCGGCACGATCCGGCGCAGAGCATCACCGCGTGGCTCAGCGAATCGGCCAACACCGAGCGCCTCGGCGACTACGTGGTGCGCCTCACCGGCGGCATCCTCGAGGTGGCCGACGACGCGCGCATCCAGAACTTCATCAAGGACGGCTTGCGCGACGTGCTCGCGAAGGTCGATCTGTCGCAATCGCTCGGCGCGATCCTCGACACGCTGACGCGCGACGGCCGTCATCAGGAACTGCTCGACACCGCGATCGATCAGGTGATCGCGGTGCTGCGCGAAGCGCCGGCGCGCGAGTTCATTGCCGCGCGCATCGTCGATTGGGTGAAAAGCGAGTATCCGACGATGGAGAAGTTTCTGCCGTCGGCGTGGATCGGCGACAAGGGCGCCGAAGCGATCGCGAGCGCCGCGAACCGTATGCTCGAACAGATCGCCGAGAACCCCACGCACGAGCTGCGCGACAGGTTCGACCGGGTGGTGCAGAAGCTGATCGTGCGGCTGAAGACCGATCCGGTTTTTCTGCAACAGGGCGAAGCGCTGAAGCGCTATCTGGTCGAAGGCGAGGCTTTCAGCAGCTACGTGAAGGACATGTGGGGCGAACTGCGCGCGTGGCTCAAGCGCGATCTGCAAAGCACCGACTCGGCACTGCATGCGCGTGTCGCCGCGATGGGCGCGTGGGTCGGCCGCGAACTCGCGCGCGACCCAGCGCTGCGGCAATCGCTGAACGATCACCTCGAAGAAGCCGCACGCGCGATGGCGCCGGACTTTGCGCAGTTCCTGACGCGCCATATCAGCGATACCGTGAAGAACTGGGACGCGCATGAGATGTCACGGCAGGTCGAGATGAATATCGGCAAAGATCTGCAGTACATCCGCATCAATGGGACGATCGTCGGCGGATTTATCGGCTTGCTGCTGTATGTGAGTTCGCAGTTGCTGGAGATATTGCGGGTGCATGTAGGCTGACGATTCGAGCTCATCGACCGACCCGCCGCGCAGCCGCGCCTGAGCCCTGCTCCCACCAAACCGCCTACAATTCGGGCATATGTCTTGCGGACGACCAGTGCTCCGCTCGGTCGTCAACGCGTCCCAACCGGAATTGTGTTTACATGAAAATATCGCTACCGCCGCCGCATGGGCGCCCCAATCGCGTTTATCCGCCGGGCACGCCGGGCCTGCATGGCCTCGTGTCGCTAATCACCGGCGTGGTGGTCGTGTGCGCGCTGTACTTCGGGCGGGAGGTGCTGATTCCGATCACGTTGTCGGTGCTGCTGAGCTTCCTGCTCGCGCCGCTCGTGCAGATGCTGCGGCGTCTGCACATGGGCCAGTTGCCGTCCATCTTCATCGCGGTGCTGTTCGCTCTCGCGTCGCTGCTCGCGATAGGCGCGCTGATCGGCGCGCAGCTCGTGCAGCTCGCGAACGCCCTGCCGCAGTACCAGGAAGCGATCGAGCAGAAGATCGAAACCGTGCAGGAAAAGACCGTGGGCCGCGCCGATTCGCTGATGAGCAGCGCTGCCAGCGCGTTGCAGCGCATGGCGCCGTCGCGTCCCGCGCCGCCGCGCCCGACCGGCCGCGCCGCGCGCAACGCGCCGCAGGTGCCGCAACAGGTCGAGGTGCACGAGCCCGCGCCGACGCCGGTGCAGCTCGCGCAGCGCGCGCTGACGCCGGCCATCGCGCCGATCGAGACGACCTTCATCGTGCTCGTCGTGACGATCTTCATCCTGTTGCAGCGCGAGGATTTGCGCGACCGTCTGATCAGCCTGTTCGGCTCGCGCGATCTGCACCGCACGACCACCGCGATCAACGACGCCGCCGGGCGCCTGTCACGCTATTTCGTCGCGCAGCTCGGCGTGAATCTGAGCGCGGGCGGCATCATCGCGATCGGGCTCGCGATCATCGGCGTACCGGGTGCGCTGCTGTTCGGCGTGATCGCCGCTTTGCTGCGCTTCGTGCCGTACATCGGCATCTGGATCGCCGCGATCCTCGCGGTGTTTCTCGCGGCCGCGATCCAGCCGCAATGGACGATGGCGGTCCTCACGCTGATCCTGTTCATCGTCGTCGACGTGGTCGCCGGGCAGATCGCCGAGCCGCTGCTGTACGGTCATCGCTCGGGCCTGTCGCCGCTCGCGGTGGTGGTCGCGGCGATTTTCTGGAGCTGGCTGTGGGGGCCGATCGGCCTCGTGCTGTCGACGCCGCTCACGCTGTGCGTCGTCACGCTCGGGCGCTACGCGGACCGCTTGAACTTCCTGACCGTGCTGCTCGGCGATCAGCCCGCGCTGACGCCCGCGCAGAACTTCTATCAGCGCCTGCTCGCCGACGATCCGCACGAGGCGATCGTGCAGGCCGAACGGCTGCTGCGCGAGATGTCGCTGATCGACTACTACGACAAGGTCGCGCTCGAAGGCCTGCGGCTCGCGCGCAACGACGCGCAGCGCGGCGTGCTGATGCCCGGGCAGTTGCAGCGGATCAACGACGCGCTCGCCGATATCGTCGAGAACCTCGAAATCGCCGACGGGCTGCGCGATACGCTGTCGCCTGCCGAATCGGCTGGTGCGGGTAACGCGCTGCTCGCGGGGGCGCCGGAGCTGGCGTCGCCGGGCGCGGGTGCTTCGGAGCGCTACGGCAGCGATCCGCTGTCGCGCTCGCCACAGGCGGACGAAGCGGGCAAGGCGGCGGTGTTGTGCGTGCCCGGCCGCGGCGCATTCGACGAAGTGACGACGGCCATCGCCGTGCAACTGCTGAACCGCCAGGGCTTCGCGCCGCTGATGGCGACGCACTCCGGCTATCGCAGCGCGCGCGCCGATGAGCCGAGCTTCAAGGACACCTCGATCATCTGCATCGTGTCGCTCGACGCGCCCGAGTCGCCGCCGTATCTGCGCAATATGCTGCGGCGCACGCGCGAATGGCGGCCACGCGCGACGCTGGTGGTCGGCGTCGGCGACGCGCCGGACGACAGCGCCGAACTCGATGCGGGCGGCGAGCTGCATGCGTCGCCGACGTTCCGCGCGATGATCCAGGCTTGTCACGCGGCGACGAGCGGGCAGCCCATGCGGCAGCAATCGCAGACGGCCAGCGCGGGCTGAGGCTGCTGGCCCGAAGCAGGCCAGGTCGAAAAACCAGGATTTTTGCTTCGAGCATCCATCTGCGGCTGTGGCTAGCGCGCACCGCCCCGCTCAGGGCTTATGTTAAGCCTCGCTCGAATCCCATTCTCATGGTCCGTCGAGGCTTGCCTTGAATCCGTTCTGGGAGAACTCGGCTTCAATATCCTGAGTACGCTGAAGCTCAACGGCTTCGAAAACCATACGCGCATCAACGATACGACCGCAGGAAATCGCAGGCCTGATCGTCGAATTCCTGAAGGCCCACTGACGCAAGCCTGGACGGGGTCAACTCGCGTCGCGGCGTCGTACCCAAAATGCGGACAGCCGCGCACGCGCGCTGCCGCATACTGCGCCGATAACGCAAGCAAACCGGAGACACGCATGACCCGTCCGTTCAAACCCTATCCGTTCGCGCCGCGCCGTTATCCCGCCGCGCTGCCGCCGCTCGTCGACGGACGCGATCCACAAACGCGCGCCGTCGCGATCGTCGGCGGCGGTCCGGTCGGCATGACGCTCGCGATTGCGCTCGCGCGCCAGGGGGTGCGCTCGGTGCTGATCGAGGCCGACGACAGCGTCTGCACCGGCAGCCGCGCGATCTGCATCTCGCGACGCAGCCTCGAAATCTTCAAACGGCTCGGCGTCGTCGAGGGGTTTCTGCAAAAGGGGCTGGCGTGGACCGGCGGGCGCAGCTTCTATCGCGACACCGAGGTGTTCCGCTTCGCGATGCATCAGGACGACGAGCAGTCGCTGCCGCCGATGATCAATATCGCGCAGTATCAGATCGAGCAACTGCTGCTCGACGAGATCGAACGGCACGCCGATCTGATCGACGTGCGTTGGCAAACGCGTGTGACGGGCCTCGCGCAACGGCCGCGAGGCGGCGCGACCTTGACGCTGCGCAGCGCCGAATCTGCCGATTCGCAACGCGCGAGCTGGCAGATGGACGCCGCGTGGGTCGTCGCCTGCGACGGCGGACGCAGCACGATCCGCGACCTGCTCGGGCTTAAGCTTACCGGCACGACCTACGAAGGCCGCTACGTGATCGTCGATATCGAACTCGACAGCACGCGCGCGACAGAACGGCTCGCTTATTTCGATCCGCCGTCGAATCCTGGTTCGACGGTGCTGGTGCACAAGCAGCCCGACAACGTGTGGCGTATCGACTATCAGTTGCGCGACGACGAAGACCCCGACGCCGCCGTGCTGCCCGAGAACGTGATGCCGCGCGTGCAAAACCTGCTCGACTCGATGGGCGAAACCGGCGCGTGGTCGCCGATCTGGATCACGATCTACAAGGCCAATGCGCTGACGCTCGACCGCTATCGGCACGGCAACGTGCTGTTCGCGGGCGACGCCGCGCATCTGGTGCCGATCTTCGGCGTGCGCGGCGCGAACTCCGGCATCGACGACGCCGACAATCTCGGCTGGAAGCTCGGCTGCGTGATCAACGGGAGCGCGTCGCCAGCGCTGCTCGATAGCTATACCGACGAACGTGTGTACGCGGCGCGCGAGAATCTGAGCTACGGCATGAAAAGCACCGAATTCATGGCGCCGCCGACCTTCGCGTTCGATCTGCTGCGCACGGCCGTGCTCGGACTCGCCGAGCGTCATGCGGCGGTGCGGCCGCTGATCAATCCGCGCCAGACGCATGCGATCGCGTATCGGCAATCGCCGCTGAACTTCGTGGGCGACAAGGCCGATGCATTCGATCGCGGCCCCGCGCCCGGCACCGTGCTGCCCGAGTGCAGGCTGCTGAAACGATCGCAGGATGGCGCACGGCTCGGCATTCACCTAACCGACCTGCTCGGACCGTGCTTTACGGCGCTGCGCTTCGACCCAGACCACGCGAACGACGGTGAGTCGTGGCAGCAACTGCAAAGCATGCTAGCCAGCCAGGACATTCCGTTCAACCTGATCGATATCGTCACGGCCGAAGCGCATTCGGCAATCAGCCCTCAAGCGATCGATCCAACCGGCCGTCTGCACCACATGCTCGACGCACAGCCCGGCACCGTCTATCTGATCCGCCCCGACGGCCACGTGCTGGCGCGCTGGCGCAACGGCAGCGCGGCCGCCGTGCGGCACGCGCTCGATGCCACGCTGACGCCGCAGAACTAACGCGCAAGGACCCTCGACACCATGACCGATTCCGATCTCGACCTCGTCTATACGACGCTGTGCAACACGCTGACCCACGAAGGCGAAGCGCAGGCGTCGCTGTATCTGGCGCGCCTCGCGCTGTTGTGCCTGACCGAACTCGACGACCCGCGGCGCGCGTTGTCGTTGATCGAAGCGGCGAAGCTGCCAGCTGCCGTCGCGGCCTAGCGCAGGCAAAAAAAACCGCCTCCCTGGAGGCGGTAACGAGCCGACTATTTTTCCGCGAGCCGATGACCGCCGGCATGCGGCTCGACGCGATAGCGCTGGCGAATCTCCTTCAAATGATCGAGATCGCCGGGATGCTTGCCGTCGGGAAAATCGACTTCGGCGATGCTGTGGCCAGCGCTCGCCTTGAGCATCCCGCGCTTTTGGCCGCCGCTGGCCAGCACGGCGATCGCTTTGATATTGCCTTGCTGATCGTATTCGATATGGACCTTCATGGAGGACTCCTCGTCATGTTCGATGGAATTGAGCGGATGCACAGCGGCCAGGTTCATATTGCGTCGGTCCATGCAATGAAGAGTCCGTAGGAAGCATAGTCGGTTGCGCTCTTGTTATGCACTTCCAGCAGCACCACGCGATTGCCTTCGGCGTCGCAATCGTTGGAAAGGTTGCGGACTTCGACGTTCTTGTCCCACGGCGGTCCCGACAGGGGGATCGCTGCCGCCCACAGGATTTCGCCGTAGTTCATCGGACCCACCCACCAGAACGCGGAGTCGCCCGCATTCAGATCGACTCCGCTGCCGAGCAGTTGGCCATTTACATTGATACCCATCGCTGTCTCCCAGTTGCAGACGGCCACAGCGACGCGTAATTGCCCGTGTGCCCGTGGCGGTCGTTACACCGCTGACTAAAGAACGGCGACGTTCGATGCGTTTTGAAGGCACCCTGCTATTCTGCGAATGCCCACAAAAAAGCCGCGCGATCAACGCGCGGCATTTCTTCCTTCTTCGAAGCGAAGGCGTTACGACAACAACCTCACTGCTTCGGATACAAGCCCAACGTACTGGCATGCAGCCGCGCGAGCCCGAGCAACGCATCCGTATAAGGCGTCGGCACATGCGTCAGCTGCCCGAGTTCGCGCACCGCGCCGACCAGCGCATCGAGTTCGACCGCCTTGCCGGCCTGCACGTCCTGCAGCATCGACGTCTTCATCGCGCCGAGCTTCAGCGTGACCGCGTGACGGTCATCGGGCGCCTGGTCGATCGGGATGCCGAAGCGAGCGCCGATTTCCTTCGCCTCCAGCATGATGTGCGTGACGAAGCCGCGCACGAGTTCGTCGCCGAGAATCCGGTCCGTCGTTGCGCCGGTGATCGCGCTGACCGGGTTCATCGTCATGTTGCCCCATAGCTTGAACCAGACGTCGCGCTGGATCTGCGCGGAGGCCGTCGCATGGAAGCCCGCCGCCTGCAGCAGCGCGGCAAGCAACTCGACACGCTCGCTCGCCTTACCCGACGCCTCGCCGACGATCAGCCCATTGCCCTGGTGATGCCGGATCACGCCGGGTGCGTCGGTCAGGCAACTGGCATGCACGACGCAGCCGACCGTCTGCGCGGCCGGGATCGCGGCTGCGATCGCGCCGTCGGGATCGATCGTCTTCAGGCGCTGGCCGGCGAGCTCGCCGCCGAGGCCGTCGCAGAACCACCACGGCACGCCGTTCATCGCCGTCAGCACGATGGTCTCGGGTCCGAGCAGCGGTTTGATATGCGCGGCCACCGCCGCCATCGCCGGGCCCTTCACCGCGATTACCACCAGCTCCTGCACGCCGAGATCGGCCGGCTTGTCGCTCGCCTTCACCTGCTCCGCGTAGATCACGCCGCCTTCGATCAGCCGCAGACCGTGCTGGCGCACCGCGTCGAGCGTCGCGCCGCGCGCGACCACGCTGACCTGATGCCCAGCCTGCGCGAGCTTTACTCCCATCCAGCCGCCGATCGAGCCGGCGCCGTAGATCGCTACTTTCATCGCCTGAATCCTTGCCTGTTGCTGTGTTTATCGCAGCGTTGATTGTCGCGCTCTTTTATGCGTGGCTTCAATCATTGCCGGTAGCTCGCATCGATCCGGTCGACCCGCCGCACCAGCGCATCGAACACGTCCTGCCCGGCGCCGTGGCGCGGGTCGAACTGCAACGCGTCGCGCGAGCAGCGAATCGCGATCTCCTCGGGCACCGGCCGCGCGCGGCCCATCGAAAACGTCGCCATCTGGATTTCGCACGCGCGATTCAGCGTCCACAGAATCGCGAAGGTCTGCGGCAACGTCCGTCCCCACGATAGCAGACCGTGGTTGCGCAGGATCACCGCCTGTTTGTCGCCGATATGCGCGAGCAGCCGCGGGCCCTCTTCCGCATGAATCGTAATGCCTTCGAAGTCGTGATACGCGACCCGGTCGTGCAACTGCGCGCTATAGAAGTTGGTCTGCTGCAGGCCCTCTTCGAGACAGGCCACCGCGACGCCCGATGTGGTGTGCGTATGCATCACGCAGTGCGCGTCGGGCAAGCCTTCGTGAATCGCCGCGTGCACGACAAAGCCGGCCGGATTCACCGGAAAAGGCGAGCCGTCGAGCACCCGCCCCTGCGCATCGATCTTCACCAGATTGCTCGCGGTGACTTCGCTGTAGTGCAGCCCGAACGGGTTGATCAGGAAGTGGCGCTCGGCGCCGCTGACGGTTTCGGGCACGCGCAGCGTGATGTGGTTGTAGATCATCTCGGTCCAGCCGAGCAGATCGAAAATCCGGTAGCACGCGGCGAGCTGCACTCGCGCCTGCCATTCGTCCGGATGCATCGCGGCCGGTCTGGCCGGGCTTGTCGGCTGCGCTTCGAGGGTCGTGGCCATCGTCAGTGTCTCCATGATTGTGGTTGTGACGGCACGCCCATGCGCGCCGCCACCCTATTCACGCGTGCCGCAACAGCGGCTGGACCGCCGGACGGCTTCAGTCGCCCGACACCACCGCCGCGATCGACGACGCGACATAGTCCGCGTTGCGCGCGTTCAGCCCGGCGACACACATGCGGCCCGAGCGCAGCACGTACACCGCGTATTCGTTGCGCAGACGCTCGACCTGGCTTTCGGACAGGCCCGTGTACGTGAACATGCCGCGCTGAGCGACATAGCGCGCGCGCATCACTTCATCGACGCGTCCGTCGAGCCCCGCGTGGATCACGTTGCGCATCGCCAGAATGCGCTCGCGCATCGCGCCGAGCTCGGCTTCCCACGACGCACGCAGCGTCGCATCGGCGAGCACGTTGGCGACGAGACGCGCGCCGTGCGTCGGCGGATTGCTGTAGTTCGCCCGCACCGCCGACATCAGCTGACCCGCCACGCGCGCCGCTTCGTCGGCGCTCTTGCAGACCACGCTGAGCGCGCCGACACGCTCGCCATACAGCGAGAAATTCTTCGAGAACGAGTTCGCGACGATCAGCGGCACGTTCGCGTCGGCGAGCAGGCGCACCGGTGCGGCGTCTTCTTCGAGACCCGCGCCGAAACCCTGGTAGGCCATGTCGACGAACGCGATCAGCTTGCGGCGCTGCAAAACCGGCGCCAGTTCCGCCCATTGCGCCGGGCTCAGATCGACGCCGGTCGGGTTATGGCAGCACGCGTGCAGCAGCACGACGCTCTTTTCCGGCAATGCGTCGATCGCGGCGAGCATCTCGGCGAAACGCAGGCCGCCCGTTTGCGGGTCGTAGTACGGATAGGTGTTGACCGTCAGGCCCGCCCCTTCGAATATCACGCGATGGTTTTCCCAGCTCGGGTCGCTGATCCACACCTGCGAGCCGGGGAAATAGCGCTTCAGGAAATCGGCGCCGACTTTCAGCGCGCCCGAGCCGCCGAGCGTTTGCAGCGTCGCGATCCGGCCTTCGGCGCGCGCCGCGTTATTGGCGCCGAACACCAGCGCCTGCGCGGTGTCGCGATAGAGCGGCAGACCCGCCATCGGCAGATACGAGCGTGGGCCGATCGCGTCCAGCAGCGCGGTTTCGGCGCGGCGCACCGCGTCGATCACCGGTAGCTTGCCGGCGTCGTCGAAGTAGATGCCGATGCTGAGGTTGACCTTGTTCGGCCGGGGGTCTAGCTGAAAGTCTTCGTTCAGGCTCAGAATCGGGTCGCCCGGATAGGCGGGAATATGGTCGAACATGACGGGTCCTTGAAGGCGGCCTGTGCAGGCCTGTTGTAGCGGTCGTCCGCGCGCCGCGTGACGACAGGGCAAACCTTAAGTCTAAGCGGGTTTGCCGGGCTAAGTCGACCCGCACGAGTGTCGGTCGCCGCCGGGCCGCGCACAATCAATCGATTTTTCACGATTCGTAAGTTTTACTTTAGAATCGATCGTATGCCTCTTACCCGCGTCACGATCCGCCAATTCGAAGCGTTCCTCGCCATCGTCGATCTGCACAGCATCGGCGCCGCGGCAGAGCGGCTCGGGCTGACTTCGTCGGCGGTCAGCCAACTGCTTGCCGAACTCGAAACGGAGCTCGGCTTCCGGCTGTTCGATCGCACCACGCGGCGTGTCGCGCTGTCCAGCGCGGGGCAGGACTTTCTGGCGTCGGCCGAATCGGTGCTGCGCCACGTGCGCATGGCCGCCCAATCCGCCGACGACATCCGCAACCGCGCGGCCGGCATCGTGCGGGTCGGCGCGCCGCTCGTGATCGCATCGACGGCGCTGCCCGCGGCGATCGCCGCGTACGCGCGCGGCAAGCCGAAGGTGGTCGTGCGGGTCTGCGATACCGTGGTCGAGCAACTGGTGGAGCGCGTGGAAAGCGGCGATATCGATCTCGCGATCGGCCCGGACCGGCAAAGCGGGCCGCGCGTGCGCTCCGAGGCCGCGTTCGCGAGTCCGTGGGTCATGTGGTGCGCGGCCGCGCATCCGCTCGCCGCTCGCCGCCGCGTGCAGTGGCAACATCTGCGCGACGTGCCGATCGTCGCGACCGGCCGCGACCACGAGCGCGCGGTCGATCAGATGCGCGCCAATCTGCCGGTCGAGGCACGCATCATTCCGGTCGATGTCGTCGATAACGTGACCACCGCATTCGGCCTCGCCGCGCAAGGGCTGGCGGTCACGCTCGCGCCGGCCTATGTGGCGCCGCTCGCGCGCACGTTCGGGCTCGTGATGAAGCGCATCGTCGATCCGGAAACGATTCGCGAGGTGTGCGTGTATCGCTCGACCGAACGGGCGCTGTCGCCATCGGCCGATGGTTTCGCGGATTTCGTGGTGCCGTGGTTGAAACGCTGGGATCGGGAGACGCAGGCCGACGCGCGGGGTAAGCGGAGTTGAAGCGGGCTTGAAGCGGGTCTGAAGCGCCAGGCGACCCGCGCTTCGGCGCAGCGCGCATCGTGCATCGTGCATCTAGGGCTGCATACACAGCGCGAACAACTGCCGCTGATTCGAAATCCCGAGCCGCGCATATGCGCGCTTCTGATACGTGACGACGCTCGCCGGCTTCACACCCATCTGCCCGGCGATCTCGGCGGCGCTCGCGCCTTCGAGCGTGCCACGCAACGCGTCGAGTTCGCGCGGCGTCAGCGCCGGACATGCGCGCCGCACGCGCGCGAGCATCGCCGCGCCGGTGCCCTGCTGATGCTGCCCATTCAGCGCGTAATGACCCTTGGCCGCATGCGCGAACAGCGGCGCGACGCTTTCGATCCGCTCCAGATCGCCCGGCGTGAACACGCCGTACGCGCGGTCGCGATACAGGTTGATTGACAGCCACACGCTATCCGCGGGCTGCACCAGCAACGACAGCCGGTCCGATACGTTCGGCTGCGCGTAGCAGACCGCGCGATACGCTTCATTCTCGATTTCGTCGCCGCGCTGCTGATGCAACACCAGCGCATCGCGTGAAGCGCTGCGCCGCCTGTCGTGGGTCTGGCCGATGATCGCGCGATTGCCGTCCAGCGCATAAAAATGGGCGGCGTAGCGTTCGGCGACGTCGCGCAGAAAATGCCCGCCGCGATGATCTGCTGCCGACACCGTACGCGGCCGCGCATCGAACTCGTACGCGAAGATCGTGCACTGCGAAACGGGCAGCGACAATGATTCGCCCACCGTCTGCAGAATGCTCGCGGCGAGCGCGTCGGCATCCGGGTGCGAAATCGCCATGACGAGGTCAGTGGCGCGCGCGGTGCTGATCTGACCGCTGCGCTGCGGTGATGCGAGGCGCCAGGAACGCATGATGGGGATTCGTGCTTGCGCTGCGTGGATTGGGTTGCGGCAAGCGTAGCACAGCCGGCGCGCGGCGCAGGGCTGCCACGGTGAGCGACTCATTAGCGACGCGTTATCGCCGGGTGAATGACCCTCGCTGCAACGCCACCACCCTCGGCAATTCGATCGTAAAGGTCGTGCCGGCCTCGTCGCTGGATCCGACGCTGACGTCGCCGCCATGCATGCGCGCGATCTCCTGGACGATATGCAGACCAAGCCCGAGCCCTTCGCGCGAGCGCGCGCCGTTGCCGTTCGACCCGAACGCCTTGAACAGATGCGGATACACCTCGGCCGGAATCGTGCCGCGATTGGACACCTTCAGCCGCACGCAATCCTCGGCGTCGCCATCGACCTCCACGCCGATATCACCCTCCGGCGCGCCATGATGCAGCGCATTGCTGACGAGATTCGACACCGC
This sequence comes from Paraburkholderia youngii, assembly GCF_013366925.1. Classification (NCBI taxonomy): domain Bacteria; kingdom Pseudomonadati; phylum Pseudomonadota; class Betaproteobacteria; order Burkholderiales; family Burkholderiaceae; genus Paraburkholderia; species Paraburkholderia youngii. The sequence goes on from NZ_JAALDK010000001.1 coordinate 1,367,682, forward strand.
CTGCCACACGAGATCGGTATCCCACGCGCCGGCCGTATTGCCGGTGCAGGTGAACACGATCTGCTTGCCGCTCTTCTGCGACGCGCATTCATCAATGACCGAGCGGCACAGTGTGGCGAGGTCGATCGAGCGCGGCTGCAACGGCAGACGTCCGCCTTGCAGGCGCGCGAGGTTCAGCAGCTGATCGACCATCCGCGCCATCCTCAGCGAACTGTTCTTCACGCGCGCGGCAACGGTCGCGGCCTGCTCGTCGGCAGCCGTGCGCATCAGGTATTCGGCCGACGCGAGCACCGCGCCGAGCGGCGTGCGCAGATCGTGACTGAGCACCGCCATCAGCATTTCGTTCGCTTCGAGCATCTGGCGCGTCGTCACCAGTTGCGCGGCGAGCTGGCGCTTCTGCTGCTCCAGCTGCACGAACACGTCGACCTTCGACTGCAGGATGCGCGGATCGAACGGCTTGTACAGGAAATCGACCGCGCCCGCCTCGTAGCCGCGGAACGTGCGCGACGCGTCCTGCGCGGTCGCAGTCAGGAAGATGATCGGGACGTGCGAGGTGCGCGGGCTGCCGCGCATCAGCGCAGCCAGCTCGAAGCCGTTCATGCCGGGCATATTGACGTCGAGAATCGCCAGCGCGACTTCGTGCTTGAGCAGCAGATCGAGCGCGGCGGTGCCGGAGTCGGCGACCAGCACCGCGACGTCGGGCCGCGCGAGCAATGCTTCGAGCGCGGTGATGTTGTGGGCGATGTCGTCGACGATCAGGATGTTCACAGGTGAGTTCGTCATGGCACCGGATCAGAGCGAAGTCGGCAGCGCGGCAAGGCGCTTGGCCAGGGTTTCGGGAGTGTAGATCGCGTCGGCCGCGCCACGCGCGATCGCCGCGCGCGGCATTTCCGCCGAACCGGCGCTGGCGGGGTCCTGCACCCATGCGGTGCCGCCGAGCGTGCGCACGCGTTCGAGGCCGAGCGCGCCGTCGTCGTTGGCGCCGGACAGCAGGATCGCGAGCAGCCGCTCGCCGTACACCGCGGCGGCCGATTCGAACAGCACGTCGATCGACGGCCGCGAGAAGCGCACCGCCGCATCGGTCGATAGCGCGACCGTGCGGTCCACTTCGACGAGCATGTGGTAACCGGGCGGCGCGACGTGCACGCGGCCCGGCAGGAGCAGCTCGCCCGCATCGGGTTCGAGCACCGGCAGCGCGCAGCGATGCGCGAGCGCCGGCACCAGATAGCTCGGCGAATCGGGCGGCAGATGCATGACGATCATCACGGCCGCCGCGAAGCGCGCGGGCAACGCGGCGAGCAGCACGTTGAGCACCTCGATGCCGCCCGCCGACCCGCCGATCACGACCAGCTCGTAACCGCGTGGCGCGTGCGTGTGCGCGGCGCCGCCGGCATCGGCGGTCTGGGTCATCGCAGGTTCGACGTTCAAGGATGGCATCGCGACCTCGCTAACGCTTCTGATAAATGCGCTCGGCCGCGCGGAACTCGTCGAACGCCGCGTAGTGACGCGAAAACCGCAGGCTTTCCTTGCTGCCGAGGCCGAGAAAGCCGCGCCGCACCAGCGCGTTCTCGAACAGCCCCAACGCGCGATCCTGCAAGCCGCGATCGAAATAGATCAGCACGTTGCGGCAGGACACCAGATGCGCTTCGAGGAACACTTCGTCGGTGGACAGGCTGTGATCGGCGAACACCACGCGCTCTTTCAGCGAGCCGGCAAAGCGCGCGCCGCCATACGCTGCATGATAGTAGTCCGACAGCGAACGGGTACCGCCCGCCGCCAGATAGTTCTGCGTGAAGCCCTGGATGCGTTCGAGCGCATAGATGCCCGCCTCCGCGCGCGCGAGCGCGTCGGGGTTGATGTCGGTCGCATAGAACAGCGTGCGCTCGGTGAGGCCCTCCTCGTCGAACAGGATCTTCAGCGACCACAGCTCCTCGCCGGTGCTGCATCCCGCGACCCACACCTTGATCGACGGATAGGTGCGCAGGCGCGGCAGCACGTGTTCGCGCAGCGCGAGGAAATACGACGGATCGCGAAACATGTCGCTGACCTGCACGGTCAGGTAGCGGAACAGCCGCGAAAACTCGTTGCCGTCGCGCATGATGCGGTCCTGCAATTGCGACAGCGTCTCCACGTTGAATTCATCGAGCGCCTGCGTGAGGCGGCGGCGCAGCGACGACATCGCGTAGTGGCGAAAGTCGTGCTGATACTTCAGATAGATCGCCTCGAGCAGCAGCCGCAGCTCGATGTCGAAATCGCTGAGACGCTGAGGTACGTCAGATGCGGACGGTTTCATCGCGTTTCTCGCTTGCATGCTTGCGCTCGCGCTCTCAGCGCTGCCGCAGCCACACGCGGCACAGCGCGACGAGCTTGTCGACATCGATCGGTTTCGACACGTAGTCGTCGGCGCCCGCTTCGAGGCAGCGCGTGCGATCGTTCGCCATCGCCTTCGCGGTCAGCGCGATGATCGGCAGATGCGCGAAGCGCGGATTGCGGCGAATCTCGCCCATCGCGGTCAGGCCGTCCATCTCGGGCATCATCACGTCCATCAGCACCAGATGCACTTCCGGTCCGCTCTCCAGTTCGTCGAGCGCCTCGCGGCCGTTGCGCGCGATCAACAGCTTCGCGCCGAGCGGTTCCAGCACGTGCGACAGCGCGAAGATGTTGCGCACATCGTCTTCGGCGAGCAGGATCGTGCGGCCCTCGAGCGCGTTGTCGCGTTGGCGCACGGTGCGCAGCATGCGCTGCTGCTCCGGCGCGAGCGACGACTCGACGCTGTGCAGGAACAGCGTGACTTCGTCGAGCAGACGCTCCGGCGATTTCGCGCCCTTGATGATGATCGACTTCGAATAGCGGCGCAGCCGGTGCTCCTCTTCGTCGGACAGCATGCGGCCTGTGTAGACGATCACCGGCAGCGATGCATGCGCAGTGTTGGCGGCGAGACGTTCGAGCAGATCGTAGCCGGTGCCGTCGGGCAGCGCGAGATCGGTGACGACGCAGTCGAACGCCACCGTCGACAGTTGCTCGAACGCCTCGGCGAGCGTCGCGACCGCGACGATCTCGGTGTTCTCGCTTTGCAGCAGCGCGCGGATGCTTGCACGCATCGGCGCGTCGTCCTCGATCACCAGCACGCGCTTCAGGCGCTGTTGCAGCCGCGCTTCGAGGCGGCGGATCGCGGCCTCCATCGTCGAGCGCGCGGTCGGCTTCAGCGTGTAGCCGATCGCGCCGAGGTGCAGCGCCTTGTCGGCGTGATCGGTAGCCGACACGATATGAATCGGAATGTGGCGCGTCAGCGGATCGTTCTTCAGCCATTCGAGCACCGTGAGGCCCGAGCGGTCCGGCAAACCGACATCGAGCAGCACCGCGGCCGGCCGCATGTCTCGCACCAGCGCGAGGCCGCTGGCGGCGTCGCTCGCGTGCACGAAGTCGAAGTCGAGTTCGTGCACGAGATCGCGCAGAATCGCGGCGAACGGCGGATCGTCTTCGACCGCGACGATCAGACGGCCTGCGCGGGTGCGGTTGTCGCGATCGTCGGCAATTGGCGCAGCAGCGGGCTCGACGGTGCCGGGCTGCAAAGCGTCGCGCGAAGCGACGGGCGACGCCCGGTTTGCCAGACCATTCGCCGGCGAGATCACCGCGGCGGGCGCGGCGTCGAGCGGCGTGTGCAGCAACGGCGCTTCCGCCGTCGCCTGCGCGCCCATGCCCATGCACATGCCCATGCCCGCGTTCATCGCGCTGTCCGCGGCCTCGCGCGTATCGAGCGGCAGCCACAGCGAAAACACGCTGCCCTTGCCGACTTCGCTCGCGACCGTAATGCGCCCGCCCAGCAGCCGCGAAAACTCGCGCGAAATCGACAGCCCGAGACCGCTGCCGCCATATTGACGGCTCGTCGAGCCATCGGCCTGCTGGAATGCTTCGAAGATCATGTCGAGCTTGTCGGCCGGAATGCCGATGCCGGAATCGCGCACGTCGAAGCGCAGCACGTTGTCCTCGACCTTCGCGACCTCGAGCGTGACCTCGCCGCGCTCGGTGAACTTCACCGCGTTCGACAGCAGGTTGCGCAGAATCTGCGTGAGCCGCTGACCGTCGGTGACGAACGTATCCGGCGTACCCGGCAACTTGTCGAAAGCGACCCGCAAGTGCTTGGTCGCCGCGATCGGCCGGAACATTTCGTCGAGCGATTGCAGCGTCGCCTCGATCGACACCGTTTCGGGTTCGACCGTCAACTGCCCCGCCTCGACCTTCGACAGGTCGAGAATGTCGTTGATCAGCACGAGCAGATCGCTGTTCGACGCGTGGATAGTCTCCGCGTAGCGCACCTGCTCGTCGGTCAGATTGCCGCTGCGATTCTGCTGCAGCAGCTTCGCGAGAATCAGCGAGCTGTTCAGCGGCGTGCGCAATTCGTGCGACATATTCGCGAGGAATTCGGACTTGTAGCGGCTCGACTGTTCGAGGCGCTCCGCGTTGGCCGCCAGATCGTTCTGCGCGCGCAGCAGATCAGATTTCTGCCGCTCCAGCCGCTGCGCGTATTCCTCGAGCTGCACGTTGGTCTGTTCGAGCTCGGCCTGCTGTGCTTCGAGGCGCCGTTGCGATTCCATCAGCGCGCGGCCGCGTTCCTCGAGACCTTCGTTCGAGACCCGCAACTCCTCCTGCTGGACCTGCAACTCCTCGTTGAGCTGCTGCGTCTCGGCGAGCGCATCCTGCAGGCGCTCGCGATACAGCGCCGCTTCGAGAAAATCGCCCATGCTGTGGCGGATCAGCTCCATGAACTCTTCGTCGCGCGGCCTCACCTCGCGCAGAAAGCCCATTTCGATGACGCCGTTGACCTGGCCGTCGTTGTCGATCGGCAGGATCAGCAGATTGCGCGGCGCGCCGCTGCCCGTCGCCGACATGACCCGCACATAATCGGCGGGCACGTCGCGCAGCACCAGCGTGCGGTGCGAGCGCGCGGCCTGGCCGACCAACGTTTCGCCCTCCTCGAAACTCAGAGCGGCGGTCTGTTCGCTGTCGCGGCTGTATCCATACGCGGCGATGCGACGCAGCGTGCCGCTTTGCCGGTCGCGCACGTACAGCGCGGCGACGACCGCATCGAGATATTGGGCGAGAAACTCGAGCATCGCGCGGCCGACGAGCGGCGCGCTCGTCTGGCCGACGACCTTGTCCGCTAGCAGGCGCTGGCCCGAGCGCAACCAGACCTGCTGCTCGAGCAGCGTGGTCTGCTCGGCCTGCTGACGCAGCACGTCGTCGTAGGTCTGTGACAGGTCCAGCAGTTCGCGACGACCCCGCCATGCGAGCAGGCCGCTGACGCCGAGGCTGAACAGCAGGAACAGGCCGACCAGCGTCGCCGTCACATTGCGCGTCGCTTCGGCGCGCTGCTGGCGCAGGCGCAATTGGACATCGAGAAAATCGCCGAATTCGCGGCGTATTTCGTCGAATTCCACCTTGCCGCGCCCCGCTGCGATCGCGCTCTCATAGTCCAGATTGCGGCGGCGCGCGTCGATGATCTCCTCGGCGAAGTGGGTCCAACGCTGCTGCAGCGCCTCGATCTGCTTGAGCCGCGCGATTTGCAGCGGGTTGTCGGCGACCTGCTCGTGCAAGGTTTCGAGCTGCGCCTTGAATTTCGGGCCGCCGTTTTCATACGGCGTGAGGAAACTCTCGTCACCGGTGATCAGGAAGCCGCGCATCGACGATTCGCGATCGACCGCGAGCCGCAGCATTTCGTTGGCGTCGCCGATCACGCGCTCGGAGTGCTCGGCCCAACTCATTGTCGACACGAGATAAGCGATCAGGCCGACGAACAGCGCCATCGTGACGAGGCCGACGCCCAAGGGCAGCGCGATATTGCGGCGAAGGATGCGGCGGAAACGGAGTGGATCGACGGCCTGCGATGCGGTCATTTTTTCTGTAAGTGGCATGGCGAATCGGGTCGATGCGGAATATTTTGCGGGGTTTGCGCACGGTGTTGAGTACCGCGAAGCGACCGCCGTCATCATACAAGGACGACACTCATCCTGTAACGGAAGGCGGCTGGTTGAGCTTGCTGGCAGGGCGCGGCAAATAAAGAAACCTGGCCGGCTCGCACCGGCCAGGTTCCTGCATCGAACACACATCATCGACACGCCGCATTGCGGCTACGCTCAGCGCCGTTTAGCGGCTAACGCGGCAGCGCAACCTGCCCGGCCCGCTCAGGCCGGCACCGATTCCGCCTGCGCCGCGCGCGACCACACGCGATGCTGCCCCGCGGCATTGAGGAACGCCTTCAACACATCGGCCGACTGCGAGTCCTCGCCGGTCGCGACGCCGTCCGACTGCGCCGGCAACTGCGCGGCCGTGAGCAGATCGCGCCCCGCGCCAAGCGCCGCGATCGCCTTCAGATGCTTGAACGCTTCGAGCACGAAGTGCCTCGCATCGCCCGATTGCGATAGCGCCTTCGCCCCCTTCTCGCCGCCGACGACGATCACCGCGTCGAACATCACCGACGGCAGCCCGGCGATCGTCGCGTCGGGTGCGAGGTCATCGATGCCGGCGAGCGTCGGTGCGATCAGCATCGGCGTCGCGCCTTCGCCCTTGAGCGCCTGCTGCAGCTGTTTGATCGCCGCGGCATCGGAACCGGGCGCGGCGAGCAGCGCGATCTTGCGGGTCTTGATGCCGGGCTTTACGCGATTCAGCAAACTCAACGCCGGCGATGCCTTCGGCCCAACCAGCCTGGCCGTGCCCTGCTTCGGCGCCGGCAGACCGAGTCCAACGGCCACTTTCGCGGCGAGACCGGCGTCGAAGTTCGCGAGAATCTCGTTGACCTGGCGCGCGCGAATCTCGGGCTTCGTCACCTTACCCAGTTCGAACTGATAGGCCGCCGCGATATGGTCTTTTTCAGGCTGCGACATGCTGTTGTAGAACAGCGCGGCCTGCGAGAAATGATCGGCGAACGAGTCGCTGCGCACGCGAATCTTCGTGCTCTCGACGCGTTCCTGATAGCTGTCGAAGCCGCCATCTTCGGCGGCCGGATCGGTTTCCTTCGGCCAGCCGTCGTTCAGCGAGTTCGGCTCGTACGACGCCTGGCCGACGTGAATCGCCTGTCGATGCATCGCATCGCGCTGATTGTTGACGGACGGACAGACCGGCCGGTTGATCGGAATCTCGTGAAAGTTCGGGCCGCCGAGACGGCTGATCTGCGTGTCCGTGTACGAGAACAAGCGCCCTTGCAGCAGCGGGTCGTTGGTGAAATCGATGCCCGGCACGATATGCCCCGGATGGAACGCGGCCTGTTCGGTCTCAGCGAAGAAGTTGTCCGGATTGCGATTGAGCGTCATCTTGCCGATGATCTTCACCGGCACCAGCTCTTCAGGAATCAGCTTGGTCGGATCGAGCAGATCGAAATCGAACTTGTGCTCGTCCGCTTCCTCGACGATCTGCACGCCCAGTTCGTACTCGGGATAATCGCCGCGTTCGATCGCTTCCCATAAGTCGCGCCGGTGAAAGTCCGGGTCCTTGCCCGCGAGCTTCTGCGCTTCGTCCCACAGCAGCGAATACGAGCCGAGCAGCGGACGCCAGTGGAACTTGACGAAGCGCGCCTTGCCCTCTGCATTGACGAAGCGGAACGTGTGGACGCCAAAGCCTTCCATCGTCCGTAAGCTGCGCGGGATCGCGCGATCCGACATCGTCCACAGCACCATGTGCGCCGATTCGGGCACGAGCGAAACGAAGTCCCAGAACGTGTCGTGCGCGGACCCGCCGGTCGGCATTTCGTTCGGAGCTTCCGGTTTCACCGCATGCACGAAATCGGGAAACTTGATCGCGTCCTGGATGAAGAACACCGGCATGTTGTTGCCGACAAGATCGAAATTGCCTTCCTGCGTGTAGAACTTCGTCGCGAAGCCGCGCACGTCGCGCACCGTGTCGGCCGAGCCGCGCGGACCTTGCACGGTCGAGAAACGCACATAGACCGGCGTCTCGGTAGCCGGGTCCTGCAGAAACGCGGCCTTGGTGTACTCGCGCATCGATTCGTAGACCTTGAAGACGCCATGTGCGGCCGAGCCGCGCGCGTGCACGATCCGTTCGGGAATGCGCTCGTGATCGAAGTGCGTGATCTTCTCACGCATGATGAAATCTTCGAGCAGCGACGGGCCGCGTGGCCCCGCGCGCAACGTGTTCTGGTTGTCGGCGATCTTGACGCCCTGATTGGTTCTCAGCGCCTCGCCTTGCGGCTTCACGCGATTGCGTTCGAGATCGTTCGATTTCGCGTCGTTCGACTGCGCCGCCCCGTTTGCGTGGGCCGCGGGCTTCGGGGTATTCGCTTTACCTGCCATGGGAATCGACTCCTTGTGTTCGGGCGCGCGGCGACGAAGGCGTCGCGGCGCGCGATTACGGAGTCAGCAAGGGCTATACCTACGAAGTCGCGGCGCAAGGGCTGCGCGGCGCGCTACGTCAGAACCGGTAGTTGATCGACACGTCGGCGACACCGGTCGCGCGGCTGCGCGTGATCGGACTGTTGCCCGCGCCGCCGACGAGCTGCTCGAACGCGCCGTCGGCGGTCGCGAACCAGTGCTTGCTGAACAGCCAGATCGCGCTGACACCGAAACCCACCGACTTGAAGCCGGCGCTCGCGTGATACTGCGGATACTGCGAGTGAGCGGCCTGCTCCTGATTGACGCCGAACCAGCTGTTCATGTACTTGGAGTCCGCGAGCACCACGTTCGGCCCGGCGAACCAGAAGAACTGTTTGGTGCTGCCGGGCATCGGCATATAGGCGCCGAGATCGCCGATCCAGCCGTTCGATCCGCCGAAATAGCGGCGGATATCGGCGCGCAGCACGAGCGGAAAATCCTTCGAAATGACGTACTCGCCCGAGAGCTTCAGACCGACCGCCGGGTTGATGTTGCCGAGCCCGTTGAGTTCCTGCGGATCGTCCTGGGCGCGTCGGCCGAGATCGTAGACTGCGGCGAGACTCATGCGCCAGTTCTCGCCCTGCGCGAAGTTCACGCCGAAGCCTTCGCCGCTCGACAGAAAGAGCAGATCCTTGTAACGCACGTCGATGCTCGGACCGGCCACCAGGTGATAGCGGTCCGATCCCTCGAAGCGCGGCTGGAACGACGTGGCCACGCCGAAGCGCAGTTGCCAGTCGGGAATGTTCGGCTGCCACATCTTCTGCAGCGGAACGCCCACCGAGTATTGCCATTCGCCGAGCGGCGACGGCGTCTGCGCGAAGACCACACCCGGCACGCAGGCCATCGCACTCAAGGTCGCGGCGACGAAGAAGCTCGCCGCGATGCCGGTTTGTTTATGGGGGGGCGAGGCGCCCCGCTTCTTTCTACGGCTATTCACCACCGGAAGCCTCCGATCCGCTCATCGCGATGAGGTTAGGTTTTCGCCCGGGGTCCAGCGCGGACCCAAAAAGCACGGACGACCGCCGCACTGCTACTTGCGGCGTGTAATTTTTCCAATCGATGTCGCGGGCGGCGCGATGCGCACGAGGCGCGGCGAGCCCGCGTGACCCACGCGGTCATGTGGCCACTGCGCATGATGCTTGCGCGCCGCGGTGGCGCGGACAACGGCCCACGGAGCATGGCTTCGCAAGATATGCGCCAAGTCTGTGGAAGATTGATGACGAGCGCGACGCAACCGTTCGGCCGCGTCATTGCCCTACTTCGACGAGCACCGGCTTGTCGCGATACAGGCTGGGGAACAGGCGCTTCAGGTTGGCGATTTTCGGCATGTCATTGAACACGATATAGGCCGAATCGGGATGCAAGGTCAGATAGTTCTGGTGATACGACTCGGCCGGATAGAAGCCCCTGTACGGCTCCGTCTTCGTGACGATCGGCGCGGGGAACACGTGCGACTTGTCCAACTGCGCGATGTAGCTTTGCGCGACGCGCCGTTGCGCGTCGTTCAGCGGAAAGATCGCGGAGCGGTACTGCGTGCCGCTGTCGGGCCCCTGACGATTCAGCTCGGTCGGGTCCTGAACCACCGAGAAATACACCTGCAGCAACTGACCGTAGGTGACCTTGCCGGGATCGAAGGTGACCTGCACCGATTCCGCGTGCCCCGTATCGCCGCCGCTGACGGTCTCGTACTGCGCGGTGTCGCGAGAGCCGCCCGAATAGCCGGACACCGCCCGCGTGACACCGCGCACATGCTGGAACACGCCCTGGACGCCCCAGAAGCAGCCACCCGCGAGCACCGCGGTTTCCTCGTGCGCGGTGCTGGCCGGGAGCGGTTCGTCGAGCGCGGGCGGTGCAATGACGACGGCGTTCTCCGCCGGGAACGCGACGCGCTGCACGAAGGGCAACGCGAACGCGGCGGCGCCGAGCAGCAACGACAGCGCGGCCGCACGTGAGCGTTTAGAGTTGCCGCCGAGCGATGTAAGGGATTGCGGTCTGTTGCCAGTCATGATGGTCGCTCCGAAAAAGTGCAGACGCGCGCCCCCGCCTTGCCACCGTGCAGCCAGGCCGCACGCGGGTGCGCCGAAGCTTGGTCGCGCGGGCGCGGCGTTTATGACAGCATGCGCGTTTTTGCGGTCGGCTGCGCGGCCGGGTGGCCGAGCGCCTTACAGCGGAAATTTCGTGGTCGACAGGATTTCCTTCAGCACCATGAACGAGCGGATCTGCCGCACGCCCGGCAGATACAGCAACTGCTCCGCATGCAGGCGATTGAAGCTGTCGCTGTCGCGCGTGCGGATCACCATGAAATAGTCGAACTCGCCGGTTACCACGTGGCACTCCATGCAGCCGGCCACCTTCTGCGCGGCCTTTTCGAATTCGGCGAACGACTCGGGCGTCGAGCGATCGAGCACCACGCCGATGATCACCAGCATGCCCGCGCCCGCCGCCTTCGGGTCGAGCAGCGCGACCACGCCTCGAATCAGCCCCGATTCCTTCAAGCGTTCGACGCGCCGCAAACACGCCGGCGCGCTCAGCTTGACTTTCGCGGCGAGCGCCACGTTCGAAATGGACGCGTCGGTTTGCAGCTGCCGCAGGATCGCCCGATCGATGCGATCGAGCGCGCGGTGGGGATCGGATGGTTTCGACCCAGTACGAACTTTTGTTGCGCTGACGGCCATGTGTACGAACTTTTATGGTGAAGAAGACATTCGCTAATTTTTAAAAGTACGTGCGCGCGATTTTTTTCGCAAGCTCATTTCCGATGATTTTTTCTAACATGAACCCACGGAAATCACCCACCACGGAGCCGCGATGAACCTGCAACGTTTCCCCCGCTACTCGCTCACCTTCGGGCCCACGCCGATCCAGCCGCTCAACCGTCTGAGCGAGCATCTCGGCGGCAAGGTCAAGCTTTATGCCAAGCGCGAGGACTGCAACAGCGGCCTCGCGTTCGGCGGCAACAAGACCCGCAAGCTCGAATATCTGATCCCCGACGCGCTCGCGCAGGGCTGCGACACGCTCGTGACGATCGGCGGCATCCAGTCGAACCAGACGCGCCAGGTCGCGGCGGTTGCCGCGCATCTGGGCCTGAAATGCGTGCTGGTGCAGGAGAACTGGGTCAATTACTCGGATGCGGTGTACGACCGCGTCGGCAACATCCAGATGTCGCGCATGATGGGCGCCGACGTGCGGCTCGTGCCGGACGGCTTCGACATCGGCTTTCGCAAGAGCTGGGAAGACGCGCTCGACAGCGTGCGCGCGGCCGGCGGCAAGCCGTACGCGATTCCGGCCGGCTGCTCGGATCATCCGCTGGGTGGGCTCGGCTTCGTCGGCTTCGCCGAAGAGGTGCGCCAGCAGGAAGCCGAACTGGGCTTCAAATTCGACTACATCGTCGTGTGCTCGGTGACGGGCAGCACCCAGGCGGGCATGGTGGTCGGCTTCGCCGCCGACGGCCGCGCCGATCGGGTGATCGGCATCGACGCCTCGGCGAAACCGGCGCAGACGCGCGAGCAGATCACGCGCATCGCGAAGCGGACCGCCGAGAGCGTCGAGTTGGGCCGCGACATCACCGCGAAAGACATCGTGCTCGACGAACGCTACGGCGGCCCGGAATACGGTCTGCCGAACGATGGCACGCTCGAGGCGATCCGTTTGTGCGCGCGGCTCGAAGGCATGCTGACCGATCCGGTGTACGAGGGAAAGTCGATGCACGGCATGATCGACAAGGTCCGTAACGGCGAATTTCCGGCCGGCTCGCGCGTGCTGTATGCGCACCTGGGCGGCGTGCCGGCGTTGAGCGCGTACAGCTTCATCTTCCGCGACGGTTGATGGGGTTTAGAAGATTTAGCCGCCGGGCGTCCGCGGTTCGGCCGCGAGCTTTTTCCTCAAATGCTTGCGCAGAAACTCGACGAATGCCCGGATCGTGACCGAGCTTTGCCGATGCTGCGGATACACGGCATAGACGCCCGTCGCCGACGGCAGGAACGCTTCGAGCACGGGCACGAGCTGTCCGCTGGCGAGCGCATCGGCGATGATGAAATCGGGCAGCCGGACGATGCCCAGTCCCGCGACGGCCGAATCGCGAATCAGCTCGCCGTTATTGGCCCGCAACGGCCCGCGCACCTCGACGCTCCTGACCGCGCCGTCGACCCGAAACTCCCAGCCCACCGCGCCGCCGTGGCCGTACAGCAGGCAATCGTGATTCACGAGATCGGCCGGCACGGCCGGGCTGCCACGCCGCCGCTGATAACCGGGGCTGCAGCACGCGATCATCCTCACATCGATCAGCTTTTGCGCGATCAGCGACGAATCCGCCAGCGTGCCGATACGGATCGCCATGTCGAAGCCCTCGCCGACCACATCGACGGCGCGATCGCTCAGTTCCATATCGAAGCGCACGTCGCGATGCTCGCGCAGAAACGCCGCGACGAGCGGCGACAGATGCGTCATGCCGAACGACATCGGCGCGCTCACGCGTAGCAGCCCGCGCGGCCCGGCACGGCGCAACGACATCGCCTGCTCGGCGTCCTCGACCTCGCCGAGGATGCGCCTCGCCCGCTCGTAGAACTCCTGGCCCAGATCGGTCACCGCCAGCTTGCGCGTATTGCGAATCAGCAGTTGCACGCCGAGCGCTTCCTCGAGCGCCATCACACGGCGGCTCACGAACTGTTTCGACAGCGACAGCCGGTTTGCCGCGGCGGTGAAATTGTGGGCGTCGACGGTCGCGACGAAGATTCGCATGTCATCGAGTTGCATCGTATTGTCCACTTCATTGTGACAGTGTTTCCGGTTTGACCATGATTATAACGATCCGGATTGACCTACACTGTCATTCATCGATCGCAGCCAAACATCTGGCCCGGATCACACGACAAAACTCAAGGAGAAAACAGCATGCTCGAAATCAGACACGCCAACCAACGTGGCCGCGCGGAACACGGCTGGCTCAGCTCGCGCCATACGTTTTCGTTCGCGCACTATCATGATCCGAAGCAGAACGGCTTCTCCGACCTGCTCGTGATCAACGACGACCGTGTGGCGCCGGCGCAAGGCTTCGGCAAGCATCCGCATCGCGACATGGAGATCTTTTCGTACGTGCTCGAAGGCGCGCTCGAACACAAGGACACGATGGGCACGGGCTCGGTGATCGTGCCGGGCGACATCCAGTTGATGAGCGCGGGCACCGGCGTGGCGCACAGCGAATACAACCATTCGAAGAGCGAGCCGGTGCATTTCCTGCAAATCTGGATCGCGCCGGCTCAGCAAGGCACGAAGCCGCGCTATCAGCAACAGCACTTCGGCGCGGCCGACAAGCGCGGCGTGCTGCGGCTGGTGCTGTCGCCGGACGGTGCGAACGGTTCGCTGCAATTGCAACAGGACGCACGTGTGTATGCGGGTCTTTTCAACGGTGACGAAACCGCGCGGCTCGAACTCGCGAAGGACCGTTATGCGTATGTTCATGTGGCGCGCGGCAGCGTCACGGTGAATGGCGTCGAGCTTGGCGAGGGCGACGGGGCACGGGTGCGTGGCGAAGAAGCGCTGACGTTCACGCAGGGCCGCGACGCGGAAGTGCTCGTGTTCGACCTGCGCAACATCGAGACCTCGGCACTGTGGGCATAAGCGCTCCGCTTGCGCCGTTAATGACTCAATCTTGAACGTGGCTCGCTGGACGACGATGTTCAGCGAGCTTCAACTCTCTACCCTAACGGGAAAAATCATGCGCTATACGCTGTTTGAAAACCAGAAAGACGCTGTGGTTCTCGTCGCTCGAATCCTGCTGATGGTGCTGTTCGTGATGTTCGGCTGGTCGAAGCTGACCGGCTTTTCCGGCACCGTCGCTTATATGACGTCGACCGGCGCGCCTGTGCCGGAGTTGTCCGCCGTTATCGCGGTGGTGATGGAGCTGGCCGTGGGCGTCGCGCTGCTGGTGGGTTTCTTCACGCGACCGCTGGCGCTGCTGCTTGCGCTGTATACGCTCGGCACCGCGATCATCGGCCATCACTACTGGAATATGACGGGCGCGATGCAATACGACAACATGATTCATTTCTACAAGAACATCGGCATCATCGGTGGCTTGCTGTTGTTGTGCGTGACCGGCCCCGGCAAGTATTCGTTCGACCGGCGTTGATACCGATTTCCGTGCTTTAACGAAAAGGGCCCGCATACAGCGGGTCTTTTTTCGTGCGCAAACTGAAACGGCGGCCCGCGGGCCGCCGTTTGCGTCTCTGATCTACCGGATCAAACTGCTGCTTCGGCTTCCGCTTCGCTGACCGCCGCGACTTCTTCGCTGTGGCGGATCAGGTGATCGAACGCGGACAGCGATGCCTTCGCGCCTTCGCCTACCGCGATCACGATCTGCTTGAACGGCACCGTGGTCACGTCGCCGGCGGCGAACACGCCCGGCACCGACGTCGCGCCGCGCGCATCGACGACGATCTCGCCATGCTTCGACAGCTCGACCGTGCCCTTCAGCCATTCGGTGTTCGGCACGAGACCGATCTGCACGAACACGCCTTCGAGTTCGACCTGCTTCACTTCGCCCGAAGCGAGGTTCTTATAGACCAGACCGTTGACCTTCTTGCCGTCGCCGGTGATTTCCGTGGTCTGCGCCTGCGTGACGATCGTCACGTTCGACAGGCTGCGCAGCTTGCGTTGCAGCACTTCGTCGGCACGCAGCGTCGCGCCGAATTCGAGCAGCGTTACTTCGCGCACGAGACCCGCGAGGTCGATCGCCGCTTCGACGCCCGAGTTGCCGCCGCCGATCACCGCGACGCGCTTGCCCTTGAACAGCGGGCCATCGCAGTGCGGGCAGTAGGCGACGCCGTGATTGCGGTACTCGCGCTCGCCCGGCACGTTGATTTCGCGCCAGCGCGCACCGGTCGCGAGGATGATCGTCTTCGCCTTCAGCACCGCGCCGTTTGCCAGACGCACTTCGTTGATGCGCCCAGGAATCAGCGCTTCGGCGCGCTGCACGTCCATGATGTCGACGTCATAGGCCTTCACGTGCTGTTCGAGCGCGGTCGCGAACTTCGGCCCTTCGGTTTCGGTCACCGACACGAAGTTTTCGATCGCCAGCGTATCGAGCACCTGGCCGCCGAAACGCTCGGCCACGACGCCAGTCGCGATGCCCTTGCGCGCCGAGTAGATCGCCGCCGCAGCGCCCGCCGGGCCGCCGCCGACGATCAGCGTATCGAACACCGGCTTCTTTTCCAGTTCCTTCGCGGCGCGCGCACCGGCGTTGGTGTCGAGCTTCGCGAGGATCTCCTTCACGCCGCTGCGGCCCTGGCCGAAGGTCTCGCCGTTCAGGAACATCGTCGGTACCGCCATGATCTGGCGCGCTTCGACTTCGTTCTGGAACAGCGCGCCGTCAATCGCGACGTGACGGATGCGCGGATTGATCAACGCCATCACGTTCAGCGCCTGCACGACTTCCGGGCAGTTCTGGCACGACAGCGAGAAATACGTTTCGAATTGATAGTCGCCGTCGAGGCTGCGGATCTGTTCGATCACCGCATCGTCGAGTTTGACCGGATGGCCGCCGACCTGCAGCAGTGCGAGGACGAGCGACGTGAATTCATGCCCCATCGGAATGCCGGCGAAACGAATGCCCGCTTCCTTGCCCGCTTCGCCGATCGAAAACGACGGCTTGCGCTCGTGGTCACCGCGACGCTCGATCACCGTAACGCGCTCCGACAGAGTCGCGATGTCGTTCAGCAGGGCCAGCAGTTCCTGCGATTTCGCGCTGTCGTCAAGCGATGCGACGAGCTCGATAGGCCTGCTAACTTTTTCGAGGTACGACTTCAGTTGAGTCTTGAGATTGGCGTCAAGCATGGCGTTGCGATTCCGTGACGAGGGGTGTTGGTGTCCCGGCGCCGCGCACATCCGGATAGGACATGCTGGGCCCGGGGAACGCACGAAACGCCGTAGCAGGCGATTCGCGCGGTGATGCGCCGGGATGACCCCGGCAGATGCAGACTGCGAGTGCAGCGTGAGCTGCGCGGACCTTAGATCTTGCCGATCAGGTCGAGCGACGGGGTCAGCGTTTCTGCGCCCGGCGTCCACTTGGCGGGGCACACTTGACCCGGGTGAGCCGCGATGTATTGCGCAGCCTGAACCTTGCGCAGCAGTTCGCCAGCGTCACGGCCGATGCCGTTGTCGTGGATTTCGCACAGCTTGATCTCGCCTTCGGGGTTGATCACGAACGTGCCGCGCAGCGCGAGGCCTTCTTCTTCGATCAGCACGTCGAAGTTGCGCGAGATAGCGAGCGTCGGGTCAGCCAGCATCGGGTACTTGATCTTCTGGATCGTGTCCGACGTGTCGTGCCATGCCTTGTGCGTGAAGTGCGTATCGGTCGACACGCTGTAGATCTCAACGCCAATCTTCTTGAACTCTTCGTAACGATCGGCCAGGTCGCCCAGTTCGGTCGGGCACACGAAGGTGAAGTCCGCCGGGTAGAACACGAAAACCGACCACTTGCCCTTCAGGTCTTCTTCAGTGACGGTCTTGAAATCGCCGTTGTGGTAAGCCTGTGCTTTGAACGGTTTGACTTGACTGTTGATGATCGGCATTTGCTGAATCCTCTTTGGAGGGTGGTTGGAAAGTAGAGTCAGTATCTCAGACTACACTTAATAGGTAAAGTGGATTGTGTTAATGAGTTCGATAGTCGCGCCCTATTAGTTTGGTCGGTCGAGACTATCGGGACGAATGGCGCGGCGTTTCAGCCCTTCAGAAGCCGCCACAGCGTGGTTCGGCCGATGCCGAGCGCGCGGCTGGCGGCGGCACGATTGCCGCCGGATTGTTCGAGGGCGCGCAGCGCATCCTCGCGGCTGGGGCTGGCGCGGGGCGCCGTGCTGCCAGGCCTGGCGTCCTGAGACGCTTCCGTGATTCGCTCGTCCCCGGCCGGCCTGATCCGGCCGAACTCGGGAAACACCGCCAACCAGTCTGGCAAGGCGTCGGCGGTCGAGTTCCCGGACATCTCGCTGGTCCCGTCGCCGATATAAATCGCCGCGCGCGCCAGCAGATTTTCCAGTTCGCGGACGTTGCCGGGCCACGCGTAGTTCGCGAAAAGCGGGTCGAGAAACGCGAGCACCCGCCCGAGCGCCGCCGCCGACAAGCCGTACTGCAGCGCGCTGCGCTCCAGCAGATGCCGCGCCAGCGGCGCGATGTCGGCGCGGCGTTCGCGCAGCGGCGGCAATTTTATCTGAAGCAGATTTAATCTGAAATACAGATCCGCGCGAAACGCGCCCTGCTCGACTAGCGCATGAAGATCGCGGTGCGTCGCGGCGATCACTCGCACGTCGACCGGCGTCGCGCGGCCCGCGCCGAGCTTCATCACCTCGCGTTCCTGCAGCACTCGTAATAACCGGCTTTGCAGCGCGCCCGGCATTTCGCCGATTTCATCGAGAAAGATGGTACCTGTGTGGGCGATTTCAAATAGCCCCGGCTTGCCGCCGCGTCGCGCGCCCGTGAACGCCCCTTCCTCGTGCCCGAACAGCTCGCTTTCGATCAGCCCCTCGGGCAGCGCCGCACAGTTGAACGCGACGAACGGATTGCCGCGCCGCCGACTCGCGTTATGGATGCCCTGCGCGACCAGTTCCTTGCCGGTGCCGCTTTCGCCGCTCAGCAGCACGGTCGCGTCGTGCGCGGCGCCGGCGCGCGCGAGCCGGCGCACGCGCTCGAGCGCCACCGACGCGCCGATCAGATCGTCGAGCCGATGCCGCGCGACCAGATGCCTCGGCCGCTGGCTGGTACGCAGCGAGCGGTCGATCCGTTGCGCAACGAGCGCGTCCTGCGCGGTCACGACGAACCCGGCCCGCGCGCCCTGCTCGACGATCGGCACACAGCTGACGATCAGCGGGCGCCCGCCGATCTGCTCGATGCGTTCGTCGACCGGCTGGTCGGCGACGCGCGTCTCACGCAACAGCGGCGCGAGCGCGCGTCCGACCCGCGCGGGGGTATCCTCGTCGTAGTGCGGGGCCGCCTGTGCGGAGCCTGAACCGAGCAGGTCGAGCATCGCCGGGTTGACGGCTTCGAGCTGGCCGGCTTCGTCGAACGCGGCGACGCCGTCCCGCAGATGCGCAACGATCGTATTGAGGCGCACCCGCTTCGATTCCTTCTGGCGGCTCACGCGCGCCAGTTCGACCGAGCGCTCGAACGCTTCCTCGACCGCGGCGAGCGAGTACAGGAACACGCTTTCCATGCCGGCCTGCTGGGCCAGATCGCAGGCCATGCCCGCGCCGACCACCACGCGGCAGCCCTGCGCGGCGAGTTCATCGACCGCGAGCCGCACTTCGTCGATCGACCTGTACGCGCGCTGCCGCAGATCGACATTCAGCAGCGGGCTCAGATCGGCCAGCTCCTGCGCGATCGCTTCATGCAGCACCAGCCCGATGCGCGCTTGCGGCCACGTGGCGGTGGCGCGCGTGATTGCGCTCAACACGTCGAAGCCGTTCACCTTGACCATCACGACCGGCACGCTGAGATTCTCTTGCAGATACGCGCCGTTCGAGCCGGCGGACAGTACGACATCGACGGAACCTGCGTCCACGTACGCCTGCAGCGCGGCGACGGCCGCGCCGTAACCCTCCCGCACCGTGAAGAATTTCGCGCGGCCCGCATAGCGCGGCGCTACCGCCTCGCAAAGCGATTGCAGTCGGCTGATACTGACGAGTGCGACGCCGGGGCGGCCGACATCGACAGCGGGGCTCGGGTTCGCGACGAATGGGGTGAACGTGGACACCGCGGCTCTCCTTGATTGAAACGTTCCGCGAAACGTTTCATGAAACGTTTCAACGATTGTGCCACGAACGCCCAGGCCGAGCCCACCGCGCGCAAACCGTTGTTCCATCGGCACAACGCGTGGAATGCGCGCCAATGGCACGTTTCCTGCAGAATGTCGCCCGCGTTCCACTACCGATTTCCCTTCTGGAGACCCGCATCATGACCACCACTTCCGCCACCCGCCGCGCCGCCTTCCGCGCCAAGGTCAACCAGCGTCAGGGCCTGCTCGTGCCCGGCGCGTTCAACGCGATGAGCGCGCGCGTGATCGAGGACGCCGGCTTCGAGGCGGTCTACATCACCGGCGCGGGCGTCACCAATATGTCGCTCGGTCTGCCCGATCTCGGCTTCATCGGCCTCGCCGAAGTCGCCGAGCACACCGCGCGCATCCGCGACGCGGTCGCGCTGCCGCTGATCGTCGATGCCGACACCGGCTTCGGCAACGCGTTGAACGTGCGCCAGACCGTGCGCGTGCTCGAGCGCAGCGGCGCCGATGTGATCCAGTTCGAAGACCAGGTAATGCCGAAAAAATGCGGCCACTTTGCGGGCAAGGAAGTCGTCGCGACGAGCGAGATGGTCGGCAAGATCCGCGCGGCCGTCGACGCGCGCGAAGACGCGAACCTGCAGATCATGGCGCGTACCGACGCGGCGGCGGTCCACGGTATCGAGGACGCGATCGAGCGCGGTCATCGCTTCATCGAGGCCGGCGCCGACATCCTGTTCATCGAGGCGACCGAATCGCTCGCCGACATCGAGCGTCTGCCGGGGCTGTTCGACGTGCCGCAGCTCATCAACATCGTGATCGGCGGCAAGACGCCGGTGCAGTCGCGCGACGCGCTCGCGAAGCTCGGCTACGGCATCGTGCTGTACGCGAACGCGGCGCTGCAGGGTGCGGTGCTCGGCATGCAGCGCGCGCTCGGCACGCTGCAAAGCAACGGCCGCCTCGACGAGGACGCGACGATCGTCGCGCCGTTCAGCGAGCGCCAGCGGCTCGTCAACAAGCCGCTGTATGACCGGCTGGACAAGGAATACGCGGCCAAGGACTGACGCAACGGCGGCGGCGCGGCGGCGCGCTGCACGCCTGCGTGAAAAGGGATCCTTTCTTGCGTTAGGATTCAGGGCTGGAAAGCGGGGCTGAAAATCAGGCAAGCTGATGTCACCGCCAGCCCGAAGCACAAAAACGCACACGACAGGTAATCTCAAGCACCATGAAGTCACACGCTTCGCGCGCCGCGCGCCGGCCCGTCAATGGTCTTTGCGCACCTACCAGCGCGCCGCGGGAGCTCGCGCGATGAGCAGCAGCGGCACCCGCACCGCGCATGTCGGCTGGCTGCCGTACATCGTCGCGGCCACCTTCTTCATGGAGTACCTCGACACCACGGTGATCGCCACCGCGCTGCCGCAGATGGCGCGTTCGTTCGGCGTCGGTCCGAACAGCCTGAGCCTCGGCATGACCGCCTACATGCTCGCGCTCGCGATCTTCATCCCGGCGAGCGGCTGGGTCGCCGACCGCTGCGGCGCGCGCACGGTGTTCGTCAGCGCGATCGGCGTGTTCACGGTCGCGTCGGTGCTGTGCGGGCTGTCGCAGAACGTGCCCGAGTTCACGGCCGCGCGGCTGCTGCAAGGCATCGGCGGCGCGATGATGGTGCCGGTCGGCCGTCTGATCGTGGTCCGCAGCACCGAGAAAGCCCGCATGATGCAGGCGATCTCGACGATCACCTGGCCGGCCATCGCGGCGCCGGTGGTCGGCCCGCCGATCGGCGGCTTCATCACGACTTACGCGTCGTGGCGCTGGATCTTCCTGCTGAACGTGCCGTTCGGTCTCGCGGCGATCGCCGTCGCGCTCGCCATCGTGCCGAACCTGCGCGGCACCGAACGCAAGCCTCTCGACGTCGTCGGCCTGCTGCTGAGCGGCGTCGCGCTGACCGCGATCCTGTACGGCGCGGAGCTCGCGAGCCAGCCGGCCACCAATGCGTGGCTCGCGATCGCGGTCGTGGCGGGCGGTCTGCTGGTCGGCGCGATCGCGTTCCTGCACGCGAAGCGTCATTCGCATCCGCTCGTCGACGTGTCGACGCTGAAGGTGCCGACGTTCTCGGTGACCGTCGTCACCGGTTCATTCACGCGCATCGGCATCGGCGCGGTGCCCTATCTGATGCCGCTGCTGTTCCAGGTCGGCTTCGGGCTGTCGGCGTTCCGTTCGGGGCTGCTGCTGCTCGCGAGCGCGGTCGGCAACCTCGGCATGAAGGCGCTGACCACGCGCATCCTGCAGCGCTACGGCTTCCGGATGGTGGCGATCGTCGACGTGGTCGTGGCAGGCATTTTCATCACCTTGTGCGGACTGCTGACGCCGGACGTACCGCTCGTGTTCGTGCTGATCGTGGTGTTCGTGTACGGCGTCACGCGCTCGATGCAGTTGTCGACGCTGGCGACGCTCGCCTACGCCGATATCCAGCAGACGCAGATGAGTGCGGCGAGCACGCTGTGGAGCGCGGCCATGCAAATGACGATCGGTCTGGGCATCGCGTTCGGCGCGGTGTCGCTGCGCGTGGCGGCGCTGTTCAACGGCGAGACGACCGGCCACGTGTTCACGCTCGACGATTTCCGCCTCGCGTTCCTGTTCGCCGGCGTGCTGACGCTGCTGTCGGTGATCGGTTATATGGGGCTCGCGCGCAATGCCGGACAGAGCATTGGCGGGGGTTCGCGCGGTGGCGAGACTGCCGCGAAGGGCTAAGGCACACGCCGCCGCTACGCGAACCAGGAGACACCCCGTGCAAGAAAGCGAACTGACGATTTCCAGCCGCATCGACGATCTCGACCTCGACATGGTCTACGCGTTCCTGTCGCAGCAAACGCCGTGGGCCAAGGGCATGCCGCGCGCGATCTTCGAGCGGGCCGTCGCCGGTTCGCTGTGCTTTGGCGGTTTTGTCGACGGCGAGCAGATCGCGTTCGCGCGTCTGATCACCGACGAGGCGACCTTCGCTTACCTGTGCGACGTGTTCGTGCTGCCGGCGTATCGCGGCAAGGGGTATGCGTCGGCGCTGATGAAACATATGTTTGCGAGCCCGTCGCTCGCCAGTCTGCGCAGAGTCGTGCTGGTCACGACCGACGCGCATCACGTCTATGCGCCGCACGGGTTCACGTCGCTCGCGAACCCCGAGCGGTATATGGAGCTGCATCGGCCGGATGTTTATAAAGCGGCCGAATAGGCGCCGCCTCAGCCGTACGCGCGCTCACGCATCCACTTCGTCATGATCCATTTGTCGCCGGCCAGCACCGGCGCGCCACCGTGCAGCGTCGACGGGTCGAGCTTGCGTTCACCGTTCATGTAGCGGAAATACACCGCGCCGCCCGCCCGCGCCGCGACCGACAGGCCCGCCGTGGGAAACACCGTCTCTCCGCCGTCCGCGACGTCGTTCAGATAGATGATCAGTGTCGCGACGCGTTGGCCGCCCTGCGCGGTATGGCTCGCGCTGCCCGGCTGATCGGGCGCGAAGAAGTCGAAATGCGGGCTGTACTCGCCGCGCGTGTCGTAATGAAGCACCTGCAGGCCTTCGCCGTTTTCGAGCGGCCAGTTCGTCAGGCTCGCGATGCGTCGCTCGATTCGCGCGATCAACCGGTCCTCGCCGCGCCGATACCAGACGCCTTCGCTGGTCCGGCTGCGGATCACGTCTTCGTGGCCGGTGAGCGGATTGACCGTCGTCGAGCGCTTCAACCGATGCCGCGAGCGTTCGATCAGCTCGGCGCATTCCACGGCAGACAGCACGTCGGCGAACACGACCAGCTGCGGGCGCTCACAGCGCAGCAGCACGCGTACGTCGCGGTCAGCGGCGCGGATCAGGTTGCCGCGCGCGAGCGGCGCAGCGTCGTATCGATAAGGATTGGTGGCGGGATCGGCCACGGTGGCGGGCGCTGGGGGGCCGCACGCGCGCCGGTCGAACGCATGGTGGACCGCCACACGGGCTTCGCCGTCGGCAAAGCCGGCCTGCACCATCGCGTCGATCATCGAGCCCGGCGTGCAGCCGCGCGCGACATTGCTGCTCAGCCATTCTTGCCAGGCGGCATCGACGACTCGCATAGCGTTTCCTGTGCGGCGGCCCGGCAAGGCGTGCGGGCACGCGCGTGCTTCGATGATAGCAAGCGCGATGCGCGCGCCGCCGCCCGCACGCGCCTAGCCGCGCTCGCGATTCAACTGCCCGCGATAGTGCAGCAGCCCCCGGCGCGCCTGCTGCCTGAGCATCCGCTGCACGAACGGCGACCAGCCGAACAGCGTGCCGCGCACGCCCATCGCCTGGCGCATCCACAGCCACAGATCGAAGCGGTCCCGATGCTCGACGATGAGCCCGTCGCGGAACACGAAACGCGCTTCGATCCGGTTCACGACGTCGCGCCCGGTCTGGACGAAACGGTAGCGCGCCACCCACTGTGCGCGGCCGGTACGGTCGTCCGCCTCGATGTCGCTGAAGCTCAGCGTGAAGTCCTGCGCATGCTTGACGAGCATGCGCCACATGTCGCGCACTTCGTCGCCGACCAGCTCGCCGAAGGCGGGGTCGCTGAAGACGGCGTCGTCGGCATAACAGGCGACCATGGTCTCGGCGTCGCGTTGCTGGAAGGCGGTGTAGAAACGCTCGATCAGTTCGATGTTGGGATGGCTCATTGATGTCGTGTGGTGCATTGCGGGAGCGCATCACGTGTCATGCACGCGCAGAGTCGCGCCACGCTCCGGAAAAACAGCCCGCGCGCGGCAGGCGGCGGGCATGGCGCACACGATATAGGAAAACGGTGTGAATGGGGGGCCGGCGCGAGCCGACGACGGCTTTACCCTTGCGATACCGCCGCCTTGAAACGCGCCACCTCCGCCCGCCCGGCGAGCCCCCCACACCACCGCCGCCATCGACGCCGCGACGAGCGCCGCCACTCCCAGCGCCGCCGCAATCGTGGCCCTTCACGAGCGGATCAGTTTCACCAGTTCGGCGATCTGCTTCGCGCAGCTTCGCCGCGCCTCTTCCTCGACGTCCCGATACAGCCGGATGATGGTTTCGCCGACCGGCGTCAGCGTGCAGCCGCCGCCGCTCTGACCGCCCTGCTCCGATTGCGTGGCCGGCGACTTCAGCGAGCGATTCAGCTCGTCGATCAACAGCCACGCGCGCCGGTATGACATGTCGAGACTCCGCGCCGCCGCCGAGATCGATCCATATTCGCGCACCGCTTCGAGCAGATCGACCTTGCCTGGCCCGAGTGCAACCGCATCGCCGTTGCGGATGCGCATTCTGAAGCGCACCTCGGGACGCGTGCTGGCGGACTTCGTCGCCGGAGCGGCTCTGCTTTTAGCGGGTTTTGCGGTGTCGGCCATGCGCGCAAGCATACACGAACGGTTTCGCGCCGACCCCTCAGTGGCGCGCTTCAAGGCTGCCGTGCAAAGCAGTACCCGTAGTCTTCGCAGCCCGGGCAACCCGGCGCGGGTCCCGGTTGCAGACCCAACCAGATCGCGCATTGCGCGGCGAGGAATTTCTTCCAGCGCAGGTTATCGACGTTGCGCTCGACCAGCGTCGGGAAGTAGCGCGTGAGCATCCACGTCACTTCATCGCGGCCCGCGAGGCCAAGGTCGCGCCATAGATGATCCGGACGCAAACACGCATGGGCGATGATCGTCGCGAGACAATGCGCGTCGTCGGGATGGACCGTGCTGCTCGCGCTCGCGACGAGCAGCGCGTGCAGTGCATGGACGAAGCTCGCGTGTTCGCTGGGGACCACCGGAAGCGGCAATGCCGGAATGCGCGCACGGACGAAGTGCCTCGCTAGCAGCGCGCGCCATGCATGCGCTTGCAGGCCGAGCAACGCGAGTTCGTTGCGAGCGTCGCGCGCGGCGATCAGTTTGGCGAACAGACGCGCATCGGCGTCCTCCGGTTCGGTGGACCCGCGTAGCCACGCATGCATGCAGTCGGTCATCAACGGATCGTCAGGCATGGCTGGGTCAAACTTCCTCCGCATAGGCGCGGCCTCGAATCTCGGCCAGCGACGTATCGACCAGCAAGCGGCCCGTATCGAACACCGTCTCGAGCACTTCGTCCCACTCGCCCGCCACCGTGCGCTCGTCCCACACGATCGGCAACTTGACCGTCCGGTACTCGCCGCTGCCGCAATGGCGCAGCAACGTGAGCCGGCCTTTCTTCGAGCGCTTGCCGTGATCCGTGACCGGGTCCTTCGACACATCGTGCCACGTGTCGCCGAGCCGGATCGCGGAGCACTTCATCGCGAAGCGCTGCGTATCGCGGTTGATCTTCTGCAACAGCGCGCCGCCCATGCCGAACACGATGTTGTCGGCGGCGAAGCCGGCCTCGTCCATCGCGGCAAGAATCGCGGGGATCGAATCCGGGTTCACCTCGTCACCCTGGATCACGCGTACGTGGTCGAGCACGCGCCGCCCCTTGCTGTTCGTCTGCGAGCCAAACGACGCCTCCAGCGAGCGCAGCGTGTACAGCACGATCGTGCACGGATCGCCGGAATCCGGGCGAATCACCAGCGTGCCGCCGGAATCGAGCACGGCCTGCTTCAACTCGCCGCCCCATGCGTTCAGCGCGGCGAACAGGTCGTAAGAGTCGGACACCACCGAAACGATCGCGCCCGGCTTGCCGAAGCGGGCGATCATGTTGCGATACGCGTCGACTTCGCGCTCGCGGCCCCACGCCGTGATCGTGCTGTGCTCGGCCGCCGGCACCGAGAACGCGGCCATGCTGTCGTGGTAGTAGTGATTCGCCGCAACCACGCCGAGCACCGTATCCGAGCCCATGAAGCTGACGAGGTGCGCCGCGCCGCCGATCGCGGCCGACTCCGCGCTCGACACGCCGCGCGCACCGAAATCGTGCAGTTTGAACGGCAACTGCGAGAGATCGTCGCTGCTTTTCAGCAGAGCTGCGCGGATCGTCTGGCGCAGATGCCAGCTTTGTGTCGCGACCGTGATCGGATACCACACGCGCATCAGCATCGTCTCCAGATACGACGCGAGCCAGAACACGTGAGGATCGTCGCATTCGACGGTGACGAGCACGTTGTGCGTCGGCACGACCGAGCCTTCGGGCACCGCGCGAATCCGCACCGGCAGATGGCCGCCATATTGCTGCACGACGTAGCGCCAGCCCGCTTCGTTGAACGGCTCGCCGTGCGCGCTGAAGAACGCGCGCGCCTGGTCGATCATCGCGCCGGTGACCGGCCGGCATAGGTATTCCTTCAGCAGCATTTGCAAGCCGAAAAACAGCGTGCGCTCGTAACGTCCGCCGCGCGATTCGATATACGAGAACATTGCCGTCGCGTCGGGCGGATATTGTAGAAAGTGCGATGCCTTGTACGAATCCGTATTCAGAATCGGATTGGACAGGATCGACGCGAGGTCGCTGAAACCCTGCGCGTTTTGCATGGACGGTGCTGCGCTCACGTGATTTTCTCGCTCGAGTGACCGGACGGCGCGAGCCGCTCTACCTCTTCAGAATAGGCCGCAGGATGACCCTGCATCTCACCTTACTACGGTATGCGCGATAGCGCTCGTCGTCGGCCTAGACCCCTGGCTTCAATTGCGGCGGCAGATTCGGCCACGTCGCGAGCAGCCGGCCGAGCATGCTTCTGCGGCGCTCCGCACCCGCCGGCCACAGCATGTTCGCGAGCAGGGTGATGCCTTGCGCGAGCCCGCTGTCGCGCGCGCACGCGACCAGCGGCACGCCGAGGCTCAGCGCCTCGTCGACGTGCCGATCGTCGCGCGGCAGTTGATGCGCGACCCTTGCGCCGAGCGTGCGTTCGAGCATCGGCAGATTGATCTGCGCATCCTTGTCGTACTGATTGACGACGACCCGCACCTTGCTGGCCGGATGCCCCAGCTCGCGAAAGATATCGAGCATGCGGCGCGCGCCATGCAGGTACAGCGGGTTCTGCCGCACCACCATGCAGATCGCGTCGCTATGCGCGAGCGCGCGGATCGTCAACGGATTCAGGCTCGGGCCGACGTCGATCAGCACCGCGTCGTAGCGCTGGCGCACCAGCGTCAGAATCCGCTCGAGTTGGCCGGGCAGCAGTTCGGCGGCCTTCAGCGGATCGCCGGCGCCGGCGAGCAGATCGAGGTTCGGGCGCACGTGCATCGCGCATGCGTCGAACAGCGCCGCGTCGAGTTGCTCATTGCGCGAGCACAGATCGGCGAGCGTCATCGGCGGCGGGCGATTCGCCATCAGCAGGCTCGCGTCGGCGAATTGCTGGCTCAGGTCGATCAGCAGCACGCGCCGCTCACGCCGCGCGGCGAGCGCGCACGCGAGATTGACCGCGATCAGCGTGGTGCCGCTGCCGCCCTTGCTCGACGCGAGGGTGACCACGCGCGCGTGGCGCCGCTGGGGCGCGCGACGCCGAGCTTCGATCTGCGCGAGCGCATCGGCGACGGCGTGAGCGTCGAGCGGCCACGACAGCACCTGCCGCACGCCGACGCGCAGCGCCGCGTCGATCAGCGCGCTGGACGGCGCCGGCGTCACCAGCATGCAATGCAGCGTCGGCGCGCAGGCAAGCGCCTCCTCGACGCCGTCGAGTCCGCGGACGTTCAGACGGGCGTCGTCGACGATCAGCAGGTCGGCTGTGCGGAGCATGCGCGCGTGGATCGGCAGTTGCCGGGCCGAACCGTATGCGGTGTGCAGCCGATAACGCACGCCGCTCTGTTCGAGCCGCACGACGATGCGCTGCGCGTTTTCAATGCTCGCGGCAATCAGGAAGATGTCGATCATGGCAGCTCTGCGGCGCGTGGCGCGTCATGCGCGGGTTTTTATTCAAGTCGTCTGTTCACGATTGACGACGCAGGCTTCGGCGCGAAATCCTTGGCGCGGCGCTCCTCCGTGAAAACCATCAGCCGGCAAACGGTGTTATCGAATTCCCGTACGGCCGTCGCGAGCCGGTATCGAGCAGCAGGCGTCAAACGTCGTCTTCATCGTCGTCACGCCGATGCGCCGCGCTGCGTTCAGCGCGCACCGACATCTCGTACAGCCCGTCGCGCAGCACGCCGCGACGGATCTCGGCCTGCGCGCGGCGCTCGAGCGCCTCGGCGACGACAAGCGTCAGCAGATTGACCGACGAGCCCGCCGCTTGCGCGAAAAAGCGCGCGCGCGACGCCGCGACATACCGCCGGTAAGTGCGCCCCGTTCCGTCCGAAGCGGCCAGCCTGCGAATCAGTTGTGGTTTCATGACAGCCCCCGATGTCGATCGGATTTGCGCCAGGTCACGCCGCTTCGTCGCAGTGCCCCGGCCGTCGGGCCAGGTTGCCGTGCCCGTGCCAACCCACGGACACGGCCCCTGGTTCACTTCGTACATTCGTCTCTCTGTGGAGACGATGGCCTCTCTCCCCGCTTCATCGCGCCGGCCGGTCCTGATCCGGCGCTGCCCCTTCCCTTTGCGGCGCGTCGCTCGCGAATGTTGCCAGCGCGTTGCCTGTCGTTATCGCCATCCTTTTCGCGTCGTCAGGACAAAAAGTCGAAAAGGAAAAACGGCGAAGTCGATGCCCTTTTGTCGTCCGGTTTTGAATGGCCGTCATACCGGTCCGCCACTCAACCGTTTTTCTCACGTATTTAATAAGGCCCCGCCGCGCTCCCGCAGATACTTGATGGCTTCCCCGACCATGCCTGCGAGTGAGCTTTTTACCGCCAGTCTTTTTTAATCCGGTTTTCCCCGTACCGTCGACCTGGCTGCAAAACATTTTTCTGTGCAGACCTTATTGCAACGCTTATGCCAACCCGCTTAACAAGCGGTAAGGCGCCCGTCAAAGCTTCACGCTGCCGTGAAATCGGTTTGCTTTCGGCGCGGCGCGGGCCTGCCCGATTTTTGGCGCAGCGCGCATTGATTCGTTTCTGACACGCCAATTCCCCGCGCGCTGGCGGCAAAGCGCGCTCCCCGCCGCCTCCCGCCAGCCTCCAGGCTGGCCGCAAGGCCGGCTACACGCGGCTTCGCCGTTCCTCGAGGTTGCAAAAGCGTCCCGCCCGGCACCGCAAAGCGCAGTCGACTCGTGCTGTCCAATCTGTCGCAACTGTGAAACACGACTGCTTACGCTTCGTCAGTTTTAGTCACGCCTTAATACCAGGGCAATTGCTACGCAATGTGCGATTCCTCGCATAACCGACCTTGACCGTTTATTCATTAGTGATCCGTGTTAATCCGAAAGCCAACACGCATTCCTGATCCATGATTCTTTTATCTGGCGCTTTCAGGCGCTTTCGCTTATCGTTAGGCCATGCGCCAATCAGAGCGCTTGTATCAGGTCAACGAGGCAAGCCACGGTTCAAGTGGTTTTCACGATTCGGGGATAAAGTCGCCGGGCAGTTTCAGCAATGAACGACAAGGTCGCCGCCATTGCATGAATCGGTCCGCCATGCAGCGCGTTCCGGTTCGCGCCGCGCTTGCAGTGTCCCTTGTTCGTGTTCGCTGCTGCCGTGAATGCGTCGCAGCCGGAGTGCAGTAACTGGCCGCCTGAATCTCACAACGCCGCACAGCAGTCCTGAGGATCGAACGGGGGGAATCATGACTACGACTTGCACGCCGGCCGACGCGGAACGCACCGTTCTGTACGTGGCGAACGCGCCCGACCAGAAACTCGCCGAGTTTCTGGCCGCGTCGGGATGGCAAGCCGTGCACGCAAAAAGCACGGCCGTGGCCGAACGCATGATCGAACGCGGCAACATCAAGGTTGGTCTCGTTCAGTTGCCCGAAGATTGCACGTCTCAGCAGCTATCCGCGTTCGCGCTGTGCATGCGCCGCGTCGAGACCAACTGGGTCGCGCAGATCGTGCCGGGCCAGGCCGACAACGAACTGGTCAGCCGTTTCATCCTCGATTACTGCTTCGACTTCGTCACGCAGCCGTGGCTCAACGAGCGGCTCGTGTTCGCGCTCGGCCACGCTCATGGGCTGTCGAACCTGCGTCAGCCGCGCGTCGCGCCGGAGCCGTCGGTCGGCCGTCACGGCATGGTCGGTCAATGCGAGCCGATGCAGCAGCTCTACCGGCGCATCGACAAATGCGGCGTGACCGACGCACCCGTGTTCATCGCAGGCGAATCGGGCACCGGCAAGGAGCTGACCGCTCGTGCTATTCACGATCGCTCGCCGCGCGCGGGCCGCACGTTCGTCGCGATCAATTGCGCGGCGATTCCGCCGAGCCTGTTGCAGGCCGAACTGTTCGGCCATGAGCGCGGCGCATTTACCGGCGCGCTGCAACGCAAGATCGGCCGCATCGAGAGTGCGCATGAAGGCACGCTGTTTCTCGACGAAATCGGCGACATGCCGCACGAATGTCAGGCGGTGCTGCTGCGCTTCCTGCAGGAAGGCACGATCGAGCGGCTTGGCGGCAACGGTCCGATCAGCGTCGACGTGCGCGTGATCTCGGCCACGCACGTCGACCTGGAGCGCGCCGTCGAGGACGGCCGTTTCCGCTCAGACCTCTATCACCGGCTGTGCGTGCTGCGACTCGTCGAGCCGCCGCTGCGCGAGCGCGGCGGCGACATCAAGCTGCTCGCCAATTACGCGCTCAGCATGTACAAGCAGGACGGCGCGCGCAAGCTGCGCGGGCTGTCGAGCGACGCGATCGTCGCCATGTCGAACTATCCGTGGCCCGGCAACGTGCGCGAGCTGATCAACTGCGTGCGCCGCGCGGTCGTGATGAGCGAGGGCCGCTTCATCACGGCGAGCGACCTGGGCCTGCCCGAGGCCGACAATGGCCCGGCGGTCACGCTCGCGGAAATCCGCAGCAAGGCCGAAAAGGATGCGATCGAGAACGCGCTGCTGCGACACGGCTACAAGCTGTCCGATGCGGCCGCCGAACTCGGCATTTCGCGCGCGACGCTGTACCGGCTGATGCACGCGAACCGGCTGCATCAGGAGCCACCCGGACGCGGCGCGAGCAGCGGTCCCGATGCCGGCGACGAAGCCGAGCGCCAGACTTCGTCGTTGGCATGAGCGCGGATTTAAGCGTTTTTTTTGCAGTGAACGCTTAGCAGCGCATGGTGACAGCAATTGGTCGATGAAGACTCACAAGCGCTCTGCTTGCCGCTAGCGTAGTCATACGGCGCGTCCCCGCGTCACCGCCAGCATTGCCACCCGGCAAGCGGCCTCCTACCCCTTGCGCCGCCTCGCCCACGGGGCCTTCCGGACAGGCTTTCTGCCGACTTCGCCGGGCCTGCCGGCCATCATCGGCTATGCTATCGGCTCAACGCCCCATCCGGCGAGCGCCGCCCTCGCGGCCCTTTCGCCCGTCCGGCGGGCCTCCGCCGCAGGAACTTCAGCGCCCGAACCCGTGTCCGTCCGGGGTCGCCCCGCTGAAACAGCCCTGCGTTCCGGCACAATCGTCCGCCCTGGCTTCGTCCCGCTCTACATCCCATGCAAAAATTTCTCCGTATCTGTTTTTTCATTTTTCTGGTCGCCGGCGCGGCGCCCGTGTTTGCCGCCGCGCCTGAGCCCGCCCATCCCACGCCCGCTTCCGCCGCCGTCACGCTGACACCTCAGCAGGCTCGCGACGCGCTCTCCGTCCTGAACGACCCCAAACGCCGCGCACAGGTCGCCGATACGCTGCAGGCGATCGCCGCGGCCGGCGCGTTGAGCGCGCCGCCCGCTTCCGCGCCGGCGGCCGCGGCGTCGGCACCGGCCGCCGCCAGCGGCGCAGCCTCGCTCGTGCCTGCCGCGTTCAAAAGCAATGGCCTCGCGTCGCAGATCGCGCGTCAGGGCGCGCATTACGTCGGCTATCTCGCGACCTCGCTGCGCGGCTCGATCGCCGCGCTGCTCGATGTCGCTTCGGTGCGCGCATGGTGGAACTGGCAGTTCGCCAACCCGCACGCGCGCGTGGTGCTGCTCAAGGTGCTGTCGTCGCTGCTCGCCGCGCTGATTCCCGCACTGTTGCTCGAATGGCTGACGCGCCGGCTGCTGCGGCGGGTCTACCGGGCGATCGCCGCGCGCCGCGAAGCCGCGCAGCAGGATGACAACGGCGCCGCGCCGGCCGGTCATACGCCGACGAACACGCCGCCGCTGCCCGCTCGGTCGTCGGTGCCGCCGGTGCTCGAGGCAGAGGCGCAAGCCGTCGCCACTGGCCCCGCCGCGCCGTACGCGACGCCATCCGAGAAAGGCCGCGCGATCGAAGCCGAAGGCAAGCGCAACGCGACGCACCACTGGACGCTGCTGCAACGTCTGCCGCGCTCGTTGCTTATCACGCTGGTCAGGCTGATTCCGCTTGCCGTGTTCGTCGCCGCGGCAAGCGCGGTGATTTCGATCATCACCGACAACGGCACGCCGCAGGACCGCGCGCTCGATTCGCTGATCGACGTCTATGTGGTGTGCCGCTGCGTCGTGATCGTCGGCGCGTTCTTCCTGCAGCCGAGCGCGCCGCGTCTGCGGCTGCTGCGCATGGGCGATGCGTGGGCCGCGTTCATCCTCGGCTGGATCGTGCGGATCGTCGGCGTGGTCGGCGCCGGCGTCGCGCTTGCCGAAGTCGCGCAGGCGCTCGGGATGAACGACGCCGCGCATCTCGCGCTGCTGAAAGTGGTCGCGCTGGTCGGTCACGTGATGATCTCGATCCTCGTGCTGCACTGTGCGAAGCCGGTTGCCAACCGGATTCGCATTCGCTTTTCCGCGCACGAGTCGTTGCAGATGTTCGGCAACGCGCTCGCGGACGCGTGGGCCTGGGTTGCCGTGGTCATCGTGATGGGCCTGTGGTTCGTGTGGGCCTTCGACGTACAGAACGGCTATCACGCGCTCGTGAATATCGGCGGCATGACGCTCGCGATACTGATCGGCGCGCGGCTCGTGTCGATCGTGATCTTCGGTGCGCTCGCGCGCATCTTCCACGTGCAGGACGAAGCGTCGCGCTCGCTCGTGCATCAGCACGCGTATCGATACTATCCGGCGCTGCGGCGCGTGATCGGCTGGGTCATCGGCATTGTCACCGCGTTCGTGCTG
Source organism: Paraburkholderia youngii (assembly GCF_013366925.1). Taxonomy (NCBI): domain Bacteria; kingdom Pseudomonadati; phylum Pseudomonadota; class Betaproteobacteria; order Burkholderiales; family Burkholderiaceae; genus Paraburkholderia; species Paraburkholderia youngii. The sequence goes on from NZ_JAALDK010000001.1 coordinate 1,400,786, forward strand.
TTGCAGGCGTGGGGCGTCGATGTCGTCGATCTGTTCCGCAGCGGCACGATCGGCCACCGCCTCGCCTCGGCGCTCGCGACGATCGCGGTCGCAGCGATCATCGCGCTGGTGGTGTGGGAGGTCGTCAACGTGTCGGCCGAGCGCCGCCTCGACGACTGGACGAGCAGCGGCGATCTGGTGCGCGCCGCGCGCCTGCGCACGCTGATGCCGATGCTGCGCAGCGCGCTGTTCTGCGTGATCGCGCTCGTCGTCGTGCTGACGGGGCTGAGCGAACTCGGCGTGAACATCGGCCCGCTGCTCGCGGGCGCGAGCATCTTCGGCGTCGCGCTCGGCTTCGGCTCACAGAAGCTGGTGCAGGATTTCATCACCGGCATCTTCCTGCTGATGGAAAACGCGATGCAGGTCGGCGACTGGGTCACGCTCGCGGGCGTGTCGGGCACCGTCGAATATCTGTCGATTCGCACCGTGCGCCTGCGCGGCAGCGACGGCTCGCTGTTTACGGTGCCGTTCAGTTCGGTGTCGACCGTGAACAACACGAATCGCGGCATCGGCAACGCGGCGGTGCGCGTGAATATCGTGTTCGGCCAGGACGTCGAGCGCGCGATCGACACGCTGAAGGAAATCGGCGCGTCGCTGCGCGCGGATGACAAGTTCAAGGACGGCATCCTGGCGAACTTCTCGTTCTGGGGCGTCGATGCGGTCGACGGTTCGGCGATCACGCTGGCCGGCCAGATGCAATGCCGCGATACGTCGCGCTGGGGCGTGCAACGCGAGTTCAACCGGCGCATCCTCGAGCGCTTCAGCGAGCTCGGCATCGAGATCGCGAATCCGCAGCGCCATCTGCTCACGTGGGACCCGGCGAGCAAGGCCAAGGTCGATGCGGGCGTGCCGCGCATCCACCACGTTGGACAGTCTGATGGCGGCGAGCACACTCCGCACAAGGGCGACGCGCCGCGCGACGATCAGATCCCCGTCGATCCGAGCCCGGCCGGTGGCCCCGGCACGCCCGCCAATCCGGGCTCGACCTCGCCGCACGCGTGACGTGACACGCCGCGCGTCGCACGCGTAAAGGTTCGCTAGCGCCGCGCAGCGCAGCGCTAGCGAACCTGCCACCAGCGCGGCAACAGCCGCCGCACTTCCGGCCTGCGGAAGCGGTCGTCGATCAGATGCACGACGCCGCGATCCTGTTCGGTGCGGATCACGCGCCCCGCCGCCTGCACGACTTTCTGCAATCCCGGGTACAGGTACATATAGTCGTAGCCATTGCCGAAGCGCGCATCGAGCGCACGGCGCATCTGCTCGTTGACGTCGTTGACCTGCGGCAGACCGAGCGTCGCAACGAACGCGCCGATCAGTTGCTGTCCGGTCAGATCCACTCCCTCCGAAAACGCGCCGCCGAGCACCGCGAAGCCGATCCCCTGATTCATCGTCCTGAAGCGCGCGAGAAACGCATCACGCGCGGCTTCGTCCATGCCGGGCTCCTGCGTCCACACCGGCAAGCCGGGATGCCGCTCGCGCAGCAGCGCGACCACGCGTTGCAGATAATCGAAACTGCTCAGGAACCCGAGATAATTGCCGGGCTGCGTGTCGTACTGCTTCGCAATCAGTTCGGCGATCGGCGCGAGCGAGCGCTCGCGATCGCGCCAGCGCGTCGATACATGAGCCGCTACGTGCACCTGCAACTGCTCCGCGCGAAACGGTCCTTCGACATCGAGCCATTGCGTGTCGTCGGCGAGCCCAAGCGTGTCGCGATAGAAATGCTGCGGATTCAGCGTGCCGGAGAACATCACCGTGGTACGCGCAGCCGCATAGCGTGGCGCGAGAAACGGCGCGGGGATCACGTTGCGCACGCATAGCGTCGCACTGGTCTTGTCGCGCGGCGCGTAACGGTCGGCGCTCAATGTCACGTCGAACATCGAGTGCTCGCCGAACTGCTCGGCGAGCGCGACGAAGTGCATCGCATCGAAGAAAAAGCGCAGCGCGTGTTCGTCGATCGACAACGGCGCGTCGGCGAGCTGATCGGTCACTGCGCCAATCAGATTCTGCGCGGCGGATAGCAACTTTCCGGGGATCTCCGCGTACACCTGGTAGCTGGCCGTCTGCGCGCGCTTCAGCGCATTCCATTCGCGCTGCAAACGTTCGAGCGGCTTCTTCAGCGCCGCCGGCGCGCTGTTGCGCGCGAGCCGGAACGCGCTTTGATCGAGCGACGCGGTATACATGCGCCGCGCGCGTTCCAGCAGGTTGTGCGCTTCGTCCACCAGCACGCCCACGCGCCACTGATTGATCTGCGCGAGCGCATGCAGCATCGCGCTCGCGTCGTAGTAGTAGTTGTAATCGCCGACGGTCACGTCGGCCCAGCGCGCGAGCTCCTGCGCCAGATAGTACGGACACACGTCGTGCGCGAGCGCGGCCTCGCGCACCGCCGCGCGATCGAGCCGCGGCGTCGCCAGCGCCGCGGCGCGCGCCGCATCGAGACGATCGTAAAAGCCGCGCGCGAGCGGACATGACTCGCCGTTGCAGGCCTTGTCCGGATGCTCGCAGGCTTTGTCGCGCGCGACGAGTTCGAGCGTTCTGAGCGGCAGCGGCGCGCTATGGTGCAGCGAATCGATCGCGTCGAGCGCAAGCGCGCGGCCCGGCGTCTTCGCGGTCAGAAAGAACACGCGATCGAGCCGGTCTTCGCCGCAGGCTTTGAGCAACGGAAAAATCGTTGCCAGCGTTTTGCCGATGCCGGTCGGCGCCTGCGCCATCAACGGCTTGCCGTCGCGCGCCGCACGATACACGGCCACCGCGAGCTCGCGCTGCCCACGGCGAAACTGCCCATACGGAAACTGCAACTCGACGAGCGCCGCATTGCGCGCAGCGCGATGCGCGTCTTCCTGCACGGCCCAATCGAGAAATCGTTCGCACTGGTCGACGAAGAAGATTTCGAGTTCGCGCGCGCTGTGCTGCTGTGTCAGCACGGTTTCCTTCTGACTGCCGATATCGAAGTACACCAGCGCGACCGTCAGCTCGGCGAGCCCGCGCGCCTCGCACAGCAGATGCCCATAGACGAGCGCCTGTGCCCAGTGCAGCACGCGATGATTGGCGGGCATGCGCGCGAGATCGCCGCGATAGGTCTTCACCTCTTCGAGCCGGTTCGCGATTGGATCGTAGCCGTCTGCGCGGCCACGCACGGTCAGACTGCGATGCGTGCCCGTCAGCGTGAGTTCGGTTTCGTAGCCGCCCGCGCGACGGCCGGCGACCATCTGATGACCGGCAATGCCTTCGAGCGAAGTCGGCGCGGGCGTGAAGCGCAGATCGAGATCGCCGCGCCGCGCGGTGAATTCGCACATCGCGCGGACGGCCACCACGTAGCTCATACGGCGCGCTCCGCTTCGGCTCGCGTCGCGACGTCCGCTTCGCCCTGCGCCTCTTGCCCGGCCCAGCGCACGTCGACGACGCGCACCGGCATGCCGTGCTGCGCGCAGTACGCGAGCCAGCGGATCTGGTTGTCCTGCAGACGATCGCCGGGGCCTTTTACCTCGATCAATTCATAGCGACGCTCGGCCGGCCAGAACCGGATCAGGTCGGGCAAGCCGGAACGATTGCCGCGAATGTCGCGCAGCAAGCGCTCGAACCACAGCTTCAGATGTGCGGCGGGCAGACAGTCGAGCGCAAGCGCGACGAGTTCGGGCGTCAACAGTCCCCAGAATACGAATGGCGACTGCATACCGGTCTTCTGATGCAGATGCCGCAGAATCGTGTCGCGATAGACACCGCTATCGAGCTGCGCGAAGCAGGCCGCGAACTGCGTGGCGCGGCGCGCGTGAAAATCGGGCGCGTGCAGATCGGCCGGTTCGCGCTGGAACGGATGAAAAAACGCGCCGGGCAGCGCCGCGAACACCGGCTCCCAGCACAGCAGGCCGAACAGCGAATTGATCAGCGCGTTCTCGACGTAGTGCACCGGCGCGGCGTCGCTGCTCAGATGATCGCGCACCACGTATTCGACGGGCACCGGCGTGTCAGGCTTCGGCAGCACCAGCGTGCCGCGCTCCACCCGTCGCGCCGCCGCCGCGCGCGGCACGGGCACGCCGCATTTGCGCCGCAGGCGCGGCAACATCCGGGCGACACGCTGCGCTTCTTCTTCGCTCTCGGGCGCTGCATCGGCCTGCAAAGCCAGCGCGAGCGCTGCGCCGTCACGCTCGCTGCGCTCGAGCACGCGCATGCGTCGATGACGCGCACCCGGCCACGCGCATGCGTCGTACACCTCGAGTGCGGTGCTCCACTGTTCGCGCCGCTCGCACTCCTGGCCGATCCGGAACAGCAGTTTCCCGCGACGCGTTTCTAGCCACGGATTCGCGGTATCGATCGAGCGGACGGTCGTGATCAGTTCTTCAAGCGTGGCGGCGCCGGTGTCGACCGGTAGCCATTCGAGCACTTCGCGGCACGCGTGCAGCGCGAGATAAACGTCGATGTCCGCGCGTTTCTGGAACGCGCGCGACGACGGTCCGAACGCGACCTTCTCGTACTGGAACACGCCAAGATCGGCGAGTACGAACTCCGACCAGTCCTGATATAGATTGCCGAAGAACATCAGCCGCAAGCGATCGCACAACGGCGCGATCGCAACGTGCAGCACGCGGTCCGTAGTGGCGTCGTGCCACGCGGCGAGCGGACGTGATGGGCATGCTTGCGCTTCGCGGCTTTCAGCTTCGTAAAACGCGCGCAGCGTTTCGAGCAGATCCGGTTTGCGCAATGCCTTTGCGCCGGGAATTCGCGCGAACGCGTGCGCGAACATCTCCAGCAATTGCGCACGCGTGCTGAGGGCAAACAGATCGTCGAGCGACAGAGCCGGTTCGGTGTCGATCCAGCGATGCACCGTCATCGGCATCGCCGCCTGCAACGGACAGCCGATTTCGTCATAAACGAGGCGGCTCGCGCGAAACAACATGCCCTTGCGCATCAGCATGCGCACCAGCAACGCACGCGATGCCTGCGGCAATGTCGCGAAAGTGCTCAGAAAAGCGTGCTCTTCGTCGTCGAGCAGGTCGTCGTAACGCGCGGCGAGCCACGCCAGCGCGCGCTCGAAATTCAGGAGGTAGTAAGGGGCCTCAGAGCGGATCTCTGAGCGAGCATCGGTTGCCACGGACTTTGTGCAGGACCTGTATGTTTATACAGTGATGATAGCAAAGTCCGGCGCGGTAACTGCCGCGCGTCAGGCTGCGAGCCACACGACCGTCAACGAGCGCACGCCCTGCGCGCCGCGAATCAGTACGCCCTCGATATCGGCGGTGGCTGACGGGCCGGTAACCAGCGCCGCGTAGCGCGCGCTGCGAAAATCGTCGCGACGATAGACTTCTTGCAGTCCATCGAGCAATTGCGCGGGATCGAGCAACACGACCAGATGCTGGACGATGTAGCCCAAGGCATTGACCACATATTCGCGCTCGCTGAACCACACCGAGCCGGTTTCGGCGACGCCAAAGCGCGCCCGCACCACACCGACGTCGACGTCCTGCAGCGACGCGGGGTCGGTATCGGCGCCGATCACGCGCGTGCCCGGCACTTGCGCGCTCGCCGATGCAATGGATACCGCCGCGCCAAAACGCTCGCGAATCAGTTCGCTAACGTCGCTCGCGCTTGCCGCCTCGACGCAAGTGCCGCCCATCGTTTGCAGCGCCGCTGTGAAACGCGCTCGCAGATCGCCGCCAACCGCATCGAACAGCGGCACGTCGGGACGCGGCCGCGCGGCCGGTTGCGCGGCGCGTACTTTGGCAAGAAAAGCCTCACGCGTTGTCATTGCCGCCTCCGCGATTCTTTTTGTACCAGGCATGGAAAGTCATTTTCGGCGCTTCCGGCAATTCGCGCTGCCGGCCCCAGATATTCAGAGGGTTGTACAGCACGAAATTCGGCAGCCGCCGTAACGCGCTGCCCATCGACGCCACCGTCGCGCGATACAAGGTCGGACTCGATAGCAGACGCCCCGCCATCTTCAGCACTTCCTGCTTCACGAACGGCACTTCGTGCTGCTCGGCGATCACCGCGCGCCATTTATAGATCTGCTCGTGAATGTTGATCTTCACCGGACACACGTTCGTGCAACTGCCGTTGAGTGTCGATGCGAACGGCAGCGCGCTATAGCGCTTCAGATCGAAAGTCGGATTGATGATCGCGCCGATCGGCCCCGAATAGGTGCCGCCATACGACAGGCCGCCGCTGCGTCGATACACCGGACACGTATTCATGCACGCTCCGCAGCGTATGCATTTGAGCGAGTACCAGAAGTCCTCCATCGCGAGCCGTTCGGAACGGCCATGATCGACGAGGATGAAATGCATCTCGGTGCCCGGCCGCGGCGCACGAAAATGCGATGTGTACTGCGTGATCGGCGAACCCAACGCACTACGCGACAGCATGCGCACGAACACGCCGAGATCCGACACCTTCGGTATCAGCTTCTCGATCCCGATCGATGCGATATGCAATGGCGGCACGTTCGCTGAAAGATCGGCATTGCCTTCGTTCGTGCAGACGACGACCGTGCCCGTTTCCGCCACCGCGAAATTGCAGCCGGTCATGCCAGCCGTTTTCTCGCGCACGAAATACGGCCGGGTATTCATGCGCTGGCTTTCGGCCAGATAATGGATGTCGCTGTTCTTCGGATCGGTGCCGATGGTACGGCCGAACAGCTCGGCCACGTCCGCGCGCAGCTTGTGCACGGCCGGCACGACCATATGACTCGGGTCCTGATGATCGAGCTGCTGGATGCGCTCGCCGAGGTCGGTCTCCATCACGGTAATGCCGCGCGGTTCGAGATACTCGCGCATCCGGCATTCGTCGGTCAGCATCGACTTGCTCTTCACGAGCGTCGTCATGCCGCGCTCGGACATCAGCTGGTGGACGATCGCGTTGTGCTCTTCCGCGTTCGCCGCCCAATGCACGACCACGCCATTGGCCTCGGCCGCCGCCGCGAACTGCTCCAGATAGTCGGCCAGATGCGACAGCGTGTGCTCCTTGATGCCCGACGCCAGCGAGCGCAACGTTTCCCATTCGGCAATGCCGTGCGCCTGCGCGTCGCGCTTCTCGCGCAGGTCCCACAGACGCTTGTCGTGAAACGCGACATGCTCGGTTTTGCCGATAAAAGAACCCGCGGCTTTGGCGTGATCGATGCGGTGATGGTCGCCGCTCATGCGCGTGCTCCATTGAGAACCTGCGCGATATGAATGAAGCGCGCGTCGGCCTTCATGCGTTCGGCGCAACCCTGTTGGTGCATCAGGCAGGACATATCAGCCGAAACGATGTACTCGGCACCCGCATTCAGATGGTCGCGCACCTTGTCCTGCCCCATGCGCACCGACACCGCCTCTTCGGTGACCGAGAACGTGCCGCCAAAACCGCAGCATTCGTCGGGCCTCGCCGGCTTAACGAACTCGATGCCACTCACGCCTTCGAGCAATGCGCGCGGCTTTGAAAACGGCGTGCCGGCAATTTCCGACGCCGACGCCTGCCTCAGATGACGCAGCGCGCTGCAACTGATGTGCAGACCGACGCGATGCGGAAACTCGGCCCACGGAAATTCGCGCGCGCCGATCACGTCGTGCAAAAACTCGACCAACTCGTAAGCGCTTACGCGCACTTTCTTCACTTCATCGGTCTGCTCGAGCGCGGTCAGATGCTCTCGCACGTGATGAATGCAACTCGCGGACGGCCCGACGATGTAGTCGTAGCCGGCGAAGTTGCGCGCGAATAGTCGCTCGGTGGCGGCGGCGTCCGCATGCGCGCCGCTATTGGCCATCGGCTGGCCGCAGCAGGTCTGCTGTTGCGGATAGTCGACCTCGATGCCGAAACGTTCGAGCAGTTCGAGCGTCGCGATGCCGACCTCGGGATAGAACGCGTCGATAAAGCACGGGATGAACAGCGCGACTTTCATAGGGCCTTCAGGAAATGCGGCGGGGATGATGTCGATTGACCGGTGCGGCCCGTCTGGCCGTCTTGGTCATGTTGGTCTGACCAAGACTATAAGAAAGGCGGTTGGCGGTGTCAATTCGAGCGGCCCGATCACCACGGCAGAGTAAGCGCGACCTTGGACAGCGGGAGCTTGTTCGTCGGCCATCGAGCCGCCGCGTTCGTTCTCCAACACCACCGCTCAAACCGACTCCCGCAGCACCAGCCGATGCTGCAAGATGCGCGGCGCGGGGCGTCGGCCGTCCAGCAGCGCCAGCAGCATTTCGGCGGCCGCGGCGCCCAGTTCGACCATCGGCTGGGCCACGGTGGTCAGCCCCGGCTCGAAGATGTCGGCGATGGGCACATCGTCGAAGCCCATTACCGCCACGTCGTGCGGCACCCGCCGGCCGGCCTTGCTAAAGCACTTGATCGCGCCGATCGCCAACGTGTCCGACACGGCGAACACCGCGCTCGGCGGGTCCACCACCGCCAGCAGACTTGCCGCCGCCTGGCTTCCGGCGGCGTAGCTGTTGTCGCCAGTCACACAGACAAGCTCGGGCGCAGGTGCGAGGCCGGCGCGCGACAGTGCCGCGTCATAGCCCTCGCGGCGCTGACGCGCATACAGGAAGCGCTCATCGCTCGTGATGAAGCCGATGCGCCGGTGGCCCTTGTTGATCAGGTACTGCACTGCGTCCGTCGCGGCCTGGCGGTGATCGATGCTGACATAAGGCACATCACTACCGGGCATGAACTCCGAGCAATTGACCCACGGCTTGCCATTCGCCGCTTCGCGCCGGGCTGCCTGGTCGGACATCGGCACGAGATTGATGACGCCGTCGCTCAGACTGCCGAGCAGCGTCGGCAGCGACGCGTCCGCTGTGCCCGCCCAGGCTTCCAGGTCGGCCGGAAGCAGCGTGTAACCAGCCTGACGACTGACCGCGGCGGCCCCGCGCACGATCTCGGCGTAATAGGGATTGGCGAAATCCGGCATCAGCATCAGCAGAATGCGGCTCTGCCCGGTACTCAGGCTGCGGCCGAACGGATTGACGCGGTAGTCCAGTGCGCTCACAGCCGCCTCGACCCGCTCACGCGTGGCCGCCGACACGGGCTTCGTCCCGTTGAGCACACGCGACACCGTGGCAATCGACACGCCAGCTTCGCGGGCTACGGCTTCGATAGAGGGTTTGCTTCGCATAGGTAACAATTGTAGCACCGCTGGGAAAATTTTTTCCCGATACGCATTACTCAGAAAGCAAATTGAGTGGAGATGCAGACGTAAATTGCCGGGGTCGTGGCTCTATCTGCCTGCATAGGGGTAAAGCCCATGTTCCGGAGAAGCAGGAAAGCGCTTACCCTCTGACCTGCACTGCTTCACTGCAATCGCTGCTCCAATCCGTGCCGCATCCCTTGCCTCCTTGGACTGACGACCATGAATCAAGCCTTGCCCATTTCCATCCAGATTTACAGCCTGCGTAATGCGGGCGACCTCGACCGGCAGTTCGACATTGCAGCCCAAGCCGGATTTCGCCAGGTCGAGCTGATCGGGTCCTTGCTGGAAAATGCGGCCGATACCCGGAACAAGCTTCGGGCCCGCGGCCTGAGCGCCTCGTCCAGTCACCTCAGCATGGCCATGCTGCGTGAGCGTTTGCAAGAAGTGATCGCGGCGTGCGAGACGATCGGTTTCACCCAGCTGGTCATGCCCGCCGTGCCGCCAGCCGAGCGCGACGGTGATGCCGCATATTGGCGGGCGCTCGGCAGCGAGCTGGGCGAGCTCGCTCATCGGCTGGCCGATCAGGGCATCGGTCTCGCTTACCACAACCATGATTGGGAACTGAGAGCGAAAGAGAACGGCGCCACGGCGCTGGAACTGCTGTTCGAGTCCGCCGGGGCAAGCCCGCTCGGCTGGCAGGTGGATGTAGCGTGGCTCGTTCGCGGCGGCGCCGATCCGCTGCCGTGGCTGCGCCGTTATACGGGCCGTGTAGTCTCGGCCCATGCGAAAGACCTCGCGCCCGCGGGTGAAAAACTGGACGAAGACGGCTGGGCCGACGTGGGTCACGGCGTCATGGATTGGCCCACGCTCTCCGCGGCCTGCCGCGAAGCGGGTGCGCGTTTCCTCGCCGCCGAGCACGACAATCCCAGCGACGGCGAACGCTTCGCCCGCAATGCCTTTGCCTATCTGCACCAGCTCGGAGCCTGATCCATGAAACCTGTCCTCATCGGCATCATCGGTTGCGGCAACATCAGCGATGCCTATTTCACCGGCGCGGCAAATTCCGAGTTCGCGCGCGTCAAGGCTTGCGCCGACTTGCGTCCGGAAGCCGCCCGGGACAAGGCCGCGCAGCACGGCGTTGCCGCGATGACGGTGGACGCGCTGCTGTCCGACCCCGACATCGAAATCGTCATCAACCTGACGGTGCCGCACGCGCATGTGCCGGTAAGCCTGCAGATTCTCGAGGCGGGCAAGCACGTCTACCTCGAAAAGCCTTTGGCTACCGACTTCGCGTCCGCACGCGCGATGCTGGCGCGAGCCGAGGCGTCGGGATTACGGGTGGGCTGCGCACCTGACACTTTCTTCGGCGCTGCCCATCAGGCCTGCCGCGAGGCGCTCGATGCCGGCCGCATCGGGCGCGCCATTGGCGGGGCCGTGGCCGTGTTGTCCCGCGGCATGGAATCCTGGCACCCCAATCCAGAGTTTTTTTTCAAGCCGGGCGGCGGTCCCATTCACGACATGGGCCCGTATTACGTGACCCAGCTGGTCAACCTGCTGGGACCGGTAGCACGCGTGACCGCGTGCGCGAGCATCGGTTTTCCACAGCGCATCATCTCCAGTGAGCCGCTTCGCGGCCAGATCATCGATGTCGAGGTGCCCACGACGGTCAACGGCATCCTGCATTTTGCGAGCGGAGCCAACGTGTCGATGAGTGCCTCGTGGGACGTGTGGGCCCATCAGCGTGCGCCCATCGAGATCTATGGCACCGAAGGCACGCTGTTGGGCGTCGACCCGAATTTCTTTGGCGGAAGTCCGCGCGTGGCCGAACGTGATAGTGGCTTCAAGCCGCTCGACACACAGCATCATCCCTTTGGTGTCGACAACTTCACGTTGAGGAGCGGCGCGCACGTGGCCAACTACCGCGCCGTGGGCGTGCTGGACATGGCGGTGGCGTTGCGTCGGGATCGGCCGCATCGCGCGAGCGGCGAACTGGCGTTGCATGTGCTGGAGGTGCTGGATGCCTTCGAACGCTCTTCGCGCGAGGGACGGCACATCGATATCGACACCGCCGTGCAGCGACCCGTGGTCGTGCCATTGGGACGAGGCGAAGAGGTATTTCTCGCCGACTGACCCGCCTCGCCTGCGTCGCCAGAGGTTTCGCGTGGCCGGGCAACTCAGGAAATCACGGCAGCCGACGGCTTCGTCGCATCGTCCTTGTAAATCTCGCGCACGAAGGCCAGATGCCGCTCGGCGGCCTTGCGTGCTTTGGGCGCATCGCGTGCGACGACCGCGTCGTAAATCGCCTGGTGCTGGCTCATCAACTGCTTTTCCATCGCATCGTCGTAATCGATCAAGCGATGATACTGGCGCATGCCCTCGCGAATCAGCGTGTGAATGCCGTGCATCACGTGCGCCAGCGCGACGTTGTGCGTGGAGTCGGCGATCGCGAGATGAAACGCGGCATCGAGTTCGGCGAGATTCGCGCGATCGCGCGACAAGGACGCAGCCTTCAAGGCCTCGAACGCCGCGCGGATTTTCTTCAGGTCGGTGGCGGTTGCGCGCTGCGCGGCATAGACCGTCGAAATCGCTTCGAGCCCCTGGCGCAGCTCCAGAATGTCGGCACTGGTACGCGGATTCTGCAGCAGCAGTTCGGCAAGCGGCTTCGAGATGATCGGCGCGGTCACGTCGACCACCGTGAAACCGCCGCGCCCCGACGTTTCGATGTAACCGTCCGCTTCCAGCCTGATCAGAGCCTCGCGCAGCGACGGCCGCGACACGCCGAGCTGCGCCGCGAGATCGCGCTCGGCCGGCAGCCGGTCACCGGGCATCAGCGAGCCCTCCGAGATCAGTTGCTTGATCTGGTCGGAAACCACGTCGGAAATGCGCTTGCGCGCGAAGGACGGAATCGGGGTGAATGGCATAAGCGGCAAACGATGAAGCGCAGTTGACAAGGCGCGCGGCTACTGCACGGTGCGTGGAATTATACCGTTCGACATCGTGCGCCGATTCGCCGATCTCAACGCGGCTGAGCCGTATAAAAGCTCACGAGATCACGCTTCATCGCGTGCAGCGCGGCATCGTCGAGGTACACCATGTGGCCGGTCGGATAGTAGGCAATCCGCACGTTCTCGCGCAGCGACCGGTCGAGGCCGAGATGCGCGAGCGCATATTCGGTCGCGTAGAACGGCGTGGCGAGATCGAAGTAGCCGTTCAGCGACAGCACCCGCAACTGCGGATTCTGCCTCATCGCTTCGGCTAGATCGCCGCCCGCGTACGGCAGCTCCAGCCGTTCGCCCCACCATTCACGGTGTTTCCAGTCCCACTGCTTCAACGCGTCGTCGCTGAACACCAGATAACGGTCGGTCGGCGTGTAATGCAGGTCTTCCGACAGATGCTGATGAAGCGCCGCATTGAACGCATTCGACACGCTGTTCACCGACGCATCGAAATCGGGATCTTCCGCTGCATCGTCGTAATTCCGGCCTTCGACTCGCGCATCGTAGCGCCCTACGCTGCGCGACTCGTTGCGCAGCAACTCGTTTCGAAAGCGCGACGGATAAAGACGCAGACGGTTGCGCGTCACGAAGCCCATGTCGAGACCGGTGAAGTACGCGACGCGCGCGGCGATCGCGTCGCGCTGATCGTCGGGCAGCGCATCGCCCTGATCGAGCGCCTGCGCATACGGTCCCCGTGCGAACGCGCGCGCTTCATCGAGAAACGCCGTCAAGTTCGCGGGCTTCGGCGTGACCTTGTCGTGATACCACGCGATCGCCGCGAAACTCGGCAGATAACTCACGCTCTTGAAATCGGTGCCGGGCGTGAACGCCGCGGAATTGAGCACCGACGACAGCAGGATCACGCCGTTCAGCGCGATATTGTTCTGCCCCAGCTGATAAGCGAGCATCGCCGCGCGCGCGGTGCCGTACGATTCGCCGAACAGGTACTTCGGCGAATTCCAGCGCTGATTCACCGTCAGATAACGGTCGATGAATTGCGCAAAAGCACTGACGTCCTGATCGACGCCCCAAAAGTCCTTGCCCGTGCCATGCCCGACCGGTCTCGACAGGCCCGCGCCGACCGCGTCGACGAACACGAGGTCCGAGACCTCGAGCAGGCTGTCGGGGTTGTCTTCGAGCGTGTACGGCGCGGGCGGCGTGCTCGCGGGGCTCGCGGTGCGCACCCGCTTCGGGCCGACCGAGCCCATCATCAGGAATACGCTGCCAGCGCCTGGGCCGCCGTTGAACAGAAAGGTGATCGGACGCGTCGCCGGCGTTTTGGTCGGCACCGTGTACGCGACATAGAACACGCTCGCGGTGGGCACGCCGGACTTATCGTGCAGCAACAGATTGCCGGCGCTCGCCGTGTAGTCGAGCTTGCGACCGTTCAAGCGAAGCGAATGCGTGGTCACGCTGGTGGTTTCGGGCGGCACCGGAATCGCCGGCGTCGACACCCTATCGTTGCGTGGCCTCGCCGTCGCGTCGGCCGAGTCCGGTGCACTCGACGCAGCCGTCCGCTTGCGCGGCTCGTCGTTCGGGCGCGCTGTCATCGGGTGCGGCTCGTTCGATTCGCCGACCTGCTGCGCGGTCGGCGCGGAGGCGGCGGCGTCCGTGCCTCCTCTCGCATCGGCCTGTCCGGCTGCCATGCACCGTTCGCCGAATGGCACCACAGCGGCGACGGAAAGCGCCACCGTCAGCGCGGCGCCCGGCAATGCCACTGTCAGCAAGCGGCGCAATGAGGAAGAGAAGCGAAGAATCATGAAGTCGTCCGCGACGAGTCGAAGTGCGGTGGAATTCCGTCTAGCCAGATTCCGGGGCAAAGCCGGCGTTCGATTCTTGACGCAAGTCTGCGCGGCGTCAACCGTCGATGTCACGGCACGCGCCAACGTTATAAAGCGCTTTTTCCTCCACGTGGCGCACACCTGCGCAGTCATGGCAGAATCGACAGCGCCTTCGTCGCCTTGCCGAGAATACCCAATGGACCAACTGGTACTGGATGCATTCGACGCCGCCGCGCTGATCCCCGGCTTTCGCGCGCCACACCTGCCGCAGGAACAGCCGGACGCCTCGACCCTCGACGTCGCCGAGCACGCGATGCGGCACTGGACGAGCGCCGTCAGCGGCCCGCTGACGCCCGGCTCGGACGTGCACCGGCGCGAAATGTGCCGCATGTTTCGCGAAACCTTCAATCCGTATCGCCCGTCCGTGCTCGCATGGCCGCCGCTCGAAGCCGCGACGCTCAAGCGCATCGTCGATCTGCCGATCTGGGACATCGCCGTGCAAACCGAAGGCAGAGCGCGCCTGCGCATGGCCGCCTACGCGGCGACGCTCGACACCCCGGACCTGCGCGACGCGCTCGCTCTTAACGCGTGGGAAGAAAACCGCCATAAGGAAGTGCTGTCGCGCATGGTGCATGCGTATGGCATCGAGCTCGCGAGCGAGCCGCCGTACATCTATCCGAAAGACACGGAACGGGCTTACCTCGTGACCGGCTATAGCGAATGTATCGACAGCTTCTTCGCGTTCGGCCTGTTCGAGGTGGCGCGGCGCTCGGGCCTGTTTCCGCCGGAACTGACCGAGACGTTCGAGCCGGTGATGCAGGAAGAGTGCCGCCACATTCTGCTGTTCGCGAACTGGGTCGCCTGGCATCGCGCGCAGCTTTCGTGGTGGCAGCGCATCCGCTTCGAGCTCAAGGTGGCGGGCGTGTGGGCGTTTCTGATTTGGGAGCGCATCGGGCTCGCGCGTGCGATGGATGCCGATGGCAACGTCCACGAGCACGATAACAACTTCACGGTCAACGGCGCGCAGTCAGTGACGGATGTCGATATCAGCGTGCCCGAATTGATGCAACTGTGTCTTCAGGAAAACGAACGTCGCTTCGCGGGGTATGACCCACGACTGTTGCGGCCCGAAACGATGCCGCGGCTGGTGCGCTTCGGCTTGAAGTTCGTGCGCAAGAAAAGGTAAACCGCGAGTAAGCCACGCGGAACGCATACGCGTTCTGCCGGCGCGCGCCCCACATTCGAGAATTGCGAATCGCTGCTTGACGGTCGAAGTCACTCGCCATCGCAGCGAATGGCGCGGGAGTCATGCCCGCGTCAGGCTGACGCCATGCGGCTTGCGTAAGCTAGGAACCCAGACGAACGACAAGGAGCGCGCAATGGAGTCTTTCCCGCTGTTCATCGTCGGCTCGCCCAGGTCCGGAACGACCTTTCTTTGTTCCGTGCTGAACGCGCATCCTCTGATCCAGCTGACCAACGAATGCCGCGTCTTTGCATTGCTGAAGGACTTCCTCGAAGTCGGCTGCCATCGCGCCGATCTGCTCGGCGAGAGTTCACGCGACCGCCTGCTCGCATTCGGCCATCGTACGTTGGGCGGGTGGGTCGAGCGCTTCTATCGCGAAGAACTGAAGTTCGGCGCGCCGATCTGGGGCGACAAGCATCCGTCGTACGCCGACCCTACGGTACTGTCGGGCCGAACGGGCTCGATCGAACGCCTGCCGCGCTCCGGTTCCTGCTTGCGTCTGATACGCGAACTGCTGCCGCAGGCGCGCTTCATTCATATCCACCGCGATCCTCGCCACGTGGCCAATTCGCTCTTGCACAAGCATTGGACCGGATCGATCGAAGACGGCATCCGCGTGTGGGGGCAATACGTCGGCGAGATCAACGCATTCTTCGAAGAGATCCCGGCGCCTCACGCATTGACCGTGTCGTACCGGAAGGTCATCGAAGAACCGTGTGAGACGGCGGCCAGCATCGGGCAGTTTCTCGGCCTCGCGGATGCATCGCCGATCAGCGACTTCCTGATCTCGCAACGCCGCTCGCCGACGCCGTTCAGCGATCCGGTGACCGATATCGGCGATCTATATCTGATTCCGGATACGGCCGCGAGCGACGACACCCTGCTCGCTCTCGCGGGAAGCCAGGCGCGCCGGCTGGGTTATGCGGCGGCCTGAGGTGGCCTCTCAGCCGCGCACCCCTTCCACGAATCGCGCGATCCTGTCGCACGCCTCGATCAATCGATCCTCGCCCACCACCAGCCCCAACCTGACGAAGCCGTTCGCCGTTTCCCCGAACGCGCTCGCGTCGAGCACGGCCACGCCTTGCGCGCGAAACAGCTGCCACGTGAACTCGGTCGTATCGAGCCCGGTCCCGCTGACGTCGACCATCACGAACATGCCGGCTTCGGGCAACAGGCATCGCAAGCCCGGCACGCGACGCAAGCGCTCGAACACGACGTCGCGCCGCCGCCGGTAGATCTCGCGGATCTCGGCGACGAACTCGGCCCTGTTCTCCAATGCCGTCAATGCGGCCTGCTGGATGAAGCCCGGCAGGCCGTACAGCATTGCGAGCGCGAGCCGCGCCATGTGCTCGATCAGCGTCGCCGGCCCGATTGCCCAGCCGACGCGCCATCCCGCCATCGCGTGCGACTTCGACAAGCTGCCGATCGTGACCGTGCGCTCCGCCATGCCGGGCAGCGACGCAATGCTCACATGGTCGCGTTCGAACGTCAGTTCCGCATAGACCTCGTCGGACAGCACCCACAGGTCGTGCTCGCACGCAAGCCGCGCGATGCGCTCGAGATCCGCGCGCTGCATCACGACGCCGGTCGGATTGCATGGCGTCGCGAAGAAGATCGCCTTCGTGCGCGGCGTGATCGCCGCTGCGAGCGCGTCGCAATCGACGTGAAACGCGCGCGCCGGATCGACCGGCACCGCGACCAGCGTCGCGCCCGCCGCGCGCACGCAGGCCTCGTAGGTCAGATACATCGGCTCGGGAACGATCACTTCGTCGCCCGCTTCGAGCAGGCACAGCGACACCGCGAACACGCCGTTTTGCGCGCCGGCGGTCAGCACCACGTTGGCCGCGCTCACGTCACGGCCCGTGGTACGCGCGTGCTCGGCGGCGATCGCGGCGCGCAGCGGCTCGCGACCGGCCATCGCCGTATAGTGCGTATCGCCCGCGCGCAGCGCATCGATCGCGCGCTCGACGATCGGCGCCGGCGTCGAGAACTCGGGGTCTCCTACGCTCAGCACGATCACGTCTTCGCCCGTCGCTGCCGCCTGCTGCGCGACCCGATGAATTTCCCACGCCGACGTGCGACGCCCTTGCAGCCGCTCGACCAGATTCGAATACTTCATTGCGCTCACCCGTTCCATTCGACCCGCCAATGTAAAGGCACGCCGGCGAAACGTCCAGATACGAAAAAGGGTCATGCGAGCGGACAACCTCGCATGACCCTGTGCGCAATGTACTGCTGTTTGAACGACTGCTTTGCTTCAAACCCCCGTTAAAACTTCGGTGCGTCAAAGCTGCCGGCGCAGTTCCGCCGGCGGCACCTTCATCAGATGCCGGTATTTCGCCACCGTGCGCCGCGCGACCAGCACGCCCTGATCCGCGAGCATCTTCGCGAGCGTCACGTCCGACAGCGGATCGCGCGTGTTCTCTGCGGCGATCATCTCCTTGAGCAGCGCGCGCACCGCCGCGGCCGAGCAGGTGCCGCCGCTTTCGGTGCCGAGCTCGCGCGGGAAGAAATGCTTGAACTCGAAGATGCCGCGCGGCGTCGCCATATATTTGTTGCCCGTCGCCCGCGAGATCGTCGATTCGTGCAGACCCAGCTCGTCGGCGACGTCGCGCAACACCATCGGCTTCAGCGCGATCTCGCCGTACTGGAAGAAGGCCTTCTGATGCGCGACGATGCATTCGGCCACCCGCTGGATCGTGTCGAAGCGCTGCTGCGCGTTGCGGATCAGCCAGCGTGCTTCCTGCAGCTGCTGTGCGAGCGGCGAGCGGCTCGCGCCGGCCGACTGCGCGAACAGCTGTGCATACATGCGATGGATTCGCGCGCGCGGCTGCACTGCCGGATTGATCGACACGACCCACTTGTTGCGCGCCTGACGCACGATCACGTCGGGCACCACATAGTTATCCTCGGCGCGGCCGTAGCAATTGCCCGGCTTCGGATCGAGCTTGCGCACCAGCGCGCAGGCCACGCGCAGTTCCTCCGCGCTGCAGCCGATCTGCTTTTGCAACTCGGCCTGCTCGCGGCGCGCGAGACGTTCCAGATGATGCTCGGCGATCTGCCGCGCGACGTCGCGCCCCGGCGTGTTGGCGGGCAGCGCATTGATCTGCAGCGCGAGACATTCCGACAGCGAACGCGCGCCGAGCCCCGGACGATCGAGCGATTGCACGAGGCGCAACGCCACCAGCAGTTCTTCCTCGGTCAGCGTGGGCTCGAGATCGACGCTGTCGGCGAGGTCGGCGAGCGACTGCCGCATATACCCGTCTTCGTCGAGTGCCTCGATGATGAAACGGGCCACCGCGCGATCGCGGTCGTCGAGCCGGTATAGGCGCAACGCGTCGTGCAACTGCTCGCGCAGCGTGGGTTGCGAGCGAGCCCATTCAGCCGGGTCGCTGCCGTCCGCGTCGCCGTTCTGGCGCGCCGAACTGCGCGAACCGTAGTCGCCGGAAAAATCGGCGGGCATGTCGTCCTGGCCCGCGCTTTCGAGCGTATCGCTAGCGGAGTTTTCCGCCGGCAGTCCGTCCGGCTCGGCGGCTAGCGCATCGGCGGCGGGCACGTTGGCGTCTTCGCCATCAGCCGGCGTCGTGCCGGCGAGCGCGACGTCCTCTGCTTCGGATGAGTCGTATTCGAGGAACGGATTGGTATCGAGCGCCGTGCGCAATTCCTGCTGGAACTCGAGAGCCGACAATTGCAAGAGACGCACCGACTGCTGAAGACGAGGCGTCAGTGCAAGAGACTGCCTTGTGCGTAGTTCGATTGAAGGCATTGGAGTTGATCCCGTTCGTTGGTAGTCAAAGACTCAATGAGCCGAGTGCACTCTTCAATGCAACGTCCGTACCAGGTCGCGCAAGACGCTGTTTTGATTACGCTTTGTTTATTCAGGCCGAGGAATTAACGGGACCGCGAGCGCCGGTTTTTACAAACGGCTGGCAATTTCCGGTCCCTTTTCTTCACACCTCGGACGGCCTCGGGCACGGTCGCAACGCAGCCCTATTCATCAGTCGAAAAACCCTGATGGATACGGCTTTCGCGAGCGGTGTCACCGGGACCCCAGCGGCCGGGCACGATACATGCGGAGCAGCGTTGTGTGGAGGGACGCCGCCCTTCGTAGACACGCCAGTCATGCGTGGATGCGAGTACGGCGCCCGGTGTCGAGAAACGGGCCCCTGACGGTACCGTAGCGGCCACGACCCCACGTGTGTCATCAGCGGCTTGCGCCGCGATCGGCCACCGGCAACAAGACCGCCATTTTCATCACCACCTGAAGGAGAAAACCATGAAGACGATCCAGCTTCTGAAGACCGCAGGCAGTATCGCTGTCGTCGCGTTCGCGCTGAACGCGAACGCCCAGACCAGCGCTTCGGCTCCGCCCGCGGCGTCGGAAAGCGTCGGCCAGCATATCGACGACGGCACCATTACGACCAAGGTCAAGGCCGATCTGCTTGCCGCGAAGAACGTCAAATCGACGCATATCCACGTGAAGACCCGCAAGGGTGTCGTGTGGCTCACGGGTTCGGTGCCATCGGCCGAAGACAAGACCGCCGCCGAGGATGTCGTGCAGAACGTGAAGGGTGTCGAGAGCGTGAAGAACCATCTGAAGGTGGCCGCCGACTGATATCCGCATGATCGGTTCACGCCGATTCGACTGAGCGGAACGAAAAGAGCCGGCTGCGGAGCCGGCTCTTTCTATTGCATCGATGCGTCGATCAACGCTTCATCGCCGCATACCGGTCGCGCAGATCGCGCACGCGATCATGATTCTGCAGTACGCCCTGGTATTGCCGCTCGACGATCGCACGCACATCGGCCGGCAAATCCTTTTCGAGCGCATCGTGATAGCGCTTCTTCGCGACGTCCTCGCCCTTTTCGCACTCGGCGAGAATCGCATGGTCGCTGCGATCCGAAACCGCCGATCTGACGTCGACCCAGCCGCGATGCAGCGCACCGGTCATGCTGCCGCCGGTTTCCGGCTTGCCGCCCAGGGTCTGAACGACATCCTGCAACTCACGCGCGCCGCGCGAGCACTCGTCTGCTGTCGAGCGAAACAGCATCTTCAGCTCTTCGTCGTGCGCATCCTCGGCTGCCTTCATAAAGCCCTTTTCGCCATCCTTCGACGTTTCGACCAGGTCATTCAATACGGAAACAACGTTGGTAGCCATTCAATACCTCCAAGGGTTTCGTTCATCGCGGAATCCGCCGCGCGGAGCTTTTTATGTGCGTCGCGATGAATCGGTTCGACGCGCGGCGGGCTGCATGGGAGAGCTCGCATCACGCGTGCCCGGCATACACGCTTGGCGCCGCGTTTCGATCTTCGCTGGAGTGGCACAGCAGTTGCGGCCGCTCGCATGACGGCATCACGCCTTCCTCATGCTGGCCGACGAATAGCGAAAGGCAGCTCGAACGATTTCAGCCGCCGCACGACATGCGGCAACCGTGGGTGTAACGCGACGTCGAAATCGCGCGGTAAACCGAAAACGGCCCGATCATCGTCATCGGGCCGTTTTCCGTTGGCATACCGCATCGCTTACATCACTCGCGCTTCTCCGCGAATTCCTTGACCGGTTCGGGCGTCTTCAGCGGATCGAAATCGGCCCAGTGTCCCTGCTGCCAGCGGCCGGTCGCCTTCTCGATCGACACGCCGCCCGCTTCACGCAGCACGCGTGCGGCATCGAGCTGATTGTCGGGCGACACGTGCACGGCGACGAGCACGCCCGATTTGCGGGCCTCCTCGTGATACGGCACGCGATAGTCCGATTTGCCATGCTCCTTGGTGCGCAACATCGCGCCGATCAGCGAGCCGACATACGCGCCGACGCCCGCCGCGATCGGCGACACCAGCAGCGGTGCGGAAAACGCCGCGAAAATCGCCACGCCGATCACCGCGCCGATGACCGCACCGATCGTCACGCCCAGGCCTCCGCCTTTGGGCGCCTCTCGCGCGCCGGGGTCGGCATCGGTGTCGCCGCCGATCGGGAAGCGCGCATGCTGGCCGCGCGGATTGACGAAAAACAGCGTGACGTCCTCTTCGACGAAACCCGCCTCGAAAAGCTTTTGCGCCGCGCCTTCCGCGGCCGGAAACGTCGTGAAGCGTGCTGCGACGATGAGTGACATTACGCCTCCTTTATCGTTGATTGGCGTTCACGGACCATACCGTCGCCGGGGTGGCGCGCGTCACGAGCAGCGCGCCCAGTCAGTGCGACACGCGGCACCCCTACGCCGCGGTGCCGCGATCCGGTTCCATGCCTTCCACTCTGAACAGTCCGCTATGCAACACCACGCCTTCTCCGTTGTTCTGGTCGAGCGCTTCCGCGCAGACCGAGCGGATGCGCTGACGGCCTCTGTCGAAGGCGGCCATCAACGCAGGTTCGAGCGCGGATTCCGCGCCGAAATGATCTTCCAGAGCCTCGGCGGTGATCAAGCAGACCACCGGCTCGCCATCGACGCGCGCAAGAAACCGCACGGTCAGATTGGCGCCGTCGAAGACCGGGTCGTCGTCGGGGAAAGTGATCTGCATCAGAGAGTCCTCATAAGCAGGCCGTGGCAGGATCGCGTTCATGACGAGCCCTTCAAGTTGCCGGCCAGTTGCTGCGCCATCTCGAGGTGATGCTTGATGGTTGGCAGCGCTTGCATGGCCGCGGCCTTCAGTTGCGCGTCGGTGCCGCTTTCGCTTTGCTGCTGGAACAGATCCACCGCACGCTGATGCGCTTCCACGCCGACCTGCTCGACGTAGGCCGCATCGAACCCGGAGCCCTTCAACGTCTGCAGTTTGCCGACCAGCGCGGAATCCGCGGACGGCGTCGGCTTGAAGCCCTTCTTCGCGACCAGCGCGGCCATCGCATGCGCGAGCTTCGTGTGGTCGGCGATCATCTGTTGCGCGAACTTCTTGACCTGCGGATCGTTCGAGTTCTTCAGCGCGATCTTGCTGGCGGCGATTTCGGTGGCGTCCGACTTCGACGCTTCGAGCACGAACTGCTGATCCGCGGGCGACAGCGTCGTTTTACCGGCCGGCGCGGCACTCGCGGGCGCATCGCTCGCCTGCGCGCTGGCCGTGTCGATCGTTGCCGCGCTCGCGCCCAACGCGGCCAGCGCGGCGGTCAACACTTGTAGGGAATACCGGAATTTCATGCACTTTCTCCCTGTCGAATCGCCGATGCGCAGTGTCGAATCACGATGCGCCGGCGTCGAAGCCAGCGCGCCGCATTCGATCAAGCCGCCTTGCGCTTCGTCAGTTGCCCGATCAGCGTCTTGTTGAATGCGGGCAGGTCGGCGGGTTTGCGGCTCGAAATCAGATTGCCGTCCTCGACCACTTCCTGATCGACCCACGTGCCGCCCGCGTTACGAATATCGTCCTGCAGGCTAGGCCAGCTCGTCACCGTGCGCCCCTTGATGATCCCCGCCGATACCGGCAGCCAGGTGCCGTGGCAGATCACCGCGATCGGCTTCTTCGCGTTGTCGACCGCTTTGACGAAAGCCTGCGCCTGCGGCAGCAGTCGCAACGCATCGCCGTTCACGACGCCGCCCGGCAACACCAACGCGTCGTAGTCTTCGGGACGGGCTTTGTCGAACGTCGCATCGACATCGACGGTGTCGCCCTTGTCGACGTGCTTGAAGCCCTGGATCTTGCCCGGCTTCGCCGAAATCACGTGGACCGTCGCGCCCGCCTCGGTGAGCGCGCGTTTCGGCTCCACGAGTTCCGCTTGCTCGAAGCCGTCTACGGCGAGTACCGCTACCTTGTAGCCATTCAGTGCATCAGTCATGCGTCCTCTCCTTACAGTGGCGCCGCGCTCGCCCGCTTGCTCGTTATGCAGGTGCATAGCGCGGCGCCTTCACTAAAACGTTGTCCCGCAAGACGCGTGCCCGCTTGCGCCGGTCAGCGCGAGCCGCTTCGTGCGCGAAACGCAACCCGGTCAGACATCGGTTTCCTCTTCACCGGATCGCTCCGCGCCCGGAGGCACTCGCGGATCGACGACGTGGTCGGTGTCGATATCGCGATCCGCTTCCAACGTCGAATCGCCGTCGGCCGACGCGCGCTCGCCCGTACCCGAGCGATCGGTATCGCTGCCGAGCTCCGCGTCGCCGGTTTCGAGCGCGTGATTGTCGAGCTCCGTATCGACGTCGAAATCGTGACGCTTCGCGCCCGCCACGTCGCTGCCGCTATCGGACGAGTCGCTGGGACCCAGCGCGCCCGTCGTGCCGGAGGTTTGCTTGACAGTCCGCTGCGGCTCTTCATCGGGATTAAGTGTGCTGGTCATGAAAGCCCCCTTTCCAGTTGGTCACGTCGACTTATTCCGCAAGGACCGTTCCGCTCGAGCGCCCCGGTTCAGGGTGAATGGCATTCCCCTTGCTTCAGCCGCTTGAAACTTCTACTTGCGACCATGACTACCGCGACTCATTCCACGACCGCATCACGCAACCCGGCGAGCGCGACCGACAACACCGCACCGCAGCCGATGCCGCCGGGCCTGCGCCACGCCGACGACACGAAACCCGGCTACACGCGCAAGCGCGAGCGGAACGGCTTCAGCTATTTCGACCTGAACGGCAGGCGCATCGTCGATGAGAACGAGATCCAGCGCATCAACTCGCTCGCGATTCCCCCCGCCTATGAAAACGTGTGGATCTGCCCCGATCCGCGAGGTCATCTTCAAGCGACCGGCCGCGACGCGCGCGGCCGTAAGCAGTACCGCTATCACCCGCGCTGGCGCGAAACGCGCGACGCCGACAAGTACGAACGGATGGCCGAGTTCGGCCGCGCATTGCCGAAAATCCGCGCGCGTGTCGCGCGTGACCTGAAGCTGACCGGCATGCCGCTCGACAAGGTCGTCGCGGCCATCGTGCAGTTGCTCGACACGACGCTGATTCGCGTCGGCAGCGCCGAATACGCGCGCGACAATCAGTCATTCGGATTAACGACGTTGCGCAAGCGGCACGTGAAGATAAAGGCCGGTCAATTGCGCCTCCAGTTCCGCGGTAAGAGCGGCATCGAGCACGACGTGACCGTGGACAATCCAACCGTCAAGCGCATCGTGCGACGTTGCGCGGAGCTGCCCGGCCACGACCTGTTCCAGTATCTCGACGAAGACGGCACGCGCCACGGCGTCGGCTCGGCCGATATCAATGACTACCTGCGCCGCGTGAGCGGCGCCGACTTCACCGCGAAGGACTACCGCACATGGGCCGGCAGCGTATATGCGCTGGCGGCATTGCGCCGTTTGATGTGCAGCAGCGCAGCCGAAGCGCGCGGTCATATCGTCGCAACCGTGAAAGACGTGGCGAGCCTGCTGCGCAATACGCCCGCTGTCTGCCGGCGCTGTTATATCCACCCGGCGATCATCAGCGCGTTCGAGGCCGACGAATTGCGGAGCCTCGCGCCAGGTCAAGCGCGCCGCGGACTCAAGGTGGATGAAGTGGCCTTCGCGGTGCTGCTGGCGCAGGCGGAAAAACGCGCGGCGAAACTCGCGCGCGCGACCAGTGGGAAAGGACGCAAGACGCGGGAGTCGCCGGCCGACGACACCATCAACGGTTCGCTGACGAGTCTGCTGAAAAAATCGCGCGTGGTGCGCAAGAAATCCCCGGCCGCGAAACACGAAAGCGCCGCGGCCCAAATGCACACTGGGCTGGAACTTCCATCTGAATCGAAACCGGCGGCCCAGTGACGGGCTCGGCGATGAATCGGCGAAGGCTCAAACGTCTTCCTCGAATGCCGCCATCACGAGCCAGACATCGCGCTCGCCGTCCCGTATCTCCGCCGCCAGCGCATACTCGTCGCCAGGCGAACAAACGCTCGCGAGCGTGTTATGCGCGACTTCGCCGTTGTCGAACACGCGCTCCGACAACGGCCGCACTTCCTGCTTGCCTTCGAACATCGGCTGTTGCCGACGATACACGAGCGTCTCGGATTTCCAGTTGCTGAAGCACTCGCGAACGTGCGCGAAGTCCCCCCCGCAGATGTTCGCCTGATAGTGAATGTTCCTGGTCACGATATTCTCCCCCGATGCGAAGCGGCATCGTCCGTGCGTCACGACGAACGCAACGGTGCATCGCCGCTTGCGCATCGATCCAGCGTTACTGTCCCTTTGTATCGCTGCTGGCATCGGCGCCGGGCGTGTTCGTCGTGTCGTTCATTGGCTTCGTTGCCTTCGACTTCTTGTGATGGTGCTTCATCGACGAAGTCGAGCCCCCGGTGCTGCCCATCGCATTCGGTGCGGGCTCGTTGCCCGCCGTCGGCGCGGCGGTCGCCGCGCCATGCGCATTGCCGCCGCCGGCGCCGCTATTGCCGTTGCCGCCGCCCGTCTGCGCGAACGCGGCGCCCGACGCGAGGGCGCCCGACGCGGCCACACATGCCGCGACCAGCCATGCCTTCGGATACTTGCTCATCTGGCTTCTCTCCATGAAGTAAAAAGGACGGTTGTGATCCTTCAGTTCCTGCCGCCATCGCTGAAAGTCGAGCAAGGCCTATGCCGCGCGATGCATGCGTCGCATGCGCGCTTCGCGCTTCGCCGGGCAGCGCTTGCGTCGGCATGGACGCAATAATTGCAAACGCGCTCGCATCCTTTACGCGCGCGGCGCCTCGTCGGGAGAATGCGGCGCCGGCTGGTATCGAGAAACTGCCGAGTAACGGGGGAGCAACTGCGCCGCACGGCCCGATGGAACGGCCGTTGCTAAATGTCTCGGTACATTCACCCCATCAAAGGAGCCCATCATGGTGATGCAGACCCAGACGCAAGGCGCGAACATCGTCGGCAAAGGCGCCGCGACCGCGGAAGGCCCAGGCCCGGACGTAATGGCTGCGGCTACGCTCGACGGCAACAAGGTCATCAGCAGCGACGGCGAGCACATCGGCAAGATCAAGGACATCATGCTCGACGTGCGGTCGGGCCGCATCGCGTATGCAGTGCTGTCGAGCGGCGGTTTTCTCGGCATCGGCGACAAGCTGCTCGCGATTCCGTGGAGTGCGCTGACGCTCGATACGCAGGAAAAATGCTTCGTATTGAACATGGTGGCCGAGCGCGTGAAGAACGCACCGGGATTCGATAAGGATCACTGGCCATCGATGGCGGATCAGACGTGGGCCACCACCGTGCATCAGTACTACGGCAGCGAACCGTACTGGGGCGGCGACGTCTATACGAACCGCAACGACGTGGGCGTCGGTGAAATTCCCCCGGGTTCGTCGGATGCACCCGAGGCCGGCGGCGTGAAGCTCTGATCGCCGAACCGACCATTTCCGATGCGTGGCCAGTCCGGCATTCCGCTTCAGGAGCAAACACAATGGCGACCCGAAAGACCAGCAGCAGATCGAAACGCCCTGTGTCGCGTGGCAAGTCGGGACGGCCACCGCGCCAGCGCCATGCGCAGGCGCAGGCCGCGCATCGCGCCAAAACCGCGAAGTCGAGCGGCGCATCCGGCGCGAAGAAATGGTCGCATCATGTGATGGAAACGAGCGACGCGATGGACATCCAGAAGAATATTTTCAAAACCGGCAGCGCGGAGTCCATCGCGCAATCGTTGAAGCACTCGTCGACGGTGAGCCGACGACGCAAGGGCACGCCGTTTCAATCGGCGATGTCGATGCTCAATTTCTACGTCAATCGGGCGGGCCGAAACCTGCCGAAGGAGCGGCGCGATACGTTGCAACAGGCCAAGCGCAAGCTGCGCGAAGCGTTTGGACGCGAGCCGCGGTGAGCTGCCGGGATCGCGGCGGCATTACGCGGCCAGACGCTTCAGTCGTCGCCAGGCTGAATGCCGAATGCACTCTGCACGGCATGACCCGGCGAAGACGATGGCGGGTTATCCGCTTCGTCGAAAGCCGACAGCACCGCGCCGATATACGTCGCGTGCCCGCTCGCGATTTCCGATGGCGCGCGGCGAAAGCGTTCCAGTAACGCACGCATCGGCGGTCCCTCGTCCACGAAGCTATTGACCATCCCCATCGCGCCGCCGATCCCCCTTATCGGTGATTCGATCTCACCTGCGATTTATGGGCAAGCGAGTCGTCATTGAAGGTGTCGAAACTGCAGAACTGTTTGCGTGGGTCAAGACAATCGATCAGATCGACCTCACACCCCACCGCCGCCCACGGTCCGCTGACTCTTCCACTGCCCCTGCTGCACCTCGAACAGCGTATAAGGCGGCTTGATCAGATCCCCATGCGGATCGAACGCGATTTTCCCCGTCACGCCCGTTACGTTCACTTTCGGGAAAGCCGCGACGATCTTCGCGCGATCGAGCGAGTCCGCGCTCTGAATTGCCTGAATCATCGCGAGCGCGGCGTCGTAGGCGAACGGCGCATACAGCTCGACATCCTGATTGAAGCGCGCCTTGTAGCGCTTGCCGAACTCCTGCGCGGACGGCAGCTTGTCGAGCGCAGGACCGGGCTCGAGATCGCGCGTCCCCTCGCCCGCGTTGCCGGCAATCTGCAGGAACGCGTTGCTCTTCAGCGCCCCCGCGCCAAACAGTTGCGCGGGCATGCCGAGCGAGCGCATCTGCTTGACCAGCATCGCGCCTTGCTCGTCGAGTCCGCCGAAAAAAATCAGGTCGACGTTTTTCTGCTTCAACGAAGTCAGGATCGCGCGCAGATCGACCGCCTTGTCGTTCGTGAATTCGCGATCGACGACATTGCCGTTCGCCTGCTTTGCGCCCTTCTCGAACGCATCGGCGAGGCCCTGGCCGAACGCGGTGCGATCGTCGATGATGCCGATGCGCTTCGCCTTCAACTGCTGCACCGCGAACTCGCCCGCGATCACACCGCCCACGCCGTCGTGCCCCATCGTGCGAAACACGTTCGCGAAACCCTGCGCCGTGAGCGCCGGATTCGTCGAGCCCGGCGTGATCATCGCGACGTTCGCCGTGTGATAGACGGCCGAGGCCGGAATGCTGCAGCCCGAGTTGTAATGGCCGATCACGCCGACCACGCCGTCGTCGACGAGCTTCTGCGCGACCTGGATCGCGATGCGCGGATCGGCCTGATCGTCCTGCACGTCGAGCACATATTTGACGGGTTTGCCGCCGATCATCGGATGCTTCGCGTTCGCTTCATCCACCGCGAGCTGCGCGCCGTTCTGCAGATCCTTGCCGACCCGCGCGACCGGTCCGGTCAGCGGTCCGACGAAACCGATCTTCACGATTTGCGGCTCGGCGCCGTACGACGGCGCATGCGCGCACAACATCCCAAGGGCGAGTGCGACAACCAGGTTTCTGCGTTTCATGATGTCCGTCCTCTTCCGTGCAGCAGTTGCGGTGGTTAAAAACGACGTGGGCTGTAAGGCGCGAGATCGACCGGCGGCACGCGCCCCGCCACCAGATCGGCGACGACGCTGCCCGTCACGCCGCCCAGCGTGACGCCCAGATGCTGATGACCGAATGCGTAGACGACGCGCGGCGACGCGCTCGACGCTCCGACGACCGGCAGGCCGTCGGGCAGGCTCGGCCGGAAACCGAGCCAGTCGCTATCCGGTTGAGGCAATTGCGGCAGCGCGAGCCGCGCGGAGCGCGTGATCAGATCGAGCAGCGCGGCATTGCGCTGCGGTCCATAGCCGCCCAGTTCGACGGTGCCCGCGGCGCGGATGCCGCCGTCCATCGGCACCATGTAGAAGCCGCGCTCGGCCCAGCCGCACGGCCGTGAAATCAGCGACGACGTGCCGGGGAAGCGCACGTGATAGCCGCGCTCGGTATCGAGAGGTACGCGGTCGCCGCATTGGCGCGCGAAGCGGCCGGAAAATGCGCCGGCACAGACGACCGCCTGCGCGGCATCATATGCGCGACCTGCGTCGTCGACGATGCGCACGCTGTTGGCGCCCGGCACGAGCGTGCGAACCGCGACGCGCTCATGCCGGAGGCCACGAGCGAGCAGCGCCGCGTGCAACGCCTGCAAAAAGCCGTGCGGGTCGCCGAGGAACCAGCTGCCGTTGAACAACGTGCCGTGCGCAAAGATCGGCGCGAGATTCGGTTCGAGTGCGGCAATGCCGGCGCGATCGAAGTTTTCGAAGCGCACGCCGAGCGAGCGGCGCAACGCGAGCGACGGCTGGGCCGCGTCGAACGACGCCGCATTCGAATACAGGTACAGGCATTCGCGCGGCCGCACGAAGCGCGACAGGTTATCGCTTTCGAGCATCTCGCGGTAACCGTCGAACGCGCGCGACAGCAGGCTTGCGAGCGCTCGAGCGCTGTGCTCGTAGCGCCGCGGCATCGACGCGCATAGAAAGCGCACAAGCCAAGGCGCCAGTTGCGGCAGATAGCGCCAGCGAATCCGCAGCGGACTCGTCGGCGAAAACAGGAAACGCGGCAGATTGCGGAACACCGCCGGGTTGTTCACCGGAATGCAGCCATAGTTGGCGAACGTGCCCGCATTGCCGTATGACGTGGCCTCGCCCGGACCGAGCGCGTCGAACAGCGTGACGTGGTGACCGTCGCGCATCAGCCAGTAGGCGCTCGACAGGCCGATGAAGCCCGCGCCCAGAACGGCGACTTCGCTCATCGCGTGCGCCGCCCGGCCGCACTGGCCGCCCGACCCGAACTTCCGCCCGATGCATCGACCGGCAGGAGCGTGCTCTGCTGCTCTGTCACGACCGTCCCTCCTGTACCACAGTTGCGCGTCGTCTTTCGACACAACGCCACACAAATCATGCTTTAATACTCACACAAAGTTTTTTTGTGTGCAATTAATTTGGCTTTGTGTGGACTTAGGTACTTTCCCCGAGCGAAACGGGCTGGCATCGTGCAGTGCGATGTACCTCCAGTTGCCGATGCGACGACGAAGGGGTTTAGTATTGGCAGGGTCCTGCACGCTCGAACGGGATTTTGCATGGAGATTCACGCTGGATGAAAAGCGCAATTGACCACACAAACGGTGAGGACGTGCTCCAGACAAAGGGCCGTCAGCCGACTTATCTCGAAGTGTCGCGCAGCCTCGAGGAACAAGTCCGCAGCGGCCTCTACCCGCCCGGCAGCCGTCTGCCGCCGCAGCGCGAGCTCGCGTTGGAGCTGGGCCTGAATGTCTCCACCGTGTCGCGCGCGTACAAGGAGTTGCAGGCGCGGGGGCTGATCGTCGCGAGCAAGCGGCGCGGCTCGATCGTCACCGGCGGCGCCATGCCTGCCGTGCATGCCCGCAGCGACAGCACATCTGCAAGCGGCCACGCCGACGCGAACGCCGTGCTGGACCTGACCGTGAACCGGCCCGCCACCGGTGAATTCCTCACACAGCTCGCGCGGACGATGGCGCAGATCGCGCACGATCCCCGCTATCCGCAAACCCAGGAATATCAGCCGCCGCAGGGCCCCGAATGGGCGCGGGCCGCGGGCGCGCAATGGCTCGCCGCGCCCGGCTTCACGCCCAGCGCCGACAGCGTGGTCGTGACGAGCGGCGCGCAGCATGGCCTGTATGCGGTGCTGAGCAGCCTGATGGGGCATGAAGGCGTGATCCTGTCGGATCAGCTGACCTACTATGGCCTGAAAGCCCTCGCGCCGGTGTTTCAGTTCGAACTGGTCGGCATTCCGAGCGACGACGAAGGGCTGCTGCCCGACCGTCTCGAAGACGCGTGCCGGCATCGGCGCGTAAAGGCGATCTTCACGGTGCCGAATCTGCAGAACCCGACCGTCGTGACGATGAGCCTCGCGCGTCGCGCGGCGCTCGCCGAGATCGCGCGCCGGCATCACATCGTGATCATCGAGGACGACGTGTACGGCCCGCTGCTGCAAGCGCGCTTGCCGACGATTGCGAGCCTGTGCCCGGAGCTGACCTTCCACATCACGTCGACCTCGAAGATCCTCGCACCGGGCCTGCGCATCGGCTATCTGCACACGCCGCCGCATGGCGCGGCGCTGGCCGCGGAAGCGGTGCGCACGACCGCGTGGATGCCCGCGCCGCTGTCCACGCTGATCGCCACGCGCTGGATCGAGGACGGCACCGCGCAGACGATCCTCGACGCGCAACGGGCCGAGTTGCGCGCTCGCCAGGAGATCGCGCGCGAACTACTGCCCGCCGAGCATCTGAAGAGCGATCCCGCATGCATGTTCGTGTGGTTGCGCGTGCCGCCGCCGTGGCGCTCGGACGATTTCGCGGCCAACGCGCTCGCGCGCGGCGTCAACACGATGCCGGCCTCTGCGTTCGCGGTGGATCGCTCGACGGTCGAACACGGCGTGCGCATCAATCTCGCTTGCGCCGAGTCGCGCGAGCAGCTGACGCGCGGCCTGCAAATTCTCGCGCACACGCTGCGCGACCGGCCGCGCGCGCTGTTCGGCACGATCTAGACTGCGGTGGAAGCATCGGGCGGAGCCGCTAGAATACGGCACGACCCTGCCCCTGCGAGCCGCCTTCATCCGATGACTCCGTCCGACGATTCGAGCCCCTCCTCGCGCACGCCCGCCGCCGATGCGCTGTTCGCGTTCCTGAAGACGCTGCCGCTCGGCGACCGCTTGATCGAGGGCGGCTTCATGGCCGTGCAGGCGGTGGCGGGCGCGAGTCTCGCGTTCGGCATCGGCCGCGCGCTGCACACCGAGCAGGCGTTCTGGGCCGCGATCACCGCGATCGCGGTGAGCCAGCACAGCTATATCGACACTCGCAAGCTGTCGCGCGACCAGTTCATCGGCGCGATGGTCGGCGGCATTTGCGGGCTGATCGGCACACTCGCGGGCGGCGGCCATTTTGCCGCGTACGCGGCGACCGTCGCGGCCGCGATCCTGATCTGCTGGGTCGTCAACGTCGGCAGCGCGGCGCGCCTTGGCGGCATCACCGCGACGATCATGCTGCTGGCGCCGGGCATCGGCCCCGCGTGGGACAAGGCTTTTCTGCGGCTTGCCGAAGTGACGCTCGGGACGGTCTGCGCGCTCGTGGTCGCGCGGCTGATGGCGTCGCTCGAAAGACGTGCGTTCAGCAAGGGCGAAACGCCCAAATAGAATCACGCGCGCCTCGACTCTTTAGTCAGTCATCCGGAGCATCGTCCGTTTGCGCGCGACGCCGGTAACGTCCCGGCGTCACGCCGACGCATTGCGCAAACGCCTTGCCGAACGCCGCCTCCGACTGATAGCCGACCGCCTCGCCGATGTCCGCCGCGCTGCGTTGCGTGCGCAACAGCAGGTCGCTGGCGATCGCCATGCGGATCTGCGTCAGAAAATCCATCACGGTCATGCCCGCGCGCTCGTTGAAACGGCGCGCGTAGGTCGCGCGCGACATCGCCGCGCGCTCGCCGAGTTCGGAGATCGTCCACGCGCGTTCGGGTGCGTCGAGCATCGCTTGCACCGATGCGCCGAGTCGTGCGTCCGTCAGCAACGCGAGCATGCCGGCGCTGTCCGCATTGCGCTCGCCGTGCACGCGCAGTGCCATTGCGAACAGCGCGTGGCTCAAGGCCGTCACGATGGTGAGCGCGCCAGGCTGACGCCGCGCCGCTTCACCGCGCATCAAAGTGATCAGCGTTTGCAATGCATCGAGCGTCTGCGCGTCCCCGAGCGACACGCGCAGCGGATCGGGCAGCGCATCGAGCAGCAACGCCGACGAACCGGGCGCATAGACGAAGCGGCCGCACAGCAGATCGACGCCTTCATGAGTCGCGGTGTGGTTGGGCGTCTGCGCGGATGTGGCGGCTTCCTCACCGTCGTTGCGCCGCACCGGCAGCATGCCGTCGTGCCCGAGCGTCAGCGGCAGGCCGCCCGACGAGCGCTTCACGTCGCGCACGCGATGCGCGGCGCCACGCGGAAACAGCATGAAATCGCCGGCCTTCAATTCGAGCTGCTCGCCGGCGGCGGTCTCGATCACGCAACTGCCGTCGAGCACCAGATGAAACGGCGCGACGCCCCTCTCCAGCGGCGCGTGATCGATATCGAATGCGCCTGATAGCAGGCAGCGAAGATCGAGACTCGCTTGCGGCCGGGCAAGGTCGATCAGGCGACTGAGCGTGTCCATGAGACGAGCGCGCTAAAAGTTGAGTCGAATGAGTATTCAGGATATCGCGGCGCGGCGCAATACTGTTTCCACGACGCCGGCAACCGCTGGCGCGCAACGGACCAAGGAGCACTGCCATGTTGGACTGGATCGATTACCGCAAGGAACTGTTCGGCCGTATCGGCGAAATGTCGAAGCTCGCGCCGGACAGCGTAAAGGCGTATCAGGCGATGTCGAATGCCGGTCAGAAGACCGATCTGCTCGGAGCGAAAACGCGCGAGCTGATTGCGCTCGCGGTCGCGGTGAGCCTGCGCTGTGACGGCTGTATCACGGTCCATACGGCCGAGGCGCTGAAGCACGGCGCGACCCGCGAGGAAATCGCCGAAGCGCTCGGCGTCGCGATGGCGGTCAACGCGGGCGCGACGCTGGTGTACTCGGCGCGCACGCTGGACGCGGTCGCCGCGCATGCGCAGGGGTAAGCGAGTCGATGATGAGCCGGGGCGCTCGCCAAGTCGGCGTGCCTCGTAACGCGCCGCATCGACCGATCATGTTCGGCGATGCGGCGCGCGGCCTTTGTTGAAGCGATTGATGAAGCGAGTATCAGCCAGCCGCGCGACCTTTCCTCAGAACTGGATTGTCGTGCGCAAGCCGAGAACCGCTTCGTTCCTGATGCGCTGGGACGAATCGTCCGGGTCCGGAATCCCGCCGCCCGGCCGCCAGAAGTACTGGAAGTCCGCTTGCAGCATCCACCACGGCGCGACCTGGTATTGATAAGTGGCTTCGAGCACCGTCTCCGCGCTGCGTGACGGATAGCCCGGCGTGTACAGCGCCTGCGCGCTCGCCAGATTCTGCGCGTGAGAACCGATCTTTGCATAGCCGAGCGCAAGCCCGACCACATCGTTGTCGCGCCCCTTGAACGGCGCCTTGAGTGTGACGCCCGCGTTGACGCCGAGATCGACCAGATTGCGATCGCCCGGCGCACCCATGATGCGGGCGAACACGCCGACCGACTGCGGACTGTCGGGGCCCGCGCGCCACACCATCTGGTCGGCAACCGCGTAGAAGCTGTAGTTGCCGCGATGATTCGTCGGCATGCCGTTGCTCGCCGGATTCGCCAGCGACAGGCCGCCGGTGTCGAAACCCTGATCCGCGAAGTGGTTGCTGTTGTACCAGAAGCCAAGCTTGTAGGTGCCCGGCAGGCCAGCCGGCCTCGGATCGGAAGGATTCGCCGACGGCTGGTTGATCGCGTACTGCAGTTCGCCGATCACGAGCGCGCCGTTGCCGAGATTGAAGTTCGTGCCGCTCGCGTTGAGCTTTTGCGGATCGCCGACGCCTGGCGCCGGGTTGCCGTCGAATACGCCGCCCAGCACGGTGACGCCGTTCGCGAACGATGCGCGCGCCCTCACGCCGAGCGACGACAGCGGATAGGCCGGTCCGCCCGCGGGCAGATCGACGGCCGGCAGCACCGGCCAGCCAAACGTTGCGTTCATGAAGGTGGCCGCGTACTGGCTGACCATGAACTCCTGATCGAGACTCTGCTGGCCGATCTTCACATCGACGTTGCCGAGCGACTGCTGATACCACAGTTCCCACAGACGGGTCGCGGCGTCGGCTTCGATGCCGCTCGCAGTTTGCAGTGTTTGCAGATTTCTGGCGGTCAGGCTCGTGCCGTGAATCTGCAGACCGGAGACGTTGAAGGTGCCGCCCGGCAATCCGAAGGCCTTTTCCGTATCGACGACGAGTCCGAACCCGGTCAAGCCTTGATAGGCACCGCCGCGATTCGTGCCGCCCGACAGGTTGCCCATGTATTCGCTGGTCTCCTGCAGATTGAACGTCACGCCGTAGTTGCCGAGCCAGGGACGCAGGCCGCCCATTTCGCCGAACAGGTTCGAGCGCTCCCACAATCCGGTCGGCGCTGCGACGGTCTGACCGGCGGGCGCCGCGTTGTCCGTGGCGCCGGGAACCGGTGCGGCCGGTGCAGTCGATGGCGCCGCTTGCGCCGGGGTGGCGTCGCCGGGTGTCTGCGCGAACGCGCAAGGGCCGAGGCCGAGGGAAAGAACCGCAGTCACGGCGATCGAACCGCCGGAGCCCAGTAGTCTGCGCTTGTCGATATTTTTCATCGGTTATTGGGGATTGGAGTTATAGGCGGATCGCTCCGTCGTTATTCGCACATGCGCATGGACGTGTGTGAAAGATCCGGCAAACAGCAAGCGCAAATGCGAAAGCGCAATCGCCTCTGCAAGCAGGCTCGCAAACGACGGTCAAAAAAAGAGCAGGCGTGCTACAGAAAACCGACGGCAAGGCCGGTTGGAATTGAAGCGCGCTAACCCGACTTCAGCGAGTCAGCGGCGAAGGAGTGAACCTGCGGCGACTATCTCGCGGTGGTGCTGCCGGTGCTGGCCGGCATCGGACTTCCACTTTCTGGACACGGGTCCATGGACGACTCCTTCGATACGTTGGGGCGGATTGTATTGACATGCTCCCAAAAAGCGCAAGTAAAAATCGCACAAGGACGGCCTCGGGTTCTTTCGAAGAATGTTGGCTCTGCTTACAGAATCTGGTTGACTCCGGTTCTTTACCGCGTCTGGAATTCGCCCGTTTTCTCAAATGAGGCTGATGCCTTGGACACCTGCAGTAGTCAATCTTCGAACAGTTTCACTGCCTGACCGGCAGAACGGTGCGCGCCGCAGCAAAGCCCCTTCGTGCACCTCGATCATTAGCGCCATGTGGACGCGGCCTTCGCTCGTCCACGCTGGCACGCCCTCGCAAGCCTTCGGGTTTGCGGCCGGCGCTCGCCCATACCCGCGCCTGCTCGCGGGTTCGGACGAGTTC
Source organism: Paraburkholderia youngii (assembly GCF_013366925.1). Taxonomy (NCBI): domain Bacteria; kingdom Pseudomonadati; phylum Pseudomonadota; class Betaproteobacteria; order Burkholderiales; family Burkholderiaceae; genus Paraburkholderia; species Paraburkholderia youngii. The sequence goes on from NZ_JAALDK010000001.1 coordinate 1,436,646, forward strand.
GGTAGAGCCACGCTGCGCGTATGCGCGCAGTTCAACCCGACGAGGGGCCGACATGCCCGACAGTGACAGTTGTTGTTTATGCCCCTTCCCTTCAGCCTTACAGAAGGAAAGCAGCTAGCACCCTGACGCCGCGCCAAGCGTGCGATGTTTTGCCAAGCTCCTGTCACGAATCGACGCCATCATCGAAAGATTGTGGTGTTGCCTCGTCGTGACCGTTGCTTGCTGAATAAGCCCTTTCATCAACTTGCAATTCGTCATGTTCCAACTCAACGATCCGTCGCGAATCGATGCGCAGGCCACCGCCCTGTACGGCAGCACGACTTCGCTGCTCACAAATACGTGATCCTCGCCTATGACCAGCTGCTGCTCCGTCCGCTCGTCGCGTGGGCCGACAAGTTCCGCATGGAGACCACGAGTTCGGGCAACGCGCCGCAGTCCTGGCTGCTCGACATGATGCCGCCGGCGACTTTCCGAAGATCATCCTTGGCGTCGCCGTGATGGCGCTATTCGTCACGCTGTTCAACCGCGCGCTGTGGCGCCCCCTGTATGCCTTCGCCGAATCAAGGCTCCGACTCGACCAGGAGTAAAGCCATGCAAAACGTCATTCAAGCCATCCCCGCCGACCTGCTCCCGTCGTCGCCGCGCCTGGGCGCGCAGGTGCTGAACATCGAGCACGTGAGCCGCGGCTTTCATAAAAATCAGAGCGAGCTGCTGGTGCTCGACGACGTGAATCTGACGCTGCGCGAGGGCGAGATCGTCGGACTGCTCGGCCGCTCGGGCTCGGGCAAGTCGACACTGCTGCGCATCATCGCCGGTTTGATCCGGCCGACGAGCGGCAACGTGACCTACCTGGGCAAGCCGCTCGACGGTCCAGCCGAGGGCGTCGCGATGGTGTTCCAGACCTTCGCGTTGTTTCCGTGGCTGACGGTGCTGCAGAACGTCGAAGCGGGGCTGGAGGCGCTCGGCGTCGGCATCGAGGAGCGGCGCACGCGCGCGCTCGCGGCGATCGATCTGATCGGTCTCGACGGCTTCGAAAACGCGTATCCGCGCGAGCTGTCGGGCGGCATGCGGCAGCGCGTCGGCTTCGCACGCGCGCTCGTCGTCGATCCGACCATCCTGCTGATGGACGAGCCGTTCTCCGCGCTCGACGTGCTGACCGCCGAAACGCTGCGTACCGACCTGCTCGACCTGTGGAACCAGGACCGCATGCCGATCAAGGCGGTTCTTATAGTCACGCACAACATCGAGGAAGCCGTTTTCATGTGCGATCGCATCCTCGTACTGTCGTCGAACCCCGGGCGCGTGGTGGCCGAGACCGTGGTGCCGTTCGCTCATCCGCGCAACCGGCTCGATCCGGATTTTCGCGCGCTCGTCGACGAAATCTACGCGAAGATGACCGCGCGCCCCACTGGAGCCGCGGCCAAACGCGAACTCGAACCCGGCAGCTGGTTGCCGAACGTGTCGACGAACCTGATGGCTGGTCTGATCGAAACGCTTGCGGCAGCGCCCTATAACGGCCGCGCCGACATGCCCGAGATTGCGCGCACGCTGCAGTTGGAAGTCGACGAACTGTTCCCGATCGCGGAGATGCTGCAGTACCTCGGCTTTGCCGAAGTCAGCGAGGGCGATGTGTTCCTCACGCCGCCCGCGCATCGATTCGCCGAGGGCAGCACGCAGGAGCGCAAGATCATGTTCGCCGATCATCTGTTGCAGTGTGTGCCGCTCGCCGCGCGAATCAGGAAGGTCCTCAACGAACGGCCCGGACATCGCGCGCCGCGCGTGCGCTTCGAGCAGGAGCTCGAGGACCTGCTGTCCGACAGCGCGGCGCAGGAAACCCTCGATGCGGTGATCGACTGGGGCCGTTACGCGGAAATCTTCTCGTACAACGACAAGACGGAAACCTTCAGTCTCGCGGATGTCGAGACCTAAGCAGGGCCGAAACGAAATGGCCGCGGAGAACCCGACGCAGGTGCTCCGCGGCCATTTTCCAGTTCGCACCGATCTTCACGGATTGATCTCGCCCGCACCGGGCCGGCCACGCAGCCGCCCGGCGATGCGGCCGAACGCGTACCACTGCTGAGCGATCAGCCCATCCCCATACGAACGCGCGGCACCATGCGGCGCGGGCAGCTGATCGCGGATGCCGGTCGGCTCGACGGCGCGCTCCCACGACGCGGTGCCGAACAGCATGTCCCACCACGGGAACAGCACGCCGAAGTTGCAGCCGTAGCGGGTGCCTTCGTGGCCATAGCCGATCGCATGATGACGCCGATGAAACGCCGGGCTCACGATCAGGCGTTCGAGCAGCCATCCATACGGGAGGCGCGCATTCACGTGCTGCACGCTCTGCATGAAATTGCCGAGCGCGACGAGCACGACGAATTGGTTTGGCTGCACGCCGATGAACAGCGCAATGGCCGCAAAAAACGCCGCCTGCAAGATGTCGTCCAAAAAGTGATTGCGGTCGTCGGCCCACAGCGACATCTGCCGCTGACTGTGATGAACCGCATGCAATTCCCACCACACGCCGAACCGATGTTGCCAGCGGTGATACCAGTAGCCGGCGAAATCGAGCACGATCAGGTAGATCAGAAACGACACGAGCGGCTGATCGGTGACGCCCGGCCACAAATCATCGACGTCGATGTTGGGCACGTCGTGGATCGCCATCAGGCTCTGCCAATGATTGAAGAACGGCTGCAGCAGAAAGAAGAACGCAAGATTGACGATGCCGAGCTTGGCGATCCACGTGTAGACCACGTCCGCGCGCAACGCCCTGCGGTCCGCCCATGTCTCCACCGGGCGCAGCGCTTCGAGCGGGCGCAACACCAGGTACGACACCAGTATCTGCATCGCGCCGACGATCACCCAGTAGAGCGCGTCGTAAGTGTCTTCGTCATAGCCCATCAGATTGAAGCGGTAGAAGATCGGCTGGACCACGTCGACGTACAGCAGCGTCTGCAGGGCTGAGATGCCATTGTCGAGTTGAGCGACGAGTTCGTGAATCATGTAAAGCCTTTCGGGTTGCCTCAGTCGGGATTGGGCGCGTAGACCGGCGCGCGGTTGGCGAAATAAAGACCGTGCGGCGAGCGCCCCACCACGATCGTATCCACCAGCCGATGCGTGCTCAGGTCGATGACGCCGACGTGCCTCGCGAAGCGGAACGTGACCCATAGATAGCGCCGGTCCGCCGATAGTTCCATGTCGTCAGGGCCCGGCATCAAACCGGTTATGTCGGCCACTTTGGTCAGCGTGTTGTAATCGAGAATGCTGATCGTGTTCTCCACGCGATTCGACACGGCGAGATGCTGGCCATCGTCGAGATTGCGGAAGTTGTGCGCGCCGCGGCCCGTGTGGATCTTCTTCACGAGTTGGCGGTTCTTCCAGTCGACCACCGCGACATTGTCTTCGCCCGTCATGCCGACGAGCAGATAACGATCGCCCGGGGTCATCCAGAGTCCGGCCGGCGTCTTGCCCACATGCAGCGTCCACGACACTGACTGTGTCGGCAGATCGATCGCCGCGACCTCGCCCGTGCCCTGAAGCGTGACGAACACGGTGCGGTTATCGGCTGCAAAGGTCAGGTGGCTCGGGGTCTTCGCGAGCGGAATCCGCTTCGCGAGCGTCACGTTCTCGCCATCGTAGCGATAGATATCGAGGCGATCGAGCCTCAGGCCCGCGGTGACGAACCACTTGTGGTCGGGCGAAAAACCAAGCTGGTACGGGTCTTCGATGCCCGCGACACGGCGTTGCACCCGGCCGCTGTGCGGGTCGACGAACATCAGGTCGTTCGAAAACGCATCCGCGACGATCAGCGAACGACCATCGGGCGTGATCATCAGATGATGAGGCTCCTTGCCGGTCGGCTCGGTGCCGATCACTTTGTGCGTGACGGGATCGATCAACGTAAGCTGCGCTTCGCCCGAGTCGAGCACGATCACGTTGTCGGCGGCGTGGGCGAGATGAGGCAATGTCAGCGAACAGCAAGCCAACGCCACGAAAGCGCCGGTTTTTGTAATCGAAGCGAATGCGAATGTCACGAACCGGATAGGACTCTGAAATACGACGCTGGGCATCGGTGCGGCCGATGCGGAAGAAGACCTGCCGTGTGAAGTCTACGCGCAATCGCGTGGCAAATGTGATGAAGATCGCGGCCGCGCGAGCCTCGAACTCGCGCCGCCCAACGATGAAGATTCAGGCCTTCGTTCGCGAGAACGCCGTCGCGCTATCGCTGCACGACATGCCGAACCTCGGCCAGTTGTTGCCGGCGCTGTTCGCCCTGCCGCTCCAGCATCCAGCCCGGATACTCGGCGGGCAGCGCGCTGACCTCGGCGAGCTTCGCGAGCTCATCGGCGGATAGCGCGACGTTGGTCGCCGCGATGTTGTCGTCGAGCTGCTCGATCTTCTTCGCGCCGACGATCACCGTGCTGACGACACGCTGATGCAGCAGCCACGCCAGCGAGATCTGTGCGACCGATACGGTCTTCGCCGCGGCCATCTCGCGCATCACGTCGATGCAGTCGTACGCACGCTCGCGATCGATCGGCGGAAAATCGAAAGTCGTGCGACGGCTGCCCGCTTCACCCTGCTGTTCACGTCCGTACTTGCCGCTCAGAAAACCACCGGCGAGCGGGCTCCATACCATCAGACCGAGGCCTTCGCTTTGCAGCATCGGCACGAGCTCGCGTTCGAGATCGCGGCCCGCGATCGAGTAATACGCCTGCAACGTTTCGAAGCGCGCGGTGCCGAGCCGCTCGGCGATGCCGAGCGCCTTCGCGATTTGCCATGCGGCCCAGTTCGACACGCCGACATAGCGCACGTGGCCGTGCTGCACGAGCGTATCGAGCGCGCGCACGGTTTCTTCGATCGGCGTGGCCGGATCGAAACCGTGGATCTGATAGAGGTCGACGTGATCGAGTTGTAGACGCTTCAGGCTCGCCTTGATGCCGTCGAGGATGTGATAGCGCGACGCACCGCGCGCGTTGGCGAACTCGCCGGTCTGGCCGAACACCTTGGTCGCGATCACGACCTTGTCGCGCGGCACTTTCAGATTTTTGAGCGCGTTGCCCGTGATGAGCTCGGACAGGCCGCCCGCGTAGACGTCGGCCGTGTCGATGAAATTAATGCCCGCGTCGAGCGCCCGGCCGACCAGCCGCTCCGCGTCGCTTTGCTGCAGATCGCCGATCTGCCGCCAGATGCCTTCGCCACCGCCGAAGGTCATCGTGCCCAAACACAACTCCGATACAAACACACCGGTACGGCCCAACTGGTTATATCGCATCGTCGACGCTCCATCGTGGGGACAGGGAGAATCGTCAAGCGTACTGCAAATGGCGGTGGCTGGCAGGACGGGCGCACGCGGCGAAACTACGAATTCCAGCAGTTACGCAACGCCCAACGCGCCGCACACGAGCGCCGAAAACCTGCGAGACTGACCGCTATTGCGTCGGCAGCGTGGAATGCCCAGCAACTGCAAAAACGGGCGCCATTAGCGAGTACTGATCCAGCCACCCCCACTGGATATCCCCCGCGCCGCCCTCATCTACACGAGCATGACTTCGGCAAAAACTGCCGCCGCACTCGACGCGGCGCCCCGCTCCCGCAAGGCCCGCTCCACCGCGAACGCGGCGCGGCCCGTCGCACCTGCCTTACCGCCAGCTCCGCAGGCGCTCGCCGGCTTTCACCCGGCCGTTGCCAGCTGGTTCCAGAAAACCTTCGCCGCCCCGACCGATGCGCAAGCCGCCGCCTGGCCGCAAATCCGCAGCGGCCGCTCGACGCTGGTCGCCGCGCCGACCGGCTCCGGCAAGACGCTGACGGCGTTCCTGTCCGCGCTGAACGACCTGGTGTCGCAAGGCCTCGCGAACGACGGCGTGCTGCCCGACGAAACGCTGGTCGTCTACGTGTCGCCGCTGAAGGCGCTGTCGAACGACATCCGTCTGAACCTGCAACTGCCGCTCCAAGGCATCGCCGCGGAACTCGACGCGCTCGGCCTGCCGCCGCTCGACATCCGCACCGCCGTGCGCACCGGCGACACCACGCAGCAGGAACGCAACGCGCTGAAAAAACGCGCGCCGCACATTCTCGTGACGACGCCCGAGTCGCTGTACGTGCTGCTCGGCTCCGATTCGGGCCGCCGCATGCTGGCGACGGTGCGCACGGTGATCGTCGATGAAATTCACGCGCTCGCGGGCAGCAAGCGCGGCAGTCATCTCGCGCTGAGCCTCGAACGGCTCGACGCGCTCTGCGGCCGGCCCCTGCCGCGCATCGGGCTGTCGGCGACGCAAAAGCCGGTCAGCGCGGTCGCGCGGTTTCTGGTCGGCGGCGCGAGCCTCGATAGCGACGTGCCGGCCGAGTGCGCGGTGATCGACGTCGGTCACGTCCGCGCGCGCGACCTCGCGCTGGAGATCCCGCCGGTGCCGCTCGAAGCGGTGATGGCCAACGAAGTGTGGGAGCGCGTCTACGACCGGCTCGCCGAACTGGTCGCGCAGCATCGCACGACGCTGATCTTCGTCAACACGCGCCGCATGGCCGAGCGCGCCGCCCGCCATCTGACCGAGCGGCTCGGCAAGGACGCGGTCGCCGCGCACCACGGCAGCCTCGCGAAAGAACATCGTTTCGACGCCGAACAGCGCCTGAAACGCGGCGAGCTGCGCGTGCTGATCGCGACCGCGTCGCTGGAGCTCGGCATCGATATCGGCGACGTCGATCTCGTCTGCCAGATGGGTTCGCCGCGCGCGATCGCGCCGTTCCTGCAACGCGTCGGCCGCTCGGGACACCACGTCGGCGGCATGCCGAAGGGGCGGCTGTTTCCGGCCTCGCGCGACGATCTGCTCGAATGCGCGGCGCTGCTCGATTGCGTGCGGCGTGGCGAGCTCGATGCGTTGCGCATCCCGCGCGCGCCGCTCGACGTGCTCGCGCAACAGATCGTCGCGGAGGTATCGAGCGCCGAGTGGAGCGAGGATGCGCTGTTCGACATGCTGCGGCGTGCCGCGCCGTATGCGGATCTGCCGCGCGAGCAATACGACGCGGTGCTGCGCATGCTCGCCGAGGGCTACACGAGCCGCCACGGTCCGCGTGCTGCGTATGTGCATCGCGATGCGGTCAGCGGCACGTTGCGCGGCCGGCGCGGCGGCAAGCTGGTCGCGGTGACCTCGGGCGGCACGATTCCCGAGAACGCCGATTACGCGGTCGTGCTCGAACCGCAGGCGCTCAATATCGGCACCGTCAACGAGGACTTCGCGGTCGAAAGCCTCGCCGGCGATGTGTTCCAGCTCGGCAACGCGTCGTACCGGATTCTGCGCATCGAAAGCGGCCGCGTGCGGGTCGAGGATGCGCAAGGCCAGCCGCCGAACATTCCGTTCTGGCTCGGCGAGGCGCCGGGGCGCAGCGACGAGCTGTCGTTCGCGGTTGCGAGATTGCGGGAGCAGGTCGAAGCGTTGCTGACGGAGGGCGAGACACGAGCAACCACGGCAACCGCCGTAGCCGCAAGCGAACTCGAGCCCACCGCGCCGCGTCTCGACCACGCTATCACCTGGCTCGCCGACAACCTCGCGCTCGACGAACCGGCCGCGCGCCAGATCGTCGAATACCTGGCGCGCGCCCGCGCCGCGCTCGGAGTCTTGCCGACGCAGAGCACGCTCGTGATGGAGCGCTTCTTCGACGAATCGGGCGGCACCCAGCTCGTGATCCACTCACCGTTCGGCAGCCGCGTGAATCGCGCGTGGGGGCTCGCGCTGCGCAAGCGCTTCTGCCGCAGCTTCAACTTCGAGCTGCAGGCGGCGGCCACCGAAGACGCGATCGTGCTGTCGCTGACCGGCAGCCACTCGTTCGTGCTCGACGAGGTGTGGCGCTATCTGCATTCGAACAGCGCCGAGCATCTGCTGACCCAGGCGCTGCTCGATGCGCCGTTATTCGGCGTGCGCTGGCGCTGGAACGCGACGACCTCGCTCGGCCTGCCGCGCTACACGGGCGGGCGCAAGACCGCGCCGCAACTGCAGCGCATGCGTAGCGAGGATCTGCTTGCAAGCGTGTTTCCCGAACAGGCCGCGTGTCTGGAGAACGTCGTCGGCGAACGCGAGGTGCCGCGCCACCCATTAGTCGACCAAACCATCGACGACTGCCTGCACGACGCGATGGACAGCGAACGCTGGCTCGCGCTGCTACGCCAGATCGAGCACGGCGAGTTGCGGCTCGTCGCGCGTGATCTGCCGGCGCCGTCGCCGCTCGCCGCCGAAATCCTGACCGCGAAACCGTACGCGTACCTGGACGACGCGCCGATCGAGGAGCGCCGCACCCAGGCGGTGCTGAACCGCCGCTGGACCGACCCTGAAAGCGCCGACGATCTCGGCGCGCTCGACGCCGCCGCGATCGACAGCGTGCGCGACGAGGCCTGGCCGCAAGCACGCAACGCCGACGAAATGCACGAAGCGCTGACGGGCCTCGCCTGCATCACAGAAGCCGAGGCGCGCACGCATGAAGATTGGCCGACTCTGCTTGCGGCGTTGGCGAAAGCCGGCCGGGCGACGCGCTTGCCGCTCGCCGCGCAAGCAGACGCAAGCACGGGCAACGACGACGTCAGCGACGGCGCACTGTGGCTGCCCGCAGAACGCCTGACCTGCTTCGAAGCGCTCTACCCCGGCGTCGCGCGCAATCGCTACACGCCGCCGCTGAGCGCCCCGAAGGGCTACACCGAAAGCTGGAGCGCCGACGACGCACTCGTCGACGTGCTGCGCGCGCGGCTGACCGGTTTCGGCCCGCTGACGGTCGACGCGATCGCGCGCCCGCTCGGATGGCCGGCCGCGCGGATCGAACCGGCGCTGATCCGTCTCGAGGCCGAAGGCTACTTGTTGCGCGGCCGCTTCACGCCGCACACGAGCCACGAAGAATGGTGCGAGCGGCACCTGCTCGCACGCATCCATCGCTACACGGTGAAGCGGCTGCGGCGTGAGATCGAGCCGGTCGAGCGGCACGACTTCATGCGCTTCCTGTTCGAATGGCAGCATCTGACGCCGACCACGCGCGCCGAAGGCCGCGACGCGCTCGCCGCCGCGCTGGACCAGCTCGAAGGCTTCCAGGCCGCGGCCGGCGCATGGGAGGAGGACATCCTGCCCGCGCGGGTGCGCGCCTACACCAGCAGTTCGCTCGATGAGCTATGCCGCGCCGGCAAGATCGTCTGGACCCGCCTGACCGAGCGGGCGCGCGGCGCCGCCGGTCCGGTCCGCGGCACGCCGATCGTGCTGCTGCCGCGCGCGCAGTTGCGCGCCTGGCGCGCGCTGCTCGATCCCGCGCGCCAGGTCGAGTTGTCGGCGCTCGCGCAAAGCGTGCACGACACCCTCGCGCAACACGGCGCGATGTTCTTCGACGAACTGCTCGCCGAGGTGCGCGTGCTGCGCATGGAGCTCGAAAACGCGCTCGGCGAGCTGGTCGCGGCCGGCCTCGCGAACTCGGACAGCTTCGCGGGTCTGCGCGCGTTGCTGAAGCCGGTCGCCAAACGCAACGCGTTTTCCAGCAGCCGGCGCGCGCGAGCGAGCGCGCTGATCGGCGGCATGGACGACGCCGGGCGTTGGGCGCTCGTAAGCCGTCCGTCCGCCGTCGCGCCGGAAAATCCGTCCGAGCGGCGCAGTCAGTTGCCGCCCGAGGTGCTCGAACACGTCGCAATGACGTTGTTGCGCCGCTACGGCGTGGTGTTCTGGCGCGTGCTCGAACGCGAGGCCGAATGGCTGCCGCCGTGGCGCGATCTGCTGCGCGTGCTGCAGCGGCTCGAGGCGCGTGGCGTGATCCGCGGCGGGCGTTTCGTCAACGGGCTCGCGGGCGAGCAGTTCGCGCTGCCCGAGGCGATTCCGCTGCTGCGCGAGGTGCGGCGGCAAGCGAACGACGGTGCGCTTATCTGCGTCGCGGGAACCGATCCGCTGAATCTCGTCGGCACGCTGCTGGTCGGCGACAAGGTGCCGGCCGTGACCGGCAACCGCGTGCTGTATCGCGACGGCGTGCCGGCGGCCACGCTGGTGGCCGGCAAGTTCTGCTTCGACGCGGCGCTCGACGCCAATCCGATCGACCGCGAACGCGCCCGCGCGCTGCTCACACACCGCTTCTAACGACGTCACCGTGGCCTCGTTTTGCCATGCCATCGTGCCGCCGCGCGCGGCCACCCCGGCTCGTGCTCCTGGTTAGCAAAACGTTAATGATTCGTCGCTCGAATTGTCACGCTTGGATACAATGGGACAGTTTCACTTTAGTATGAGGAAGACCGTCTGCCGCCGCCCGCCTTGATAGCGACCGCCGGCACTCTCCGGGGATTTCATGAGCGACGAGCTACACGACCAGGTGCTTCACGCGCGGTTCGGCACGAGCAGCCCTCGCTGGCGCCTAGCGGCGGCCAGCGACACGCTGGAACTCGCGCCGGCGCACGGCCACGCGGCTGCCGGCGTCGCCATTCCCCTCAACTCTTGCCAAGCCTCCCAGATCCGCGCGCTGAGCGGCGTCACCTCGCACGTAGTCGTCGACGTGCAGTTGGACGGCGCGCCGCTGCGGCTGCATCTGGTCGGCAAGAAACTCGATTGTCATCGCTGGGGCGGCACCGCCTCGACCCATGCCGACACCGAATCCGTCGCGCGCGCACTGCTGCACGGTCTGTCGTTCGCCGAACAGGTCGTCTCCGAGGTCAATTCGGTCGTCGTCATCGTCGACCGGCACGGCCGGATACAACGCTTCAACCGGCTCGCCGAGGAGCTGACCGGGCTCAAGGAAGAGGACATCATCGGCCGCAGCGTCTGGACGCTGTTCATGTCGTCAGACGACGGCGCGGTCTCGAACCAGGTCAGCGCGCACTTCTTCAACCGTGGCGAACCGTACGAGATCGAACGGCGCATCAAAACGGTGCATGGGGAGCGGCTGTTCCTGTTTCGCAACAAGTTCGTGAGCAGCGGCAGCGGCATCGAAGACCAGTTCCTGATCTGCTCGGGCACCGACATCACTGAGCAACGGCTCGCGCAGGACCGGCTGATCGAGCAGGCCACCACCGACCCGCTCACCGGCCTCGCCAATCGCAACGCGATCCAGGAGCGCATCCAGATCGCGATCGAACAGGCCGCGCCCGGCGAAACCATCGGCGTACTGTTTCTCGATCTCGACAACTTCAAGAAGGTCAACGATCACTACGGCCACGTGTTCGGCGACCGGCTGATCTGCGATGTGTCGGACGCGATCCGCAACTGTCTGAATCCGGGCGACTCGCTCGCGCGCCTCGGGGGCGACGAGTTCATCGTGCTCGCGGCGAAGGGCTCCGCGCATGGCCTGGAAAACACCGCGCAGCGCATTCTCGATCGAATGCGCATGCCGTTCGCGGTCGGGCTCGTCGAGGTCTATACCGGCTGCTCGATCGGCATCGCGCGTTGGCCCGAGCATGGCGAAACGCTCGAATCGCTGATCCGTTCGGCCGACACCGCGATGTACGTCGCGAAGGACGAAGGCAAGCGTACGCATCGCGTGTTCTCGCCGGACATGAACCGCCGCGTCGCTGAGTTCATGTGGCTCGACACGAATCTGCGCCGCGGGCTCGAGGAAGGCCAGTTCGCGCTGCACTATCAGCCGAAGCTGAACCTCGCCACGGGCGCCGTGCAAGGCGCGGAAGCGCTGGTGCGCTGGAACTCGCCGGAGCGCGGGCAGATCATGCCCGCGGAATTCATCCGTTATGCCGAGGAATCCGGCTTGATCGGCGTGCTCGGCCGCTGGGTGATGGAGACCGCCGCGAAACAGGCGGCCCGCTGGAAGGCGGCCGGCTATGACCTGCGCGTCGCGATCAACGTGTCGGCGCGACAGCTCACGGATACGGCCGTGGTCCGCCATTTCACCGAGGCGTTGCAGCATGCGAGCCTCGATCCCTGCCTGGTCGATCTCGAGTTGACCGAAAGCTGTCTGATCGAAAACGAAGCGGCCGCGATCGAACTGATCAAGCAGTTCCGCCAGCTCGGCGCGCAAGTGCATCTGGACGACTTCGGCACCGGTTACTCGTCGCTGTCGCAACTCGGCCGTATTCCGCTCGACGTGATCAAGCTCGACCGCAGCTTCACGCGCTCGATCCACGCTGATATGAAGGCACAGGCGCTGGTGCGCTCGATGGTCGCGGTCGCGCAGGAACTCGATTTCCAGGTCGTCGCCGAGGGGATCGAAACCGATGCGGAAGAAACCTTCATGAAGGGCCTGGGCGTCGATTACGTGCAGGGTTTCCTGTACGCGCGGCCAATGCCCGCCGCCGAATTCGAGCGCTGGCTGCTCGATAGGCGCAAGCTCAGGCTGATCGCCTGAACCTTGCTGTCGCGCGCTTCAGCCGAGGCGCGCGGACCAGCCTGCCACTTCGTCCGCACTCATTCCGACGGCGCGCGCCGCGGAGTTAATTTGCATCCACGTAGCCGCGTCGATCGGAATGCCGGCGGCCTCGCGTTGCGCGCGCGTGACGCGCTCGGGTTCGCCGGGTTCGTAGATGCGCTCGGTGCCCGCCGCGAGCGGCGACGCCTTCACCCACGCGAGGAACGCATCGGCTTCGGCTTGCGCATCGGGCGCGTCGAATGCGGTCGGATCGATGATCACGGACAGCATGCAGTTGATGATCGCGTGCGTGGTGCCGAGCGTGTCGGCGTGCGTCGTGAAGCCGCCCGACAGCGCACCGCCGAAAATCTCGCACATCGCCGCGAGCCCGAAACCCTTGTGGCCACCGAACGGTGTCAGCGCGCCGAACGGCGCTTCGTGCATGACTTTCGGTTCGAGCGTCGGCATGCCTTCGTGATCGATCAGCGCGCCGGGTGGCGTGTGCTTGCCCTGGTTATACGCGACGCGCGTCTTGCCGAACGCGATGGTACTGGTCGCGAAGTCGAGCACGAGAGGCGGCTTGCCGGGTCGCGGATAAGCGGCGCAGAACGGATTCGTGCCGATGCGGCGGTCCGCGCCGCCGAACGGCGCGACGAGCGGATCGCCCGCCACGTTGACGAAGTGGAACGACACCAGGCCGGCGCGCGCGCACTGCTCGGCCCAGTGCCCGATGCGGCCGATATGATGCGCGCCGCGCAAGCCCACCGCGCAGATGCCGAGCCGCCGCGCGCGCTCGATGCCCCGCTCCATCGCCTCGAACGCGATCACCTGACCGAAGCCCTTGCCGCCTTCGACGGTCAGCACCGCGCCCGCGTCTTTGATGACGTCGGCATGCCGATTAAGTTGCAGTTGCTGGTCGGCGAGCGATTCGACATAGCGCGGGATCATGCCGACGCCATGCGAGTCGTGTCCGGTCAGATTCGCGGCCACCAGATGATCGGCGATCAGCTCCGCTTCGCGCGGCGCACTGCCCGCTCGCTCCCAGATCGCCCTGACGTAGGCATGCAGTTGATCGGCCGGAATCCGGGGCGTGTTGGCTTGGTCAGTCTGGGAGTCGGTCATTCAGCTTATCGGTGTGGTTCGAACGGAGAAGAAAGCATCAGTAAGCACGGGCCCGGGTCGCGCCCGAGCCCCACTCAAACGAGGCCACGACTCACGGCGCCGCGGCGATCACTTCGGCAACCGCGGCCGTCAGTTTCTTGCCGTACGGCACGTGCAGGAACTCGTTGGGCCCATGCGCATTCGACTTCGGCCCAAGCACGCCGCACACCATGAACTGCGACTTCGGGAAGCCCGCCTTCAGCACGTTCATCAATGGGATGGTGCCGCCGAGGCCCATGTAGGCCGCGTCTGCGCCGAAATGCTGACGCGATGCATCGCTGAGCGCGGTGGCCAGCCACGGTGCGACCTCCGGTGCGTTCCAGCCGCTCGCCGCCCCCGCATCCGGCTTGAACGTGACCTTCGCGTTGTACGGCGGATCGAATTCGAGCAGCGCCTTCAGTTCGGCGACGGCCTTTTCCGCTTCGATGGTCGGCGGCAGACGCAGCGACAGCTTGAACGCGGTGCGCGGACGCAGCACGTTGCCGGCGTCGGCGAGCGCGGGCAAGCCGGCCGCGCCCGTCACCGACAGCGAAGGACGCCACGTCGAATTGAGCAGCGCCTCCTGTGGATCGGTCGTGGTGGGCAGCACCTGACGGCCGTCCTGCCCGCATGCCCACGGCATCTTCTTCCACACGTCATCGCCGAGAATCCTCGCGGCAGCCTCCGCTTCGCGCAGACGATCGGCCGGCACCGGGCAATGAAAACCCTTTGGCAGCAGCGTGCCGTTCGCGGAGTCTTCGAGACGGTCGAACAGTTGACGCATGATGCGGAAGCTCGACGGCACGATGCCGCCGTAGACCCCCGAGTGAATCCCCTCGTCGAGCACCTGCACTTCGAGATCGCCGGCGACGAGCCCGCGCAGCGACGTCGTCAGCCACAGCTGATCGTAATTGCCCGCGCCCGAATCGAGACACACGACCAGCCCGACGTTACCGAGCCGCTCGCGCAGCGCGTCGACGTAGGGCAGCAGATCGTAGCTGCCCGACTCTTCGCAGGTTTCGATCAGCCCGACACAGCGCGGACGCTCGACACCTTGCGCATCGAGCGCGGCGAGCGCCGTCAGGCTCGCGTAGATCGCGTAGCCGTCGTCCGCGCCGCCGCGGCCGTACAGCTTGCCGTCCTCGAGCTTCGGCGTCCACGGACCGAGGTCGTTGCGCCAGCCATCGAACTCGGGCTGCTTGTCGAGGTGGCCGTACAGCACGATGGTTTCGGTGCTGCCCGAGCGGGTCGCGGCGGTCTCGAAGAAGATCACCGGCGTGCGTCCCGGCAGACGGATCACTTCGAGCTTCAGGCCGCGCACCGGTTGCTGCTCGGCCCATTTCGCGGCGTCGGTGATCACGCGCTCGAGGTAACCATGCTTCGCCCAGTCGGGATCGAAGGCCGGGCTCTTCGCGGGCACCGCGATGTAGTCCGTCAGCGCGGGCACGATCTCGTCGTTCCACTTGCGCTCGACGAATGCTCGTAGCGTGTCCGGATTGAGGTGGGCCTGCTGGGTCGTGTCGGTGATCATGATCGGGTCCGTGAAGTACTGTTCGGTCGAAACGATCATCATAGTCCCGATGCGTGTCGGGCTGAACCCCTTGCGGTGATTGGGTGGGGACTGGAACGCGCAGGGTGCGCGGCGGGCGGCGGCCATTCGCGCGACAATCACTACTTGCATCGCGCATCAGGAGCTTTTATGAGTGGCAACGTGGCCGTTCAGGCCATCGGCGCGGCGTTCGCGCTAGCGCTGTATTTTCTGCCGGCGATCATCGCGGACCGGCGCAAGCGTCGTGACGTGCTGACGCTCGCGCTATTTAACGCCTGCCTCGGCTGGACCGTGCTTGGTTGGGTGCTCGCGCTGTATTGGGCGCTACAGCCGAATCCGGCGGAGAGCCTGGCGAGCGACGTCGCCCAGACTCGCAAGATGTCGACCTTGCGCGCGTTTTCATCGGCACTGACGCTGCGCGTGCGGCGACGCGAGGCCGCGCGCGACCGGCCCGAGCGCTGAAACGATTCGGGCGGCTCGCGCAATACGAGCAATAAACGAATAACAGGAAACGGCTTGATTGAAGCGCACGTGCGTCACTCAGGCCGCGCGCCCGATGCGACTCCACTGTACCGAGCCCGCCGGAATCGAGCGCGGTTCCGCACGCACGGCTTGCACGGCAAAGGTTTCATGACGCAGTTCGCCGTGTTCATCGAACCACTCGCAGATCAGCCAGTCGCCCGGATTGCGCGCGACCGGACCTGCATACGTCACGGTCATGCGCGGGCCCCCTTCTTTTAACTTGACGACGTCGCCCACGTTGAAGGCGGCGGATGTTGTCTGGAATGCGTCAATGGTAGCGGTCAGCATCTTGGTCCCCCTATCTTGAGCGTTTTTAAGTTGAGCCCGGCTTTAACGACTTCGACCTGTTGAATTGATGCTCTAAAGTTTAGACAGATTAACAATCGAATTTAAACGCGGCAAGCGCTTTTTATTGATACCGTTTTCACTGGAACCGCGGTTGATGCCCAATGGTTAAAGTTCCCGGCATTCCCAAAACATTCTCGGCGAAAACATTGCGGCTAACCCTATGTGCGCTACCGCACAAACGCAACAGTTACTGCAGGCCGTTTGCAGGCCGGTAGAAAATACGACGCCGGTTTCCTCTGATTAGAAAACCCGACGCGATAGCGTTGAGCCGTTAATCAGAAAGACCTCTTTGATCTAAATCAGAATTACCTGTGAACGAGTAGATCGCCGGTAAATGCCACGTAGTTCGTTATACCGCTTCGTTCAAATTGAACGATTTTGCTGAGCGAGCCAGCTAATGAAAACGATTACCAATGGCTCAATTTCAAACCGCCGGAGCGACTGAGCGCCGTACGCTTTGCTGATGACGCACCAGCAGCACGCTCAGGCCGATACACACGAACATCAGCGCGGCATTGATAGCCAGGCTCAGCTGAAACGCGTGTGCATACGACGCGGGTGCCGCGCTGCCACCGAGCGCCCCGAAGAACGCGCCGCTCACCGCCGCGGTGCCGAACGCGGAGCCGATCTGCAACGTCGACGACACCACACCCGATGCAAGCCCCGCCTTCTCGGGCACCACCTCCTGCAGCACGATGCGCATGATCGACGGCAACAGCAGACCATGTCCGACACCCGCGCACACCAGCCCGCAGTAGAACAGCAGATCGGGCGTCGCGGATCGAGTCGCGGACCAGCCGGTCACGGCGAAGCCCAGCGTCATCATCGAGAAACCGAGCGTCAGCACATGCGCGCCGATGCGCTTGACCACGGCCGGCGACGTCAGCGGCCCGATCACGAAGCCGAGCGCGAACGGCATGATCGCGATGCCCGACGCGAGCGGCGTCCAGTGCAGGCCGGTCTGCAGGAAGATGCCATAGGTCAGGAAGAACGCGCTGTTGCAATAGAACAGGAATGCGAGCACCAGACCGAGCGCGAACGCGCGATTGCGGAACAGTTGCAGATCGACGAGCGGATGGCCACCGCCGCGCTCGACGCGCCGTTCGGTCGCGACGAACAGCGCGAACACCGGCACCGCGAGCGCGAACATCGCGAAAGTCCACGCGGGCCAGCCGGCTTCGCGGCCGTGCGTCATCGGATAGATGACCAGCAGCAGCACCGCCGACAGCAGCGCAACGCCCTTCAGATCGACGCCGGTATGCGTGGCCGGCTGGTTCTCCGGCACGAACTTCCATGTGCCGATGAACGCCGCAATGCCGATCGGGATGTTGATCAGAAAGATCACGCGCCAGTCGAGCCCGAACGGGTGATACGTGATAAGCGCGCCGCCGCCGAGCTGCCCGACGATCGACGACAAGCCGAACACGAAGCCATACAGACTCATCACGCGCGTCTGCTGATGCAACGGTACGACCGCGCGAATCGTCGCGAGCACTTGCGGCGCCATCACCGCGGCCGCGATGCCTTGCACGATGCGCGAGATCACCAGCATATGGCCGCTGGTCGCGAAGCCGCACAACGCCGACGCGATCACGAAAGCCGCCATGCCCGTCATGAACATGCGACGGCGGCCGAACAGATCGCCGAGGCGCCCGCCCGTGATCAGCAGCACCGCGTAGGCCGACGCATAGGCCGAGACGACGAGTTGCAGCTGCGCGTCGCTCGCGTTCAGGCCCGTGTGAATCGACGGCAGCGCCAGGTTGACGATGAAGTAATCGAGCGGCGCGAGAAAGGCGCCGACGAACAGCACCGCGAGCGCGAGCGCCTGGCGCGGGAAGCCGGGCGCCGCCGCTTTGGCGGCGACAGCCATGCCTGCCATCGCGGGGCCGGGCACAGTCACCGCCCCGGCTGGGCAGGCCGCGCCGCTAGCGGACCCACCGAATGCCGCCGGAGCGGACTTGATCGCTTCTCTTTTCATGACCAATCGTTCAAGAAATGGTTAAAAAATTTTTGCGCCGGTGTTCGCGAACGAGCTGCTAGACCAGCGCGCGCATCGCCACATCGACGATACCGATCAGCGCATCTTGCTGTTGCGCGACCCGTCCCATCACCCGCAGGCCCTGCATCACGCACAGCAGGAAATCGCCGACGGCTTTTTCGTCCAGCGACGAATCGAACGCGCCGCTCGCCTGCCCGCGAATCACCGCCGCCGCGAGCAGGGTCGCCATGCGCCGCTGAATCGCGGCGACGCGCGCGCGCAGCAATTCGTCATCGGGCTGCATTTCGAGCGTCGTATTCGTGATGAAACAACTGCGCCGGCCGCTCAACGCGCATGACACCCGCGCGTAGTGCAGCAGCGCGTCGCGCAGCGCCTGCTCTGGATCAGCCGTCGCGCTCAGCCGCTGCGCAAGCCGTGCGACCGCGCCTTCCGAGTAATGCTCCAGCGCGGCGAGCATGATGCCGTGCTTGTCGCCGAACACGCCGTACAGGCTGCCGCGCAGCAGACCGGTGGCCTTGCACAGATCGTCGATCGACGTCGCGTGGTAGCCGTGATCCCAGAACACCTGGCTTGCGTTCGCCAGCACGGTGTCCGTGTCGAACTCGCGCGGACGGCCGCGCTGGGATGTTTCGCCGGCCTTTTTCGCGGCTTGCCTGGAATGACTCAATTGCGATGACCTCGTTGCTACGTTGGCGTCGGTCTGTGGATATTATGACTGGGTGTTCAATAAATCAAGGACGGCCTTCCGTAGGCCTACTCGCGTCGGGGTCATCCGTTCATTCCGACGACCGTGATGAAAAAGCCGGCGGCGGGCATCGCCCTTCGCCGGCTTCGTTGCGCTGAAAGTGACAGCAAAGGCTTAGGTCTCCAGCTTCGCATCCATTGTAATCGTTGCATTCAGTACCTTCGACACCGGGCAACCGGCCTTCGCGTCCGCCGTGGCCTTGTCGAACGCGGCCTTGTCTGCGCCCGGAATCTTGACGGTGACGTCGAGATGCACCGCGGTGATCGTGAAGCCGCCGCCGTCCTTGTCGAGCGTGACGGTGGCCGTGGTGCCGATCCGCTCCGGCGTGATGTTGGCCTTGCCCAGCTCCGCCGACAACGCCATCGAGAAACACCCCGCATGCGCAGCCGCGATCAGCTCTTCCGGATTCGTGCCGATGCCGTCCGCGAAGCGCGTCGCGAACGAGTATTGGGTGTCCTTCAGGACGCCGCTGTCGGTGGAAATCGAGCCCTTGCCGTTCTGCAGGCCGCCTTGCCAGACTGCCGATGCCTTGCGCTTCATTGCTCTCTCCTGTTGATGCCTTGCCGCGCACGCTGCTCGACCGAAGATGATGCCCGCCGCGGCGGTCCGCCCGGATGTGTCCGTGCCTGGGCATCGGTCGCAGGTGCCGCGCGGCTTGCAGGCGCCGGTGTGGACCGGATTTCAATGATAGGCGCTTCCGTGTTTCGGCGCGGAAAAGCGCCCTTTCCACTATGTCAAAACCCGCAACAATATTTCACCAGAAAGCCGCTTTTTTGCCGACCTCGTAAGAAATAGACTGCGTTCAACGGATCGGGAAATGCAATTCAAACCGGTCCACCACACAATCTTGGAGGTCGTCATGAAATCGCTTCTTTCCGCAGTTGTCGTCGCATCCGCTCTTATCGTTCCGGCAGTGTCGTTCGCCCAGCAGGCAAACGGTCCGATCACGCGCGCTCAGGTGCGCGCCGAACTCGTAGCCGCGCAAAAAGCGGGCCTTCTGAACCAGAACGACACCACGTATCCGAAGGCCGTGCCGCATGACTCGACGATCGTCACCGCTTCGGCGGAGGGTACGCAGGATGTCGGCGGCGCGAAGGCCAGTTCGTCGGACGCAGGTGCGCCGGCGACGGTGCAGCAACGTCTGTTTTCGACGTATCGCGGTAACTAAAAGGTGGTAACCAAGCGTCTTGACTAAGCGTGATAACCAGGCACGCTGGCAGTTAAGGCAGCACGCAGTAAAAAGCCCCGGTTGCGAAGTTCGGCAACCGGGGCTTTTTTCGTTGGCGGGTGCGGCGCTGCTGCGCGGCCGCCCGTCGGTAAAAGCGCTATTCGGGAAACGGCAGGTTTTGCTGTCCCACTGCGCGCATGTCGAACACGTTCAGCGTCATCGCGACCAGCGCGTAGTAGCCGAGCAGGCCGACCAGGTTGATCACGACCTGATGCCCGAACCGCCGGACCGCCTGCGCATACGTCGCGTCCGATACGCGCCTCGTCTCATACAGTTCGCTTGCGAAGTCGTAGATCAGTGCGTCGTCGGCATCGGCGAACTCGGGGCGGCGCCCCTGGCGGATCGTCTCGGCGTCCGCAGCGGCCACGCCCGCCTGCAGCGCGATCGGATAGTGGATGTGCCACTCCGCCTGGGCCTGCCAGCGCGAAGCGGTGACCAGAATCGCGAGTTCCGACAGCCGCAGCGGCAGCCCGGTCTGGTAGCGGCAAAACGCGCCGAGGCGTTGCGCGTGCTGCGCAAGTTCGGGGCTATGGATCCAGCCGAGGAACGGCCCGTTCAGGTTGCCGCGCGGGCCGGACAGGATTTCGTCGAGCACCGCCTTCTGCTCGGGCGTGGCGGTGGACATCTCGAAGTGAGGCAAGCGCTCGGTCATCATGGTTCTCGCTAAGGGCAATGGTTCGGAACAGCTTAGACGGCGGCGAGCGACGCGCCGATCGCATCGTCGAGGCGGCTGACGATCACGTCGATGTCGCGCTCCGTGCAGATGAACGGCGGCGCGATCAGCACGTGGTCGCCGCTCTTGCCGTCGACGGTGCCGCCCATCGGATACACCATCAGGCCGCGCGCGAACGCTTCGCGTTTGATCGTTGCGTGCAGTTTCAGTTTGGCGTCGAACGGCTCTTTGGTACCGCGATCCTTCACGAGTTCGACGCCGACGAACAAGCCGCGCCCGCGCACGTCGCCGATATGCGGGTGCCGCGCATAGAGCTCGCGCAGCCGGCCGCGCAACTGCTCGCCACGCGCCTGCACGTTCGCCAGCAGATTGTCTTCCGCGATCACGCGCTGCACTTCGAGCGCGGCCGCGCACGCGGTCGCATGGCCGATATAGGTATGGCCATGCTGAAAGAAGCCGGAGCCGCCGACGATCGTCTGATAGATGCGGTCGCTGACCAGAGTCGCGCCGATCGGCTGATAACCCGCGCCAAGGCCCTTGGCGATGGTCAGCATATCCGGCGCCACGCCGTCTTCGTCGCACGCGAACAGATAACCGGTGCGGCCCATGCCCGACATGATCTCGTCGAGAATCAGCAGCACGCCGTAGCGGTCGCACACCGCGCGGATCTTGCGGAAGTATTCGCGCACCGGCGGCACCGCGCCCGCCGTGGCGCCGACCACCGTTTCCGCGACGAATGCGGCGACCGTGTCCGCGCCGAGTTCGAGAATCTTCTGCTCGAGTTCATCGGCCAGACGCTGCGCGAACGCTTCTTCGGTTTCGTCCGCGCGCTGTTCGCGATACGCGTAGCACGGGCTCACGTGATGCGCTTCGATCAGGATCGGCAGGAACGGCTCGCGGCGCCATGCATTGCCGCCAATCGCGAGCGCGCCGAGCGTGTTGCCGTGATAGCTCTGCCGACGCGCGATGAAATGACGCCGCTGCGTCTCGCCCTTCTCGACGAAATACTGACGCGCGAGCTTCAGCGCCGCCTCGATCGCCTCCGAGCCGCCCGACACGAAGTACACGTGCTCGAGTCCGGCCGGCGCGCTCGCCACGAGCCGGTCGGCCAGTTCCTCGGCCGGCTCCGTCGTGAAGAACGACGTGTGCGCGTACGGCAGCTGTTGCGCCTGCCGCTTGATCGCGTCGATCACGCGCTGGTTGCTGTGGCCGAGGCACGACACGGCGGCGCCGCCCGACGCGTCGATATAGCGCTTGCCCGTGGAGTCGATGATTTCGATGCCGTCGCCCGCGACGGCCACCGGCAAGGACTGCTTCGGAGAACGATGAAAAACGTTGGTCATGATGTTCAGCTCCTGCTGATGGAGGTGCGGACTGAGACGCAGGCCGGCTCGGGCGTCGCTCACGCGATGAAAGTGTCGAACACGCATTGCCGCTGGCGATACGCCTCATCGACACGCCCGCACTGCCGAACAGCACGGTCCCTAAGGTGTTTTCGTCGTCGGAATCGTGCGGATCGTCGCTGCATCGACGCCACGGGCCGCACCGATATTCAACAATCGGTACGTATTTATACGCCTATACAACATTTGTTGTCAAACGTTGTTGGACGGCACCGGCTGGAGCGCGGCGTGCCCTCACGCAATCGTTCAAGGCACGTACGCGCCCTTCGCATGCAGCGATTGTTCGGCGAGCGCGAGCTGCTCGAGCGCATCCGCGCCTTCGAGCGCGAGCAGATGCGCGACCAGCGCTTCGGTGATCGCGGTGGCGGCCACCAGCGACGGAAAGAACGACGGGCTTTCGTGCGAGAAGATCAGCACCTTGTCGGCGTTCAGCGCGATCGGCGACACCGCGCTGTCGGTGATGGCGATCAGCTTGCTGCCTTTTTCGAGCGCGGCTTCGGCGACGCGCGCGGCTTCGACCGAATACGGCGCGAAGCTGATGACGATGGTCGCGCTGTCGCGCTCGATCGTGCGCAGCTGCATTTCGAGCGTGCCGGCCTCGCCGTTGAGCAGCGATACCGACGGCCGAAACAGCCGGTAGCCATAGACGAGGCCGAACGCCACCGGATAGCACGAGCGGAAGCCCGCCACGTGAACGTGCGGCGCGCGCCGCAATACCCGCGCGGCCTCGACGATCACGCGACCGTTATGCGCGGCGGTCGTTTCGAGATTGTGCTGTTGCGCGACGAGCAGGTCGTTCGCGAGCGCATCTTTCGATTTGACCATCGAGCGCGCCCGGCTCGTCAACGGCTCCGGCCGCGTGCGCACGCGCGCGACGAACAGATCGCGCAATTCGTTCCAACCGGGAAAGCCCAGTTGCTGCGACAGCCGCACCAGCGACGCCGGCTGCACCTGCGCGCGCTCGGCCACCTTGCGCATCGACGACACCGCGACCTCGTCCGGATGATCGAGCAGGAAGGCCGCCCCCATCTGGAACTGCGGACTCAGTTCGGGGAAGCGCGCCCGGATCAGGGCGACGAGCTGATCGAAGCTGTCTGGCATGTTGAGGTGGCGCGGCGCCGGGGTAAGAGATGACAACAAATGTTACCACCGGGTAGCAGTGTTTCAACGGCGCGAAGACGCTCTGGTGAGCGACAAACGAAATCTGTTCTTTCGCAAACAAAGTTGTCGTCACGATTTTTCGCAAATAAAACTAACTTGAATAATCGACCTAGACGTTCGACTCCCGTCTCCATAAGGGATTGCAGTCAACTCTGCATCTCTCGGCAAGCGCCCTTCCCCTGCTTTGTAAAAAATATAAACGCCTGTCCGAATGACGTGCAAAAGCGGAGCGCAAACGTACTATCCATGAAATCAATAAGTTAGAAAAAATTTTTGCAAATAAACGTGGCCTGAGTTTTATCGTTCGCAATTTGACCTGACCTAACGAAAACCAACATAATTGCTTGATCTTAAAGACATTATCAAGCGTAGTGTGGACACGCCCCCGATTGGCTCTCACGCGGTTTCGGGGCTAGTTCCCTACCGCATCGCACCCCATGCCTGCCGCCAACTGCTCGACAAGCAGATGCGTCGAGCGTTGATTTCAGGTCATCCCGAAACCCTCGGTTCTGTTACGAACCCGGGATATAGCGATTGCAAATTCACGTCGTTGCGTTGAGTACTGGACACCACTCCACGAGGTAACATTGGTATGCGTGCGGTCCAATATAGAGGCGTCTCGCGGAGGAGCAAATGGTCCACCTGCCATACACGGAACTGGAGTTTGCCGATTTTAGCGGTGACACGCGGATATGGTTTATAGAGGTCGCCTCACTCGTTCGGACAGTTTTCTGCGATTTATAAGTGGAACGTCCGAGGCAGTCATGCTGCCAATTTGATCGCAGGCAGCGTCGCGAAGTATGCCTCATCCGGCGTCTGATCGGACAGACTTGAATGGGGCCGCTTGTGGTTATAAAGGTTCAGGTAGTCGCCAATAGAACGGCGGGCATGGCTGACCGATTCATAGGCTTTCAGATAAACCTCTTCATATTTCACGCTTCGCCACACGCGCTCGACGAACACGTTGTCTCGCCAGGCGCCTTTGCCGTCCATGGATAAGCGGATGCCCCGACTGAGCACTGCCTCGGTGAACACTGTCGCGGTGAACTGGGCGCCCTCGTCGGTATTGACGATCTCAGGTTGCCCGTACTTCGTGAACGCTTCCTCCAACGCCTCGACAGCGGTCATCGCCTCCATCGTGATCGCTACGCGGTGGGCCAGTACCTTCCGGCTGGCCCAGTCCACCACGGCGGTCAGATACACGAAGCCGCGCGCCATCGGAATATAACTCGTATCCAGTGCCCAGACCAGGTTTGCCCGATTGATCGTCATGCCCCGCAGCAGACACGGCCAGATCTTGTGCTGCGCATTGCGTCGGCTCGTGTTCGGCTTGCAGTACAGCGCCTCGATACCCATGCGCTTCATCAGCGTGCGCACACTCCTGCGGCCAATCTCATGTCCGTCGCGACGCAGCAGTCGCGCCAGCATCCGCGCTCCGGCAAACGGAAACTCCATGTGCAGTTCATCGATCCGGCGCATCAGCAACTGGTCTGCCTCGCTCACCGGTTGCGGCCGGTAATACACGCTCGATCTTGCGATACCAACGAGTCGCGCCTGCTGCGAGATCGGCAATGCGTGCGTACGATCGATCATCGCTTTGCGCTCAGCAATCCCGCTTTGTTGAGCGCGCCGCTTAAAAAATCGTTCTCCAGCGTGAGCTGGCCGGTCTTCGCATGGAGCTCCTTCAAATCGACTTGTGGCTCGCTCGACGCCGTGCCGCCTGCGCCAAACACATCGGCGGCACGTTCCTGCAACTGCCGCTTCCATTCGGTGATCTGGTTCGGGTGCACATCGAACTGCTGCGGCAGTTCGGCCAGCGTGCGCTCGCCCTTGACCGCCGCCATCGCCACTTTCGCTTTGAACGCGGCTGAGTGTGTCCGTCGGGTTCTCTTCGTCATCTTCCAGGTTCCTTTGTCGGCATTATCGCCGGCTCAGGCCCCGAGCGTTCCACTTATCCGGCTGTCCGAATTTGCGCGGCCACCTCTTATCACCACATACGCCGGTAAGTATGTAGGCGTTCCCTCGGGCAGTTGGTTATTCGTGTTCGAAATCCC
The DNA here is from genome assembly GCF_013366925.1 of Paraburkholderia youngii. NCBI lineage: Bacteria > Pseudomonadati > Pseudomonadota > Betaproteobacteria > Burkholderiales > Burkholderiaceae > Paraburkholderia > Paraburkholderia youngii. Next base: position 1,461,771 of record NZ_JAALDK010000001.1, read on the forward strand.
GCGCCCCTCTTGGTTATGCATTAGGATATTCGACAGTCCTGCGCTTCTCTGGGAGCACAGAGCGATCTATGAGTTGGCGGCGAAGGACTCCCCTCCAGACATACTCGTGACTGACAACGTCCGTTTGCAGCACGCTCTCGTCAGTGCAGGCAGCACTTTCTCAAAGCCGGCCAAAGCATACATCGATAAAGCGCTGAGGGGATTCCCCGAAATACCACGTTGTCTTCGGTCTCTCGAAGAGAGACTCAATGATCGAGAATTCCAAAGTCAAACTCTTGATGGAAAGAATGCTATGTTCGAGTCGTGGCGTACCCGATACAACGAAAAACTTGCGTCCGGTTGAGATATTTGAACGGTTCTCGCCGCAACGTAGAACGCTCGCGATTCGGCCAGAGCCGACTTGGGGCGAGGTCACGTTCTGCGTCATCAGTGTTGCTTGCTGAGGTTGGCGGCGTCACGCCGCGGACGGAAGCTGTCGTGATCGATGAATTCACACTTTTGATCCGGCCGGTCCTCTAAAGGGCAGGAGCGCGGCCGCTCGGATCGACACAAAAAAAGAACCGTCGATAGTCGACCGCCTAGAATCACCGGTTCCAATGTCAGAAGTCTCCCCTGCAAGCGGTGCTAGATGCACCGCTGCGACAAGCAGACAGACCCAAAGCTATAGGATCGCCATTTCGATTCTTCGATTCATCGCGACAGATACTCACTACTCGCAGCTAGGTGCTCATCGCTGGGAAAGTGATATGCGTCACATCAAGGTTACCTGGAAGCAATTGTGCGGCATTGTAGCCTTATAGACTGAAATATGGGCGCTCCTGCTAGTCGAGTTCTTATAGCACACAGTTATGCGCATTGCATAAGGCAGTGCGCGCCTCTTCTAACCGGGCGGCTACACGTGACGTATGCGGAAAACATTGCTGCGGCTGCAGCGAAAAGCACCGGATCTGCGGAACGCGGCCGGACCGATATCAAAGATCCAGGACTAGCCAGTCTGTCATCGATTTCGAAACGCAAGGCGCTATCAAGCGGTTGCCCCTGCGCTCATTTGGAAGAAGAAACGAATCGCGATGGTCCGGCACCCCCTCCAACACCGTTGACAAACAAGAACCACAGGTGCCCTCGAAGCATGACGATGGAATCACTACTCCCGCTTCTGCACACGCATCGATAATTGACTGTCCCGGAACAACCGTCACCTCAAGGTTCGAGCGTTCCAGCCTCACAGTGAACGCCTCTAGCGCACCTTCAGCTGCTTGGCGCGCACCTGGCTTCGGCGCAAACCATTCGGTGTGAAACGATCGTCCAGCAGCTGTTGCTGCCGCTTCTAAATCAAGCAAAAATCCTTCCGAACCGCAGGCGTAAACCTCAGCATCGTCCCCGCTCTCTGTGAGCAACTCGGACAGGTTTGGCCGTCCAGTCTCAGACGTGAAGTGAACATGTGCTTCTGTTAAGGCAGCGATACGTTCGAGATAAGCAAGTTGATCGCCACTGCGCCCTACGTAGTCCAGCCGACATGGTCGCCCCTGTCTTTGAGCGGCTTCAATCATTGGCAAGATTGGTGTGATACCAATCCCACTAGCGAAAAAGTGATAGCACTCAGCCGGTTTCAATTCGAAGTTATTCAAGGGCCAACGGACACGCACGGCGTCCCCCAACTTCATTCGATGGATGATATCGGAGCCACCCCGTCCGCCCACTTCGTGCAGTACGGCTATTCGCCAACTGCTTCTATCCGCAAGATTTCCGGTCAGCGAGTAAGAACGGATGATGTCGCCAGGGAGAACGAGGTCAATATGAGCACCCGGCGTCCACTCTGGCAGTTCAGCGCCTGTCGCGGGACGCAGAGTAAGCTCGATGATCCGCTCAGCCAAGGGGCGAATGTCACTGACGGTCAACGCCATTTCCTTGTGGCCAGCCCGGACGCTGATTGTTGCCATATCGGCCGAACGCGCAACGAATCTTATGGGCAGCTTGGAGGGGCCCAAATGAGACCACGTACTGAATTCGGGTTCCCCTGTGAGTATGAAGTCGTCTGTCATCGACAACAACTCCTCAACAGCAACGCGTAGTTGCGCACGAGCCAATGACGCTCCGATGCACCGGTGAACCCCATAACCGAATGCAATATGTGGGTTTGGCTTGCGGTCAAAATCCACAGTGTCGGCATCGGCAAACTTGGCGCCATCTCGGTTCGCGGCTGATACCATCAAGCCGACCTTCGAACCTTTGGGAATGATCGTGCCTTCAACCTCGACGTCGCAGGTCGTCCTGCGCCCCACAAGCCGAACGGGTGTCCATGCCCGAAGAATCTCTTCGATCGCCTGGGGAATCAGTTTTGGCTCATTCCTCAGACGCTTCTGATCCTCAGGCGTCGACGCGAGATGGCGAATAATACTTCCAAGAGCGTTCGTTGTCGTGCCATGTCCCGCTTGGAGGAAGAGCCGGATAGTTCCCGCGACGTCCTCTTGCGTGAGTTTTCGACCACCGACAGTCTCATTCAATAACGAGCTGATTACGTCATTAGAGTCGTAAGGAGTCTTTCGACGGGCGTTTATCACGCCGTCAATATACGTATAAATCTGGTCGTTCGCTTCTTTGTGGACAGCGACATCGCCAGCTGCGCCGGCGTCGATAATCCTGTTGATGATTGTCTTGATCGTATGAGCATCCTCAACTGAGATCCCGAGGAAGATGCACTGCACCTGGATCGGCATAAAAAAAGTGAAGGACTCGACTGCGTCGGTCTCTCCAATAGAAATGCACCGACCAAGTAAATCACGCGCGGCTCTTCGGATCACCGGCTCAAGCAGACGGATGCGATCAGGCGTAAAGAACCTGTTTAGTAGATCTCGGAAATCCCCATGGATTGGCGGGTCGACTTCTGCGGGGGCTCGCGGCGGCCGGTCCGGACCGGTAGCCTCCGGGATAGGTGTTTTCTGAGCACTGGTGAAGGTTTCATAATCTTGCGCCGCCCTGGTGACGTCTTCGTAGCGAGTCAGCGCGTAAAAGCCACCAAATCGCTCGCTCCAAGCCACTGGGCATTTTTCACGAAGTTGAGCATGGATCTCCGTCGGATCACCATGATGTGCGGGATCAAGGGGGTCCCAATCGGGGGATGGCGTACACGACATATTTTCTCCAGCGAGGTCAAACATTTTGGTCAAAACCTACTGCACAACTTGCTTCGCGATCCGTCCTCAACAAGGCGATGGTGAAGTCTCCGTATCTCTACGCGTTCTTCCCCTGGCGTGGACTGACTTCCCCAAGCAATTACCCGAGCGTCTTTTGGACACTGTACGAAGAACTCACATTACTTATGTCGAATTGGACTCAGAATTGCATCAGACGACGGCTCCGGCACTGCACTAGGGTCTAGAGCCTCCAAAGAGCGCTGGTTCGTCTCCACACCAGCCAATGTCATGATCAGAGCCACCGCTACATACCCAGCAGCAAGGGCTCCGATGACGCCTCCAATTCCGTAGTTGTTGAACAGAGTGAGCACGATCGCGGGAGACACAATCAGTCCCGCCCTCCCAATTGACTGGGCCAACCCCGCTCCGCGGAAACGACACTCAGTCGGAAACAGCTCAGGACTACATCCGGAGGCCAAGATCAAAAAGGACGCGACCGCGGATACCAACAGGAACCCGCCTAATACAATCAATTCGTCGGAGTTGAGAAATGGATAGGCAGCACCAAAGCCCGCGCACACCAAGCCGAAGAGCACAAGCCCCCAACGCCGACCGATTCGATCTGCTATGCCTGCGCAGATGAGGGGCCCTGCAATCCAGCCGCCCATCATCGCCGCGTTGAAACCAAGCGATCGCGTAACACTCATACCCTGCTGGACAAAGAAAGTCGGCATCCAACCCGAAAGCGTATACGAACCGAATAGACCGACAACCATAATCATAATTGCGAGTGCCGTGCGTCGAATCATTGGACGCGAAAACAGAACCGCGACAGGGATGTACTTGGGCTCTGGTTGAGGAACAATGACAAACGGTCGCAGCGGTTCAAACAACTGCGCTTCGCTCTCGATGCGCTGCATGATCGCCTCGGCCTCGCCGCCGCGACCGATTCGCTCGAGCCATCGTGGTGACTCTGGCAGTTTGCGACGCTCCCACCACACCCACAGCGTGCCGATACCACCAATCAAGAACATTGGACGCCAGCCGAACTTAGGAATGATCAGCCAGCCGATGACAGATGTGACGAATACACCAATTCCCGCGAACAAACCGAACCAGCCCAGATAGCGACCGCGCTGCGGGGGTGGCACGAACTCGGTTATCAAGCCCCAGCCCATTACGTATTCGGCGCCCATGCCAAGTGCCATGATCCCGCGCATCACAATCATCCAGTGCATGGAAGGAGCGAACGCAGAAGCCACAGCCATGCAACCAAAGATCAACAGATTGAATTGATACGCGAAACGTCTACCGAAACGGTCACTCAACCAGCCCGCACCCGCCGCGCCGATAGTCAACCCAGCGAAGGTAACAGACATGAATAGAGAATTGAGTTCGAGAGTCGACCAACCACTCTTAAGCAACGCTGCGAGAACTGAGGACGACAACGTGTTGTCGAATGAGTCAAAAAATACACCCATGCTGACGAGCCATAAAACGCGCCGATGAAACGGTCCAATTGAAAGGCGATCCAGTCGGGCACCTGCGTTCACACTGTTCATCCGTAAGCTCCCAAAATATTCGGAGATCTGTCATAGGTATTTAGACGAAACCCGAAATCGACGGCGAATCTCACTCCGTCGCACATAAGTTGATTTATCGAGCTTGCGTGTGCCGATGCCACCCTGCAATAGACCGGAATCTGTTGAAATGATCGACTTTCATGTATCTGTCTCCTTAATCCGCAACATGAAGTTGCTTGGTATTGTCTCGAACTGCGATCCGGCTAGATTACGGAAATGATGGAACACCTACTATTGAAACCAATAGAACCATCATATCCGTCACCTCAATTGGGCCCAACGTGTATGCTTACCCCAATATGACTGCAGGTTATGAGAAGTATCGCGATTCGGCGCGCTTTTGGGCTTTCGGTACTGACACTTCGCTTTCCGCCCGTCTCCCTGCCGTTCCTAGAACTCCGGTATCCGCTCGTAGCCGTGCCGGATTCCCAGGAACGCCATCAGCCTGCTTGATTGATGTCAGCGGCGCTGTCGTATGAATTCTTGGCTCGCGGGGCCCTAGACTCCTTCGTTGCCGCGTCTGAGAACCGTATTCTCGCGGCCCAAGCCGCTCGCTGATGATTTCAAGGAGCGCGATACGTGCGCAAGGTGGACGGATGTGCAGTTGCCCGACTCGACAACGCCTCTACTGCCTGAAGTTCTCGTCTAAAAACAAGAATGTCGAATGTCTGCCGAAAAAATTCAGTTTGCCTCGATGATGCGGATGTCGCGCTCCGCACCATCGCCCAATGCCTTGAGAGCTGCCTGATACGCACTCCCGTCGTGCGTAGCAATTGCCTGCTCCAGACTGTCGAACTCGATTACGATTGTGCGTTCTTGCAATCCTTGCTCATATACTTGCGCAGGGATGCCGCGCGCGAGAAAGCGGCCACCCCCGCTCTGAATGGCCGCGCCCGCGAATTTCCCATAAGCCGCAAGGGCGTCGGCGTTCTTGATAGCCCGGTACGCAGCAATCCAATAAACCTTCGACATAACACCTCCAATTGCACAGTGCGTTCCACACTGAAAGTTAGAATTTGTCCGTTTCAGTCGCGCACTTTGTTTGGTGAATAGCGACTGAAATCCTCCATGATCTCGGGAGCGCTTTGCCTTTTCTGTCGAAGAGCTCAGCTTTCTTCAACCCTTGGCTTTTGCGAGTTTAACGATTGATTCCGCTGTCGCGTCAGTCATCGATTAGTTTCATTAAAAAAACATTTAGATCGTTTACCAGACAAATACGCCAGATTTGCCTCATCCCATTACCATGATCAGCAACGGACAGGGGGCGGTCAAGGCTTGCCTACGCAGTAATAACCTTAAGTTATATCGGCTGCCGCCCTAGTCTAGTTAAGGGCAAAACGGAAACCTAGACTTACGGCAAGCAGTGAGGATGTCTCGCACCCAAATGCGAACAGCGGGCGGAAGCAAATGAAGCGACAAACTTGATTCGCGGGATGGAGAAAGCATGCGCGAGGCGTCCTGACGCAGAAGTTCCTGTTGACCGGAGACGTTGGCACGACCGACAACTGCGTGCTCGACGCCGGTTAGTCAGGCGCCGGCAGTTGGCAAGCACCGCCGACGAGGATAAGCATGACGGTTTTGATGGGATTTCAAAGAAATCACCGAAAAACCCAATAACCAAAAACGTCGCTACTGGGATTTGATTTTTATTAATCCAACGAGCCCCGTATGGGACTTCCCGATTCGCAGTCGGGCGATTAACACAAACTGCTCGGAACTTGTTACAGAGAAAGACACTAAATTTTGGTTTTTCCGGATGCTGACTAGTTCAAAATGAGCGACCTGGCCTGCAACAAACGACGGAAATTGATGTAACTTTTAACGGGCTAATTGTTTACGGTCTAAAATGAATACAGACTGTGGTGTCCATGTTAGCTTAAAGCGAATGTGAGCCCATCAAGATTTCCGTATTGAAAACAGACCGCGCTGCTACTAATTGTCTTGTCGACATTCTAGTTTCGAATACTTCTTAAGACTCCGGGAGCAATTGCATGAAACTCGCCCGCTTTTCGTTGGGGAAGACTGAACGGTTCGGGATCGTCGACTTGGAAAAGTCCGTCATTCGGCCGTTCGATGTCTCAGTGCAGAACGTGGTTCAGATCATCGCTCAGACTGCGGAGCTGTTGTCCGCGGCCGCCAAGGGCGAAGAAATCCCACTCGACCAAATCAAGCTGCTTGCGCCGATTATTCCTCGTCGCAACATCTTCTGTGTCGGGAAAAATTACCGTGAGCATGCGAAGGAGTTCGCAGGCAGCGGTTACGAAGCCGGCGCGGTTAAGGGAGCCGAAATCGACGAATATCCTGCGGTTTTTAGCAAGCCTCCGTCAACAATTGTCGGGAACGGAGACGCCGTGCAACTGCATTCGCATGTCACCCACTGCGTCGATTACGAGGCGGAACTTGCTATCGTTATCGGCAAGGGCGGTAGTGACATCGCGGCTGCGAATGCAATGGATCATGTTTGGGGTTACACCATTATCAACGATGTGACTGCTCGCGACCGTCAGCGACAGCACAAACAGTGGTTTCTTGGTAAATCGCTCGACACTTTCTGTCCTATGGGGCCATGGGTCACTACGGCCGATGAGGTGAAATCTGACGGACTTGACGTCAAATGCTGGGTCAACGGTGACCTTCGTCAGGACGCGAACACGCGAGATCTGATTTTCCCCATACCGGCTCTCATTGCCACAATCTCGGCTGGGCTGGCGCTGGAGCCCGGCGACGTCATCGCGACTGGCACCCCTGCAGGCGTTGGCATAGGGTTTAATCCGCCCCGATTCTTGAAGGCGGGTGACGAGGTTAAAATCTCTATTACGGGTCTGGGGACGCTCACGAATCGCTTCGTCTAGGCGTTCGACAGGCTTAGGGGTTACGCTAGTTTGGCGCTCCGACCAGCTTAGGGCGCCGGTGGCTACAACGGTCGGCTAAATCTTGACTACCCGCGAACTTGAACAAGACGACTGACAACCTCTCAGTTCCGGTCGTTTTTAACGAAGGACGTCTGCGAAGCAACTCGCATTACTCCGATTATCTGATATCACGGATAGACAGAGATATGCCATGACGATAGCAGCCATGCCTGATCGCGCGAAGATCACCCCACAAAGCGAATCTGAAAATGGAGCGAGCGCGGCGCTCCCTGGACTAGCCATGGACCCGCGCAAGCTCCTGTATATGGTGACGGCCATCGAACAGGGAAGCCTCTCCAAAGCGGCCAAAAAGTTGTCCATTTCGCAACCTGCGCTAACCAAGTCAATGGACCGCCTGGAACACGAACTGGGAATGCAACTGCTGACCCGGACACCAACAGGAATTATTCCGACTCCCCTCGGCGAACTCGTCTATTCTCATGCCAAGCTCATCCGAGATGAGATTGATCTCGCCGAAACGCGGCTTCGGGCTGACTCTGCAGCAACTAACGTCGTAACGGTCGGCACGTTACCGAGTATTGCGAGCCGGGTGCTCCCTCTTGCGGTCGCTCGCTGGAAAGCGCAGGTTCCCAATGTAATGTTGCGCGTCATCGAAAGACGCCAGGTCGATCTGTTGCTGGGGCTCTTCCGCCGCGAGTTTGATTTCGTCATCGCACAGACTGAGTTTTTCGACATCTTTCCTGAAGGGCTTAAGCAGCGCGTACTTTTTCGCGACCGCCTCTGCGTTTTCGCACGACCTGATCACTACCTATTTGGGTTAGTAGAACCGTCGTGGGCTGACCTCGCGCGATTTCCGTGGGTGAGTCCGATGATCGGATGGCATCAGCGAGCCGTATTCGAGAAGCTTGTCGAGGCCGAAGGGGTGCCCCCGCCGCAACAGTTTATCGAGTGCGGGTCAATTGAATTCACCAAAACCTTGGTCGCGGAGAGTGATCACCTGGCCCTCTTGCCCGCACACTCCACGATCGTCGAAGTGAAGGAAGGGTCTATCAAGGTTTTGCCCATCACCTTTCCAGCATTGAAACGAAACATCGCGGTGATTTTTCGGGAAACGGCGCCGCTCAATGACATGCATCGTGACTTCATCGCTCATCTTGAGGCAGTGGGAAAAGAGCTTTGTACAGAATGAGCAGTCGGAAATTCCCGGTGCTCATGAGACCAATCTGCAAGAGCTCGCTCAAGTCGTGAACCGCCGTTCGCGCATTTATCAAGCGCTCCTAGAGAGATTGCGCTCGGGGCTTTGCGCACGATTCCTGATGGCGTTGGTACCGCGAATTACGAATTCGAATTGAAATTTAGATAGTGGAGACGAAAATGATTAAAGTGGGCTATATCGGTTTGGGCGCGCTTGGGAGCCAACTTGCACGTCGTTTCATTGGATCAGCAGAGCTTTGGGTTTGGGATATCAGTGCCGAAGCTCGCGTGGCCTTTTCGGACGAAGCAGGAGTCCATGTTGCTAAATCAGCAGCTGAACTAGCAGAGAATTGTCAGACGATCATAGTCTGCCTGCCAAGAAGCTCTGATGTTAGGGACATGATATTCGGCGAAACTGGCTTATCCATTGGGTTGTCGCGCGGTTCATTGCTTATCGATCAGACGAGCGGTGTACCAGAGGAGACGAGGCAGATCGCGAACGAATTGCAGAAATGCGACATCACATTTGTCGACGCCGCCGTGTCCGCAAGTCCGCACATGGTCCCACTAGGCGGGGCGACCCTAATGGTCGGCGGTGCCGACGAGGCATTCGAAAGAGCGAAACCCGTACTGAAATTAATTACTGAGACGATTTATCGGTGCGGTACTCTAGTTGGCGACGGACAGGCAATGAAAATCGTAAATAATGCGATGAACGCAGCATGTCGCCTCGGAACGCTTGAGGTTGCTGTGCTGGGCAGAAAAGCAGGGATACCTCTAAGGGAGCTGGCAGTTTCCCTCAATAAAGGCGTAGCCAGAAATCAGACGACGGACAAAATGCTGCCCGCCCTTGTTGAAGGGAAAACATCGACGAACTTCGCACTGGCACTAATGCTCAAGGACGTTAATCAGGCACTATCGCTGGGCATGGCAGTTGGTACTCCGATGTACGTCACAACCATCGTTCGAGGCCTTTTGCAGATCGGCGCCAATACACTCCCAAGCAAAGCCCGTCTCGAGGATATGGTCAGAGTAATTGAAATGCTTGCCGGCACACAACTAGGCTCTCGGTTACAGGAGGCAACAGGCGATCAATCACGAGCGTGCACTGGCGAAGCGACGGCGTCCGTTGGCACCGGCAAACCATCATTAGAGGACCTCCTTGAAAGCGCAATCGCAGCACTGTGTCTGCATATTACTTACGAGTGCGCGATGATGGGCCTTAAGTATGGCTTGTCTATGCGGGCGATTTCGAATGTCATCAACACCAGCTCAGGATGGAGCGAGTGTTCCCGAACGCTCTTACCGGCCCTCGCTGAGGGTGTCCCGATCAAGGACACGAAACTCAAGGAGAGTGTCCGGGATTTAAATCAAATTTGCTCACTTTCCATTCGGCTCGGCGCACCGCTGCTGATTGCGAACGCCGTCAGAAATATTTGGGAGCACGCACTCAATACTGCCGATCCGGATGACTTGACTCCTGTGCTCACGGTGTTCTATCACAATATGTCCGCCGCTGTGCAGTTCGCTGTCTAGTAGGTGCCCGATGCGGCAGACCTGCCGCAATGGGTTAGATTAGTTGCGTCCTACTCGTCGCCAGGTTCGTCACTGCACGCAGCGATTTGGAATGTAACGCCGTGTCAACTCGTACTCTAGGGCCGCCTATTTTCACGCCAATGAAAGTCCAGTGGCTCGAGCCAATTGATCGACCAGATGGATTTGAAAATTGATGTCGCGCGCCGCGGGGTGCGGATCAGCCTTCTGTTGGTGATGCCAGTACCCGTTCGTAGTCTGTGCCTCAACGTCATCGCTAGTGGCAAGCCATTCTTGCGTGAGATGTCCTAACCGCAAATCATCCGGAGCATTGGGGCCGCCCATCCTGGTGGGTACCCAACCGGGATCTACAGAATTGCAGAAGACGTCAGGCCACAGTCGCGCGACACCGGCAGCAAGCGCGGTGACGAAAAGCTTACTGTCCGAGTATGAGCCCGTAACACGCTGCCCGGTCCAATCCATCCCGGCGAGCGACGGCCGTCCGTTGCGGTGCATGCTGCTGCTTAGAAAAATCAAGCGTTGCGGTCGAACAGTCAGAGCTGTGATTATGTAGGGCGCGACGACATTGACAGGAAGTACCGTGGGACCGGAGTACACGCCCGCGTTGAGGATGATGGCATCCATTGGTCCGAGTTCATTCACCTGCTCGGCAATGTCGCGTGTCTGATCAAAGTCAGCAAGATCTCCGACAACTGCCTCCGCGCCTCGATCGATAAGATTCTGTACGGCGACGAGCCTCTGTGGGGCGCGCACATGAACGACCACCTGGTGCCCTTCCGCAAGGAGAGTCTGCGCCGTGGCCTGACCGAGGCCGTCGGCAGAGCCAGTAATAAATATGCGTGCCATGAATGTCATCAGCCTTTCGATGTCTGCGATCCCAAACAGGTGTCGCGCATAAACGCTAGGTGGACCAGGTCAATGCCCGACCTGCTTCCAGTTCGCGCGCAACAACTCACCCGAGTTTAGCGTGCGCGACCGATACATCCGAAGGTAGCGATACGCCGTTCCTTACGGCCAAGATTTCGGTCATGACACGCACGGAGATTTCGGCCGGCGTGTTACTGCCAACGTAGGCGAAGTCGTGAGATCGTCTCAATGGTCTCCCCGAATGCGTCATCAGGTGATCGCCGCCGCCGTGGGCATCACGACGCGAACCGATGGCTCCAAAGTAGAACGCTTGGCTGCACCACACTCAACGCATTTGCAGGACGATGACATTGCTGCTCGCCGGATTCGTCCGTTCGCGAAGCTTTTTGACCTCCTCCGGTTTCACCGCGCCGCCTCTATTACCCCATGAAGTCCTGATGAAACTGAGAACGTCCGCGATTTCCTCATCGGAAAGCTGATTACGGAACGGCGGCATTCGATAGGAATCGGGAACACCATTTGCGACAACTCGCGCCGAGCCGTTCAAGGTCACGTTGATGCTGGAGGCGTTCTCGCTTGTCATCGACGATGCGTTCCCTGCAAGCGGCGGTATCCACTGTCCCTGACCGCGTCCGTTCTGTCCGTGACAGAAGCTGCATTTCGCCAGGAACGTCTGGGCACCGGGAATCTTCAATCGTTCGTCGGCGGCCAGAGTCCTATCGGACGCGGCATCGTATGTCCACGGCGCCCCGTCCCGATTCGCATCGCCAGGTAGCGATTTCAGGTAATGCGCGATCGCCTGCAGGTCCTGATCTGTCATGAACTGCGTCGAGTTGTTGAACGCGTCGGTCATCGATCCGAAGACGACGGCGTGCGGGTTGCGCCCAGCTTTCAAAAACTGATAGATGTCGGCCTCGCTCCATCGACCAAGGCCGGTATTGTGGTCCGCCCGGAGGCTTGGGGCATACCATCCATCCAGCACCGAGCCAGAGAGAAAGAGCGGACTGACTTCATCGAGCGCCTTTTCGTTGAACGCCCACCCGCGCGGCGTATGGCAACTGCCGCAATGGCCAGGACCCTGAACGAGATACGCGCCTCGGTTCCACTGCATATCTGCGCTTCCCGACGTCTTAGCCTGATACGGGGCCGACGCCGTGAACACCGCGTTCCACAGCGCTAGCGGCCAACGCATATTCAACGGCCAACGTATATCAGACGATCTGTTTGCCGCGTGAACCGGCTCGACGCCGTGCATGAAGTAGGCATAGAGCGCTCGCAGATCGTCGTCGCTGAGCTTTGCATAGGACGGATACGGCATGGCCGGGTAGAGTCGATGTCCATCGCTTGCGACACCATGACGGACTGCCCGATCGAAATCGGCAAGGGTGTACCTGCCTATTCCAGTTTGCGGGTCGGGCGTGACGTTGGTGGCAAAGATCGAGCCCATCGGCGTCGCCATCTCAAGGCCGCCGGCGAAAGGCGCGCTTTCCGGGGTGCTATGGCACGCCACGCAATCGCTTAGACGGGCGACATATTCACCACGTTGGATCAATTCCACCGATGGCGGATTTGTGTCCGCAATCCCGTCGAAAGACGACGACGGCTTGCGCGTGACGAACCACGTCACGCCAACCGCGACGCAAACCACCGCCAACACAGCGAAGATTCTTTTGGACCGACTTTTCGTCATCTGTTGTTATCGTCCCTGCGACCTTACTTACGCCTTGAAGTTGTATTGCGACAGCGGCATGCTGCGCACACGCTGACCGGTCAGTCTCGACACGGCATTCGCGACCGCAGGCGGAACGGCTGGAAGTGGAGGCTCGCCGATGCCCCCCATCTTTGCACCGCTCTCGACGATCCGGACATGCACGCGTGCCATGCGAGCGGGCGGAAGGATCGGGTACATGTCGAAGTTGCGTGCAACCGGCATACCCTTCTTGTAAGCGGCCTCTTCCAGCAGAACCTCAGAGAGCCCCAGTGCGGCAGCACCGCTAACCTGGTGCTCAATGATGGCCGGATTCACGATGCTTCCCGGGTCGATTGCTTCCCATACATCGTGGACCTTGACGTGACCATTCTCGATAGACACCTCCGCGATAGCCGCGGTCTGCGAGCCGAAAGGCGACGCCATTGCGACACCGCGTGCGCGCCGGGTGCCATCCTCGGCGGTGAATGGTCCACGCTTCCATCCTCCCGAGAGTTCGGCGACTGCGCTCAACAGATGCGTCAACCGCTGATTGCCCTGCAAAAGCCGCATCCGCAAATCGTAAGGGTCGTGGCCGCCCTTATCGGCCAACTCATCGAGAAACGTCTCGTAGAGGAAGTCGTTGTGGGAATTACCAACGGAGCGCCAGTAGCCGAGCATCACAGGCGTCTTTACATAGAGCTGCGCAATGCGTCGATTCGGAATCGTATAGGCTTTGCCCGTCAGTCCCTCGAGTGCGGTCGGATCGAGCTTCGTGTCGCGCTTGTTGGCGATCCCCTCGGTGGGTCCCTCGGTGGCGCTCACTGCTTCGAGGGCAACAGGCATCCCGTTCTCATCGAGCCCCGCGCGGAAGCGAACCACCGCCATTGGCCGCAATATGTCACGGAGGAACTCTTCTTCGCGGCTCCAGATCACCTTGACTGGACGCCCGGTCTCCTTTGCAAGCTGGACAGCCTGCGGATACGGACTGGCGGTGTTGTAGATGAAATGTCGTCCAAAGAAGCCGCCGAGCAACGGTGAATGAATCGTAATCTTCGCCGGATCGAGTCCAGTTCTTTTGACCATATCGGCCAGAAACAAGTCCGGCGCCTGGTTGGGCAGCCACACCTCGAGGGTACCGTCTGCATTGAACCGCGCGAGCGATGAAGGCGGCTCCAACTGCGCATGATTGAGGTACTGACTGTGATAGGTCGCGGTGACGGTCGTGTGCGCGTCCTTTAGTGCGCGACTGACGTCGCCGATAGTCTCGGCAGTATCGCCCGATCCAGGTTCGGCGGCCAGTCGGTCGCGAAACGCCTGCGTCGAGAAGTCGGCAGGCATGTAGCGCAGCGTCGATTCCGGTCCAGGCTCGTGCCATTCGACCTGAACGGCCTCGGACGCGCGTTTGGCGTTCCACCAACGTTCCGCGACAACCGCGACTGCGCCGGGCAGACGATGAACGGAATGCACCCCCTTCATTGCCTTGATCTGGCTTTCGTTACGGATGGAACCAACGGTCATGCCAAGTCTGGGCGCGTGCTGGACAGCCGCGTGCAACATGCCATCCACGCGTACGTCGATACTGTAAATCGCCTTACCTGTCGATTTCTCGTGGACATCCAGCCGCCCCATGGGCTTGCCGATCCAACGAAACTCGCTCGGATTCTTTAGTTTCACGCTATCCGGTTGAGGAACCGGCAGGTCCATTGCGCTCGTTGCGAGTTCTCCATAGCTGAGCGATCGGCCCGATGACGCATGGATCACCCGTCCCGGCTGGGTCGTCAGTTCGCCGACCGGTACGCGCAGATGTTGAGCCGCCGCCTGCAGCAGCATTGCGCGGCCAAGCGCACCCAGCCGACGCATCGTCGGATAACTCGACCGGACGGACATGCTGCCCCCGGTAAACCGTGTACCAATGTCCATGACCTGAAACTGCCGTCCAGGAGGAGCGGTATCCACGATGAACGTCGCAGGGTCTACGTCCAATTCTTCGCCGACGATCTGCGCCATGGCCGTGAAAACGCCCTGGCCGCCCTCGATGAATGGGCTTTGCAGCCTGACAGTGCTGTCGGGCCGTATCTCGAGAAAAGCCGGTACGTTCGTACCCGGCGCCGAGTTCGCCGCGGCTTGCGCGCGCGCCCGACCGACCGGCAGACCAAAACCGAGGACCAAGGCGCCAGCCGCCGTCCCCACGGACGCGAGCAAAAAACGCCGTCGTGAAATATTGCGCGGCTGCTCTTCGATCGGGAACTGCTCCGACGGGCTATCCAGCAGGTTCGTCATTAGCTTTGCTCCTCGTCGACCGTCCCTTGTCGAACGCGTGCGCTGACAGCTCCAATGTTAGCCAACGCAATCGTAGTAGTCGCCGCAACCGGTTCGCCTGCCGGATGTGCCGCCAACTGCCCGGGATTGCCAGCCGCCGAACTAGCCGTGTGTGGCGCGCCGCCCGCCACTTCATGGACTGCCGCGCGGATCGCGTTGTAGGTTCCGCATCGACACAGATTGGTCATCGCGGCCGCGATGTCATCGTCACTCGGACGAGGATTCTGCTTATGGAGCGCGGTTGCTGCCATAACCTGACCGGACTGGCAGTAGCCGCACTGTGGAACTTGATGCTTGACCCAGGCTGCGACGACGCGCTTACCGACCTCATCGTTTTCGATGGCTTCGATCGTCGTGATGCTCCGCCCCGCGACACCTTCTACTGGGGTTACGCAGGAACGTACCACTGCGCCATCGATGAGCACGGAACAGGCTCCGCACTGCGCGATTCCGCAGCCGTACTTCGTACCCGTCAGACCTAGTTCATCGCGGATCACCCACAGCAAGGGCGTATCGGCATCCGCCTCTACCTCATAGGTCTTGCCGTTGATCTGAAGCTTCATAGCTCTCCAATTGCTCGATTGAAGTCGGCCCCGGCGCAACGAGATCCGACAGACAGGTACCGTCCCGTATTGACATTCCGTCTTCGCTGGACGACACGCTATTTTCCTAGACGCAGCCGGATTTGATTAGTTAAAAAGCCTTAACGGGGACATAAGACGCACTTATCAATCATGGGCTGGCCTCATGTCGAGAGGCGCCGCCTATCGTGACGCCTCGCGGACGAAAAGGACGCGTGATCGCCTAGCGCAGGCGCCCGTCCGAAAACAAATCAAAGATTGGGCGCGAGCGCGATGAGTGCTCGGGAGAGAGCCATTAATCCCGCTAACTCGGGCAAAAACGTCTTTTCGATTCAGGGTAGTCGCACAATCGGAAATGGCCAGCTTCGCCATTACCGCGGATGCGCCGGAGATGGCGATGCCTCGCATCGTCATTCAGGTTGTGGCGTGCACAGTCGCAGCCATCTGCGTCGGCAGGCTAACGGGGATGATTTCCGAGGCGATCAGCACGAACCCACACATGCTCGTTGCAAAGACGCACCCACTACGAAGAGGAGATTGTTTCGCGCGCAGTTTGCGCGACCGTGCGACTAACAGGAGAAGCCTCGAATAGTTCCTTGATTATCTAATCAATGTCTAAAAGGCCACATAAGATAGACTAATTAATACCCCAAATACGAGACTGCATGATGGCTAGACGCAACCTCAACGATCTATTGGCTTTCGTCACGGTGGCGCGCGAAGGCAGCTTTACCCGCGCCGCCGCAGCGTTAGGCGTGACCCAATCGGCACTAAGCCAGACCATTCGCGGTCTGGAGGAGCGCCTACAAATCCGGCTGCTCACGCGCACCACACGAAGCGTCTCGCCGACCACGGCAGGCGAGCGCCTCTTGGCTGCAATCGGTAATCGCTTCGAGGAGATCGAAGCGGAACTCGAGGCCTTGACTGAATTGCGCGCCAAGCCCGGGGGAACCGTGCGCATCACGTGTGGTGACAACGTGCTCCACAGCATCTTGCTGCCCAAACTCACGCCGCTACTGCGCGAATATCCGGACCTCAAGATCGAGTTCGACGTGAATTACGGCTTTCGCGATATCGTAGCTGACAGGTTCGATGCTGGGGTTCGTCTCGGCAACACGATCGACAAAGACATGATCGCCGTACCTATCGGCCCGCCACTGCGACTGGCGGTGGTCGCGTCGCCGGCCTATTTTGCTGTGCACCCGATCCCAAAGACTCCAGATGAATTGACGACGCACGACTGCATCAATCAACGCATGATTACGTCCGGCGGATTGTACGTGTGGGATTTCGAGCGCCGAGGACGCCGTCTGAACGTACGCGTCGATGGTCAGTTGATCTTCAACACCGCTCAGCCTCAGGTGGACGCGGCGCTAGCGGGACTAGGCATCGCCCTGCTGCCCGACGACGAACTGATGGATCATATCGAGGCCGGCCGACTCGTACGCGTGCTGGAGGATTGGTGCCCAAAATTCGATGGCTACCACCTGTATTACCCCAGCAGGCGTCAGCCATCGCCAGCGTTTTCGCTGGTGGTGCAAGCGCTGCGCCAAACCGCCTCAAGCCCGACAAGGCGGTGAATTAGAAGCCAACATGATGGCGCGACTCGTTAGCCCTCTCTCCATGCACCCAAGGCGAAGGTCGAGCCACATCGCCTACAAGCACGCCCCTTGGAGCACAAAAACTCCATCGGGGTATGTTTGTTTCGGCCGGCCGCGATACGCGGCCGGTCAGACCGACCCCTGACTATGGGCGCAGCAATACCTTGATCGCACGCCGCTCGTCCATTGCACGATAGCCTTCTGCCACCTCCGCGAGCGGCAATTCGAGGTCGAACACCTTGCCTGGATTAATCTTTCGCGCAAGCACCAGGTCGATCAGTTCAGGCAGGAAGCGACGCACTGGCGCGGGGCCGCCGAGAAGCCGCCGTTGGCCAAAGAAGAGCCGCTCCCCCTCCAAAGCGACGCCATGCGGCACGCCGACGTAACCAATCGACCCGCCCGGACGCGCGCTATTGATTGCCTGAAGCATCGACTCTTGCGTCCCCACACACTCCAGCACGGAGTCTGCGCCCACGCCTTGTGTCAGTTCCTGGATGCGCGCCACGCCTTCGTCGCCGCGCTCGGTAACGATGTCGGTGGCGCCGTATTCGAGCGCGAGCGCCTGGCGGCTTTTGTGGCGACTCATCGCGATGATGCGCGCTGCGCCCATCTGCTTCGCCGCGAGCACTCCCATGAGCCCCACCGCGCCGTCGCCGACCACGGCAACGGTTGAGCCGGGCTTTACATCCGCCGCATCCGCCGCGTACCACCCAGTTCCCAGTACGTCGGACACGGCAAGCAGGCTTGGAATCAGATCATCGGCGGGAAGATCGGATGTCGCTACCAGTGTGCCGTCGGCAAGCGGCACCCGCGCACGTGGTGCTTGCGCCCCGCTCATGAACTCACGCTGTCGGCAAGACGACTGGAAGCCAAAGCGGCAATGTGGGCAAGTGTTGTCTGACAGACAGAACGAGCCAATTACAAATTGTCCTGGACGGACCGAGGTAACTTCGCTACCGACCTCTTCAACGATGCCGCAGTACTCGTGCCCCATCGCCATCGGTTCGGTGATCTCGTTTAGTCCGCGATAAGGCCACAGGTCCGATCCGCAGATACAGCTAGCCGACAGCCGGATGATGGCATCAGTCGGCTTCAGGATGGTCGGAGTCGGACGCTCCTCGAAACGTACATCTCCCGGTCCATACAGAACGGTTCCTAGCATTTCTCAGATTCCTCACGTCATTTACCAATACTCATTCTAGGGTGCGGTACGCTCGATCATTCATTACTTGAGCAGCAAGGCCCTATAAACGTGTCTCATCAATTGACCCGCAAGAGCTCTGACAAATGCACACTCGGCATCAGCAAATGAGTCCCACGGGGTCACGGAACGCCGATTCTTCGACACGCAGCGAAGATGGCCGACGCCTCGCGATCGATGGCTTGAACGACGCAGCGCGCGGGTAGCTGCGCCTTACCGGTAGATCATTGCGCGACTGCTCAGTGTGCGGCAAAGGCCACACGGTCCACCTCGAGGGTGCGCTGGCTGATGACACGCCTGGCCATCCTGCCGCGGGCGCCACCTGATCAGAGCCATGTGCACTGACCGGTGCGTAGTGCTGTACCGCTTTCCAATGGCCTTTCAATGGGTGATAAAGCCATTGAGTTGTCTCGGCGTAACGTGGACATACGCGGTGGTCTGACCGGTCCTCTTGTGATTGTGAAGTCCAACTTATTGATTGCTCATAATTCATTGCTTGTTGATCAAGCGATGTGCGGCGAGACTGATGCCACATTCAAAACAATTCCCTCTGCCGGAGACGCTGTATGACCGGAGCAGTGGTTTCGGTCGACGTTGCCCAGACTGCATGGATTCCGTACGTATGGGGGCTTAGTTCGGACAAGCCAGCAGGAAAGGCATAACGCGCGCGCCGGTACTTGGGTGTAACGAAGTGCGTTTGCGCGCGCCTTGATCTGGATCGACTCACTTACATTAGCGACAGGCGAAATGAAGACGTACCAGCATTGGATTAATGGAGCGTGGGTGAGTCCCGCGCGCGCTGAATGGCTCGATTCAGTGGATCCGTACGACGGGAAGGTGTGGGCCCGGATTCCGCGGGGCAGCAGCCAAGATGCCGACCGCGCCGTGGCGGCTGCGTACGATGCGATGCACCACGGACCGTGGAGTCGCATGACTGCGACGGAGCGCGGAAAAATTCTTCGCCGGATCGGCGACCTGCTCGCGGATGCCAAAAACGCGCAGCGTTTGGCTGAAATCGAATCCAAGGATAATGGCAAGATTCTCGCGGAGATGCAAGGGCAACTGAAGTACCTTCCTGAACACTGGTACTACTTTGCTGGCATGGCCGACAAGATTGAAGGCAGTGTGGTCCCTGTCGACAAGCCCGATATGCTCGCGATCACCTGTCGTGAGCCCGTTGGAGTAGTGGCAGCACTTACCGCGTGGAATTCCCCTTTGATGTTTTCCACCATCAAGTGTGCGCCGGCACTCGCGGCGGGCTGTTCTGTCGTACTGAAGCCGTCCGAGTACGCATCGGCAAATTCCCTTGAGTTCGCAGCGTTGACAAAGGAAGCGGGTCTGCCAGACGGGGTGATCAACGTTGTCACAGGGCTTGGACAGGAACTAGGTACGCCGCTGGTCGAGCATCCGGACGTGGCAAAGATCACGTTCACCGGCTCCGACGTGACCGGCGCCAAGGTATATGAAACCGCGGCACGCACGATGAAGCGGGTGTCGATGGAACTAGGAGGTAAATCACCGAACATTGTGTTCGACGACGCGGATCTCGAAAGCGCCTGCATCGGGGCGGTCGCCGGCATCTTCGGGGCGTCCGGGCAGATGTGTACTGCAGGTTCGAGGCTGCTGGTGCAGAACTCTATCCGACATGCCTTCACCGAACGTTTGCTCGGTATTGCACGCAAACTGAAGCTGGGTGATCCGATGCGCGCGGACACGGACATCGGCCCGATTGCTACCCCACCTCAATTCGAGAAGGTTCTGCATTACATCGATCTCGCCAAAGCTGAGGGCGCCCAATGTATTCTCGGGGGAGAGGCTGCGAAGGGGGCGGGATTGGGCGCGGGACAATTCGTGAAACCCACGATATTTACTGATGTTTCGAGCAGCATGCGCATTGCCCAGGAAGAGGTATTTGGCCCCGTACTATTGATCATCGGCTTCGACACTGAGGACGACGCGATAAAAATTGGCAATGACGTCATCTACGGGCTGGCGGCCGGAGTGTGGACGCGAGACGTGGGGCGCGCAATTCGGATGTCGAAGGCGCTAAGGGCCGGGATGGTCTGGGTCAACACGTACCGAGCCTACAGCTTCACGACGCCAATTGGCGGAATGAAACAATCGGGCCTTGGGCGCGAGAGCGGAATGGAGGCGATCAACGATTACCTCGAAACGAAAAGCATCATGATTTCAACTGCGTCGAGCACGCCGGAAAATCCTTTCGTTCAACGATGATCCGACATTTGATCGTGGACTAGTTTCGAATCTTTCGATCTGCGTGCCTCACTGACAACAACCAGGGAACGCGATAGCACAGTGCAATCAGGACATAAGCCCGAACAGGCATCGGCCTTGACGCTTTAAACATGTCAAGCCGTCCCGACCTATGGCGGCGGCCGTGGATCCTTTTTGGGACATGAGCAGGATGTTCGTTCCAATCCTGTCTTGAACGCTTGCATCGAGAGATGCCCAGACCAGTCCGCCGAACCATTTCTCCACCACCAGTCGCAGCCGCATCGGCGACAAACCACTAAGCGACCCAATTCCCTGCCGCTGGTAGGAAAACGCCAGTGTCGGACGCACGCCGCCCCGACCTCTGAACATAGTTGCACGCACGGATTAGAGACAAAGTGAATTACGTGGATCGAGATTCAAACATGTGGGACGACATTGTCGTCGGTGCGGGAAGCGCGGGCTGCGTCGTGGCTGCTCGCCTCAGCGAGAACCCCTCGCGGCGCGTTCTCGTCCTTGAGGCCGGCCCCCCGGATGTATGGCTCATGAAACCGTTCGGCCTCAGCTATTATCTTGACTTCTCACGCTTCGAGTGGGGCTATTGGTCCCAGTCCGACTCCACTCGCAATATGCGAACCGACCATTGGCGGCGCGGACGCGTTGTGGGCGGCAGCGGTAGTATCAATGGCATGAACTATGTGCGCGGCGCCCGTGCCGACTACGACCGTTGGGCTGCCATGGGCAACGTCGGCTGGTCGGCCGATGACGTCATGCCTCTGTTCCGGGACATGGAGCGTTGCGAGCCCGGCTACCATTCGCCGCCTGACTACTCAATCCGTGGCGATTCTGGTCCGCTGCCCATCCGGGAGGTGCGGCACTGCCATCCGCTCACGGAGGCGTTTCTCGATGCTGCACAAGCGGCCGGCATTCCGCGCACACACGATTTCAACGGTGCGCAGCAAGAAGGGGTTGGCTACGGACAATTCAACCAGCACCGCGGAATGCGAGTCAGTTCGGCCGATGCATGGCTCAAACCGGCGTTGCAGCGCAAGAACCTGAAGCTGGTCACGGATGCGCTCGTACACAAACTACTGGTAAAGGAAGGTAGGGTTACGGGCGTCACCTACGAGCGCGATGGCGTCGTGCACGAGGCCCGGGCTGGCCGCGTCATCTTGTGCGGCGGAGCGATCAATACGCCACAGCTTCTGATGCTATCGGGCATCGGCGATGGAGCGGAACTGCAAGCGCTTGGCGTCAATGTTGTTCTGCATCAGCCTGGCGTTGGACGCAACTTGATGGAGCACCCCCTCATTAGGCCGAGTTGGCGCGTGAAGCGGCCGAGCTACAGCCCAACAAGCAACTGGTTGCGAATGGCAGGCTTTGGAGCCAAGTTCTTGTTGACGGGGCAAGGACCGCTTGCCACGATTACAGAGGCCATGGGATTCCTGAGGACTTCAAGCACGGAACCCATACCGGATGTACATATGCTCTTCTCGGTCGCAGGCGCGGTCAACGACGACGAGCTCAAGTTCTACAAGAGCTTGAAGGTGCTGCCCTATCCTTCGTTCTCAATGGTGCTCGACAAGAGCTATCCCTTGAGCCGGGGCACCATCCGCCTCGCCAGCGCGGACCCTAAGACAGCGCCGTTAATCGAACCCAACCTTCTGGGAAATTCCGGAGATGTGGAAACGTTGGTGAAAGCGATAGGACTTCTGCGTCGTATCGTCTCCAAGTCGCCGTTGGCCGATATGGTGATGGAGGAGGTCGAACCAGGCCCACACGCTACCTCCGAAGCCGCGCTGGTCGAGTACGTGAAGGCCCGCGCCGGGCTGGCGTACCACGCGTCGGGCACCTGCCGCATGGGAGTCGACGACATGGCAGTAGTGACGCCCGACCTCAAGGTAAGAGGACTGGAGAACCTCTGGATCGCCGATGCGTCGGTGATGCCTGACCTGATCAGCGGAAACATCAACGCGGCGTGCATGATGATCGGCGAGAAGCTGGGGCGGCAACTCAAAAACTGATAGGTGCGAAAACCAAGCTGGCTGCACTCAGCCTGCCAACTGCCCTGAGGAACCTGGGCTTGAGCACGTAAATCGATGGGGCAATGGGAGTTCGGGGGACGGAGACCGCGCCAAAGCGGCGCACTATGGCGCGATATTGTCAGCGTGACTGTTGACCGCGAGCGTCGGATACCATCGCTCGATGCGTGTTCTCAATTGGTAATTCAGGACCACCGTCCTCACCCGCAGAAGAGATGCGCGAGTGCGGGCCGCCACGCCATCTGCTGCCGCTTCACAAAGCGCTTGCTGACCACCTGGTTGACCGCCGATTCGACGAAGCTCGAGGTAATCGGCCCCCATGACGGTAGCGGTCTCCGATCGCTGTCTGCCAAAGCTACAGCAGCCCCCTCCTCCCACAACCATCGCACACACGCTAGACCGATACCACACGCAGCACCTGTGGTGGCAACCACCTTTCCTTCGAATCGCTTCATGGTAATTTCTCTTATCGTACCGAACGCATATAGAAAATATCTGTTCCGTTGAAATCTCTCAAGTGCGACGCGAAGGCACCACCCGTGTACGAACGGGGCATGCTAAGAAAACGTACTGAGGAAGGCGCTCGTATTGTCAAGTGATTCAAGATTGAGCACCAGGTCGATTGCTCTTTCAGTTCTCTCTCGGGACAGAGGGTTGGCCGCAACCGACGCACAGTCGCGGAACTTCGCGGCGATCTGCTCCCACGACATTGGCGCTTCGGGGCTGCCCGGCACGTTGTCACCAATCCGAGCGAAGCGCCGGCCGTCGCGCGTCAAAATCTCCATGCGCCCATCGGGGATCTTCACCTTCCAGTCAAGACTGCTGTCTTCCAGGGGGACAACCTTCTGGGCGATTGCAAGCACCTGCGGGTCATGAAGGGCTGCGGCGCTGAAATCGGATATTCGAATCTGGCCACGCGTCGCCGCCAAGGCCACACAGAATGGGAGACTGAATTTCGCATCGACGAGTGTCCCCGGCGTGCGGCGAAGATCCAACGGATAGCACATGCGTTGGTGAAAATCCCCGACGAACACCTTGATCTGCTGGATGTCGCACGCTTTCAGACCATGTTCTCTCATCAATTCGATTGTCGCGTGGATGTATGTATGCACATTCCCAACAGCCGGCCACGCCTTGTAAAGCATTGACGCGCCCAGGTAGTCTCTGCCCAACCCCTCGACCATCTTGTCGCGTTCGTATTTCCCTCCGAAGTAGACATTGAAAATGCCTGCCTTCGCCTCGAAGAGATTCGCGACACCGGTTATACCCTTCTCAGCCAGGAGCACCGCCAATACCGCGCCTTGCGCTGTAAACCCGGCATACATACCGCGCAGGTCGCTTCCAATGCCAAAAATAACCTCCATGGTCCCGCTAGACTGCATGCTGGCAATCCCGAGCGCGTGCGAGATCTGCTCTCGAGACAACCTCTGAATATAAGCAGCCGCAGCGGTTGCAGAGAACGCGCCAACGACCGACGAAAGGTTCCAGTCCTGACGCCACTCCACATTGCAGCGCAAGCGGACGAACAGATCCTGACCAATCGCTACACTGGTGATCAGGTCACGACCGGATATCGCCCCTTTACGTTCTGCGAGCGCGAGTGCCGCCGGAACCACGGAGCTGTCCGGGTGCGCCCCCCAGGGTGTCTGATCATCAAAATCAAGACAGTGCGCCATCACGCCGTTTGCGAAAGCTGCCGACTGCGCTGGGACCTTTCCTCCGAACCCGAACACAGACGACTCCTCACGCCCTCCCGCATCTAAAACGACATCGGCGACCCCTCGCACAGCCGGCTCCATACCGCTGCCGGCGAGAGTTACACCCGCAATGTCAAGGATGGACTTTTTTGCCGCATCGACGGCTGCTTTGGAAAGATCTTCGAAGCGGGTCTTCCCAACGTGGTTCGCGAATACGTGGCAAAGGTCAGGACTGTATAGCATAATGGATTGGGATATAGGTTGATAAGGCACCAGGATAATCGCCCATTCGTCCTTCCGGAACACTTGTAGAAGAGTTTTATGGGAGATGTACCGATGAACAAGCGATGAATCGTGATGTTTCGTTAAGAGTCGTTTCATAATCTAAATACGTCTCCCGACACCATGGGCCTTCCTAGATTTACCCCGAGACAGCTCGGCGCTTTCGTAGCAGTTGCTGACGTCCGCAGTTTTGCAAAAGCAGGCGAGCGGATGAGCCTGTCCGCATCCGCGGTCAGCCAACTGGTCAGCGAGCTCGAGACATCAATAGGTTTTCGACTTTTTGATCGCACGACCCGAAGCGTGTCCGTTTCGCCGGCCGGGCGCGAATTTTATTCATCTGCCAAAAGCGCACTGGCACATCTTGAACTTGCAGAGGCGGCGGCGGAGGACATTCGGAATCGAGCTGCCGGGATCGTCCGTATTTCGGCACCCTTAATCTTGGCCAGTACCGTCTTGCCGGCGGCGATCAAGGCTTACCGTGAGTGCCAACCAAAGGTTCTTGTCCGAATTCGTGATACCGCAGTAGAGAACCTACTGAGTACGGTCAAGAGCGCTGCTGTCGATTTCGCCATTGGATCAGACCAAGCGGTGACGGAGGACGTCGTCCGCTTCGATATAGTTCAGAGCGCCTGGGTGCTTTGGTTCGCTCCCGATAGCCCGATGGTTGAACATCGTGAAATCTCCTGGGCTGAATTGAGGCAGTACCCTTTGGTTGTGGCAGGGCGCGACTATGAGCGGACAATCTCACTCACGCAAGCTGAATATGTCGAAAGCGAACAAATCACACCAATCGAGATCGTCGACAACATTAGCACTGCCTTCGGCATGGCTGCCGAGGGACTTGCCTTCACGATTGCTCCAGCATACGTTGGCATTCTCGGCCGTCGATTCGGCTTGGTATCGCGGCCGATAGTTAACCCCGAAGTCATGAGGCAGGTTTGCCTCTACCACTCATCGAACCGCGCCCTGTCGCCAGCGGCCGAGGGCTTCCGCGAGCATCTGATTAGATGGTTTGCCAGGAGTGAACTTCTCCGTGGATGAACGTCGATCGCCGCGGTGCGCGCACGGGAGTATAGGCTGCTGCGCATACCCGCAAGCTTAGCTGCGTCCTCAAGCATGCTTTTACTGCCCGCTGTCGTAGATAAGCGCCGCTTATCGATACACAAACAAAAACCAGCAATTCCAGCCGCGTTTTCATGTACGCTCGGACGTTAATCCTACGTTCCAGCTGCGGCTCGGCGTCGTTTTACAGCCAGCGGTGACGCTCACGAAAATGCAGATCTCGTGCGATGTCGCAACGAGCCCAGACTTCAAAATCCATCATGTCAAACCAGTTACATGATTGACTTCCCCATCATCGACTCACACATCCACCTGATCGACCGAGAGCGCTTTGGCTACTCGTGGTCCAGTGGCTCATCATGGGCGACCGGCGCAACCAAACTTAATCGTAGTTGGACTGCCGACGATCTTTCGAGCGATTCTGCCCCCTACCATGTCGAGGGCTTCGTTGTAGTTGAGGCAGACGTGGACATGCCGCAGTATCTCGACGAAGCAGCGTGGATCACTCAGACTGCGGCGCACGACGCCAGAATCCTTGCCTGCGTCGCCTGCCTACCGCTGGAGAAAGGTGTCTCTATCGAGCCAGAAATCGCTCGTATTGCCAGTCTGCCGGCCGTTCGGGGCGTACGACGCCTCATTCAGAATATGCCCGACTCGTCCATAATCTTGCAGCGCTCCTTCGTAGACGCCGTCAATCTGCTGCCCAGGTACGACCTCACCTTCGATCTTTGCATCGATCCGCACCAGTTTGCGCACACCGTAGAGCTGGTAGGGCGTTGTCCGTCGGTGTCTTTTGTGCTCGATCACATGGCTAAACCAGAAGTGAAGGAGAAACGTCTCGACTTTTGGCGTGAGCAACTATACAAGATAGCAGCGTTCCCAAACGTTGTGTGCAAGATATCTGGACTCTTGACGCAGGCTGACCATCAAGAATGGAGAGAAGAACAGGTACTCCCGCTGATTGACGATGTCATCAACTGCTTTGGTGTGGACCGCGTCCTCTTTGGAGGTGATTGGCCGGTACTCGAACTGGCCGCGACTTATCGTCAATGGGTAAGTCTTGTCGACCGATCAACACGTTATATGTCTCGTGAAGACCGACTGAAAATCTTTCGCGGTAATGCGATCAAGACGTATCGCCTCGACCATTGCGCTACGCCATAGAAAGGTGTGCCGTAACCAAACCTCGTATGGACAAATCGAAGCCGATGACGAGGGGCCAACGACAAACCCGCCGTTCGGCCTAGGCCGCTGCGCTCACCAAATTGAGTCTACGTAGGTGTGCGTTCGTAAATAAGCGTCTGGAGTAATGAGGGCACCACCAAGCGCAATGGTCGTGGCAACGATGACTTTTTGATGGGACGTGAGCGGCACCGAAATGTTCGCCGCCCGTACGGCGATCGAGAAATCGACGGGAATCACGCGCATTCCCTCTATCGTAGCCAATGTCAACAGCCAGCTTCGGGTGCTCACCGACAATGCGAGTCGCCCGTCTTCAATGAACTTGCCGACATCAAGCACACTGATGCTCGAAATCGCAATTTCGCTCGCTTCCATTCCACGCTCGACTGCCTCACGAGCTGCTACGCTCAGCTTGCCCTGGTCGCACAGCCACAGCAGCAAGGCGCAAGTATCGAGCACAATCATGGAGCGCTCTCTCAACTCTGAGTTAGGTCGGGTGTGGCTTCCGGATCGAAGTACACGATTCCAGCACGAAGAACGTCTATCGGATCATCGCGACCCGACGTATAACGGCGAATTTCTACGGTTGGCTTGCCACGACTCGTCACAACCACCTTTTCACCCAGAGCCTCGACTTGGCGGAACAGTTCACAAGCTTTAGCCTTAAACGTCGCCTTCGAGATGCGCTTTTCCATCTTATCTCCCCGATGTCACTCACCGCATTGCTGCTACTAGCTGCTTACAAAAACCCCACTTTTATCCGCAACGGTTGGTCGAGGCAAGCGCGCGAGAAGCACCACTCGGTGGATTACAAAGGAAATCTTCCGATTCCCCAACCCGTAACTCCACGTCACAACTCCCAATGGCTACTAGCCGTCTATGCAACAATATCACTGGAATGTTGCACGGCGCGGCAGACCCCGCGCTGCACTTCGTTTGATTCCTTCGAAAACGTGGAGCCGGGCGATCACTTCACGGTGCGTCGGGCAACGCCTAAGAGCCCCCAGCGGCCGTAACCGGTCATCCGCTAGCCAACGGGGGCCACCCAAACACCGTAAATAGCCTTGTGACCCTCCCCGCCCACACCACTTACCATTGTGGTACGCAATTCGCGATATTGGATTTTGTGATGGCTGGCGTATCAACCTCCACGAATTGACCTTTAGGTGCGTTCGGGTTCGTAGCAGCGGAATACAGTGCCTTAAATGCGAGTCGCCCCATTTTCTCCGGTTCGACGCACACTGTGCCGTCGACGTCGCCAGTCTTGATAGCGGTTACCCCAAGACGAGAGCCGCCCCAACCAACCAGCTTGGCGTGAGAATCAGCTGCGCGTACCGCCTTCGCGCATCCAATCACCAAGTCGTCCGCCTGGTTGTAAAACAGATCCACATCGGGATGAGCCGTCAAAATATTCTGGCAGACTGACTCGCCCTGCTCAGGCGTCAGGTTAGTGGGTTGCGACGCGACAATCCGGTACTTAACGCTGGCTTTCTCAAGGCCCGTCTTGAACCCCTTTGTTCGCTGCCAATTTTGAGCCATACCGGGTGCCCCTTCGAGGATAGCAATATTTGCCACGCGGCCTTTCGGCAACAGTGTAGCCGCCATTTCGCCGGTGATTTCGCCTGTGTGTATCTCGTCGCTTGAGACTAGTGCGGCGACCTCTGGGTAAACTTCTCTAATTGGTCGCTTTTGGGGATCTCCAATTTCGGTCGCCACGGAGACGAAAGGTACACCGTGTGCCGCGACACGATCCGCCCAACTCTTCCCGACCAAACCGTCAATGGGAAGGATTGCGATGCCATCCACCTTCTGGGCTATCAAGTCGTCGATAGCGTTACTTTGGGTCTCAACATTAGCTTTCCCATCAAGAACAATAACTTTCACACCGGCTTTCTTCGCTTCTTCCGTAAATCCTTTTACTACTGATACATTAAAGGGGAACTGCATCCCTGCAGCCACGTAGCCTAGCGTGAGGGTCTTCGCCTGCACGCTACCAAGACACATTGCCCCTGCGCCGCAGAACGCGACTAACCACTTGCAAACTCCTCTCATCTTATCTCCTTTTACTTAGTTATACGTATTAAATAAATGTGCTCGATTAATCTGCGATACCACTTACGAGTGCGACTATTCTTTGAACGACACTGCAATTTCTTTCGTCCGACTGAACTGGCGTATCACCCGAACAACGACGACGATGGTCGTAACGAAGACCTGCCTGCTTGGGTTCGCGTCCTCTGCGCTAGTTACCGGCTTCAATCTCCGGACTGGCTCATGACATCAATGGGCGGGCGGAGCCCCTTGCAAATCTCATCTAGTCTCTTTCGGGACGCCGAACGTGCTGCCTGCCGCAGTCAAGCCTGCAGACGTACGCAGCCGCACGCCTTTGGTCTCCGGGACAAACTGCGTCAAGATGAGACAGGCGATCGCAACGAAAGCAACGTAATATGCAGGTGCAAGAGGAGACCCGAATCCGCGAACAAGAAGCGTTGCAATGAAGGGCGTAGCACCCCCGAAGACGGCAACGCTCAACTGATACGAGATCGCATGTCCGGTCGCACGAAATGAAGTCGGAAAGAATTCTGGCGCGGCGACAAAACAAGCCCCTCCATACAAGCCAACTCCGACCGTAAGCAGCAACTGACCCAGAAGTGCACCGCTAATAGTTCCGGTGGCGGCGAGGTATACGCCAGGATATGCGGCGATGGCTAGCCACAAGGCTCCTAGGGTAAGAATGCGCTTTCGGCCAAAACGGTCACTTAGCACCCCGCCAATCGGAATCATGAGCGACAACACAACGATGGCCGCACCGTTTGTAAAAAGCGCGGTCGCCGGCTCCAGCTTCGCCACACGCACAAGAAACGTGTACATGAAACCCAGAAGCAGATATGAACCGACCGTCTGGATAGGTTGAATCATTGCGACGTTGAGCATCCCTCGAAGACCACCTGCTCGGAGCGCCGTTCCAAGTGGGTTCTTCGAACCAGTCCTTCGCGTGGCCTGCTTAAACTCCTCGGGCTCGTCCAGATTGCGGCGGAGCCAGAATCCAACAATCCCGATCAGTCCGCCCGCAAGGAACGGTACACGCCAGACCCAGTCTGAATACGAAGTTGCACCGGCTCCCACTTGAAGGGCAATCAACAACCCGGCTACCAGAGCATTAGGCAAATGCGAGAAGACCAAGGTAAGGCCTATCCATCCTCCTCTGCGGTCGTCAGGTGCGGATTCGAGAATAAAGCTGGTGGTTCCGGTGGTTTCGCCGCCCAGCGCAAGTCCTTGAGCGATTCGGCACGCGACTAGGAGTACAGGGGCCGCGATGCCAACTTGAGCATAGGTGGGCAGAAGGCCTATCACGGCTGTGCCCAGCGCCATCAACCAGACTGTCGTTGCCATGACCTTCACGCGACCGACCTTGTCTGCCATAACACCAAACAACAGCCCCCCTAGCGGTCGAGCGAAAAAGGCGACTGCGTAGACGGCAAAGGTACTTAGCAATGCCGCAGTACGATCACTGCCTGGAAAAAAGTGAATCGAAAGAATCGGAACCGAAAATCCGAACACCGCGAAATCGTAAATTTCTCCAAAGTTGCCGATGGAGCCGGCCGACAGTGTACGAATTGCACTTTGCTTTGCCACGTTTCCTCCAATCAACCTGCGCATTAGACGCGCGATAGCCAGTTCACCATTGCTTCAACCGGCGGTCGCCGTCCGAGTTATGTTGGATGCCCCTGACAGACAGAACTGGACGCGCTTAGCTGGTGGCACCGCTCTTATAAGATTCGACTGAGACGAAGAATGTCGGGAAGTCCGAAGTCGGTAACATCAGGTTTCGCCAACCCTTGGGCAAGTGCTACCTTCGCCGCAATCTCGTAAGCCACCGATCGTTCGCGTAACAATGCGCACAGCCCCTCAGACAGAATCTCCCTGTCGGCTGCCGTGAGAGAGTCGATGTAGGTTTGACCGGTACTATTCACGAACGGCTCCTGAACCAGTGCGCGATTCGAGACTGCGTCCAACGTTCTTGCATCGGAATAAACCCGGCTTCGGCAGGCCGCCGCGTTCTAGCCTTCTGTCCGGCGGCCTGCATGGAAAGAATTTATTGCAAGACATCCGTCATTTTCCATCTGGAGCGTAAATCTCCCGACGCCAGAGAGCGGCTTCTATCGCCTCCGTCGACGAGCGCCCCCTACCGTATAGATAGCGGCTGCCGTGACAACCACTGTTCCCTCGATGACGCCTTGATAGTTCGCGCCCAGGTTCAGGATGTTGAATCCGTTCGTCAGCGTGAACAGCAGCAGTGCACCTGCGAGCGTCTTGATGACCGATCCGGCGCCACCAAACAGTGATGTTCCACCAAGAATGGCCGAGGCAATGACAGTGAGTTCTGCGCCTTGCATTGCGGTTGGATTCACCGCACCAAGTCGGCTGCCGAAAAGAACACCGCCGAAGCCAGCCGCCGCGCTACAGAGAATGAACCCCGCCATCTTGTATCTCTGAACGTTGATCCCTGACAAACGGGCAGCCTCAGGATTACCACCCACCGCGTACACGCGGCGACCGATAGTGGTCAGATTCAGCACAAACCAGACGACGATCGTGAATACGAGCATATACACGACAGGTTTCGGCATCGAAAGCGACAGTCCGCCCGCCCACACAAGAGCAAAACAGCATACGCCGCCAATGACCATGCCAACCGACGTCACGGGGACGTTATGCGCCTGACGACGTGCTCGCACCAGAGACCAGAGACCCGCCAGGAACAAGCCGGCTCCAATGATAAGCAGCGGAATCGCAATCGAAAAACGACCCGATTCAAACATTCGCATTGCCTGCAATGCTTCAGGTGTTTGCACCGACAAGGATTGCCCATCGGTGTAGATCTGGACAACGCCACGGATTGCGGTGAGCGTACCCAATGTAACGATGAATGCATTAATGCCAAGATACTGGACGATCGCACCATTCAGTAAGCCTGCCAGAACCGAAACCAGCATCGCCACGCCCGCTGCTGGCCAAAACCCAAGTGTATCTGCCAGACTCACAAGTACCGCTGCAGAAAGGGCCGCCACGGATGCGACAGAAAGATCGAAGTTACCCGTAATCAGGATCACCGTCATTGCGACAGCGATAATCGCCACCAACGACGCCTGATATAGAACATTCGAGATGTTTCCCAAACTGAGATAGCTCGGGCGTCCCGTGTAAACCGTCACAAACGAGATTCCTGATACGAGCAAGACGAGAGCGTAATAAACGCCCATCTCGCGCAGGCTGAACAAGCGGCGCCAATCGGTCATTTGTCCCTGAACTTTTGGTGAGCTGCCGCCCGTTGGTCCACCCGATGATGCATCGCTACCGCGAGCGGGGCTGGAATGTGTTGAAGTTGTGAGATTCATGATTACTCGCTCTACAAGGGTTGCGCGTTACTTTGCTGTGCGTCGTCTGAATTCGCACTGTGACCGCCCGCCAGCAAGACCAGTTCGTGCTCGGAGGTCTCGTGGCCGACGCGCTCGGCGATGCAACGTCCGTCACGCATGACGAGTATTCGACTGCTCACCGCAAGGATTTCCTCGAATTCAGAAGAAACAATGACGACTGCCTTGCCAGCCGCCGCTAGCTCTCGAACAAGCAACAAGATGTCCGTCTTCGCTCCAATATCGATGCCAGCGGTAGGCTCGTCCAGGAGGAACACCTTCACGTCGCTAAATAACCATTTGGCAATCGTCACTTTCTGCGCATTGCCACCACTTAGTTCTGTCACGAGAATGTCAGCCGAACTCGCCTTGATAGATAGGCGCCGGATAGCCTCCTCTCCACGTTCCAGTTCACGTGCTTTGTCCGGGAGCCAGCGACCGCGCGCAACACCATCGAGCGCTGGGAGGGTCGTATTGCGCCAAATTTCGAAGCCGGGTATGAGACCTTGTGCCATCCGGTCTTCAGGTACCAACCCGAGACCCGCCCGAACTGCCGAAGCAGTCGACTTCCGAATTTTCTCGCCATCGACCAGGACCTCACCAGTAGCATCCGGATCAGCACCAAAAATCGCATGGAGTAGCTCGCTGCGGCCTGAACCAAGGAGACCTGCGATTCCAATGACTTCCCCCGCCCGCACCCTCAACGAGATCGGCTCCAGCTTGCCGATCGACGCCAAATCTTTCAGCTCGAGCAACACCGGAGCTCCAGCCTCGATCTTTTTCGGCGGTGCTTTTTCTAGCGCAACGATCTGCCTACCAACGATAGCCTCTGCGATACGCGATTCGTCGAGTTCACTGGTCGCTGCGTCAACCACGGCTTGTCCATCCCGCAGAATGGTCACTCGGTCGGTGAGCGCCACGACTTCGTCCAGGAAGTGTGAAACGAAGAGAATGGCCTTGTTTTCGACACGCGACAGTTGCCGCACGATTTTGTATACGACCTCCCGTTCGTTTGCCGCGAGTGAAGCGGTCGGCTCGTCCATGACGATCAGATCAGCCCCCGTTCCCAGGGCCTGCAGAATCGCAACCATTTGACGTTGACCAATGGAGAGGTCGCTGACCAGGCCGTCTGGATCCAGCCAATATCCAATTCTCTGACACAGGTCGGAATAGCGCGTCCGAATCGCCGAATTGCGGCGCCACCGGCCTTCCTCGCTCAAGAACACGTTCTCGAGTACCGATAGAGTCGGGACCAAGGGAATGTGCTGGTGAATCGTCGCGATTCCCATGTCATTCGCCGCTTTCGGACTCGAATACTCAACGGCCGAGCCCTTCCAAACGATCTGCCCACCCGAGGCTGGCAACGAGCCAGAAAGGATCTTGATCAAGGTCGACTTCCCGGCGCCATTAGCGCCCAGGAGCCCATGCACCGTGCCACGCGAAACGTCAAGGTCTACTCCGCGTAACGCTACAAGACCGTTCGGGAACGTCTTCGTCACACCCTGTAGCTGCAAGAGTGGAATCTCATTTACCATTTCGTTGCCTCCTACCGCCTCGGTTGACATCAATCCTGCTTACCACTCAGGCACGCAGCTGGAAAGCGTCGCTTTCGTCACCTCTGGCGTGTCGACATCGACGAACTTAGCCTTCTGCACGCCTTGATTTTGCACTGCTGCATACAGCGCTTTGAACGCCAGCGCTCCCATTTTTCCCGGTTGAATACAGACCGTGCCATCGACATCGCCCACCTTGACGGCGTTGATTCCAAGCTTGGATCCGCCTCGGCTGACGAGCTTTGCGTGCGATCCTGCAGCACGCACGGCTCGGGCGCAGCCGATGACCATGTCGTCTGCCTGATTGAAGAAGAGGTCAACGTCCGGGTGCGCCGTGAGAATGTTCTGGCATACGGACTCACCCTGCTCCGGGGTCCAGTCGGTAGGCTGAGAGGCGACGATCTGATATTTGATACCGGCTTTGTCCAGACCTTCTTTGAACCCCTTCGTCGTCTGCCATACCGTGGGGTAGCCAGGAGCTCCCTCGACAATTGCGATTTTCGCCGTCCGATCCTTCGGGAGCAGCTTTGCGGCAATCTGCGCCGCGTCATATCCAACGTGCACCTCGTCGCTGGCGACGAGCGCGGTCAGCTTCGGGTAGACATCGGCGATTGCGTGCTTTTGAGGATCACCAATCTGCGTTGCGACCGCGACGAACGGGATGTTGTGCGAAGTAGCGCGATCGGCCCATGATTGAGCCACCACCGCATCGATTGGCAGCACAGCGATACCATCGACTTTCTGAGCGATCAAATCATCGACTGCGTTTCCTTGCTTCTCCACGCTAGTCTTCGCATCAAGAACAATAGTTTTGACGCCTGCCGCCTTCGCAGCCGCCTCGAACCCCTTCGCCGCGGCCACGTTAAAGGGATATTGCATCCCTGCAGCCACGTAGCCCAGCGTGATATCCTTGGCAAGCGCGGCGTTTGTAAGAAGCGCCGCAGTACCAGCCAGGCCGATGCAGGCCAAACTCTTTAAACACTTTTTCATTTCTGTCTCCACTTAAGTTGTCTTGGCCCGCATAACCAATCGAATCGATTTCGAGTGGCTCAGCGGCCTTCTTTTCGTAAGCCCTGATGTCTCTGTCAGAATACATTGGCGCAGGTAATGCTCACGATGCCCGGCCCCTATTACCATTGGGGAATACAACTCGAAATATTTTCTTTCGTCACACCTGGCGTCGGGATTTCGATGAACTTGGCCTTTTGGATGTCGGGGTTTTTCACAACCGCGTACAGCGCCTTGAACGCTTGTTGCCCCATTTCCTCCGGTGCTACGCACACTGTGCCGTCAACTTCTCCGGCCTTGATTGCAGCAATTCCAAGGCGTGAACCGCCCCACCCGACGAGTTTTGCTTTTGAACCAGCCGCATGTACGGCGCGCGCACAACCGATAACCATGTCATCGGCCTGGCTGTAGAAAAGGTCGACGTCTGGATGAGCAGTCAGGATGTTTTGACAAACCGCCTCGCCTTTCTCTGCCGTCCAGTCTGTGGGTTGCGACGCTACGATCCGATACTTGACTCCCGCCTTGTCAAGACCGTCCTTGAAGCCCTTGGTGCGCTGCCAGACTTGCGGATACCCCGGTGCACCCTCCACGATGGCGATGTTGGCTACGCGACCTTTCGGAAGCAACTCCGCTGCAATCTCGCCGGCATTAAATCCGGTGTGAATCTCATCACTCGCGACAAGGGCTGCGAGCTTCGGATATACCTCCTTGATGGGTCGCTTCTGAGGGTCGCCCAGCTCGGTGGCAACCGAGACCAGAGGAATCCCATGGGCAGATACACGGTCCGCCCAGCCTTGCGCGACGACGCCATCTAGCGGGAGAAAGGCGATACCATCGACCTTCTGCGAAACAAGGTCGTCAATAGCGTTGGCTTGTCTTTCGACGCTGGTCTTCGGATCCAGGACAATTGCTTTCACACCAGCCGCTTTGGCAGCGTCCTCGAACCCCTTCGCGACGGCAACATTGAACGGATACTGCAGACCTGCAGCGACGTAACCGACCGTGATTTCCTTCGCCTGTGCCGCGCCCACTGACGAAAACAACAGGGCTGCTGCCGCAATGCCGAGAACACGCTTTCGAAACTTGCCCATCGTCTGTCTCCAATATGGATTAATTTTGTCCAGCAGCTTGCCCGTCATCGAGCAATTTCGAGTCTATTTTTTGTCTCTCCTCAAACTCGCGAGGTCTTTTGCAAAACTGTCTTGGTGACCATGTAAGCGTCCAGCGTCGACGGACCGCCCTCACGACCGACACCGCTGTCCTTCACCCCTCCAAAAGGTGTATCTGCGTCTGGCGTGCCAAAATGGTTGATTGACAACACCCCGCAGTCGAGCTCTCGGCTGATGCGCTCAGCGTCTTGCAACGAGTTGGTGAATGCATACGCTGCCAAGCCGACGGAGAGGCTGTTTGCCAACGTAATGGCTTCGCCGAGGTCATTGACGGATACGCAGGCGCACAGCGGACCAAACGGCTCTGTCGTCATGGCGTCTGCATCGAACGGAACATCCGCGAGCACGGTTGGTTCGAAGAAGTAGCCGATGTTTCCGATACGATTGCCCCCGGCCGCGATCCGCGCACCTCGCTTCCTAGCGTCATCCACGAGTGACTGCATTGCCGCCAGTCGGCGAGCGCTGGCAACGGGACCCATCTGCACGTCCTTGCGGAACCCATCTCCGACCTGAACGCTATTCACTGTCT
Organism: Paraburkholderia youngii; assembly: GCF_013366925.1. NCBI lineage: Bacteria > Pseudomonadati > Pseudomonadota > Betaproteobacteria > Burkholderiales > Burkholderiaceae > Paraburkholderia > Paraburkholderia youngii. Next base: position 1,498,541 of record NZ_JAALDK010000001.1, read on the forward strand.
CAGCGAATGCCGACACGAAGTCTTGATACACGCTGCGGTGAACGATAAATCGCGATGGAGACGCGCAGATTTGTCCGCTAGCGTTTGTCTTTCCTCGTGCTGCGAGGCGCCCAACTGCTGCACCGTCAACACCTTCGCAGACAAGCACAGGTGCATGACCACCTAACTCCATCAACACGGGTTTCATGGCGGCCGCAGCCTGTTGGGTCAGATGTTTGCCGACTTGCACAGAGCCAGTAAACGTCACCAGCCTGATTACGGGCGAGGCGATAAGCGTCGACGAGATCTCCGCAGGATTTCCGAATACGAGATTCAAGACTCCCGCAGGCAGCCCTGCGTCTTCGAAAGCCTTGACAACGAGACACGCGGCTCCAGGAGTCTCCTCCGCAGCTTTCAAGATCACCGAGCAACCGGCCGACAAGGCCGCACTCACTTTTCGCGCAGCAGAACTGATAGGTACGTTCCACGGAGTAAATGCTGCGACAGGACCGATCGGTTGACGCAGAATGAACTTCTGCATCTGCGCCTCGCCGGGAACGATCAATCCGTAGTCACGTAGTGATTGCGCCGCGTTCCACTCGAAGAAGTTGAGGGACCGGTCGGCTTCGGCATAGGCATCGGAATACAACTTGCCATTCTCAAGCGTGATCGCGGTTGCGATTGAATGGAGTCGCTCCCTCATCAGCGCCGTGGCCTTCTGTATTACCTTCACCCGTTGCTGCGGAGGAGTGTCGCGCCATGCGAGAAATCCGCGCGAAGCTGCTTTCAAGGCACGTGCAAGATCGTCTGGAGTAGCCTTCGGTACAGGGCCCAGGATTTCTTCCGTACTCGGGTTTCTGACCTCGGTCGCCGTCTGTCGGTCGTAGATCCACTCGCCGTCGATGTATAAACCGATGCGCGGGTATTCGCGCCGCGCTTCGCTATCGGCAGTTTGCTGGCTTGTGGTTGACATTACTGAAATCCTCTTCGCTAAATTTGAAGCGCATACGATGCGCCTTACGAACGCTCTTGCCACTTCCCGCTACATTCGTCGCCCATATCGGCTGCCCTATTCACGCCAGCCAAATATTTCCCGAAAGCGCCGATCAAGCGGCAACCGTGTCTTTGATAAGTCGCCGTGGGGTAGCGTCCTGCAAGACCATGTCTGCCGCCTTTACGCCAATCATGATTGAAGGGGCATTGGTATTCCCGGAAGTGAGATGCGGCATGATCGATGCGTCCGCCACGCGAAGACGCTCGACTCCGCGTACGCGCAAACGCTCGTCTACTACCGCGAGACGGTCACGCCCCATCTTGCAAGTACCGCCCTGATGGTGGGCAGAGTTACCCGTCATCTCCATCCAGTAGAGAATCTGCTCATCTGTCTTCACAGCGGGGCCCGGAATCTGCTCTTCAATGACACGCGATGCCATCGGCTGCGCTGACATAATTTCCCGAATCTTCTTCACGCCGAAAATCATCGCCCGATTGTCGTCTTCATTCGTCAGAAAGTTGGGCTTAAATACGGCGGAGTCTGCGGGATTCGCTGAACGCAGTGTCACAGTCCCAGCAGCACGTGGACGCAGGAGGTAGACGGAGACACCCATACCAGGCTCATTGTCAACTTCGCACTCGCCACCTGGGTGGTACGTGAACGTCATCGGCCTGAAGCTGATCTGCAAATCAGCGTAGGGCTCGTCAGCCCGACTCTTTACGAACGCACCCACCTGCGAAGAGCCAAGTGCCAGATAGCCTTTGTGTGTCAGCAGATAACGAGCGCCTTCAAGGTACTTTCTCAGACCAGCGAGCTCTGTGTTGTAGGAACTGTCTGGTGTGGATTTATAGCTTCCGTGCACGTAAAAGTGGTCCTGCAGGTTGAGCCCGACGCCCGGAGACTCCACGCGGGTACGAATCCCATGTCGCTGCAGCTCCTCGCCGGGCCCAATGCCCGACAGCATGAGCACCTGAGGCGAATTGAGCGAACCCGCCGACAAAATTATTTCTCTCGCTGCGACAAACGTCCTTATTTCCCCGTTGCAGAGGACCTCGACCCCGGTAGCAACATTGCCTTCCAACACGATGCGCTGAACGGCACAGCCAGTGAGAACAGTAAGGTTCTGTCGATTGCGTACCGGCTCAACGAACGCCGTGTACGCGGAATAACGCTTCCCGTCTCGAATGGTATGCTGCATGAAGCCAACACCATCATGCACTGCACCATTGAAATCGTCGGTACGAGGGATACCCACACGCTCCGCCGACTCAATGAAGTCGTGAGAACTTGCCATCTTCTTTACGGGATCGCTGACCCACAGCGGTCCAGTCGCGCCGCGATATTCGTCTGCACCGCGCTCGTTGTGTTCCATCCTCTTGAAGTATGGAAGCACGTCGTCGTAACCCCAGCCCGGATTGCCAAGGTCTCTCCAGCTGTCGAAGTCGCTCCTGTGTCCACGGATAAAAATCATTCCGTTGATCGAGCTCGAACCGCCCAACGTCTTACCACGAGGCCAATACATCTTTCTGTTGCGAAGTGCGGGCATCGGGTCCGTGAAGTAGTTCCAGTTCAAGTCCTTGTGGAAGTACAGCTTTGCCATGCCAGCAGGAGTATTGACCCAAAATCGGTCAGCGGGCGGGCCGGCTTCGAGGAGCAGGACCTTGTTATCGGGGTTGTCGCTGAGACCGCGAGCGATAGGACAACCGGCCGAGCCGGCGCCAATGATGATGTAGTCGTAGGTTTCCATGCCGATGAGCTGCGTGTCAGAAGGGTGTCTCCGTTTGTTTGAAGATTATTTCCGCCCCCATGGTTAGGTCTAGTTCGTTTTTCTGGCTACCAAGGTAAGTTGCGCTAAACCCCCCTGGCTGTTCTTGTTTCTATCGCCTTCAGATGCCCGGTGTAGCGCGTTCGCCGCGCTAGTCGCGGTCCGGCACGCGATTCAGAACATCTCTGTCTTAAGGGTATAACCTGATCATGGTGCGCTACCTTCCGACGAGACATCAACGAATCGGAAGCGGGCGCACAAGTGAACACTTCCTTTATTAAGTTCGCCCATATATCCTCGCGATTCCTTTTTTCTCTTTTCCGGAGGACAACATGGCCGAGGTATCCGCGGTTGCCATTTCAGTGGCAAAGCCTGGATGTGAGGAGAAGTTGGCGGACGCTCTTGAAGGGCTGCTAGCCCCAACGCACCAAGAGCAGGGGATGCTTCAATATGAGATGTATCGCGATATGCGGGAGCCCCGTTGCTTCGTTTTCATCGAGCGGTGGGAGAGCGAAGAGACCTTCGATAACCATTGTAGTTCGCCCCACGTGTCAGCATATCTGAAGAAAGTAGATGGTTGGGTCGAGAGCAACAAGATCCATGTCCTGAGGAAAGGGAAGTAGCTCAGGCGGTCGGCACCCCACGCCGGGAAGGCGGATCGCGAACGATCCGCCTCATTCGTCTGCCCTTTCAGGTGCGGTTCATGTTCGTTATTCGCTTACATAGCGCCGGTCGGATCTGCTTAGGTTCCCCCCGTCCTCTGTAGACTTGCCTGTCAGGAAAGCTTACCGTCGACGCAATGAAATCGAACTGGACCTACCGACACTTCAGGCAATAACCTAATTTAGAAGGAGACACCACCGCTTTATTTCCATCAGAAGAGAATGTCATGAAAGAGCATCAGGCGACGCTTGTGGCTGAGGGCTTCGTCTTCCTCGAGGCGCCACGGTGGCGAGATAGTCGTCTTTGGGTATCAGACGTCTTTGGTTCGAAACTGTATACCGTGCTTGAGGATGGTACACGTAGCGTGGTCTGCGAGGTCCCGGGACGCCCAGCGGGAATCGGCTTCTTGCCGGATAACACCCCTATCGTTGTGTCGTGCGCCGACAAAAAGCTGATGCGCGTTTCCGAAGGCATGCTGTCAGTCTACGCAGACCTGGCGAACATAGCAGCGGGCGACCTCAACGATTTGGTCATTGATGAAATCGGTCGCGTCTACGTCGGTAACTTCGGCTACGACCTCTTCGGCGGCGCGCCGATAGAGCCCACCGAGATGCACGTCGTTCACCCCGACGGCTCGGTTCGTGTGGCGGCCACCGGACTCGAGTTTCCCAACGGGGCGGTGATCATGGACGAGGGACGCACGCTCGTCGTAGCCGAAACGTGGTGTGGAAAGCTCACCGCGTACGACCGCGACCAAAACGGCGAACTATCTAACCGACGACTATTCGCGGACTTGGGGCACCGGCAACCCGATGGAATCTGCGCAGACGAGCGCGGCGGCATCTGGGTCGGTTGCTATAACACGGGCGAGTTCATCCGCGTTCTTGAAGGCGGCGAAATCACTGATCGCATCAAGTTTGAAGGTAACGCGGTTTCGTGCGCAATCGGCGGCGAAAGTGGAACCACACTCTATTGCTGTGTGTACCTCGGTACCGACGAACAGTTGCGAGCTCGGGAGCCTCGCAGCGCGATTTATAAGGCAGAGCTATCCGCTTAGCAGTGGCGTTGATCATGCAGATACACGTAAACGACGATTCGCTCATCGTCTCATCCCGAGGTGCGGCTCGATCTTCGACGCTCAGCGCCATCAACGGCCTCACTTTGTGCCGTTGCGCCGGCCACAATAACGACACTCCGAATGTACGTAAGTTCTGGGGAAACATTGCTTGCTTCCAACGCGAGCAGCTTAATGGAGATAGGAATCAATGACGACTCATCGCAAGTGGAATTATGAGGGGAAGGTCGCTTTTGTCACGGGTGCTGCAAACGGCATCGGGCAAACTACTGCGTTGGCCTTTGCCCAAGAGGGCGCAGACGTTGTCGTGGTCGACCTTTCGGAAGATGGTGCCAAGGCGACTGCGCGGATGATCGAGGAGCAAGGCGGTCGCGCCCTTGCCGTGCGATGCGACGTCTCGAATCCTGAAGACGTGCAGGTTGCACTCGCGGCTACCATCGAGAAGTTTGGTCGACTGGATTTCGCATTCAACAATGCCGGCATCGAGCAACCGCTCGCATACACTGCCGACGTCAGCGTTGAAACGTTTGAGCGAAATCTTCGCGTCAACCTCGGAGGCGTCTTCTATTGCATGAAGCACCAGATTCCGCTCATGCTCAAAAACGGCGGCGGTGCAATCGTGAACACTTCCTCCGGTGCTGGGGTTGTCGGCATTCGAGGTCAAGGCGCATACTGCGCCGCCAAGCACGGCGTCATTGGCCTCACGAAGTCTGCAGCTCTTGAATACGCGAAGGACGGCGTGCGCATCAACGCCGTATGCCCGGGCATCATCGATACGCCGATGATCGGCCGATTTACCCAAGGGACCGAAGAGAACCGCAAGCGAATGATTGCACAGGAGCCGATCGGTCGCTTGGGCCGGCCCGAAGAGATTGCCAACACCGTTCTCTGGCTATGCTCTGACGTTGCCGGATTCGCAATCGGTCACGCCGTGGTGGTCGACGGTGGACAAACCGCTGGCCTCTGATCGTCGGTAGATCCACACAGCGTCCACGCGAGGGCGGCGTCACCGCCCTCGCCTTCCAACTAACAATGCTGTGGCGGACTTGACACTCCTCGACTCCTGCGTGCGTAACAGAACTCACCGGCATCCGCCCCAGATCACCGTTCGTGTTTCATAAGACGCCTCACGATTCGTGAGATTGGCTCATCGGACCATGCAAACACTGCATCTTAATATCGTCCTCATCCTTTCATAGAATCGCGTATCAAGGCACTCGCGGTGCGCAAGCGAGTGCGCCATAGACAGAAAATACGCTGCGTGCCGATCCCTCACGGTCCGAGCAGCACGACCGAGCCGACCCAACATAGGGCTCCTCCATCCTTCCCCCATGAGGTATCGCAATGAAGACCAGAGGCTACGCCGTTCAAACGGCCAAGTCGCTTCTTGAACCATACGACTTCGAACGCCGCGAACTACGCTTCAACGATGTGGCAATCGAAATCCTCTATAGCGGTGTATGCCACTCAGATCTGCATCAAGCGCGGAACGACTGGGGATGGTCCAACTATCCACTGGTGCCTGGTCACGAGATCGTCGGGCGCGTCATTGATGTCGCACCGCAAGCGAAGCGTTATAAGGTCGGGGACTATGTCGCTGTCGGCTGCATGGTTGATAGCTGCATGGTGTGTGACCAATGCCGCAAGGGGCTGGAGCAGCTTTGCCGCGAGGGGAACACGCAAACGTACTGCGGATTCGACCGCATTACCAACGAACCAACGAAAGGTGGCTATTCCAAACATATCGTCGTTCGCGAGGACTTTGTCCTCCGCGTTCCCCAAGGACTCGATGTGTCCAAGGTCGCTCCGCTGCTCTGCGCCGGCATCACGACCTACTCCCCTTTGCGCACCTGGAATATTGGGCCGGGAAGCCGCGTCGGAGTCATCGGTTTGGGCGGTCTTGGACATATGGCGGTCAAGCTCGCGTCCGCGCTGGGTGCCGTTGTGGCGGTAGTGAGTCGGACGGCTGACAAGGCTAGCGATGCAAAAGCGCTTGGCGCTGACGCATTCCTGCTATCGACCGATAGCACAGCCATGGAAAAGGCCGCATCAAATTTCGACCTTATTATCGATACCGTTCCGGTTCGCCACGACTTGAATCCGTATCTGCCGTTGCTCGATGTCGACGGCACTTTGGTACTGGTCGGTCAGGTGGGACCGCTTGACGAACCTAGCACGGTGCCGCTGATTGTCGGTCGTAGACGAATTGCCGGTTCGCCGATCGGAGGCATCGTCGAAACGCAGGAGTTGCTCGATTTTTGCGCACGCAAAAACGTGCTACCTGACTGTGAGATGATTCGCATGGACCAAATCAATGAGGCATGGGAACGGATGGAGCGCGCCGACGTTCGCTACCGCTTCGTGATTGACATGGCGTCTCTGGAGATTCCCGCGTAATTTCACGTCAACGATAGAGTTGGGCCGGAAAGGGCGAAGGCGCAACGATCCCCGATCCGAACAGCAGAAGCGCTCTCGTTCAAAGGTAATCGGGAGCGCCTCTCGTTAGATCGGCACGTTTCGCCGTCGTAACTTCGGCGCTTACGGAAATGAACGATTGCCATTGATTCGCTATACGTTCGCGAGTTCATGAAAGAACCTCATCCCATAACTCCACCTTGCATACAGACGTCGAGTCGCTACGGTTCCGAGCGGCGTGCGTTTGCACGACAGGTACATTACGACGCACCGCTGTCATTTCGGCCAGAATCGCGACAGCAATCTCCGGTGGTGTTTGTGCGCCGATGTGGAGGCCCACGGGCGCGTGAAGTCGGTCAACTTCAGAATTGCTCAGATCAAATAGCTTCAGACGCTCTTTCCGGCGCCCACTGTTCGAGCGCGATCCAACGGCGCCAACGTAGAACGCATCAGACTTCAACGCCTCCAAAAGTGCCATATCGTCGAGCTTTGGGTCGTGGGTAAGCGCCAATACCGCTGTGTTGCTATCGACCTTCAAGCGAATCAGCAGGTCATCCGGCATTTCACGGCTAACCTCGATATCAGCTACGTCCCAGGTTTCTGAGTATTCGTCACGTGGATCACAGACAATGACGCTATAGCCAAGTGGCAGCGCTATACGCGCAACATATTCGGATAATTGCCCTGCTCCGATGAGAACGACACGAAGCTGCGGCCCGTACGCTGCCTGAAGGTATCGGCCGTCGTAGAAGGTGCGGCCCGGTGTGTCGCCCGAACTCAATCGAGCTTTCCCCGTCAATGTATCCAGGGTTCGTAAAAGCGTTTGCCCAGACAGGATCGCAGTGAACACTTCGTTAAGCTTGGAGTCGTTATTCAACGGCTCAAGCACGAGCTCAAGTGTGCCACCGCATGGCAATCCAAATCTGTGCGCTTCCTCGGCAGACACGCCGTATTTGACGGTTTGGATGCGCTGGAAGTCGAGCCTGCCGTCCTTCGCCTGGCGCACCAGATCGTCCTCGATGCACCCACCCGATACAGAGCCCTTTATCAAGCCGTCCAGACGAAGTGCTAGCAGCGAACCTACCGGACGAGGCGCAGATCCCCAAGTCCTTATTACAGTTGCCATGATGACGGGCATTCGATTCTGATGCCAGGAAATGGCCGCTCTTAAAACCTCGACATCAACGCTATCCATGGTCCCTGTCGACTGAAAGTATTTGTGCCGTCGCTCGACCTTGGCGAGCGCGAGGATATGGCGGTAAGCGGTCTCTCGAGATTCCGCGAAGCAAACTTCAAAATCCCTGTCGGTACGTTACCGGTTCGCATGACAGACGCAAACGTGTAAGCGCTGCCAGCCCTGTCTGCCCGAAACAATTGCCGGGCAGCGAGACGGTCGTCTCGCTGCCCGGCTGTCCGCCAATGCCAAAGGGAAGCGGTCATGGCGCTTGATAGTTCCATGCATTTCGCTTGACCAGAGAAGTTAGTTGCAGTGACCTGCGTCGTCCGATTTGCTTTGTGCGAGCTGGGGCGAGGCTACGTCTGCTCTTGCGGTCATAACCTTTGCAGAGGCTGCCTGAGCGTCGTCGACCCACGTACGCGGATTCTGGCGTGCAGGATTCCAACCTGCAGCGGCATACTCGGCCATCTCTTGCCGAACTTGTTCGCGCGTCAAGCCCTGTGCCGCCGAAGTTTGTGCCGCAGCCAAGAGAGGCGTGGAAAGACCAATGGCCATGAGAAGGATAGTAAGACGTCGATTCATTGCTGCTACTCCAGAAGATTAGTAAAGGCACGCCCGACGACTTCGTTGAGAACCCTCCGCCGTCAGGATGATGTCTCCGCACCCGATCATTGCTCCTCCTGACCCGTGCTCGTTTTAAAAGGCCACCGCGCACGGTTGTCAGTGACCTCTTTCAGGGCATAATATAAGGGTTTTCACCTATTCGATTAAGTGGCTGCGGCCAATTGGGCTTATTAGTATTGGTCATGAATCAACTGGCCTGCTTAGCTCATCTAGTTAGCCGCTACCGCATCAACACGCGCATAAGCTTGCTTTCAACATCACCGGATAACGCAAGATGGCTCGAGAAAACCTCAATGACATCCTTGTCTTCCTCGCGGTCGCTCGCGAGAAAAGCTTTACACGCGCTGCGGCCAAACTTGGGGTGTCCCAGTCGGCACTGAGCCACACCGTACGTGACCTCGAAGCCAGATTGGGCGTACGTCTACTGACACGTACAACTCGAAGCGTCTCGACCACTGATGCTGGCGAAGAATTGTTCCAGGCAGTGGCACCGCGAATCGATGAGATTGATGCCAGCGTGGCGGCTCTCGCAGACTTCAGGGATAAAGCTGCAGGCGTAGTGCGCATTACCGCAACTGACCACCCAGTCGAAACGGTCATTTGGCCCAAGCTGCGACGACTTCTACCTTCGTACCCCGACATCAAGGTAGAGGTTACCATCGACTATGGCCTTTCTAACATCGTCGAAGAACGCTACGACATTGGCATCCGATTCGGAAACCAAGTCGCAAAGGACATGATCGCGGTTCGCATCAGCCCCGACATTCCGATGGCCATCGTCGGCGCTCCTTCGTATTTTCAGAACAGGGAGGTTCCGAAGACACCCGAGGACCTTCTGAATCATGAATGTATAACGTTACGCATGACTACCACCAAAGCGCTATACGCGTGGGAACTGAAGAAGGGAAAGCGCGAAACGCAAGCGCGCGTTGGTGGACAGCTTACGTTCAATACTCAGCCACAAATGGTTAGAGCGGCTCTGGATGGATTTGGCTTAGCATTCGTCCCGGAAGACGCTGTAATTGAACATATCCAAAAGGGCGAACTCCGCAGCGTTCTGACTGATTGGTGCCCAGTGTGGCCCGGATATCACGCTTATTACCCCAGCCGGCGCCAAATCTCGCGGGCTTTCAAACTCGTCATCGACGCCTTGAAGCACCGTTCATAGGCCGAGGGAAAAGCGGCCTTTTCCAAGTGATGGGCCAGGCAGTGCGCGACCAGCACGCCTGGCTATTCAACACGCTTGATCGAGACCTCGACTGACCCCGGCACGTTGAGGGCCGCAACTCCCGAGTCAAAGTGCCCGATTTTGATGATGCCCGGAGACGGAATCTTCTCCCCGTCCTGACGATAGTAAATCGCGATATCGTGCCCAGGAGACCAGTAACCAATGTCTCCTACTTGGTAGACGTCGCTACTTGGTCCGCCTGTAGAGATCGCTCTGGGAAGTGATCCTGCCTTTTCACGCCCGAATAAATCATCCATCGACACTCGAATCGGAAGAAGCGCCGCGAAATCACGCGCGGTCGGGTTATCGGCTAACGTTGCCTGAAGTTCCTTTCCTGCTACGTTGACTTTGATCTTCATCTGGCCGGATACGCCCGCGCCGCCGGAAGATGTCTGCGCCGAAATGCTCTGCGGCTCACCTCCCGCGGCACTTGTTCTTGCGAAGATAAGAGATAGCATGGCTACAAGCAAAAGCCCTCTCGTGAATTCTCGTACGGACATGCGGGCTCCTAGCGACATACCGAGTGGTGACAGTTACTCGAAATGTAAATGGGCCCGCATTCACAATTCGGCTCGGCGCATTAGTGCGTCGAATGGCGGCCGTCAACAAGCAAAGGTGACGCGGGCAATAGACGAAGCGCGCCCGAGCAAACAGTGACCGGGACGCCCTTCTGCCGCACCAACTGCCTTGAACTCCTCAAAGGCAACAGGGACGCCGAATATCATGCCCGTCAGTTTGGTGCGCCTGAACAACGTAATCTAACTACGAAGGCGACGCAGAACTAGGTGGTGAATTCTGATAGGACCTATCACTCAGGCTAATCAGTTGACCGCAAACCCTTTAAGGCGCGCACCATCACCGCAGGCGCAAGAGCCTCGGTGGACTGCCCGCAGCAATCTTGCGCACCGTAGCACGCTGAGTGCGCACCCCGGCAAACGGGAAGCTAGCGAGGTCGACTAGGGCTTGTCCCAATTGATTACGATGACTCATGAGTCCAATGACTCAACGCCGGTTTATCTCACTAGGTGACGTAGCTAAACTACGTGCATTCGGTTCAGCAGTAGCTCGCTGCCGGTTGTAACGAAAGCATCACCCCTTCTTTCGAGGTCAAATTCGACCTCGAAACAGATTCTCGCAATCCGTGTCCGCGTGCGCAGGCAAATGCGTATGCGTTCGTTTTCCATTGCCCGGCGCTACATCGACTGCCAATCCGATTGGCCGGTCGTGCATTCCTTTTGTCCGGCGCGCCCTCGGCAGGCGAGAACTAGGGGGACAACCTAGAGAAAGGAAGTTCAATGTCTACCTTGATAAATCAGGCCGCAGCCTCAAGACGCCAGGTATGGGGTGCAGTAGCATCGATGGCGATGTGCGCTGCGATGCTGATCGCTTCTGAGTTTATGCCCATTAGTCTGCTGACGCCCATCGCTTCGGACCTGCGCGCGTCCGTCGGTATGGCCGGTCAAGCTATCTCGATCTCCGGCCTGTTCGCCGTGATGACGAGCCTACTAATTCCATCAGTAGCCAGTCGCCTTAACCGCCGATACGTTCTGGCGGCTCTCGCGGCACTCATGTTGGTGTCGCTAGTCCTTATCGCCGAGGCTGGCAGCTTTGCGACCCTGATGGTCGCCAGAGCCCTCCTGGGAATCGCGGTGGGCGGCTTTTGGTCGCTAGCGACCGCCACCATCATGCAGCTCGTTCCGGAAGAATCTGTGCCCAAGGCCTTGGGGGGCCTGTATACCGGCAATGCAGTTGCCACAGCTTTTGCTGCGCCGATTGGTAGCTATCTCGGAAGCGTTATCGGCTGGAGAGGCGTTTTCTGGGCGCTGTCTCCCATCGTTGTCGTGAATTTGGTGCTGTTGCTGACCACGGTTCCGTCGATGCCGGAACGGACGCAGCAACCCAGCGGCAACGTTCTGTCTCTGCTTCGGCGACCACACGTAGCTTTCGCGATGTTGGCTGTGATGCTGACGTTCGGTGGTGCTTTTGCTGTCTTCACATATTTCCGGCCATTTTTTGAGACCTACACTCACGCGGACGCGTCGGAGCTGTCCTTCCTCCTGCTTGGGATGGGTTTAGCTGGCTTCGCAGGCACGTATGGCGCCAGCGCAGTCGTGAATAAGCGTCTCTATCGGCTTATGATGGGGATGCCGCTGGCACTGGCTGGCGTGACGCTCGCACTGCTTCCCGCTGGCCACAACCTGTGGGCAGTCGCGATATTAGTGATTGTGTGGGGCGCGATAAACGCGGCAATCCCGGTCGCATGGTCAACGTGGCTGTCGAAGGCCGTAAGGGACAAGCCGGAAAGCGGCGGCGGACTGATGGTCGCGTCTATTCAGCTCTCGATCATGCTTGGTGCTGAACTCGGCGGCGCGCTGATCGACCACTTCTCCATTGGCGCGGCATTCATCGGTGGCGTCGCGCTGATGCTCTTCTCCGCGATTATTATCGGCAGCGGAAAGCGGATCCAGCCTGACACGTAGAGAATGGGAAACGGGGCCAGCCTTGACGTGAACCATCGAGTCGAGGTCTTGAGGTTCGTATATCAACCAAAGCGTTACGGAAAGCTCGCCGTGGTAAGCCCAGCTTTCCATTCGACAAGCAAATCCGACTCGACGCTTCGCTCGTGCCTGTACAGAATTATGAGAATGCAGCTTCCCTCATAAAGCACGTCTCACGCGTGCGTCTGCCGAACAGTCCCAAAGCCGCGATCCAGCCTGATTCTGGAGCGCGTTAGGCACTATTCGGAAGGTTTACGAAATGAACCAGCATCAGTACGGAGACGGCCTTAAAGTGCAGTCCGGCAAGGGTTTCGGACAAGCGCTCGTAGTCTCGAGCAAGCAGCCGAAAGCGGTTCAGCCAGCCGAGGCTGCGCTCCACTACCCAGCGGCGTGGCAAGAGCGCGAAACCTTTCTTCGCCTTCGCCAACCTGATTGCCTGAAGCCCGATTCCCTCATCAAACGCTGCCTGCGCTGGTTCCTCGCCGGTATCTCCCTGGTTGGCGAACGCCACCTTGACCGTTTGGCCCCTGGCCCGTTGGACCTAACGCGCCAGTTCCCCGACTCGCGCGCGCTGCCGTTCATTGGCCGGAGTCACATGCACAGCAAGGAACCGTCCCAAGGTATCCACGGCCATGTGAACGTTGCTGCCTTGTTTGCGCGTGTAACCGTCGTAACCTGCGCGAGGCCCGCTCTCGCAGGTCGACCGCTTGCGTTTGCTCATCCAGCCGGGATACCAGGTCCAACCGAAAGTGGCTAACACGCTCTACCGATCTGGTCGGCCTCACCAGGTTCTCGTCCCCCAGTCGTTGCTGACTGAGCAGACCGTCGCAAGGGACAGTGGACTCACCACAGCAGATGAAGATTCCTTTATCCAGCGCCACCCCTGGCGACCACCTGTGCGCGCTACCCTCAAATTGATTTCTTAAGGTGAACCATGACGAACTATCCATATCACTACATCGACGGCGCTTGGGTGGCTCCATCCGGATCCGACAAGCGCGAAATGGTGGACCCTAACACCGGAGTCGTGTTCGCTACCGCCGCCAACGGCGGCACGCCTGAGGACGTAGAACGTGCCGTGGTCGCCGCGCGCCGCGCGTTTGAGAGCTTTTCGCACACCAGCATTGCCGAGAGGGTTGCCATCATCGACCGCATCATCGCGGCCTACGAGCGGCGTCTGGACGAGTTCTCTGAGGTTCTTGCCCGTGAAGTCGGCGTGCCCCGCTCGGCGCGTGCGCAGGTCACTGGCCCCATCGCACACATGAAGGTTGCGCGCGATCTGCTGCAGTCTTACCGATTCGAAACGCGCGTGGAAGATACCATCGTCCGCCGCGAGCCCATCGGCGTCTGCGCGCTGATCTCTCCCTGGAACTGGCCAATCCAGACGCCGGTGATCAAGTTCATCTATGCGCTTGCGGCTGGCTGCACGTCCATCATGAAAGGCTCAGATGCGTCTCCACTCAGCAGCATTCTGCTGGCAGAGGTCATTGACGAGGCGGAACTGCCTCCCGGGGTCTTCAACCTGATTCTTGGGCGCGGCAGCGTGGTAGGCGAAGCGCTGTCGCGACATCCCGATGTGGACCTGGTGTCCTTTACCGGGTCAACAGGCGCCGGCATCAAGGTCGGCGAAGCAGCGGCCCGCACGGTCAAACGTGTTTCGTTGGAGCTCGGTGGCAAGTCTGCCAACATCGTACTCAAAGATGCCGATCTGGAGGCTGCCGCGCGTTGGAATATCGCGCGCTGTTTTTTCAACACCGGCCAGAGCTGCCACGCGCCCAGCCGAATGCTGATCCACGAGGACCAGGTTGAGAGGGTGTTGCCGTACCTGGTAGACGAATGCAGTAAGTTTCGCATAGGCGATCCCCGTGACCCCGCAACGACGATGGGACCGGTGATCAATCGTACACAGTACGAAAGCATCAAACGCTACATTCAGTCCGCCATCGACGAGGGCGCGAGGCTGGTCTGCGGTGGCCTTGAATCTCCCACCGGTTTGGACCGGGGTTTCTTCGTTCAGCCGACCGTGTTCAGTGACGTTACAGCCGACATGACCATCGCAAGAGAAGAAATCTTCGGCCCGGTCTTGGCGGTGATCCCTTATCGAACTGAGGATGAGGCATTGAAGATCGCCAACGATTCGATCTACGGGTTGGGCGGCTACGTGTTCACGGGCGATCTTCAGCGAGGCTATGAGTTCGCCAAGGGCTTGCGCGCTGGAAGAATCTGCGTTAATGGGGCCGCAACCAATTCGGTGACTCCGATGGGCGGTTATAAGCAGTCAGGGATCGGCCGTTCGATGGGCGTTTTCGGACTCGAGGAATACCTTGAGATCAAATCAGTGTATGGACTGGCTGAGAAGGCCGCTGGTTTGCCTGACCTGGTTCGCTGATCTGCTGCACACCGACACATTGACGTGGTGTGTTCCCGATTCTGTCGCAGGTCCGGGTCGGAACGAGTAGTGGCAGTTATGCCGAGAGAACGGCGCTATTGGACGAGCGCCGGTGTGTTCAAAGAAATAGCTGACCAATGGAGGTAGACGGATGAAGAAGTATCAGCTCTGGATCAACGGGGAATTCAAAGACCCTGCGAACGGCGAGTGGATTGACACGGCTAATCCTTATACCGGCGAGACTTGGGCGAGAATTCCACGCGGCACAGCCGAAGATTCTGCGCGCGCCGTAGAAGCTGCAAAGCGGGCAATGACCGTTGGTCCGTGGAGCAAAATGACCGCCACGGAGCGCGGCAAGATCATGCGTCGCATAGGCGACCTCGTCGCGCAAAACGCCAAGAATCTGGCGGAGATTGAAACCCGCGACAACGGTAAAGTTCTCTCGGAGATGCAGGGGCAGTTGAAGACCATCCCCGAGTACTGGTACTACTACGGCGGCTTGGCGGACAAGATTGAAGGCTCGGTCATGCCAGTCGAGAAGGCAAATGTCTTCGCATTCACCACTCATGAGCCCGTTGGCGTCGTAGCAGCATTGACTGCGTGGAATTCGCCCCTTCAATTCCTGGCGTTGAAGTGCGCTCCCGCGCTGGCAGCCGGATGTGCCGTGGTAGTCAAACCATCTGAATTCGCGTCCGTGAGCTCACTGGAGTTCGCTGCTCTCACCAAGGAGGCCGGCCTACCCGACGGTGTGTTGAACGTCGTCACTGGCTTCGGTAGCGAAGTCGGCGCTGCACTCGTCGAGCACAAGGATGTCGCCAAGATTAGCTTCACCGGGTCCGACGTCACGGGCGCACGGATTTATGAAACTGCGGCGCGCGGGATGAAGCGAGTCGCCATGGAGTTGGGTGGCAAGTCACCGAACATCGTCTTTGAAGACGCAGACTTCGACGCTGCAGCTATCGGCGTCGTCTCAGGCATCTTCGGTGCCGCAGGTCAGATGTGTATTGCCGGCTCAAGACTTCTCGTTCAGGAGTCGATTAAGGAGCGCTTCACTGAGCGACTAATCGAGCTTGCGCGGGATGTGAAGCTCGGGGACCCGATGCAGCCAACGACCAACGTAGGTCCGATCGCCACACCGCCACAGTATGCGAAAGTACTAGACTATATCGAAATCGCTCGAGGAGACGGCGCACGTTGCGTTCTCGGCGGAAAGCCTGCGGTTGGCCCCGAACTGACCGGTGGCCAGTTCGTCGAGCCGACCATTTTCACCGACGTAACCAACGACATGCGTATTGCCCAAGAGGAAGTCTTTGGGCCAGTGCTCTCTATCATCGGCTTTGAAGACGAAGATCATGCAGTTCAATTGGGCAACAGCGTCATATACGGCCTCGTGGCTGGCGTATGGACGGAAAATATCGGCCGGGCGATGCGCATGACGAAGGCGCTCAAAGCAGGAACAGTCTGGGTCAACACGTACCGAGCATACAGCTTCATGATGCCGTTTGGCGGGATGAAGATGTCAGGCCTCGGCCGCGAGAATGGGATCGAGGCAGTTCATGAATTTCTCGAGACCAAAAGCGTATTCCTGTCCACCGCGGCAGGTCCGCCAGCGAATCCGTTTGTTCAGCGCTAGAAAAGCATGACGCCCACAAGGCCCTCCAAGCGCTCGAAGGCGCGCCATGCTCCTGGAACTTAAGGTAACTACGTGAGGGTATCCACGCTTGGGGCTGCGTCAGCGGCCTTTTTTTTGCCCAGGTCTCCTCAGTCCACTCAGCAACGCTTCAACGAGGATGCTGAGGTGATGGCGAAGGTCACTTTGCCTTTCCCTAACCCGGTAAGCCGCGCTTACCTTACGGCAGAGAAAAAACCACTCGACCATGATCGCCGCAGGGCGCACGATATTGGAATGCCGCATTTGAGCGGCGGTCCGCCGAGGACAGCATCGGCAGTAACGCAAAAATCAGGAGGAGATACATGCGCATCGGGTATATCGGGTTGGGCGCCATGGGTGGCGCGCTCGCCCGTCATCTGATCGGCAAATTTCCGCTAAGCGTGTTCGACCTGAATCAGACGGCTGTAGATTCCTTTGTCGAACTCGGTGCAGCTGCGGCGGCAACGCCAGCAGAACTCGCACGCAACAGCGACGTGGTATTACTTTGTTTGCCCAGAAGCTCGGATGTCAAAGCTGTCCTCTTCGGGCCGAACGGTCTTGCTGAGGGCCTTTCCGCTGGCAAAATTGTCGTTGATCAGACCAGCGGCGTCCCCGCCGACACGAGAGAGTTTGCCCGTCAACTTGAAGAAATCGGTGTGCCGCTGTTCGACGCCCCTGTCTCGGGAGCAATGGCCACAGCCATCGCCGGAACCATCTCCATCATTGCTTCTGGTCCGCACGCCGCATTCCTGAAGGTCCTGCCTGTTTTGCAGTCCATTAGTCCAAACGTCTTCCATTGTGGAGAGCGCGTAGGCAACGGTCAGACAATGAAGACCGTCAACAACATGATGAATGTCAGTTGCCGACTCGCCACTCTCGAAGTCGTGGCGATGGGACGCAAGTTTGGCCTTCCCCTTCAAACAATGACAGCAGCGATCAACGCCACGACCGCAAAAAATTACACGTCTCAAGGCATGCTGCCCGCCATCGCCGAGGGGCGTCAATCGACGAAATTCTGGTTGGCTCTACAGGTGAAAGACATCCATCAGGCAATCACGCTCGCGGCCGAACAGAAAGTTCCGATGCCGATTGGGGGCGCAGCCCGATCCATCTTGCAGATTGGACTGAATGCACTGGGTAAAGACGCTCAGCTTGAGCAGATGATTGGCGTCATTGAGTCGATGGCCGATACCAAGTTTGTCGACGCGCCGACGAACGCAGAGACTGGAGACGCAAAGTGACCACGATAGGACTGGCAGGAAGCGGCAACATCGCTGCGTTTGTGGTTCGCCAGTTGGCGAGCAAGTATAAAGTTCGTGTCCTCGACGTAGATGGCGGGCCTCTTCGTTGCGAAAGTGCAGAGAAGGCAGACAGCGCTACAGCCTTGACCAAAGGCGTGGAAATCGTCGTCCTGTGCACTGATTCAGACGCGGCACGCGACTCACTGCTTCGACGCTCGGATTGGATCAATTCAGCCTCCGCAGTAAGCCCAATCCTCGTAGACATGAGCCAAGGAGACCCCGACGAAACCAGCTTGTTCGCTAAAGATTTTAGCGAACGCGGGATCACGTATGTCGACGCCCCCCTTCACACCGAGAATACCGAAGCAATCGAGGAAGGATCGGCCATCTTCTTCGGAGGCCCGGTGACCGTGCTCGACTCAGTGCGCGATGTTCTGACGGCTGTCTGCCCGAAAGTCATCCACTGCGGCGAGGTCGGCACTGGTCACGCCATGCGGCTGATCGTCGCCGCAATTGCTGCATGTAATCGCCTCATCACCTACGAATGTGCGGCGATGGGTGCAAGAAACGGGCTTGCGATGGGCGACATGGCGACTGTCCTAAACAAGAGTTCCGGCTATAACAGCGCGTCTGCACGCGTACTTCCGGCGTTGGCCGCTAATAAACGAACCGCGGATGTAACGCTCGGCGCTTGTGCGAACGACCTGAGAAAAGCGTCAGCCGTTGGAATGCGATACGGGGCACCAATGCTCATTGCTACGATGGCTCGCTCAACGCTCGATGCAGCTTCGAATCGACTTGGTGAATCGAGAACCATCGATGCGTTAGCCGAGATTTGGGAAGCCGATTCGGGACTTCCTGCCCCGGGCGCAGCCTGACCGAATAGTCGCGGTCGCCTGATATGACAGTGGCGCGACTGCGCGTGGGGCTGAGTACTCGCGCGGTCATGCGAAGCGGGACGTCGGCTTGCCAATGAAACGAGAACTCTGTTGCCCCACCGTGCGCCGCTGGGCACTGCGGACGGCGATTCCCGGTTGGACTAGCGGTACATCAATTTAGAGTTATCGCCGGCCGGCTATGTGGTACTGGATATGAACCAGCGCACTCGCGTCACTTCAAGCATCGCGTGCCGCAGAGCCTTCACACAGTCTGTCTGCAAGTGGCCGTCAACTTACTGTGAAGAACGGGGTTCAAGCTCCGGTCGCCGGGTCAGCCTCAACGCATCAACATGGTCTCGGTAACGGACGTCAGTAAGCCACGATTGCCTCCTGCGCGAGCCAAGTTGGCGATGGCGCTCGCGTGAGCACGATATTGCATTCGAAAATTGAAGGGAGTTAGGTAATGGCGAACGCACTGCTTGGCTGCATTGCCGACGATTTCACCGGGGCGACCGATCTCGCCAATATGCTTGTGCGAGGCGGAATGCGCACAGTACAGACCATCGGTGTGCCCGCCGCCGGGACGCATATTGAAGCCGACGCCATTGTCGTCGCGCTCAAGTCGCGCACGATCTCGGCCGAAGAGGCCGTCCGCCAATCGCTTGAGGCACTAGACTGGCTCCGAACGCAAGGCTGCCGCCAATACTATTTCAAGTATTGCTCCACTTTCGATTCTACTGACAAGGGTAATATCGGTCCTGTCGCGGATGCCCTGCTGGACGCACTTGGCGAGAACTTCACGATCGCCTGTCCCGCATTCCCTGAAAATGGCCGAACGATTTACCGCGGCAACCTGTTCGTCGGTGAGGTACTGTTGAGTGAGTCTGGGATGGAAAATCATCCGCTCACGCCAATGACCGACCCCAACCTCGTGCGCGTCTTGCAACGCCAAACCAAGTCGAAAGTTGGGCTGATACGCTACGACATAATCGCGAAAGGTGTGGACGCGATCCGCGCGTGCATCGACGAGTTGAAAGAAGACGGCGTTCGGCTTGCCATCGCCGATGCCGTGTGCGACGCGGACCTATATACGCTCGGCAAAGCGTGCCGAGATCTCGCCCTGGTCACCGGAGGCTCAGGAATTGCGCTCGGTCTGCCTCAAAATTTCCACTCAGCCGACTTGCTCGTCTACTCCGGAGAAGCCGGCGACCTGCCGAAAATCGACGGCGAGGCCGTTGTTCTGGCCGGCAGTGCATCCAAGGCTACCAATGCACAGGTCGCAGCGTGGCGCACCTCGAAGCCGAGCTTCCACATCGATCCGATGGCGATTTCGCGCGGCGACGACGTGGTTAATAGTGCCGTGGAGTTTGCGCGGAGCTATTTAAACAAGCGCGAGCCAGTGCTGATTTACGCTACTTCATCGCCAGAAGATGTGAGGGCCGTACAGAAGAAACTGGGCGTCGAAAAGGCTGGGCACCTCGTCGAAGAGGCGCTCGCGACAATCGCACGACGGTTACGCGATATCGGCGTGCGCAAGTTCGTTGTTGCCGGAGGCGAAACCTCCGGCGCAGTGGTGCAAGCACTCAACGTGCGCACGCTACGTATCGGGCCCCAGATCGACCCCGGCGTACCCGCGACGCAATCCGTCGGCGCGAATGATAAGGCACCCCTCGCGCTCGCACTCAAGTCTGGCAATTTTGGCACAACCGATTTTTTCACGAAGGCGCTGAAGGCACTGTAATGGCGACAATCTCAGCTAGTGAGAGCAGCATACGTGAAGAAATCTGCATCATCGGTCAAAGCCTATACGAGCGCCGATACACGGTAGGGAGTGCGGGTAACATAAGCGCGCGTCTCCACGATGGTTGGCTCATCACGCCGACCGACGCATGCCTCGGACGCCTCGATCCCAACGACATCGCAAAGGTCGACCTACAAGGCAATCATATTTCGGGCGGACGACCGTCAAAGACGTTGGCTCTGCATCGCAGGATCTACGAGAACAACAAGGAAGCAAACGGGGTGGTGCATACGCATTCGACACATCTTGTCGCGCTGACGCTCGCGGGTGTATGGAGGAACGACGACATTCTTCCGCCGATCACGCCGTACTACGTAATGAAGGTCGGCCACGTGCCACTGGTCCGCTACCGTCGTCCCGGCGACCCCGCCGTTGCCGAGGAAGTCGCTACACTCGCTTCGAAAGTGCGCGGGGTATTGCTTGAGCGACTCGGGCCGGTGGTTTGGGAAAAGTCCGTGTCACAGGCGAGCTACGCGCTGGAGGAATTGGAAGAAACGGCAGAACTTTATCTTTCGACATGGCCGCGTCCTGAACCGCTACCGGAATCCGCCATCGACGAATTGCGGAAGACGTTCGGCGCGCGCTGGTAAGCACCGTACCAACATTTCAAACATGAGACGAGGCATATGCCAAAATTCGCTGCCAACCTGACGATGATGTACAACGAGTACACATTCCTGGACCGGTTCGCGGCCGCCGCCAAAGACGGCTTCAAGGCGGTCGAATTTCTGTTCCCGTATGAGTTCCCTGCCGCAGAGATCAAAGCGCGCCTGACAGACAATGGACTGACGCAGGCGCTCTTCAATGCTCCACCTGGAAATTGGGAGGTCGGCGAACGCGGCATCGCGTCATTGCCGGGCCGCGAGGAAGAGTTCAAGCGAAGTATTCAGAAAGCGCTCCAATATGCGGCCGTTCTAGGCAATACGAAGCTTCATGTAATGGCCGGTCTCATTGCCGCCGGCGAGCCACGCGACAGGCCCCGCGCGGTGTACCTAAAGAACCTCGAGTACGCGGCGAAAGAGGCGCTGTCACACGGCGTCACAATCGTCATCGAACCGATCAACACGCGCGACATTCCGGGATTTTTCCTGAATCGCCAAGACGATGCTCAAGCCGTATGTGGCGAGATCGGCGCACCGAACCTACAGGTGCAGTTCGACGTCTACCACTGCCAGATTGTCGAAGGCGATGTCTCTGTGAAACTCAAGCGAGACATGGTGCGTCCGAATGCAGGCATCGGCCATATTCAGATTGCGGGCGTCCCGGAACGACACGAACCAGATCTCGGCGAGCTGAACTATCCACATCTGTTCGAACTGGTTGACGCACTCGGTTACGACGGGTGGATCGGCTGCGAGTATCGGCCGAAAGCTGGCACGTCCCAAGGCCTCGGCTGGCTAAATCCGTATCTTTGAGAAGATCGGCCATAGCTGCCGCAATCTTTAAGCGGCTTGTGCAAAATACCATCGCAGCATTTCAAGGAGTGGCGAATAGTCAATTTGAGAGTTTCGAAACCGATTGACCCCAATTCAGAATCGAAGTAAAAACATTGAGCCACGCAACACGATTTCCTAGTTGGTCGCTTTCACGTGGAATGCAAATTCTCTTATGGAGAGATCCAGTTCAATGCCGTCCAAACGAAAGTATGGAGAACGGAATATGAAATCATTCAGCCTTTTGAAAGCGTTGACTTCGATCATAGCGCTGACAATCGCATCCAGCGTATGCGCCCAGAGCAGCAATCCGGCAACGGAAACAACAGCGACTGCGCCCAGCGACAAGGGAAGCAACCAGACGAACAGGGCATTGGCTCGCAAGGTGCGCGGCGCGCTCGCGAGGACGCAAGGTCTGAACGTGTCGAGTATTTCTGTACGGGCGCGCGGGGGTGCAGTGGTGCTGACCGGGTCAGTTCCTACCCGAAGTCAGATTGACGTTGCAGGTGACGCCGCCAAGAGCGTACCGGGTGTAACTTCCGTATCGAACAAACTGAGCGTGGTGCAACAGTAGTCCGTCAGCGTTAGCGTTCGGCATGCATTGGCGTTCGACGATCTATCGCTGCGTTGGAGATCGAAGTGTTCCGGAAGGCTTTGACCTCCTATCACTGTCGCCGCTGCATGCCAACATAATGCTTTCATAGCAGGGAGATGCCGGAAGGTGCGTCGGCGCTATGGTTTCCGACTCTGCCTAGCAATTGGAATCCTTATACGAGATGTTTGGTGAAGAATGACTGAATCTTATCGAACGGGATAAAATTCAGCCGGTCATACAAGTCTACATGTCCCGCCCCCGGGACGATATAGAGTTCCTTCGGCTCTTTTGCCTCCTTAAATGCGGCCTCGCTGAAGTATCTCGAGTTAGCTATTTCACCGGCAATGAGCAGAATTGGACGCGGAGAAATCCACGAAAGATTCTGGAAGGGATAGAACTGCATCAGCGCGCCGTCGCTGGTGAGGGACATAGCTGTCGTCGATCGCGGATGGAAGCCTCGGGGCGTGCGATAGTAGTCATAGAATTCGCGCGCAACCGCAGGTGAATCAGTGCTGATGACCTCAGGCGTGCCGATGACGAAAATCTTCTCACCTTTCTCCGCCTCGATCCAGCGCTGAAGGGCGATGGTTTCAATCGCTTTCCTGCGATCTGCCTCGGACATCGTATCGCCGAGTCCTTGCCGTCGGTCGCGGCCCATATCGTACATGCTGATGGTCACGACGGCCTTTATGCGAGGATCGATCTGCGCCGCGCTGAGTCCAAACCCCCCACTCCCGCAGATGCCAATGACACCAATGCGATTCCGGTCCACCGCAGGGTGAACGCCTAAAAAATCTACAGCGGCACTGAAGTCTTCAACGAAGGCTTCTGGAGAGGCAATGGAACGCGGCTGGCCACCACTCTCGCCATTGTAGGATGCATCAAAGGCTACGGTAATGAAACCCCGTTCGGCCATATGCTGTGCATAGAGACCTGACGTCTGCTCCTTCACGCCCCCAAACGGATGGCCAACGATGATCGCTGGGGATTGCCGCGAACGATCGAGGTTCTTGGGTACATACATGTCCGCGACCAGGTTGATGCCGAGTCGGTTATAGAATCGCACCTTGGCCTGATCGACGCGGTCGCTTCGGGGAAACGTCTTATCCCACGCCAAAGTGCCTTGGGCGAAACTTATGCGGTTCGACAGGGACAACACGCCAGCGGCCGCTGCGTTGACGCCAGTTAGTTTCAGCAGGTTCCGTCGCCCAATGTCCACGCTCACTTGGCGCTTAATATCGTCGTCCATTATTAGACCTCCGGAATAGATAGGTCCGGCCAGGCGCCACCGAGAGTAAACGGTCTGGACCGCTCACTTATGAAGAAGCGTTTTGTAATGACGCGGACATGCTAACCGGCTATTAGGCCCGAGCATCCTGCTTTGTCGTCCGCAGTTTGCCCACCTCAGAATATGAGAAATGTTTGTGTCTTTGTCGAACCTCAGGAGGCTCCCAGCGAATTTTGCATAGTAGGCAGCATTCTCGTAAACATCAAGAATTGCGCCTCTATCCGATTCAGCGTGGGCGCGACCATCGCACGACTCTGCGTTGGCGATTGTCGCCAGATAGGGAGGTGCTTTTGCATCGTCTGCCGCCTCTGTGCTCGCCAGCGCCACGGGAGATTTTCGACCGCTACCCGCTGTGGTTTGAAAACCGCCGTAACCCCATGGACCGTCTTGCTTTGAGCCCGGGGAACTCCTGAATTCCGCGCTGGCCAGTGCCGACCTCGCTTCTTACGAGAGGTAGGAACCACGGGGAGCCCGAGTACGATTAGCCGACTGCGGGACTTGGAGCTGACGCCGGCTTTCTAATTGTCGAAACCGATCATCGCCTTAACTTCCAGATATTCCTCGAGGCCGAAAACGCCCATCTCGCGACCATTCCCAGAACGCTTATATCCGCCCATCGGCGCCTCGGTATTGCTTACCGCACCGTTGAGAAAGACGCGGCCCGCGCGCAATTGACGGCCCACCGACACGCCTCTCTCACGATTCGTCGTAAAGACGTAGCCACCCAAACCGTATGGCGTCCCGTTTGCGATCTGAACGGCCTCTTCTTCCGTGGAGTAAGGAATCACCGCGAGCACCGGGCCGAATATCTCTTCTTGTGAGATACGCATTTCCGGTTTCACATTCGCAAAAATCGTCGGCTTCACGAAGTAGCCACGTTGAAGTCCTTCCGGGCGACCAACGCCACCTACGCGGACGGTTGCACCTTCCTCGATGCCGATTTTGATGTATTCCTGCACCCGGTCGAACTGCAACTTATTCACGACCGGCCCCATGCTCACTTGTGGGTCTAGCGGATTGCCGACCTTGATCGCTTCCGCTTCACTTTCAAGCAAGTCCAGCAGTTCGTCCATCTGACTTTCATGCACCAAAATTCGGGAAGGCGCGTGGCACGATTGCCCAGTGTTCGAGAAGGCACGAGTCACGTTCCACTTCGCGGCCGCCCGCAGGTCTGCATCATCAAGGATGACATTCGCTGACTTGCCGCCAAGTTCCTGAGCGACGCGTTTTACCGACGGCGCAGCCGCCTCTGCAATCAAAACGCCGGCCCTGGTCGAACCCGTAAACGACACCATATCGATGTCCACGTGCTTGCTGATGGCGTTTCCGACGACCGGTCCATCACCGAGCACCAGATTGAAGACGCCCTTCGGTACGCCCGCTTCGTGAAGCACCTCGGTGAGGTGGATTGCGCTGAGTGGGGTGAACTCGCTCGGCTTCAGGACCACCGTGCAGCCGACCGCGAGTGCATACGCGAGCTTTGTGGCGAGCAGCTGAAGTGGCCAGTTCCAAGCGGTGATCAGGCCGCAAACGCCAATCGGCTCGCGACGAACCGTGTTGGGGCCGAGATGATATTCGAATTCGTAATCTTTGAGGCTAGCCAATGCCTGCTTGAACGACGCGAGAGCTGCAGGCGCATGAATCTTCTGTGAGACCGGCGTACCGAGCTCGAGCGTCACTACTTCTGCCAGATCATGTTCGCGCCGAATGAAGCGCTCGATAATTGCTTCAAGCAAGTCGACCCGCTCAGCCCTCGATGTGTTGCTATACGACGGGAATGCAGCCCGCGCGGCCTTTACAGCCACGTCAACGTCCTCGGCACCTGCCAGTGCGACAGTTGCGAACGGCTCCTCGGTAGCCGGGTTGACCAGCGTCCATATGTTGCTGGTGAGTGGAGAGACCCACTCTCCGTTGATGTAGCACTTTTCGTACGACCGCATATAAGTCTCCTGTTAATTCAATCGGCCGACGTTCCGCCCTATGTACATATTGGACCGGAAGAAAGTCTGCTCTGTGAAGCGTATCCAGTTCGACGGCGCCTTTACCTTCCTTCCTTCGTCGCCACGAAATCCCTAACCTCTTGAAGCGGTTACCTCCGCGGCGCGTTCCTGCTGACCCGCTCGGATGGGTGAGTATTCGTTATCGACCAGCCCAACAGCTATGATGTTCAGCACGCGGGGCCGAGGTAATAGCGATTTCACGACGGAGCGCACACTGCGCCGTCCCGTCGCATCGAAAGCGTTATATCCCGCGCCTAGCCCTGCAGACTCATCGCCGGTCGCTTACCGTCTGGGGGGAAAACACACCAGCTGCCGTCGCCGTGGCGAAAGAAAATAAACGCTATCTCAGGATTCGAAACACCTTCCACACGCACGAATCTGAATTGGTCATCGCGACTGTGGTTGAAGTGAGTAACTCGTATGCCATCGGCAGCCCCAATCCACCTCTCGACGAGGGCGCGCAGCGATCTTCCCGAAACGTTCACTGATCTACTCCCGCTTCCATGAGTTAGGACCACCTAGCCGCCATCCAAATCCAACGGCAACCAGGAAGTCGCGCCGCAAGCAATCCTCGCCCGGCGGCCCGCGCCAGTCCGTCAACCCGCCGACGCGGTCATCGATACCATGACGGGTTTCAGCGTTGGCAGCGACGATGATAGAAGTTTGAAATCGCACAGGCGTAGGGTCAAGTCAGCTATTATGGTGCATTGGTAAGCGGCGCTAACCGACCGCCGAAGTCAAAGAAGGTGTGCCGCAACATGCGACAAACCGGACAAGCTGAAGGTCGGTTTTAGCAGTTGCATAGGAGACACGACAAAGATGGAACTTCGACACCTTCGTTACTTCATAGCTGCGGCGGAGGAAGAACACTTCGGGCGAGCAGCCGTGCGCCTGCACATTACCCGGCCTGCCGTTTCTCAGATAATCGCGGATCTCGAGGGGGAATTGGGGACGCCGCTTTTCGAACGGCTTGCGCACACCGTTAAGCTCACCGCAGCTGGCCGCACCCTACTTCCCCTACTCGTAAGAGTGATGGACGATCTGAATGAAGCGATCGTCCTCACAAAGCGTGTGGGACACGGCATGACGGGGACGCTAAGAATAGGTTACGGGTCTCTCACCCTGATGCATTCGCTATTCAAGGCCGCCGTGAAGCTCTTTCGTACGACCTATCCCGAAATCAATCTGTCCTTGGTGGAGGTGTCTACCTCTCAACAAGCGAAGGCTCTCGCGGAAGGAAAAATTGATGCCGGTTTCATGCATCTGGGACCCAATCCACATCCAGGAAAGCGACGTACCGAGATCAACATGGAGCGTGAAGGCATCGTCCTGGATTCCGTATGCATTCAAACAGGCAGTGTTGGTGTAGCGGTTCCCAACGACCACCGATTTGCGCGTCGAAAGTCACTCACGCTCGAAGATCTTGCCGACGAACCGCTAGTGGTAGATCCTAAGTCGAGCAGTAGCCTTAGTTACGGACAGCTCTATGCTTTCTGTCAGGCGGCAGGATTCGAGCCCAATATCGTTCAGGAGGTCAGCACAATTGCGTCTCAGCTTAACCTGATCTCCGTTGGTATGGGTATCGGACTGGCGGTCATGGGGAAGAACTTCCAGTACCCTAGCGACGTGACGGTCGTTCCACTGATGAACCTCAACTATTCGACAAGGTTCATATTCGGATGGGTGCACCGGCAGAATGACCCTGTCCTCGACAAGATGATCGAGATCGTGAAGAATCTGTCGAAGTAATATGGCCCGCGGCCTCTGGGGTCGTTCGACGCTCCAGAGGCCGCAGGATTTGTATGAGACGCCAGGATGTGCTAACGCTTTAATACATCCGGGTTCACCATGTTCGCGCTCAGGTTGCCATCCAGCGCGCTGATAAGATTCTCTGCCGCATTTCTGTTCATGGCTTGACGAGTTTCGTGTGTCGCAGAGCCTATGTGGGGCAGCGTCACGACGTTGTCCAACTTCAGCAACGGCGACTCTGCCGGGAGAGGTTCCTCCCAATATACGTCGAGACCGGCGCCCGCGATGGTGCCATCCTTCAGCGCCTCGATCAGTGCCGGCTCATCGACAATCGGACCACGTGATGCATTGATGAGGAACGCGCTGCGCTTCATCGCTTTGAGTTGTGGCGTGCTGATCAGATTGCGTGTTTCCGGAGTCAACGGCGCTTGCACGAGAACGAAATCGGACGATTTCAGTAGTTCGTCCAATCCGACCTTCTTCGCGCCGTACTCGCGTTCGGCGAGCGCGTTGACGGCTCGATCGGTATACAGGACGTTCATCTCAAAACCCAAGGCCGCGCGTCGAGCAACCGACGTCCCGATACGCCCCAACCCAATGATGCCCAGCGTCTTATGGTGAACATCCACCCCGAACCGATCCTCAGCGATCTTCTTCGTCCAGTTACCAGCCTTCACATATGACGCCAGTTCGGCCAAGCGTCGTCCGGTAAGCAAGACCAGCGAGAACGCAGTATCGGCAGTGGACTCAGTGAGAACATCCGGTGTGTTGGTTAGCAAAATCCCACGCTGGTTCAGATAGTCGACGTCGAAAGCATCAAATCCAACCGAAACAGTGGAAAGCACCTTGAGACGGGTTGCACCATCCAGCGTTTCGGCATTCATTTTGACGCCGGTTCCGATTGCCCCATCGGCATCTTTGAGTGCTTCAATTAGCGCGCCAGGTTGCTTCGGATCGACAATCGTCACTTCTGCGTGAGAGCGCAGGTATTGAATCGTTTCTTCTGGGAGTGGTTTGTAGACTACGATCTTTTTCATTCAAAAAATCCTCAAGATATGTGGCAGCGTCCCAAGTCGGCCGACTAGCAAGACGGGGGTGCCAGTCCTCATTGGCGGGCTCGTGATCACCTGAACTGAAAGCACAACTGAAACTAGTCGCAAGCCTGCCGCTCGCCGGTTCCAGCCGCGCCAGACGTTCCTGCTGGAACGCCCGCTCAGAGGTCTCGCATCACCGCTGCCTTGGCGCTCGCAGCACTGAGCAGGAAGGAAATGTCCGTGCCAGCAGAAACGTAGCGGGCGCCCATCTCAACGAATTGAGCGACGAGTTTCGGATGCGAGTTGAGACCACCAACACCGAGGTGTTTTCCGTGCTTGCGGCAAGCTGCCATGCCCCTCGAATAAGCATCGCGAATCATCTCGTGCTCGAACTGACCCGGGATGCCCAACGATGCGCAAAGGTCGTTCGTTCCGATGAACAGCAAGTCGACACCGTCAATCGCGGCAATTTCGTCGATCGCGGCAAGCGCTTCCTTGGTCTCGATCATGATGACGACCATCGTCGCGTCATTCACGGCTTGGCCGACCTCCGAGCTTGGAAGCGAACGAAAGCCCATATGCGGCAGCACTCCACCATGCGAGCGTTCCCCCAGCGGCGGGAACTTTGCCGCACGGACGACCTGCCTGGCCTGCTCCGCGGACTCTACATGCGGCGCAATCACGCCGAGTGCGCCACCATCCAGAATCCGCGCAATGACATCTGGAGATAGGTTCGGCAATCGAACGAACGGGGCGATCTCAGCGTTCATGGCCGTCATGCAAATCTGAGCGGCAGATTCAATCGACAGGGTACTGTGTTCCAGGTCGATGTAGAACGTATCAAAGCCAGCTGTTTTCGCGATCGCCACGATCTCCGCTGTCCTTACCAGGCGAACGGTCATCGAGAGCGCCACCTCATCGCGTGCGAGCTTTTCCTTAACGACGTTCCGAACCAGATCCCGCGCAGCTACTTTCATTTTGTCCCCTCAATTTCAGACGCAGAAGAATTCGACTATCAGACGAGCGGCTCATACTTAGCATAGCTAGAAACTGCATTAACTGCCTGTTGCCCTGTCGCATTTCATTGCGCCCGAGAACTTCAATCGCACTTTCTGGATCTCCAAGCCAACAAAGCATGGATACCTGCTCAAACCGATGCCAACCGACTACTTACTAATAACTTCAAAAGCTTCCGGCTAACGCACGTGGCTGAGCGCACGTTTCAGGGCGGCGACGCCGCTACGCGGGCTTGACAACACCGGAACGCGAACTCCTTCCAATTGCGGGACTAGTCGCGCCATCGAAACCTGGGCCAGCACGACTACATCGACCTCCTCCGCCAATGCCGAGATGGTATTCTTCACGATCTCGTCGTGCAGTGCAGCGTTACCACTGAGAAGAGCCTCGAAAGCGCCGTCGGCGATTCGCTCGCTGACTTCGATAGTGCGTGAGAGTTCGTCGGCCTTCTTCCTAATCAGGCGGACAGTGGGCTCGAGCGTGGTCGACACGGTCGCAACCACCCCGATGCGACGACCGATCGAGCTCGCTTCCTCCGCCATCGCTTCATCGATCTTCACGATGGGGGTGCTGACAAAGTTGCGCACCGAGTCAACGGCTTCGCCCACGGACGAGCAGGCATTCAGGATGATGTCAACATGCATCGCTTGCGCGTTAGCCATGTACGAGTGGATTCGACTAGCAACCTCCTGCGTCAGATGGCCGGCCGCGCGGACGTCGTTGAGCAAGCTGTCGTCCATGATGTTGATAACGCGCGCCTCAGGGATTTGCTCGCTGATTTGATCCTTGATGGGCTGGACCGTAACCGGCCCGGTGTGAACCACGGCGATGGTAGTCATAACTTGATCCAAATTCGCAAAAAATATGAAGTGATTGGATGCGGCTGCGGCTCTGTAGGCAGCGCGGCTTAACCACGCGCCAATAACCAGCGTCAGAACGTCGGAAGCACCAGACGGAAGAACTCGGTCTCCTCAACCGCCTTGAGCGGCACCGGACCTTCGTTGGCCTCAAACTCGAACGCAGTGTGAAGACCGAATTCTTTCCCCTCGAAGCTGACTTTTCCCTTGCTCAAAAAGAGGAGCTCGATCGACGATTGCATGCCAGCCGCAAAGGTCGCACCGGCTTCAATCTTTACAAAGCCAAGCCGGGTGTTACGTTCCGTGAACGACCCAAGCCACTTCAGGAAAACGCCCTTCGTTGCTTCCGGAATCCACTCGAAACTGGCCGGATTCATGAGCACGAGGTCCTCATAGCGAGGTTTCGCATATTCGAGCTTGCGACCCATCACTTTTTCAAAGCAAGCTTCAAAGCCATCCTGATTGTGCTTCTTGCCTGACTCGTCGTACCAGGTGAAGATCCCGTTCTTGAATTCACCTTTAGTCTTCAGCTCCTGATTTGCTGCCTCGCGCTCTTCCACACTCGCGAAGCCGTAACCGCTCGAACCACCAAACTGGACCACCATCATTTCCAACCCTTCTGGGCGGTCTTGCGGTCCGTAGTACACGCTTTCGGGAAAATAGCCGACCCAACCTTCAGGCATGCTTTTTCCCTCACCATAGGGGAAGCTGCCTTTGATCACGTAGCGAACCTGATCGAAATTGTGTCGGTGGCTCGGTGCCGTCCAGCCGCCCGAGCCCGTGCGTCCCACGTTGATGAGGTAGTTATTTGGAGAACCGGGCTTTCCCTGCAGCAGAAACTTTTGTTCGAGAACACCTTCCCGCATATTGCTGCCAATTCTGCCGTAATCTGTCGTCGAGGCCTCTGAAACTCGCATTTGACCCTCCTTGTGGTCTAAAGCAAGCCGCGTTCTCGCGGCTACGCCTGACGGCGTGATTTAAAGTTATCCGCAGGGAGTTGAATTCGTTGTCCTACGGTTTTCGTCAAAAATCTCTTCAACTTCTCTAGCCTAAACAGCTCGCTGTTCGGCAGCGACCATTTTCTCTGGGGGGTGTTTGTTGCACCACTCCTATCCGCAGAGGCAACCGTGCCATTCCAAGCCGTCGGGCTCCCTTTTCGCCGAGCAAACGAGAAGTCCTTACGCGAGCGCCCGAATCACCTCGGTGGCGTCGCTGGAATTCTCCAGCGTCCGCACGAGTTGCTGAGCCCTCTTGATGGCGGTCTCCGATGGCGGGACCGCCGCGACTGAAGCGCAACTTGCAAATTTTTCGGTAAGCTGTTCCCAGTTAAGCGGTGCTTCTGAACTGCCAGGAATGTTGTCCCCAAGGCGTTCGAAGACCCGACCGTCTCGCGTCACGATCTCGATCCGCCCATCGGGCAGCTTGAACGTCCAATTCTGATTGGGGTCTTGCACCGGCACGACCTTCGCCGCCATCGCCAGTACTTCGGGATCCTCCAGCGCTGCTTCGCTGAAGTCGGTGATGTCCATCTTTCCTTTGCTCGCCGCAATACCAACGATGAAAGGCAGGCTCATCTTTGCATCCACGAGCGTCTTTGGCGCGCGGCGGACATCCAACGGCGTGCACATGGTGTACGTAAAATCACCGACGAAGGTTCGGATCGTCTCGATATCCTTCGCCGCGATTCCCTTTTCCCTCATCAATTCAATGGTGGCGTGTATGTATGTGTGCGAATTCCCAACCGCAGGCCAAGCCTTATATAGGGTGGTTCCACCGAGGAACCGCTCACCCAAGCCGTCAAGCATTTTTTCGCGGTCGTACTTTCCGCCGAAGTACACGTTGAAAATCCCTGCCTTCCCTTCGAACAGCGTTTTGATCCCAGTAATGCCTTTTTGTGCGAGAAGCGCTGCAATCACTACACCCTTCGCTGTAAAGCCAGCGTACATCCCGCGTAGGTCACTGCCTGTTGCGAAGATGACTTCCATCGTCCCGCAGGACTGCTGGCTGGCGATGCCAAGTGCGTGAGCTGTTTGCTCGGCAGAGAGCCCGAGGATATAGGCTGCGGATGCCGTAGCGGAAAATGCGCCAACCATGGACGACAGGTTCCAGTTCTGATTCCAGCCGACGTTGCAACGCAGTCGCGCAAAGAGATCCTGACCGACTGCTACCGCTGTAATCAATGTCTTTCCCGAAACGCCTCCCATGCGCTCGCCGATCGCGAAGACGGACGGGACGATGGAACTAGCCGCGTGCGCGCCCCACGGAGTCTGGTCGTCGAAGTCCAAGCAATGCGCCATGGAGCCGTTCGCGAACGCAGCCGAAATTGCAGGCAGCTTCCCACCGAAACCAAGAACGGTACTTTCCGCACTTCCACCGCCCTGTTGCAGCAGCTCTACCAACGCCCGTACCGCTGGTTCCATGCCACTCGCTGCAAGCGTCACGCCCAATGTATCGAGAATCGTCTTCTTCGCGCCCTCGATGGCGTCATCAGACAGGTCTTCGTAGCGAGCATTGGCTACGAAGTTACCGAAGTGCTGGCAAAGGTCCATGTCATCGTTCATGAATAAAATGCTCAGATAATCCGTTACAGCGAAGTGTTCGCGACTCAGCATGCCAACGCAAGTTGGGCCGTTGCTCACAGGTGGGGAGTCTCCAGTGACGCCAAGTCAAACCGCCGCTCGTCGCCCCTCTGCGCAGCCTCACTTCTGGCTGCACCTTTATCGTGCTGTTAATTCTGCGCGTCGGGGCTGTTTAAGTACAGTTCGTTTTCTTCTACAGCCTGGTAAGCTGCGCTAACGTCACTGCCGACTTCACGCCCAGCGGCCCGATCAATACAGTTACAATTTATCGCGCGGCGTGCCCGTTTTGTGCCAATTAAACTGGCACACGAATTGGTCCCAGAGCGGCCTCTCTCTCGATCGAAAACAGAACGCAATATCGCACCTTGCCGATGGAATCTGGCGGGAATCGCTCCTTAGTCGGTCGCGTAGCCTCGTGAATGTGGAACCCCGATGCGGCTCTTGACCGTCGTTAAGATATCTGACTGGCGCAGGAGATAGGTGTGCGAGCGATTCACCGCTTCTTCTATTCGGCGGCTGATGTGTGGTGACCGCCGCGCCAGCATCACGCGCAAGCCCGGAGACGTCGACCGCGCCCAGCAGTTCTCCCGCAACCACCATCCGGAATGCTGATTGGGAGTCTGCGACCGTCATGACGTAGGAGCCGTGACTTGGAGCCGGTGTGCAATCCGCAATGAGGGCAGCTACGACAACGCCTATGCCGAAACCGAGTCGCTTACATCGTGCTCAAAAGCGAAGTCCCTACGCTCAAGCGTGACCTTGGCAAATCAGCGAAGCTCGGCGTCGTTAGCGCAGCGAATACCGACGTCATTGAAACTTCGTCCAAGTATGCTTTCCGCCCGTTTCAATGTTCCGTCTCGATGCCATTGAAACCATTTGATGTAGCAAGTCTTACCGGGCGGCATGCCAAGGGGCAAGCAGCTCCATGGTTTCTGCTGTATTGTCACCCACAGGACGGCATTCAAGATATCACGTGGATGCCGAGGTGCTTTCCCAAAACGTCTCGCCTCGTCATATTGAAACAGACTGGAGATACTCTCCCACTCGGCGTCGCTCAGTGGATTATAAGTGTGCATTCCGGTTACCACGATTGCGTTGAAAGCGAGCAGCTCCTATGAGCCCCGGGCCGTGCCCATACATCATGGTCGGCATCCACGAGATACGCCGGGCAGGGGTCCTGTGTGACAAGGTGGTCATCGTCATCGGAACTCACAGCCTGACACTGACAAACCACGCGTGATGATTCACTGGGGTCGTGAAATGTGTGGAAATAGCGCCCCGGCGAAGTCTCTTTGGCCCGGTATCACGCAGGCACTCGGGGTGAGGGGCCACGTGCAGTCGCCGATTGCCGCCTCTCCCCACTGGGGTTACGTTTACCGTAGACCCAAACGCCACCATTGACAGCTCGGTGACATCAAGACAGCGACGCGTACTTCACGTTCTGGAACGCTCGCAGCCCTTCAACTCCGCCCTCGGAGAACATGCCGCTCTCCTTGTGGCCTCCAAACGGCGTTTCAGGATAAGTGACCCTCCATCCGTTGCAAATGACGTTACCGGCTTCGAGATCGTCAGTGGCTCGATGAAGCGTCTCGAACTCACGAGCATGCACGTAAGCCCCGAGGCCATATGGCAGGCGGTTAGCCAAGTTGATAGCCTCGTCGTACGTGTCGAAGGGGGTCAACGCCGCGATCGGGCCGAACGGTTCGGTGTTCGAAAGCTTCGCTTCGGTAGTCGCATCAGCAACAATAGTTGGTGCATAGAAGAATCCTGGCCGGTCAAGACGCGTGCCTCCCGTGGTGACCCTGAAACCGCACCGTTTCGCATCCGCAATAAGCTCTTCCACTGCCCTGAGCCGCCTCTCGCTCTTCAGAGGCCCCATGCGGGTCGAAGGGTCAAATCCACACCCAACGATTATCTTCTTCGCCTCGGCAGTCATCGCGTCGACGACATCTGCATAGATAGAACGTTCAACATAGAACCGGGTCGGCGCGAAGCACACCTGCCCTGAGTTGGCGAATTTAGCGGCGACCGCCCGCTCAGCGAACGTCTGAACATCAATTCCGTCAAACGCCAAGACTGGTGCATGGCCGCCCAGCTCCATGATGGGTCGCTTCATATGTGCCACGGCTTGCTGCGACAGCAACTTTCCGACTTGCGTCGAACCGGTAAACGTCACGGCGCGTGTAACGGGGCTTTCGAGCCATTTGTTCGAAAGCATCACCGGATCTCCTGACAAGACTGAGAGAACGCCCGCTGGAAGGCCGCATTCATACACAATCTGCCCAAGCGCGAACGCGCACGCGGGCACCTCTTCAGAGGCTCGAAGAACGATAGAACAACCGGCCCCGAGAGCGCCCGACATCTTGCGCGACGGCGTAACGAGCGGTCCATTCCAGGTGACAAAAGCAGCCACAGGTCCTACGGGCTCGACGAGCACAAGTTGGCGCGCGTTGCCTTCCCGTGACGGAATCACCCTACCGTACGCGCGCCTGCCTTCCTCGGCGGCCCACTCCCACATCCCCGCCGCCACTTCAACCTCGCCAAGAGCCTCGTTCCATGGTTTGCCGAGTTCAAGCACCAGCAGCTCCGCGAGCGCCTCAGCTCGCTCCCGCATGCGGTCCGCAACCCTGCGCAATAGTCTGCTTCGCTCAAAAGCGGATGTCTTTCTCCATACACCGAAACCCGCACTCGCCGCATCAACCGCTTCATCGGCGTCAGCTTCGGTCGCCATTGAAACCGGGCCAAGAGTAATGCCCGTTGTCGGATCAATGACGTCCATGGTCGATCGACCATCACCGTATTTCATCTCGCCAGCAATAAGCTGACCTAGCTTCGGATACCGTTTGACCGCATCCGCTCGCGTAGTCGTCATCTGATTCCCTGTATCTTGTTCTTCGAGCAACGACATCCAGATTGTCGAAGTCCCGCCTTACATCAAAAACACACCCTTACCGCCGCTTTGACGATTGAAAGCTTGATATGCCTCTTCTGCCTGGTCGAGTCGCCAGCGGTTCGTGAACAGTTTGTCGAGATCGATTTCTCGCGCCACGACAAAGTCCGCGCAGGCTCGCTGACCTTGAATTGACATCGTCCAAGAGGTCAGGATGCGCACTTGAGTCCGCAGATACTTGGCCAGAGAGAAGCTGAATTCTGAGCCAATGCCGACGAGGCATACCGTGCCCCATGGACTTACTGAGTCGAGAGCGTCCTGGTTTGCCGTCACCGCGCCGGACGTCTCTAACGCGACGCTGACACCCTTCCCTCCCGTCAGTTCCCGGATTGCCTCGGCAACCCTACCGTCACGGGGATTAATCACTGCATCCGCACCGAAGGATTTTGCTGTGTTGCGTCGACTTTCGTCGATGTCAAGGGCGATGACGCGAGCGCCTTGAGCCTTAGCAAGCAGCGTTGCGGATAGACCGACGGGCCCCTGGCCGAACACGGCGACAGTGTCTCGGCCGGTTAGACCGATGCGCTCAAACGCACCCCATGCAGTGCCTGTGCCACACGAGATCGCCGCGCCCGCTTCAAAACTGAGTCGTTCGTCCAGTGGCACTAACGTGTCTGCGGGAACTTTCATGTACGGCGCGTGCGCGCCGTGCGCATCCGTGCCGTATACCGTTACAGGCGTTGTTCTGCACATTTGCGGCCATCCCGAACGGCAGTCGGGGCATCCCATACAACCGCTGTAGTGATGAACCATGACCCGCGCACCAACGCGTGCATGAGGTCCGATGGCGCCGGGGCCGACTGCAACCACGACTCCACACGGCTCGTGGCCGCCGATAACAGAACGCCGGGCTACGTTTTCCGGTTGTCGGTAAAAGTGTAGATCGCTGCCGCACATACCGGACGCTTTGATCTCTAAGACGACCTCACCGACGCCCGGCGTCGGATCAGGGAAAGTCGCAAGCTCGAGAGTACAGTTTCCACGAAAGACAACGCCACGCATGCCTTGATTTCCTCTTCAGTCTTAATTCAACAGTGAGCACATTGCGGTGAGCTGACTCGCAGCCCGAAAACCGCCCGAGCGGTTGCGCCGATACTCGGAAGCTGTTGTCGGGCCGCGCCAACGCGCTGGATACGTCTAGCGTCGCGAGGCAGTATGTGCCAGTACCTGGGTCGTATCGGAGCTCTCCTCAGGCTCTAACGCCTCGAGAGACTGTTGATTCGTCTCGATCCCGGCCACCAACATGAGCAACGCGACAAAGAGATAAGCCCCTGCGATGGCGCCAACGACGCCGGTAATGCCGAATCGATTAAAAAGCGCCAGCACGATGAACGGCGACCCGATGAGACCCAGTCGACCGATCATTTGAGCGACGCCACCACCACGGAATCGATATTCGGTCGGAAACAGCTCTGGAGTCGTACCAAGGCCCAACGTCAAGAAGATTGCAACTGCCGAAACCAGCAGGAAGCCACAAAGAACGATGGCGATAGGAGAACTCAGGAACGGATAGATTGTCCCCAGACATGCGCATACAGCGCCGAACAACATAATCGCACTGCGCCGGCCAATGCGATCAGAGATGTAAGCGAGAAACAAAGGCCCGGCGATCCAGCCACCCATCATGGCGGCATTAAAGCCAAGGGAATGGGTAACACTCATACCCTGCTTAACAAAGAAGGTCGGCATCCAGCCCGTAAGACTATATGAACCAAACAGGCAGATGACGTTGACAATAATGGCCAGCATGGTGCGCCGGATGACGGTCCGCGAGAATAGCGCGGAGATCGGCACCCAATGCGGTTCCCTTTCTCGCGACTGGCGTCCGATGGGGAGCGGGTCGCTAATGCCGGCCTCGTTCTCGATGGCTCGAAGAATCTCCTCTGCTTCCGCATTGCGGCCAACGCGCTCCAACCACCGAGGAGACTCAGGCAGGTGACGACGCATCCACCAAACCCACAGCGTACCGATGCCGCCAATCACAAACATCGGACGCCAGCCCAGCCACGGAATCACAATCGTGGCCACCACAGAGGTGATGAAGACGCCCGATCCACCGATCAACGC
Source organism: Paraburkholderia youngii (assembly GCF_013366925.1). Lineage (NCBI taxonomy): Bacteria > Pseudomonadati > Pseudomonadota > Betaproteobacteria > Burkholderiales > Burkholderiaceae > Paraburkholderia > Paraburkholderia youngii. Next base: position 1,536,488 of record NZ_JAALDK010000001.1, read on the forward strand.
CAGCAGACCCAAATATCTACCTCGGTTGGCGGGCGGCACAAACTCGATAACGAGCCCGTAACCCATCACGTACTCGGCACCCATGCCCAGACCCATCACGAAGCGGAGCGCGATAAGCCACGGCATGGACGGAGCGAAGGCGGACAGAAGCGCCATTCCACCGAAGATTGCGAGATTAAATTGATACGCGAACCGCCGCCCGAACCGATCGCTCAGCCAACCGGCAAGCCCCGCACCGATCGTGAGCCCGACAAAGGTGGCAGACATGAAAAGCGAGTTCAGCTGCAATGTAGACCAACCACTATGGAGCATTGCTGCCAGCACTGAGCTCGACAGGGTGTTGTCGAATGAGTCGAAAAACATACCCATGCCGACTAGCCATAAGACGCGTGTATGGAAAGCCCCTATCGGGAGGCGATCGAGTCGCGCGCCAGCATTCACGTTGTTAGTCATTAAAAGTGTCTCCGTCAAATCCACACGCCGGTCATTGCCTGCGCGTTACATCACCACATTTCTAGGCATTTTCCAATTCAGAGCAATAGGCGCTGTGAATGGAGTTGGACGAATATTGGGCCATATTTGTGCGTCCGCGCAGCGGCATTCTTCACCTCGCAGCTAGACCAAACCAGTCTCAGCGTTTCGAGCACCTGGTCTGTTGAAGCGCAAGTCGGTGAAGGCGCCGTGATGTGCGCACGATTCGAACAACACGGCCGCAATGTATTGCGGCAGGTCAAAAATGAGGCGGGCTCTTGATGCAAGTTGTCTCCGGAGTGACTAGTCTTGTAGCCGTCGTTATGCGTCTACTTTGCGCCGTTGCCTCTTATGCGTACAGTCTGTTTTTCTTCGTCCGTTGGTAAGCTCCGCTAACCTCGGCCTCCGCGCCGCTGTCCATAACTGGGTTCTCGGCCGCGCAAGACGTTCATATGCGACGCTCTCGAAACCACCGCCGATCGCGGATTTCGCGCGGGCATCCGCCATGTCTGGGCCGGGAATTCAGGTAGCCAACGCTGGAGTGTTTGTTAGTGACTGGCGATCTCGATCGTAACTCATTAGTTAGGCCTTCCACTTCAACTCGTTTGTTCGCTCTCGTGGCACCGATCCCGTCGGTCTTTGTCTCTACTGCAAAGCTCCTTTCTTCGGCAAGCGCTGTCCTCTCTCAAGGTTAGAGACTAGAGTCTGTCCCAGAGGCCAATGAGGCCGATAAAGAAAGAATCCTTCAAGGAGACATATGGCTCTGCATACCAGCTCCCTCGGCCGTCGCGCGGTCGCTGCCATCTCGCTCTGTACGGCCGCATTCGCTGGCACGGCAAGCGCAGCAGACAGCTCCGTTTTAATCGGCGTCGTTTTTCCAACCCAGAATCAAGCTCGCTGGGCGACAGAGGAAAAGATCTTCGTCGCCCGAGCGCAGGCGAACGGCGACAAGGTCATCTTTCAGTATTCCAACGAAAGTGCTGCGACGCAAAAAAATCAGGTCGAAAGCATGATTCAGCGTGGCGTGAAGGTCCTCGTGCTGGTGGCGATCGATCCAGTGGCGGCTGCTGACCTGGTCAAGGAGGCGCAGGCGAAAGGAATCAAGGTCATCGGTTATGACCGCTTCGTCGTCGGCGCCAAGCCGTCGTACAACGTGGGCCGGGACTTTTACGAAACTGGGAATCTTCAGGCCAGCACGGCGAAGCAACTGTTCCCTTCTGGCGACTTTGCGTTGATTCGTGGTGACAAGGCGACCCTGGCACAGGTCGAAATGTCGAAGGCCTACAACGACGTCCTGGTCAACAAGCCTGGCATCAATGTGGTGTACGACACGCTGACCCCGGGTTGGGAAACTGCGACGGCACAGCGAGAGGTCGAGGCGGCACTGCAAAAAAATCGCAATGTTAAGGCGGTCGTCGTCATGTGGGACAACGGTGGCCAGGCTGCCGTGCAGGCGTTGAAATCCGCCGGGAAAAAGCCGGGCGAGGTTTATGTCTCCGGCAGTGATGCTTCGACGCCGAGCCTTCGCTACATCGCGCAGGGTTGGCAGACCCAGTCCGTGTGGGCTCCGATCGACAAAACTGCGCTGAAGGCTGCCGACGTCGCTCACGCGCTTGGAACGGGCGTCGCGCCACCCGCCCCCACTACGACGGTGAATGGCGTGCCCACATTCTATGTGCCGCAAGTCAACGTCACCAAGGCCAATCTTTGCGAGTTCATCACGAAGATCGCGCCTGCGGGCTGGGTCACTGCCAAGGACGTCTTTGGGCCGGAGGGTAAGAGCTGTGAATAAGAGCGTCCCCGGGCTGGGCTCCGATCAGCCCGCAAAAACGGGCGCTCTGCTCGAGGGGCGCGGGCTCGGCAAGTCTTACGGAAGTGTTTCGGTCCTCCGTGGTGTCGATATCGCGATCCGAGCTGGCGAAGTCCTCGCGGTGCTGGGGGAGAACGGCGCAGGCAAGTCGACACTGATGAGAATCCTCTCGGGAATCATTCCACAGGGAGAGTACGAGGGATCGATTGAGATCGACGGAGCCCCCGCGCACTTTGCTTCGCTCAGCGCTAGCGAAGAGGCCGGCATCGTGCTGGTGCCGCAGGAACTGCATGTCATTCCGCACCTGTCGATTGCGGAGAATATGTTTGCGTCCCGGCTGCCGGGGCGCTTTGGACTCTATGACGAGACAGCAGCGGTCCGCATGGCACGGGAAGCCCTTGAAGTGTTCGGCCTCAATGTCGATCCTCGCGCGCGCAGCGCCATCCTCACACCGTCCGAGCGACGCCTCATCGTCCTGGCGGCAGCGCTGCATCGATCTGCGCGCGTGCTCATCCTGGATGAGCCGACGGCGGCGATGACGGATGTCGAAACCGATCTGCTGTTCGAGCAACTCAGATTGATCCGCGACGCAGGCGTCGGCATTGTTCACATCACGCATCGGCTGGATGAACTGGGGCAGATCGCCGACCGAATCCTTGTGCTCAGAAACGGCGCCGTCACGGGTCGGTTCAATTCGGTTCCCGCTAAGGCCGAGTTGGTGCAAGCGATGCTCGGTGAAACCTTTGAGGCCAACGCCCAACGTGAGCCGTCGAGTCCGCGCTCGCGCCGTGGAGCGCCCGTTCTGCAGGTGAAGAACTTATCGGTGTACGTCGACGCTCCGCAACGCCGGGCTCGATCGACCAACGTCAGCCTCGAGGTCTATCCGGGCGAAGTCGTTGGGCTCTACGGACTCGTCGGCGCGGGGCGCACCGAGTTGGCGAGAGCGTTGTTTGGCGCGTGGCCCGGACCAGTGACTGGCGAGTGCGTCATTGCGGGGCACCGAGGAGTGCCTCGCAATACGCACGAAGCACGCCGGCGTGGCATGTCGCTGCTAGCGGAAGACCGCAAGTCTCAGGGCGTCATGCGCGGCCAGTCCATCAGCAACAACATGACGGCGTCCATGCTGGAGGACTTTTCGATGTTTAAGTTACTCATCGACATTCCGCGGGAACGCCGGCACGTGGCCGACATGATCGCAAAGCTCGGCGTGCGCCCTGCCGACCCGGGTGTTTCGCTCAACGCACTGAGTGGCGGCAACCAGCAAAAGGTCCTCCTCGCGCGCTGCCTCTTCAAGGGACTGAAGGTACTCATCCTTGACGAGCCAACCCTGGGTGTCGACATCGGTGCCCGCGTCGACATTTACAAAGAGGTGCAGTCGATCGCACGAGAGCGAGACGTGGGCGTTCTGATCATTTCAAGCGACCTTGAAGAGATCTTGGCGGAGGCGGACCGCGTATTCGTGATGTACAAGTCGCGAATCCAAGGTGAGTTCGCACGCGGCGTCACGTCCCACGAGCTTCTATCCGCGGCAACAGGAGCTTTGCACGCATGAAATCGCAAGAACTGTCTTCAAACGCGGCAGTGCTCTCACAGCCTGCAGCCGCGCCGAGATCAAAAGCGCTGTTGATCGAGCTGATGAAGTCGCGGGCGATGGCGCTCCTGCTGCCGTCGGTGATCCTGTTCTTTTATTTTCAGGTCATGTCCGACGGTGTTTTCATTTCGTCGGCCAACGCGTCGCTTCTGCTGCGTCAGACTGCGGCTGTGGCAGTGGTCGCCGCGGGCGTCACGGTTCTCATCATCATGGGTGAAATCGATCTGTCGATTGGCAGCACTGCATTCTTGGCCGGCCTGGTCGCCGCCGAATGTCAGATGTCCGGGTACGGTGTGGCGGCAAGCGTGCTGGCCGCGATCGGCACAGGTGTGGCGATCGGCCTGGTGCAGGGCATCGTCGTGACACGACTGTCCGTGCCGGCGTTCATCGTCACACTCGCGGGATTGCTGCTTTGGCGAGGCCTGGGGCTGGCATGGACCAACGCGGCGGCCATTGGCCCCGTCGATGCGGACTTCGCGAACCTGACGGAGGGTCGCATGTCGCCCCTCATGACTTTCGGCTTGATCGCGGCAGTCGTTTTACTAGCTGTCTGGAGCACCTACGCGAGATACCGCTCGACAAAAGAGCACGGCGCCGTTTCATTTGGATCGGCCGCGGCTCCTCTGGGCCTTGGCGTGGCTGCCGCCGGAGGTCTTTTGTGGTTTTACATCGGCGGCGGCGGCGTGCCGAATGCGATCTTGTGGATTGGCGCGATCGCGGTATTACTCGACATCATCCTGACGCGCGCGAAGTTCGGACGCCAGACCTTCCTTGTTGGGTCAAACAGTGAGGCTGCCGTGTACGCCGGCATCAACGTCCGACGAACCGTCCTGATTGGCTTCGTCGTAATGGGGGCGATCTGCGGCATCGCGGGAACGATGCTCATCGCACGGGTAGGAACATCGACGGCTGATTCAGGCATCAATCTTGAACTCACGGCGATCGCGGCGGCGACCATCGGCGGCGTGTCGCTCCGAGGCGGAATCGGCTCGGTGCGCGGTGCCTTGCTCGGTGCCTTCCTGCTTGCAACGATCGATAACGGAATGTCGTTATTGGGCGTTTCCAGCTATGCACAGAACGTCGTGAAGGCACTCATTCTCGTTTTCGCTGTCGGGCTAGACGGCTATTTGACGCGACGCCGCTCGACACGGTAAACCCAGGGACCTTAGACGCGTAGTGCGTCCAGCGGCTGCGATCAAGAAATCTATCGCAAACCCTTATCTGTTGCGGCACTCCATGCCGTGCACTCACAATGTGACAGGAGTTTTCATGAGTAACGTTACCTATGATTTTTCGGGCCAAGTTGCATTGGTGTCTGGCGCGGCGGCTGGCCTCGGCCTCGCCACCGCCAAGGCTTTTGCGGCGAGCGGAGCAAAAGTCGCGCTGGTTGATATCGACGAGGGGGCCCTGCAGGCGGCGGTCAAGGGTCTAAGGGACGAGGGGCGCGAAGTGCTCGGCATTTGCTGCGACGTCAGTGACGATCGCCAGGTGAAGGAAATGGTCGAGAAAACGGTCAAGACTTTCGGCAGGCTGGACGCAGCCTACAACAATGCGGGCATCGTGCCGCGTGCGACGGATTTCACCGAGATCCTCCAGTCCGACTATGACCGTCTGATGGCGGTCAACCTCAAAGGCGTGTGGAACGCAATGAAGTACGAACTGCTCCAGATGGAAAGCCAAGGCTCCGGCACTATCGTGAACTGCTCGTCTCTGGCCGGCCTGGTTGGCGGTTATGGCCGTCCCGGCTACCACGCCGCCAAGCATGGCGTGGTGGGTCTGACGCGGAGCGTCGGCATGGAATACGCTGCTCGCGGCATCCGGGTGAACGCGGTGTGCCCCGGCACCATGGTGACCCCGCAGGTCATGCGCATGTCGGAATCCAACGATCTTGACCTTGAACTTGTCGAGAAGAGCGTCCCCATCAAGCGCATGGGCCGCGCCGAAGAAATTGCCGATGCTGTGCTTTGGCTTTGCAGCTCGGGCTCGACTTACGTCATCGGCCAGGCACTCGCTGTCGACGGCGGTTACACGACTCAGTAATCGACGCCCTTATTTGATAGGTCCAAGAACTAGAACTCATCCAGCGCCATGAATCTGGCGCCTGGTTTGCGCAACTTCAGCGGGAGAGATGGGCGTGAAAGGTTTGTTTTTTCTTGGTGACCGCCAGGTCGTCCTCGCGTCGGTTGATGACCCCACGCCGGCCCACGGTGAGGTGGTGGTCGAGATTAAAGCATCCGGCATGTGCGGCAGCGACCTGCATCCGTACCGGGCGCCCCACGATTCCGAAATCCCGCTCGAAAGACGCTTCATTGGCGGTCACGAGCCCTGTGGCGTCGTCGTCGAAGTTGGGCCAGGTGTGCCGAAGCATGTCGCCAAGCCCGGTGATCGCGTGATGGTGCACCACTACCACGGCTGCACAACCTGCGCGCATTGCCGGACGGGTTGGCCGCAACTGTGCCGTCCCGCGACCCGCACGACGTACAGTGCCAATGCGCATGGCGCGCACGCGCCGTACATGAAGGTGCCGGCCTCGACACGGGTCTGCCTGCACGAGTCACTGAGTTTCGAGGCGGGCGCTGCCATTGCCTGTGGGACTGGAACGGCATGGGGGGCGCTGGAGCGTCTGAAACCCGGTGGCAATGAAACCATCGCCGTTTTTGGCCAAGGGCCCGTAGGTCTTTCGGCGACCATGCTGGCAACCGCCCGAGGTGCCCGGGTGATTGCCATCGATCTGGACGATGATCGCCTCGCTCTCGCAAAGTCATTCGGCGCTGCGCAGACGATCAATGCCAACGACGTTGACGTCTGTGAGGCGCTGCGAGACCTGACCTCGGGCCACGGGATCGAGATGGTCGTCGAGACCTCCGGTTCGTCGCAGGCCGCTCAGGCGGGCATCGACAGCACCGCCGTCTGGGGGAAAGTCTGCATGGTCGGCATCGGCAGCAAGGTCTCTATTGAAACTCGCGCACTACTGGACCGCCAGGTTACGGTCATGACCTCGTACACGATGTCGACCGTGCAACAGTATCAATGCGCCGAATTCATCGTTTCCCGCAACCTCGACCTGGATCGCCTCTTCACCGACCGCTGGCGTCTGGATCAAGCGGAGCAAGCCTATCGGGTACTCGACGCACAGTCGAGCGGTAAGGGCGTGTTCCTTTTCTGACCGCTGCACCTACCTTAAAAAACCCACCTGATCTGATGGAAGGGAACGACTTTATGAACTGGCAAGCACGCGATAACAGTCTTTACATCGGCGGCCGGTGGCTGCCACCCGCTAGCGATGATCGAATCGATATCGTCTCGCCGTGGACGGAGAGTGTCATTGCGAGTGTCGCGGCGGCTTCACCGGCTGACATGGGCAAGGCGGTCACTGCGGCGCGGTGCGCATTCGATTTCGGGCCCTGGCCAAATTTGTCCATGGATCAACGGATCGCGACGGTGGCGCGCTTACGTGACATCATGGCCCGACGACGCAGTGAAGTCGCGGAGGTCATCACGCGTGAGATGGGCAGCCCGATCACGGCATCGCTGACCCAACAGGCACAGATCCCGCTGTTGATGCTCGACGCCTTCATCGAGATCGCTCGCGACTTACCCCTTAGCATGCTGCGCAAAGCGGCAACGGGCCAAGGTCAGGTCTTCCGTCAGCCCAAAGGCGTGGTAGCCGCCATCGTGCCGTGGAATGCACCCATGATGAGCATCACGATGAAGCTGGGCCCTGCTTTGCTCGCGGGTTGCTGCGTCATTGTCAAAACAGCGCCGGAAACGGCCTTGTCCGGCCAGCTCCTGGCCGAGATGCTCGACGAAGCAGGCTTTGCGGAGGGTGTGGTCAGCGTGCTGCCTGCCGACCGGGGCCCGAGCGAGTATCTCGCGCTCCACCCTGGTATCGACAAGGTTTCGTTCACGGGATCAACGGCTGCTGGCCGGCATCTGGCCGAAAGGTGCGGCGCGCTGCTGCGCCCGATCACGCTCGAACTAGGCGGCAAATCGGCCGCACTGATTCTCGACGACGCCGACATTGAGGATGCCGTTGAAAAGCTTCGCGTCGGTGCCTTCCGCAACTCCGGCCAGATCTGCAGCCTGAAGACCCGCATCCTGGTGTCTCGTCGGCGCAGGGACGACGTCGTCGAGGCGCTGGGGGCGCTGCTGGATACGATGCCCGTCGGAGATCCGAATGATCCCGCGACCCAGATTGGTCCGATGGTGTCGAGCCGACAGATGAACCGTGTGTCCGGTTATATCACCCAAGGCATCAAGGAGGGCGCGCGCCTCGCCAAGGGTGGGCCTGGCCTTCCGCCGGGCCTCTCACATGGTTGGTTCGTACAGCCCACGTTGTTCACCGATGTCGATCCTGGCGCGACTATCGCGCAGGAAGAGATCTTCGGACCGGTTTTGTCGATCCTCTGCTATGACGATGAGAATCATGCCGTCACCATCGCCAACAACTCTCAATATGGGCTCAACGGCGCCGTGTTCTCGGCTGACGTCGAGCGCGCTGTTTCTATCGCACAGCGTATCAAGACTGGAATCGTCGAGATCAATGGCTGCGGCGTTGGCTTCCTCTCGCCAATAGGCGGAGTCAAGGCCTCCGGGCTAGGACGCGAGGCTGGCCCGGAAGGGTTCGAGCCATATTTTGAATACAAGGCGATCGGTGTACCCGAGGGCTACGCTTACTGCCCTCGCCCCTAGTTCACGCACAACGAGCGTCGCGCGGGTTTCGGCATTCTCAAAATATTCTGTCCATCCAGAGGTGTTCCATGTCAGAAGTGTCAGTCGTCGCCATATCAATCGCCAAGCCCGGATACGAAGAGCGTCTGAAGGCAGCGCTCGGGGGGCTCGTCAATCCGGTTCGCAATGAGGCCGGCGCCCTGCAGTACGATCTGCATCAGGATAGGAACGACCGGAGGCGCTTCGTCGTCATTGAGCGGTGGGCGAACGATACCGCATTCCAGGCCCATGTCGCCGCGCCTCACATTGAAGCCTACCGAAAGCTTGCGAGCGACTGGCTTGAGTATGCGGAGTTTTTCGCTCTGGATCATGTGCGGTAATTTGCACTCCACGCATCTAGAAGACCAAGGAGACAAACCGTGAGAATTGGACAAGCGCAACTGGTAGCCGACGGCTTCTGCTTCCTGGAAGCGCCGAAGTGGCGAGACGGCAAGATCTGGATGTCAGACGTTTTCGGCCGGGCAGTCTATACGGTGACGCCGGAGGGCAAGCGCGAACTGGTGTGCAAGATCCCTTTGATGCCCGCGGGTCTGGGTTTCATGCCGGATGGCCGGCTGATCATTTCCTCGCACGGGGACCGAAAACTGATGCAGTGGAAAGACGGCGAGCTCTCCGTCTACGCGGATCTCTCAGCCGTCATTCCCTACTGGATCAATGATTTCGCGATCGACGCGAACGGCCGAATCTACCTCGGTAACTACGGCTACCATTACAACAAAGGTGAGGCGCCACAGCCGGCCAGGATGCACCGCGTCGATCCAGATGGCAGCATCACCGAAATCGCTACGGGCATGGACTTCCCCAATGGGGCTGTCATTATCAATGGCGGCCGCACTCTGGTCGTCAACGAAACCTGGGTGGGCCGCGTGACGGCCTTTGATCTGACGACCGACGGCAAGCTCATCAACCGACGCGTTTTCGCACATTTGGGGGAGCGTGGCCCCGATGGCATGTGCGCCGATGCCTCGGGTGCAATTTGGGTCGGCTGCTATAACTCGGGCGAGATCCTTCGTGTGCTTGACGGTGGAGAGATCACCGATCGCTTTGCCTTCGACGGGCGCGCCATATCTTGCGTTGTTGGAGGGGAGGACGGTCGCACCCTCTACATGACTGCGTTCCTGGGCGCCAACGAGGAAGTGGCACTGGCAAAACCAAAAAGCGCGCTATTCAGCGCAAAGATCGATGTTGGGCAGCCTGCCTAACCTTATTCACTATCGATAGTGCGCGGCATTCGTCCGATTTCGCTGGAGAGAACTAATGTTTGACGGTATGTCGACCACGACGAAGTAAGTCCCGATCGACATACCGCCTAACGCTGACGCTTACCGGTCCGAGCGCTTTCGCACAGCCCCCGGCGGGCGCAGTCGTTGCGTACCCTTGCGGGACGTCAGCGGCGGTTTGCGGCGCCAGTCCTCCAGTTCTCGGGCGCAATAGCAAGGGCTACGAGAAAGTGGACCACTATGAGATTGACTGAAAATCTCTCGCGGTAACGCGATCAAGACGTATCGCCTCGACCATTGCCCTAGGCCATAGAAAGCCGTGCTGTAGCCAACCCTCCTATGGGCAAATCGAGGCCGATGACGAGGGGCCAACATCCAACTCGCCAATCGGCCCGGGCCCCGTCCGCTCACCAAATTGAGTCCACATAGGTGTGCGTTCGGAGATAAGCGTCTGGAGTAATGAGGGCACCACCGAGCGCAATGGTCGTGGCAACGATGACTTTTTGATGGGACGTGAGCGGCACCGAAATGTTCGCCGCCCGTACGGCGATCGAGAAATCGACGGGAATCACGCGCATTCCCTCTATCGTAGCCAATGTCAACAGCCAGCTTCGGGTGCTCACCGACAATGCGAGTCGCCCGTCTTCAATGAACTTGCCGACATCAAGCACACTGATGCTCGAAATCGCAATTTCGCTCGCTTCCATTCCACGCTCGACTGCCTCACGAGCTGCTACGCTCAGCTTGCCCTGGTCGCACAGCCACAGCAGCAAGGCGCAAGTATCGAGCACAATCATGGAGCGCTCTCTCAACTCTGAGTTAGGTCGGGTGTGGCTTCCGGATCGAAGTACACGATTCCAGCACGAAGAACGTCTATCGGATCATCGCGACCCGACGTATAACGGCGAATTTCTACGGTTGGCTTGCCACGACTCGTCACAACCACCTTTTCACCCAGAGCCTCGACTTGGCGGAACAGTTCACAAGCTTTAGCCTTAAACGTCGCCTTCGAGATGCGCTTTTCCATCTTATCTCCCCGATCTCACTCACCGCATAGCTGCTACTAGCGGCTTACAAAAGCGCCACCTTTTATCCGCAACGGCCGGTCGAGGCAAGCTGGCAAGAAGCACCACTCCGTGAATTACAAAGGAGCCTTGTGATCTCTTTCGCCCCCACGCCTCTTATCATTGTGGTACGCATTTCGCGATATTGGATTTCGTGATGGCTGGCGTAGCAAGTTCCACGAATTGACCCGTACGTGGATCCCCGCCGCGACGCTCCAATTTGCCCTGAGCAGTTCGTCTGGTTGAGGCTTAAGCTCGGACGTCCATCCGGGAATGTGCATGAAAGCGCTCTCAGTCGATGCGATCCGCGGGCATCTGCGTCGAAGGTGCGAAGCGTTGCTCGAGTTCCCGCAAACGGGGCAGCCCGCCGAGCGCGGTGAAGTCAGAAAAACTGGCGCATCGATCAAGGATGGTCGTAACGGTGCCTACCCGCCGAATCTCGGCCAGCGCCTCAGCCATGGCCTTGATGGCGACCAGGGTGGTGAAATTTGGCAGAATCATTAACCGGTAGCCGAGGCGACATAATTCGTCCGGCGTTAGAAACGGCGTCTTGCCGCTGGCGGCCACGTTGAACAGATGGTCACCGGGGATCGATTGAGGAATTTGCGCGATTTGTTCCAGTGTGCTTGGCGATTCGACAAACAGCATGTCCGCGCCGGCGTCCAGATATGCCTTGCAACGTAGAACGGTCTCGTCCATGCCCGCAACCGCCAGTGAATCGCAGCGCGCAATGATCATGAAGTCCGGATCGGAGCGTGCCTCGACAGCCGCGCGAATTTTCAGCGCCGCTTCCTCCAGCGGGATCAGACTCTTGCCGAGAAGGTGTCCACATCGCTTGGGGAACTGCTGATCTTCCAGATGGATCGCCGCGACGCCAGCCCGCTCGTATTCCCGCACCGTTCGCTGGACGTTGAGTGCATTGCCGAAACCCGTGTCGGCGTCCGCAATCACCGGGATGCTGACGGACTGGGTGATCGCGGCGGCGTTAGCCACCATTTCCGTCATCGAGATGAGGCCGAGATCTGCGACGCCGAGGCGGTCCATTGCCGTACCGCCCCCCGGCATGTAGACGGCCTCGAAGCCCGCCTGCTCCACCAGCTTGGCTGGCATCGGGCTGAAGGCGCCCGGGGCAATGAGCGTTCGGCCGGACCGTAGCAGCGCCCGCAGCTTTCGCCCGGGGGAAGCCGTGCGGGTTTGATCTTTAGAGTCCATCGGTGCCAGCCGCTGCGCCACTCGAGGCCAGCGCAGTGGTCGCCGCCGGAGATTGTTGGCCATAGGGAATCGCTCTGCCAGTCATCGGATGCAGCTTCGGCGGTTCTGGAAGCTTTTCGTCGGTGACGATACCAGCCTCGCGTGCCTTAATCTGCAACGCAATGTAGTGGGTCCAGATGCGCGCCTGGGCGAATCCGCCGCCGGTGAACCACAGCCCTTTTTGCGGCGTGGGTTTGTACATGTTGCACATTTCTCCGCCTTCGTCCATGCCCCAGACCGGGCCGAGCTTCTGCGCGATTTCATTGCCCAGCAGTTGCTGCACGACCGCATGGGGCAACTGATAGCCCGTGGCCGTGACGACCAGGTCGGCCGGCTCTATCCGACCGTCCTTCATTAAAGCGCCGTCGGGAACGAACCGCTCGATATCGCTGTATTGCAACAGGCCGATCTCGCCGTTGACGATGAGGTCCGAGCATCCGACATTGAGGTAGTAGCCGCCGTGACTCGCACGAACCTTCATTTGGTGACCACCACCCTCTGCACCAATGTCTAGCTTAAAGCCTTTGGCCTGAAGCCCATCGAGCAGTTCCTTGTCGTTTTCGAGCATGCGCTGCGTGGCAATTTTGTAGCCGCGCAGAAGAACCTCGAATGTGTTGCAGCTGACGATCAGATCACAATCATCGAGTGGCAGCCCTTCGTTGTAATAGATCGAATGGTTGATACTGGCCGACTTCACGCTAAACACCGTCAGTGACCCGCGCTGAATCATCTTGACCTTTGCGCCATGGGCATGAAGGTCTTGCGCGATGTCATGGGCAGTGTTGCCCACGCCGAGCACCATGACCTTCTTGCCATCCCATTTCGCGCCGCTGTCAAAGTGATGCGAGTGAATGAGTTCGCCCTTGAAGTCCCTCAGCCCCGGTACGTCTGGCACATTGGGCTCTCCAACCACGCCGTTCGCAAATACCAGATGGCGCGGATGGAGTATGCGCTCCGGCCCATCGCCCAGTCGCACGCGGGCGTTCCAGACGCCGCGCTTCTCGTCGAATCGTCCCTCGACAAACGTCGTGTTTGTCCAGACGTTACACTCCATCGTTCTCGCATACGACTCTATCCAATCGCCCAGCATGTCTTTGGGGAGATACCGGGGCCAGCTGGACGGGTACTGCAAGTAAGGCAGGTGATTCAGTTCGATACCATTGTGTAGCGCCAGCGCGCTATACCGCCGCCGCCAGACATCGCCAACCTTCGGAAGCCGCTCCACGACGAGTGCATCCACGTTTAGCAGACGCAGCCGCGCGGCCAGTTCGATGCCGTTGTGACCGCCGCCGACGATGAGCACCGCTGGCTCCCGGTCGACATAGAGCTGATCCTTGGCTCTGCGTTCGCCCCAAGGTTCACCGCCGAAAGTACGTTGTTGCGACCCATCCGGTCGATTCGGCCCAATCGGCTCTTCGAAGCCCTTGAGCTCGCGCAATGACGTGCTGATCACCCAGGCCCGGCCCGGATTAGCGGTCGGCATGCGCAGGACGCCTTGTCCCCGGCCCACGGCCGTTTCGAAGTGCATGATGGCCTCTACCACTTCTACGCCGGCCCGCGTCAGACGCCGTGGGCCGGTCCGACCCTCGGCAATTCTGAAACCATGAGCTTGAACGCGTGGTTGCTCGCTCAGTAGGCGGTCAACGACGGCTTTACGGCCGTCTGATGGCGTGATGGTCCAAGTGAACGCGAGCAGGTCGCGCCAATGGGCATCCTCGATAAACAGCGCCTCCAAAGCCGACGCGTCAAGTCCGCGCAGCGCCTCGTCGAAACTAGACAGCCAGTGCTGCACACGCTCGATATCCGGCATGGATTGAACGGACGATTCCTTGACTCCGTAAGAACTTTCAGCCATCGCGATGCTCCAGTCGTAATAAGTAGGCGAGACACCGTATTGCCGGTTCGCCCGATGCCCTTTAATGTAGGGAAACATGCGGCATGCGCCTAGCCGCGTGCGCGCCAATGACCCTTGCCTTGCGCGCAAAGATCAACGCTTATTTATATCGACTGCCGAGGGGACATCTGTTGGACGACTTCGCACGTATTAAAACCTTCATCAAGGTCGTGGAGGCGGGAAGCTTCTCAGCCGCGGCACGCAATCAATATTCGGTCAGTTCCGTGGCACGTCAGGTCAAGTCCCTTGAGGACGAACTGGGAGCCCGCCTGCTCAACCGCACTACTCGCAGCCTGGCGCTCACCGATGCCGGGCGTCAGTTTTACGAACGGGTAACGGCGATCGTGAACGACTTGAACAAGGCGAAGTCCGAGGTCACGTCGATACATGAGGAAGTCAAAGGCGTTCTACGAGTGCGGCTGCGCGTAACAGCCGGAACGACGGTCGTTGTCCCAGCCTTGCCGGCCTTTCTGGCGCGCCATCCTGAACTGGAACTAGACATCACCGTTAACGACGAGCGATGCGATCTGGTTGCCAACAACATCGATGTGGCAATGTGGCTTGGAGCAATTCCCGACGCCGAGATCGTGGCCCGTCGACTCAGTCCGACGCGGCGAATCGTCTGCGCGGCGCCGGCGTACCTCGAGCGTTACGGCCCACCGCAAACTCCCCAGGATTTGAGCCGTCACAAGTGCCTGGTGTTCGCCGCTCCGTCATACAGCAACCAATGGAGCTTCACCCGCGCGGGGCAGATTGAGAATGTTGAAGTGCACGGCAACATCCGGTCCGACAACGGCCTCGTGTTGCTGGCTTCGGCCGAGGCTGGCGTTGGCATCATAATCGCGCACGAATGGATGGTGCGCGGCGCGTTGGCAGATGGGCGTTTGATCAAGCTTTTAGGCGACTATATCGTCAACCCTCGGCCCGGCGACGCCGATCTGTATGCAGTGTTTCCTTCTAGCCGTGGGCTTTCTCGCAAGATCCGAGCGTTCGTCGATTTTTTGGTCGAGGCCTTCAGCCACGGAGACGAGCCCGCTTGACGTTGGTAGAACCGGATGGCACCACAAAAGGAGCCCTTTTCCCGGCCACCAGACTCGCTGTTAATCGATATGCTTCACCGAGCCTTCTCGCGGGGCGTGCCAAGGACCTTGGCGACCCACGCAACAGCGGATGCGGCAAACTGGTAACGTGCCAAGTGTATGGAGAATGCCGTGAAATCCAGGCCATCGAATCGTCAAACAATGTCGATGAATGTTTATGAATCTCTCGATGAGACCCATCGGGCGATCGTTCTACATCTGGAGCGGCTCAAGCTGCTTGCACAGTTGCTACCAACCGCGCCTTCTAACGAGACTGTCCGCGGCCAGGTTCGCGAAGTGATCGACTTTTTCACTGGAGCCTCACGCGAGCACCACTACGACGAGGAAAAGTTCGTCTTTCCACCACTGCTGGCCGGCACCGATGCGACGGTGCACAAGGTCATCGAACGCCTGCGAGAAGACCACGCCTGGATCGAATTGCAATGGTTGGACATTCAAGCGCAGCTTGAAACATCTGCGGAGGGCGCATCTGCGAAAGATGGTCAGGACCTGATCGCCGCAATTGACGACTTTGCCCTCCTTATGCATGACCACATGGCCTTGGAAGAGTCTACGTTGCACTCGGTGCACTCGGCAGACTAGGCGCAATCGGTAAAGATGGCTGAATAGAGACGAGATTGATGCAGACCGCGCAGTTGGAAGTCGCTCAGCTGTGTAGAGCGCGCACCCCTCGCCGCTCTTCACGTTCACAAGAAACACGCACGTCTGGAAGAGAGGCGCCAGCGCCGTCTGCCAGTTGACGCCGCCTCATTCCTGCTGGCACTGCCAGCGCCGAGGCCGCGGTTTCCTGCGGCCTTGTCCTGTCGGCGCAACCCAGGTAGAAGTCAGCTGCAGCTTTTGCTGTCAGCGCCGAAGACCTCCTTGGCTGTCACCCAACCGGTGGGGGCGATCTTTCTCACAAACTCGCAGAGGTTGGCCTTGGTGATGTTGACCTGCGGCGCATAGTAGGTCGGCACGCCGTTGACGGTCGCACTCGGAGCAGGCGGAGCCGCCCCCGTCCCGAGCGCGTGCGCAACATCGGCAGCTGTCAGCGCCAATTTGTCGATTGGAGCCCACACTGATTGAGTCTGCCAACCCTGCGCGATGTAGCGCAAGCTCGGCGTCGAAGCGTTGGTCCCGGAGACGTAGACGTCGCCGGGCTTCTTGCCGGCCGATTTCAAGGCCTGGACCGCAGCCTGCCCACCGTCGTCCCACATGGTGACGACTGCCTTAATGTTCGGGTTCTTTTGCAGCGCCGCCTCCACCTCGCGCTGAGCTGATGCGGTCTCCCAGTTAGGAGTCAGGGCGTCGTACACGACCTTGATACCCGCCTTGTTGATTAGGACGTCGTTGTAGGCCTTCGACATCTCAACCTGCGCCAAGGTCGCCTTATCGCCGCGAATAAGCGCATATTGGCCGGAGGGGGAAATTTGCAGCGCCGTCGCGGCTTGAAGCTTGCCGGTTTCATAGTAGTCGCGTCCGATGTTGTACGAGGGCGTGGCGCCGACGACGAAGCGGTCATAGCCGATGACCTTGATGCCCTTGGCCTGGGCTTCCTTGACCAAGCCGGCTGCTGCTACCGGGTCGATGGCTACCAGCACCAGGACTTTGACGCCGCGCTGAATCATGCTCTCGACTTGATTCTTCTGGGTCGCGGCACTCTCGTTCGAATATTGGAAGATTACTTTGTCGCCGTTCGCCTGCGCCCGCGCGACGAAGATTTTTTCTTCGATCGCCCAGCGAGCTTGATTCTGGGTTGGAAAAACGACACCGATCAAAACTGAGCTGTCTGCGGCGCTTGCCGTGCCAGCGAGTGCGGCCGCACATAACGAGAAGGTAGCGACCGCGCGGCGGCCGGGCGAAGTGTTGCGCAGAGCCATATGTCTCCTTGAGAATTTATTTCTTTATCGGCCTCGTTGGCCTCCGCGCCAGACTCTAGTCTCGAATCTTGAACCGGGACAGTCTGTACCGGAGAAAGGAGCTTTGCGCACTGAGCAAAGCTAACGATGAGTTCGATCCGGTTGGTTTCGCGTGCGCCGTTCCGATCCGATTCTTGCGACAGACCGCAAGGTGCTTACCGCGTCCGCCAGTTGCTGCAGAATTCATGCGCCTCTAACCTTCTATCCAAGGAGGGCATCAAACTCATGCTGAATCTGCACGGAAAGGTAGCTTTTGTCGCGGGCGCTGGCTCGGTCGCCGAAGGTTGGGGAAACGGCCGCGCGACCGCCGTCCTGATGGCGCGTCAGGGCGCCAAGGTGTTCGGCGTTGACTATAGTGCTGAGGCGCTATCAGGTACAACAGCCGCCATGGAACAGGAAGCAGGCGCGGACTGGACCGGCTGGCTGGCCAACATGACCTCCAGCGAGGAGGTTGAAAGGGCCGTGGCCGAGTGCCTTAGCCGATACGGCCGCATAGACATCCTTGTCAACAACGTTGGCGGAAGCGCACCCGGTACGCCGGTTTCGATGTCGGTCGATGAATGGGACGGTCAGCTTGACCGAAATTTGAAGACAGCATTCCTCGGATGCAAGCATGTCCTGCCGGTGATGGAACGCCAGTTCGCCGCGGAAGGCAGGGGAGGTGCGATTGTCAATGTATCCAGCATTGCGAGCATGAGCTTTCAGGTCGATGGACGAGTGCACGTGGCATACGCCGCTTCGAAGGCTGGCCTCGAGACACTGAGCCGCGCGACGGCTATCGCCTATGTCAGGAAAGGCATTCGCGTAAACAGCGTCGTGGTTGGAATGATGCACACGCCACTTGTAGCGCATCGACTCACGCAGCAGCTTGGTACAGCGAATGCCGAAGACCTGGCAGCCAAGCGCAATGCGCTCATTCCAATGGGCCGCATGGGCGACGCTTGGGACGTCGCGAATGCTGTAGTCTTCCTGGCAAGTGACGAAGCAGGATACATAACGGCGACACAACTCGTCGTCGATGGCGGAGTGACGGCAGCGCGACCGGGGAACGTTGACTCCGATGCCCGCTGAACAGCAATATTGTTCCGAGAAAAGCGCTGTGACCAACTCGTCAACGCACCTGCCCGTCCGCGCTGAATGGTTGGCCACGCACAGCGAAATGGCGTTGGATCCGGCTCTTCCGGTTATCGACTCGCACCACCACCTGTACGACCGGCCGGGCTCGCGGTATCTTTTCGACGATCTTCTGTGCGATATCCGCGATGGCCACAATGTTCGCGCCACGGTAATTGTGCAAGCCCGATCGATGCTTAGAGCTGATGTCCCAGCGCACTTGCAACCTCTTGGTGAAACAGAATTCGCCAACGGCGTCGCCGCCATGAGTGCGAGTGGAATCTACGGCGACGCTCGTGTTTGCGCCGGGATTGTTGGATTTGCGGATTTGACGCTGGGGGATGCCATTCGACCGGTGCTGGAACGCCACATCTCGCTGGCTGGCGGCCCAATCGACACGGGCGGTCGGTTTAGAGGCGTGCGACAGTCCCTGACCTGGGATGCAGACGCCTCGCTTACGAACCCCCTCTATCCCACTACGCAATCCATGATGGACGAACCCCTCTTCCGCCGCGGGTTCGCGCATCTTGCCCCATTGGGGCTGAGCTTCGAAGCCTGGGTTTTCTTCCACCAGCTTTCGAGGGTCGCCGGACTTGCGCGCGCATTCCCGCAGACCCAGATTGTGTTAAACCACTGTGGCGGAGTCCTCGGCATTGCAGCGTACGCGAATCGACAAGCCGAGGTTTTCACGCACTGGAAACTGGGTCTGCAGGAGCTAGCGGACTGTCCCAATGTCATGGTGAAACTTAGCGGTCTAGGGATGCGGCTTGGTGGTTTTGCGTTTTCGGACCGCGAACGCGCGCCCAGTTCTGACGAGCTTGCCGACGCCTGGCGCCCTTGGATCGACACGTGCATCGACACCTTCGGGCCCGACCGATGCATGTACGGCAGCAACTTCCCCGTTGACAAAGGTAGTTATGGCTATGGCATCGGCCTGAACGCGCTCAAGAGATTAACGGCAGAATATAGCCGTGATGACAGGGCGAACATATTCTGGCGCTCGGCACAGACGTTCTATCGCTTGCCGGAGTCGAGTATGGTTATGTCGTCATCGAACCGGTGATGAGACGGCTCCAACAACACGTGAGACTAGTGCACGGTCAGATTACAACCAGGAGACATTCGTGAGTGGACGACTGCAGGGCAAGGTTGCCATCGTGGTGGGCGCCGGGCAGTTCCCGGGCCAAAGTGTAGGAACGGGCAGAGCAACAGCCCTGCGATTCATGCAGGAAGGTGCAACCGTGTTGGCTGTCGACCGTAATCTCGATTCCGCCCGCGAGACGATCCAACTCGCCGGCGATACGGTCGGAAGCTCGGAAGCATTCGAATCGAACGTGACGGTCTCGGAAAGTCTTAAAGCGGCTGCCGAATTCGCGGTGGCGCGGTGGGGGCGTATCGACATCCTGTTTTACAACGTAGGTGTTTCAATCGCGGGTGGAGACCGCCCCATCGACGAGATCACCGATGACGTCTTCGATCGCATCACCAGCATTAACCTGCGCGGCGCCGTGATGGCTGCCAAATATGTCGTGCCGATCATGCGTCAGCAACAGTCGGGCGTGGTCATCAACGTGGCGTCCGTGTCTGCCATCGAGACAACGCGGCCGAACATTACCTACCGAACCAGCAAGGCCGGCCTGATTGCATTCACGCAGCAACTGGCCATCCAACATGCTGAGCATGGCATCAGGGCAAACGCGATCCTGCCAGGTGTCATCGACACGCCGATGTCCGTCGACCAGCGGGTGAAACTCCTCGGCGGCTCACGAGAGGAATTGGTGGCCAGGCGCAGCCGGGAGGTGCCTTTGCGCGGGCAGCAGGGAACTGGCTGGGACGTAGCCAATGCGGCAGTCTTCCTCGCCTCCGACGAGGCTTCTTTCATAACTGGCGTCAGCCTGCCCGTGGACGGCGGCATGCTCATGCGGATCGGCTACTGAAACAGCGGAAAATCAATATGACAAACGACCGAAATCTCGACGGCACAGGCGACGCAGCAGGAGGCTCGGCCAACATTGACGGCGCCGCAGATTTAGACGGCATCTTCAGCAGCCCGGCGGTAGTAAAGAAGCTTCGAACTATCGCGCCGTCGAACTACTCAGCGGCTCAGCGTTTCTGGCAATCGGCGCAAACGGCTCCAGCGCTGACCCCGCGCGTGAAGGAGCTAATCCTTCTGGCACTGCACGCAACCTCAACGGCGCTCGATAGCGATGGAGTTCGACGGCACGCCGATCGGGCGGTCGCGGCAGGCGCTTCCGAGCAGGACATATTCGACGTTCTGCTGACGATCGTCGGCATCGCTAACCACGCGCTGTACTTCGCGGTGCCGGTGTTGATGCGCGAATTGCGGTCGCTTGGCCACCCCGATGCTGAGCTTCCGCCGATTACTGCCGAATCGGAGACCGTCAAAGAAGAATTCATCCGCGCGCGCGGCTTTTGGAACGACCAGCGCGATGTCATTGTCAGGGCGATGCCGGACTATTTCACCGCTCTCGCACAGTTATCTGCCGAGCCCTGGACGAACGGTTCACTAACGGACAAAGAACGTGAACTTGTCTGCATCGGCATCGACTGCACGGTGACTCACATGTACGAACCGGGGCTGGTCATTCACATCCGAGGAGCCCTGAAGCAGGGAGCAACCCGGGCCGAGATTCTCGAGGTTTTCCATCTCGCTGCGATGACCGGCCTGTCTGGATACATCCTTGGCGCCGAGGCGCTTTACGGTCACGACAACCCTCGACAGTAACTCGGAGCCCGTTCGAAATCGGCTTAAAGACGCCATTTTGTTTTCCGTATAGCGGCGCCGGCGGACTTTCGGCGCAGGCAGCAAAGACGCCTTTCAAGCAAAGGAGCGGCAGCTTCTCGGCGCTCCGACGCCGGCCGTGCGCCGAGCAGTGATGCCGTTTCAACCGGCTTGACAGCCTGTCTTGTACCGGGAGACGCGGCTGTGCTCAGTTCCGTCAAGCGCGCCCGGAAATCGATAGGATTGATATTAGGATAGCCTTGGTGATGCGCATCGCGTCCGCCCCCGGGGGAGATCAGGTCGGGCGAAGGCATTCGCTCGGCCTGATTCACCCGACAATTTCTCCGCCTTCCAGGAATTGAGCCCCGAGCCGTTTGGATGATATTGGGCACCTTTAGATCGTTTGACAGTGGCCGACAGGTATTAGCCACGCAAGGAGCCTTTCTCACTTTTGCGTCCGGGGCAACGTTCCTTACCGTGCGGCCGCCTGTTATCCGCCGCCGCCCGGTCCTAGAATGAATTCAGGACAGAACACTGCTCGCAAGACCAGGACCGGCACTTCAACTTCGGCTTATCGGACCTGGTGTCGGAAGTCGCAAATACATCGGGCGTTCGTTTCCAGCCAATGAGCCTTCACGCAGCTTATGCACTTGATATGGGCTCAAGAAAGTACCCGCCACTCATTTAGTGCGCGGCATGCTTCAGACATCCCCGGCCGCGTCTGGATGCCAATTCAAAACGGGCGTCAATGAAAAACGCCGCAAAACAGGATCAAACAGGAGACATCCTAGTGAAATTCAGTGAAGCTGTGCGCAAAATTGGCGCCATTTCCATTGGGAATCTTGGTGAGATCTACGATTTCACTGTATTTGGACTGTCGGTCCCATTCCTGGCGAAACACTTTTTTCCAGTGGGGCAGCCCCTAGCGGCAATCCTGAGTACATTCGCTGTATATCCAGTCGCCTTCGGCGCGCGGCCATTCGGCGGCGTCCTGTTTGGCTATTTGATGGACCGGGTCGGACGGGTCCGAGTGCTCGTGATCACAATATGGTTGATGGCTGCTGGTACGGCATCTATCGGGTTGCTCCCAACATACGACACGATCGGAATTGCAGCGCCGATTTTGCTCGTAGCTGCGAGGTTCGCGCAAGGGCTGGCGATGGGCGGTGAATTTACCGGAAGCATGATTTACATCGTGGAATCGGCGCCTCAAGGGCGTAGAGGCCAATGGGTGGGCATTGCGTTCACCTTCGCGACGCTCCCCTTGGCCATTGCGACAGCGATCCTTCTCGGATTTCAAAGCTTGATCGGCAAAGCGGACTATCTCGAGTGGGGTTGGAGAATCCCGTTCCTCTTCGGCGGGCTGATCGGTATATTCGGATTTGTGATGCGTAAAGGTTTGGACGATCCTGCTGAATACGAGTTGGCGCGCAAGAGTGCAGTGTTTGAAGACAAGTATCGAGGCTTGACGCGGTCAGCAAGAAAGTCGATGCTTTATGTTGCGATGCTCATGCCTATCCAGGCTGTGGCTGCGTACCTTCTCCTCGGCTTCATGTACACCTTCCTCATGAGGCAGGTTGGACTAGACTCAAAAACTGCGCTACTTGCAAATGGCGCCGGCATATTGACGTACTCCTTGCTTGGCGCTGCTGCGGGAACACTTAGCGATCGTTTCGGACGTAAAAGGTTGCTGACAGCTGGCGCTCTGTGGATAGCATTGGTCGCTTACCCGTCCGTCTGGTTGGCCGCCAATGGTTCTCTACCTTGGGTGGTGCTCGGCCAGATCGCAATTGGAATCGGTATCGGTCTGTATGGAGCCACGTGCACCGTCACAAGTACAGAGTTGTTCCCGACGCAGTCTCGCGCGACAGCGCACGCGCTTGCATACCAGATTACGGTTGCGATCCTTGGCGGCACCACTCCGCTAATGTGTGCCTGGCTGATTAGCGCGTTAAATACACCGCTCGCGCCAGGATGGTACGTCACTGGATTTGCGGTAGTAAATCTGTTGCTGATTCAGTTCCTGCCCGAGACAAAGGACGTCTTGCTTAGCCGATCGGTCTGCGACGATGGGCACGAGTCAGGGTTGCACGGCATTCCGGAACGACGCACCCCCGGCACTCTTCGAACCTAATGTCCTGTAATAAGAAAACTGGTCGACGCGTACAGCCGGCTGCTCGCGGTGACAGTGATTGGGTCTTCATCCGACCGTGTCCAATCAATGCCCTGTCTGATATGAAGTGAGCAACATCCCCACTACTCATTTTGAAACCGCTTCTAGAAGAATGATGAAGTCGAAACAAATGGAGAAGGGAATGGGAAATAGCAGGACGATCACTGAGGACAATGATCCAAGATTGCTTATCGCCAGACCCTGAGCGAGGCTTCAGAGTCAGCCACTATTGGCGATCGAGGATTGGGCATTACGTTTGCGTTGTCGCAGACAATGGAACAGGCTCGAAGGCGATGTTCCTTTATCGTCACCGAGATGGAGTCTGGTGCATCTTTCCACCAGAACCAAAAAGACCTGTTATGCGGATTCCGGAACATTGTTAATTAAGAATGCGGAAGTCGATGAACCATCAACACATCTAACCGATGCTAAATTGCGACGATGCCGTCTGGTCGGATGGAATCGTGCACTGCTATTGAACAGGCCACCGGAGTTTGTCGGTGTACGCGCGTTCAGGTAGCCGACGCCGAGGACGAGAGGACGGTTGCTGTATCCGGCCCCCAGCGACCGGATCTGGTTTTCCGACATGTTGCCGGCGATGCCGTCGAAGCTGTACGTGCCACCGAGCGTTAGACCGTTGTAGTTCGCGCTTATGTACTTGACCGTGTTGTTGGTGCGGCATGTGTTGTTGAAGTTGTCCACGTCTTCCGGGTGAGCCGCGATGGCGCCACCCGCCTGGTCGCCTACTTCCAGCGGACCGACGTAGTCGACGACGGAGTCGTACTGGCTACCCAGCGTGACCATATCAAACTGGCTCGACATGCCGACGTAAGCCTGACGGCTGAACATGAGGTCGCCTTGAGCCAGCTTGCCGGCGTTCACGTCAAAACCGTTCTCGATCACGAAGATAGCTTTCACGCCACCGCTGAGGTCTTCCGTGCCGCGCAGAAGGAAACGGCTGCACTACAGCACGCCGCTCGACACGTTATACAAGTGGTGGCCATCTGCATTCGCATTGATGTTGAAACCTTCATCAATGAAGCCGTAAAGGGTCACTCTGCTCTGCGGGTGAGCCACGCCTGAAGATGTGCCCAATGCTGTCAGAGCGAGAAGCGACTTTTGCATCGAATGATCTCCGTAGGATTGTTTCTAGGTTCACTGTTTTGGTGCAACTCTAACCGCGGATATCCGCTACGAGTGCGGCATATCCGTTACCAGTGCCTTCTCCTTGCGCTGCAACTCCTCCTCGAGTTGCTTGATGTGCGCTGGATGTGTTCAGCCGCGAGATTGTGGGCCCCGGAGTGCAGGAAGCGGAATCTGCAGAACTTGCCGCGTTGCTTATGCGGCGCACGCGTCCGGCAAAGGGGCTGGCGGGACGTCCTCTGGTGCTGCACTCGGACAACAGTAGCGCGATGAAGGGTGCGACGATGCTCGCCACGCTCCAGAACCTGGGCGTGATGGCTTCGTTCAACCGACCACGCGTGAGTAACGACAACCCGTACGCCGAGAGCGCTGGTCCGCACGTGCACGTACCGGCCCGACTACCCGCGCAAGGCGTTCGCGAGTCTCGACGAGGCTCGTGCCTGGACGCAGCAGTTCGTTCGTTGGTACAACCACGAGTACAAACACAATGGCTTGAAATTCGTCACGCCGGCGCAGCGTCAAAGCGGCGTCGCTACCGAAGTGTTGACGCAGCGGGAAGTCGTCTATGCGCAGGCCATGGCACCATGGCGCACAACCATCAACGGTGGTTTCGCTCGATCCGTAATTGGGAATTGAAGGACGAAGTCTGGCTCAATCCGGAGCGAATGCCTCGGACCGAATTAAAGCAGTGTGCGTGAAGTGACGCGGCAACTACGTTGACAAAGACCGCTATAAATTTTCGAAAGTATCAATTGTTAGCGGCGCTAGCGCGCCGCCCACTCTACTACCCTCTCTTCGCGTCATACTCTTTCAAGCTCGACAAGGATAAGATAATAACGGCTGCGATGACATTCATCGTTGCAAGAAAGTACAGCCCTCCGGAGAAACTACCGGTTGCGTCTTTTACGAGACCCATCACCCAAGGTCCCGCGAAACCACCCAAAGCTCCAACACAACTGATAATGGCTATCGCTCCAGCGATCGCAGTACCGCTCAGAAACGTCGATGGAAGTGTCCAGAATGCCGAAACACAGCCATACGCGCCGAATGCCACAAAGCTGAAGGCTACCATTTTCACTTCGAGCGTCTGCGTGGTCGCAGCCGCGATCAGAGCGACAGCCGCCACGAACAGCGGAACGGCGGTATGCAACCGACGTTCTTTCTTGGCATCAGACCGACGGCCGAGCCAGACAATGCCAGCGCATCCAGCGATGTACGGGATGGTGGACACCAGCCCCGTGCGGAAGTTGTTCAAGCCGAAGTGCTTCACAATCTGTGGAAGGAAGAAGCCAACGCCGAACACGGTCAAAACAATGCTGAAATGGACAAGGGCCAGAAGGAGGATCCGCGGTTCCAGCATCGCCTGCAGTACAGAGTACTGGCGGACATCCATGCGTCGCTTTTCTTCCGCGGCCAGCGTGAAGGTAAGCCAGTCCTTTTCGTCCGAGGGCAGCCATTTCGCACTTTTCGGGTTGTCTGGCAGCCTGGAAAGAACGAGCCCCGCGAGGAGTATTGCGGGCACCGCTTCGAGAATGAACATCCACTGCCAGCCACGTAATCCGAGAAACCCATCGAGACCGAGAAGAGCACTTGAGATTGGACCGCCAATGAGGAACGCCATAGGGCCAGCGACTTGCAGGTAACTAATCACACGGCCGCGATACGCGGCAGGAAACCATGTGGTCAAGTAGTAAAGCATTGCGGGGAAAAAACCGGCCTCCGCCGCCCCGAGTAGCGCCCGCATGGCGTAAAAACTATTCGCTCCCTTGACGAAAGCCATTCCCGCCGCGACGACGCCCCACGTGAACATGATACGCGCGACCCACCGACGAACTCCGAAACGGGTCATCAAAATATTTGAGGGAACTTCCATGGAAAAATACATCAGGAAGAACAGCCCCGCTCCGAATCCAAATTGAGACGCGGTGATCCCGATGTCTTTGTTCATCTGGAGCGCAGCAATGCCGATGTTGGTTCTGTCCAGGTATGCAATGAAATAGCAGAGGAGGATGAATGGAACGAGCCTTTTTGTTGCCCTCCCAATCGTTCGCCGTTCGAGAGATTCATCGGAACGTCCAATTGCATTGACGCTGCTTTCATCTTCATCACTCGTCTTGCTTTGTTCGAGCGTCTGCATATTTTCGTCTCCTTACTATAGTTGAGCGGCTTTGTCCGCGCCTACTGCCGGCGAAGTGGAATTTTCTAAGCATCTCCCTGCCTTTGTCATGAGCCTCAATTGCAAGGCGAGGTAAACTTGACTGAGAACACCGCGATAGTCTCTACCTTGATGTTCAAACATCGACTCGGCGCTCAGAATGTAATCCTCCATACGGGGAAGCGTGGGCCGGCGACGGAGCGCAAACGAGCATTGCGCTCAATGGGAAGCACGTTGGCACAGTGAAGACAGGAAACACTGATCCACACTTTCGGAATGGCACCAACAAGAGACCTCACCCGAAACTCTCAGTCCGTACTCCACCCGCTCGGCGCCGGCACTGAACACGGTCCTTCCACGCCGACGCTGGAGAAGTCGGCTGGGCCAACTACCTCGAGATATTCCATGTCCGGCGAATAGTCGAATAGAAAGTGTCGGATTCCCGGACGTTGATGTACGCAATCACCCGCGGACACTAAAGTCTCTTGCCCCTCGTACATGAATTTCGCCCAGCCCTTGAGCATGTACACGATGTGAAACTCGGCATTGTGAACGTGCCATCCGGTTCCCGCTTCGGGTTCGGCGTTCGCGCGGACGAGATGTGCTACAACTTTTCCTTCCGTAGCCGTGGCGATTCCAAGGTCACGATAAACGAAAAAGTCCCGCAGGCCGCCGCTTTTGAACGCCGTGTCGCCGGGGTGCACGTGAGAGAAGTGAGTTGTCGCAGTCATGTTTTTGCACCATCAGAGTCTATAAACTTCGCGTGGTCAACGCAAGCTGCAGCCGACCAGGAGGGTCAAGAGCTGGCGATTCGGTAAATTCGTTACCTGATCTCTTCTTCTGGCGTTATACCGAGTGCTACGAGAAAGCGCGCGACCATGTTGTAGGTCGAAATTGACGCTGGAATTTCCACGAGGTCTTGCGTGTTGAAACGTTGTCGCAGAGTCTCGAAAAAAGCATCATCGACTTGTACATTGCGCGTCATCTGTTCCGCATAGCGAACAACCAGCGCTTCGTCCTCGTCCATTCCCTGAAGCGCATCAATGTTGTTCCGTTCAAGATATGCCTTCAATGATTCGAGTTCTTCCTGCGCTCCACCGGCAGCCAGGAAGTCTGGTGCATGGTGATGATATTCGTAGCGGGCACCGGTAATTAGCGCGACGGTGCAAATGCCCAGCTCCCGGAGCTTCCGGCTGACCCCAAGCTCAGTGCGCACCCCCTTCAGATACACGTTCCAGGCGCGGGCCAGCGGTTCACTCCAAAGCAGAGCGCGATCAAGGTCTATCAGCTTGCCACCACGGCGCTCAACGATCGCCTCGACGAGTTCAGCTGGTTGTGCCTGTTGTTCTATGGTCCACTTTGAGATACGCATAAGGTCAATACTCAGTTTCAAAATGTTGTTGAGGGTGAAGGAACGCCATGTCGCTTTTCAATCTCTTGGAATTGCCTGAGGCCGCCGAGGGCGGTGAACTCGTTGAAGCTCGCGCACCGATCTACTACTCCAGCGACTGCCCCAGTCGACTTCATCTCTGTCAGCACTTCTCTCATCGCATTAATCGCTGCGAGTGTGGCGAAGTTGGGAACCAACATGAGCCTGAAGCCCAACGCGCCACATCATCCACGAACAGGATCGGGGTCTTTTCGCTCGACGCCAGGTTGGACACACGCTTTCCAGGCAGACGTCTTCGGATCTCGGCAATCTCATCAATCGAGCGCGGCGACTCTACGAAGAGCGTGTCAGCGGCCGCCTGCACGCCGGCGCTTAAAAGGGCACCATCACGGGGCCAACAACTCGCGCAAGTTTTTGGCAGGTGGTCTGATTCGGCGGCTCACAAAAGACTCCAGCCACCGCGTCACGCTCTCCGCAGGCGTCAATGCTCGAGCCTCCCGCAGCTGCGTTTCCGTCGTCGCGTCGTACATTTCCAATCGTCTCCAGTTCACTAAGGAAAGCTTCCGAGGCAGGGTTGCGTGAAGCGTTCTGACAGAAACAATTCTAGAAATCTGCCATCGATTAAACTAGACGCCCCAGCGCCAAGCATCATTGCCTTAAAAGCAAAGATTCGTGACCTCATTCCTAACCTGCAACGGACGACGGCCATACCGTTCTCGCGAAGGATTTGCGTTGCCGAAAACCGCAGATTTGGTGCTGACGCTCAACGTTGTGATGGGCAATCGACCCGGTTGGCAGGAACTCACGGAACGCTAAAACGACCGCAGGGAATGCTCGAGAGCATCAAGTGGAAAGCAGAGTAAAATCCACCTGATACACAACTCACTCAGCGGCTACGCGCCTGTGCGAGCCGACGTCATTCCATGCCTCTCGAAAGCTTCCGCGTTGCTGGCCTCCAGTGTGGCGCGCCTGTCAACACGCGCAACGAGTTGTCATCGACGACTGCTCCAAAAGACGCGGGTGCATGTCGAAGCAAACTTATACCTAACTGACGCGCCCTGGACACCGCATCTACGATGATTATCGCTGCGCCCTTCGCCCCGATCATCAGAGACGGTGCGTTCGTGTGGCCAGAGGTGACGTGCGGCATGATCGACGCATCCACTACCTTCAATCCATCCACCACCCTCACGCGAAGCCTTTCATCCACGACTGACATTGCATCATTGCCCATTCTGCACGTGCTCGTCTGGTGCGACGCAGTGTTGCATGTCTTCCGCATGAATTCGAGCCAGTGATCGTCGGTCCGAATCGCCTTGCCGGGAAGTCGCTCGTCTATGACGCGGGAGGCCATCGGTTTCATGGCCATGATCATCCGAATCTGCCTTAGAAACCTTAACAAAATGAACAAAGGGGCTGTTTACTCTCGATGAATCCTGTTAACCTTTTCATTGTTTCGACGACGAAAAGGACATGGCTAAACCCATACTCGACGACGAACTTTGGGCACTCATTGAACCGTTACTGCCCCCTCCCAAACCAAGGCGAAGCCGTTATCCTGGGCGCAGGCCGCTCGATGATCGTGCGCTGCTCACTGGCATCCTATTCATCCTTCAGACAGGCCTGCGCTGGGACCTGCTGCCACGCGAGATGGGCTGCGGCAGCGGCATGAGTTGCTGGCGCCGTCTGCGGGACTGGCAGGCTGCTGGCGTCTGGGACCGACTGCATGAAGTCCTGCTCGCCAGGCTGCGCGCGGCTGACCAGATTGACTGGTCGCGTGTCGTCGTCGATTCCTCCTCGATCCGCGCCGTGGGCGCAGGTCAAAAACGGGACCGAATCCCACGGACCGCGCGCGACCCGGTTCAAAGCACCACCTCATCACCGAAGCGCAGGGCATCCCGCTCGCGGTAATTCTCACGGGCGCCAACCGTAACGATGTTACCCAGCTTCACCCACTGGTTGACGCCATCCCACCCATTGCTGGCAAGCGTGGCCGGCCGCTTTCGAAGCCCCGCATTGTTCAAGGCGATCGGGGCTACGATCACGACAAATACCGCCGTCCGCTACACGCAGCCGGCATCGCGACTGAAATCGCCCGACGCGGCGAGCCCCACGGCAGCGGACTGGGCAAAACACGCTGGGTGGTCGAGCGCACCATTTCGTGGCTTCATAACTTTCGACGACTGCGCATCCGCTTCGAACGTCTTGCATTCATCCATGAAGCCTTCATGAAAATTGCCTGCTGCATCATCTGCTGGCGAAAGCTGAAGAACTCATTTTGTTAACGCCTCTTAGGCCGCTTACCATCGCGCGAACAACCTCCTCGTCCGTCAGGAAATACGGGTTGAAGATGGGGACCTCAGCAACATTGCTCGAGCGCAGGGTAACCTTGCCCATCGTTCTTGGGCGCCGTATGAATGCCGATACCCCGACGGCCCGGATCTTTGTCTACCTTGACATGTCCGTCCGCATGAAAGATGAAAGTCATCGGTCGGAAGCAGATCTGAATGTGAGCACAATCAACCTCCGGCCTGCTCTTGACGAAGGCAGCTACCTGGGATTTTCCCAACACCATATACCCACCGCGCGCCATAAGATACCGTGAACCCTCAAGGTTAATGTCGTCGGTTCCCGGGATCCCGAATCTTCTGGACGCTTCGATGAAGTCGTAGGAGCTCACTTCCTTGACGGCAGGGTCGCTAATCCACTAAGGTCCCCCAACCCCTCGATACTTATTCGCTCCACGCTCATTGTGTTCAATTTCTCTAAAAAACGGTAAGACATCCTCATAGCCCTAGCCGGGTCATCCCAGCCTTTGCCAGTTATCGAAGTCATCAGGATGACCACGGATGTATATCATCCCGTTGATCGAGCTTGATCCACCAATCCTTTTCCGCGAGATCAGTACATCTTTCGTCCGTCTAACGCGGGCATTGGCTCGGTAAAGAGTTCCAATTGAGCTCTTTGTCGTAACAGCTTCGCGACGCTAGCAGGTGTGTGAACCCAGAATCTGTCGGATTTCGGCGCCGCTTCGAGGAGCAGCATCTTGGTCCCAGAACCTTCTGATAGACGGTTTGCCAAGACGCAGCCTGCCTTTGCGCCGTAAGCAATGGTCCTTACCAAAGGGCGATCTAGTGCGCAGTCTGACGCGTCTTTAGAATGGGATCGTCGCTTCCCACGCATTTGCTGCCTTTGAATGTGTGTAATTCACAGACAAGAGGGGGACGTCTAGCCTCTGCTGCTCAGATCGTCATTGTCGCTACCATGCACTTCGTAGTGCTACACATTATTGAATGTTTATCAGCTGATGATAAGAGGACGAGGCGGCACTTGACATTGTGGAAAGCGCACCAAGTACTGGGCACATTCGTCTCGGCCGGCAGTGCCGCGGTACTAACGCTCGCTGCGGCAACATTTCATTTTCATATAACAGAATGGCGATGACGGACCACCGCCGTTGGAATTGATCTTTACCCCTCCGCCGTAGGCGGTTTGAACGGCTTAAATGTTCTCACTATAAATTAGTAGTGTGAATTACCTTTCCAAAGGAAATTTGTTCGCCTCGGTTTATACGTTTAACTTCGGAAACTTTTGTTGATTAATGGTGTCCAGCGTGAATTTTATAAAAACGAGGAAGAGGTCTTGAAGATCGATAAAAAATAACGGCAAGAAATAAATTTGGTTTTTATAAATCAATGGAGATTGAGTCATGAGAAAGCTGTATTGTGTAGGGGTCGGGTTGGTCTTCGGCATGACAAGCGGAATTGCGCTCGCCCAAAGCAGTGTTACCCTTTACGGTATCGTCGACGAAGGCCTCAATATCAATACCAACTCAGATGGTCACCGGCAATACTACCTCTATAGTGGTGTGATCCAAGGCAGTCGATTTGGTCTGAAAGGGACCGAAGATCTGGGCGGAGGACTTTCTGCAATATTCACAATCGAAAACGGCTTCGACGTCAATAGCGGGAAGCTTGGGCAAGGCGGCCTAATGTTCGGTCGGCAAGCTTATGTGGGGCTGTCGAGTCCATACGGCACCTTAACGCTGGGTCGCCAGTACGATTCGGTCGTCGACTATGTCGGTCCTCTTGGGGCGGGCGAACAATGGGGAGGCACATATGTCGCGCATCCAAGCGATACCGACAACTTGAACAATACTGCGCGGACGAACAACGCTATCAAATACACCAGCGCCAATTATGGCGGGCTGCGCTTTGGCGGGGTGTACGCTTTGGGTGGCGTTGCTGGAAATGTCACCCGCAATCAGATCTGGTCGCTGGGCGCTGGCTACTCGAACGGTCCGCTGACGTTAGGCATTGGATATCTGAACGTACGCAACCCGAATACTTCTTTTTATGGTGCTGGCGGTACTGTCGCGCCTACGGTAAACGGCGTTCCAGGATCGAATTTCGGCGCGTCGCCCACGATCTCAGGATACGCGTCAGCCCATACACAGCAGGTCTTCGCGGCAGGTGCGGCATACGGCATCGGGGCAGCAACGGTTGGGGTGGTCTATTCAAACGTCAAATTTATGTCGTTAGGTGACAGAACGTCAGGTCCAGTTCCGGCGGGCGGCATTAGCGGAACTGCGACGTTCAACAACGCGGAGCTGAACTTTAAATATCAGATTACCCCGGCACTGCTGGCTGGTGCTTCGTATGTCTACACAAGGAATAGTGGCGCAAATGGCGTGGAAGGCGCGACGTATAACCAGGGTTCGCTTGGCGTCGACTACTTCCTGTCGAAGCGAACAGATGTGTACGCAATCGGAGTGTATCAAAAGGCAAGCGGCGCCTCCTCGACTGGCAATGCCGCCGTCGCGTCAATTAATGGCATCACGCCATCGAGCAACGATCGACAGGCTGTATTCCGGGTGGCAATACGTCACAAGTTCTAGACAACTTCCCGGTGCGTCCTTCTATTTCTGGACATTGTTCGAGGAGCCGGGAAGATTGAGCGATCCGATCTCCTCCGGGCGGACGTAGTACTCTTCCATTCGATCTTGTCTCGCGAGATTGCTTAAGAAGCGACGTACAATGTGGAGATGTCATGCGTCGAAATGCGAACTTGATTTAAGAGGGAAAGCCCGTTCCGGTGGCCGAAGTCATAGAAAGAGCTTCATGGCAATCTTCTTTTGATGGATAAACCATCGACGCTTACTCCGGAATACACGCCACCGATTCGGTGAGTACCGGGCTCACTTACCCTGACCATCCTCTCCCTGACGACTATATCACGCGGTGTAGCGCCGCCCGATGGTCTCGCGTCATCACTGATCGTTGCGCTCGCGCGTTGGTCGGGTGACGCGTGACGAAAGTCTGCCGAGTTTCATCCGATGACTTTCCAGCCGCTGACGTTGTTGCGAAGGCCACGGGCAACTCGCCGGACTGCCCTTTCTGACAAACGGCTGCCGTTACGGGGCGTGGCAACTCTACAGATCGCGCAGCAGGTCCAGACTTTCCCTTGGCGGAGGCGACCCGATGAGCATTTGTCGAGACCTGAGCCGCCTCATCGAGCCGGAAAAACGCAATCGCTTCGTTCAGCAGCCGGCCCTGATCCATCCGGCGACTTCGAAGCCGCAGCGGCTTGCTCGACCAACGCCGCGTTCTGTTGCGTAATTTCGTCCATCTGCGTGATCGCCTGGTTGACCCGCTCGATTCCCAGCTCTGCTCGGTCGATGCCGCTCCAATTTCCCCCATGATGTCGGTCACGCGTGCTACGGCCCGCGTCACTTCCGTCATCGTCTTGCCAGCGTCGCCTGCCGCCGAGCCCTCGTGGATCTTCTGCACCGATGCACCGATCAGCTCCTTGATTTCCTTAGCCGCGCTCGATGAGCGCTGTGCAAGCGAGCGTACTTCGCTCGCAACTACAGCAAATCCACGGCCTTGTTCGCCGGGGCGTGCCACCTCGACCGCTGCGTTCAACGCAAGAATGTTGGCCTGGAAAGCGATGCCTTCGATGAGTCCGGTGATATCGGCGATCTTCGACGAGCTGTCACTGATCTCGGTCATTGTGGTCACCACCTGACCGACAAAGTCGTTGCCGTCTCCTTGGCTGTCACTGGTCGCCAGTTTCACATCGAGCCCGGGTGAGTCCATGTCTTTAGTTGACTCACCTCGCACCTTTTTCAAGCGCTATGCCAACGCAGATCACGCACACGTGCTTGTTGCGGGCGTCTGCTGTGAAAGCGAACAAGTGATCGTGCGCGCGGTGACGGCGGTCCATTGCCTCTGTCGACGCCGAGAACACGCTGTCTGAGGCAAATACACTCCTCCGTTTGCCATAAGACGATTTGCCCTTGCCACTTACGGAAGAGCAGGCGGCTTCCATGCAGACTCATCGGGCTACGCGGTGCTGACGAAGCAGCTTGACAGCGACGCCAGCGGTGCAAACGACGGTCATCGCGCTAACCAGAAAAACTGCACGCAAGCCCGCGTGCCCACCCACCCATCCGAGCGCCGGACTGCCCGCGGCCATCGCCAGATCGAGGAATGCTGTATAGAGGCCCATCACCATCCCGCGATTTCTAGCCGATGCACCCCTCACTGCCTCAACGCCGAGTCCGGGATAGACGAGTGAATAGCCGAGACCGGCAAGCGCGGCTCCCGCGGACGCGAGGAGAGCCGTCCCGGCAACTCCCATCAGCAGCATACCGGTCGCTTGGACTATCACGAATATTAAAGCGACTCTCGCACCGCCGAACCGGTCAGGAAGATGACCCGCGATCACGCGCGCACCGATAAGTGCGACACCAAAGGCAGTGAAAGCCATCCAAACCGGCTGCCACTGCCTCTCGGTATAGAGGAGCGAACTGAACGCGAGGATCGTGCAGTAGCCGATACTGGCCAGCGCTGCGCCCAGCCCCGGTAGCCAGACGGCTCCGATGATTGTGCCGAAGGGCGCATGGTCCGTGTGGGCGTGCGGCGCCACTGCCGGCATCCGGAACAAGAGCGCGAGTACGATCAGCGGCAGCAGCACCGTGATCAACGCTATCGCGACAAATCCGAACAATGTGTACAGGGTGGCTCCAATCGGGCTACCCAGCGCCAATGCCGCGAACATCGCTGTCCCCACCCAGGCGATCACTTTCCCGGCGTGTCGCTTGTCGACGAGGCCGAGGCCCCACGCGACGGCACCGGTGATGATGAAGCTTTCCGCCCCGCCGAGCACCGCGCGCCCGATCAGCAGGATCGCGACGGATAGCGCCGGGACCGTAACGAAGGCGAGCGACAACAAATAGAGCAGCCCTGCCGCTGACGCTGCAATCAGACCGGCGAACACGCCGCGCTTGGCGCCGCGTCTATCGGAATAGGACCCGGCCCAGACACGCGAGACGAGCGAAGCGGCGAACTGCGCGCCCGCCACCAGGCCAACTACGAAGGTCCCGAAGCCAAGACGGTGGCTCACGTGTAAAGGAAGACCCGGAAGCGCAATGCCTATGATCGCGAAGCCGACGAGCACGGCGGTCATTACCGGCATCAGCGTAGCGACAACAGAACCTTCGGCCGCGCTCGCCAGAGGTGTATGGGACATAGAGGTACCTTTACATTTTGTATCCGGGTTTTTTGTAGAGCCTGTCTGAACGTGCCTTGATATCGGGACGATAGACGTCCTGCTTCCATCGGTCCGGCGTGACTTCCTCAAAAGCGACCGAGACGGACTCAGCGCCGTATCCGAGGATATCCATCACATCACGAGTGATTGCCTCGGCCTGACGTCGCTTTTGTTCCTCGGTCTTCCCGGGCCACGCTTTGACGATGACATGCGCTTTTCCGCCGGATCGAACGCGATGACCGGCGTCTGGTCATGCAAATGGCTGTGTCTCGCGGTCCGCTGGTCCGCTCGTACGAAATCGCTCCTCTGCAGCCGCGTTGACTTGAAAGAACCGGCGGACTCACGATTGGCCGCTGAAGCGCCGCGTTGCTCCGCCGCAGGGCTGCGAACCGTTACGCACGATCTTGATACCAGCGGACTCGAAGTTGACGGCGGATGCGGTCAGGGAGTCTGAATCACGGCCGCGATGAGGACGAGTCTGGTCAGTTTTGCGCGCCGCTGCCCAGATATTGCTCATCGGTCACCTTCTCCAGCCAGTCGACGTTCTTGCCGTCGAGCGCTTCCTGGATGGCGATATGAGTCATAGCCGTGGTTGCAGTAGCGCCATGCCAGTGCTTATGACCGGGCGGGCACCAAACGACGTCGCCTGCGCGAATTTCGACATGCGGCTCGGCCTCACACTGAGTCCAGCCGCATCCTGCCGTCACGATCAGCGTCTGGCCGAGCGGATGGGTGTGCCAGGCAGTACGCGCGCCCGGCTCAAATGTGACGCCTGCGCACGAGACGCGCCGGCGGTGGAGGAGCGTTGAGTGGATCGAGCCGTACCGTGCCGGTGAACCACTCTTCCGGGCCTTTTTTCGAGGGCTGTGAGCCCGCGCGTTTCAGTTCCATGACTGATCCTCTCAATGTGCTGTCAAGGCGTAAAAGCCGATGTCGTTAATCTACCGACTATCCATTCATGCGACTAGATGGCAATATCGGCATGCCCTTATGCTGTGGAGCATTAATCGATGGAAGACTTCAACGATCTGGTCGGTTTCATGACGGTCGGGCGCGAGCGCAGCTTTACGCGGGCTGCCGCGCAGCTGGGCGTCTCGCAATCCGCATTGAGCCGGACAGTGCGCGGCCTCGAAGAGCGAATGGGCCTGCAACTGCTGACGCGCACGACGCGCAGCGTTTCGCTGACCGAAGCGGGGGAAAGGTTGCTCACGTCGATCGGGCCACGATTCGAAGAAATCGAGGAGGAACTCGAGTCGCTTCGGGCGATGACGGACAGGCCGGCGGGAACGGTGCGGATCACGACGACGGACTATGCGGCGAACACTTATGTCTGGCCGCGACTGCAGACCATCCTGCGCCAGTATCCCGAGCTGAAGGTCGAACTGGTGAACGACTACGGCCTCGCGGATATCGTCGCGGATCGCTACGATATCGGCGTGCGGCTTGGCGACCAGGTGGCCAAAGACATGATCGCCGTACGCATTGCGCCGGACATGACGATGGCGATCGTGGGCTCGCCCGACTACTTGCAGTCAAGACCCCTTGCGAAGACACCGCACGACCTGACCCTGCACAACTGCATCAACCTGCGACTGCCAACGAGGGATTCGCTGCTTCCCTGGGAACTCTGTAAAGGACGGCGTGAATTGCAGGTCCGGGTCGAGGGCCAGCTCACGTTCAACAACGTGTATCAGATGATCGATGCGGCGCTAGGCGGCTTCGGGCTTGCATATGTACCGAAGGATCTCGCGGACGCTCATGTGAAGGCTGGCCGGCTGAGTTGGGCTCTCGCAGACTGGTTCCCAACCTTTGTCGGGCACCACGTCTACTATACGAGTCGGCGAAAATCGTCCCGGGCGGTGCAACTCGTCATGGATGCGCTTAAGGCTGGATACAGGCGTCGGGGGCGGTAACTTTTCACTGGCCGGCTTCGGCCACGCCGGTGCCTCCACGGACCTTCCAGCTGATCACGTTGCGCAACTCGCCGAAGCCGCCAGTGTTCCAAGAAGCCCGGCTAAGCTCGATCACTTCAAGGGCGCTGCATCAATGCATCGACAAGCGCAATGGAAGCCGGCGATGCCGCCCAACGGCTTTGATAGTAGGCCTGATATCCAGGGAAGAACGCCGCATCATCGCGACATTACGATGAGTTTTCTTGTACTTATGGCCGTGGTCCCCGCTGCGCCCCGCGTGGCGAAGCGGGCTGGCAGAGGAAGATACGCGGCCCTCGCCCAACGATAATTCCGCTAATCAGAAGGGGCGATATCAAGTGAACGTGGGCCGTGCTGCACCGATTGCCGAGCGATGACGCATCAGGCTGATCCTGCGTAGCTGGGACACCTCAACGGCAGTGAGCGCGGCATCGGTGAAACGGCGCTAGCGCCATAACGTCTGTCTGGGCCGTGGAGTTCCCGGGACCCATCCTTTGGACCATTGGCAATGCTGGCAGAACTGTTTGCCAGCCATTGTCAGCCGCGGACGCCGTTCACTGTGTCCTTGAATGCCTTGCCAGCGGTGAACTTAACCGTCTTCGCCGCAGGAATCTGGATTTCGGCACCGGTCGAGGGATTCCGGCCCACCCTCGCGGCCCGCGCGCCCGTCGAAAACGACCCGAACCCGATCAGCTGCACGGTGTCGCCCTGCGTGACCGCGGTGGTAATGGTGCCGATCAGCGCATCGATCGTTTCAGCGGTTTCGGCTTTGGTAGTGCCCGTCTTCGCGGCGACCGCATCGACCAGTTCCTGCCTGTTCATTGTTTGTCCTCCAGAAGTGGGGAAGTGAAGCCGTCACCCTACCCGATCCGCCGGCGTGCGCCAACCGGCGCGGGCAAGCACGGAAGCGGTTGGCCAAGGCGTGGTCACGCGCCAGCGGCGACGAACACATTCCGGCTTGGTGGCGGTGCCTGGTTCAATGGACGGCTGCGGCGAGGGACAGGCAGGCGACGTCGATTTCCCAGGGAAGCGACACCGTTCGCTCGCGTACCACAGGTTTCGCCGTGGCGGGCCGGCGCCGGCCCCACAGCCGGCTACCTTGCCCCGAAAATCAATAAAGTAATTATCTAACTAATAAAACGTCCAGAAATGAAGGGGCGGATAGCCCCAACTATCCGCCCCTCATTTGCGGACATTCCTTTCGTCAATCGTTGCGTTGGCGGCAAGACCAAATACCGCGACCGCCTCATCCTATGTGAGAGCAATTGTCATCATGTCCAGAACAATTTTGTCGGCCACCGCCCCGATCTTCTCCCTCTGCTGCTTGTTCATCTCACCCCTTGATCCCGCCAGACTCATCGCTTGTGCTTGTCGCGCTACGAGCACGCATATAGCGCAAATTGCGGACCTCACGTACAGGTGAATATCCCGGTGGCCGCCGCCGGTCTGTGCGCGTTTGGGAACCGACGACAACAGTATGGTGCTCGTCCCGTTGACGATGTCTTGCTGCCAGCTTGCGCAGGGCCCCCTCGCGCGCGAAGGTTTGTGAGTCCGAAAAGCGAGACTGCGGGACGTCATGGCGTTGAAGCGGAAGAGTCCCGTCATTGACGCGATGAGCACGTCCGTGCTGTTTCGCAAATCGTCATTAACTTCCGGGCGAGGATGCCGTAATAATGTGCAGCAAAACGAGGGGCGAGGTCCCTTCTTCTGTCAAGGCCGGGTCGACGCGCGACAGCGTCACCCAGCAGCGAGTAAGGCTCACGCAAGGAGCCGCGCCAGACGTGAGCAGACTCCAGAAAATTCCCGGATGGATCGGACCGACTGGCTCCGACAAAGCCGGCGCGCCGCAACGCGCGCTCATCCTGCTGCCCGTTCTGACGGTTTTGATTCTCGCCGTGTTGTGGATCATGATCCTCGAGAGGCTACGTGTCGAAACTGACGCTGCCCTCCAAGACGCACGCATCGCGGCACGAACGGAAGCGGGTGCGCTGCAAACGCATACCCTTAAGGCGATCCACGACATCGACGAGATCGCGCTGATCATCAAGTTCGGGTACGAGAGTTCGCCCACGACCTTCGACATCAAGAAGTACCAGGCCTACGGACTCGTTACGGCCGATACCGCGCTGCAGGTGACGGTCGTGGGCACAGACGGATGCGTGATCGCATCGACCATTCCGTTTTCTGGCGACGTTGACCTGAGCGACCGTGAGCATTTTTGGGTGCATCGTGAGCACGCGGATGTCGGGCTCTATCTCAGTCATCCGGTCGTCGGCCGAATTTCGCGTCAGACGTCGATCCAGGCGACGCGGCGCATCAACCGTCCGGACGGCTGCGAAACAGCGTCACAGATTGCCACCTGCATTACGTCCGACGAAGTGAAGCGCGATAGACAATGAATCGCAAGCCGGCGCAATGGTCCGCGCCAACTACCTGATCCCGATGAAAAGACGTCAAACGCGTGTCGGAGCGATCGCTGTGCGTGGTCGCAGCGTCGCGAGAATCAGATACATTCCGCCGCCGATAAGGACCCCAAAGAACCAGCCATAAGTGTTCCACCAGACCGGCAGCAGATTGCTGAGGTTCGGCAAGAAGGTCGAAAAGACGCTACCGGTTGCCGCCGCGGCCAGCGCGTTGACATTCCAGCCGCCTTCATAGCGATATTCGCCGTATTCCTCGTAGAGCGCCGCGACGTTGATGCTGCCCTTGGCCACCAGGTAGTAGTCCACGAGGATGATCCCCAGCAGCGGGCCCATTGTCGCGCCGATGGCATTGACGAAATGCGCGGCGTTGCCTTCCCACGGCGCAAATGGGTAGAGGATCAGTGCGATGGCCGCAGCAATCAGACCGCCCGTCCTGAAGCTGATGCGCCTGGGGAACGTGTTGGAGATGTCGAACGACGCCGAAACGAAATTGGCCACGACGTTGATGCCTAGCGTGGCGACTGCGAACGTCACCGCAGCGATCAGCGCGAGCGTCCAGCTATCGAACCTGGCTGAAATCTGCTCCGGGTGCAGCAGAACTTCGCCGTATACCTTGAAGGCTGCGATGGTGGTCACGCCGGCGACAAGCGAAAACGCGATCAGGTTGACCGGAAGACCCCACAGATTACCTTTCCTGACCGCGTCGCGGTCCTTTGCGTAGCGCGAGAAGTCGCAAAAGTTCAGGTACAGCGCGGCGAAGTACGTAATCCATGTCGCGCCTACGGCCATCAATGCCCACGGCGAACCGGGTTCGCCGCTGACGCCGGCGTCCCCGGTCTTCTGGAGCAGCGTGGCCATAGGAATGCCATGCTCAAATGAGAATCCGCCGGCCTTCACGCACAGGCCGACGGCCAGAATCAGCATCGCAATCCACACAGCCGGGCCGGCCAGATCCTGAAACTTGCGCACCGTTTCCATGCCCTTCTGGATGATGAGCAGTTGCAGCGCCCACACGACGACGTAGCAGATCACTTCAAGCGTCGAGTGGCCAAGCAGGTGCGAGGTGGTCTGGAAATGCATCAGGCTCGGGCTGCGAATTAACAGCGCGACGATCGCGCTGGAAGCCGCCGCTGTCTGCGCGCCGTACCAGAAGCAGGCCACCACCGCACGCACCAATGCGGCGAGGTTCGCACCCCATACGCCGAAAGACGCGCGCGCCAGAACCGGATACGGCACTCCGGTCTTCTCGCCGGCATAGCCGATCAGGTTCATCAGCCCATAGATCACGAGTGAGCTGAGTCCGATCGCCACCACAAAGTTGATGAAGCTGCCGCACAGCAGAAACAGACTGGCCGCGAGGTAGTAGCCCCAAAGGCTGTGCACGTCCGACGTCCATACGTTAAATATGCTGAAGGCCCCCCAGTTGCGCACCCTGGCGGGTGCGAGATCTGCGTTGTAAAGGCCGGGCGAAGGATTTCGGATTTCCATCTGTGATCTCCTCAAATTCGCGCAACGGGGGAAACACTGCCAGACGACGCGCGGCGCCGCGCGGCGTTTGAAGCAGGCTCGTATCAACAACTGTATGTGCTTTGCAGCGCCGAAATAAATGGGTTAACCCTGACGGAGATGCATCCTGGCGTGAGCGAACCCCGCACATCAACATGGAATGTACTTTTTCGGTATTTGATACTCTTCCATGAGCCCTACGACGACATGAAGCCCGTTATCGAAAGCACCGAGTGGCTGACCGACGAGCAGCGCGCCACCTGTCGGGACTCCCCATCCTGCGCAATCGCAAATCCGGCTGTAGGGCCTCACAAGCGTAGGCAAAGGTCTCGCGCTGATGGAAAGCGATGTCGAGCGCCGTTAGGCAGTGGCGACGCTCCGGTAGACCAAGCGCGGTGCGGCGGCAATTGTGCAGTACGTGTGCGGCCTCATGCACGACGTAATCCGCAAACGGACCGGTCCGTTCCAGGTACGCCAGCGACACGTAGCGGCTAGCGTCCTGGCTCAATCCGACCGGCTCGCCGTCCTGCGAGCCGAGCCGCTGAGCGCCCAGGCTATCCAGATGCAGAATCGCGAGGCGCCACGCGGTCGACAGCCACGGTTCCGTGATGTCCGTGAATCGCACAATTCATGTGCGCGCCAGCAAGCCTGTGCTGCACGCGGAGCGGTCAAGTTTGCTTGGAAAATCGAAACTCGATCCGACTATTAAGCTAATCTTTCTTGTCCTTATAGCCGTGCTCCTCTCGTGCCCGGATGTCCGAAGCGGGCTGTGAAGTAAAAGGCGGGGCACTCACGCCGCGATAATTCCGGTTATCGCCGCGATCCGCCGGCCCCCGTCCCGCCCACGCATGCCAGGCTGATCCCGACGCCCGCCGGGGCAGCAAATGCGCCCCACTGCCGCCGGCGCCCCGTCCGGCCTTCCGGGGCAGCTGACGGAGCAGTGCGGACATCCGGGCCGGCGTTTCAGTGACAGTAGATCGGCCAATGCTGACGCTCGTGTGTCGACGCCGACATGCGTGCTTACGGGCGCTCACCGGCCGTTCGCCGAGACGGGGCTACGAACGGCCGCTACCGAGTTCAACGAATGCGTACTGTCGTTAAGGGTTATTCGATGCCTGCCCATACGCCCAGGACCGTGCGGCGCTTGCGGGCAGGCGTCGAATAAGCCTCGAGGGAGGAAACCGCGGAGTGGTCCGTTACGGTCAGAGTCTTGGATGGCTATGGCGATTGATGGTCCTGCATCCTCACCTTTGATAGAGCAAGGCGGCGCAAACGGGATGCTCGAAGTGCCCAGGCGCCTGGATGATGCGATGAATTCGCGCGACGATGATGACGAAGTCGGCGTGCAAGGGAGTGCTTGAAGCGGCGGGCGCGAACGTCTGCTCGTGGGTCGCGTTGCCGCAAAGCCGACGTTGGTAAGCATGGAACAGTAGCGTTCATGTTGCGCCCCGCGAGATGGGTGGTGCGCGAATCGGTGCGGTGCGCTCGAGGATATCGATGACGATCATCGGGGCGCCACAGTGCCGGCAGATGAAGGTGGGCCGGGTTTCGGTGCCGGTGTCGTCGGATGCCGTGTCAGGTTCGGGCGTGACATGCAGCAGCGCACGCACCTTGGCGAGACTGGCGCGGCGCACCGGGTTGGCGAGCAGCCCGTAGTGACGGATGCGATGGAACCCGCCGGGCAGCACGTGCAACAGGAAGCGGCGCATGAACTCGCCGGTGTCCAGCGTCATGGTCTTGTAGCGGGTGCGCCCATTCTCGCGATAGTCCTTCCAGCGGAACGTCACGCCGCGCTCATCGAAGGCGAGCAGACGCTGGTTGGAGATCGCGACGCGGTGCGTATAGCGCGAGAGGTAGGCGAGCACCGCTTCCGGTCCCGCAAAGGGACGCTTGGCGTACACAAACCAATCGCAGGCACGCAGCGGTGCCAGCCACCGTGCAAAGGTGGCGGGATCGGCGAGCGCCGCATACTCACCGAAGAACTGCAGCTGGCCGTGCCGGTGGGCATCGGTGAGCGCTTCGACGAAGCGGTGTCGCTGTCGGATAAATAATCCCCACTTGTCGAAGTAAAAATCCCCAGTTGGTTGAAGGAAGAGGTGCGCGGCGTAGACGCGCACCTCGTCGCCTGATCACCGACGATGTCCCGTTCAGGTCCACGCTGACGGGGATTTCGATGATCGATCTGGGAGATGTGATGACGATCTTGGAACTGCATCGGCAGGGACTGAATGTCTCAGCCATTGCCGCCCGGCTTGGTATGGATCGCAAGACAGTTCGCAAGTACATCCGGGACGGCGTTCAGGCGCCGCGCTACGGCCCGCGTGCGCCGCGACCTTGTGTCGTCGACCCGTTCGTCAGCTATGTGACCGAGCGGGTGCGTGCCTTCCCCGAACTGAGTGTCGAGCGGCTGCTACGGGAGATCCGGGCGATGGGCTATCCGGGCAGCCGCACCGCGCTGGGCGATCTGGTGCGCGAGATACGGCCACCGCGCCAGCGTGGCTTTGAAGTACGTTTCGAGACGCCGGCCGGTCAGCAGGCGCAGGTGGACTTCGCCCATTTCAACGTTGAATTCGACGACACACCCGGCCACCGCCGCTCGATCTGGCTGTTCTCGATCGTGCTGGGACACAGCCGGTATCTATGGGGCCGTTTCGTCGAACATCAGGATTTGCAGACCGTGCTGCGCTGTCACATGGAAGCGTTCGCCCATCTGGGTGGCTTGCCGTGCGAGATTCTCTATGACCGGATGAAGACCGCGGTGCTCGGCGAGCTCGAGAGGCACGTCGTGTACAACGCAAAGATGATTGCATTCGCCGGGCACTACAGTTTTACGCCGCGTGCGTGCAAGGCGTATCGTGCCAAGACCAAGGGCTGCGCTGCATAGTGCACCTCATAGGTCGGTTGAGTTGGTGTTTATGCGGCCGAGCGTCGGCCACGGGTCTTTCCCTGGTGCTG
Source organism: Paraburkholderia youngii (assembly GCF_013366925.1). Taxonomy (NCBI): domain Bacteria; kingdom Pseudomonadati; phylum Pseudomonadota; class Betaproteobacteria; order Burkholderiales; family Burkholderiaceae; genus Paraburkholderia; species Paraburkholderia youngii. The sequence goes on from NZ_JAALDK010000001.1 coordinate 1,580,604, forward strand.
GAATTTCACCGGCGCTTCGGCGCCGGGCGGTTCGAAGAGATAGCCGCCCTTGTCGTCGTAGCGATGCGCTATAAGCAGGCCTGCACGACGCCATGTCTTGATTGTCGTCGGCATCACGTTCAACCGCTCTGCGATCTCGTCCAGGGTGAGCATTCCGCGTGCGCGCAGCCTGTCATGATGACTGGGTAGCTTGTGGGATAGTCGAAGCCGCGTGATCATTCTGGAAGTAAACCGCTTGCCCCAGCCGGAGGCGAGCCCCTGACGGTTAAGCTGCTCTGCCGTTTCACTCTCGGTGTACTCGTTGAGAAGCCGGTCCATTTCGGCAATGACTGCGCGAGGGGTTTGCCGCAATATCCACGCCGGCTTGGACAGCGGCACATGTAGCGTATGCGTGGCGCCGCCATTAAAGCGTATCTGAACGCAGATGTCTGCACCCTTGAGCAAAGTCGCGTCGGCGATGAGCAGTCGCGCCATGCGCTTTCGCTCGCGATCCGGTGTGCGCGGATCGTTCCATAGACGAGGGAAGTCTCTGGCGAGTGTCATGATGTTCGCACGCTGTTTATCGTTAAGTCCTGCGCGATCAGCTTCGCGCTGCTTTTCGTAGTGATCCTGAGCTTCGGTAAGAGCGCGTAGCGCCTGATTCCATTCCGATTCAAGCGAGTCCGCGACCAATCGATTCGCTGGATCCACTTGCATATAGCGGCGCCGCGCCAGATCGGCCTCGTAGCGTGCTCGTTCGAACTCCCCGGCGGTGCAGTCGGTCGCGCTCGTCAGAACGGCTCTCGAGTTCTTCCTGTACCGCAAGCGCGACTTCAAGCGTGACCGGCGTGACTGTCTCCACGAGCAGCCTGCCGATGGCCTTGTCAAGCTCGCCACCGTGAACATGCTGGCACACCGGCCGCCCATGTTTGACGCCGTGGCGCTGGCACATGTAGTCCGGCACCCTGTGTGTGCCCTTGACGTGATAGCGCACTGTCATCCGCTCACCGCATCTGGCACATATCGCCAGGCCCTGCAACAGCGCCGGGCCCTCACGTGGTGCCCCTCTTTCCCGATCGATGCCCAGTGCGTGAGCATTCTCGCGCAACACCTGAACATTCTGTTCAAACTCTTCCCAGCTCACATAAGCCTCGTGGGCGTCGGGAATCAGCGACAGCCATTCCGCAGAGGGCAGCCGGGCGGAGACTTTCTGCCCATCGGGATGGTTTCGATAGCGCGTGCGCCCGAAGCAGTACGCACCTGCGTACCGCGGATGATGCAGAACCCACAGTACGCGTGAGTGCTCGAGCTCGCTCCACAGCACATCATCTTTGCGAACTCCGTGATGGACCCGATGCGGGAACAGAAGGCCCTGCTCACGAAAGGCCTTGACGGTTGCAGTGGCCGAACCGGTGCGCCGAAACGTGCGGAAGAGATGACGGATGCTTTCCCCGGATACGTGCGTCGGGATCCAGACGAACGCGCGATTCGGTGTCGTAGACAAAGCCGATGGGCAAGCGCGTCTCCAGCTCGCCGCGACGTGCCTTATTGAGGATGCCGCCGCGCAGTCGTGCCCGCATGACGTGCAATTCAGCCTCGCTCATCGTGCCCTTCAGGCCAAGCAGCAATCGGTCATTGAAGTGCGCGGGATCGTAGACGCCATCCTCGTCAAGGATCAGACAGTCGGCCAGTGCGCAAATTTCTAGTAGCCGATGCCAGTCGGTGGAGTTGCGCGCCAGGCGCGACACTTCGAGCCCCATCACAATTCCGGCGCGGCCCAGGCTCACCTCAGCGACCAGGCGCTGGAACCCCTGGCGATCAACCGAGGACGCGCCAGACAGTCCGAGGTCCGAGTCGATGACGACCACCTGATCAGTGCGCCATCCGAGCGCAATCGCGCGTTGTCGCAGGTTGTATTGGCGCTCGGTGCTCTCGGTATTCTCAAACAGCTGTCGCAACGTAGACTGCCTGACATACAGGTAGGCGTTTCTCTTCAGATGCCGGGCCTGAACTTTCGCGTGCGTCTGATCGGTCATGCCATCACCTCCGCTGTCGCAATTGCCATCGTCGCCACGACGGCGACCAGATTCTGTTCGAGACCGGCAGGCAGGTTCAGCCCACTCGGGCGCGCAACCGGTAATGGACTAAACGGAAACGCTTCGGTCACAGACTTCATCCAGATCGCCATGCCTTTGAACATGAACAGCGCACGGCCACGCATCAGAGTGGGACCACCTCCGCCGGGCTCGAGAGCCTCCTGCCGCAAGATCTCGTAGCTTTGGCTCAGGGACTGGGTATCGCGCGCCGTTACGGGAGGATTTACCGTAGTTTTTTTTTCAAACGCGCCAGGGCGCGTTCCACGGTGCGTCGATGCACCGCCAGGCCAAACTGTTCCGCAATCAGATCAACCAGCTCCTGCACTTCCGGCTCAGCGTGAGTCACGCGCGCTTCTTCGATGAAGCGCATCACCTCATCGGTGATCTTGTGAGGTCCGTGTGGGCCGCGCTTGACCGGCAGCAGACCGGCCAGGCCATCGCGCTCGAAGTCGGCCTGCGCCTTGTAGAAGGTCGGCCGGCTGACTCCGAAGTGTGCGGCGGCATCCGCGACGGTTTGCCCTTCGACGCGTACGCGTCGCAGCATTTCGTATCGGACTTGAACCAGATCCCGGGGATCGAAGAAGTCGCTGTCAATGAAGGCAGGATCATCGATGTCATGAGGGCGCGGATTCACCGTGCCACTCTCTTCGAGAGCAGTGAGTTTGGGATCGGGCTTTCGTGTACGAGTCATATGTAATGTAAATTATGCCCATATATAGCCGATGTCAAGGTGATTTTCGAGAACTCCGTCAGGCACTCCCCGTAGAAGAACGGATAGACACTTATTCTGGTCCGAGACGAAGCACATCGGTTTCTGAAAATGGCATAATTTATTTTACACATATGGCATTATTTGCTTGACAGCTTGCGCCTGCCTGCCCGCCTTTTGGCTTGTCTGCTTGTTTCTCTGTACCGCGCAATTAGCATGGTCAACTGCAACAGATCTTCGATGCGGAAATGCGATCGCCCCGCCGAAACCGTCTCGAATGCATTGGGCGCCGCGGCGCTCGTCCAGGCTGCCGGCATACGTTTCAGGTCACCGCGGTCGTCGTGGAAGTAGACGCGGTCTTCTCCCCAAGTGTTGCGCCGATCCGCAAGCGCGAACTCTCGCCCATACAACGGATGGAAGGGATGCGTGACCCGGAATAACTGTGCTTCATCGGTCAGATCGCGTGCAGTTGACTGCTTTTGCCAAGGGCAAAATCGAGCGTCCATACCGCTATATCCGGCAGGATTTCTTCCTCGCACGCCGTTTCCAGAATCTCGGCGATCTGAACCGGCAACTGCGTGAATGGCTCGATACCGTCGCCAATGTTCGCGTGCATGGCACCACGCAGCGCGTCGTGGCCCAGCACTTCAGCGAGGAGCGCGCGGCGCTCCAGGCGTTGCCTGCCGGCCTCTTCAATGGTGTGATCCGCCTCGAACGGCGTGTCAGTCACGAGGGTCTCGTCTCCGTCGGCGGAAACTACTACAGCGTTCCTGACCGGACACGCCGACGCACACTCGAGGTTCACAGCCTGGCTCATGAGGTTCGAATCTACGAGGACGGCGAACTGCTCGCTGTTCATCCCGTACTCGAAGGCAGACGACGGACCTCGCTTCTACCGGGACATCGACGCTCGCATCATCGGCACGAGTCGGCGGCGCAGCACACCGTGCCGCCAGCATCGCCGGTGGTGAGCCGTCGCCCGCTGTCGTTTTATGACCAGGTGGCGCGACGTCTTGCCAATGCCGGGAGGTCCGCATGAACAACGTGCCGGCATCAACACTTGAGCGCATCCGCAGGTACATGGTCGGCCTTCGTATGCCACGTGCACTGGAGGCGCTGGATGCGACCCTGGCGCGCTTCGAACAGGGCGACAGCTCCATGCTCGAGGTGCTCGAAACGCTGCTGGGCGAGGAGTTCACGACGCGCGAAACCCGCCGCATCAAGATGGCGCTGCAGACAGCGCGCCTGGGAACGATCAAGACACTGGCTGGCTACGACTTCAGCTTCCAGCCGGGCCTCGATCGTGATCGCGTCATGGCACTGGCGCAACTCGACTTCATCGAACGACGCCAGGCCGTGCATTTCCTTGGTCCGCCTGGAACCGGCAAATCGCACCTGTGCATAGCGCTTGGCGTCGAGGCCATACGCGCCGGCAAGAGCGTCTACTTCGGCACGCTTGCCGAGATCGTCGCGTCGATGGTCAAGGCCGAGCGTGAAGGCAACCTCGCACAGCGCGTACGCTTCCTTGCGCGCAACAGTCTGCTTATCGTTGACGAGATTGGATACCTCCCTGTCGGCCTGAACGGCGGCAACCTGTTCTTCCAGCTCATCAACGCCTGCTATGAGCGATGCGCAATCATCCTGACGTCGAACCGCAGCTTCGGTGAGTGGGGCGAAGTGTTCGGCGACAGCGTGGTTGCGGCGGCGCTGCTCGACCGTCTGTTGCATCATGCGGTCGTCATTCACATCGAGGGCTCATCGTATCGTCTGCGCGAACACGCCGATCTGCTGCCCGAACATTTACGCAACCGGCCAACTTCGCTCAACCAGGTACCCGCCGAACCAGTCCGTCGACGGCCAGGTCGTCCAAAACGGAGTTCGTCCGATCACACCTCCGGCTGATCACCGGTTACACAGGGTGGGGATTTTTACTTCGACACTTCTGGGGAAATTACGGGCGGGATTGACAGCCAGTCGGTGATTTGTTGCATCCCAATCGCGCAACGGCAAGTGGCATAGGTGCAGGCAGTCCCCACACGTTGAGCATCTGGGTTTGCAAACGCCCCAACTCACTCCCCGTGTGCCTAGGCGCAGGATCGCCGCCAGCACGCTGATAGGCAAGCAATTATCAAGACTATAGTCTCACATATGAGATTTTCATGTCAACAAAAGTTGTCGCGGACGGATTACGTATTACGAATTCTCGAATGGGCTCAACGATCAAAGCATCAAGGTCAAGGTACGCGCCTGTTCCCGACAGACCGCGCCGAGCGACTCCCTATTGCCCGAGGGCGGCCATATGCAGTGCTGGCTCAAACCGACGGCAAATGGGCAGCCGGGCACGTCACCCGCGACAGCTCCGTCGGTCTGCGAATTCGAACGTGGGGATGGCTGGTTCGCTCCCTTCAATCGGTCCGCTCTAGACCTGCAAGTAACAGTAGAATCCACAGGGCCGCCGTAGGTGATGTTGCGGTCCAAGGCAAGGGAGAATTAGGAGCGCTGTGCCTCAACCCCGACACGGCAGACGCTATGAAGATGCGACATATCGTGAGGCGCTGACCTAATCATCTGAAAGTGGATGCATGATGGAACGCGCTTTCGCGGGCGGCACACGCCGCCGCCGTACACGCTCGCGAACATGTCATGAGCGCCACGGATATTACTCCCGCGCATGAGGAGGCAGACGATCTGCCCACCAGGAGCCCCTATACAGATCTGTTCGAGCCGGACGGCGTTTTTACCGCGAAATTAGAGGGTGTGCTGTAAGGTTGAGACCTTCTGCAAGGCGGCCTCTTTTGCCGCGCGTTGACCTGCGCTGCGGTCAGCCATTCGCCCAGCTCCAACACGGTCCGCATGGTTTCCTGGCGGCGGAGACGCTCGGTCAGCTGGATCATGCGGAACCTCCTATGCGGAAATTGACGTCGAATGCGTGCCCGTCCAGCGCGAAAGGATCGCGCAGGTTGTGCAAGTGCTCATTGCAGATGCCGATCTCAGTCATCCGCAACTTGCGCAGCGGACTAACCATGCACCTCCCCTGCCACATGGTCTCTCGCAGCCTCCAGCACAGCCGAAGGGGCCGACGTTATGACTTCGCGCGGGCGCTTGCCGTGCAACATGCTGTTCGTCGACTCAAACCATGAGGCGATCCGAAGAGGCGTGTATCCCTTGAACACCTTCAGGATCTCCACCATTTCAGCAATCGGATTTCCTAGCACGTCAAAGACGTAGCCGGGATACAAGGTCTCGCCAGCCCACTCGATGGCAAACACTTTACCTTCCGCCTGCCACTGGTCCGCCGCCTCCGTACTTACTCCCGCGCTCTCCCGCTTACCGACCGTCTGTGCCGTCAACCAATTCGTACCGTTGAGCACCGCTTGTGCCGCCTTCGCCTCCATCCCGTCGCGCAAAGGTGCGGCCTCCACCTTTGTCCTGTCGTCTCGTTGCGCTTTCTCCATCGCCCGCTCCGTGATCAATTTTCGGGTTCACTATGCATGGCCGACCACACTACATCGCCCGCCGAAACGACCGCCTCCTTGCCACCGACCAGAGCAAACAGCGCCCTCGCAAGTTCGTTGAGTTTTGAGCGCATGCCTAGCCGTGTAACGCACCTCTCGCCTCTACCTGCGCCGCGAAAATCACACTCCCGGGGTCCCTTGGCGAGCAAATCGAGGTGCCGACCAGCATCTTTGTTCCTGTACATCCTGACTCAATAACGGGGCTAGACCCAGATCCCATGGCGGATGCGCTCGAGAGTCGTTTGGACACGGTCCACCCCAATTACGGCCGACAGCAGTCGACCGGTCTGGCCATTCCGAGTGCCTGGTTAGGCGTCAGCAGCCATTGAATCCCGATCACGGAATTTTCAAACACGTCCGTAGCATCCTCGTATGCATGGACGATCCGTGCCTCCAGACCGACTGGATCCACTTGTCCGGCTGGCTGACCGCTTTCGAGCCGCGCCCGGATGCGCATCAACACGCGCTCGGGGTCGGGCTCGCCAGGCCACGATTCTCCACATGCATCTCCCATCCCATTCCTCATCTCGTCCGGTACCGGAAACGCACCTCCCGCCGCTATCATGCGGCACGAGCGATCGCCCAGATGGCTCCGCCTTCAATCGTCAGGACCACAGACTATATTGACGATAAACAGTGCCCGACGCTGGTCAGGCGGCCGGCTCGTGCGACTCATCTCGTCAGCGTTGGCCGCCAAGAAAGTCGAACCAATCGTGCGCATAGGCGCAGCCGTGATCGGGAATGGACGAACCGCTCAGGTTCTGATCAAAGAATGTTCGAGTGGGCTCCGGGATCTCGTCCAGCCGCACGTAATGGTGGCCCGCATCGTTCGTCCGGACCGTCACTGCGGGTTTCACAGGTCGCGGTGGAAGTTCTTCGCGACCGTCATTGAGGGCAGCCGCGACGCAGCGCGCAGTGAGATCCCATACACTGCTCGCCCATCGCGGATAATCTCGGACGAATGCAGGCTCGCCGACCACACCGAGCGACGCTTCTTGCAAGATCACCCTATAGTCCCCAAGTGCGCCGTCGCCCAGCCGCGCAATGTCCGCCGTTGCGATGACACGCTTCGCGCATTCACTTCCACAAGGTAGCAACTCAACGGTGACTCGCAGCATCCGACTCACCTCCCCTTCAGCGACTCTGGGAATTGCGAGAGCTGTGAAGCAACTTCTTGGTAGCCAGCGCATCCGATCTGGACGTCGGCGATTGAGAGTAATCCTCCCTCAACGTTCCCCACAGCGTCGGAAGTGAATTGCTTGAGAGCTCAATGTCGGCGTCTGACGGGAAGTGTCGCAAGAGTTGAATGGCCAGGGTACGGACAAGGCAGTGGTTAAACCGGCCGGTATGACCAGCAAGTATCGCGAGTAACTGTCTCGTCCCACGCACGGAGCGGGTCCGTTCTGCAGGCGTCGTCATCGCACCCTCCATTGCTTGCCGCACGACACGGGGGCTAGCTCAAAACAATCCCATTTACATGATTATAGTCTCATATATGAGATATGCAAGCTGCGGCAAGTGGCATTTCCAGGCATACTGCATTCCGATGGGGGAACGCTGGCGGCACAAAAAGTAACGCGACCACGGCGAGGGGACTCTCCTGATCATCTACACCGCACCTGCAACCTGTCGGCTGCATCGGCGCCACACTCGGGGTGCTGCCAAGGTGATAAAGCCCACGCAGAAGATGAAGTCGGGGTTAGGTTACGTCTGTGAGGTCCACGCGAAAATCCGCTCGACCCAATGCCCTCATGCACTGCAAGTAAAACGCGAAGCTAAAGCTACCTCTAGACAGCTTGTTCGCGATAGATCGTTCAGTCTCGCTCCCTTCGCGGAGTGCCTTTGATGCCCGGTTGACTCCCGCCCAGCTCACCGAGACGTTGGGCAGCACTGCCCGCCTTAGCTGGTAGGAATTGGCGCAGTTTCGTTGTCAGTTCGATTGCGTCATCAGGCAATGATAACCATGACGCGCACAAGCTATCGGAGTAACTAGCCCAAGCGAATGCCAGATCATGATCCGTATAGAAGCGACCTTGTTCACCGAGACAATCCCTCATTTTCCGAATGGCGTCGGGATACGCTTTGACAGACTTTTTGGCCTTGACATGCAGGTCGTGGGGCCACACTGGGTCCATCCACGACTCAGGTGGCGAGATCCGCAGCCATGCTCCGAGCGTTTCCTTGACGCACTGCTGGCACAGGTCGATTTCGACCGTGCACCCATCACCGAAAATCGAATCGAAGCCTCCGCGGAAAGAGACTGACAGAATTTCTTGCCACTCTGGATCGTCGGGCGTCATGCGGCGCTGGCAGCGATCACAGGTACACGCGGCAACGTCCTGCACGACTTTATCTTGATATTCGAGCATGTTTCACCAGTGAGTGTGCTTGAGAAGGATCGCCACCAAGACGGCCATTGAGACCGACGCGCAGACATGCCACCCAAATGATGCTCCACTTCATGCAGTCGATCGAACGGGGCGTCTCCCCAGCGGACTACCCGTGCGGTGCTCCTGCCACGTGGTCCCTCGCATCCTCCGGCACCGCAGCCCGGGGCGGGCGCAGCCGTATTGGCATGCAGCGCACCTTCGCGAGGACCACCACCCGTTATGCTCGTCCATCGGTTTGCCAGATCGTCAAGACCTCGCGTCGCTGTCGGTGCGCTTCACAATCCTCCGACTCACTGCGTCATCCCCGACTTGGCGAACATGTTGGGCGTCCGGACACAATGTCTCGTTGTTAGACTCATTCGATTCCGACATTGACGGACCCGAATCGCCCCCGTGCAACGCTCCCCATATTGTCGGAAGTGAACGGCTTGAGTGTGCGATGTCGGCGTCTGACGGAAAGTGGCGCAACAGTCGAATAGCCAGAGTCCGGACAAGCGCATGATTAAACCGGCCGGTGTGACCAGCTAGTATCTCGAGGAACTGTCTGGTCCCGTGCACCGAGCGTGTGCGTTCTGCAGGTGTCGTCATTTCGCTCTCCGCGCGCCCTGACGGCACGTCCACACCGGCCAGTTCGCACCTGCCAATCGTCATCTTGATAACAAGACTATAGTCTCATATACGAGATGTTCAAGTCGGAAGCGATGTTGGGGGATGTATTAAAACGTCAAAGCGCGACTCACGCCGGTGTTCCCAACAAGCCGCGCCGAGAGAATCTGCAGTCTGAAGGCACCATGGTTTATGTTGTCCAGAAGAGCGGCCAAGCCCGGCAGGTGCAATAACGGAGTTACGTTACGTCAGTAAGGTCTATGCGGAAATCTGTTCGTCCCAACGCTCTCATGCATTGCAGATAAAAGGCAAAGCTGAAGCTACCGCGGGACAACTTGTTAGCGATAGAACGCTCCGTCTCGCTGACCCCAATGGCAGCGAGTGATACGGCTAGTTGTCGATAGCTAACGCCGTGCCGAACAAGCTCCGCACGAAGCACGTTTCTCGCTACCTGATACCAATCCATCCGCCGCGCCCCCGCAAAAAAGGCGCATTATTCCTTGCCTCTCTCGGATATGCCTCTATAATCCCACATATGGGATTTTTACATCCTTTTTGGGATCGCCATGCCACCTGGAAAATAACGTGCAGATTGATGCCCTGCGCGCTACATGCTGCTAGGCCCCTTTCGGCTGGTTATTGAGTGCCACGCGGACTTGGATTCAGTTGCACTAGTCCCGCCATCTCCACCGTAAGAGGTGGTTCAATGTGCGCGATCACTTCGTCCTCTACGCCCATTCATGCGCGGCCCATTGGATAAAAATCGGCAGCTTGGCCCCTGAAAGCTCGTAGATCTCTAGCCGAGACCTCGCCTCACTATGAGTCCAGAAAGCGCGCATCGCTCAAGAACATCGTACGAGTCAGCAATGGTGACGTTCAAAAATGGACAAAGTCGGCAACCCGCGCGGGTTCACCCCGTTCGAAATACCGGTTGACTTCGTATGCTGTATTTCCCCTCGCCTTATCCGGACGAATTGTTAGGCGGTCTGCTTATTCGGGCTTGCCACCATCTTGGCTTATCGCCGACTGCACTGGTTCATTTGCTAGGGGATGGGTCAGGCGATTTGTCTTTCGTTTACCCTTCGTTTTTCAACGGCATTTCGCGCCTCACCCGCGTTCCAACTCAGGAGTTGCTAATAAACCATACTGTTTTCCCTTATGCAGCGATAGGTCTGTCGACACAAAAGCGCTCCATCCTCGCGCGTGATTTACTGTCAGCGTCAGCGCGCGGAAATAGCGTTCGCCTCCGCTCTACTCTCGGGCTTCACATCGAGGCGCTTTCGTGCCGACGTTATTGCGAACAATGTTGCCATGAAGACCGCGACCGTAACGGAGAAAGTTACTGGCACACGCAACACATGCTGCCCGGCGTTTTTGTGTGCCCGCATCACGGAAAGACACTCCATATCTCAGGTATTTCAGTGCTGCCAAAACTGTCGGCAGGCAACGCCAAGCTTCCCCAAGAGGTCACGGGACAACCTGGCAACTGGGGCCTCGACGAGCAGAGCATGAGACGCCTGGCGAGAGCCGTGTTAGACACAACGGACTTGCCCGCGCACACCTGGGACACAGCGAGTTTAGAGTATTGCGCCATCGTTTCTTCGATCGCCGCCACGCACGAACATCGCCATTGGCATGTGGACCCGATGGTAGCTCAGTTTGGTCGTTTCTATGGACTCGAGTTCCTCCAAAGAATCGGTCTCGGCTTGACGTCCCTGGATACAGATGCGTGGCCGGCAACGCTGTTGCGCGGCGCTCACCCATATTTACTTTTGCAGTTGCGCCACATCCTGCTTCGTCTCTTTCTTCAAACCGCGTGGAGGCCTAAAGACCAGACACCACACAAACCCTAGATTGTCACAATTGCTTGCGCAATCGTCCCCTTCATCCACCGGAACCAGCGCTCCACGCCACGGCAGTCTGCGACTCGATCCGATTTGTCGCTGCTCACTGACATGTCACGCTGGCGCCCCCGTTCGCAAACACAGATTACGGTCGACATTCAAGCCCGTGGGCAGCCTAGCAATTCGCTCGTGCTGAAGACTTACGCGGCGCCTGGAGCATCGCGCCCCACACAGCCACAGGATGTTCAAGTCGCTCGCGTGGAAGCATCAGATGCAGCTTTGAGACCACAGGCTAGGGCGCCGACGTCGGCTTCACCAACGGAAGCAGCGCTGCCTACTCGGTCGCCATCCTTATGGCCGTTGACCAACTGGCGCCCCGAAGCAGGAGAGATCAGCCAGACTGCATGTCCGAACCGGATGGACTTGCGTGTCATGGAGCGAGCGCCTGCGGAGCACTCCATCACCACGATGTAGGCTTGAAGAGTTGCGAAGAATTCGATCAACTGGATGCGATATCTTTGCTAGCCGCGACGAGCTTACTCTTCCACAACTCAAATTCCTTTGCTCGACCAGCAATGCTGCGCAATTTCCCGCTTTTTTCCACTGACAGACCCCAGACTGGCAATCCCCGCTCACGAAGGTCATTAACCAAATGAACTATCTCAATGTTAGAACTGGAGTTCATCCGAATTCGGGAATGCCAGTGAGACAAGAACATACTAAACATCTGGCATAGGTTAGTGAAAAAGGCGGACTGCAACTTGTCATACCGTCCCTTCCTAAGTACTGCGAGTAAAAGGCCACACTCGAGATATCCCTGCATTTCATAATATCCATCGATGTATCCTTCGACATCACCGACCGCCTCGGCCCGCCTCATGCGAAAAAAAACCGTATTCAGCAACGCCCACTGACTCGATCGACCGAAGTAGCCGCGCACCTTTCTTTCCCTTGTACTATGAAAAATATCTCCGCACGAGAAAGAAGTTTCCAGATCATGCGTCTCGGTGATCTCGAATCCCATCCCTTCCACGCTCGACAACAGTGCATCAAGATCCGTCAGATCCCACGAACATCTCTTTGCTATCTTCCAAATTGGCGCGTCAATCAGCTCATCAAAAAGCGCACACCTGTCTCCGAATTTGGTCCTACTCGAAGCGACGACACCGTTCTTGCGCCTCGCCGAGGCATCGAATGAACCGATAAATCGACTCATCCGAACAAAACGTTGCTTTACCGCGAGAGGGCTATCCGTTAGGTTACACATAGCTTGCGCCATCGTGTGCGGCCTGCTACTGCCCGCGATTTCTGCAACAAGTCGAAAGAAGAGAAGCCATCTGACGACATCTAATTCCCTTTCGCGCGTCGCGTGGTTCCACCTTAAGTAGTCTCCCGGATCAAGCTGCAGACAGTGATCAGCGCACCGCTCAACCAGCGATATGGGTGTAAAGGACCGGGCAAGATCTACGAACATTTTTCCTCCCAAAATGTTACGTGACAACTCGACAGCTTGGAGACATCGTATGCCTAAAAAAGAAGCGCCCTCCGCCTATGCGGCGCAGCACGAACCCCGGGCGCGCAGTACCGCTAAAGCCGAAACTAAACTGATACATACGGCCTGTCGTGGCAGTTAATCGTTATCTACATAAAAGAACAATCTCTGTATACAGGAACCGCTAATGCGTGCGCCGACCAGACGGTGTCTTTCGGCGCATAGTTTCTCGGAGGAGTAAATGGGACGCGGAACAAGAAATATGACTCAGGACGTCATCAAGCGATGGCGGGCGGAAGGACGCTGCTCTGGAGTGAAGCAAACCTATAATCCCCTCGTTGGAAGCGTTCGACCTCTGGTCAGAAGGCAGTGTCAACTTTACATACAGCACCAAACTCGGGCGCACTGTACACCTAATGTCAACGCCCGAATCCAATACTTTCCGCGGCCTCATATTGCCGACCATCGTTCTCGACATAACGGAACAGTATCGATTCAACCGAGACACAGGTCAGCCAAGCGCCTCCGGTGATCCCTGTAGGTTTCTTCGTGGTAAGTCAAATTGATGCTGTCAATTGTCTCGCGACGCACCAGTGCAAGATTCACGAGGATACCTGATAGCGTCGTTCGGCGCATAGATTTCTCGGAGGAGTGAATGGGACGCGGACCAAGAAAGATGAACGAAGGGATCATCACGCGATGGCAGGCGGAAGGACGCGGCTCCGGAGCGAAACAAACCTATAAACCATGGTTGGAAGTGTTCGACTTCTCGTCAGACGGTAACGTTAACCGAATATACAGCAACAAACTCGGGCGAACAGTACATCTAATGTCCACTCTGGAAGCCCAAATTTTCTACGGATTGGAATGGCAGAAAACAGTTAAGGAAATACGGGAACAGTATCCGCTGGACAGGGACATAACTCTGGAACTCGCAAGCCATCTTGGAATCCAGCATCCCTACTATCCCGGAACCCAGGTCCCTACGGTGATGACTGTAGATTTCTTCGTGGTAAGAGAAATTGACGCTGTCGATCGTCTCGAGACGTACGATTGCAAGACCGCGGAGGATGCAGAGGACGAGAGAACAATCGAAAAACTAACAATCGTCCAAAAATATTTTGCCGGGATGGACATACCCCATCGACTAATATGCGACTCAGAGATACCCCAACAAAAGATGAGGAACATCGAATGGATTCGCGGTGGAACTATTAAGCCCGGGGAAGAGGAATCCTACCCAGACGCCCTGCTGGGGGGCGTGCGTTGCATGGCGAACGAACTGGAATTTTCAAAACGAAATAGTCCCCTGTGGCAGTATTGCCAGTCGTTTGAAATCCGCCACGGCCTCCGTACCGGCGATGGGTTAAGGATTGCGAAGATCCTTATGCATGAGCGCATCCTGCTTTGTGATCTTAACAATCCGGATCTCGCGAGTTGCCCGCTCGCCGCATTCAGGTTCAACGCGACATCGCGCGACCACCGATTCGCAGCCGCGAGGTAATTCGTCACCCCGGCCTATCCCTCACCAATCGAGTCAACCTAGGCCGCTGATTCGCATTCTTGGAAATGAAATCATGGAATCGCCAACTCCCCACCCCGTCAGCAAAGGCATCGCGAAACATCAACGGTATGCCCTACCCAAGCTTCCGATAAACGCGGTTTACCAGGACGAACACGGAACCCGCTTCCGGCTCCTGGATGTCTGCCGAGATGACGCCTGGGTCATCGATCTCACCAATCACAATAGTTCTCCAACCGGCCGCCGGTACTCTGTGTTGCTCAAACAGATTGATCGCCGTCGTCTCTTCGTGATTGAAACCGGCGTCGGCAACCGGACGCCCACCTCACCTTCATCAGTGGCGCGAAATAGAGCGGCATATGAAACGATACATCCTTTGGTCGTGAACCCTGCTATCTATGATCCGGAACAGCGCCGGCGGTTAGTAAAAAAGACAGCCAAAGAGACCCGTCTTTCAAAGAAAACAATAAACGACTACCTACGGAGATATTGGATCGGTGGTCAGACGGAGGATGCACTGCTCCCTCCGTTCGAGGCAATTGATTCGAGCCAGCATGATCTGAACGATTGGTGCGGGCGTCCCCTCAAAGTATATGACGACGGGAGTAAAGAATACTACAGCGAAAAAGTCCGCCAGATGTTAGTCGATCGCTTTCCGCCCCTCGATGAAATGCGTAAACAACATACAATCCCGCGAGGCGAGCGACCGTTCACTCACGAATTTCGCTGCATCGACCAAGCATCGATTCCTTTGGAACATGTATTCCGTAATCGGAAAGGTACTAAAGCATTCGATCGTGACCATAATCAACACTCACCCAGCACGCCGCATAACCTAACCGCTGCGGACCACCTGCACGAAATTGACGCTACGATCGCCAATGTGCGCCTGGCCGGGACAGGCCCAAATAAAGAGATCGTCGGAAAACCGACTATGTATTCAATTTTCGACAGCGTGAGTCGACTTTGCGTGGGCTTCCACATCCATTTCGAGGGTTAGATCTGCGGATTTGAACGGAAACCGGCCCTCGGACCCTTAAGAACAAGCAGACCGCCGACTCGCGAGGAACATCCAGCTCAGCAACTTCGGCCCAACGCTTGTGATCCGCGTCAACCGCCTCCGATGATTTGCATTTGGGAAGTAAGACCATGAGATCGTGTCCTCTCACCCTCGTCGGAAAGCGCGCGGCGAACGGGCAACCATTCGACCCACCCATACTTCTGGTCAGGAACGACGTCTTCGCAGACGAGAATGGAACGCGCTTCCGACTTTTGGACGTATTCGAGAATGACGCCTGGGTCTTCGATCTTACCAATGACAACTGTTGGCCCAGGCTGCGCGACTACTCTGACCTGGTAAAGCAGGCTAAGGACCGTCGTCTATTCGTGGTCAAAACCGGCGTCCACTGCCAACCTACCTTTCGCTCCCCTGCAGCAGACGCGCGAAAAAAATCCGCGTATGAGGCGATAAAGCCCTTGATCTCCAACCCGGAGATCTACAATCCGAGGCAGCGCGGAATATTGGTAAAAAAAAGTAGCCGAGGAGACCGAGCTTTCAAAAACAACAGTAAACAAGTATCTACGAATGTATTGGACTGGGGGTTTGACAGAGGATGCACTGCTCCCTGCCTTCGCCGATATTGGCACAAGTCAGCACTATCAAACCAATCGCCGCGGACGTCGCACCGAGAAATACGAAACGTACCAAATGAATGAACAGGACATTAAAAACATAAAATTTTCCATTAAAAAACACTATTTTAAAAATCCGACAGCAACGCTCGCAGACACATTTTCCTGGATGCTGGGCAATTACTATTCCTATCTCGACGGAAATGGAAAATCAGACAACAAACCACTAGGCGAACGGCCATCGGATCATCAATTTCGCCAGGTCGTTAAACGTTCGTTTCCTTTAGCACTTATATTGCGTAAGCGAAAAGGAAAAAAAGATTTTAATCGCGACCACAACCAACATTTGACCGGCGCACTGTACGACGCGATTGGCGCGGGCCACATATATGAAATCGACGCCACAATCGCCGATGTATGGTTGGTTGCAAAGGCTAACCCGAAAAATATCATCGGAAAACCGACTATGTACCTGATTTACGACAGATGGAGCCGACTCTGCGTCGGGTTCTATGTCGGCTTAGAGAGTGCATCCTGGGAATCCGCAATGCAAGCGATTCTCAGCATCGCGGAGGACAAGCAAGCCTTGTGCAGAAAGCATGACATTCCGTACGATCCCTCGGATTACCCCGCCGATGGCATATTTCCTTCTAAGTTTCTGGGTGACTGCGCAGAAATGATCTCTCGCAATAGCAACCGGATATGCGAAGGAATGGAAGGGACAATTATCAATGCTTCGCCGTTGAGTCCACAAACAAAGGGAACCGTCGAATGCGGTTTTAGATTAACCCACGTTCGAATCGCTTCCGTTGTCCCCGGCTACGACCCACCAAGCAACGCGAAACGTCGGCGAGGAAAGCATTTTAAGAATGATGCGTGCCTCACCGTTGATCAATTTACTAGCGTCATATTGCTATCGATTCGATTGCACAACCACACTTTGATGAAAAATTATCAAGCTTCGCCGGAAGTCATTTTGCGAACCCGACCGGTCCCGATCGAACTCTGGAATGACAGTGTCATAACACGGGTTGGCAAAATTCAACGGTACAGTGAAGACTATTTACATCTTAGATTACTACCACGCTCAGAGGGAAAAATCACAGAACGGGGAATCCTTTTCAAGCATTGCTACTACTCCTGTCCCGAACTCGAAAAGAAAGGTTGGTTCATAGCGGCCGCAAACAGAGGACGATCAGACGTTTCGGTGTCGTTTGACCGGCGCCTGGTTGACACAATCGTTGCTTACGATCCCAACGACGGAAAATTGGCATATAGATGTAAGTTGACCAAACGTTCCGAATGCTACAAAGGATATTCTTTTCCAGAGGTTGAGTACGTTATTCGTAAATTAAAAGAAGTGATTGCAGACGACGAGCAGGACAATCAGCAAAGGCGCTCGGATTTCAGAAAAGACACGTCTGCGATCACGGTTCCGGCACATGCAGCAATGAAAGTGGCTACCAAAGGTAGATCAAGAAGTTCTCGCACGGCCGATACGGCTTCTGAACGATCTGCGGAAAAAACCGCAAGACGTCAGACGGAGGCAGCCATGCCTAACATCGGCGGCGAAGATCAGGATGTAGCCGGTTGCGAGGCATCGGGGTCGTCGTCGAGTGTAGTCGCCGTCCCATCTGAAACCAAGCAATTTGATGCGTCCAATGGCAACAGGAAAGTTTCTTCATCGGTTGATCCCGGTTCGTACCCACATGACAAAAACGTCGAGAATGTGCCGAAGCCGATTAGCATCGAGAAACGCCTTGCTCTGAAAAGACAGGAGTTGCAACGTGAATTTCAGAAATAGTACCGATTCACGTGTCGTCATGACACGGTGTCAGGAATTCCCAAAGTATCAGCGGAATCCACTTGTCGAAGCGCTGCCCCGATATCCGCAGGACGGTGAATGGGGTGAACTTCTCCGCACCATTTGGCGTATCGATCTTAACCGAAAGCGCGCGGTCCGCACATCAACAACTCCGGATGATCGCACCCTTGCAAGATCTCGAAGTACGCTCGGAGCGGCGTACCCGAGTCGCTCGTGCAATCGAGACGATGCTAAGAGGTGACTGTAGTGGTCGGGTTCCACGCAACGCTCAGCAGGTCGCAGCCCTCCCAAAGTTTGATGAAAGAGGCGTGCACGGCTTTGTACAAAGTTCAGCTTGCTTCATCGGTATTTCTGGCATGGGGAAAACTTCGAGTCTCCTCCGATTCCATCCTGATCTCCGCACCCCATTCTTCATCTCTAACATGGAATCGATGCGTCTTCGACAGTTCATGAAGTCCGTACGCATTCAAATCAGTATTGGCTCGAAGCTACCAAGTAGCGGGGATACGCATTGCTTACAAAAGACAGGAGGTGCGACGTGAGTTCCGAAAACACTGGATCGTATATCGTCACGGCACGATACCGGACAGAGGACATTCCGCATTACAAGGGAAATCAACTTATCGAAGCATTGCCTCGATCTCCGGATACCGATGAATGGCATGATTTTCTTTGGGCGAGGCCAAAATTTGATCCGAAACAAAGAGAATGGCCGCCACAACAACGATTCAAGATGATCGCACGCCTGTTAAATTTTCATGTTCCCTTAGAGCGACACATTCGACTCGCTCATGCAATAGATACCATAATAAGAGAAGGCTATGTAGGTAGAGTTCCTCGCACGGCCTCGCACGTCGCCATCCTCCAGCAGCTTTATGAAGCTAGACAGGCGGGCCACATTCTCAGATCTGACGGAATGGACGAGCAAGACTTTGCACAAAGATCCAGCTCTTTTGTTGGTGTTTCTGGCATAGGAAAAACTACAACCCTCCTACGCATACTTGACTTCTATTTCCCTGCTATTTTTCATCCAGAACTCGGAGTTACTCAGATTCCATGGCTTCACGTAGAAGCTCCTGCAGATGGCACTTCTGTGAAGGGGCTCGCAACTGCAATCCAACGTCAGTTAAAAGCACTGGCTCCGGACGCTGTACCCTACAAGGATATTTCGTCGAGAAAGTACGCTAACGAAACAATTATGATGAATGACACCGCGCGACTTATGCACCTGTGTAACGTTGGTTTGTTAATCGTTGACGAAATACATAGACTGAAATACGATGGAAAAGGGAAGCTAAATTTATTAAACGTGCTTGTTGCTGCGTCCAACGAGTTAGGTGTACCGGTACTATTCGTTGGAACGAGCAAAGCGAGCAAGCTATTGGGACTGGACTTCAGTCCCGGCCGACGTTCGGTCGGAAGCGGGTTTACTCCTTGGAATCTCTTGGAAGCAACCCACAACTTCGAACGTGAAGAGCGTGGCGAGTGGGAGCATTTCATCGAGGCGTTCTGGCCTCTTCAGTGGTTGCGTAAACCGACTGAACTCAACCCAGAGCTGTCAAAGCTAATGTATGCCTATTGCCAGGGACTGGTTGATATTGCGTTGAAGCTGTTCGTGGCGGTTCAACTAGAGGCAATCTTCGACGGGAGCGAGACCATAACTGAACAGGGCATCAAGCGAGCATGGGAAAACCACTTCACCCTCATTCATCCGATGATCGCCGCATGCCAGTCTGGCGATAAGACAGCGCTTGAACAGTACCAGGATATCGCTCCGATTGAATTTGAATTACTTTTACAGCAAGTAAAGTTCCAGTATCAAAGCCCCCGTGATCCGAGCGCCTCTCTTCGCCCTGGCGACAAAAACTTCGCGCCAGCAGTTGCAAATCAACTCGTGAGCTCGGGTATGGAGCCTCATCGCGCTCTTGAGAAAGCGAAGCAGGTTGAATTAAAAGGAAAGGCGAAAAACGTTCATGAAGCGACCAAAGCAGCCCTCGTCGGCAAGACCATTCCAACCCATCCATCAAAACGGAAAGCGAAAGCAGATTCAGCCATCGCAAACCCGGATTTGGCGCCCGATGACTACCGGTTAGCCATTCGCGCTGCCCGAGAAGAAGGTTGTTCTGTCTTCAGCAAACTCCGCAGCATGGGCGCGCTATTCGATTTTGACGCTTCGCTTGAGGAGTGAACACCGTCCACTTTCCACCGCTCTTATGTCGAGCCCACGCTAGGTATTTCGATCCACGCCGCTCGACATTGCCCATCACTTGGCTGAATCGATACGTTCAGCGAGGTATCAGGGAGCTACCATGTGGTTCGATCGAATCTATAGACAAAACAACGAATACTTTGTCGTTGACGTTTCTGCTAACGGAAAGAACAATTTTATTGACATAGCGACCGCCTACAAGAAGAAGCAAAATATCGAGGAAAATATCCACCTCAGGGTGGCAACGAATTTTACGTCGTGGCAACGTGCGTCAGCAAATCAATATGCCGATGGCTATTCAATCCCGAAAAACGCAACAATACATCATATTGTCTATCGCTTCATAAGCAACTTAATTACCATTTTTGTTCCAAGCTGGGTACTACAATGCGATTTGTTTTCACCTCCCTCGGTAATTTTTAAATATCTTTACTGCGTAAACGGATTTGAGCGTTTATGTCACCCCGAATTACTAAACGATAAATATGTTGCCTGCCTTCACGCAAAAGCGAAACATTTTATTCTAAGAAGCAGCAAATGCGGCATGAATCGTATTAATTGGTTCTTTGCCTTTCCATCTGCGTATCGAGCATGGATAAGCGTTTATAAGTTTGCACGCCAAGGTAAAATCGGAATTGATCTTCCGGAGGCAGACATTACCTGCCTTATACATGGAAAACAGGTTGGGAATGTCATATTTGCAAGAAGAATTCGCATATTGACGCTTCGCCCCAAGGAAACTCCAACAGAATGGGCGCAATCCGATCAAAACGAGATCCGCTTTGACGCAAGTGGTTTGCGGGAGGTTCAAGCCCGTCGATTAACGGATTTTGATTTATCGAGACAGAATGGAACTTCATCATTGTCCGATATCGAATGGGGATTGATTGAGCCGATAGCAACAAAATCTAGCCGACGCGATCCCATGCAACAGCGACTTGTTATAGACGCGATTCTCGAAAAACTTACGGAAGGAAAGCCATGGAGCGCGGTCAATCGCCCCGGGGTTGCGGTACTTGAAGCGTACTATAGTATGGTAAGGAATGGTCGGTGGCGAGAGATCCGAACCATTTTACTTCGGCGTCGAAATACCGCCGAGAGGTCATCGCGGAATAACGATAATATGGACATTTGCCCAATCGCAACCGGGAGACAGGTTCAACGGTTTCTGGCGAGGACAAAAGATCCTGAACTTTTGCCACGATATTGGAGCTGGAACTGGGGAACCTCGGATGTCGAGTGGAAGGCTATCAAGGTTATTGTTACCGGGACCAACGGCAACTCCCAATATATGTGTCACCGCGCTCGCCTGGTTATTGACAGCATCATCGAAAAACTTGGAACCGGGAAGACTTGGTCAGATATCGTGACTTCTAGAGGCGTGTCCCGAACGACGCTCCTAGGCGCCTATCAAAAATTAAATGCTGACGGCCGTTGGGCGCAAATCCGCTCCGTGCTCGGTAACACAAGAGCCAAAACAACGATCGTCGATTTTCCACCCAGGGCTAAGGGTTGGCAGCTTTCAGAGGCAGAATGGAAGACCATCCAACCTATCGTAAACAGGTGTGACGTTTCCCGGTCGAGCTTGCATCGACGCGCTCGCCTGCTGGTTGACTGTATCGTCGAAAAACTTGGACGCGGAACGTCGTGGGCGGATGTTGGGAGGAGTAACGGCATCTGTCCGACAGTGCTTAGCAAGACGCTCGCGCGTCTGAAAAGCGACGGTCGGTGGCAAGACATTTGTTCTGTTCTTCGCAACACCAGAGGGTTGGCTGACCGGACCGTGACGAAAGGAAAATGACGTAGGGGTCTTGTGCGGACGCAATGAACACCGCCTGTCTCGATCATATCGCGATCAATGCCGGTGTGTGAGCCAGGCAGTTCGCGTTCACTATAGACGCGCGGGCCCATCCACACGCACGGCTTGGCCGTCAAGCAATTGGATAACAGTAGTTGCGGGGTACACAGGTCGTAGGTTCATTCCATATGAACGGCCGGCCTTGCAACCACGTGTTGCAGAGGCTTTCCTGGCATCATCTTTCTCGCGAAAATGGGGCGGATTGTTGACTGCAGCGTGCGGCGGCTTCGGTCAAGGCTATAGTGAAGCAGATACCGCGTTCAGGAGCGAGCGCGGCTCCGGGCAGTTTCAGCTCTCACCCCAAAGGTAGAGGTACAGACCCGCGCCATCCAACGAGTTGTCCGGCGTCGCACCGAAACCTAAAGGTGCACGACCATTAGGGCTCAACAGACGATGTGGCGAACGGCCCGACAACTTTGATTGCAAGGCCAGGACAGATTTCGTTTGCCACGCGAAAAATGAAGCGAACATGCCTTGGGCCGATATTCATTGCAACAAGCATGTATCTAAAAAAATGGCAATCCCTTTGCTTTTAATAGTTTAGATAACGTCCTCAGGAGAGCTTTCGTTTGCGAGCCACCAGCTCTGGCGCCCTTCAGTGACTCCAGATTGCGCGGCCGACGTCGGCGGGATCGCGCAAGTCCGCAGACAGCGCAAGCGCGGCGCCGCCGAGTTCCCTGGCGGCGGCTTCCAGCCGCGAAGAGTTTGTTCCGATCACCCGTAAGCTCACTCCACCAGCGCTTCCCGATGCGCGTCGACGAAGTCAGCCATGCTGTTGAAGCGGAAGTCGAGGTTCGGCTGCGAGCCCGGGTCCATCGTCGCGCCGAAGCCCGGCTTCGAATGACGACGGTAAATCCAGCACGACGCCAGCCCGAACTCGTTTGCGGGCTTGTGGTCATGAAAAAGGCTTTCTGCGGTGTGAAGGATTTTTCCCTTCCTGATGCCCCGCTGATCGAGCTTCTGAAGCATGTACTCGAAGTTGCGCGGCGACGGCTTGTAGGAGCCGACGTCCTCTGCCGTGATGATCGCGTCGAACTCAACCTGCAGCCTCGCGTTGCTGTAGGTGAAACTTTCGTTGTCGATGTTCGACAGGATGACCAGCTTGTAGTGCTGCTTCAGATATTGCAGCGCGGCCGCCGAATCGGGGAATGCTGGCCAGTTTCTGATCGAGCGACCGTACGCCACGCATTCTTCGTGGGTGTAGGGGAGGCCCCATTCCTCTGCCATGCGCTTATACACGATGGACAGCAGTTCCTGATAGCGCTTCGCGGGCGTGAATATCTGCTGCGACGACTCGTGGCGAGCGTGGGCTTCCAGAACCTGGTCGCGCGTGAGCGGCGTCCTGGCTCGCTCCAGCAGAGGCTGCAGGGCTTCAAGGATGCCACTCTCCCAGTCGATCAAGGTGCCGTAGCAGTCAAAAGTCAGTGCCTCGAAATCGGTCAGTTTCACGACTCCCTCCTGTCAGATGTCCATGATGAAAATCACAATGGATTGAGCAACTGCCGGAACCAGAACTCTAATGCAGCAGCGAAGCGACAGCGTCATTTCTCTTCGCAAACCCTGGCGTTTTCCCGAATGCGATCCCACGCCGAAGCGGAGCTAATCTGATCAACCGGTCCAACACCTGGAGACTTTATGCGCCCCCTCGTCATAACAATGGCTGTCCTGACAGCCGCCGGCATCTCCGCATCCGTCAACGCTCAATCGGTGGTCACCTTCGGTCACTCAGCTCCACTCACGGGCCCGCAGGCGCCGAACGGAAAGGACAACGAGAACGGCGCCCGCCTCGCTATCGACGAACTCAACAAGAGCGGTGTCACGGTTGCTGGCCAGAAGGTAACGTTCAAGCTGGACTCCGAAGACGATCAGGCAGACCCGAAGATCGGCGTTCAGGTCGCGCAGAAACTCGTCGACAGCGGCGTGATCGCCGTGCTGGGCCCGTACAACTCGGGCGTGGCGATTCCGGCATCGCGCGTCTATAACACGGGTGGCGTACCGATGCTGCCGGTTGCGTCCAATCCGGCGCTGACGAAGCAAGGCTTCAAGAACATCTTCCGTATCGGCGCGAGCGACGAGCAGCTAGGCGGGACGATGGGCCAATTTGCGGCCAAGACATTGAAGGCCAAGACCGCCGCGGTGATCGACGACCGCACGGCCTATGGGCAAGGCGTGGCCGAGCAGTTCATCAAAGAGGCCAAGGCAAACGGAATTCAGATCGTGGACCAACAGTTCACGAACTCGTCGGCGACTGACTTCCTCGGCATTCTGACCAGCATCAAGGCCAAGAATCCGGATGTCGTCTTTTTCGGCGGATACGCTGCTCAGGGCGCGCCGATGGCCAAGCAGATGCGCGCACGCGGGCTGCGTGCCAAGCTGCTTGGCGGCGATGGCATTTGCTCGGCCGATATGGGTAAGGTCGCCGGTGACGCGGCCTCCATCGTGTATTGCGCCCAGGGCGGCATTGCGCTCGACAAGACCCCAGCCGGCCGCGAGTTTCTGCAGAAATACAAGACCGCCTTCAACACCGACACGCAGGTCTATGCGGTCAGCTATTACGACGGCGTAAAACTGCTGGCCGATGCGATGGTCAAAGCAGGCACCACGACCGACAAGGCAAAGCTGACCGCCCAGTTGGCAAAGACCGACTACAAGGGCGTGGCAGGCACCTACTCGTTCGATGAAAACGGCGATCTGAAGGGCGCACCCACGACCGTCTACGTGATCAGAAACGGCCTTCCGGTGCCGTACGGGCAGTGACGTTCAATCGAGCAACCCCAAAGCACCCATGAAAATCACCCGCACAATTTCAACAGTCGAGGTTCACACCGGCGGCGAAGCGTTCCGTATCGTGACGAGCGGGCTGCCTCGTCTTCCCGGCGACACCATCGTCAAGCGTCGCGCGTGGCTGAAAGAGAACGCCGACGAAATTCGTACCGCGCTGATGTTCGAACCGCGTGGTCATGCGGACATGTACGGCGGATACCTGACCGAACCCGTTAGCCCCACGGCAGACTTCGGGATCATCTTCGTCCACAACGAGGGTTATAGCGACCACTGCGGGCACGGCGTGATCGCGCTGTCCACCGCGGCGGTCGAGTTGGGGTGGGTTCAGCGCCAGATTCCCGAGACCCGCATTGGCATCGACGCTCCTTGTGGTTTCATCGAGGCCTTCGTGCAATGGGATGGTGAACACGCCGGCAACGTACGTTTCGTGAACGTTCCATCGTTCATCTGGGAAGCGGATGTCACGGTTCAGACGCCGTCGTTTGGCACGGTCAGGGGTGACATCGCGTTCGGTGGTGCCTTCTACTTCTATACGGACGGTGCACCGCACGGCCTCGCGGTCCGCGAGTCTTCAGTCGAGGAACTCATCAGGTTTGGCGCCGAGGTAAAACAAGCCGCAAATCACGCTTACCCGGTTGAGCATCCCGACATCCCGGAAATCAACCACATCTACGGCACCATCATTGCCAATGCGCCGCGGCACGAAGGCTCCACGCAAGCCAATTGTTGCGTGTTCGCCGACCGTGAGGTGGACCGTTCGCCCACCGGCTCAGGGACGGGCGGGCGCGTCGCGCAGCTCTATCTGCGCGGCGAACTGGCCATGAACGAGACGCTCGTCAACGAGTCCATCATCGGTACTGTCTTCAAGGGGCGCGTACTCAGCGAGACGACCGTCGGCGACTTCAAGGCGGTCATCCCCGAGGTCGAGGGCAGCGCCCATGTTTGCGGCTTCGCTACCTGGATCGTGGACGAGCGTGACCCGCTAACTTACGGTTTCCTCGTCCGATAATCGGCTCAAGCGCTCCTCCGGTTCCGAAGCGCGAAGTACACACCGGCCCCGAGCGCAACCAGCAGGACCACGATCAGGCCGCCCCCCATGCCGGGCAGACCGGTCATGCTGCTGGTCGCACTGGGCGCCGCGGAGGCAGCCACCGGCGCTGAAGCCACCGGCGCGACCGGTTGCGGAAGCGCCACACCCGCGGCACTACCTTGACGTACCAGAGAAGCCTCCGATGTCGGCGAGGCCGGGGACGCCTGGGGCACTTCAGGCGCGGACGCGACAGCAGGCGCTTGCGGATTGGGGCCGACAGGCGCCAGCGTGGTTTGCGAAGGCACCACGACAGATGCGGCCGCCTGAGGACCGGCTTCGAGCGCCCGCGCCATGGTCTTCCACTTGTCGAATACGCCATCCACGCAGTGCACGTCGATACACGCGTTGCGCGCGTGCCGCCACTGCGCCAGCTGCGCGGACGACAGTTTGCCGCTGCCGAGCAGTGCCTGTTGTTGCGCGAAGATGTCGTCGTACTCGTTGTTCAGGATCGCGTGATCGCAAATGACGCGCTCAGCGGGCTGCTGTGTGGTTGCACACTGAATGTCGTTCGCCGACGCCGCGGTCGAACCCAACGCCGCCAGGGATAGCAGCAATACTCCAATACGTCGTGCCAAGTGCACCCGTCCTCCGAGAATGTGAGCGTCAAAGTCCAGGCACCACGATGAATCCGCCCGACTCGTCACCGTATGTATCGACTCTGCCTTCCAGCAGATAACGTGCCGCCAACGCGCATAGGGCCGCGTCGACATGGTCGATCGATGTCAGCGGTGCAGTCGCGATGCCTTCCCGTTCGAGAATAGCCCGGCGCTGCGGGCCCTTTTGCTTCGCGGATGCGACGTCCGTCCCGAGAAAAGCGCACGTGATCGCGTGAGGAAACGTTTCGAAGCACACGCGACCCGTGATTTCTTTGCCGCCCCCGAAAAGCGCAAAGTGCGCGGCGAATGCGTCGTAGACGCGCTCGCCGTTGAACATCCATCCATAGAAGCCGCTTTTGCTGGCCATCGCCAGTTCGCGAGCCGGTGTCGCAAACGAAAAGATGCGCTGCCGCGCGAGTGCCTTCTCGGCAAGCCTTCCCGCGGCGCCCGTTCGCCAACGACACGGCGCATCGATGCCGACCGCCGCCACCTCGTGCGCGCGACACCGCTCGAGCATCTGTTCGGCGGTCGCGTTGCCGAGTTTGCACAATATCCGAGTGCCGCGCAGGATGACCAGATGGTTGCCCTTCCGGTCCCCGCCGACATCGATGCCCGCGACGGTCGGCGGCGTCAAAGCAGCGCCACCACCCTCACATCGCCCTGCTCCGCCGACGCCACCACCTTCTCGCCGATCCGGCGGAACGTGATCGACACCGACGAATCCCCGACCCGCAGATCGCTGACCTCGAGCCAGTCGATACCTTCGGGAAGCATCGGCTGTTCGATCAGCACTTCGCGGCGCTCGGCGTCGATCGTGATGCCAAGACACGCCTCGAGCATCATGAACGGCGAACCGGCCGCCCATGCCTGCGGCAAACACGCGACCGGATAGGCCGTGGGCGGCTCGCCGCGGCGTCGCGGGAAGCCGCAGAACAGTTCCGGCAAGCGCATGTCGAAATTGACCGCGGCCTCGAACAGCGCCTGCAGCAGTTTCACGGCCGACCCCTTGGCGCCATAGCGCGACAGCCCGCGCGCGCATAGCGCGTTGTCATGCGGCCAAACCGAGCCGTTGTGATACGCCATCGGATTGAAGCGCGCCTGGCTCGCCGCCAGCGTGCGCACGCCCCAGCCGGTATGAAACAGCGTCGAGTCGAGCGCGCGCACCAACGCTTCGCCGCGCTCGCGCGTGGGCAGGCCGAACGCCAGCAGATGTCCCGCGTTCGATGCCATCACGCGACACAGCTCGCCATGACCGTCGAGCGCGATGCCGTAAAAGCCGACCTCGTCCATCCAGTACTTTTCTTCGACGCAGCGACGGATCTTCTTCGCGCGCTCCGCATACTGCGCGGCCGCGTCGCGCAGACCGCGCAGCTTCGCGAAGCGCGCCATCGTGTCGAACGCGGCGCTCGCATAGGCCTGCACTTCGACGAGCGCGATCGGGCCGTCGGGGAAGCGCCCGTCCGCATGAAACACCGAGTCGTGACTATCTTTCCAGCCCTGATTCGCGAGGCCGCCATCCGATTCGCGCTGGTAGTCGAGCAGTCCGTGCCGGTTCTTGTCGCATACGCCCGCGACCCACTGCGCCGCGCGCTCGAGCGCGGGCCACAATTCATCGATCAACGCGACGTCGCCAGTGCGGGCCGCGTAGGCGCCGGCCAGCACGATGAACAGCGGCGTAGTGTCGACACCGCCGTAGTACAGCGCGAACGGCACTTCGCCGGCCGCGGCCATTTCGCCCTTGCGCATCTCGTGCATGATCTTGCCCGGCGCGGCGTCGCGAAACGGCGAGTTCTCGCGCGCCTGATGCTCGGCGAGAAAGCGCAGCACGCCAGCCGCGAGATGCGGCTGCAGCCACAGCGTTTGCAGCGACGTGATCACCGCGTCGCGGCCGAACGGGGTCGAAAACCATGGGATGCCCGCGTACGGGTACGGGCCGGTCGCGAGATCCGTCGTCAGCAGTTCGAGGTCGGCGAACGAACGGTCGATCCATGCGTTGAACAGCGGGTTGCTCGAACGCACGCGCGCGCTCGCGCGGCGTCGCTCGCGCATCACCAGGTGGGCATCCACCAGCGCCGCGCGCACCGCCGCACGGCCGACGCGCGGGCGTTCCGCGTCGATCTGCGACATATGCGCTTCGCTCAGCGCGTGCACGGGCTGCGACACGTCGGCGCCGGGCCTGCTGCTCATCGGCACGACGTGCACGGCCACCGACAGATAGATCGACACGCATGCCTGCGCGGGCAGCTTGACGGTGTAGTCGGCGCGGTCGGCGAACAGCTTGTCCGGCTGCGGGGAGAACGCGATCTGCACGTTGCGCGCGACGTCGTCGAGACCGACATAGCCGAGCAGCACCTGCTGATTCTCGACACGCGCGGGCTGCACGCGACCCTGTTTGTCGCGCTTCAGGCCGCGCACTTCGAACATGTCGCGGAAATCGCTGGAAAACGAAATCGACAGCGGCACGGTCGCATCGCGCGTGCCGTAGTTCGTGAGCTCGATCGCCTCGTTGAGCACGGTGCCCGACAGCACGCGCACACGCTGGACGTGGATCACGCCTTCGGGTGTGCTGTCGCCGCCGAGCGGCGGCAGCGGGCGGTTGGTGAGATGCGCGGTGAACGTGGCGTTGTCGCTGCTGACGCTGCCCGACAGCAGCGACGGCGCGCGCCCGCCGAAGGTCAGGCGCAGTTGCGACATCACGCGGGTGTCGTTGACGAACAGGCCGTCGTCGTGACCGGTGATATCGCCGAGCGGATCGTTGACGATGAAGGTGTCGCCCGACTTGAGCACGTGCTGCGTGGCGCTCGCGACGTTGAGGTTTTCCGTCGGGATGAAGACGCCGTCCTGCTCGGGATCGCGATGATCGACGCCGCCCGAGTGGGTCAGCCCGCCGAGGGCTTCTGGCTGCTGTTTCAAGGTCGCTCCTATGAATTCGATGCTGCTTTCAGTTGCACTTCGGGTCTCGCCCCGGATTCGCCGCCGGGTTGGCCGGCTTGACCGCCCCTGGTTGGCCAGCCCATCCGATTGTAGAGGCTCTGAGGGCGTCAGACGAAGTTATCGCGTAGGAGTTTCGGCTTATTGCGCCATTTTTTTGACGCCGTTTTCGGTGGCACAGGACGTGCAGGCGGCGGGATGCGCGGAATGCAAAAAAACCCACGGCCTCTTGAGCCGTGGGTTCGGGACCGTCGTTAAACGCGTTGTTGGACGTCTATCCGGCCTGTTACCGCTTTGCGACGGGTTTCGCCTCGCGCAGCGTCTCGCCGACGAACAGCTGACGCGGACGGCCAATCTTCTGCTCGGGATCGGCGATCATTTCGTTCCACTGCGCGATCCAGCCGACCGTACGCGCCATCGCGAAGATACACGTGAACATCGACGTCGGAATGCCAAGCGCGCGCTGCACGATACCCGAGTAGAAGTCGACGTTCGGGTACAGCTTGCGCGACACGAAGTATTCGTCTTCGAGCGCGATCTTTTCGAGTTCCATTGCGAGCTTGAACAGCGGGTCGTCGTGCAGGCCCAGCTCCTCGAGCACTTCGTGGCAGGTTTCGCGCATCAGCTTCGCGCGCGGGTCGTAGTTCTTGTACACGCGGTGGCCGAAGCCCATCAGCTTCACGCCCGAGTTCTTGTCCTTCACCTGCTTGATGAACTCGGGAATGTTGTCGACGGAGCCGATTTCTTCCAGCATGTTCAGCGCGGCTTCGTTCGCGCCGCCGTGCGCCGGGCCCCACAGGCATGCGATACCCGCCGCGATACACGCGAACGGATTCGCGCCCGACGAACCGGCGAGACGCACGGTCGACGTCGACGCGTTCTGCTCGTGGTCCGCGTGCAGGATCAGGATACGGTCGAGCGCGCGCACCAGCACGTCGTTGACCACGTACTCCTCGGCCGGATTCGCGAACATCATGCGCATGAAGTTCGCGCTGTACGACAGGTCGTTCTTCGGATACACGAACGGCTGATCGATGCTGTACTTGTAAGCCATCGCGACCAGCGTGGGCAGCTTCGCGATCATGCGGATCGCCGATAGGTCGCGATGCTGCTGGCTCGTGATGTCGAGCGAGTCGTGGTAGAACGCCGACAGCGCGCCGACCGCGGCAACCAGAATCGCCATCGGATGCGCGTCGCGGCGGAAGCCGCGGAAGAAGAACTGCATCTGCTCGTGCACCATCGTGTGCTGCTTGACGGTGTTCTCGAATTCGGCTTTCTGCTGCGCGTTCGGCAATTCGCCCTTCAGCAGCAGGTAGCAGGTTTCGAGGAAGTCGGCGTTCTGCGCGAGGTTGTCGATCGAATAGCCGCGGTACAGCAGCTCGCCCTTGTCGCCGTCGATATACGTGATTTCGGAGTTGCACGCCGCCGTCGACATGAAGCCCGGGTCGTACGTGAATTTGCCGGTCTGGCCGTACAGCTTGCGGATGTCGATGACGTCGGGGCCGAGCGAGCCCTGATAGATCGGCAGATCGATGGTCTGGTCGCTGTCGGAAAAGCTCAGCGTGGCGTGTGACTTCGAGTTCATCTACGTGTTCCTTTTGCTTGATACCGCAGTCGTTCCGGCATGCATCGCGGTCGTACGGCGAGGCGCGACCTCGGCGCTCTCGAACCAGTACAGGCATGCTGAGGTTCCGCTGCGCATTCTACGGGCCGGCGTGTCGTTGATTGCGTCGATTGCTCGCAACAGACCATCTCCGCGTGCGCAACATTGGTTGTTGGCATGGGGCGCTGGCATCGCGCTGCCGACGAAAGTTGTTCGAAAGTCGGAACACCAGCTGCAACAATGTTTTGTTGCCAGCAGACTGCGTCGATCTGGATCTGTCTGCGATACTCAATTCGTGCATTGATGCTTGCCGCCCGCGATTCGAAGCGGGCTTTTTTGATCACACAGAAAAGCAGGACGAATACAAATGAATGCCTCTCTCGAAACGCTGTTTCCGGATCACGTCCATACCGAAGGCCACACGGTCACCGCGCTGAATCATCAGGACATCGTCGTGGCGTTGTCGGCGGCGCTGAAGACGCAGAACGTCGCGGTGCTGCACATGCTCTATCCGCGCACCGACGCGCGCACGCATCGCAGTCTCGACGCGCTCGTCGACGTGCTGCATGGACACGGCCTGCATGAAGTCGCGGATCTGATCGCGCGGGAAGCGCACTATCTGCTGTTCACTGACCCGGTGAAGGCATGGAAGGTGTTCCACGAAATCCGCAACGATTCGCTCGCGATCGGCGTGCATCTGTACTATCACGGGCTCGTCGGCGAAGCGGCCGAACGCGCGCTCGACAAGGACGCGCATCGCAAGGCTTGATGCAGTCAACGGGCGATCGGCGGCGACGCGCGCCGGCCGATCGCCGTTGATCCTCGCTTCACTTCCTCAGCGCGCGCTCACCGCCTGAATGAATTCATCCACGTAACGATTGAACGCGGACGGATGCGCGAGGTTCATGCCGTGCGACGCACCGCGTACCGTTTCGCGGCGTGCATCGGGCAACCATCCCTGCAGCGCGGTCACCGTGCGGTGGAACATGTCGGGACTTTTCTCGCCGTCGATCAGCAGCACCGGGCAGCGCAGGTCGGCCGCGTCCTCGGGCACGTAGGCGGGTAGCGGATCGCGGAATTGCCGCGCGAGCGTGTGCGCGTTGTCGGTCGCCATGCGGCGAAAACCCGGCGTGCTCATTGCCCAGAAGCCGGGGCGGCTCACCGAATCGACGAACAGTTGCAAGCCTGCTTCGACCTCGCCGCTTTCTATCAGTTGAGCCGCTTTCGCGCGCAATGCGTTGACCGGCTCCGGCAGGCTCGCGGGCGGACGTCCGGCGATCTGCAGCGGTCCGCCCGGATCGGCGAGCGTCAGCGTACGCACGTGTTCGGGATGGCGTCGCGCGCAATGATAGGCGACGCAACCGCCGCGCGAATGCCCGACCACATGCGCGGGCCCTGCGCCGAAACCAGCGATGAACTCCGCCACTTCATCGGCGTGGCTGCTCCAGCTGAACGGCAGGTCCGACGCGCTATCGGTGACTGGCCAGTAATGCGTGAGACTGACCGCGATGCAGCGATAGCGCTTCGACAGACCGGCCAGTTGCGGCTGCCAGTAGCGGTAGTCGCACAACGAGCCGTGCACGAACAGCAGCGGTTCGCCGGCGCCGACCTCGATGTAAGGCATGCGCAAGCCGCTACGTAGGTCGATGAAGGATGGTGAGGACGACAGAGACGAAGTGAAGACGGATTGATTCACGGGTGGTGTAAAGGCGGCGCGGCTTCGGGGCGCGGATGCGTGCTGGGCGGCCAACGGGCATTGGGAAACGAGCGTATCGGCGGCTCCGAAAATGGGACGCGATGCGTATTGTCACATAAGCGTCGGCGACACGGCGGGCAGGCGTCTGCAAGGTGCCCCCTTCCAAGCGCTGATAGAGCGCCCTCGGAAGAAAGACGCACCATGCGGAAAAACGAATGCGCTACATCGCTTGCTCTGGACGAGGCCGCTGTGTTCAGCTCTTCCGCTAGCATCGCCGCGCGAGCAAGCGCCGGACGGCATCAATCCATCCACGCGTGGCGACAAAGGAGGACCACTCACCTGGAGCGCGCTTCATCAGTCGGCCGTTTCCTAAAGATCCACATAACCAGCGCGCCCCATAAAACACCGTATATTGGATTTCCCGATACTTCTTAGATACGTGACGGCCTCTTTAAACAGGGAATCATCTTTGTCCCGCTCCGTGATTGTTCGCCAATCGTGATCGCCGTCTCCTTTCATCTTTAGGAAATGTGCGTCGCCTGGTTCGTCCACATAGGCTCTGGCCATATAACTAACATTCCCATTGCCAAATTCATAAATACCGTACTCGTAATAATATTCATACATTCCATTTTCATCGCGATCACCGCAATCGATATGGTGACTTACAATTAGTTCCATTGATTGTTCGTCCTACATGCTTTGCGATTGTATGCCCACCAACCCGGCTGCCAGCTTGGGCCTCATGCTCAATCAGATTGATCCGGCCCATCGTAACGCTGGCCGCGCGTACCGCTCTAATCGAACCGGCAAAGCTGAACGGCACGACGATATCAACCGACAAGCCGATATTGTTCGCTATATCAGGACTGGCTTTCATCGCCGCAGCCAGCTTCGTTGTGCCCTGTTGGATCAATGTGGCCGTGTCTTGGCCCGTCCAGATTTGGCGCAAACCCGCCGACGCGGTATCTGAGCCATGTACGCCGAACACAACACATCCGGCCTTGCTCGTCATCGTCGGTTCCGGCAGCACACAAAGCCCTGCCGCTCCGATCATTTCAAGCACTCCGCCGACAACCTGCAAACCGCCCCATAGACGGTTGGAAAGCATCTCCGTGGGGCTGATCGACTGGCGGGAGAGCACCGCCGCCAGTTGCGGCGCACTGAGCACAACGCGCACGCCATCCGAATCCTGTTGATACGACATTCCGAACTCCAGTAGCTATTGGGACTGCCAAGCTAGCAGGCGACCACAGCGGCACGGAATGGGCGATGGATGATTGTAATGTCTCGTTGCGATCAACGAAATCGTAAATAGTTGTCAAAACGGGCTTATCCCGAATTAATGTGATTGACCGTGGGTCCGCTTCGATGGTTAATTCGCGAGGCATTACCTGAAAACTCTTGAGGAGTGCAATGGAGCTACTGAAACAGCAAAGCAGTGGAACGGATTGGACAGTCGAGGAAGAATGCGACCTTTGCCGTATCACCTATTCGATCTACTCGAACTTCCCGCCGATGCCGCACGCACAGGCCCTGAACGCCGAAACCGGCGAGTTCTTTCCGTTTGACAGGGTCCGTAAGATGAAATCCGGCTACGCCATGGCCGAAGCGCTGGGTTACGCATGGGCGTGCAACTGTCGCGGACGCTCACAGAAGCATTTCGACCAGCAGTT
Source organism: Paraburkholderia youngii (assembly GCF_013366925.1). Taxonomy (NCBI): domain Bacteria; kingdom Pseudomonadati; phylum Pseudomonadota; class Betaproteobacteria; order Burkholderiales; family Burkholderiaceae; genus Paraburkholderia; species Paraburkholderia youngii. The sequence goes on from NZ_JAALDK010000001.1 coordinate 1,614,657, forward strand.
CACGCTGCGCGACAGCGATGGCCGTTCGCTTCCACAGACGCCCTATACGGTCCGTTTCCCGTCGGGCGAACTGAAACATGGCGTTACCGATCACGCAGGACGTACAGCCCGCCACAGAACACGCGACGGGCAGCAACTAGCGGTGTACCTTGGACACAGGGAGGCTTAATGTCGGCCATCTATCGCAGATTCACGGGAACGCACCGGGCGCTACAGTACAGACGGGACCCGATCGGTTCAGATTTCATTGATCACGGGGGGCGTAATGCCTGATGCAATTGGAAGCGCACTAACAGACACAAACCCGCATTCGTGCGTTGACCTGCGTTGCGACAGGCATGGCAAGCCGTGGACCGTCACCGAAAATCTGATTCAGTTCACCGCGCAGTGGGAAGCATTTCGTGCACACCTTTACGACAATGATGGCGGCGGCCGGGGCGGAAATACCACGATCGGATACGGCCATTTGGTACATATGGGGCCGATCAATGGCTCCGCATCGGAGACTCCGTGGTTAGCGGGTGTCACGGTGCCTCAAGCCTTCGCGCTAATTCGTGAGGATATCAAGGTTGCAGAGCGCATAATAAATCAAAGGATTCTACTTCCGCTTTATCAATACGAATATGACTCGCTCGTCGATTTTGTCTATAACGTTCGGGGGCATACCAAGGAAAGTCTGCTGAAACTGGTAAACACTGGTCACTATGACAGAGTGCCCGCAAAATTTTTGGAATATACCAGTGCGAGCGGGGCTCACCCAGGCGGCTTACTGAAACGCCGACACGCTGAGGCAAAAATGTTCAGAGACGGAATCTACGATGCGAGTCACTAACGTCTTAGCCGCAACTCTCATTGGTTGCGTTTCGATTTCCGCATTTGCTGACGCTGCCTGCGACGCCAAGGCAAAGACGCGCGACGACTTTCTGGCTTGCACCAGCATTGATACGGATCGGGCGTTATCTGGAGCGATGCGTTTGTACCAGGCAATCAGGCCATTGACAAAAGGCGAAAAGCAAGTCGCGCTAGATCGTAATTTCAATATTTGGCAAAGTCGCCTCAAATCAGATTGCGATGTTTTAGGAAGAGCATTCAATGATTGGGGAGACGACTATTCGCCGGATACGGACTTTCAAATTGCAGAATGCCGTTTAAAGATATCAGCACAAGAACTAGAGTTTTATAGTTGGCTCGCCTGTCCTGATGATATCGAGACTTCAGACAAGCCGAAATGTGCAGCGCTCAAGGAAGCCTTGGGGCAACATAAATAGCAGATGCCCCGCTTCGGCGGGGCTTTTACCTTGGGCGCTTCGGCGCTGTAGATCGCGCGTCGTGTCATGCAACGAACCGGTACGATGCGGCCTTCGCGGCTACGCCATGGCCGGAGCGCTGGGTTACGCATGGGCGTGCAACTGCCGCGGCCCCGCCCCCAAACGGTCCAATGAGCAAGCTCAATGAGCACACTCTCGCACGTTTGCTTCGTGAACTTCGCAGATACGCATGCGCCGATGCTTGCATCATCGGGCCGCGCGAGTGTTGTCGTCTGGGTCAATATCACGTGGCCGCGCTTTCGCACAAGCGCGGGACTGTCGCGCTAGTGCACCTGCGATGCAATGGGGTGGAATGCAATTCGGCAGACAACCAAGCCCCCGCCCACCACTCACTCGCCCCCAGCCTCATCCACCCACCCCGCCGCTGCCGCCGCCCCAGCGCCGCGCACCGCGCAGGTCAGCGGTTCGTCGGCGACGTGCACGTCGAGGCCGGTTTCGTCACTCAAACGCCGCCCCAGATTGCGGAGCAGCGCACCGCCACCGGTCAGCACGATGCCCTTGTACGCGATGTCCGTGATGAGTTCGGCGGGGGCCGATTCGAGCCCGCGCTTCACCGCGCCGATCACCTGACTCAGCGGCGCTTCGATCGCCTCCGAAATATCGCGGTTGCTAAGCCGCACCGTGCGCGGTAGCCCGTCGTCGACGCTGCGGCCGGTTGCGTTGATCTGCTCGAGCGGCACGTCGTGCACGGCCGAGGCGATGGCTCTCTTCACGTGCTCGGCGGTCTGCTCGCCGAGCAGCACACCGTACAGATTGCGCACGTAGCTGATGATCGCCGCATCGAAATTGTCGCCGCCGACCCGCACCGAGCCGCTATACGCGGTGCCGCCCAGCGCGATCACGCCGACCTCGGTGGTGCCGCCGCCGATGTCGACCACCATCGAGCCGGTCGCATCGCGCACCGGCAGGCCCGCGCCGAGCGCGGCCGCCAGCGATTCGCCGATCAGGCTGACCTTCCACGCGCCGGCCGCCTCGGCCGCTTCGCGGATCGCGCGGCGCTCGACATGGGTCGCCGCGGCCGGCACGCACAGCGTGAATGCCGCGCGCCGGCTGAACAGCGAGCGCGGCCGCGCCATGTCGACGAATTGCTTGATCATGTGTTCGGCGGCCGTGAAGTTGGCGATGACGCCGTGGCGCATCGGCCGCACCGTTTCGAGATTGCGCGGCGCGCGGCCGAGCAGTTGGTGCGCCTCGGCGCCGATCGCGGCGATCCGTTTCGCCCCGCTCGAGGGCTGCGTCTCGAAACACACGACGGACGGCTGGTTCAGCACGACGCCGCCGTCGTCGGTATAGATAAGGGTGTTGGCCGTGCCGAGATCCACCGCCACGGAGTAGCGGAACAGTCGCTCAAAGAGCGGGTAATGCGGCGTCGGTCTGGCCATATGCAGGCTCTGATGTGTCGTTATCCGCCTTCTTGGGCGGTCTGGAAATGCGCCCCCGGGTCCCCGAAGCCGCGCGACACGCCCGCTGGGCGTTGCGCTTCCCGCGCGGCGGGGGTGATTTTCAAGCTATTGCCCGTATGACGGCAAGCTCATCAGAATCTTTAGGCCCGCTTTCTATCGGAGTTGTGTCAATCGCGCGACAGCTTGCCCAGCGCGCGTTCCAGCGCGTCACGGCCGAGCGCGACACCGTCGGCGGTGATCGTGTGGCCGACGCCGGGCAGCATGTAGGCGTCGACCGGATAGCCGGCGGCGCTGAAAGCGTCGGCCGCGAATTCGAGTTCGCGCACCGGGATCACCTCGTCGTCCTCGCCGTGGACCAGCGTGAGCGGCGTCGCGCGGTTCGACGACACGATCGGCGAGGCGAGCCGCCCCGAATACGCGACGACGCCCGCCGCGCCCTCCGCGCTCGACGCGACGTGATGCAGCGCCATGATCGAACCTTGCGAAAAACCGACCAGCGCAAGCCGATCGAAAGACAACTGCCAATGCGCGAGCTCGGCATCGAGCACCCGGCGCAGCGCCGGGTAGGCGGCGACGACCCGCGCCTCGCGGTTCGCCCCGTCGACGTCGCGCAGGCTGAACCACTGGCGGCCGCCGAAGCCGCCGTCGAACGGGTCGGTGCCGTCGAGCGACACGAACGCCGTGCCGGGCAGCTCCTCGCTCCAGATATCGGCGAGCGGCATCAGATCGCGCGCGTTGCTGCCGACGCCGTGCATCAGCACGACGAGGCTCGTCGCGGGCGCGTTCCGCGGTGCCGTGTGCGGCGCGCGCCGCCAGCCGTGTTCGAATTGCTGCCAACTCATGGTGGCGTCCTTTTTTCCGTGGTTTAGTGGTTCTGGCCTTGGTGGCTCAGCCTTAGCCGGGAGCATACGCCGCGTGCAGCGTTCGCGTCGCCGGGACCCGCATCGGCCGCTGCTGTGGCAGCTGCTGTGGCCGACGCCGGCGGGCGAATGCGGGTATGCTTTTGCGCATCGACGGAGCCGCCGCCGTGACGCGCGGTCCGAGGCAAAACAATCCGGAGAACACCGTTTGAGCCAGCCCAACGCCGCGTCTGATTCCGCGTCGCCGCCGCCTCAGCCCCCCGCGCCACCGCCGCCGCCCGCGCCTCTCGAAGGCGGCCGGCTGGTTCTCGCGACGATCGCGGTGGCGCTCGCCACCTTCATGAACGTGCTGGATACGTCGATCGCCAACGTCGCGATTCCGACCATTTCAGGCAACCTCGGCGTCTCGGTCGACGAAGGCACATGGGTGATCACCGTGTTCGCGGCCTCCAACGCAGTGGCGATTCCGCTGACCGGCTGGCTCACGCAGCGCATCGGCCAGGTCAAGCTGTTCGTCGGCGCGATCCTGTCGTTCACGCTTGCGTCCTGGCTGTGCGGCGTCGCGCCGACGCTGCCGATCCTGCTGCTCGCGCGGGTATTCCAGGGCGCCGTGGCCGGCCCGCTGATTCCGTTGTCGCAGGCGATCCTGCTCGGCTCGTATCCGAAAGAGAAATCGTCGACCGCGCTCGCGCTGTGGGCGATGACCGCCACCGTCGGTCCGATCGCGGGTCCGGCGCTCGGCGGTTGGATCACCGATAGTTATAGCTGGTCGTGGATCTTCTACATCAACATCCCGGTCGGCCTGTTCGCGGCCGGCGTCACGTGGATGATCTACCGCAATCGCGAATCGCCGACCCGCAGACCGCCGATCGACGTGGTCGGTCTCGGCCTGCTGATCACGTGGGTCGCGTCGCTGCAGATCATGCTCGACAAGGGTAAGGATCTCGACTGGTTCTCGTCGCCGGTGATCTCGATTCTCGGCCTCGTCGCGCTGATCAGCTTTGCGTTTTTCCTCGTCTGGGAGCTGACCGAGGAGCACCCGATCGTCGATCTGCGGCTCTTTCAGCAGCGCAATTTCCTCGGCGGCACGATCGCGATTTCGGTTGCATACGGGGTGTTTTTCGGCAATCTGGTGCTGCTGCCGCAATGGATGCAGGAGTATCTGAACTACCGATCGATCGACGCTGGTCTCGTCACCGCACCGCTCGGCATCTTCGCGATCATTCTCGCGCCGATACTCGGCCGCGTGCTGCCGCATTCGGACGCACGCGTGATCTCGACGGTCGCGTTCGTCGGCTTCGCGATCGTGTTCTACATGCGCTCGAAGTACGTGATCGAGGTCGACACGTGGCACCTCGTGCTGCCGACGCTGCTGCAAGGCATTCCGATGGCGCTGTTCTTCGTGCCGCTGACGGCGATCATCCTGTCTGGCCAGCCGCAGAGCCGGATTCCGGCGGCGGCGGGTCTGTCGAATTTCGTGCGCGTGTTCTGCGGCGCGGTGGGCACGTCGATCGCGGGTACCGCATGGAACAACCGCACGATCCTGCATCACGTGCGGCTCACCGAACAGGCGTCGGTCGACAACCCGTTGTTCGCGCAGCAGATCGACAACACGGAGTCGGTGCTGCATCTGAGTCCGCAATCGGCGGATGCGCTGTTCGATTTCACCGTGAACACCCAGGCCGCGATGATGGGCCTGAACGACATTTTCTTTGTGTCGGCGATCATCTTCGTGCTGATCATTCCGCTGATCTGGATCACGCGGCCTGCCAAAGGCGGCGGCGGCCCGGATGCGGCCGGCGCGCATTGACGCAGCTTCGGTTTCGCGCGACGGCGACGCTCGCGCGGTGGCTGCGCAGTGGCCGCGAGGTTGCGTCAGCGGAAATAGCGGGCCGGCGTGTCGCCGAACGCATCGCGAAACACCGCGATAAACGACGACACGTCGTTATAGCCGACTTCGAGCGCCACCTGCGTGACGCTCTCACCGGCGCCGAGATGTTCGAGCGCGGCTAGCAGACGCAACTGCTGGCGCCATTGACCGAAGGTCTGCCCCGTTTCCTTCGCGAACAGACGCGCGGCCGTGCGCGCGGTCACGCCGGCAGCCGCGGCGAGTTCCTCGAGCACCAGCGATTGCGCGGGATTCGCGCTAAGCGCCTCGGCGATGCGCTGCGCGCGCGGATCGCCCGGCCAGTTCAGGCCGAGCGGCGCGGCGGGCAAGCCGGCGACGCGATCCAGCAGCACCTGCAGCAGACGGCGGGCGGGTTCGTCGGGAAAGTGATCGTGCGGCAGATCGGCCGCGGCGGCGAGCAGCGCCTGCACCAGCGTGTCGGGGATGAGCGCGCCGGTTTGCGTGGGTAGCGGCGCGGGGTCGGCGGCAGGGTCGGCGGGGTCGTCCATCGCGGAATCGGTCGCGACGTAGAGCGAATACAACTGCACGGGCCGCCTCGCGTGCAGGCAGTGCAACGTATTCGCGGCGATCCACAGCGCGCGGGCGGGCGGCACGACCCAGCGGCCGGACTTCGTGCGCACCGTCAGCACGCCTTCGCTGACGTGAATCAGATGCGCGCGCCGATACGCGCGCCACGGCTCGTCCAGCGTCGCATGGCGCTCGCCGACCACGAAGACCGCTTGCTCGATGCCGTCCGGATCGAAGGCTTCCGTCATGGTGTCTGCTCTGACGCGGGACGTCCGCGAAGGGAGCAAGATTAGCACGCGCGCGGGGCCCGGTTGCGGGGCGGCTTCATACGGTCCGGCAGCCTCGAGCGCGGCCCCGCACGAGACCCGGCTTATCCTTCCCGCCTCACCAACTGCTCCAGCACCGTCCGATAAGAGGTCGTCCCGACCACCCGCTCGTTCACGCCATCCTCGAAACCGATCCACCCCGAGTTGAAGCCGTCGAGCATCTCGATCCGCGGCGCGGGCCACTCGGTGCCTTGGGCCTGAAACTGCGCTTGCCACTGCTCGCGCGGCACCGTGCGCGCTTCGACCGGGCGTTCGAGCAGGTCGCCGAGCATCTCGGCGATGTCGCGCTGCGTATAGCGCCGCGGCCCCTCGATCTCGATCACGCGCCGCCCCTGCCACGACTGCGTGAGCGTCTGCGCAACGACGTGGCCGATATCCGCGGTCGCGACCATTGGAAACGCACGTTCGAGTGGCTGCAGAAAGCTCGGCATCACGCCGGATGTGCGCGCCGGGTCGATGTCCCACAGCGAGTTCTCCATGAACCAGGCCGGCCGCAGGATCGCGGTTGGGATCGACAGATCAGCGAGCGCCTGCTCGAGAATATGCACCTGCGTGATCAGGCCGAGCCCCGTTTCGCGCTGCCCGCCCACCGACGACAACGCCGCCACCCTCCCCGGCCGCGCCTTCGACAGCGCCTCCTTCAGCACCGTGGCCGCCGCATGCGCGTTCGGATAACCGGGCAGCGGCGCGAAGTTCGGCGCGATCATGACGAACACGCCGGCCGTGCCGCGAAACGCGGCGGTGAGCGCGTCGGCGTCGTCGAACGACGCGATCGCGATTTCGGCGCCACGCTCGCGCCACGGTGCCGCTTTGCTTTCGTCGCGCAGCACGGCACGCACCGCGTGCCCCGCGTCGAGTAACGCGCGTGCCGCCGCGCCGCCCACCTGTCCTGTCACACCGGTAATTGCAAACATGCTCTTCTCCTCGATGACGGCGGATGCCGTGATGGGAAGAATTCTCGGTGTGGCGCGGCGATTTCGCGAGAGCATGGATGTCATTTGTTTAGTGACTCCGTGTCATCAAGCCAACCGTTCGGAGCGTCGCTTTTCTATACAGAAACACCAGATCAGGGAACCAGGCCGGACACAACACCTGAGACGTGTTTGCGCCGGTCCTTCATCCGATGACTACATTCCATCCTGCACCAGCGCCGCGTAGCGTCCGCGGTGAAACGACGGACAAGTTGGCCGACCTTCACTGGAAAGTGGGATAGGTGGCGTGCCTGTGTCGCCCGGCATGGCGGCGACCTTCGAATGCGAGGCCGAGCATTGTGCTACAGCCGGAATAGTGAGCCGCACCGAGGCGCGGGGAAAGCGAGGTGTCATGTGCAGCTGCGAAGTGTCGCAAAATCGGACGCTCACAGAAGATCGACGTTGGCGGGATGTCTGAAAATGGGACGCATCGAGTGTGAAGGGCTCGATTGCATGTAGGGTGGTGTCGTCGCTCAGAGAGCGAAGTGCGCGATGTCAGCTAGAAAGACTGACGCCTGGATAGATCCAGGGCTCGAGGGAGAGTGATGGCAGGGGAAGAAGGATTCGAACCTTCGAATGCCGGAATCAAAATCCGGTGCCTTAGGCCAGCTTGGCGACTCCCCTACGTAGGGGCGAGATCCTACCAAAGGATTCGCAAAGAGCAAAGGGTCTCGCAGATCTGGTGAGATGGGTTCGCTCAATGGTGATCCACCGGTCGCGGCCTGAGCGGCTCACCTCCACGGCATTCGAGCGCCGCCCGGTCCCAGCCGCCGAGATCCGCGGCGGCTTGATAGGTGCTCTCGAGAAAAGCCAGCAGCGCTCGCTCGGGGTCGTTCGACGTGCGGACCCGTTCGTACGGAAGGATGAATTCGCCGAGCTTGTCGTCGAAATAGGCGCCGGCCGGCAGGGGTGTTGCCTTGGCAAAGCCGTCAGGCGACGGGTAAGCGTAAGAGTAAAACGCCGGGAAAGGTGTCGCCGGTCCCCCCGGCCAGAATCCGGCCGACGATACTTCGTGGCTGTAGGCTTCGCGCGTCACTTCATCGGGTAGCGCCGGAACGCCGCCGGGGTGGAGAGGCGCGCGGCGTCCAGAAAAACGCGTCACGGCGAGATCGAAGCTACCCCAGAAAAGATGGACCGGGCTAACCTTGCCGATATAGCCGGTACGAAACCGCTCCAGCACACAGCAGACCGTGACGAGCGCTTGAAAGAAACGGGTCACGGCATCCGCGTCGTAAGGGCGCGCTGCATGGTCGTCCTGGAACGCCACGGCGTTCGGGATCTCGTTGGGTCGGCCGTGAAACACGGGTTTGCCACCGAGTTGCGCAACCAGATCCAAAAAGTTGGCGTGGAATTGTGCAACCGACATCGGTCCGAGCGCGAAGTGCGCCTTGCGTCCATCGGCAGCGCTGCCGACCACGCGATGCTCGAGAAAGTCGAACTCGATCTCCACGCCGCTCGCATCGGGGATAAGCGACGTCGTCAGGCCACGCGCGCTAACGTACAACGTAGCGTGCCACGAATGGTTCAGCCATGGAGTTCGGGCGAGCTTGTATTTGCCGGCGATTTGCGTGTAGAGGTGCAACGCGGTGCATGTGCCGCGCCAGGCGTCGTACGGAATATCAGTCCAGGTCGCGCTCATAGAGGCTCCATCACATATTCGTCTGTGTCATCGCCAAATGACGCGCGCCCCAGTCCTTCAAGGTGCGCTGGTCGCTGAATGACCTTACGCCAGACGCAAAGTCTTGTCACCTATCGCGCAATCCGATGGTTACCGGTTGCGCAGGCCTGCTCCCGCACTACTCGGTTCGGCCGAGCGCGTTCTGTGAGCGCACGGATAAAAAATAGTTTGACAGACTATCGTAAGATATATATCTTACGATGCATCTTACGACATTCATGGGAGATTCCCAGATGCGTCATCCTCATCGTTTTTCCGGCCCGCGCGGCGCGCAGGACCGTTGTCACGCGGGCTTCGGCCATCCGTCGCTGCATGCGGGCGGCTCAGCAGGCCGCGACGCGGCTGACACCGCCACTTCGCCCGACCCTCGTCACCGCTTTCTGTTCCACGTTTTGCTTCACGGCTTCGGCCGTCATCACGCGCAGCGCTTCGGCGGCCGTGGCTCGCGCTTCGGCGGTCATGGCGGCCCCGGCGGCATGGGCGGATATGGTGGTTTCGGCGGCGACGGCGATGGCTTCCCGCGTGGCCGCAAATTCAGCTCCGACGATCTGCAACTGCTGCTGCTATCGCTGATAGACACGCAGCCGAGTCACGGCTACGAATTGATCAAGGCGCTCGAGACGCGCTCGAACGGTTTCTATAGCCCGAGCCCCGGCATGGTCTACCCGGCACTGACCTATCTCGAAGAGCTCGGCTACGTCACCGTGCAGCTCGAAGGCAACCGCAAGCGCTATGAGCTGGCGGATGCGGGCCGCGAATATCTGGCCGCGAACCGCGAGCGCGTCGAACTGATGTTCGCGCGGCTCTCGCATATCGCCCGCAAGATGGATTCGGTGCGCCGCGCGTTGGCCGGCGAAGAGCCGGCAGACGTCAGCGAAGGCGGCTGGGTGCCGGAGCTGAACGAAGCGCGCCGCACGCTGAAGAACGCGCTGCTGCGCCGCGACAACGCGCCGGCCGACGAGCAGCGCCGCATCGCCGCGATCCTGATGCGCGCGGCCAACGACATCGAAGGCGGCAGCAACGGCGACAAAGCTAAGACCGGCAACGACAGCGAGCCGACCGTCTGACAACGCGCACTCGTCCACGAGACAACCCGCGCGTCCTCCCAAACCGAGCAGGAATACCACCCTCATGCAAAAACAACTCACTCGCCCTGACCTCGCCGTCCATCGCGTGCGGCATCCGCTGAAGTTTCGTCTGCTGCAAGTCAAGCAGGTGCGCGCGCTGACACCCCACCTGATTCGCGTGACCTTCACCGGCGACGATCTGCACGACTTCGTGTCAGCGTCGTTCGACGACCACATCAAGGTGTTCTTCTCCGAACCGGGCGCCGACAAACCGACGCTGCCGCAAGCCGGCGCCGACGGCCCGGTGTTCCCCGAAGGCAAGCGGCCGACCGCGCGCGATTTCACGCCACGCCGTTTCGATCGCGACGCCCGCGAGCTCGACATCGAGTTCGCGATGCACGACGCGGGGCCCGCAGCGACATGGGCCGCGCAGGCGCAGGTCGGCCAGTATCTGGGCGTCGGCGGCCCGCGCGGCTCAATGGTGATTCCGACCGGCTTCGACTGGCATCTGCTGATCGGCGACGACACCGCGCTACCCGCGATCGCACGACGTCTCGAAGAGTTGCCGGCGGGCACGCGCGTCGCCGCGGTAATCGAGGTCGCCGATCCGTCGGCGCGCATCGAGTTCACGACGCAGGCCGAGCTGCATCTCGTCTGGTGCTATCGCAGCGAAGCCGACACGCAGACTGGCGCGCGCGGCGAAGCGCTGTTGCACGCGGTGCGCGACACCTGGCTGCCGGAGAACGGCGAAGGCTACGTGTGGGCCGCCGGCGAGGCGGCGACGATCCGCGCGGTGCGCCAGCATCTGTGCGGCGAGCGCGGCGTCGACAAAGCGCGGATTCGCGCGGCCAGCTACTGGAAACAGGGCGCCGTCGCGGTCCACGAAACGATCGACGACTGAGCTCCTGCTCGCGTGGCGCGCGGCATCAGCGGCGTACTTCGAACAACAACAAAAGGAAATCAACCGATGTACTCAATCACTGCACGACACGAACGGCATCTGCTGTGGGTGCTCGCGCTCACGCAGTTCACGATCATCATGGACTTCATGGTGATGATGCCGCTCGGTCCGCAGATCATGAGCGCGTTCCAGATCGCGCCGGCCGCGTTCGCGACGGCGGTGTCCGCGTATTCGTGGTGCTCGGGGCTGTCGGGCCTGTTCGCGGCGACGTATATCGACCGCTTCGATCGGCGCCGTCTGCTGCTCGCCATCTACGCGCTGTTCGTGCTGTCGAACCTTGCATGCGCGCTCGCGTCGAGCTTCGCGCTGCTGCTCGCTGCGCGCGCATTCGCCGGCATCTCGGGCGGCGTGCTAGGCTCCGTGATCATGGCGATCGTCGGCGACGTGATCCCGCTGCAACGGCGCGGCGCCGCGACCGGCACCATCATGACCGCGTTCTCGCTCGCGGCGATCGCCGGCGTGCCGGCCGGCGTGATGCTAGGCGCGCAGTTCGGCTGGGCGGCGCCGTTCTTCCTGCTGGTCGCGTTGTCGCTGCTGGTGTGGTTCGCGGCCTCGCGACAGGTGCCGTCGCTGGCCGCGCATCTGAGCCGCAGGCAGCCGCCGCTCGCGGCAGTGCTGCCCGAGCTGTGGGGACTGCTGAGCAACCCGCGGCATCTGAATGCGTTCGCGCTGACGTTCGTGATGATGATCGCGCACATGCTGGTGATTCCGTTCATCTCGCCGATGCTGGTCGCCAATCACGGCGTCGCGCCGCCTCAGCTGTCGTGGCTGTATATGGGCGGCGGCGCGGCGACCTTCTTCACGTCGCGCCTCGTCGGCAGGCTCGCCGACCGCTTCGGCTCGCAGCGCGTGTTCCGCTGCGCGGCGCTGCTGTCGTTCCTGCCGGTGCTGTTCGTCACGCATCTGCCGGACCTGCCGTTCTACGCGCTCGTGCTGTTCTTCCCGTGCTTCCTCGTCTTGATGAACGGCCGCATGGTGCCGATGCAGGCGCTGCTGACCACGGTCCCCGAGCCCAGCCGACGCGGTGCGTTCCTGAGCGCGAACAGCGCGCTGCAGGCGCTCGGCACGGGCACCGGCGCGTGGCTCGGCGGGCTGATGCTGAGCACGTCGGCCGATGGCCGCATCGCCGGGTATGGAACCGTCGGCTGGACCGCGGTGGCGGTCGCGTGCGCGGCGGTGCTGTGGGTCTCGCGTGTGAAGGCTGCGCCGCGCGAAGCGGCGCCGGCCAGCGACGCTGGCGCGACGATGCCTCGCACTGCTGGCATTGAAGCCCACATCGCCGAAGAAGGTTAACGATGCAAGGTCGCGCGCTACGCCTCGTCGTCGGTGCTGCCGGTCAGCGCGCGCCGCGCGGCTTCGCCCTGTTCGTGCGACGCCGCGTAAAACACCCGCGCCCGGCCAATCACGATTTTTAGCGTCGCGATCACGGGCACCGCGAGAAAGATCCCCGCGACGCCGCCGAGCTGGTCGCCCGCGAGCAGTCCGACGATCACCAGAAACGGACTCAGCTCGACGCCTTCGCTCATCAGATACGGATTGAGCACGTAGTCCTGAAACAGCCGGTACAGGCCGATGAAAATCACCAGCCACAACAGGTGCGGATAGCCGCTGAAGACCGCGACCACCAGCGTGATCGCGACCGCGGCCAGCGGCCCCGCGAACGGCACGAATTCGAGCAGCCCCGCGCTGACCGCGAGCAGAAATGCGTACGGCACGCCAAGCAGCGAGAACGCGACGCCGTAGCAAAACAGCGTGGCGAGCGACAGGAACAGCAGCGCGCGCACGTACTTCGACAGCAGCACGTTCACATCGTCGACGATCTCGTTCCACAGCACGCGATGCCGCCGGTTCAGCAACGCGAGAAACGCGTCGCGCATCCGTTCGCCGTCCTTGATCAGCAGGAAGCTCAGGATCGGTATCAGCACCAGATAGATCAGGTTGCTCGCCGCATGCACGACGCCGAGCCCGAGGCTGCGCGCCAACGGCACGGCCTTGTCGGAGCCGGTCTCGATCTGGCTGCGCAGGAAATCGACGATCCGCTCGCGCAGCGGTTCGAGAAAATGCGGCAACGGCAAACGGTTCGGCACGTCGGTGCGTAGCAGCCCGGGCAATTGCGAAAAGAGGCGCGTCGCCTGATCCTGCAATTCCACTCCGAACACCGAGCCGACCACCGCGAGCAGCGCAACGACGACGACGAACACGACCGCGATCGACATGACGCGCGGCACGCGGCGCGGCCTCACGCGTTCGACCAGCGCGACCATCGGGTAGATCAGATAGCTGAAGAACACCGCGAACACGATGACGAGCACCGTCGTCGACGCGACATAGATGACGAAAAACAGCAGCGCGAGCAGAGACGCGGTCCAGATTTTCCTGGCCGCGCCGACGTCGAATCCCAGCATGAGGCGTCCTCGAATGGGCGATGCGGTACCGACGCAAAGAATGCGCCGGCTGACTCTGGACCGTAACAGAAATTTACACGATACGTGTGTCGAACACCGCGCCGCGAGGGCGCGACGCGACGAGCACCGACGGCGTGCGAGGCGCTACGCACGTGGTGCGTCAGTGCACGGCTCGCGTGCCTGACTTTGCTGCGCCCGAAACCGGGCTGTCCGGATAGATACCGCTGGGATGCACGAAACCGCGACGAAACCGTGGCGCGCTAGCTCTTCACGCGCTCACGTTCCTCTTCGGCTTCTTCGGCGATTCTCGCCTGGATCCTGCCGGCGATTTTCTCGGCCGCTCCTTCGGCCTGCTTCGCGCGATTGCCGGTGACCTTGCCAATCGCTTCCTTGACCGAGCCCTTGAGCTCCTTCGCTGTGCCTTCTACACGATTCCTGTCCATGGTGCCTTCCTGCTAGGTTTGACTGTGGAGTTGCCTGCTGGCGTTGCAACGAAACAGCCAACGTACGGCGCGACGCGCCTCGTGATGGCGCGGATCGCTTCTGACGAAACGATCCGCGTCGGAGCAACCTGAAAATTGCTAGCATGCCGCGTTCCCGATACTACTGCGCCACGCTTCGTCACTTGACCGTGACGGCGCCCTTCGCGGCGTCGCTGGCGTCATCCTTGCCGTGAGCCGGTTCAGGATGATCACCTTTCGAGCCGTGAAAGATATGCCGGAAAAGTGCCTTGTTCTTTGCGCCATTCAAAAGGTTCCGCAGCGCGGCATCGTCATCCGCGGGCTTGAACGAAAGCACTCGCTTACGGTAGCGCTCCCTGCGTTCGTCGAGCATGCAGCTCGCCGGCAGCGGCGGTTCCCGGCTGCCCCCGTCGAGATCGATGCCCTCGAACCTCAGCAGCCCCGCATCGTGATTGATGAAGCATGCGGGAAGCTTGGTACGGTCGATCACATAGATGCTCGGCGGATTTTCTCTTCGCGCAAGACCGCAAGATTTCGGCCTTCAGAATATCCTCTGGCACGGCATAGTAAATCGGATAACCGGCCCTCAGGTAAAGTTGTAGTTGCAACACTTCGTAACAGCGCCCCAACGCATGGATCGACAGTACGAGCAAAGACCTTTCATCCGACTCCGTCGCCCGCGGAGCTGTTGCGATACTCGTCCCACGTCTCTCGGGTCCACCATTGCTTGTCGATATCGAAGAAACGATAGATCGAGAAAATCGGCAACGGTGCCGTGGGAACGCACCGTAGGTCGGAAGAGTGCCCGTGATGAGGGCTGTGAGCAGGCTGTGCCAGTCGGGACGGGGATGAACTCTCTATCTAAGATTGCGCCCGGGTGGATGTCAATTGGCGCGCGTGGTCTGTGTACGCCACACCACAATCAGTATCGGGCGGCTGCTGGGTGGGACGTTGGGACTCGTGATGCCAGGCAGAGCCAATGGCGCTCGCGCTCCAGGCTCGCGCGCCGACGCCGGGCCCCGCTCACCGCGCACACCTTGCGGCATGCGCGATGCCGCACAAGTCAGTCGCCATGCCCCGCGCCCAGCGCCGCCAGCGGATGCGCGCCGCCTTGCCACGGCAAGCTCAGGAAATGCCGCACGCGCTCGGGTTGCACATCGGCGAGCGTCGCCGGCGACCAGCGCGGCCGGCGGTCCTTGTCGATCAATTGCGCACGCACACCCTCGCGGAAATCGCCTTCGTCAATCGAGCGCTTCACGATGCCGAGCTCCATCCGGAAGCAGTCGGCGAGCGTCATCTGCCGACCGCGCAGCAGCGCTTCGCGCGTCACGTGCAGCATCGTCGGCGAATGGGCGCTCAGTGCCTCGTAGGTCGCTTGCAGCCATTGCCGCACCTCGCGCGGCGGTTCGCGTTCGAGATCCTGACGCAGCGTCGCGACGATGCGCTCGACGCCCGAGCGCCGGTCGAAGTGGCGCAGTATCAGTTGCGTCAGCGCGCCGAGCGGCGCGTGCGGCACGATGTTGCACGGCGGCTCGAACACGGCGCGCAACGCGTCGATGCGCCCGGTGTCCGACGTGTCGTGCGGCATGCGCTGCAAACGTTCCTCGAAGCTCGCGAGCCAGTCGGCCGGCACGCACAGGTCGGCCAGTTGCAGGCGCATCGCATCGGCGCCCGCCAGCGTCGCGCCGGTCAGACCGACATACAGCGCAAGCTCGGCCGGCATCACGTTCAGAAAGCGGCTCGCGCCGACATCGGGCACGAAGCCGATGCGCGTCTCCGGCATCGCGATGCGGCTGCGCTCGGTCACGATGCGCAGCCGCGCCGCTTGGCCGAGGCCCATGCCGCCGCCCATCGCGATACCGTCGAGCAGCGCGACCACCGGCTTCGGAAACGTGTGCAACGCGTAGTCGAGCCGGTATTCGTCGACGAAGAACGCGAGCCAGCGCGGGTCGCCCTGCGTTGCGAGCCGATGCACCTCGCGCACGTCGCCGCCCGCGCAAAAGCCCTTGTCGCCGGCGCCTTTCAGCACCAGCGCGACGATTCCGGGATCGGTGCGGCATTGCTCGACCAGCACGGCGAGCTCGCGCACCATTGCGTGCGACAGCGCGTTGAGCGCAGCAGGGCGGTTCAGCGTGATGATCGCCACACGGTTGACGACGCGAAACAGCACGTCCGCTTCGGCTTGCGTATTCGGCGCATTGCGCGCTTCGACCGCAACGCTTTGCAAAGTGCTCATCGCTGCGTCTCCCTTGGTGCATGGCTCGTCTGCCAGCGCGGCGCACGTTTTTCGAGGAATGCGTTGACGCCCTCGCGCTGATCGGCGCCATCGAACAGATCGACGAAACGCTCGCGTTCGAGCGCGAGCGCGGCGGCGCGCGGCACGCCATGCCGCGCCTGATGGATCAGCTCCTTGCTGAAGCTGACCGCCTGCGGGCTCAAACCCGTGACCCGCTGCGCCATCTTCAGCGCGGCTTCACGCGCGGCGCCGCGCTCCACCACTTCTTCGACGAGGCCAATGCGCAGCGCGCTCGCCGCATCGACGCGCTCGCCGGTCAGGATCATCCGCTTGGCCCAGCCTTCGCCGACCAGCCACGGCAGCGTCTGCGTGCCGCAGCCGCACGGCAGCAGTCCGACCGCGGTCTCAGGCAGCGCCAGCACCGCATGCTGCTCGGCGATGCGGATATCGCATGCGAGCGCGCATTCGAGACCGCCGCCCATCGCATAGCCGTTGAGCGCCGCGATCACGACCGGCCGCGCGTTTTGCAGCGTTTCGAACGCCGCGCCGAAACGCGCCGCCGCGGCGCGCGCCACTTCGCGATCGCCGTCGGCGAAGGTGTTCAGATCGGCGCCCGCGCTGAAGAACTTCGGGCCGTCGCCGGTTATCACCAGCGCGCGCACGCGCGCATCGGCGTTCAACTGCTCGACGGTGCGCTGCAATTGCAGCAAACCGTCGGGCGTGAAAGCGTTCGCGGGCGGCCGTTTCAACGTGATCAACGCAACCGCGCCGTCGTGCGCGTAATCGAGCTCGATCATTGGGTGCCTCCCTGGCCGTCGCCGCCGCGCTCTCGCGAGCGATACAGCTTGATTACCGCCGAAAAGTCCAGACGTCCCGCGCCGTTCGTGCTCATCGTTTGATAAAGCTGCTGCGCGAGCGCGCCGAGATAGACCGGCTGACGCGCGCCGCGCGCGGCATCGGTGGCGAGGCCGAGGTCCTTCAGCATCAGGTCGGTGCCGAAGCCGCCGGTATAGCCGCGCGACGAAGGCGCGGTCTCGATCACGCCCGGCATCGGGTTATACGTGTCCGAACTCCAGCAACGCCCGGTCGACGTATTGATGATGCTGCCGAGCACCTTCGTGTCGATGCCGAGCGCCTCGCCGAGCGACATCGCCTCCGCGACGCCCGCCATCGAGATGCCGAGCACGAGGTTGTTGCAGATCTTCGCGACCTGGCCGGTGCCGGTATCGCCGCAATGGACGATGTTTTTTCCCATCGCCAGCAGAACGGGCTTGACCTGCTCGTACGCGCTCGCGCTGCCGCCGACCATGAAGGTCAGCGTGCCCGCCGCCGCGCCGCCCGTGCCGCCCGACACCGGCGCATCGACGAAGCTGTTGCCATGCGCCGCGGCGAGTTCGGCAAACGCCTTCACGCTGGCGGGATCGATCGTGCTCGAATCGATGATCGGCACGCCCGCCGCGATGCCGGCGAGGATGCCGTCGTCCGCGACGAGCACGCTGCGTACGTGCGCCGCGGCGGGCAGCATCGTGATCACGCATTCGACGTCGCTGGCGGCGGCCTTCGGCGAGCCGGCCGCTTGCGCGCCCGCATCGACGAGCGTGCGCACGGCCTGTGCGCTGAGATCGAACACGTTGAGCGCGTGGGCCGCCTTCAGCAGGTTCAGCGCCATCGGCGCGCCCATGTTGCCGAGTCCGATAAAGCCTATTTTCATGGTGTCGTCTCCGTATGTGCGTTCAATGCGTTCAATGCGTTCAATGCGTTCAACGCAGGCGGATCGTCGTGTTGACGCCGTCGCTGACGGTGTCGTCGTCGAACCAGCGCGCGGTGACCGTCTTCGTCTGCGTGTAGAACTGCACGACCTGCTTGCCGTACGGACCGAGATCGCCGAGTTTCGAGCCGCGCGAGCCGGTGAAGCTGAAAAACGGCACCGGCACCGGAATCGGAATGTTGATGCCGACCTGGCCGATATCGATCTCGCTCTGGAACTTGCGCGCCGCCGCGCCGCTTTGCGTAAACAGGCCCACGCCGTTGCCGAACGGGTTTGCGTTGACGAGCGCGATCGCGTCGTCGAGCGTCGCGACGTTGACCACCGCGAGCACCGGTCCGAAGATTTCGGTGCGGTAGATTTCCATGTCGGTCGTGACGTCGTTGAATACCGTCGGGCCGATGAAGTTACCCTGCTCATAGCCCTGCACGCTCACATCCCGGCCGTCGAGCGCGAGTGTCGCGCCCTCCTTCACGCCCGCGTCGATCAGACCGAGAATGCGTTGCTTCGCCGCGCGCGACACGACCGGCCCGACATCGGTGCCCGGCTCGTGCCCCGCATTGACCTTCAGCGTCTTCGCCTTCGCGACGAGCTCGGGCAGCCACTCGCGCGCGGCGCCCACCAGCACCGCCACCGAAGTCGCCATGCAGCGCTGACCGGCCGCGCCGAACGCGGCGCCCGCGAGCGCGTTGAGCGTCTGTTCGCGGTTCGCGTCGGGCAGCACCACCGCGTGGTTCTTCGCGCCCATCATCGCTTGCACGCGCTTGCCGTGTTCGCTGCCGAGGCGATACACGTGCGTGCCGACCGCCGTCGAACCGACGAACGAAATCGCCTTTACCAGTTCATGCGCGCACATCGCATCGACCACGTCCTTGCCGCCGTGCACGACGTTCAGCACGCCCTTCGGCACGCCGGCTTCGAGCGCAAGTTCGACGAGCTGCATCGTCGACAGCGGGTCTTGCTCGGATGGCTTCAGCACGAAGGTATTGCCGCACACGAGCGCCATCGGGAACATCCACAGCGGGATCATCGCGGGGAAATTGAACGGCGTGATACCGACGCAGACGCCGAGCGGCTGACGCAACGTGTAGGTGTCCACGCCAGCAGCGACGTTCTCGGCGAATTCACCCTGCTGCAACGTGCCGATAGAACACGCGTGCTCGACGACTTCCAGACCGCGGAAGATGTCGCCCTCGGCATCGGGAATCGTCTTGCCCTGCTCGGCCGACAGCGTCTTCGCGATGCGCGGCATATGCTCACGAATCAGCGCCTGGTACTTCAGCATGATGCGCATGCGCGCGCCGATCGGCGTGTCCTTCCACGTTTTGAATGCGGCGTGCGCGCTGCGCACCGCCGCGTCGACTTCCGCGACGGTCGCGAACGGCACGCGCGCGAGCGCCGCCTGGGTGGCCGGGTTCACGATGTCGCGCCACTCGGTCGTCTTCGATTCGACGAACTCGCCGTCGATCAGCAGTTTGACGGTGGCCACGGCGCCGGCGACGTCGCGGCTGGTCTCGTTCGAAGCAAGGGTGCTCATGCTGAAACTCCTGTGCGATGGCCGCGCGGCGGCCGGACAGCGATAGGGAAGGAAAAAACAGTGCCCCGACGCATTGAATCCGAAGCTCGAATTCGACGCGTGCGATTCAGACCGGGGCGGCAACACCAGCAATGGCGAGGAATGAAGACAGTCAACGCAAGTCGGGGAAATCCTCTTCCCAGTACTCGTCGGGCAGACGCGCGGGTTCGGCCGCGCGCTCCATTTCGCGGCGCCGTAACTCGACGCGGCGGATCTTGCCGGAGATCGTTTTCGGCAGTTCGCTGAATTGCAGACGACGGATCCGCTTGTATGGCGCGAGTTTTTCGCGCGAAAACGCGAACACCGCGCGCGCGAGTTCGGGACCGGCCTCATAGCCCTGACGCACGGTGACGAACGCCTTCGGCACCGACAGGCGCAACGCGTCCGCGCTCGGCACGACGGCCGCCTCGCCGATCGCTTCGTGTTCGATCAGCACGCTTTCGAGTTCGAACGGACTCAGCCGATAGTCGGACGACTTGAACACATCGTCCGAGCGGCCGACGTACACGTAGTAGCCGTCGTCGCGACGCAGCGCGACATCCGACGTGCGATAGAAGCCGTTGCGCATCGCCTGCGCGGTCGCGTTCACATTGTTCGCGTAGCCGGTCATCAGGCCGAGCGGCCGTTCGGCGAGCGGCAGCGCGATTTCGCCTTCGGTCACGGGTTGGTCGTCGGCATCGAGCAGTTCGACGCGGTAGCCCGGCAGCGGACGCCCCATCGAGCCGGCCACCACCGGCTGGCCCGGCGAATTGCCGATCTGGCAGGTCGTCTCGGTCTGGCCGTAGCCATCGCGGATCGTGATGTCCCACGCGTGCTTGACGCGCTCGATGACCTCCGGATTCAGCGGCTCGCCCGCGCCGACGATCTCGCGCAGCTTCACCGGATAGTCGCCGAGCGGCTCCTGCACGAGCATGCGCCAGACGGTCGGCGGCGCGCACAGCGTGGTCACGTTGAAGCGCACCAGCGCGGCGAGTGTGTCTTTCGGCACGAAGCGCGGGACGTTGAACACGAACACGCAGGCCTGCGCGTTCCACGGCGCGAAGAAGCAGCTCCACGCGTGCTTGGCCCAGCCCGGCGAGCTGATGTTCCAATGGATGTCGTCGGGTTGCAGGCCGATCCAGTACATCGTCGACAGATGCCCGACCGGATAGCTCTGATGCGTATGCTCGACGAGCTTCGGCTTCGACGTGGTGCCGGACGTGAAGTACAGCAGCATCGGATCGCTGGCGTGGGTGACGCCGTCCGGCGTGAAATCCGGCGCCGCCTCGTACGCGGCGGCGACATCGATCCAGCCGTCGCGCGGTGCGCCGACCGAGAAGCGCGTGAGCGGCACGTCTAGCGCATCGAATTTGCCCAGCTCCGCGCTGTCGACCACAGCGAACTTCGCGCCGCCGATCTGCACGCGGTCGCGCACGTCGTCGGCGGATAGCTGCGTGGTGGCGGGCAGCACGATCGCGCCGAGCTTCATCGCGGCAAGCATCACGTCCCATAGCTCGACGCGGTTCGGCAGCATCAGCAGCACACGGTCGCCTCGACCGACGCCTGCGCTGCGCAGAAAGTTCGCCATCCGCGACGAGCGCTCCGACATCTGCGCGTACGACAGGCGCAGGCCGTCGCTGGAAGGATCGTCGACGATCCACAGCGCGGGGTTGTCGTTGTTGCGCGCAATCGCGTCGAAGTAGTCGAGCGCCCAATTGAACTCGCCGAGCGCCGGCCACGTGAATTCGCGGTACGCGCGCTCGTAGTCGGTGCGATGGCGCACTAGCAGATCGCGCGCTTCGAGAAAGGCTTTCGCTGCTGTCATCGTCGTCTCCAGGTGGCGCTCTGGGCGCTCAGTTTTTTTGCCGCTGGTTTTTGCCGCTCTTCCGCTCAACGAAGCATCACGGCCAGGCTATTGTGCGCTCAAACGCCGCCCTCAAACATGGCGCGCGATCACCATCCGCTGCACCTCGCTCGTCCCTTCGTAAATCTGCGTGATGCGCGCATCGCGATAGTGGCGCTCCACCGCATAGTCCTCCAGATAGCCGTAGCCGCCATGAATCTGGATAGCGTTCGAGCAGATCTCCTCGGCCAGCTCCGACGCGAACAGCTTCGCCTGCGACGCCTCCGACAGACACGGCCGCCCCGCCGAGCGCAGCCGCGCCGCATGATGCACGAGCAGGCGCGCGGCGTTCAGGCGCGTCGCCATGTCGGCGAGCATGTTGGCGATGGTCTGATGGTCCTTCAGCGGCTTGCCGAACTGTTCGCGCTCGCTCGCGTAGCGGCGCGCGGCATCGAACGCGGCGCGCGCGATGCCGACCGCCTGCGCGGCGATGCCGATGCGCCCCCCTTCGAGATTCGACAGCGCGATGCGCAGACCCTCGCCCGGTTCGCCGAGCAGGTTGGCCTCGGGCACCGCGCAGTGATCGAGCGAGATCGGACAGGTGTCGGACGCGCGAATGCCAAGCTTGTGCTCCGGCCGGCCGACGTCGAAGCCCGGCGTCGTGGTCGGCACGATGAAGGCCGACAGGCCGCGCTTGCCGCGCTCGGGATCGGTGACCGCGAACACGATTGCGAGCCCGGCGCGCGCGCCGTTGGTCACGAACTGCTTGCTGCCGTTCAGAATCCACTGCCCGTCGCGCAACTGCGCGCGGGTGCGCAGATTGTTCGCCTCGGAGCCCGCCTGCGGCTCGGTCAGGCAGAACGCGCCGATCGTGCGGCCAGTCGCAAGGTCGCGCAGATAGCGGTCCTTCTGCGCGGCACTGCCGAAGTTCAGGATCGGCGCGCAGCCGACCGAGTTGTGCACGCTCATCAGCGTAGCGCAGGCCGCGCAGCCGGCTGCGATCTCTTCGAGCGCGAGCGCGTAGGCGACGTAGTCGGTGTAGGAGCCGCCCCACTCGGCCGGCACCATCATGCCCAGAAAACCGAGTTCGCCCATCTGCGCAACGACCTCGGCCGGCAGTTGCGCGTCGCGATCCCATTGCGCCGCGTGCGGCGCCAGACACTCGGTCGCGAAGTCGCGCGCGGCGTCGCGGATCATCCGTTGTTCGTCGGTGTAGAAGCTGTCCATGACTGCGTCCTCGTGGGTGCTGACGGCCGTGCTGGCGATCTCGGTGATGCGGCAAGTGTAGGCAAGCGGCTCGCGCCACTCGATGCTCGCTCCGCTCACATTTGCTGAGCGCTTTTGCCATCCTGCTACCATGCGCGTGCATGGGGCTTCGTCATTTCAGGGGTTTCACGAACCACGAGCCAACCGATGCTGAGCGCTTTTGCCAGATAAACCGAATTCCGATGAAAAGCGACAAAGGCACGATCTCCGTCAGTCTCGTCGAGGAAACGCTCGCGCTCGCAACGGCGCGCGGGCTCGATGCGCGAGCGTTCGCCGAGGCGGCCGGCATCGCCGCGCCGATGCTCGCGTCGCCGAAAAGCCGCGTTTCGTCGGCGCAATACGGCGCGCTGTGGGCCGGCATCGCGCGCGCGCTCGACGACGAGTTCTTCGGCCAGGATTCGCATCCGATGAAAAGCGGCAGCTTCATCGCGATGACGCAGATGGCGCTCGGCGCGCGCAATGGCGCGCAAGCGCTCGCGCGCGCAGTCGGCTTCATGCGGCTGGTGCTCGACGATCTCGGCGCGACGATCGACACCGAGGCGGAGCGCGTGCGCCTGAAGTTCGTCGAACGCGCGGGCGCGCGCAAGCCGGCGATGTTCGCTTACGCGACGTATTTCATCCTCGTGTACGGACTCGTCTGCTGGCTCGTCGGCCGGCGCATTCCGTTGCTCGAAGCGCGCTTTCGCTGCGCCGCGCCGCCGGCCGCGCACGAATACCGGCTGATGTTCTGCGAAGACATGCATTTCGACGAGCCCGAGTCGTACGTCGATCTCGACCCCGCGTTTCTGGAGCTGCCGGTGATCCAGACTTCGCGCTCGGCGCGCCCGTTTCTGCGCGATGCGCCGGGCAGCTTCATCGTCAAGTACCGCAATCCCGGTTCGCTCGCCGCGCGCGTGCGCAAGACGCTGCGCGCACTGCCGATGTCCGGCTGGCCCGCGGCCGATCAGATGGCCGCGCGCCTGCACGTCGCCGAGGCGACGATGCGGCGGCACCTGAAGCAGGAGGGCCACACGTATCAGTCGATCAAGGACGCGCTGCGGCGCGACATCGCGATTGCCGAACTGCAGCGCACACAGCGCACCATCGCCGATATCGCGAACGCCGTCGGCTTCGCCGAGCCGAGTGCGTTTCATCGCGCGTTCCGCAAATGGACCGGCATGCGCCCGACCGACTATCGGCCGGCCCGGGCCACGGGGCTCGATCTCACGCGTCGCGCCGAATCGGACTAAGCTTTAAGCGGCAACCGGCCAGCCTTGATCGAGGTATGGGCCCGCGCCGCTGGTTCGCACCGGCTGGCGCGACGGCCGTCAGCGATGAACACGACTCCGCGTCTCCCGCTCCGGCAGTCCGGTCCGCGCACGCCGCTTATCCACGGCGGCACCGCGGGCCGTTTGATGCGCGGCATCGCCGTGCTCGGCGTGCTGTGCGCGCTCGGCTTCGCGACGTGCGGAGCGCTGGCGCCGCTGCAAGCGGCCAATGCGGCGACACCGGCCAACGTCGGCGCCGCGACCTCGAACAGCGTCGAGGTGATTCCGGTGAACGGCGCGATCGGGCCGGCCACCGCCGATTTCATCGTGCGGGGTTTACAGCGCGCGGAGAGCCAGCACGCGCAACTCGCGGTGCTGCAACTCGATACGCCCGGCGGACTCGACACGTCGATGCGGCAGATCATCAAGGCGATCCTCGCCTCCCCGGTACCGGTCGCGACCTTCATCGCGCCGAGCGGCGCGCGCGCCGCCAGTGCCGGCACCTACATCGTCTACGCGAGCCATATCGCGGCGATGGCGCCGGGCACCAACCTCGGCGCCGCGACGCCGATCCAGATGGGCATCGGCGGCAACGAGCCACCCGGTGGCGGCGGCCCGCCGGGAATGCCGGGCACACCTGGAACGCCGGGAACGCAGGGCACTCCAGGCACGCCGGGACTGCCGGACATGCGCACGCTGCCCGGCGGCGCTTCCGGGTCCGCGTCCGCGCCTGCGGCACCCGGCGCATCATCCGAAGCCGCCAGCGCGCTGCCGCTCGACACCCAATCGACCGAACTGCGCAAGCAGGTCCACGATGCCGCCGCCTACATCCGCGGCCTCGCGCAGATGCGCGGGCGCAACGCCGACTGGGCCGAGCGCGCGGTCCGCGAAGCGGTCAGCCTGTCCGATGAAGAAGCGCTCGCGCAGCACGTCGTCGATATCGTCGCGCGCGACGTGCCCGACCTGCTGCGCCAGCTGAACGGCCGCACAGTCGTCACGAGCGCCGGCAGCGTCACGCTGCAGACCGCGCATGCGCCGCTGATCACGCTCGAACCCGACTGGCGCAGCCGCTTCCTCGCCGTGATCACCGATCCGAGCGTCGCTCTGATTCTGCTGATGCTCGGCA
Source organism: Paraburkholderia youngii (assembly GCF_013366925.1). Classification (NCBI taxonomy): domain Bacteria; kingdom Pseudomonadati; phylum Pseudomonadota; class Betaproteobacteria; order Burkholderiales; family Burkholderiaceae; genus Paraburkholderia; species Paraburkholderia youngii. The sequence goes on from NZ_JAALDK010000001.1 coordinate 1,639,571, forward strand.
TGTACGGCCTGTTCTTCGAATTCGCCAATCCGGGCTTCGTGCTGCCCGGCGTGGTCGGCGCGATCAGCCTGCTGCTCGGCCTGTTCGCGATGCAGATGCTGCCCGTCAGCTATGTCGGCCTCGGGCTGATCTTTCTCGGCATCGCCTTTCTGATCGGCGAAGCGTTCCTGCCGACCTTCGGCTCGCTCGGTTTCGGCGGCGTGGTCGCGTTCGTGGTCGGCGCAATGATGCTGATGGATACCGATGTGCCCGGCTACGGCATCCCGCTGCCGCTGATCGCCGCGGTCGTCGTGTTCAGCGTCGCGTTCGTGCTCGGCGTGTCGCGGCTCGCGCTGCGCGCGCGGCGCCGGCCGGTCGTGACGGGCTCGGAGGCGCTGATCGGCTGCGTCGGCGTGGTGCTGGACGGCGGCTTGCTGCCCGAACCCGAACACTCGGCCAGCGGCCCGCTGGGCGGCTGGGCGCGCGTGCACGGCGAGCGCTGGCGCGTGTCGAGCACGACGCCGGCCGCGCCGGGGCAGAGCGTGCGCGTCACGGCGCGCAACGGCCTCACGCTGACCGTGGTGCCCGTCAAACCGGCCGCCCCAATACAAGGACAAGGAGAACCCTCATGATCGGCTTCACATTCGGCTTCGGCAGCATCCTGATCCTGCTGGTGGCCGTGCTGATCGCGTCGTCGGTGCGGATTTTTCGCGAATACGAGCGCGGCGTCGTGTTCATGCTCGGCCGCTTCTGGAAGGTCAAGGGGCCCGGACTGGTGCTGATCATTCCGATCGTGCAGCAGGCGGTGCGGATGGATTTGCGCACCGTCGTGTTCGACGTGCCGACGCAGGACGTAATCACCCGCGACAACGTGTCGGTGAAGGTGAACGCGGTCGTGTATTTCCGCGTCGTCGATCCGGAGAAGGCGGTGATCCAGGTCGCGCGCTACTTCGAGGCGACCAGCCAGCTGGCGCAAACGACGCTGCGCGCGGTGCTCGGCAAGCACGACCTCGACCAGCTGCTGTCCGAGCGCGAGCAGCTGAACACCGACATCCAGAAGGTGCTCGACGCGCAAACCGATGCGTGGGGCATCAAGGTGTCGATCGTCGAGATCAAGCACGTCGATATCAACGAAACGATGATCCGCGCGATCGCGCGTCAGGCTGAGGCCGAGCGCGAACGGCGGGCCAAGGTGATTCACGCGGAAGGCGAGTTGCAGGCGTCGAGGCAGCTGCTCGAAGCAGCGCAGACGCTGGCGCGCCAGCCGCAGGCGATGCAGCTGCGCTATCTGCAGACGCTGACGACGATCGCCGCCGACAAGAACTCGACGATCGTGTTTCCGCTGCCGATCGACCTGGTGAGCGCGGTGATGGAACGGTTCAACAAGCCTTCGACGTGATAGGACGAGACTTTGTCAGGACGCCCATTTGGCATCGACTAGCGCCGAACTTTTGAAGTTTTAAGCAAACCCGCCGCTTTCCGCGTTGCTTGCGCTAACGTGGGGAACGCGGCTCGCGGCGGGTTCGATTTGCCGGCAGAAATGGTGCGCTGCTTTCTACCGCCTCACCCGGCGCGCACCGAAAAATGACCAGGCCCGGCTGTTTTTCTGCTCCGTAGGAGCCCGCCATGAATCTGTTCTCCCGCATTGGACTCGGCGCGCTGGTTGCCGCCGTGAGTATCAGCACTGTCTACGCGCAAGCGGTGATGCAGCCCAACGACCCGTCGGCGCCGAAAACGCGCGCCCAGGTCCGCGCCGAACTCATCGAATGGCTTGCCGCCGGCTACGATCCGAACGACTGGGTCAACTATCCGGAGAACGCGCAGGAAGCCGGCCGGATCGTCGCGCAACGCCGCGCAGAGCGGCAAGGCCTCGAACCGACGACAGTGCAGTAACAGCAGTCGCTGCCGCACCCGCAGCCTGAATGCCGCCCGCCGCGGGCGGCAGGGAAACCCTTTGCGTCGCGGCAAGGTATCATCCCGTCCCTCCAACTCCCACGCAGCAAACCAGCCGCACCTAGCCGGAATCCGCACCATGCCAATCTGGGTCGATGCCGACGCCTGCCCGGCCGTCGTCAAGGACATGCTTTATCGCGCGGCGCGCCGCACCGGCATGCCGCTGACGCTGGTCGCCAACGCGTTCCTGCGCGTGCCGCCGTCGCCGCTGATCCGCGCGATCCAGGTGCCGGCCGGCTTCGACGCCGCCGATCAGCTGATCGTCGAGCGCGTCGTCGCGGGCGACCTCGTGATCACCGGCGACATCCCGCTCGCCGCCGCCGTGCTGGCAAAAAATGCCCACGCGCTCGATCCGCGCGGCAACTGGTTCACGCCCGGCACGATCGAAGAACGGCTGCGCATGCGCTCGATGCTCGACCAGTTGCGCGCGAGCGGCGTCGACACGGGCGGTCCGTCCGCCTTCAGCGCGCGGGATGGCAAGACGTTTGCTGGCGAACTCGATCGCTGGCTCGCGCGTCATGCGCCGCGCGGTGATGTGCCGGCGCCACAGTCGCCCGGCAAACCGCCCGCCTGACGGGCCCGAGAGGGCTGCCGGCGCAGCCGCAAGCGACGAGGCGCCGCCGTTGGTGTTTACAATTCCGCCGTAACACCGCCGCGCGGCCCGTTTTGCCGGGCCGCGCGGCGACTGCCTAAATCACAAAAACACTTTCCGAACGACGAAAGAGAAAACCCGCCACATGGACTCGATCAAACGCTACTTCGGCTTCGACGCCGTCGACACCAACCTGCGCACCGAAGTGCTAGCCGGCGTGACCACCTTCCTGACGATGGCCTACATCATCTTCGTGAACCCGGCGATTCTCGGCGACGCCGGCATGCCGAAGAGCGCGGTGTTCGTCGCGACCTGCATCGTGTCCGCGCTCGCGTCGCTGATCATGGGTCTGTACGCGAACTACCCGATCGCGCTCGCGCCCGGCATGGGCCTGAACGCGTACTTCGCGTACACGGTCGTCAAGGGCCTGGGCTACACGTGGGAGGCCGCGCTCGGCGCGGTGTTCATCTCCGGCTGCCTGTTCCTGATCGTTACGCTGTTCCGCGTGCGCGAGGTGATCGTCAAGGGCATCCCGCATTCGATCCGGATCGCGATCACCGGCGGTATCGGCCTCTTTCTCGCGATCATTTCGCTGAAGTCGGCCGGCGTCGTGGTCGGCAATCCGGCCACGCTCGTCACGCTCGGCAATCTGCACGACGCGCACGTCGTGCTCGCGGCAATCGGCTTCTTCGGCATCGTCACCCTCGATCATCTGCGCGTGCGCGGGGCGATCCTGATCGGTATCGTCGGCGTGACGATCCTGAGCTTTTTCTTTGGCGGCAACCAGTTTCACGGCGTCTTGTCGATGCCGCCGTCGATCGCGCCGACTCTGTTCCAGCTCGATATCCGCACCGCGCTGTCGAGCGGCATTCTGAACGTGGTACTGGTGTTCTTCCTCGTCGAGCTGTTCGATGCGACCGGCACGCTGATGGGCGTCGCGAACCGCGCGGGGCTGCTCGTCGAAGGCAAGATGCATCGGCTGAATCGCGCGCTGCTCGCCGACAGCACCGCGATTCTCGCCGGCTCGATGCTCGGCACGTCGTCGACGACCGCGTATATCGAAAGCGCGTCCGGCGTGCAGGCCGGCGGCCGTACCGGCGCGACCGCGATCACGGTCGCCTTGTTGTTCGTCGCGGCGCTGTTTTTCGCGCCGCTCGCCGAAGTGGTGCCGCCGTATGCGACCGCGCCCGCGCTGCTGTACGTGTCGTGCCTGATGCTGCGCGAATTGGTCGACCTGCCGTGGGACGACGCGACCGAAGTCGTGCCGGCCGCGCTGACCGCGCTGCTGATGCCGTTCACCTACTCGATCGCGAACGGCGTCGCGTTCGGCTTCATCTCGTACGCGGCGCTCAAGCTGCTGACGGGCCAGGCGCGCCAGGTGAAGCTGGTCGTGTGGATCATCGCGGCGATTTTCCTGTTCCGGTATTTCTATCTCGGCAGCGAGTGAGGACGTCGCGCGGTTCGGTTGCGTGGTCGAAAGTGTCCTCGGGTTCGGTGACCGTTTATCATCCGATGTTTCGAACGACGATCGATCGGGTCGCGATAGATCGGGTCGCCCCCAGGAGCCGCCATGTCCTCATATAACCGCACGACGGACCGCTACACGAGGCCCGCGATTTTCTTCCACTGGATGATTTTTCTGCTGGTCGCGCTGGCCTATCTGGCCATCGAAATCCGCGGACCGCGCGGCTCCGACGGCCGCGAGTTCTGGACCGGCGTGCATTTCTGGGCGGGCACGCTGGTGCTCGTGCTGGCCGTGCTGCGGCTGCTTTGGAGACTGTGGGCCGGCGCGCCCGAGGAACTCGAAAACAACCGGCTGCTCGCTTTTGTCGCGCGCTCCGCGCACCTCGCGCTCTATGTGTTCATCTTCGCGCAGCCGCTGCTCGGTATCCTGATGGTCAACGCGGGCGGGCGGCCGGTGTCGCTCGCGTGGACGGACATCAGCTTCACGCTGGTGCGTGCGGATTCGATCGCGCGGCCGCTGTTGAACGACGCACACGAGTGGCTTGGCAACGTGTTCTATTGGGTGATCGGACTGCATGCGCTCGCCGCCATCGCGCACCATGTGGTGTTCAAGGATCGGGCGCTGCGGCGGATCATTTGAAAGCGATGGGGTTGGCTGCGTGCAGTCAGTTACGCCAGTTCGCCTCATAAAAACGCACGTAGCCGCTTCTGAGCACGAGACACTGCGCGCGCGTTTCCGACAACAGCCGGCGCGTGGCCGCCTCGATGCGCGGCCGGTGCGTGTCGAACGCAACGATCATGTCCTCCTGCCGGGGGGACGCGGCGCCGAAGTGATCCTCGAGCGCTTCCGCGGTGATCATGCACTCCACCCTCTGCCCATCGACCATTGCCGGAAACGCCAAGGTAAGTTCGCGACCTGAATATTCAGGGGCTTCGTTCGGAAATTGGATCTGCATGGGAGTCACCTGGAAGAGTGCGCGTACGATGCGCTTGGGTAATGCACGCGCTGATTGCTCGCTATCGCGCCAGCCGCTCGTTCCTCCTTGTCCCATGCAGTCGACGCGGGCCGTCATCTCATCGCGGCATAGTCAGTTCGCGCCACGCGGAGGTGAATTGATTCACTTTAGACGAGTTCGGGCCAGGTGCAAGATTTCCCCGATTTTTTCTTGACAACACGACTGATTTGCCTATGTTGCAGTGCGGTATCAAGCGGCGTCCGATCCCGTGTAAAGTGTCGCGCACCAAGTGACTAACCTGCACGATGTCCGCCCCCACCCGCCCGCCTGTAGTTCGCGTCGAACCGCTCGGCCAGAGCTTCGAAGCGCCCGATTCGCTGACGATTCTCGAAGCCGCCGCTTTCGCGAATCTGCGTTTGCCGCGTTCGTGCCGCAACGGCACGTGCCGCACCTGCTTGTGCCGGATGACGTCCGGGCGTGTGCGCTATTCGATTGAATGGCCCGGGGTGAGCCGTGAGGAAAAGGCGGACGGTTATATCCTGCCGTGCGTGGCGATCGCGGAAACCGACGTGGTGATCGAAGTGCCGGATGCGGTCGTAATACCGGTGGGGTGAATGATGGCGCGAGCGTGAGCGCGACGCGCCCACACTCGCCGACGCTTCAGACGCCGCGTGTTACCGCCCATTGCCCATCGCGCGGGCGATTTTCTTGTCCGTGTTGTACTGGCTCAGCGCATACACCGACCAGATGGCCGCCGGCACCCAGCCGATCACCGTGATTTGCAGAATCAGGCAGATGATGCCCGCAAACGGACGGCCGATCGTGAAAAACTGCAACCACGGCAGAATGATGGCAAGCAAAAGACGCATTCGGTTTTCCTGTTCCTGTCGTTAAGGCAGCATGCGTTAGTCCGAGCGGGACGCATCTGCTTCGTCGTTGAACTCATCGAGCGGCGCGAAGCGCGGGACCTTGACGCCGTCCTGCTCGACCAGCTCGAAAAACACCGTCGCTGGACGGGTCCAGATCGTACCATTGGCCGCCTTGTAGACGATCATCGTGACCGTCGGATCCGATTCGAGCGTGGCCTCGCAGACCAGTTCGTAAAGGCCGCCTTTGTAATGTCGGTAGCGCATCGCGTATGTCCTTATTTTGAGCGTCATCGAAGCATTTTCAAGCACCGCGCGCCTGAACTCAGCCGCCCTCTTTCATCTGCTTCAGGATCTTGTAGACGGTCGCGCGACCCATCGTCAGCACCGCGGCCACGTAGTTCGCCGAGCTGCGGCCACGAAACGCGCCCTGCGCGTGCAGCGCTTCGACGATTTCACGCTTGTGCTCGCGCGTCAGCGCATTGATGCCGATCTGCCGGTCGCGCAACCACGTGTGCAGATACGTGTTGATGCGGTCCTGCCAGTCGTCGCGGAACAGATCGTCGCCTGGCGCGTCCGTCATCGTGCCGCCCTTGATGAACAGATCGAGCGTCGAGCGCACGTCCTCGAACACCGCGATGTTGAAGTTCACGCACAGGATGCCGGCGGGCTTGCCATCGTCGTCGAGCAGGATGTTGCTCACGCAGCGCATGCGGCGCCCGTCCCAGTTCAGTTTCTCGTAGGGACCGATGGTCTGGCCGCGCGCCGCGAAGTGCGCGTCGTCGAGCACCGACGGCGCGCCCACCTCGAGCCGCGACAGATTGTTCGCCAGATACGCGATGGTCTGATCGCGCAGATCGTGAATCACCACTTCGGCGCACGGATAGAGCAGCGCGGCGATGCCGTCGGCAATCGGCGCGTAGCGCTTTAACAGCAGGTCTTTGACAGGAGACACGTTCGGGTTGCGCAAGGAAAAACCGCGAGGTTCGAAGGAGGCGGCGCGCGATCGCGAATGCCGACGATGCCAGATGCCAGCAGCAGGCTTCGGCGCGCACGCTCGGTCCGCCATTCAGGAAGCCGCCATTGTAGCGGCCTCGCGCTGGCGCCGCGAATCGCCGCCGGACGGCAATTTTGTCCACCTCGCGAGCGCATTTTTTTCGTGCGATAAACGCTGAACCACCGACATCCAACCGAACGGAGCCGACCGATGGCCACACTCGAAGCGCTTCGCGCCGTGCTCGACGACACGCGTACGCCTGAGATCATTCGCAATCACGTCATCGATTCGCTGCAGTACGCACTGCGCAACTATGGTCAGGTCTTCACGGCGAAGGAAGTCGAATGGCTGGCCGGCTGGGACGATGCGCGCTTGCCGCTGGCGGCCGCGCGCGAATTGCAGAAGCGCGTCGCCGAGACGTCGCGCTGACGCCCGCGAAGCCCCGCCAGGCGGGCGTTCCGGCCGTGCACTGAAGTTTGCACTATCCAATCAGCCCTATTTCAGGCATCATATTGCAATAGTTGCACCTCGCACCCATATAGCACTGGCAGCACCAGGCAGTCTCAACCCGGCATCTCCGCACCACCCCCGACAGTTCGACCGCCCCTTATCGGCGATCCCGTCACTCCGGCAATGCGCCGTCCGCATTCGCCGTCGCGAGAAGTACACCGAGCGGTCGTTCAGCATCATGCGTCCGGCGCACGAATTGGCGCGCCGCTTCAGCGTTTTCGGTCGAATCCGCGTTTTCGCGCGACCGCTCGAGCCATTGTCATTGAGCCCGCCGGGTCTAGCAGGCCTGTGCCAACCATTTTCATCGCGGCGCGCCCATCGGGTGCTGCGCCGCCGGTCCGCGTCGCGACGCCTCGAGCAGACGATGCCGGAAGCAGCGCCCCGCACGCGGCGCGCGGACCACGCAATACAGGACACGTTTTCATGAATTCAGCAGTCAAGACCTACAAGGGTTACGAAATTCACCCGCTCGTTTATCCGCGCCGCCCGCCGGGCGCGCAAGCGACGCGCGATCCTGGCGCCGGTTACGACGCATCGGTGCGCATCTGCCGCGTCGGCGCCAATCCGGCGGCCGACGGCCGGGTGTTCCGTCTGCAGTATCTGTTTCCGTTCGACGGCATGGGCAAGGCGCGCATCGCGTGCATGGCGCATGCGGAACGGCTGATCGACGGCCAGGTGAGCGGTCAGTCGGTCACCGATCTTTGAGCGGCGTCATCGGCGCGTCACTCATGTCGCGCAGCGTGCGTTTGGGCGCCGTTGCTTTTCCAACGAATCCACAGTCGCGCCGCTCGCAATGCCCGCGGCCGATTTCCCCTTTATCCCATCGACCAGGAGTGATGCATGGCGAAAGAAGAACTGATTGAACTTGACGGTATCGTCGACGAAGTGCTTCCGGACAGCCGCTACCGCGTGACGCTCGACAACGGCGTCGTGGTCGGCGCTTATGCGTCCGGACGCATGCGCAAGAACCATATCCGTATTCTCGCGGGCGATCGCGTGACGCTCGAAATGTCGGTCTACGACCTGACCAAGGGGCGGATCAATTTCCGCCACAAGGACGAACGCCAGAGCGGTGGCGGTGCGCCACGACCGGCGTCGCAGGGTGCGCGGCGTAGATAAGCAGTGGTGACGGCGCCGCCCTGCGTACCTGCCATGCCATTGCAGGTGACGCGGGCAGCCCGCCCGAACCTCGAGAGTCAGCGCGAGACCCTACAGACTCGCGCCCCACCTTCGGCTCCGCGTTCTGCTCGAACGAACGCGCGGCGTCTTGACTGGAATCTGGCGGCGCGCCGCTTGGGCGACCACGCACGTCGCGGCGCGTCTCGCTAAACTCCGAACACCGCCCCCAGATCCTCCCCATCCGCGCTTTTGCGCACCTGCTCGACCACCCGCTCCTCCAACTCCGACAGATGCTCGCGCATCGCCGTCAACGCGGCTTGCAGGTCGCCGGCATCGAGTGCGTCGATGATCCGCGCATGCTCATCGGCGGAACAACTCGAACCCTTCGACGGATCGAACAGCGCCTTGTACAGCTCGGTCTTCGCGACCAGTTGCCCGACCAGTCCAAGCAACTCGGTGCCGCCCGCCAGCTCCGTCAGCAGCACGTGAAACTGGCCGGCGAGGCGCACGGATTCATCGATGGCGCCCGCGCGCAGCGCCTTTTCCTCGCTGCGCACATGCGCGCGCAAGCGCCGTTTATGAGCGGCGCTCAGCGCACCGCAAAGCGATGCGACGATGCCCGCCTCGACGATCTGCCGCGCCCGATACACCTGGCGAATGTCCTCCTCCGACGGCGACGGCACGAACGCGCCGCGATTCGCCTCGAGCACGAGCTTGCCCTCGAAGCCCAGCCGCGCGAGCACCTTGCGCAGCGCGCCGCGCGTGCAGCCGAACGCGGCCGCGAGATCGCGCTCGACCAGTTGCGCACCGGGCCGCAAACGCCCCTGCAGCAGGGCCGAGGTAATCGACGCATAAATGCGCTCTTCGACGCTCGGCGAGGCGTCGCCGCTCGCAAGGGAAGCGGATGAAGCGGATTCGGCAGAGGAAGAACGCGGGGAACGCGCAGCCATGATTTCAGTGACCGTGGACGGTGGAAAACAAGAACGGAACAACGCCGCAGCATTCTAGCGATGCCCCGCGCACGACGCCAATCTGCCTGGCTACGCCGCCGCTTATACCGGACATTCGCGCAAATGGTTAACCATATTCGGTTACTATGGTTGACCAAAACGGAGACTGCAACGTTTTCCGCAGTCCGGCTCTCAGGCTCGCCATGAATTTGCCCACCAGCGCTGCTCCCCACAGTACCTCCGCAAACCGCGCCCGCGCCGCGCTCACATGGCACGACCTCGCGTGGCTCGGCGCGATCGTCGTGATCGGCATCAATCTGCGGCCATTGCTGACCTCGATCAGCCCGTTGATGACGACGATTCGCGACGCGACCGGCCTGAGCTTCTACGGCGCGTCATTGCTGACCAGCCTGCCGGTCGTCGCGATGGGCGTCGGCGCATTCGGCGCGGCGGCGTTGACGCGCGGCGTCGGCGAAACGCGCGGAGTCGCGCTCGGCCTCGTCGCGATCGCGCTTGCATGCGCGGCGCGCTGGCTGGCGTCGAGCGGCTTCACGCTGCTCTCGACGGCGCTGCTCGCGGGCGCCGGCGTCGCCGCGATTCAGGCGCTGTTGCCCGCCGTCATCAAGCAGCGTTTCCACGCCCGCGTGCCACTCGCGATGGGCGTGTTCTCCGCGTCGATCATGGGCGGCGGCGGCCTCGGCGCGAGTCTGAGTCCGTGGGTCAGCCGCGCGATGCATTCCTGGCATGCGGGGCTCGCGGTGTGGGCGCTGCCGGCCTGCGTCGCGCTCACGGGCTGGTGGCTGTTGACGCGGCGGCATGCCGTGGTCCACATCGCCGTGCGCACCCCTGCCGTGCCCGCGCCGGCGTTCTCGCCGTGGACCACTCAGCGCGCGTGGACGCTCGGCCTGTACTTCGGCATCGTCAACGGCGGTTATACGAGTCTGGTCGCGTGGCTGCCGGCGTTCTATCAGCAGCGCGGCATGAGCGTCTCAGCGAGCGGCTCGCTGCTCGCCGCGATGACGGTCTTCCAGGCCACGTCGGCATTGCTGCTGCCGCTGGCCGCCGCGTCGTTCCGCGATCGCCGACCGTGGCTGATGCTTGGCTTGTCCGCGCAACTGGCCGGCGTGCTCGGCCTGATCGCACAGCCCGACGCCGCGCCGCTGCTATGGGTCGGCATCGCGGGCGCGGGGCTCGGCGGCGTGTTTTCGCTGACGCTCGTGACCGCGATGGATCATTCGAGCGATTATCGCGTGGCCGGCCAGCTGGTCGCGTTCACGCAGGGCGTCGGCTTTATCGTCGCGGCCGTCACGCCGCTCGTCGCCGGCATCGTACGCGGCTGGAGCGGCGGGTTCGCCGCCGCGTGGATCATGCTCGGCGGCTGCATCGCCGCGATGATGGCGGTGACCTTGCTGTTTTCTCCACGCAGTTATTCGCGCTGGCTTTGAGGCTTTGAGCCTTTGAGCCTTTGAGCCTCGACCGTTTCGTACGCGATGCGCCGCTTCGGTGCATCGGGCGTCCGCTGTCCCGCATGCCCCCTGCCGGTGCAGCGCGACCGACGTGGCCGCACACCTCGTTCGCGGATGATTCGCAGCCATCGCCAGCAAGAAAATCCCAATCGGCCCGCGTATTTTTACGCGCAACGCTGTTCACACGCGTCGCCAATCCCCGTCGCGCGGTGACTGGCATATCCATTGCTTTACCGGTAGTCAGATGTCCCTTCCCCTGACTCCATGCTGCGCGTTCTCCTTGTCACCGACACCGACAAACCCATCGGCGATCTGCGCGACGCGCTCGCCTGTCTCGGCTGCGAAATGCTGGCCGGCACCGCGACGCCGCAGGCGCTGCATCGCGCGGTGCAGGACGAGCGACCCGACGTGATCATCATCGATACGGAGTCGCCGTCGCGCGATACGCTCGAACAACTCGCCGTGATGCACGCGACCGCGCCGCGCCCCGTGCTGATGTTCAGCCACGACGCGAACCAGCAACTGATCCGCGAAGCGGTCAACGCGGGCGTCACCGCGTATCTGGTCGAAGGCCTCGCGACCGAGCGGCTCGCGCCGATTCTCGAAGTCGCGCTAGCGCGTTTCGCGCAGGAGTCGCAATTGCGCGAGCGGCTGGCGCAGGCCGAAAACGAACTGGCCGAGCGCAAGCTGATCGATCGCGCGAAACGCCTGCTGATGGATCAGCAGAAACTCACCGAACCGGCCGCCTACGCGAGTCTGCGCAAACGCGCGATGAACCAGGGCGTCAAACTCGCCGAGGTCGCGCGCGAGGTCGTCGCGTCGGCCGGCTCGCTCAAATGATGCGCTCATGAATCCAGCCACTTCCGTCACCGCGGCGGCCTCTGCCGAGCCGCCTGAAAAGACCCATCTGCGGCTGGGCTTCGTCGCGTTGTCCGACGCGGCGCCGCTGATCGCCGCGAAGCTGCTCGAGTTCGGCCATGCGCACGGACTCACGCTCGAACTGTGCCGCCAGCCGTCGTGGGCCGCCGTGCGCGACAAGCTGCTGTCGGGCGATCTCGACGCCGCACACGCGCTTTACGGGCTTGTGTATGGCGTGCAGCTCGGCCTCGGCGGACCGCGCACCGACATGGCCGTGCTGATGGTGCTGAACCGCAACGGCCAGGCGATCACTCTGTCGAATCGGCTCGCCGAGGCGCTCGCGAAGCACGGGACTTTGCGCGAGGCGCTCGCGACGCTCGGCCGCAAGCCGGTGTTCGCGCACACCTTCCCGACCGGCACGCACGCGATGTGGCTGTACTACTGGCTCGCGGCGCAAGGCGTCGATCCATTGCGCGACATTGACAGCGTCGCGATTCCGCCGCCGCAAATGGTCGCGGCGCTCGCCGAAGACCGGCTCGACGGTCTGTGCGTCGGCGAGCCGTGGAATGCGATGGCCGAGGCGCACGGCGTCGGCAGAACCATCGCTTATACCAGCGAGGTGTGGCCCGAGCATCCGGAGAAAGTGCTCGCCTGCCGACGCGATTTCGTCGACGCGCATCCGCGCACGACGCGCGCGCTCGTGCAGACCGTGCTCGAAGCGTGCCGCTGGCTCGACGGCGCCGGGCATCGCGACGAGATCGCGCGCTGGCTTGCGCGGTCCGACTACATCGGTATCGACGAATCGCTGATCGCGACGCGCCTTGGTGACCACGTCGACACGGCGCACCCGCGCCGCCTGCCGATGCGTTTCTTCGACGACGGCGCGGTCAACTATCCGCATCCAATCGAAGGCGCGTGGTTCCTTACGCAGTTCGAGCGCTGGGGGATCATCGATGCGCGCGACGATTACGAAGCGATCGCCGAGCGCATCAACCAGACGCAGCTGTATCGCGAGGCCGCCGCGCGCGTGAACGTGCGGGTGCCTGGCGAGGATGTGACAAGGGAATTGATCGATGGCGAGGTATGGGGAAGCGGATCATCGCCCGCCGCGTATGGACAGCGTTTCGCGATCCGCCGCTGAGCAGACCGCACGCGAACGCTCGTACTGATGCGCTAACTGCCCACGCGCCGCCAACGGCGGTCAAGTGGACAGTCGGCGTCGCCGAAGCTCAAAAGTTGTACTTGTCGATATTGCTCGCATCGAACGTGGTCGGCGGTCCGAGAATGATTTCGCCTTGCGCGCCGATCGTGCGCTTGCCGAGCTTGCCGGCATCGAACGATTCGCCCTCCTTACCCGAAATCTTGCCCGACGCGAGCGAGGCCGCCGCGTACGCGGCCAGATAGCCGAGCTCGCTCGGATCCCACAGCTGGAATGCGGTCACGGTGCCGTTCTTCACGAACGCGCGCATCTGGTTCGGCGTGCCGAGGCCCGTCACCGCCACCTTGCCCTTGCTCGACGACGACGAGATATAGCGCGCCGCCGCCGCGATGCCGACCGTCGTCGGCGCGACGATCGCCTTCAGGTTCGGATACGCCTGCAGCAGCCCCTGGGTTTCGACGAAGGACTTCTGATCGTCGTCGTTGCCGTAAGCGATCTTGACGAGCTTGATCTTCGAGTACTCCGGTTTCTTCAGTTCCTCCTCCATCCACTTGATCCACGTGTTCTGGTTGGTCGCGTTCGGCGTCGCCGACAGGATCGCGAACTCGCCCTCGCCGCCCATCAGCTTCGCGACCAGTTGCACCTGACCGCGGCCGATGCCCTCCGCGTTCGCCTGATTGACGAACAACTGGCGGCCTTCGGGCGCGGTATCGGAGTCGAACGTAACGACCTTGATGCCCTGCCCCATCGCTTTCTTCAGATACGGCACGACCGCGTTCGCATCGTTCGCGGCAATCACGATCGCGTCCTGGTGCTGCGTGATCAGCGTATTGATGTACGACACCTGCGACGATGCTCCCGCATCCGACGGTCCCACCGCCTTGCCCACGCCGCCGAACTCCCTGATCGCGGCGAGGCCGCCGTCGTCGGCGATCACTTCATAGGGGTTGTTGATCTGCTTCGGCAAGAACGCGATCTTCAACCCGCTTTTCAGGTCCGCGGCGAACGCGCCGCCGCAGCTGATCGCGAGCAACGCGGCGCATAGCGCGGCCATGCCGGTGTGACGTAGAGGTTTGAACATGAAGTGTCTCCTGCGTTGTTGTTGGACAGAGAGGGGTCCGGGTTATCGGTCCTTGGGAGCTTCGTACGAACGGTGACCACTAGGATGAAGAAGACGCTGCTGCGGACTTCGCGATGAAACGCCGGTCGCGCGCCGCACGCCAGCGCGCGACGAGGTTCGGAATCAGCACCGACGCGAGCAGCAGCACGCCGGTCACGATGGTCAGCGTTTCGCTCGATACGTCGTCGAGCGTCAACGCGTTTTTCAGCACGCCGATGATCAGCAGCGACAACAGCACGCCGACCATCGAGCCGCGTCCGCCGAAGATGCTGACGCCGCCGAATAGCACCGCCGCGATCACCGATAGCTCGAAGCCCTCGCCGTTATCGCCGCGCGCACTGGTGAAGCGCAGCGTATAGACGATGCCCGCGAGCGCGCTGACGAGACCCGACATCACGAACAGACGCAAACGGATCTTCGCGACCTCGATACCGGAGAACGCGGCGGCGGTCGGATTCGCGCCGATCGCATAGAGGCTGCGGCCGAACGCGGTGGCTTGCAAAAGCACGGTGAACAGCACGGCCGCGACGATCACGATCACGAACGGCAACGGAATGAACGTGGGCCCAAGCGTGTTCATGCCGAACGCCGTATACGCGGCCGGAAAATCCGCGACTGCCTGATCGCCGAGCAGCACATACGCGAGACCGCGAAACAGCGCGAGCGTACCGATCGTGACCGCGAGCGACGGCAGGTTCAGCTTGACGATCACGAGGCCGTTCAGCAGACCCGCCAACGCGCCGGCGATCAGGACCAGCACGATCACGACCGGCATCGGCAGACCCATGTGCCACAGCACGCCCATCAACGCGCTCGATGCGCCCAGCACCGACGCGACCGACAGATCGATTTCGGCCGCGACGATGATCAGCGTCATCGGCAGCGCCATCAGCGCGATCTCGGTCAGATCGGCGAACACGTTGCTCAGGTTCGCGCCGGTCAGAAACACCGGCGACAGCCAGCGCCCCAACACCAGCGACACGATCAGCACGATCACCAGCAATACTTCCCATTGCAGCGGCGTTTCGCGCTTGCGCGTCAGCAGCGCGGAATCGGGTTTAGCCATGATCGCGTTTCCTCATCATGCGTTTGGCGACGGAGCGGGCCAGCAGCGTATCGGCGGCGATCGCGGCGACGATCAGCGCGCCCTGGATCGCCTGCTCCCAGAACGGCGACACGTGCAGCACGACCAGCGCGATGCTGATCACGCCGAGCACGAGCGCACCGAGCGTCGCGCCGAGGATCGTGCCGACGCCGCCCGTGATCGCGACGCTGCCGACCACCGCCGCCGCGACGACCTGCAATTCGATGCCCTTCGCGGTGCTCGCATCGACGGTGCCGAAGCGCGCGAGCCACAACGCGCCCGCAAAGCCCGCAATCGCGCCGGACAACAAAAAGCCCGACATCACGCGACGCTCGACGTTCACGCCCGCGAGCCGCGCGGCCTCCGGATTCGAGCCGATCGCGTAGTGCTCGCGACCGCCGCGAAACTGCTTCAGATACACCGACAGGCTGGCAAGCACGACGACCGCGATCAGCGCGAGCGTCGGAATACCGAACAGCGTGCCGGTCGCGAGCCGCGAGTACGCGTCGGGCAGACTGGTCGCGTTGATCTGGCCGCCGTGCACCCATGCGTAATCGGCGCCGCGAAAGATGTACAGCGTCGACAGCGTCGCGACGAGCGAAGGCACGCGCCCCACCGCGACGAGCAGCGCATTGATGCCGCCCGCGACGAGCCCGATCGCGAGTCCCGCGGCCAGTGCGACGAGCACCGGCATATGCGGGAACGCAACGTACAAACTCCCTACCGCATACGCGCTGACACCCACCGTCGAGCCGACCGACAGATCGATATGCCGCATCAGGATCACGACGGTCATGCCCGCCGTCAGCAGCCCGATGATCGACACGTTCAGCAGCACGTCGCGCAGATTCTGCATGTTCAGGAACTGCGGCTTCGCAAGCCCGGTCCCCGCGATCAGCAGGATCAGCACGACGAACAACGTGGTTTCGCGGCTCTTCGCGATGCTCGCGACGAGACCGCCCGACGAAGCGGCCGAACGTTTCGGCAGCGATTGCTGGACCGGCGCGGGATGGGTCGAATGGCGCATCATGCTGCACGTCCCAATGGTGAGAGTCCCTGACCGAGCGCGGCGCCCATGATCCGCTCCTCGTTCGCGTCGGCGCGCGCGATCTCCGCGCTGATGCGGCCTTCGTGCATCACGAGCACGCGATCGGCCATGCCGAGCACCTCGGGCAACTCGCTCGAAATCATCAGCACGGCCATGCCGTCGCGTACGAGTTCGGCCAGCGCGCTGTAGACCTCGGCTTTTGCGCCGACGTCGATGCCGCGTGTCGGTTCGTCGATGATCAGCACTTTCGGGCCGGTCGCGAGCCATTTGCCGAGCACGACCTTCTGCTGGTTGCCGCCCGACAGCGTGCCGACCGGCGCGTTCGGATCGCCGGCTTTCAGGCGCAGCCGCGTGCCCCATTTGTTCGCGAGCTGCGTTTCGCTGCGCGTCGAAATGAGACCATGCCGCACGAGCCGGCCGAGCACCGTCATCGACGCATTGCGCGCGATGCTCAGTTCCAGCGCCAAGCCTTGCTGGCGACGATCCTCCGGCACCAGCGCGAGCCCGGCACGCACAGCGGCCGCGGGCTTACCGGTGTCGAGCCGCTTGCCGCACAGCCACACTTCGCCCGCATCGAGCGGATCGATACCGAAGATCGCGCGCGCGACCTCACTGCGCCCCGCGCCGACCAGACCCGCGAGCGCGACGATCTCGCCCGCGCGCACGTCGAACGAGACGTCCTTGAACACGCCGATGCGCGTCAAGCCGCGCACCGACAGACGCACTTCACCAGGCGTGCAATCGGCCTTCGGATAGAACGTTTCCAGATCGCGGCCGACCATCTTTGCGACGATCGCGTCGGTGCTCAGATCGGCGGTCAGTGCGTCGAACACTTTCGCGCCGTCGCGCATGATCGTTACGCGCTGCGTCAGCGCGAACACTTCGTCTAGCCGGTGCGTGATGAACAGAATCGCGACGTCCCGTTCGCGCAGCTTGCGCACGATCGCGAACAGCCGCTCGACTTCGGGCAGCGACAACGCGGCCGTCGGTTCATCCATGATCAGCACGCTCGCGTTCAGCGACAACGCCTTGGCGATTTCGATCACCTGCTGATCCGCAATCGAAAGACCTCGCACCAGTTGATCCGCGCGCAGTTCGACGCCGAGCGACGCAAGCAGTCCGTCCACTTCGCGATGCATCGCGTCGTACTGGATGCGGCCGAAGCGATCGACCGGCTGCCGGCCCATGAAGATGTTCTCCGCGATCGACAGATCGAAGAACAACGTCGGCTCCTGATAGATGACCGCCAGTCCGGCGTCACGGGCTTCGGCGGGTGTCGCGAAGCGGCGCGGCTCACCGTTCACCAGCAATTCGCCGGCCTCGGGCTGATGCACGCCGGCGAGAATTTTCACGACTGTCGATTTGCCCGCGCCGTTCTCGCCGAGCAGCGCATGCACCTCGCCGGGCCACAGCACGAGGTCGCCGTCGGACAGCGCGCGCACCCGGCCGAAGGATTTGCTCGCGTGCCGCAATTCGAGTCGCGGCACCGCGGATGGGGATGGCTGCACTGCGTGTCTCCTTTTTTTCGGCTGTGTTCTGCTCGACGCGGCGGCGCGTCAAATCCGGTAATACCGTTCCGCGTTACGCCGAAACAGCGCGTCTTTCTCAGCCTCGCTCGCATCGCCAACGATCGACGCATACGCGTGCCACAAATCCGTGTACGAACCGAACAGCCGGTCGACCGGAAAGTTCGACGCGAACATCGCGCGTTCGACGCCGAACGTATCGATCGTTTCGAGCACATACGGGCGCAGGCTTTCGACGGTCCAGTGATGATCGAACATCGCGAGTCCGCTGATCTTCACCGCGATGTTCGGACAGGCCGCCAGCAAGCGCATGCCATCGCGCCACGCGCGATAACCGGCCACGCTATTGCGATCGACGAACATGCCCGCATGATTGACGATCAACAGCGTGTCCGCATGCGCACGCGCGAGCGCGGCCGCCTCTTCCATCTGCGACGGATAGATTTGCAGGTCGAACGACAGATCGAACCGGCGCAGCAATGCGAAATGCTCGCGCCACTGCGGCTCGCGCATATAGTGACGGCCGACGTAATCGAACAGCTTGTTGTCGTGCACGTTGAGAATCTGCCGGATGCCACGCGTATTCGCGAACGACGCATGCGCTTCGAGCAACGCCGGTGCGTTCTGCGCGGACAGATCGACAGCCGCGACGATCGCATTCGGCATGCCGCGCGACGCGTCGCGATCCGCGATCGACTGCAACCAGCGCGTTTCTTCGACGGGATCGGCCGGATCGTGATTCGCTTCGACGTGCACGAGCTTCAGCACGTCGATGTCGCCCGCTTCACCGAGCAGATGCTCGAGCAGATAGTCATGCTTCAGCTCCCGCGCATCGCCGACGAACGACACGCCCGGATTCTCCAGCCACGGATAGCGATGCGTTTTCAGATCCCACAGATGGATATGCGAATCGACAACCTGCATGCGGCACCTCAATGACTGAGATGAAAGACCGGTTCGAGCGTCTGCGACAGCGGCGTGTGATCGGGCGCGGTCTGCATGATGTCGGCCATGTAATCCCACCATTTGCGCATCACGTCGAGTTGCGGCAACTGATCCATCGTGTGATCGCTGGTGCGCGAAAGCACCGCGAAAAGATGATGCGTGTCGGGGTCGAAGAAAATGCGGTAGTCGCGCACGCCGGCGTTGTGCAATGCGTCAACGAGCTCGGGCCAGATCTCCGTATGACGCCGTTCGTATTCTTCGCGCATGCCGGGGTTCAGTACCATCCGGAAAGCGATCGTCTCCATTGCGGCCTGTCTCCTGTCGACTTCTTCGAACGACTATAATTCCTGCATCGATAGCCTCTCAATCCGTTGTTGGGATTGGGCGATCCATAAACCGAATCGCACGGGCACCTCTACTGGCACCATGAGCCAACATTCAGCCGCCGTCGCACTGGTCAATCGTCTCAAGTTCAAGCATCTCGCCCTGCTCGTCGCGCTCGACGACACCCGCAACCTGCATCATGCCGCCGAGGCCGTCAACGTCGCGCAACCGAGCGCGAGCCGCATGCTCGGCGATATCGAGGAAGCGTTCGGCTTTCTGCTGTTCGAGCGCAACGCCCGCGGCATGACGCCGACGCCGCTCGGCGTCGTCACGCTCGCTTACGCGCGCCGCGCGCTTGCCGAACTCACACGCTTCGCCGAAGACCTCGATGTCAAACGCCGCGGCGGTCACGGGCAATTGACCGTCGGCGCGATCATGGGCGCCGCGCCCGATCTGCTGGCGATGTCGGTCGCCGTGCTGAAGACCGAAAGCCCGCTGCTCAACGTGCGCATCCTCGGTGAAACGAGCGACCAGGTCGTGCAATTGCTGCATCGCCGCGAGGTCGATCTCGCCCTGGGGCGCCTGACCAATCCTTTGCAGCACAACGACTTCAGTTTCGAGCCGCTCGCGCGCGAAACGCTGCTGCTGGTCGTGCGCGCCGTGCATCCGCTCGCGCGGCGCACGCGCATCACGTTGCGCGAACTGGTTGCGTGGCCGTGGGTGGCGCAGCCGATCACGAGTCCGGCGCGCGTGCTGTTCGAGGAAGAACTCGCGCGCGCGGGGCTCGCCACGCCAGTCAATCTGACCGAATGCGCATCGATCTTCGCGACGCTGCAATTGCTCGAAAACTACGATGCGGTCGCGATGCTGCCGGAATCGGTCGTGCGCGATCATGTGCGCGGCGGGCTGCTCGTCGCGCTGCCGCTGGAAATCGGCAAGAGCCTCGCGGGTTTCGGCATTCTGACGCGCAAGGAAGAGCCGCTCGCCGAGCCGGCGCTGCGCTTGATCGATCTGCTGCGCAGCTTCTCGCGCAACCTCGCGCGCGACAATCCCGCCATCGCACCCGGCACGCTGACTGCGCCCGCCACGGTCAATTGACGCCCGCATCGCGCGTCGCTTATTGCAGGTTCACGAACAGGCCGCCGTCGACGAGCAGCGCAGCGCCCGTCACATAGCGCGCGCGGTCCGACGCGAGAAACACGACGCAATCGGCGACGTCGTCGGGATGCCCGAGGCGGCCGAGCGGAATGCGCTGCTCGAAGTAGGTCTTCTTTGCTTCGTCGGCGAGATCTTCGGCGTTCAGATCGGTCGCGATCGTGCCCGGCATCACCGAGTTGCAGCGGATGCCGTACGGCCCCAACGCAATCGCGCACGACTGCATCAGCGAATGCACGCCGGCCTTGGTCGGCGTGTAATGCGTCTGCATGCCGCCGCCCACCAACGCGCTGATCGAACTCGTCGCGACGATCGCGCCACCGGTGCCCTGCTTTTTCATCTGCTGCGCGGCCGCTTGCGTGACGAAGAACGCGCCGTTCAGATTGACCGCGACCGTCGATTCGAGCACATCGGCCGGCATGTCGAGAAACGCGTGGAACGGACAGATGCCGGCATTGCTCGCGAGCACGTCGACCTTGCCGAACGCGTCGACCGTACGGCGCACCAGCTCCTGACCGGTATCGCGCGCCGCGACGTTGCCTTCCACCGCGATCACGCGCCGCCCCAAAGCCTCGATTTCGCCGACCACTTCCTCGACCGCCGAGCGGCGGCCATACGATGCGTCGTTGTCACCCCAGTAGTTGATCGCCACGTCCGCGCCTTCGCGGGCGCAGGCCACCGCGATTGCGCGTCCGATGCCGCGCGAGCCGCCGGTGACGATCACGACTTTGTCCTTGAGCAGCACCTTAGTCTCCTTTGCCAGGGTTCGCCGTTCGGCCTACGTTCAAAGCATTCAACTCGTTCAATGCTGATAAGGCCGCACCAGCGCGCATTCCGGATTGAGCCGCACGCCAAAGCCCGGCGTATCCGGCACCTTCATGCGCCCGTTCACCGGCACAGGCTCGTCGAGCAGCAGCGGGTTGAACATCGGCACGACTTCGTCGGCTTTCGGCGCCATCATCAGAAACTCGGAGAACGGCGAGTTATGGCGCGTGACGACGAAGTGATAGCTGTACACCGACGAACCGTGCGGCACCACCATCACGTTGTGCGCATCGGCGAGCGCGGAAATCTTGATTAGCTCAGTGATGCCGCCGCACCAGCCGACGTCGGGCTGGATCAGATCGCAGCACTGCATCTCCAGCAGCATCCGGAAGCCCCAGCGCGTCGCCTCGTGCTCGCCGGTCGACACCATCATGCCGCGTGGCACGTTGCGGCGCAGTTCGGCGTAACCCCAGTAATCGTCGGGAGGAAGACATTCCTCGAGCCATTTGAGGCCGTATTCGTGCGCGCCTTGCGCGAGCCGCGTCGCGTAGCGCACGTCGAGGCTCATCCAGCAGTCGTACATCAGCCAGAAGTCGTCGCCGACGCGCGAACGCATATCGGCGAGCTTCTCGAGGTTCTGCCTGAGTCCGTCTTCGCCTTCCGCGGGACCGTGCTGCAACGGCAGCTTGCCGCCGATGAAGCCCATCTCCTTCGCGAGATCGGGCCGCGCGCCGGTCGCATAGAACACCAGCTCGTCGCGCACCGGGCCGCCCAATAGTTGATACACGGGCTCCTTGCGAACCTTCGCGAGCAGATCCCACAGCGCGAGATCGACGCCGGAAATCGTATTGAGCACGACGCCCTTGCGCCCGTAGTACAGCGTCGCGAAGTACATCTGATCCCACATCTTCTCGATGTCGGTGACGAGCTGCCCTTCGAGAAAACGCGCGAGATGCTTCTCGACGATGAAGGCGCCGATCTCGCCGCCGGTCGTCACCGCGAAGCCCACGGTGCCGTCGCTCGCCTCGATCTCGACGACCAGCGTGCCGAGTACGTTGATGCCGAATGACTGGCGGCTCTGACGGTACTCGGGATAACGCGCCATCGGCGTCGCGATGTGATCGTCGATCCAGTGCCCGCCGGCCTGGTCGTGATAGTCCGCGCCGCCGCCGCGAACGATGAAGGCACGCACGTGCCGGATGGTAGGCATGGCCATGAAAGGGCTCCGTGAGAGAGGCGTCGAAGCGGCTCGACAACGCGCGTTCGACGCGTGTGCAATGCTCGAGCAGCGCGATTAATAAGTGGCGCGGCCGCCGGACAGATCAAACACCGAGCCGGTGCTGAACGCGCAGTCTTCGGAAGACAGCCACAGGATCAGCGACGCCGCTTCTTCCGGCAGCAGGAAACGGTTCATCGGAATCTTCGACAGCATGTAGTCGATGTGCTGCTGCGACATCGAATCGAAGATCTCGGTCTTGGCCGCGGCCGGCGTGACCGCATTGACGAGGATGTTTCTGGTCGCGAGTTCCTTGCCGAGCGACTTGGTGAGCCCGATCAAGCCCGCTTTCGACGCGCTGTAGTGCGAAGCATTCGGATTGCCCTCCTTGCCCGCCACCGACGCGATATTGACGATGCGGCCATAGCCCTGCTTCAGCATCTGCGGCACGACCGCGCGGCAGGTCAGGTACGGGCCGATCAGATTCACGTCGATCACGCGGCGCCACAGGTCCGGCTCGAGCTCCCATGTCGTGCCGTTGCCGCCGGTGATGCCCGCGCAGTTGATCAGCACGTCGATCGAGCGGTGCTCGGCGACCGTTTGCGCGGTGGCTTGCTGGACCGCGGCTTCGTCGGTCAGCTCGACCGTGACGGCGCTGACCTTGCCGAGTTCGCTCAGCTCGCGCTGGCTGCGCGCGAGGCGTTCGCTATCAACGTCCCACAACGCCACCGACGCGCCCGACTGCAACGCCCGCTGCGCGACCGCGTAGCCGATGCCGCGCGCGCCGCCGGTGATAACGACCGCGCGCCCCTCCAGATCGATCCGATTCATTGCTGTGCTCCTGTGGGCCGCCGTGCGGCGCGCCGTCGAGTTGTTGTATATCGCTGCAGTCAATATACGGGCGGTGCGATGCACCAACAATTCGACTATCGGAGGGGGCGATAGCAAAAGTGAATCGGCAGCGGGATCGAGCGCTAATGGGAAGCGAAGATGCTAGTCATCGGCAGCGACGAAAAGCATCGACACATACAGAATGGTCGACACGACGATGATGCCGACACCGACCAGCACCTTGGTCCGGTCGAAGTTGATGCCGCCGATGATCGCTATGCCGATCCCGAACACCGACGACAACGTGCCGACCGCCGCGAGGCCCACGTGGATCTTGCTGCGGACGAGCCTTTTGCGCTCCGATTCGGCAGTGGTTTCCGTTTCGCTCTGTTCCATTCCCCGCTCCTTCGCGCGCGACGCGATGACCCTGGTGAAACCCGAGCCGCGATGGCCGGCGCGCGCCATCGAACCCCCGGTTGCGGTTCGACTCCGCGCGCCTCGATACGCTTCAGCGTAGTTTATTTAAGCCTTCCCGAGCGCCGTTATTTGACGTCCGCGCCGTTGCGCGACACCGACGCCGCGATAGCCGACACGAACACCGCGCGCACCGAATCGCCGACCTTCAGTCTTTCGAGCGGAATATCCGGCGCCACGTCGAGCGTTTCGGTGCGCGACGGCCCGCGCAGCGTGATCGTGCGCTGCTTGCGATCGATCTTGCGCACTGTCGCCACGACTTCGACGCGCCGCGCCGATGCAACCACACCGTTGGCCGCGGGCTGCGTGACTTCGGTATCGATGCGCTGGCGAATTCCGCTCGGCGCGAGTTTGTCGACGCCGACCAATAGCGCCTTTTTGTACGCAATCGTCACCATGTCGCCGATATGCAGTTTGCTGATGTCGGCGGCTTGCGGATTCACGTCGAAGGTTTCGTCGCCGCCGTGGGGGCCGCGCAGCGTCACGCTGTTCGTCGCGGGATCGATCGCGACGACGCGCGCCTGAACGTGCAGCAGCGCGGCGGCGCCGATTGCCCGCTGTTCCGGCGCGGACGCCGCGTTGTCCTGCGCGAACGCCGAACCCGCCGCCGCAACCAAAACCGCTAACGCAACCGTGATCGCCTTCGCCCGCATGAGCCCGGAGCCCGTTGTATTGGAAGCCATGAACTGCTCCTATTGATTGCGTCGTTGTTACGGCAAATGGTTTGTCGCAGATCGCGTACTACGCGCAGCAGCGGCAACTGCGGTCGCTCCGAATAAAAAGGAAAGCGCACTATTAATCGCTTTTATCAGACAGGGTACGCACTTTTTGAAACCAATAACGGTTCGTTTTCTGATGCGCCGATTTGTCTCGCAAAACTGCGCGTGAAAAGCGCGTGGTAGCGGGTGACCGCGCGCCAAAGAGCCCGCGCGGCTTTGCGCACGCGTTCGCGAAGCATCAGCGCAGGGGTTGAGAGCTAGCCATAACAGGTGCCTCGCAACGAGATGGACCACCGGGCGACCCAATGTAAGTGGGGCCGGAAATTGCCCTACGTTATGACTGTTTCAAACTGTCTCGGGGATGCTAGCAAACGGGTAAAGGAATGGCAAGATAAGGGATCGCGCATCGCAATTCCGGATTAATCGGGCTTGCTGCGTCAAATCTTTTATGACGAGTGGCGATTCATTTGCCATAAAAATATGATGGTCGTTGTTTCGACTGTGGACGAATTGGCAATCGGCGAACGACTCAGCATAAACCCTTAATGGATGACACTGACGCTATTGCGCATCACTTCGCGACGAATACAAAAAATTGTCGTCAATCATTGGAATACTGCGCAACACGGCCGGATCGATCGAGCGAATTTTGCCGTCGAGGTCACAGTCATGTGGCATCGCAGGCACAGCGTTTGCTGTAGCTCGCGTCGGCGTTTAACGCACAAACATTGGAATATCGAAAGGACACCACACACATGGTCACGACTCGCCCCTGCACCGCCGCCTGCGTCATCGACGGCCGTCTCGTCACGCTCACTTTCTATCCGGACAACGGCGTATTGCGTATTGCCGATCCGACCGGCGTCTGTCTACGCGAAACGCGCTGGCATGGGTCATGGCGCGCTCTGCTGGAAGTGTTCCGCGGTTACTACGATCCGGCGGAAAACCGCGCCACGGCACCCGGCGTCGACGATATCGTCGCGCGCCTCGGCGAGCGCAGCGCTGATGTTCCGCGGGAATTGGCATTCTCGTGAAATGGCATGCGCTTGCGGTGAAGCGCATGCACTGTGGCGGCGCGCGGCGCCCCACTGCGGGCGCGCTCATCCGGCGCGCCCTGCTGCCGCTCGCGGACCGGTCATTGACCGAAATAGGTTTTGCACTCAGTGCTGAACGAGCAGGACTGGCTGCGCCGGCCACCCGCTTGCGACTCGCCCGCCGCAACACCGCCATACGACGCGTTGCGCACGCCCTGCTCGCGCGGGTCCCAGCTCCGACCGTAGGACATGTCGGTCGTCGCCTGCGCCGATTCGTTCGCATTGAACTGCATCATCGCGCGACCTGACATGCCGGGGTCCGCCTGGCCGCTCAGCTCCTCCGCGGCGGCTTTCCCCGGTACCAGAAACAGGACGGCGGTCGCGGCAATCATCAATATACGTGCTCTCATTTCCGGACTCCTCGATCCGGCGCAGCAGTGTTCGTCCTCCACAAGAATTGATCCGCGAACAGCCAGCCTGCCCAATGGGGCCGAGGAACGGGTCGATGCCAATGCGCTACTGCTGCGACGGGTCACCGAACTAAACAGATGAAGAATTACCGCGCTGGCAACCGATGCTCGACGCTTTCCCGGAGCGTCGGCGGAATCGGTGCGCATAAGGCGGTTGTAAGTCTGCGTTGCGCAGCTTTTCGTCTTTCTTTTATAGGTCGCGCCACCCGGAATTCAATCCAGGAGCTTCCAGCAGAGTGACCGATCGTCCGCACCGTTCGATAAACCGCATTCACTGATAAATTCAACGTGAACTAAGCGTGCTTTGCTCGCGCATTGCGTTATGATGTTGCTACAAAGCACAAAATAGCGAACCCGCACATCGACGAAAGTCCGGTGAAAGACGGACAGCGTGGAGTGACTCCATCCATTCGCAATCATTGCATCGAGACTCAGAGTTTTTCATCGCGAACGTCAGGCTTACCGGCCTCGTTCGCCGCGCTGCGACATGCTGAAATATTTGCTGATCGAGACTCTCAGTTCGAGGGCCGGTTGTTCCAGCGGCCGACTTCGTCCGAAGCCGTACTGCAATTCGGGGAGCAACGTTTTTTAACCCGGCACATGGCATTTCCGTCAATTGACAACCCCACCGCGGGGCGGCCCCATTCAGTCGGGCTCGACGCTTCGCAGCTTTTTCCCCGCAATCTGTCTTCGACAGTACGCTGCACGTTTTAGAAGGACAAATATCCTATGGACGAAAGGAAGCGAGATAGCATGATTGCGTATCTCCGCCATCGCATGGAAGAGTTTGGTATCAGGCCAGAAGACCTCGCCGCGGCGCTGGCAACCGAGTCATTGGCCAAAAAAGCTGAGCGCTATCGCAATGCGACCGGAGACAGCTGGGATGGCAATGGCGAAATGCCGCAATGGTTGAAGCAAGCCATTAGTGCCGGCCAGAGCATTGAGCATTTCGAATTGGCCGCAAAGCCGGCGCCCGCACCCCAACCGAAAACCCAACCGAAAAAACAGGTGGACTGGTCGAATGACCCGTTCGCCGGCACGCGGCTCGCGCGCCCGAATAACCGCTAGGTGCAGGCCGCCGCGCATGAAGGCGCGGACACCATGGCTGCGGATTCGAAACGAACCGCCGTGCCACGCACCGGTTTTGCGCCACCGCCTGGCATATTCACGGTATTCGCGGCATTCACCGTATTCCCCGCATTGATGGCATTCGCCGGATCGGCGATATTCGCGTGATTCGCGTGATTCGACGCAGGCTGCGCATATTGCGGCAGTTCGATAAACGCGCTGACCTGCCGCACGATCTGCCAGAAGGTCTTGTCGAAAAGACGGGCGTGCTCGTCAGCGGACCCGTGGCCGCCCGCAAGCGGATCGGCAATGGTCCAATAGACGAACGCGGGCGTGCCGGGAAATACCGGCGCATGCAGTCCGCCGACGAATTCGTCGAGCGCGATCACGATATCCATGCGCGGCGCCCATTCACCGGTGAATTCCAGCCAGCTTTTGGGGCTCAGCACCGCGCGCCCCGAAATGCCGGGCTGCAATTGCGCGACCGCAAGTGGATGAAGGCGCGCCGCCGGTTCAGGGCCCGCGCTGAACGCCTCGAACCGGTGCCCCGCCAGTTCGCGAAGTAAAGCTTCTGCAATGATGCTGCGGATCGAATTATCGCGGCAGAGAAACAACACCTTATATTTTCTGGACACGCTTACCCCGTACCGATGTTTTTTTATTTAGCCTCTGGGCGGAATTGTGCCGCTCCAGTCTTGCGCCCCCGTGACACTACTGCGTCTTTTTTATTTGCGCCACGGGATTCGCGCCAGCTATCTCGAGTCCGGGGCACAGAGCACAACTTTGCGAACGATGGGCAGTGTACCAGTGTCCTGCCCCCACTTTCAGCACCCTTTTTGAATATTTGCCAGATCAAGCGATGCTGCCGCCGTACCGGCGGTTCGGCGCGCTCGGCTTGTCCGGTCGCGGTCGCCAGCGCGCGGACCTGGGGGTAAGGGTATACGCGGCAGGCGTTGCCTCGAATGAGGTTGCCGCGGGCGACCCGGGTCGTCGCGACACGTCAGAATTTCAGGCTGTTGAGGAACTGGAACCACAGATTGCCGAGCGCGCCGGCCGGATGGATGTCGCTCGCGGTCTCGTCGCGCTTCGCGTGATTCGCGCGTTTGACATGCGGCGTGTCGTGAGAAGCGGTTTCTGAAGCCGTGCCGGTATCGTGCGCGGTTTTCGCCAGTTCGGGCTCGGCCGCCTCAGCTTGCGCCGCTTCCGCGCCCTTCGCCGCCTTCCCTGCGCGTTGGGCATTTTGCGAGGCGTCCGCCTCGTCACGGCGCGCCGCCTGCAACGCCGCGACGCTGTCGGCGATCTGCGCGGCGCGCTGGAGTTCGCATTGCCGTCCGAGCAGCACGCCGAACAGCACGTCGCGATTGTGGCCCTGGTCGGCGAAGCGGATCGCGATCGACACCATCTCCGCATACGCGGCTTCGTCGGCTGCGCGCGCCGCCGCCTCACGCTTCGCCTGCGCGCGTTGCCGACGCGTGTGCTGCGCCTCCCACTCGCGCATCTGCTCAGCGTAGACAGTGTCGTAGACCTTGCGCTGCTCGGCATCCGACAGGATCGCGTACGCGTCCTTGATTTCCTGGAACGCCGCGCGCGCCACGTCCTCGGCACCGTGATTACGATCCGGATGCCACTTCATCGCGGCCTTGCGGTAAGCCCGCTTGATTTCGTCGTCGGTGGCGTGCGCGGGCACGCCGAGCGTGTCATACAGGGTTGCCATGCTGGGCTCGATCTCGCGGAAAATCACTGCGGGCATCGTAGCATGCAAAAAGCGGCGTCATCGTGAAGCGGGTACCACGCACGCGCATGCAATCGGCATTACCGCAATGGCGCATCGTCCGCCGGCGACCCAAGAAAAAAAGGCCCCACCACTTGCGTAGCGAGGCCGAGTCCCATGTCTAAGGAGATTTATGGAGGAGACAAGTCCATCTTAGGGTCTTGCCCGCACGCGCCCAACCAACGATTCGCCATATGCTTATCGGCCGCGTGCTCACGTGCATTGCAGAGCGACTCGGCGAGCTGTGGCCGCATGGTTATATCGTTAGAACAAAAAGTCGCTTAGCCGCGCGGCGCTCGCTCATTAAGATGACACTTCAAAGTCCGGTTCGCTCCGGCCGGTCCGTTCACGGCCGTGCACGTGCGTTGCTGACGCTGCATGAGTCCCGCATCGACCGCGCCGTCAACCGCAGCGTGAACCGCAATCGAAGGAGCATTTCGTTGAGCAGATCCGATCATTCCCGCCCGCCGCTCATCGTCGGTATTGGCGGTACGACGCGCGCGGCCTCGTCGACCGAGCGCGCGCTGGCCTTCGCGTTGCGCGGCGCCGAAGCCGCCGGCGCGCAAACCCGCCTGTTCGGCGGCAGTTTCCTGCATAGCCTGCCGCACTACGCGCCGGAACAGCCGGCCCGCACCGCCGAACAGCTCGAGCTGATCGACGCTGTGCGTCGCGCGGACGCGGTGATCATCGCGACACCCGGCTATCACGGCGGCGTATCCGGGCTCGTGAAAAACGCGCTCGACACGCTCGAGGAATTGCGCGCCGACGAGCGCCCGTATCTGGATGGCCGCGCGGTGGGCTGCATCGTCACCGCCTACGGCTGGCAGGCGGCGGGCTCCGTGCTGACGTCGCTGCGCTCGATCGTGCATGCGCTGCGTGGCTGGCCTACGCCGTTCGGTGCCGGCATCAATACGCTGGAGACGCGCTTCGATAGCGTCGACAGCTGCTCCGATCCGAAAGTGATCGAACAACTCTCGACCGTCGGCCAGCAAGCCGCGCAGTTCGCGCTCGCGTTCAATGCACAGCGTGCGCACGGCGCACCCACCGCGTCCAGCCATTCGGCCGCGAGCCGGGCATCCGCACAAGGCACCACCACCCCGATCGCCGCGGACAGCCGTTCCGCGCGCGTCTTGCACGCGGTCTGAAACACTCTCCCGGGCACCGTGACGCCGCCGCCATCGCGCACGGCGCCACGCTTTGCGCCGAGCGACCGTGCGCCACATAACAGACATCGCGACCCCGCGCGAATAGAGTCACCGAACACAGCGACTTTGATCCGATCCGGGCTTCTGCTTACCACTCCCGCCCCGCGCTGATTTGCTTCCGACGAAAGATTGGTTCACCCGCTGCGCAGCGCGCCCTACGCTTGACCCTGCCCGCCGCTTCACACACCTTCGGCAACGACAGGGCCGCGCCGCACGCATTGGTATTCCGCACGACACGCGCGGACACACAGACAAGTCAAGATCATGAACTCACACATCCGCTACAAGGGCTACGAGGTCGAAGCGGCAACGCAACTGCTCCCCAACGGATTATTCGCCGCCAATCTGACGATCGAGCAGCGCGACGAGAATACGCGCAAAGCTTATTCGTTCGACGCGCTCGACTACTTCTTCGACGAAGAGCATGCGCTCGCCTATGCGTCCGACTGGGGGCGCATGTGGATCGACAATCACCGGTAAGCGCATCGATATCGATGACAGCGAGCGCGACGCGCGTTGTGCATCGCCCGGCATCGGCTTTCAGGCGGATGTGCCAGAATAGCTGAACCCTTGCGTTCGCTGTCTGCCCGCGTGACCTGTCCGCTTCTTCGACGGATGCAGTCGAACCTCGCGCCGCCCGCGACGCATCCATCGATACGGAGACGCCCGTAATGACATGGACCGTCGATGCACAACTCGCGCTCAGCGCGGCACAAGCGGTCGAGGCGCTGCAATCCGGCCGGCTCAAAGCCGCCGACTACGTCGCCACCCTGCTCGCGCGCGCCGCCGCGCTCACTCAGCTGAACGCGCTCACCACGCTCGACTTCCACGGCGCGCTCGCCGCCGCGCAGCGCATCGACGCATTGACGCCAGCGGAGCGGGCGCGACTGCCGCTTTGCGGCCTCGCCATAGTCGTCAAGGACAACATCAACACCGCGGGCCTGCCGACGACGGCTGGCACGCCCGCGCTCGCCGGCTTTGTGCCGAACACCAACGCGCCATCGGTGCAACGCCTCGTCGACGCGGGTGCGATCGTGCTCGGCAAGGCCAATATGCACGAGCTCGCGTTCGGCATCACGAGCACCAACCTGTCCGCGCACGCGGGGCCGGTGCGTAACCCGTACGATCCGTCGCTGATGCCAGGCGGCTCGTCGGGCGGCACCGCGGTGGCGATCGCCGCGCGCATCGCGCCCGCCGGACTGGGCACCGACACCGGCGGCTCGACCCGCATCCCGGCCGCGCTGACCGGCACCGCGGGCTTTCGTCCTTCGGTCGGCAACGGCGGCGCAGAGCGGCGCTATCACGACCCGAATGCGGTCGTGCCGATCAGCCATACGCGCGACACCGTGGGCCCGATGGCGCGCAGCGTCGCTGATCTGGCGCTGCTCGACGGCGTGATCACCGGCGACGGCGCGTTGCCTGCGATTGCGCTCGAAGGCTTGCGCATCGGCTTGCCCGCGCCGCTGTGGGACGCTCTCGAACGACAGGTCGAAGACGTCGCGCGCGCAGCGCTGCAAAAGCTCGAAGCCGCGGGTGTCACATTCGTGTCGGTCGCGATGACCGAGTTGGAGCATCTGAACGGCATGGTCGGCGGTCCGCTCGCCATTCACGAAGCGCGCGACGACGTGCGCGCGTGGCTCGTCGCGAATCAGGCGCCGGTGCAGACCGTCGCCGAACTGGCCGTGCGCATCGCGAGCCCGGACGTGCGCGCGATCTACGACGACGTGCTCGCCGACGTGCTCGGCTCGCACTATTCGGCGGCGCTCAATTACTGGCGGCCGCGGCTGCAGAACTACGTCGCGGCGACGTTCGCGAATGCCGGTCTCGATGCTTTGCTGTTTCCTACGACGCGGCTCGTCGCGGTGCCGATCGACGATTTGAATGGCTCGTCGACGGTCACGATCGACGGCGGTCCGCCGATCGATACGATGGAGGCGTTCCTGCGTAATACCGACCCGGCCAGCACATCCGGCATTCCGGGGCTGTCACTGCCGGCGGGCATCAGCGCGAGCGGGCTGCCGGTCGGCCTCGAACTCGATGGACCGCTCGGCTCGGACAGGCGGCTGCTGGCCATCGGCGTCGCGATCGAACAGGTACTGGGAGCGTTGCCGGCGCCGGTACTGTGAAGCCCGTGTTTCACGTCGGCGCCATGTGGTTTGTGTTTTAATGCCTGCGCATTACAGCCCGCATTCCAACGCTTTCCCCGCCCGAACCCACCCTAGCGACGATGACGAACCTCGCCACCGCCCTCTCATCTCGCGGCCTCGCGCGCCGCATCGTTCATTCGACCGCCGTGCTCACGGTCGCTCTCGCCGCCAGCGCCTGCGCGCGCCTCGCGACGGTCGATTCCAACGCGCTGTGGAAAATCGTCGACATCCGCTGCGTGCCGTCGCAGCAGGCCACCGGCACGCCGGGGCAATGCTCGCTCGTCGATCTCGACAAACGCTATGTCGTCCTGAAGGACATTGTGGGCCGCTCGCAGTTTCTGCTGATGCCGACTGATCGCATCACCGGCATCGAAAGTCCGCTGATCCTCGCGCCCGATGCGAAAGACTACTGGAGCGACGCGTGGGATTCGCGCCATTTCGTGCAGCAAGCGGTCAAACGCGAAATGCCCGACGATCAGCTCGGCCTCGAAATCAACTCCGAATACCGTCGCTCGCAAAACCAGCTGCATATCCACATCGATTGCATGCGGCGTGAAGTCAGCGCCGCGCTCGCCGGTCACGCTCACGACGCGCCCGGCGAATGGCGCTGGGCAACGCTCGATGGCGAGCGCTACAGGATCATGCGCGTGAGCTCGCTGGGCGGCGCAAACGACCCGTTCAGGATCGTCGCGCGCGACAATCCCGATCCGGCGACGATGGCCACGCAAACCATCCTCGTGACCGGCGCGGGACCATCGGCGGCTCGGGATGGCTGGCTGATCGTCAACAGCGGTATCGACATCGATGGCGGCAGCGGCACGGCCGAAGGGCTGCTCGATCACGCGTGCCGCTTCGCTGACGATCATTGAACGCTTACCGGATACACGCTATCCGCGCCCGCTTTTCCACGATTGAGCAGATGCATTGCTCAATAAAATGGTTCGGGCGCACAGCGTCGCCCCGTACGATCGGTCTGGACCTGCGAATTACAGCCGCGGGTTCGAATATGCACTCGGACCGATTCAACGATGGCGACCTATCTCGACGACACCCAGCGCAACGATATCGACCGTCTGGCCGCAAGCCGGACCTGGCGCACGCAATGGCCGACATGGGCGCTGATCGTCGCGATCTACGGCGGCTGGTTCGGCGTCGCCGCGCACGCGCCTCTGCTGGGTCTGCCACTGACGGCCGCGCTGCTGGCCATTTTCGGCGCGTGGTTCATGTCGTTGCAGCACGAGCTGCTGCACGGTCATCCGACGCGCTCGCAATTCGTCAACGCGCTGCTCGGTTTTGCGCCGCTCGCGGTGTGGTTCCCATATCACGTATATCGCGAGTCGCATCTGCGCCATCACGACGATGCGCGCTTGACCGAGCCCGGCAGCGATCCGGAAAGCTATTTCGTTAGCGCAGCGGAGTGGCAACGTGCGGGCATCGCGATGCGTGCGTTGCTGGTTTTCCGCAATACGTTGACGGGTCGCTTGCTGGTCGGGCCGGCGTTTGCGATTGCCGCGACCGGTGCGCAGGCACTCGACAAGATTCGCGACGGCGATTGGCGCGACCTACCCGCATGGCTCGCGCATCTCGCCGCGCTGGTTGCACTCACAGTGTGGTTGCAGCAGATGTGCGGGATACCGGCGTGGGTGTTTATCGTCGGTGCTGGGTACGGCTCGCTCGCGCTTGCATCGGTGCGTTCGTTTCATGAGCATCGGATTGCGCAGGAGCCCGCGCATCGCACGGTCATCAA
This sequence comes from Paraburkholderia youngii, assembly GCF_013366925.1. Lineage (NCBI taxonomy): Bacteria > Pseudomonadati > Pseudomonadota > Betaproteobacteria > Burkholderiales > Burkholderiaceae > Paraburkholderia > Paraburkholderia youngii. Next base: position 1,673,089 of record NZ_JAALDK010000001.1, read on the forward strand.
CGAAGCGGGATGGCTTTGGCGGTTGCTGTTTCTGAACAACAACTATCATCTGGTTCATCATGACTTGCCTCAGGTGCCGTGGTTCGCGCTGCGGACGGTCTATCAAACGTCCCGCCAGCAGTACATAGAACGCTCCGGGGCCTTTCTGGTTAAGGGTTACAGCGAATGGGTCAGACGCTATGGATTCGCTTCGGTGGCGCATCCGGTGGCGATCGGCACGTCCGACTCAGGCCGACGAAATCCGCCTGCTTCCGCCGGTTTTGCGGGTAAATTGCGGGTAAAATTTATGGTAGTTGTCCGCCAAGGAGAACTCCATGAGGCTCACCTACCCGCTCCTGCAGAACGCCAAACCGCTGAGCAAGCCCTATAAACTTCGTGATCGCGATTCCATGTAGTTGCGGGTGTCGGTCTCGGGCTCGAAAGTCTGGAAATATGACGACCGGTTGGATGGCAAGGACTGCAGTTACACTCTCGGCCGATTCCCCGATGTATCGATAGCGGACGCCCGTCAACTTCGCAACGCTGCTGCCAAGCTGGTCGCGTCTGGCATCCACCCTAAGGCGCAGTAGCGTTCACTTCATCCACCCTCGGTTTCGTCACCTTCCTAAAGACCGGGGAGTGGTGGTAGAAATGCTGGTTCTGGTCAACGAGATTCTCCGCGAGAAAGGTCTGATCATGAAGGCCTGCTCGATACTCGACGCGACACTGATTTCTGCGCCCAGTTCGGCAAAGAGCGTGTCAGGTACGCGGGACCTGAGATGCAGGACAGACCGCTGAAGTGACACAGGAAGATTTCGGACTGGTATCCAGCCGCACTTACATCAGCACGGTCGAGCGCGGTCTGAAATCTCCAACATTGGGAAAAATCGAGCAACTGGCAGACGTGCTGGGCGTCCATCCGCTGACCCTTCTAGCGGTGGCTTACATGGAAAGACTGACACCTAAAGAGGTTGAACGGACAATCGCCCTGCTGCGTAGCCGGCTGTTGGCCGTCGCCAGTGAGTAGTAGGCGTAGCGGGCTGGCGCTGCCCAAAGGATCCCATGACGGACGCCGCTTTAGGCGAATCGCCACATCCGCGGCTGCGGCGACCTTGGCCGAGGCGGACACTTTGGTCTCGCGAGGGCGATTTGCCTCTCCAATAACCGGGCGTCCATCACTCGCTAGGCGCTAGCTCTCAGCGCTCCGGCAAGCTCGCAACTGGCTCAAGCAAGTTGGGCGGCTTTCCGGTGATAAGGGCGGTATATCGCAAGCCACCGCAAGCTGCCGGCAGCGTCACCCGAAAATCGCCCGCCGGCGCGACCCGCATGGCAGTGGCCCCGGCAAAATCCGATGCGTTGTTGAGCGCCCATTCGCCTGATTCCACACCTTCACGCGACGGCGCGCTAGTTTCGAACGACTCGCATTGGTCCACGAGGCGTTCATGAACGTCGCCTGCTGCGTCATCTGCTGACGACAGCTTCAAAATTTATTGTGCTAGTGCTTCTTAGAGATCCGCGAACGCTAGCAGCGGCTTGGCATCGTGTGCGGAGCTTTCGGCGGCAGCGAAGGCTTCGTGCGCTCGGTCGAGTCGGTAGCGGCGCGCTGCCGGCGGCTTCAAGGTGCCCCGGGCTATACCGTCGAGCAGACTGCGCAGCATCTGACCGCCTTCACTTGCCCCCTTGCGTGCGAGCCACGAAAAGATGAACCAGCCGCGAACCTCGGCAGACGAGTAGACAAGCGCTGGGGCGAAAATCGGCATCTCAAAGGCTGCGGGGTCGGTCTGACGATGCGACGACAAGGCTCCATAGACGAGCATGCATCCATTCGGGGCCAATTGACGCGCAAGCGCGGCGCCCGTGCGGCCGGCGACGCAGTCGATCGCCTTCGCGATGCCATTGCCGCCAGTGGCCGTCTTCAACTGCTCGGACCAGTTTTGGTCCGCAGTGCATAGCACGACGTCACCCCCAAGCGCCTTGATTTCCGCGACCTGCTCTTCGCGGCGAACGAGGTTGATGGTGCGGAACCCCTGCGCTTTCGCGATCTGCAGGACGAGCCGACCGACCGTCGAGCCGGCCGCGCTCTGCACAAGCCAGTCGCCGCACCCGAGCTGGTGCTCGCTCACCGTCATCGCCCATGCCGTCATCGGGTTGATGAGTGCCTGTGCTGCGTCCTCGTCGGAGATCGCCTGCGGTACAGGTATCGCACGGTCGGCCGGACTAATAACCTGCTCTCTCCAGGTTCCGGGCACGTCCAGCAAGACGACACGCTCTCCTATCCGCGTGCGCGGCACGTCGTTGCCCACGGCGTCGATGATGCCGACGCCCTCGGATCCCGGTGAAGCCGGCAGTTCCGGCTGACGCTGACTGGCGAAACGGCCACGGATGACGTGCAGGTCAGACGGGTGCACGGGCGCCAGCAGCATCCTCACGCGGACTTCGCCCGGCCCGGGCGTGGGATCGGGCGCATCACGCCAGTGAACTACTTCTGACGGCTCCCCATTGCGTTCGAATATCAGGGCCTTCATGTACTGTCTCCTTCACCTGCGTAGGTATGAACGTACGATGCCCAACGGCTCGCGCCCTTTGGCAACGATGGGTGCCAGACACTTTCACGACGGACGCCGACTCGCCACATCGCTACGCGTACTGCTACGGCCGCACTTCCTCGGCGAATAGTAAGAGGTGGTCAATAGGAGGCGTGGCGGTCGGTTTGTCGCGCTGCCCGGATCGAGCCCGTCCGACAATCACTCCGCTTGACCATGGAAAAATTCGGGCCACCCAAACAATTCTCCCTTTTGGTATCGAGCGATACCTGTAGAGAGACTGCGGCGAAAGCCCGGCTTTCACCGCAGTCGATTGAGTTCATGCCCCGGCTAGTTCCAGATCTGACTAATGCACTCAACCCTCGCTCGGCTCATATGGCGACGCCCGGTTTTCCAGCTTCCATTTCTTCTCAGCTTCCGTGTCAGGCCGAGGTGGTCGAATGCCATCGATCAACCACAGTTCTCGCGGCGTTTCGCCGACGTGCAACTCGTAGTGATAGCCCCGCTCCTGGACAAATGGCGCAATCGCAGCGTTCGCCTTGCGCAACCACGACTCAGTCCACACGGGGTCCTTGGCAATGTGCCTGGCGAATTGATCTAATCGGATTCTGACAAAATCGTCCCGCGACACTCCCCCCATAAAGAAGGAGTCTTTCGGCTGTTCGTGAAACAGTACACCGACATAGAAGCGAGGGATGATGTAAATGTCGGCAATTCGCTTCGCCATCTCCTGCTTGTCTTCTGCCGTGTAGGCACCGACGGGATGATAGATATTCCACAAAGGCATTTTTCTCTCCATGCATCGATAGATGCCGCGTTCCTTATGCCAGAGCATCCAGGTCTCCTGAAACAAAGGATGAACCAGACAGAGTGAGGCGGCGGTATGAATAGCCAAAGAATAGGCTACCGTTTGAAACCAATGATTTCGCAACGCAGCATTTCTAGTGAATTCAGTCCCGCATCTGTTCGCGACGGGGAAGGCCGAGTATGTTGCGCGTCTCGTCAGGTGTTGCCACGTCCGCGCCAATGCTTCTGACGATACTGACCGCGCGTTTGACCAGTGCGGCGTTGCCCGGCGCCAGTTCCCCTTTGGCAAGATAAAGGTTGTCCTCGAGGCCGACGCGGACATGTCCTCCAAGAATCACACTCTGCGCCACGATTGGAAATTGAGCGCGCGAGATGCCGAATGCCGACCAGCGAGCGTTCTCGGGCAGATAGCGTTTCATCTGCAGAAGACTCTCGGTGTCGGCGGACGCGCCCCATGGCACGCCAAGACACAGCTGAAACAGCGGAGCCTGCAGAATGCCCTGCGTTTCTATCAGGTGGCGCGCCAGCCGCACATGGCCCAGATCGAATACCTCGATTTCTGGCTTCACCCCCGCTTCTTCAATCAAGGTTGCCATTTTGATCAAATGGTCGGGCACGTTCACGAACGCGCGACTGCCGAAGTTCATGGTCGCAATGTCCAGAGTGCAGATTTCCGGACGCAATCCGAGCACATGCCGCACGCGCGCCTCGGGCGTCATCATCGTACTCAGTTCGCTTCCCCGATTCGGGTCTTCGTCGCTGGGAACGAAACGTGCGCCTGGGCCCGTCGTCAGATTGATCAAAATCGGGCACCCGCTATCGCGGATGCGCGAGACGACTTCACCATAAAGCGACAACTCAGTGCTCGGAGCGCCTGTTTTGGGATCCCGTACGTGAATGTGCGCGATGCTCGCACCGGCTTCACACGCAGCGATGGCCTCATCGGCGATTTGCTCAGGCGTCACGGGCACTGCGGGGTTCAGCCGCGGTGTATCGTCGCTTCCTGTGAGTGCACAACTGATAATCGTCTTGCCTGTCATGATGTTCGTTCAAAAAGGTGGGAATTGAGCAATGCCATCGTGCGTTCACGCGGCCCGCGCGGGGCCGAACGGCGCCGCCCCAACGGGTGCAACCCTGATCAGCTTTTTGTTGACGAATTCGTCGAAGCCCAACTGAGACAGCTCCCGGCCAAAGCCTGAACGTTTGACACCACCGAACGGCAGTTCGGCCGCCGTGCCGAACGGCTGATTGATGAACACCATGCCGCTGTCGATCTGCGCGGCGACCCGCTCGCCGCGCTCGGTATCCGCAGTGAACACCGACGCACCGAGACCGTACGGCGTACCGTTGGCAAGCGCAATTGCGGCGGCTTCGTCCTCGACGACGTGAAAGGCGGCCACCGGGCCGAACAGCTCTTCGGCGAACACGGGATTCTGTGGCGAGATGTCGGTCAGGACAGTCGGCTGCAAATAGAAGCCCGGGCGCTCGACGCGCTTTCCGCCACACACGATGAACGCGCCGTGCGAAGCCGCGCGATCGACTTGCTCAAGCAGCAGATTCAATGCGCGCTCGGAGGACAGCGGTGCGACTGCGGTGGCTGGATCGGCTGGATCGCCCGTCGAGAGCGCGGCCATCTGCTTTGCGAAGCCTTCGAGGAAAGCGTCGCCGCGCGCCTTGCCGACCACGATGATTCGCTTGGATCCTACGCAGCATTGACCCGCATTGAGCATTCGCCCCGCGACCGCGCTTTGAATCGCCCAATCGAGCGGCGCATCCTCGAGCACTATGAACGGATCGCTGCCGCCCAGTTCGAGAACGACTTTCTTCAGATTCCGGCCGGCACGCTCAGCAACGGCAGCGCCGGCGCGCTCGCTGCCCGTCAGTGTCACGCCCTGGACGCGCGGATCGTCAATGACACGCCCCGCCTGGTCGATCGAAATGAACAGATTCGTATAGACGCCTTCGGGCGCGCCCGCTTCCTCGAACAACCGCGCAAAGGCCAATGCGGATTGCGGAACGCTTTCCGCATGTTTGAGCACCAGGACGTTGCCGACCATCAGTTGCGGGCCGGCTACGCGCGCGATCTGGTAGTACGGAAAATTCCATGGCTCGATACCGAAAAGCACGCCGATTGGCTCGATGTGCACGGTTGCGCCAGGCGCTTCCGCGAGTGGACGGGGTTGCAGATAGGTGCTCGCATGCTTTGCGTAGTAGTCGAGAATGTTTGCAGACGATTCCACTTCCTTGCGCGCTTCGCCGCTGCGCTTGCCCATTTCCAGCGTCAGATAGCCCGCGTATTCGTCGGCCTTCCTGCGCAACAGCGCCGCCGCGCGCGTCATGATGCGCGCCCGATCGCTGACGGGACGATGGCGCCAGTCAGTTTCGAAAGCGCGCTGCGCGGCAGCGAGCTTCGTTTCGAGCAACTCGTCGGATATGTCGTCGTAGGTGGCAAGCAGTTTGCCGGTTGCTGGATTGGTAGTCGTGTATGGCATGAAGTTCTCCGCGAAAAATTGGCATCGAGTCAATGCGTCGGCACATGCTAACACCGTTAACACGTATCCGCGCCAGCTTTTTTTAGCCAGGAAAAACCCTCATTGATATTGATGTTTGTGCCGTTAACATTTGTATGCACCTTCAACCGGAGAGCGAAATGGCAAAAGGATATTGGGTGGCGGCTTATCGGGCGGTCCATGACGCAAGCAAACTCGCGGCGTACGGTGTCCTCGCGACACAGGTGGTGAAAGCGGCGGGTGGAAAATTTCTGGTGCGGGGCGGCGAAGTCGTTGCATTTCAGGCCGGCCTCAAAGAACGCACCGTCGTGGTCGAATTCCCGAGCTTCGAGCAGGCTCTCGCCACGTTCCAGAGTGAGGCTTATCAGGAAGCGCTAGCGGTATTGGGAGACGGCGCTGAAAGAGATGCGCGCGTAGTCGCCGGTCTCGAAGATTGAGACGTTTCGAAGTAACCGCTAAGGCCATCTTGGTTCGCCATAGTACTTATATCGCGTCACATACCGCGCCTCGTACCGCGCCGTAGCCTGATTAATTGCCGCTACGACACGGGAAATAATCTCTTCGGTTGTCACCTCTTTTCAACCAGAAAATGCCGACATCAATGTTTTTATTGCGATGTTATGCTCGTTAACATGTGGATGTGGAAATGTCCGAATCTGACGAAATGGAACAAAGAATGGACGAAGCACTTGTTCAGAGAGAAATCAAAGGCCCCGTGACGGTCCTTACAATGAACCGTCGCCCGCACAACCTGATGGGCCCGACGCTGTATCGCGCCCTGCTCGATGAATTCGATCAGGCAGTGAAACGCGGCTCGCGCGCGATCCTGCTGCGCAGTGGTCTGCGGCACTTCTCAGCCGGCGCTGAAGTGGCGCTTTTTCCCGATCGCATTGCCACGCAAGGCAAAGCGCTGATGGATCCGCTCGAGGTGCTGCGTGGCTTCGAGACACTACCGATCCCGATTGTTGTCGCGGTGAACGGAACATGCCTCGGCGGCGGATTCGAAGTGGCGCTCGCCTGCGACTTCAGCGTCGTCGCCGAATCGGCAAAGATCGGCTCGGTTGAGGTCGCACTAGGTTTGCACCCGCTGCTCGGCGGCATTCAGCGTCAGGTGATGCGAGCCGGTCCGGCACGCGCGAAAGAACTCGCGTTGCTCGGTCGCCGGTATGACGCGGCCACGCTCGAACGCTGGGGCCTGATCAATCTCGTTGTGCCGGACGACAAGCTCGATGAAGTGGCGCTGTCGATTGCGCAGGAACTCGCCGCCGGCCCGACCGTCGCGCATGCCGCCACCAAGCAACTCGTGCGTGTTGCGGTCAATGAGGGGGTCGCCGCCGCCGACGAAGCGATGTTCGAGTTGCAAAAGCCGATCTGGGCGTCGCAGGATCTTAAACGCGGACTGGAGGCCTTCGATAAGACTGGTCCTGGCTCCGCTATTTTCAAAGGGAATTGACATGACCGGACCGCTCGAAGGACTCAAGGTCGTCGATTTTTCCCGCGTGCTGGCCGGCCCGCTGTGCGCGCGGACGCTAGCCGATCTTGGTGCCGATGTGATCAAGATCGAGCCACCGCGACCCGACGTGTCGCGCGCCGCATTTCCGAATCGCGACGGCATGTCCGGCTACTACGCTCAGCAAAATAGCGGCAAACGCAACATCAGCATCGATCTGAACGCACCGGGCGCACGCGATTTCGTGCTACGCCTGTGCGACGAGGCCGATATCATCGTCGAGAATTTTCGGGCTGGCACGCTCAAGGGTTTTGGACTCGACTACGCGACACTCGCGCAGCGCAATCCCAAGCTGGTCTACGTTTCGATCACGGGCTACGGCCAACACGGTCCATGGGCGTCGCGCATGGCCTATGCGCCGACCGTGCAAGCCGAAACGGGATTCACGCACAACACACTGCGACATTTCGATAACGCCAGCGACGGCCGTAGATGGACCGATCCCCTGTCGCATGCGGACGTCTATGCGGGCCTGCAAGCGACCATCGCCGTGCTCGCGGCAGTGCGCAAGCGAGAAGTCACCGGGCGCGGCCAGTACATCGACGTCGCAATGGCGGCCGTGATGCTGTCGATCAACGAGCGCGCTCACCTCGATCTCGCGGGTGTCGATACGGGCGCGGAGCCGGGCATCCTCGGTGCCGCCGACGGCCCTCATTTCGTCGGCCCGGGTGGCGAAGAGTTTGTGGCGGCGCAAAGCATCGTCGGCAGCAACACGTTTCCGAATTACCTGAAGGCGATGCGTCGTATGGACCTGGCGCACGATCCGCGTTTCTGCACCGCTGAGCACCGCCTGCGGAACTACAAGGCATTGCACGCAGTGATCCAGACCTGGATGCGGTCATTCCGCGATCTGAAGACGCTCGATGCGCAACTCGACGAGGCCAAAATCGCGATCGGCCAGATTCGTACGCTGAAGGAATTGGCCGAGACCGATTGGGCCAAGCAATGGGGTGCGGTGCACGAGATTTCGGATCGCCGCGGCGGCTCATATCTGATACACGGCTATCCATGGCACTTTTCAGATGACGAGCTTGGAATGCGCAGCGCGCCCGCATTTCGCGGCGAGCACAACGAGCAGGTTTTCCGCGAAGCGGGCCTCGCGGATGCCGAAATCCGCAATGCAACCGATAGCGGCATTCTGGTCGGTGGACCGCCGCCATTAACGAAGAAGATCGGCGCGTCCGTTGTTCCGCACGCGCGTGAATTGCAGAAAGTGGCGGACGATCTTTGATCGCCGAGGTACGCCTCGTTCCCGGTGTCAACACATCACGTCGGAGGACTGGATGGAAGTGGTGAAACAAGCCTGCATAGAGGCGTCATCGTCGGATGACAACGCCCTCCTTCGGAAAGCCTACGCTTCGGCGCAATGGAGGATACTGCCGATACTGTTTGGTTTATGGATGCTGGCGTGGGTCGGCCGCTCGAACGTTGCTTTCGCGAAGTTGCAAATGGTCGTGGATCTGCGATTCAGCGAGACAGTCTATGGACTGGGCGCCGGCCTCTTCTTCGTCGGCTACGTGCTGTTCGGCGTCCCTACCACGATGCTACAAAAGAAAGTTGGCGCGCGTGCCGTGCTTGCTGGTATCGCCGGCGCGTGGGGACTGACCAGTGTCGCGATGACGTTCGTCAATAACGCGCCGACGTTCTACGCATTGCGGTTCCTGCTCGGTGTGTTCGAGGCCGGATTCTACCCGGGTGTCGTGTTGTACTTCAATGCGTGGTTCCCGGGAACAAGGCGCACGCGCAACTTCAGCATCTTCCATTCAGGATCGCTCTTCTCGACGGTCACGATCGGCCTAACGGGAGGCTTCGTGCTCGAGCACATGAACGGACTGGCCGGCTTTCAAGGCTGGCGATGGATGTTCTTCGCTCAGGCCATCCCTACAGTCGTGTTGGCGTGCGTTGCGTTCATGATACCTCCGGATCTGCCTCGCGGCGCCAAGTGGCTTTCGGCGCGCCAGCGTACGCTCGTCGAGGACGATCTCCGAAATAGCGCCGAAACGATGAACGATGCGCACGACGAGGACCGGCCTCTTTTCTTCAGCCCCGCCGTCTGGATCCTGAGCGCGGCCTACTTCTCCCTCCTCGCCGCGACGGCCGCACTGTTTTTCTACTCCCCGACGATACTTCGCGAGGCGGGATTCGGCGGATACAAAGTGATCGGCCGTGCAGTCGCGGGTGCCTGCATTTTAGGGGCATTGGGCAATGTGCTTATCTGTAGCATCGGGGGCAGTGCGCAGCGTCGGCGGCTCTTCTGTGCGCTGGCGTCGTTTTTTACTGCGGTGAGCCTTTCGGCGCTCGTCTTCGTATGGCACAGCAGCCCCATCGCGACGTTTTTTCTCCTTGCGCTGGGCTTCGCGGGAACTGGAGCGGGTATAACGCTCTTCTGGCAAATGACTGTCGGCCTCCTCAGCGGTAAGTCGTTAGTGGTCGGCGTGCCGTTGATCAGTTCCGTCGCCAACGTCGCAGGCTTCGTTACACCCTTTCTTATCGGATATGTCCGCGACGCGACTGGAACTTATGCGAGCGGGTTCATAATGATTGCGTGTGTCCAGGCAATCGGCGTAGCGGTTCTTCTTTTTGGCGTGCAACACATTGTCAGGAGGCAATCGCCCGTTGACGACGTATCGGCTCGATGCTCCACTTGATCAGTCGATGCCAACGGGGCGGACCGGGTAGTCATGGCAAGCGCCCGCGTTGCGCGCTAAAAGGCGGCCTTCGGCGCGGTCTGCCTGGAGCAGATGGGCATGCGGTGTAGCCTGACATCCAGCCACGCCAGCAAGCCGCCAGAATGCGCGTAGTGATGCTCGCCTGTCTAGCGGCCCATCCGGATATTGCTTGCCTCTTTGCGCAGAATTTATAATCGATTCCTTGTTTTGCTCCACCAACGAAGGCCACGTGAGTCCTAAGTCATCTATCACAAAGAACGCGGATTACCACCATGGCAATCTGCGCAATGCGCTCATCGAAGCGGGGCGCAACGCGCTCAAGGATGTGTCTGCACAAGATCTGAGTCTTCGTTACCTCGCGCGAATGGTGGGCGTATCAGAAGCCGCGCCCTCGCGACATTTTGCCGGTATCGACGAACTTCTGGCCACGATCGCGGCGAGTGGATATCGCGACCTCGCTGCGTTGCGCGTTGCGATCCGTGACAGCGACGACACCGCACTTGCCAAAGCGTACCGGATGATGCGGGTGTATGTTGAGTTCGCGCAGCGCCACAATGGACTGTTCGGTCTGATGATCGGACCTCGCATCGTGGCGCATCAGGCGTATCCAGAACTCACCGAGGAAAGTAACAGGTCTTTTGGGTTGTTTTCCGAGACGATTGAGGCACTAGCTATCGAGAGTGGCTGGGCCCATGCCGATCTCAAGCTAGTGACTCATGCCGCGTGGAGCATGGAACATGGTCTCGCCACGCTGATCCTGGCGAACCGCGCACCGAGGGCGGACACCAAGGTCGCAATACCTAAGTTGATCGATTTCGTCTTGATGACTTTGCTAAGCGCGATCACGGCCGGCCCGGATCATCTCCAGCGCGTGATTCAGCAGTGCATGCTCTCTGAAAAGCCTGTGGTGACCCGCACAGCGCGCAAGCGCGCCAAAGCGTAGCCGTCGTCGCTGTCAAATGTGAGCGCCGCGCAGCATACTGTTCTGGAGGTGTTCGACATCGTAATCAACGAGGGACGCTGCGGAGTTCAGTCGCACTCCCAGCATGGTCACGCTGTGCCCCAGCTACCACGGAACGTCGCTAACCATGTACGAGCTCGCAGGCAGCAGCCGACACCGGGGTAACCCATCGTCAACTATTTTGTGGCTGCGCCTCGAGATAGCCGACCCGCACCGGCGGCACGAACCACGCGAGACACAAGCCGACCATCGCAGCCACAGCGGCCACGATGAGGCCAGTGTGGATCGAATCCACGAGCGCGCTGCGCGCCGAGTTCATCATCGCGTCGCCGGCGTGCCCGGCGCTCACGAGGCGACTGATCAGCGCGGCCTGCTCGGCACGGTCCACGAGCAGTTCGGGACTTGCAAACGACTTGAACCACTGCGCCGCCTGGTATGAATCTAGCGAGCGATTCACGCCCATCGTGTAAAGGTGCCCCAGCAGCGCGCCTGTCATCACCGTGCCAAGCATGCCGCCGAATGTGCGCAGCGACTGCAGCAATGCGGTGGCGGCGCCGAGATGGTCTCGCGAGACGATCTGCTGCGAGCAGACCGTGAGGCTCGTGCCCACGAGGCCCAACCCCAGGCCGCTCGCTCCCATGCACGCCATCCACACGAGGTACGGCTCGTGGCCTCGCAGCACGACCACCGCGAGGCTCGCAAAAGCGGACAACGCGAAGCCGACGTAGAGGATCGCGTTGGCGCGCCGGATGCGCGTGACCACGCGGTTATTGATGAAGCTGCCGACCGTCGTGCCGAGCAGGAGCGGCGTGATCAGCATGCCCGAGGCACGCGGAGACATCGCATAGCCGCCCTGAAACAGCAGCGGCACGTAGAAAACGAGAGAGAACAGCGCGAACCCGCCGAGCATTGACATTGCAAAAAGCGCACCGAGCCTGCGGTCGAGCAGCATGTCCACGGGGATGATCGGATAGCCCATGCGCTTTTCCCAGAAGAAAAGCGTCAGCGTACAGACCAGCGCGATCACGGCCAGTATGATCGTAGAAGCAGTCCATCCTTGCCTCGGCAAGAGCTCGATCGCCAGCTGCAGCGCGCCGAACGTCACGGCGACGACGAATGCGCCGAGCCAGTCGAGGCGCAGCCGCGCGCCGTTGCGGGCATGGCGCAAGTGCGGAAGGAAAGCACGCACGAGGAACAGCGCCACCACACCCACCGGCACATTGACGAAAAACACGAGCCGCCAGCTTCCGTGCTGAGTCAGCATGCCCCCGAGCATTGGCCCGACCATGTTCGCAAGGCCAAACGCCGAAGTCACGAACACCAGCCAACGCAGCCGTAGCCTCGGATCGGGGAACAGGTCGGCGACGGTCGCGAACACCGTCCCCAGCATGATGCCGCCACCGATGCCCTGAAGTCCGCGCGCGAGCACCAGAAACAGCATGTTGGTCGCCATCCCGCAGAGCACCGATGCGAGGGTGAAGACAAGGATGGCGGACAGCATGAAGGGCTTGCGACCGAACAGATCGCCCAGACGCCCGAAGATCGGAATTGTGATGACCGACGTGAGCATGTAGGCCGTCGCGACCCATGCATAGAGTTCGAAACCCTTGAGCTCCGCGACGATGCGCGGCATCGCGGTGCCAACGATGGTCTGGTCGAGCGCGATCAGCATCGAAACCGATGCGACTCCTAGCATCGCCAATATCGACTCGCGAAATGGCAGCAGTTGCCGTCGTTTATCGTCAAGTTCGATGCCAGTGGCCATGAAGCGCTCCTCGCCGCTGAGAAGCGGCTGATCTGCTGCGCGGCGCCCGGCTTCGTTGAACCGGTCGGCCCCGCGTGTGCAACGTTCATGCGTTGTGCAGTGATGGTACGCCTTCAAACGCGAACGTGACGGCTGAGTCCCGGCTGTTCGTGAGAGGCCTGCATGCGCGCAAGCAAGTCGCAAGGCTGGGGCGATTGCGCGATCGGAGCGCCCTCGCGACGGCGGTGGTCAACGGCGTTGATGTGAGCGCATGCGGTTTCTGTGTGTCCGGTCAGCTTAAACGGTGAACGTCCGTTGCATAGGCCGAACCTGCCGGATATGTGCACTGCCGCGGTGCACTTCAAAGATCCTGGCCAGTAATCTCGATACGCTCTCCATTAGATGGCGGCATTCTGCGTTCCGCAACTTCCGCTAGCCTTTGCCTTGCCAACTGAAACGCGAGCAGCAACTGCTTCTGGCTGTCCTCTGCCGCTCCGAGGTATTCGCAAACAACTTCTGGCCTGGGTTCGAAGGCGCGGTATCCCCAGCCGAAGCCGTATGGGTTCGGTCATCACCGTGGGGCCACCGATCGGTCTGACTGGCTCGCCACGTTCCGACAGCGTGACGATTTCGTAGAACGATTCACCGAATTTCTGATTGGCAAACGAAAACACCGGCTGCGCGGCGAGCGACATGGCGTGAAACCCATCGAACCCGACGAACGCGACTGACGGCACGGCGATTCCTTCGAGTGGTGTCCTGAAACCGTAGTTTCTACGTCCTTTGCGATATCGGCGGCCGCTCATATAAATGCGCTATGGATGCACGGATTTGATTGTACGCAAATAAGCGGTACTCAACGATCGCCTCGCAGCAGCACCTGTGATTAGCGTGCCGACGATCGCGCTGGAAGGCGATGCGAACGGCGCCCCTCATCCGGAGCCCGCGTCGTATGCGGGGAAATTCGTCGGCAGATATACGCAACGTACTATCGGGGGCGGCATTGGTCACAATTTGCCCCAGGAGGCACCGCAGGCGTTTGCGGACGCAATAATCGAAGTGGCTCGCTACTAGTTTCGAAGCCAACGTGCATGTTTGCGCACCTCAGTATGCGGCGCGCGAACATGCACTCGAGCGGCTAACCTCGCGGCAACCCGGGCGCCCGCAGCCCGTTCAATTATTGATCCGCCTGAAATAATCCATTCAGCGGCACCCTCTTACTCCTCGCCGAGCCCTTCCCTACAGTAGCTGCACGACACACGGGATACCAATGCTACCAGCCGGTCTCCCGCATCCCTGGCTCAAGAGGAGACATTCATGAATCGGCAGGCGCTTTATTTCGACGACCTCAAGGTCGGCGACACCTCCATCACCGGTACGTACGAAGTCAGCGCGGCCGCTATCAAGCGGTTCGCCGCGGAGTTCGATCCGCAGCCATTCCATCTCGACGAGGAAGCCGCCCGCGGCACCATGTTCGGCGGCCTCGCAGCGAGTGGCTGGCATACCGCGGCGATCACGATGCGTCTGCTCGTCAGCGAGGGCCCGAAGCTGATCAACGGCGTACTCGGAGCCGGCTGCGAAGTCGAATGGAAGACGCCGACGCGCCCCGGCGACATCCTGCACGTGGAAAGCGAAGTGGTGGAACTGATCCCTTCGCGCTCACGCACCGATCGCGGAACCGTCGCGCTGCGATCGAAAACGATCAATCAGCACGGCCAGATCGTGCAGGACATGACCGCAAAACTGATCGTCGCACGCCGGCCTACGTAACGCCGATTGCCCGTCACTTCGCAAGGACCTCCATCATGATCGTCGATCCCTCCACCCAGGACGCCGCCGCGAACTACAAGCTGTTGATCGGCTCGATTCTGCCGCGCGCCATTGCGTGGGTCAGCACGCTTTCAAAAGAGGGCGTCGCGAACCTCGCGCCAATATCGTTCTTCACCGCGGTCGGCCGCAAGCCGCCGATGATCTCGATCTCGATGCAACCGCGTTCCGACGGCGTCACGCTGAAGGACACATTCATCAACATTCGCGACACCGGCGAATTCGTCGTCAACATCGTCAATCTCGAACTCGCGGATGCGATGCACCGCAGCGCTTTCGAATTCCCGTCCGACGTCGACGAGTTCGAAGCAGTTGGCCTGGAAAAGGCGGCATCGCTGATGGTCCGGCCGCCGCGCGTGAAGGCCGCGCCCATCGCGCTCGAATGCAAGGTCGATCGGATCATCCCGATCGGCGACCAGCACGACCATGTGGTGTTCGGCGAAGTGCTGCGCTTTCAGATCCGCGACGACCTTTACCTCGATCGCGGCCGCATCGACACCGCGGCACTGCAAGCCGTCGGTCGCCTTGCCGCCGAATACACGGTCGTGCAAAGCGCGTTCACGACGCCGCTCGACCCGCAGGTGCTCGCGCGGCTCCAGGACCACCGCATCGGCCGGCTCGATGACTTCGCGGACGGTTACTCGCCGATCGACGCGGCGAACTGGTCCGCATCCGGCGCGACTCGCTGATTTTCAATTCCAACAGCCTGACAGGGAACATCCATGAATCCCACTCATCCGAGCCGGCCCTTGCTCGTGTTTATCCACGGATTCCTCGACGGTGCCGCAGTCTGGGACGACCTCGCGCAGCATCTCGGCGAGCGCGCATCCGGCGCACTGTGCGTTGATCTACCGGGAATGGGGGCGCGCGCCGCCGACCCCGGCCCATACAGTCTCGATAGTTTCGCCGCGGACATCACGACGCAGATCCGCGCGCTGTTGCGGCCGGTGGTGCTGATCGGTCATAGCATGGGAGCGCAGATCGCCGAACTCGTCGCGGTACGGCTAAACGAGCAGGTACGAGGCCTCGTGCTTCTGACGCCGGTACCGTTGCGCGGCACCCGTCTGCCGGCCGAAGCGATGCGCGGGTTCCATGCGCTCGGCGGCGATCCGGCCGCGCAACGCGAGTTACGTCGCAACGTGTCGGTGAATCTCGACGACGCTCAACTCGAGCGGCTTGGGCAACTGGGCGACCGTGTCGATGCAAACGCGACAGGCACCTTCGCCGACCTTTGGAACGAAGGCCATCCCACGGGTGCGAACCCTTCGCGATACCTCGGCCCGGTGCTGATCATCCGCGGCGATGGAGACACCTTCGCCACGGCCGAAATGATCTCGCTCGGCGTAACGCCACGTTTCAGGGCACCGCACGTCACATCGATCGAGCGCGCCGGTCACTGGCCGCACGTCGAGCAACCCGCCGCGATCGCGCATGCCGTCGGATCTTTTCTCGCGAACATCGAGGCCAACGGGGCAGGGCTGAACGCTCCAGACGTGCCGGTGTCGCCGCAAGGATGGACCCGCGCGTTCGGGCAGAAATCCGCCGATGCGTTCGCCGAGACGCTCTCGCCCGATGTGATGCTCGAAGCGAGTGTGCTCGCGAAGCCGGTCGTCGGCATCGATCAGGTCAAGACCGTCATGACCACCGCGAGCCGGATCTATGAGTCGCTCTCCTTCACGCACGAGGCACACAGCGGGCTGCGCGATTACCTCGAATGGGAAGTGCAGGCCTTCGGCGGCGAACAGATGCGCGGCATTACCGTCCTGACGACGAATCCGCAAGGCAAGATCGTGCACGTGGCGATCCATCATCGTCCGCTCGGCGGTGCGCTCAGATTCTCGGCTGAACTCGGCCATCGTTTGCAAGGCGTGGTCGACGCGAGCCTCTTTTATCGCAGCGCGTAATCCGCGCGCTGAGTCACATTCCCTGGAGATTGAAATGGTGAAACGTACCGACGTTGAATTCGAAGTGGACGGCGGCGTCAAGCTGCGCGGCTGGCTGTTCGTTCCCGCCGGCGACGGACGCCGCCCCGCGATCACGATGGCACATGGCTACGCGGGAGTGAAGGAACACGGACTCGAACCGTTCGCGCGCGCTTTCGCGGAAGCCGGTTTCGTGGTGTTGCTGCACGACCATCGCGGCTTCGGCGCGAGCGAAGGCACGCCCCGTCACGACATCGATCCGTGGCGTCAGATCGCGGACTGGCGGCGCGCGATCAGCTTCCTCGAAACGCTTGACGTCGTCGATCCGAAGCGGATCGGCCTGTGGGGCACGAGCTACGCGGGCGGTCACGCGATCGTGCTCGGCGCGACCGAGCGTCGGCTGCGCTGCGTCGTCGCGCAAGTACCGACGATCAGCGGCTACGAACAGGGGCTGCGCCGCATTGCGCCGGAGAATGTCGCCGCCCTCGAAGAAGCGTTTGCCGATGACGATCGCGCGCAATTGCGCGGCGAGCCGCCGCGGCGTCAGGCGGTCGTCAGTAGCGATCCCGCGGTTGCCGCGTCGTATCGAGCGAAAGACGCTCTCGAATTTTATTTGCAGCCGCTGCCGGATGGAGCCTGGGAAAACAACGTAACGGTTCGCTCGACGCGTGCCGCACGAATGTACGAGCCGGGCCAATGGATCGCGCGCGTTTCGCCAACGCCGCTGTTGATGGTGGTCGCGACGAGCGACACGATCACGTTGACCGACCTCGAACTCGCAGCCTACGAACGCGCGCTGCAGCCCAAGCGGCTCGTGACGATCGAAGGTGGACACTTCGACCCGTATCTGTCGCAGTTCCGCCTTTCCAGCGAAGCCGCTGTCGAGTGGTTCAAACAGCACCTCGCCTAACGTCCATCCCCACGACAAAGGATCTCTCCATGGCTCACCTGACTGTCCATTTCGACGAAGGGCTCGCGACGATCGTCATCGACCGCCCTCCGCAAAATCGCATCGACGACCAGATGATCGACGAGCTGGCCGCAGCAGTCACCGCGATCGAGCGCAGCGACGCGCGCGCTGTGCTCGTGCGCAACGAAGGCGAAAACTTCTCGTTCGGCGGCGACATCATGACGTGGCCCGATGCGAACGTGCGTGAGCTGCGTGCGCGCTTCGAGCACTACATGTCCGTGTTTAACCGCTTCGAGCGTCTTCCGGTGCCGGTCGTCGCCGCTGTGCAAGGGCTGTGCTTCGGCGGCGGCTTCGAACTCGCGTTGCGCGCGGACGTTATCTTGGCGGCCGAATCCGCGACGTTCGGCCATCCCGAACAGACGCTCGGCATCGTCACCGTGCTCGGCGGCATCTATCGGGTCGCGGAGCGCGCCGGTCGAGCGCGTGCATCCGAGTGGGCGCTGACATCGGAGAAAGTCCCGGCCGCGACGATGGAACGCTTCGGCATCGTCAATCGCGTCGTTGCCGACGCCGATCTGCTGAAGGCTGCATCCGATTTCGCGCGCAAGCTCGCACACGGCCCCACGCGCGCCTATGCCGCGCACAAGGCGCTGCTGCGCGCGTGGGCGGGGGGCGGTGTCGCGGCCGCTGACGAAGCGATGTTCGACATTGCGATGCCCTTGTTCGAATCCGACGACGCACAGCGGGGCATCCGTTCCGCCGTCGAGGCGCTGAAGGCCGGACGTCCGAGGCCGGTCATGGACTTCACCGGTCAATAGCAGCGGGGTCGCGATTTGCGGTCTAATGGCGTCTTCCTTATATAACGGAGACGCCGATCATGGACCGCATCGCAGCGATGAACGCCTTCGTCCGTGTGGTGGAAGCCGGCACGTTCACGAAGGCAGCGGAAACACTCGACATGCCGAATGCGTCGCTGACGCGGCTCATCCAGAAGCTGGAAGAAGAACTGAAGGTCCGTCTGCTGCACCGGACGACCCGCTCGGTCACCGTCACCCCGGAAGGCGCGATCTACTACGAGCGCGTCGTGCGCCTGCTTGCGGAACTCGCGGATATCGAATCGTCGACCACGCATGCGCGCATGAAACCGTCGGGCCGACTCCGTGTGGAGGCCGCGACGGCAATCGGCGCGCTCGTGGTGGTCCCGGCTCTCGACGACTTTTACCGCACCTATCCCGAGATCGGAATCGAACTCGAAGTCGGCAATGAACGCGCCGATCTGATCGCCGAAGGCTTCGACTGCGCGATCCGCGCCGGCACGGTCGACGAGCAGTTCATGGTGGCCCGGCAGATCGGCAGTTTCGGTTTCACTACATGCGCGACGCCCGCGCTGCTCGACGCGCACGGCGCGCCGGCATCACCGGACGAGTTATGCAATCTGCCGACGATCGGCATGATTCCGTCCACCGCAGGCTACCCCCCGTCGTTCCCGTTTTTGTATGACGATCGGAAAAAGGGACTCCACTTGAGTCATCGGCTCGTCGTCAACGATACGAATGCATATCTCGCGGCTGGCCTCGCCAGTCTCGGCGTCATCCAGGCGCCGACCTACTCGGTGCGCGACGCAATCGTGGCGGGCAAACTCGTGCCTCTCCTCGTGGATTGGCGGCAACCGATTATCCCCGTGCATGTGATCTACGCACCCAACCGTTATCTGAGCGCGAAAGTGCGCGTCTTCATCGACTGGCTCGTGGAACTATTCGAACGGGACGAACATTTGCGTCGTCGGTGAGGTGACAGGGATGCGCGGGCGCGAAATCGGCGAGGCTTCACTTCTGCCACTCGCTCGGGCGTGGTTATCACGCCAACGCTGGCCAGGGCGCAAGCCGTTTCTAGCAGCAACGAACCGCTCAAGCGCGGGCAGCGCGCTTTCCGATCGAGCGTGAAAAAGCCCGGACGTCGGCGGGCATGCCGGACACTTCGCGGATCGCTGTCTGGAGCATCTTTTCGGATTGCGCGACCGAAAGCGCGGCAAACGAGGCCACCGCGGTGTCGGGAAGCGCGTGTGCATCACTCGCGCATTCCCACTAGTCACTGACAGGATTGCTGCCCGCGCTAAACGCGGCCCGAACTTCGTCCACTGTCTGCTCAGGCGCTTGCAGATGCGGAAAATGGCCGAGTTTAGGGAGAATCGAAAGCTTTAAGCCGTTACGGTTCGCATACTCAACGCCCATTTCCTTCTTGATATAGATATCCTGCTCACCCCACACGACCTTCACGGGGATCTTCAGCTTTGCCATATTCGCTTCGAAGTAGTCCTGGTCGCGGGTGAAATGGGAGTAATAGTGGAAGAACGCATCTGCCGACGTGACATCACCGCCCCAACCTTTCGCCATATCGTCCGTGAACTCCCGCGGCAACGCGTAGCGCTCCTCCGCCGACATGCCGCGGAAGAATGTGTTTGCCAGGATTTCGTCACGGTTCTTGTTCATCGCAGCACGCACGGCGTCGGACGAAGGCTTTGACTTCAGGCCCTGCAGGCTTTCGTACATGTACTGTGGACGGTTGAACGGGGCAAAGTCACCCACGATGATCTCGCTGGCGATATCCGGTTGCTCCAATGCCGCCAGCAGCGCAGGCAGGGCCCCGATATCGGTCGCATAAATCACAAGCTTCGAACTGTCGATGCCGGACGTGCGGACATAGTCTGCGAGCACATGCGCATAATCCAACGGCGCGTAGCCGAAGCGATCGGCGCCTGGACGCGAAGACTGCCCGTAGCCAGGCCAGTCAAAAGCATGCACCTCGTAGTCGCTCGACAGGGATTCCGCGATTGGCTTCCACGCATACATCGTCTCCGGGAAGCCGTGCAGCAACAACACCGTACCCTTGCGATGCGCGGGCCGATAGACCATATGACGCAGCTTGATGTCGGGATTGACCTGCAACTCGCCGACCTCAACCTTCGGCGCCGACGAGGATGATGCCGGCACAATCTGGCATGCGGCACCGCCCACAGCTACTGCGGGGAAGACTGTCGGCTTCGTAACTAGTTTGAACATGATCGTCACTCTCGTTTAGTGCGAAATTGCGCCAGCTAAAGGCGCTTCGTTGCTTCGGAATTCCTCGGGGCGCCCCAAAGCGGTGGCGCAGCGGCCCTGTACGCTCCAGCGCTTTCTACTGGGGCGAAGGCGAATTCAAAAGCTTACCCAACGGCTTCAGTGGGCCTATTGGGAGCAGCGAGAATGTCATCAAGTGCGCTTTCCCCAATGGAAGTGCCTCGAGCATTTCATGCGCTTGACTCACGTCGTTAACGTTCAAAATGAACGCCACCCCAGCCCGGTCTTGCAGTGAATACCACTGATCAATCTTGCCCTCGAGGTAGAGTTGCGCCGTCTCGCGAGCTTCGGACGGAAGAATGTCTTGGACAAGCTGCATGTCCGTGCCCGGTGGAAAAGTACCAATCGCTAGTATCTTCGTGGTCGGCGTGGCTGGCATCGGAGTGGTGTGGGCCATGGAAACTCCAGCAGAAGCGATCAGCACAGTGGCTGTCGTCAAGTTAAGAAGAAGCCGTTTCATCGCACGGCCTCGAACACCGTCTGTGACTGCAGTTTTCAGCCGCTCGATCAGATCGGTCGTGCGATAGCGTTCGCGTACGCCATCAGGAGCATCTGTCATCGAGAAGTCGCTCCAGTGCAGCCGTCCTCGCGTGAGGCCGCGTCCGATACCTTATTCAGTGCCGCTGCTTCCGGTCCGCTCAGATAGCGATCACGAAAGCGCTCATCGACGCGCTCCCACATAAGTTTCGAAAACAGCAGCACCGCGTTGAGCGGGCGATGACTAATGACCACGGACTCCGTCTCGCCGTGCTCGTTCATGTGCGCGACGACCACCGTCTCGATCGGCATACCCTGGATCTGCGAGCGATAGGACTCCATATACAAACTATCGCCAATCGCGCCCTTATAGCTGTGTTGCTGGAATTCGTAGAGTGAGACCGCGTGTTTGATCACGGAGAGAATATCGGCTCGTCCTTCGATCGGACGCTTCAGCACGGAGGCCTCGAGCGTCGCGTTTTCAGCGAGGTTCGTCAGCCAGAGCGGCGGACCGCCTGCGGGTGCCATTACGGGGGCTGTGTCATTGAATTTCATGCTGGGCGCTCCAGTGACGATTTGCTCGCAATGCCTGCGCTGGCGGAATTGAGCGCCGCTTCGAGCGTAATGCGCGCTTTTTCGAGGCGGCGTCGGGCAAGCCGGGCGACGCCTGCGTCGCGCTCCGAATCGCCCGCCAGCAGCGCATGAATATCGGGCAGCATCCAGATTGCGCCGCCCGTACCCCAAGCGCCATCGGGTATCTCGGTTGGGAAGACCCAGACGCGCGGCGCGACGTGGCTGGCGGGATCGTACCCTTCGGCCCTGATGAGGATGTCGGTCAGTTCCCTGACGAGGCGCGCTTCGGCTTCGGACGTCAAGGCATCCTCGGGCCACAGTGCATCGATCATTGGCATGGCGCTGCTCCTGCTTTCAGTTCATGGAATGTGGCCATGATCGGGGTTTACCGGTTCGCCCAAAAGTGGCAGCATCGCCATTATTCGTGGAACTTCGGACACGCTTATGGCTATCGTGCGCATCTGGGTCTATGACGGCATCCTCGCGTCCGGCGTCGCGGGCCCTGTCGACGTCTTCAGCGCCGCTAATCAGTTCCATGCGCGCAAGACTGCACCGGGAACGACATCCGCGCCCCTGTTCGTATGGCGCGTGGAATCGCTCGACGGTCATCCCGTCAGGTCTGCGTCGGGTCAGACCATTCACGTCGACGGCAAGATCGACCCGCGCAAACGGGCGGACGCCGTTTTGCTGACGGCACCGTTTTTCTCGAACATCGACGAGTTCATCGGGCGCCGCAAGCAGTTGAACGAACTGTCTTCCGCGCTGCGGCGCCAACGCAAGGCAGGCGCTGTCCTGGCGGCTTTTTGCACGGCGAATTACCTGCTCGCCGAGGCCGGCCTGCTGGATGGCCGCGCCGCAACGACGCACTGGGCGAGAGCGTCGGACTTTGCGCGCCGCTATCCGCGCGTCGAAGTTCGCGCAAACGAACTGCTGATCGCGCAAGACGGCATCATCTCGGGAGGCTCCGTGACCTCGTATCTGAATCTCGCTGTGCGGCTCGTCGAAACATTCGCCGGCGAAGAACTCGCTACGATGACCGCGAAGGCGCTATTGATCGACATGAACCGCACTTCGCAGGCTTCCTTCGCAACGCTTCTCGAAGAACATGGGCATACCGACACGCTCGTCGCGCGCGCCCAGCAGCAGATGGAGGCTACACTGCAGCAGGGATTCCGGTTGAGCGATCTGGCGGTATCGCTTGCTGTCAGCGAACGCACGCTCAATCGCCGTTTCAAGGAAGCCGTCGGGCTGGCACCGTTGACGTATTTGCAAAACCTGCGCATCGAGGTCGCGAAACGCCTGCTGGAAACGCGCCCAATTGGACTCGAGGCCGTGAGCCAACGTGTCGGTTATGGCGATATCAGCACATTTCGACAATTGTTCAAGCGCAAGACCGGATTGTCTCCGAGTGAATATCGAATGAGGTCTTCGCGTGGCGCAATGAATATGGAAGCCGAGCCGGACAGCAAAGGCGACTGAGACGTCACGACGTTACGCACCCCAGTGGTCACTCCCTTACGCGATCGCGAACCGGGCGCCGGGACGCAAACCTACGGGCACGCATGACTTCGTGAAGCTGCACGTCGCGCACTTCATGCGCAGCGCAACACCCAATGGGCTATCAACGATTTGCCTCGCAGGGAGGCGATCTCGGCGGCATCGTGACGAACATCATGGCTAAACAGGCGCCGCCCGAACTGATGGGGATTCACGTGAACTTCCCTGCTTCCGTTCCTGTAGAGGTTCTGAAGTCGCTCGCCGCGGGCGACGCGATGCCTGCCGGCTTATCGGACGAGGAGCAGCACGCGTATGAACAGTTGAGCGCCAACTTCAAGAAGAAGCGCGGCTACGCATTCGAAATGGGCACACGCCCGCAGACGCTGTACGGACTCGCCGACTCGCCGGTCGCGCTGGCGTCCTGGCTGCTCGATCATGGCGATGGCTACGGCCAGCCCGCTGCGGCGTTGAGCGCGGCAATGCTCGGTCATCCCGTCAACGGTCATGCCGCAGGTGCGCTCACGCGCGACGACGTGCTCGACGACATCACACTCTATTGGCTCACCAATACCGGGGTTTCGGCGGCTCGCTTCTATTGGGAATCGCACGCGAACTTCTTTCTCGCGGCCGACGTCAATGTGCCCGCCGCTGTGAGCGCGTTTCCGGGAGAGAACTACCAGGCGCCAAAGAGTTGGACCGATAAGGCATATCACAACCTGATTTACTTCAACAAGCCCGAAACTGGCGGGCACTTTGCCGCCTGGGAAGAACCGATGATCTTCGCGAATGAAGTGCGTACGGGGTTAAGGCCCTTGCGCGCGTAAATGCGAAGCGCTCCAGCACGCAAGTGTCGGAGCGCTCACGCTGTCGGGCAAATCGAACGCAGCAGTGATCAATCTCGGCCAGATCAGCTCGCGCGGCGGCGATGTGATCCTGATTGCGCGACACGGACTGGAAACATTCGCGCGGACGGCCGCTGGACAGCGTCATGCTCCAGCGAGTGCAAGCGGCCACAAACGGCCGCCCGCATACGTTGACGGTTCGACATTCGGGCGCGCGCTCTGCCTTGTAACGGGCCGTCCCATGTCAAAGAAGAACACTCAGTCATCGGGTAGAACGCTCATAATTCACGATGCGTTGGACGTCATTCGCGAGGAACCAGCGAAGAGGGTCTTGACAGCCCTTCAGTGCGAATGAGGCGTGCCCTCAGGGACCGTGAACGTCACCGTCCGCCGGCACTCCGTGCAATCAGCGAATACGTGATGTTGAGCGTCGACCAACTCCACGAGCATCTTGTGCTGGCCGGGTGGCAGACCCGCGACGCTGATTGTATTGACATCATTCGCTTCTACCCAACCCCAAGGTAAATCGTCGATGTGTACGTGCAGATGCCCGATTCGTGGAGACACGGTAAGCGCGGCTGCCCCGAACACCGGAACGATATGCACGTTCTCCACCCGATATTGGATCCAGACGATCCCGTGGGCCAGCCCTGCCGGAAGCGGCGTGGGATCCACGATCAGTTTGGGCTGGGGCTCGTTTTTGATGGCGGCGTACGGTGAAGCGATCCCGACCTCCCCGGTGCTCTGGGCGAAGGCGTTCGTTGCGAGCACGGCACCAGCCGTAACTGCGGCAAGCGTATTGATCAGCATGTTCATTTGCGTTCTCACTAGTTGATCCCCAAGTAGAGAAAGTCCGAATAACTTAGCTTGGAATCGCTGGGCCATGTCATGGCAGTTGGACAGATGTGACTTCCGAAGCTCTGGGACAGCGATGGCGTATTTGAGCGGGTGAGCGTATCCCGCTGATGTCAGAAAGTCGGCTGTGCGTAAGCGTGCGTATCCCTGACCGGTGTAGATACAGCGGGATACAAAAGGATGCGGTGCGGGGCGGACGCCTGCGCTGAGAATCAGTCGATGCTCAACGTGACGCCCGGTTGCCGGTCAGCGACAGAACCATGAGCGAACGTCGGTTGAGGCTCTGACAACGGCCCGTTCTGATGGGAGCACTCTCACGGAGGCTCTGAGGTCGTGCACAGCCGCTCGACGTCAACTGAAGCTGCCGCTTGCCCAGACCGGCCCGATACCGTCGTCAGCTGAGGACCCGTATCAGCCGCTGATACTTTGAGGGACCAACGACCGCTGTGGCCGAAGACCGGCCCCACGTCGCGGTATCAGCAAGTTCCCGATCCCTTCGCTAGGAGAGGCCGCACGGCCGCTTGGCCGTGGAGCCGCGGACCGCACGACCGCCATCAATCCGGCTGCTCGAGGTGCCATCCTAGCCTGCCGCCGCGCACGGTTGTAAATCACCTGATGGCGCCGGTTGTCGGTCATCAGTTCCGGGCGCAGCAGTCAACCCCGTCGCTTTTTAGCGAGGGGTGGTCTACGCGGCCGCGCCCGTAGGACCACACCTGCAGGCCCGGTCAACCCGAGGCATGGCATGCACCCGGCTCCCAGCCTCCCGCCCTTGACCCGCCACAGTAGCCGATAGCGGGCGCGCATCAAGGGGCAAGGGACCGTGTTGCCCGCACCCCTCCCTCGCCTTTTTCCTTGACACACGCGCGCGATCGACTCCTCCAGTCGCACGGGCGGGAACCCGGGAGCCAGGCGGTAGCAACGCCAACCCCGAGTTCCACCGGGAAGTGTCCAGCCGCAATAGCAAGACACCTCCCCTCGCCCGGTTCAGGTCCTCACCCTTGACTGTGGAGATTGCCATGCAACTCGCTTCCTCTTTCCATTACGGGTCCCCGATGCTGCGCGCTGACTCGCCGCTTTCGGACGACCAGATTCCCCACGTTGCCCCTTCCATCTTCGCGGACGGCAAGCACGAAAGCCGCTCCGAGCGCTACACCTACATTTCCACCATCGATGTGCTCCGCGGCCTGCGCAACGAAGGCTTTCAGCCGTTCATGATCTGCCAGACCCGCGTACGCGATCAGGGCAAGCGCGAATTCACCAAACACATGCTGCGGCTTCGCCACGCCGACCAGATCCCCGGCGAGGAAGCCGACGAAATCGTGCTGCTGAACTCGCACGACGGCACCCAGCACTTACCAGATGCTGGCGGGCACATTCCGGTTTGTCTGCCAGAACGGCATGGTCGCGGGCGAGAACATCGCCGATATCCGCGTGCCACACAAAGGAACGTCATCCAGAACGTGATCAATGGCGCTTTCGACGTCCTTGAGGGCTTCGACCTGATCCACGAGCAAAAGGAAGGCATGCGCGCCATGACGCTCGATCGCGACGAACAACAGGCGTTCGCCCGATCCGCACTCGCGTGGCGTTACGACCCAACCGATGCCGAAGCGCCCGCGCCAAAGAAACCGCGCTCCGACTTGGCGAGCTTTTCGCCGCGTTGCAAACAATCGCAGTCTCCCTCTCTGACCGAGCGTCCACTGCCCGAAATAGCTCACCTCTCATGCAATCGATGAATTTTTTCAGTGACTGCATAAGTCGCGAGACGGAGAAGCTCTACGCCAGGTGTTCTCTCGCGCAGAAGTGCCTTTATGCTTCTGCTACCATTCGAATCAACGGTCATACGGCATAACCCGAAAAATGTCTGCGGACCATGACATCATCGGTAAGGTGCTCGGTCATGTGAACGAGCTGGTTGCACTGCTAAAGCCGCTTGCCCGCCACCGTCGCATGGAGCGATGCGGCAGCGTGCCGCTAAGGCGAACCGTTCTGGCGACGTTGCGCTGCGCACAAAAGCGGAATCTATTCGAACACTGAGCGGGCAAGTCACTCGCGCAGGCGACGCCGTCTATCGCCCTCTTATTGCGGTGCCCGAGCTGCAAAACACGGAAACCATGACTTTGGCCTCCGTCACGAAAGCGATTCCTCCAGAGCATGTCATCTGAGCCTCGGTCCCACTCGATTGCAGATAGCAGCCAGGTCTTATGGGAGGATGGCGAGCGAATCTTCTCGCGCGCATCGCGCTTGAGCCCGGATGGCGCGCCGACTTCGGTCATGGAGTTGCGACCTTTGGCTACCGGCTGCTCGCCCGCGAGCCTCGAACGCCTGGCTCACGAATACGATCTGAAGGAAGAGCTTTCCGGCGATTGGGCCGTACGGCCGCTCGAACTAGTGTCTGAGGGCGGTCAGGCCGTGCTGGTTCTGGAGGATTCGGGCGCCGTTCCGCTCGACCGGCTGATAGGCACTCCCATTCGACTGGAACGCTTCCTGCAGTTCGCCATTGACATCGTCACTGCTTTGGGCAAGGCTCATCAGCGCGGCCTCATCCACAAGGACATCAAGCCGGCGCATATCCTGGTGAACGACGCAACGGGCGAGGTTAGGCTCACCGGCTTCGGCATCGCCTCGCGACTCCCGCGCGAACGCCAGAGCCCGGAACATCCCGAATTGATTGCGGGAACCCTCGCGTACATGGCGCCCGAGCAGACCGGCCGGATGAACCGGTCGATCGATTCGCGCAGCGATCTCTACGCGCTCGGGGTCACGTTGTACGAGATGTTGACCGGAACCCTTCCATTCACTGCGCTGGATCCCCTGGAATGGGTGCACTGCCACATCGCGCGACAGCCCGCTGCGCCGGATGAGCGCGTCTCAGGCATTCCTGCCCCGCTCTCGGCCATCGTAATGAAACTGCTGTCGAAACCCGCCGAGGATCGCTATCAAACCGCGGCCGGCCTCGCGTGGGATCTCAGAAAATGTCTGGCTGAATGGCAAGCCGCTCATCGGATCGATCCTTTCCCGCTCGGAACGCACGATACAACGCGACAGCTTTTGATCCCCGAGAAGCTCTACGGGCGCTGCAGTGAAATCGCGACGCTTCTGGCTGCATTCGAGCGCGTTGCGGTGCAAGGCACGCGCGAGCTGGTCCTCGTATCCGGCTACTCAGGAATTGGAAAATCCTCCGTCGTCAATGAGTTGCACAAGGTGATCGTGCTGCCCCGGGGTATCTTCATCTCGGGAAAATTCGACCTGCGCCTGAGAGACATCCCATACTCAACATTGGCCCAGGCATTTGCCGAACTGATCCGACAAATTCTGAACGGCCAGGATGCCGAAATTGCGAGCTGGCGCGATGCGATCGCAGAAGCCGTTGGCCAACTCGGGCGATTGCTGACCGATCTGATTCCCGAACTCGCGAGCTTGATCGGGCCCCAGCCTCCCGTTCCCATACTCTCGCCACTGGAAACCCAGTTGAGGTTCCAATCCGTCTTTCAAAAGTTCGTTGGCGTGTTCGCGCGCGCCGAGCATCCGCTCGTGATTTTCCTGGACGATCTGCAGTGGCTCGATCCGGCCACATTAACCGTGGTCGAATATTTGATCACCCATGCGGACACGCACCACTTGCTATTGATCGGCGCGTATCGCGACAACGAAGTCGCGACCGGGCATCCGCTGATGGATATGCTCGGTTCGATTCGCAAGGCCGGGACCATGGTGCATGAGATCGTACTCGGCCCGCTCTCGCCGGAGGACTTCGGCGAACTGCTTTGCGACGCTTTCAGATGCACGCGCGAGCAAGCCCTGCCTCTAGCCAGACTGCTGCACCGGAAAACCGGCGGCAATCCATTCTTCGCGGGCCAGTTATTGACGAATCTCGTTGAGGAAGGCCTTCTCGAGTTCGAGCCTGATTCAGCCTCGTGGCGGTGGAATCTC
This sequence comes from Paraburkholderia youngii, assembly GCF_013366925.1. Taxonomy (NCBI): domain Bacteria; kingdom Pseudomonadati; phylum Pseudomonadota; class Betaproteobacteria; order Burkholderiales; family Burkholderiaceae; genus Paraburkholderia; species Paraburkholderia youngii. Next base: position 1,701,764 of record NZ_JAALDK010000001.1, read on the forward strand.
GAGTACATCGACGCGAAGGGCTTCACCGAAAACGTCGTAGAGCTGATGATCTGCAGACTGCAGAGGCTCTCGCCTCGTGCACAGGACGCGTTGAAGTTGCTGGCGTGCCTCGGCAGCCAGGCGGACTTCAGCACCCTGGCGAGCGTCTGGGGCGACTCCGAGGCCAAAGTCCTTGCGGATTTCGCCGACGCCGTCCGGGCCGGCGCGATCGTGTCCATGGACCGCAGCTTCAAGTTTCTCCATGACCGGGTGCAAGAAGCCGCCTATGCACTGATTCCGACCGAATCCCGCGCAGAGCATCACTTGCGCATTGGCCGCCTGCTTTTGTCGAAGCTCGATGAAGCGGACATTACGACCAGGATTTTTGATCTCGTGAACCAGTTGAATCATGGATCCGAGCTGATGATCGAACGGTCCGAACAACATCGCGCAGCGACCCTCAACCTCAATGCCGCGAAGAAGGCGAAGGCCTCGACCGCGTATCGTTCGGCTTGCAATTATCTCGCGGCCGCTGCGTCGCTGCTTTCGCAGCAAGGGTGGGACGACTGTTACGAGTTGACCTTCAGCGTCTGGTTCGAACGGGCCGAATGCGAGTTTCTACTCTCCCATTTCAGCGAAGCCACCCGATGGATCGATGACATATTGCTTCGAGCGCGATCGAAAATCCACCGCGCCGAGGCCTACCGGCTCAGGATGGTCCTGCAGCTGGTGAATGCCGACAATGCGTCCGCAGTCAGAACCGCTCGCGAATGTCTGGAAATGTTCGGCATCGACTTGCCAGATCATCCTACGGATGACGAATTATCTGCAGAGTACGATGCCGTCTTCATGCGCCTCGGCGCGCGCCCGATTGAAAGCCTCCTTGACCTCCCGATGATGGAAGACCCCGAGATGCGAGAGGTCATGCAGATCTACCATATGCTAGGGCAGACCGCCTATTTCACCGATATGAACCTCGCCCAGACGATTGCCTGCCGAATGGTCGTCGTGACGCTGCAATACGGCACGACCGAATCGGCTGTCATCGCCTATGCGTTCATCTCCATTCTTCTAGGTCCATACTTCCACCGATACCGGGACGGCGAGGCGTTCGCCCGGTTGTCGGTCGCCGTCGCGGAGAAACATAGTTTCGCGGCTCAACAAGTGGCCGCGCACTTTTTCTTGCAAATGGCGGTTCTCTGGACGCAACCGATCGAGGTCGCATTAGGGTGCGTCGATACTGCCATGCGACATGCGCAAGAAACAGGCGAAGTCATCTATGCCAGCTTCAGCCTCGAACATCGGCTGACGGACCTTCTGGCACGCGGCTATCGCCTCGATGAGGCGTGGCTCGATTCGATCAACGCAATCGAGTTCGTGAAACGAATCCACTTCCGTCACGTGCACGATATTCTGTCCAGCATCCAACATTTCATCCAGAGGCTTCGCGGCCGCACCCGCGACCCGACGGTGATGGAGGACGCCGCGATCGATGCTCAGATCACGGAAGGCGGCATTGCCGTGGTCAACTGTTTCCACTGGATTTTGCAGGTCCAGCGCCATTATCTGCTGGGCGAACCTGAGAAGGCGCTCGCGTGCGCCGACAAGGCCAAACCACTGCTTTGGTCCGGACGCTGCCACATCCAGTTCGCGAACTACTGCCTTTATCATTCGCTCACGCTCGCCGCGGTTCACGGCTCTGCATCAGCTGATCGACAAGCGCAGATCAAGGCGGACATCACCGCAAATATCGAGGCGTTCGCAAGATGGGCGAAAAGCTGCCCGATCACGTTTGCGCACAAGCATCTGCTGCTGCGCGCCGAACTGGCCCGTCTGAACGGGCACGCAATGCAGGCCATGCGGTTCTATGAGCATGCAGCCCGCTCGGCAGGCGAGCAGGGATTCGTCCAGGACCAGGCACTGGCCAACGAGCTCGCTGCGCAATGCTGCTTTGCCGCTGGCCTCGAACGCGCCGCGTACGCTTATTTGCGTGAGGCGCGGGACTGCTATTCCCAATGGGGCGCGCACGGCAAGGTCGAACAACTGGATCGGCTCTACCCCTTGAGCAAACCCGAAGCCGCGCCTGTCTCACGCGTGACCATCGAGGAACGCGGCGAGCAGCTGGATCTCGCGACCATCGTGAAGACGGCTCAGGCAATCTCAGGCGAAATGGTGCTCGAAAACCTGCTCAAGTCCTTGATGACGACTGCAATCGAGCATGCTGGCGCCGAACGCGGTCTGTTGATCCTTCCACAGGGCGCCCTGCTGCGCGTCGAGGCCGAAGCCACCATTCAAGGTGGCCGGGTCATCGTGCAATTGCAGCAACAGCCACCGAGACCGGTGGCCTTGCCGGACTCGCTCTTGCGCTACGTCGCAAGCACGCGTGAACCTGTCATCATTGACGATGCCTCAGCCGAAAACCGCTTCTCCGACGATCCCTATCTCCGCCAGAAATGCGCTCGCTCAGTCCTTTGTCTGCCGTTGCTCAAGCAGGCCGGGCTGATCGGTGTGCTCTACCTGGAGAACAACCTCACGCCCGGCGTCTTCGCTCCGAAGCGCATCGCCCTGCTGAAGCTGCTCGCGTCGCAGGCGGCGATCGCATTGGAAAACGCGCGCCTTTACCGTGACCTTGCAGAACGTGAAGCAAAGATCCGGCGCCTCGTCGATTCCAACATCGTCGGGATTTTGATCGGGGATCTCGAAGGTCGGATCCTCGAAGCCAATGACGCGTTCCTTCGTATGTTGGGATACGGCCATGACGATCTGCTGGTGGGGCGTCTGAGATGGAGGGACCTGACGCCGCCTGAGTGGCTCGAGCGCAGCGGTGTTGAATGGGAGAAGCTGGAGAAGACCGGGATATTGCAGCCCTACGAAAAAGAGTACTTCAGGAAGGATGGCAGCCGCGTGCCGGTGCTGGTCGGCATTGCCATGCTCGGCGAGAACGCGACTCAAGCTATCGCGTTTGTGCTCGATCTGAGCGAGCTCAAACGGGCGGAAGCTCAGGCGCGCCAGATGCAGCTCGAGCTCGCGCATGCGAACCGCGTCACTGCCATTGGGCAACTCGCAGCGTCGATCAGCCACGAAATGAAGCAGCCGATTGCTGCGACAACTGTCAATGCGTCGACAGGTCTGCGCTGCCTGGGTCTCGACCCACCTAATGTCGAGGAAGCCCGTCGGGCGTTCGATCGTATCGTTCGTGACGCGAGGCGTGCAGGCGAGGTGATCAAGCGGATTCATGGCCTTGTCATCAAGGCCCCTATGAGCAATGAGATCGTGGAGATCAACGAAGCGATCCGCGAGGTGATGGCGCTCACGTCCGGCGAGGCTAACCGGAACGGCGTTTCCGTGCGGTCGCGGCTTGCGGAGGATTTACCGCCCGTCAAGGGCGACCGCGTGCAAATACAGCAGGTGATCCTGAATCTCATTATCAACGCCATCGATGCAATGAGTGCGGTTGACACAGGGCCGCGGGAATTGTCGATCGACACCGCGATGACCGAGCCGGGCGTCGTCCGTGTGGCCGTGCGCGACTCCGGCCCGGGTATCGCCCCGGAGAACCTCGAGCGCCTCTTCGAGCCGTTTTATACGACCAAGGCCAGCGGAATGGGCATGGGGCTGCCGATCTGCAATTCAATCGTCGAGGCACATGGCGGCCGCCTGTGGGCGAGCAACGACCCCGACCGCGGTGCGATCTTTCAATTCACGTTGCCCATCGATCCGGCCGTTTCAGCATAAGCCGGCCCAAACCGACACCAAGGTATATTGACTCCCGGTTCCCAAAAGCCGATCGTTGTATCGTGAGGCACGCTGTAGAATGGGGTCGCGATGGAAAACGAACTCAGGCGTACTGTGGATGCGCTCCCCGGGTTGGTCTGGACAGCCTTTCCTGACGGCCGCATCGAGTTCGTCAATCGACGCTGGTGCGAATATACGGGGCTTTCCGTCGAGCAAGCGTCGGGCGAAGGCTGGCAGACGGCGTTCCATCCCGATGATCAGCCGGGACTGATCGAAGCCTGGCGAACCGTCCTCGCCTCCGGCGAGCGGGGCGAGGCGGAAGCGCGCATGCGTCGCTTCGATGGCGTGTATCGCTGGTTCACATGCCGAGCCAGTCCGATCACCGATGCTACCGGTCAAGCCGTAAAGTGGTGTGGGATCAACTCGGACATCGAGGACCGCAAGCAGACCGAAGCTGCGCTGCGCGCGCAGGAACAGCGCTTCGAACTGATCGTCGATGGCCTCCCCACCCGGGTCATCCTTTTCTCGCGCGACGGGGACGTCTTGCATGCCAACCGTCATACGCTCGAATTTTCCGGCTCGACCCTCGAGGAGTTACGGGGATGGAAAACCAACGGCCTGACCTATCCCGATGATCGGGCGGCGGTGATCGCCCGGTTCCGGGCGTCGATCAGCACCGGCGAGCCCTATGATGCGGAGTCGCGCCATCGCCGTGCCGATGGAGTCTACCGATGGTTCCGCGTGCAAGGCTTTCCGTTGCGCGATAACGAGGGCCGAATCGCTCTCTGGTATTTCCTTCAGACGGATATCGATGATCGCAAGCGTGCCGAGGCGCTGCTCGAGGGCGAGAATCGCCTGCTGGAGATGGTCGCGACAGGGCAGCCTTTGCCGAACGTTCTCGACGACCTATGCCGACTGGTCGAAGAGATCGCGACCGACTGCGTCTGCAGAGTCACCTTTCAAGAGACACACGACACCGCGTGCCTGCATCTGGGGTCTCCCGGTCTCCCGAAGCGTTTCCTCCCTCGTGCCGGTACGCGTGCCACCTCCTCTGACTCCGGCCCGCTGGGCATGGCGGTGTCCCTCAAGGCGCAGGTGATCGTGCCCGATGTCGCGTCGGACGCGCGCTGGACCAAGGCGTGGCGCGAGCGCAGCCTCGCGCATGGATTGCGTTCCTGCTGGGCGACGCCGATCCTGTCGCGTACCGACGAAGTGCTGGGAACGTTCACGCTATTTCGGTCCGCTCCCGGCGATCCCACGCCTATCCAGCGCGAACTGATCGCACAGTTCACGCACATCGCGAGCATCGCCATCGAGCGGGCACATAGCATCGCTGCGCGCCAGGAGGCGGATGAGCGCTTACGCCAAAGCGCGGCGCTGATGGCCAAAGTGGAGCAGCTCAGTTCGAGCGGAAGCTTCTGCTGGCACCTTGAAACCGGCGCGTTCACATGGTCAGATCAGCTTTACCGCATCTTCGGGATCCAACCGGGGGTGCCGATTACGATAGACACGATCGCCTCCCGCTTCCACCCTGGCGACCGCCATCTACTTGACGAAATGATCGAGCGGGCGCGAGATGGCAAAGATCTGGAGTTCGAAATCCGCCTGCTGCTGCCCGACGGCCCGGTCAGGCACATTCACATACAGGCGCACGCCACGCGCGACCCGCAAGGCTCGCTGGACTACATCGGCGCCGCGCAGGACATGACGGAGCGTCGGGCGTCCGAAGATGCGCTCCTCGCGTTGCGCGCCGAATTGGCCCATCTGAGCCGGGTCAACAGTCAAGGCGCGTTGACGGCCTCGATCGCGCACGAGATCAACCAGCCGTTGACTGGCATCGTGACCAACGCCAGCACCGGTCTGCGCATGCTGAGTGCAGAACCGCCCAATGTGGAAGGCGCGCTCGAGACGGTACGACGCACGATCCGCGACGGGCACCGCGCATCCGAGGTAATGAGACGCCTGCGCGCGCTGTTCAGCAACAAATCCATCACGACCGATACGGTCGATCTGGTCGAAGCGACTCGGGAGGTGATTGATCTGCTGCAAGGCGAGATTCGCAACAAGCGGATCGTGCTGCATCTGAAGACGGCCGACAATCTGCCGACTGTCGCCGGGGACAAGATCCAGTTCCAGCAGGTGGTGCTCAACCTTCTTGTCAACGCGGTGGAGGCGATGAATGGCGTCGACGACCGGCCACGGCAGATATTGGTGAGCATCGAGCCCGACGATGGCGACCACGTGCGGCTCTCTGTGACCGATTCGGGCGTGGGCATCGACCCGCAGCTTGCCGGCAAGCTCTTCGATCCGCTTTTTACGACCAAGCGGGAAGGCATGGGCATCGGCCTGTCCGTGAGCCGTTGCATCATCGAAAGCCTCGACGGCCGGTTGTGGGCCTCCCCGAACAAAGACCGCGGCGCCACATTTACTTTCTCCATTCCGTGTCGGGCGGACAGCGTGGCCGCCGCCGAGCGGTCCGCGCCCACAGGACAGTCCGCGCGCGCGGACGCGGAGCGACCCTAAAGGAATCTGTGATGACAGAGCGCCCGCTTATCGCGGTGGTCGACGATGACGAGTCGGTGCGCGAATCGCTGCCCGACCTGCTGCATATGTTCGGCTTCGCAACCCGGGCATTTGGGTCGGCAGAAGAATTTCTGGCCTCCGGATGCGCCGGTGAAGTGCGCTGCCTGATCCTCGACGTCGCCATGCCCGGCATGTCCGGCGAGGACCTTCAGCACGAGCTCAAGCGGCGCCGGGAAGCCATTCCGATCGTCTTCATCACGGCGCATGGGGACGAGGTGCTGCGCCCGCGCATGCTCGAACAAGGTGCCGTCGATTGTCTGCTCAAACCCTTCAGCGACACCGCCCTTCTCGGGGCGATCCAGGCCGCGCTCAAGGTCGAATGATTCACCCCGGGGCCTGTGAATGGAGTTCGAAATGATACCCGCTCGTGCAGTTGAAGCCGCCTCGAAATCGTCGTCGGCGCAAGCCACGCCGGTCGTCTTCGTCGTCGATGACGATGTCTCGGTGCGTGAGTCGCTCGAAGCCATGATTCGCTTTGCTGGTCTAAGAAACCTTAACAAAATGAACAAAGGGGCTGTTTACTCTCGATGAATCCTGTTAACCTTTTCATTGTTTCGACGACGAAAAGGACATGGCTAAACCCATACTCGACGACGAACTTTGGGCACTCATTGAACCGTTACTGCCCCCTCCCAAACCAAGGCGAAGCCGTTATCCTGGGCGCAGGCCGCTCGATGATCGTGCGCTGCTCACTGGCATCCTATTCATCCTTCAGACAGGCCTGCGCTGGGACCTGCTGCCACGCGAGATGGGCTGCGGCAGCGGCATGAGTTGCTGGCGCCGTCTGCGGGACTGGCAGGCTGCTGGCGTCTGGGACCGACTGCATGAAGTCCTGCTCGCCAGGCTGCGCGCGGCTGACCAGATTGACTGGTCGCGTGTCGTCGTCGATTCCTCCTCGATCCGCGCCGTGGGCGCAGGTCAAAAACGGGACCGAATCCCACGGACCGCGCGCGACCCGGTTCAAAGCACCACCTCATCACCGAAGCGCAGGGCATCCCGCTCGCGGTAATTCTCACGGGCGCCAACCGTAACGATGTTACCCAGCTTCACCCACTGGTTGACGCCATCCCACCCATTGCTGGCAAGCGTGGCCGGCCGCTTTCGAAGCCCCGCATTGTTCAAGGCGATCGGGGCTACGATCACGACAAATACCGCCGTCCGCTACACGCAGCCGGCATCGCGACTGAAATCGCCCGACGCGGCGAGCCCCACGGCAGCGGACTGGGCAAAACACGCTGGGTGGTCGAGCGCACCATTTCGTGGCTTCATAACTTTCGACGACTGCGCATCCGCTTCGAACGTCTTGCATTCATCCATGAAGCCTTCATGAAAATTGCCTGCTGCATCATCTGCTGGCGAAAGCTGAAGAACTCATTTTGTTAACGCCTCTTAGGGCAGAGACCTTTGCTTGCGCCCAGGACTTTCTCGAACGCACGCGCGCGATGGTCCCGAACTGTCTGGTGCTGGATGTCAGCCTGCCCGATCTCAGCGGCCTCGACCTGCAAAATCTGATTGCTTCCGAACGTACCGACATGCCGATCATCTTCATCACCGGCTACGGCGACGTGCCGATGACGGTGCGAGCCATGAAGGCGGGAGCGGCCGAATTTCTCACCAAGCCGTTCGACGACCAGGTGCTGCTCGACGCCATCCGGCACGCGCTCGAGCGCAGCCGCGCGGCGCTGACCGAAGAAGCCGGGATGCAGTCGATCCGTGATCGCTACGCCTCACTCAGTCGACGCGAGCGGGAGGTCATGGCGTTAGTGGTATCCGGCCTGCTGAACAAACAGGTCGGAGCCGAACTGGGCATCAGCGAGATCACAGTGAAGGTGCACCGCCGACACGTGATGCGAAAGATGGACGCGCGCTCGCTCCCCGAACTCGTCAACATCGCGGGACGACTAACCCAGAGCACGCACGGGCGTGAAGGCTAGGTCACCTTACCCGCAATTCAACAGGTGCCTCGTCGCGATAGCCTCCTCCGAGCGCTTTCGACAGCGCGATCGCCTGACTCAGGCGCTGCCCGTCGAGCTCCAGCATGGAGATGCGTTCGAGCAACACTGCCTGGCGAGCGTCCATTGCCGTCAGTCGGCTCGCAACGCCCCTTTCATAGTGAGCCTGCGCACTGGCCTCGGCGAACGACACCGCGTCGACTTTCTCTGCCTGCAGCACGGCTTCCTGGTCGAGGTCCTGAAGTCTGCTACCCGTTGCGGCTACGTCGCGCACGGCGTTCAGCACGGCCTCGTTGTACTGCGCGATGAGCGCGTTGCTCGCCGTGCGCGCGCCGCTCAGGTTGGCGTTGAGCCGGCCGCCGTCGAAGATCGGCAGATACAGACCGGGAATCAGATTGATCTGCTGACTGGCATGTGTAAAGAGGTCCGCAAGGTGCAGCGCGTTGAGGCCAAAAAACGCCTTGACGTCGAAGCTCGGATAAAACGCGGCCTTCGCGGCGTCGATACGGTCGAACGAAGACTGCACATACCAACGCAGCGCTTGCAGGTCCGGACGACGAGCAAGCAGTTCGTATGACAGTGTCGGCGGCAATGCGGACTGCTGCAGCGGCAACGCGACGGGCCTGATGTCGGAAAGATCGTCCGGACCTGCGCCAAGCAACGCACGCAGCGATTCACGAAATTGCGTGACGCTGGCGCGCGCCGCCACAAGCCGCCTTTGCGTCGCCAACAGTTGCGCACGCGCCAGCTCGGTCTGGGTGACGGGCTCCAGGCCTCGTGCGGCACGTGTCGCGTGTGCATCCACATCGAACGCTGCGACATCCTGCAACTGCGAGAGCAGATCGATCAGTTGATACGTCGTCTGGATACCATAGTAAATCTGCGCGACGTCCGTGGACATTTCGAGTTCAATGCCGGCGACTTCCGCCAGCCGAGCGTTGTGCACGCCGATCGCAGCTTCAACTTGCGCGCGCTGCTCGCCCCAGATATCGATGTCCAGGCTCGCGCCGAGCCCAACGATGCCCTCCGTGTACCACGGCCCCGTCGCACCGATCGCAGGTTCGTTCGTCGAGTAGGCCCCGAGGAAGCCGTTCGACGACACGCGCTGACGGTCGAGCGCGGCGAGCGCCGTAACCTGCAGATTCGTCCCCGCGCGCACCAGATCGATATCCGATTTCGCCTGCGCGACGCGCGTATGCGCGATCACGATCGTCGGCGAGCTGGTAAGTGCCCGCGCGATCAACGAATCGAGTTGCGGATCGCCGTAAGCGCTCCACCATTGCCTGGCTGGCCAATCGCCTGGTTCGAGATGAATGTCGCCGCTAATGCGGATTTGTTCCGGGGCGATTACGGCATAAGGTTTTGTATCGTGCCGGATCAGCGCGCAGGCCGACAATGTGCACGCCAATACGGCCAGTACGCCTTTGCGCAGCAAACGATACGCTAGCGGATCAGAAGAGCCGGTCGCGATTGCGGTGTTCATGTCGCGATCCCGTTGTCGAAGAACTGATGATCGCGCCATGCCGGCAGGGTCGACACCAGTCCCATCAGACGCGTCGCCCGTGCAGTCAACCGATCGTATGCACGCTTCGCTGCATCCGTGAGCAACAACGCTTCCTCATCGGAGAAAACGGGAACCGGTGCGTGCACTGACTGCTGGCCCCCGGTCAAGTTGCTTGCGTACCCTTCCAGCGATACCGCGACCGTCGTTGCCCAGATCGCTGCGGCGCGCCGCGCACTACCCTCCCCATTCGGCTGCGACCGGCGTTCCGCTTCGAAAGCGCCCGCAGCCAGCAGGATTTCGCGGGTCTGCGCAAGCACCGTCTGGACATGGTGCTGAAAACCTTCCCGCTGCCCTTCGCCCATTTGCCAGCCAGGCTCCAGCGCGACGCGAGCGGCCATCGCCTCACAATCTGCAAGTTCAGCCCAAAGCGCATTGGGCGCCGAGATTGCGTCTTCCTGCTGTCGCAAACTGGCGGCAAGCTTGCGCAGCAGAGCGCCGACACGTTGACGCAGCGCCTCGCCTTCCGCTTCGGGCCATATCGATGCATGCACGACGGTCGATATCGCCACCCCCAGCAGAATGCCGACTATCCGGTCCCTGATCTCGGTGAGATTCGTCGTCGGTGCGAACTGACCGAGCAAGGCCAGCCCGAACGTGAACATGAGTTGGGTGCCCGCATAGCTGATCCGCTCCGATCCCGCGCTGATCCATGCACCCAGCGCAATCACCGGCAACGACATCATGAGCAGGCCGACAATGCCGTCGAGGCGCGGCACCACCCATACCACCATCGCGAGCGCGATCGCGCTGCCGAGCGCTGCACCGCCAATCCGCAGGATCCCGCGCTGACTCGTCGCGCCGAGACTTGGTTGCGCGACGATCAGCGACGACAGCATGATCGTGTGTATGCCCTGCCAACCAGTCGCCAGGTAAAAGAGGTAGCCGACCATCGCCGCTAGTAGTGTTTTCAACGCGAACTGCAGATAGACCGGGTTCGAGAACGCATCAGGGACAAGAAAACGCTGTTTTTCCCGTTCCGTTTCCGTCGAATCGGGCGCCGCCGATCTGCTGGCAAATGCGAGAAACGCTTCCCGCATCTCCTCGACCGCACCTGGCATGCCGAGGTCCACAATGTTCGTGAGCCGCTCCGGCACGGTGAAGCGCTCCCCCGTGCGAATGGCGTGGGCGAAACGCTCGTATGCGCCGCCCAGTGCATGCAGGACGCCAGCCGGGACATTCGCCATGCTTTCGGGCAAATGAGCCGCCGCCGCATACAACCGCGACACCGTTGCGACACGCGCCAGATGAAACGCCTGCCGGCGCCGGTAATTGGCGTCCCGCATCGTCGCGAACCGCAGCAGACGTTGCAGCGTCAGAGTTCCGTCTTGTATTGCTCGCGCGTTGAGCGCTACAACACCGCGCTCGCCACGCTCGAGGTGCGCGAGAGCCAAGCGCGTTACCGCAAGTTGCCCAAGCATGGCATCTTCGAGTTGCTCTACAGGCTCCGCAGGCAGACATAACGTGTTGATCAGCAGCGTGATCGCAATCGCGTAGTTCACAGCGACCCACACCCATAGCACAATCCGTACGAGCGCCTCGGCGTGATCGGTCAGGTCCACGAACGACTGGACATAGATCACCACGATGCCGACGACAAAGAAAGCAGCACCGATTTTTGCCACCCGCATCAGATAAGCGCTAACGAAGAACAGTCCTGCCGACAGCAGGATTCTCAGCAACGGGTAATCGAACGTCAGCTTCAGCACAAGAATCGCACTACCGATGGCCAAGGTCACACCGACCACGAACACGACGCCGACCAGACGCGTCATCACCACGTTCGACTGTGTGACATAAAACACGACGAGTAACGACAGCGCGAGAAACGGCACCTGTAACGTCATGGATATCGTAATGACGATCGCACACGCGAATACGCAGCGCAGCATCACGTTTGCACGCCCCGGTTGAGCGCGGTTCTCATCGACGAGAAAGCGGGAGAATCGCCGCAAGCCCGATGAATGTACGTCGGCTGTCGCCATCACGTCGCCCTCAACGTCTGGATGTCGCCGCGTCGCCGCGGTTGAGCGTTGCGACCGCCGAAGTACCGATGCGGAACAGCTCGGGATCGGGATTGCGCACGGCGATCTTGACCGGGAAGCGCTGCGATACATGCACCCAGTTGATGGTGCGCTGCACGCTCGGAAGACCCTGTTCCACTACGCCGCCATCGTCTGGCAGCACGCCATAGCCGACCGAATCGACCACGCCAGTGAAACGTCTGGCGGTGTCGCTCATCAGGTACACGGTCGAAGGCGTCCCTGCATGGACGCCCTTCAACTCCGTTTCCCGAAAGTTGGCGACGACATACCAATGCCGCGTATCGATCAGCGTAAAAACAGGCTTCAGTGCCGATGCGAATTGCCCGACCGTCGTGCGCAGCGAGACCACCCGACCGTCGAACGGCGCATGCACCTCCGTGAACTCGAGATTCAGCTCGGCAAGGGCAATTTGTGCCCTGACCTCCGCGCGCTGCGCGACCAGCGCATCAACGCCGCTAACTGCCGCGCTAGCCTGCTGCGCCTCGCGCATCGCGGCATTGAGTTCCGCCTGCGCGGAGCGCTGCGCAGTACGTGCGCGATCGACTTCCTCGGCGGATACATAACCCTGCGCGAGCAAGGGTTCAGTACGGCGCAGTGTGTCCTCGGCCTGATTTGCCACTGCGCGGGCCCGCTCGACGGCAGCCTGCACGGAATCCGCGTTGTATTGCTGCGCATGGACCGTACGCTGCGTCAAAACGATCTGGTTGTTGAGCGTGTCGAGCCGTGCGCGCGCCTGATCCAGCGCAGCCTGATAGGGGCGCGGGTCGATACGCAGTAGCAGATCGCCTTGCTTGACGGCCTGATTGTCGCGTACGGGAAGCTCGATGATCCGGCCGCTGACTTCGGGAACGACGCTGATCGTGTCCGCGTACACATACGCGTCGTCGGTGGACGGTGCGTGATCGAGCCGCCACAGAACCACGACCAGCAAGCCGATGGCAATCAGCACAATCGCAGCGGCAGGAAGCTTCTTCATGTGCCGCGCGGCGCGAGCGTCGTCAGTCATTTTGGCCCACGTCAACGGTGAAAAAACGCCAACCAGGCGGCCATCGCGAGCAGCGCACTCAGCGCCGGATAGCTGACGGCGAGCGGTGCGAGCGCCAGGATCGCACCGCGCCGGCTCAATGCGAGGTGGACGAGAATAGTCCCCGTGATGCCGCCGAGAATGCAGAACAACCAGTCCGGAAAGGCTGCACCCAACAGCGGGATCGATGGCGCAAATGCGCAACCGCTGAGCAACACAGCGGGCATTGTCAGCAATGCCAGACTAACGACACTCGAGCGGCTCATTGCGGGTCGTTGGCCGTAGGGTGACCTTCGCTCAAACGTTCGCTGACACTGTCTCCGTTCCACGCCGCCAGAGCGAACGCGACAACACATGCGCCTTTACCGAGGCATTCGACCGTCGAGACGAGAGCAAGGGCAATGCTGTGCGTGTACTCGAGAGGTAACGCCGGTGCTACGGCAAATACACTTGCGGCGCAAATGAATGCGAAGACGTGACGGGTCAAGCGCAGGTCGACAATGGCAGCGAAACCAATGAGGCAAACCGGTACCTTCGACGCCACCACAGCGAGCAGTGAGGTTGAATCAATCGACCCACTCAGTTCGAGCGGTGCCTCAATCAGTGTCCAGCAACAGACCACAATGATTGATACCTTGAGCAGGCGCTCCGATCTGGGCGCGAGATCGTCGGCATCCACCGAGACTCCCGACACGTAGTGCTCGCCGGGAACGCGCTTCGTCAAATTGCCAAAGCCGTGGTTCATCACACAGCCCTCCACCCGGACATGGCAGGCCGCGCTGGCGCTGGCGGATATACATTCCACGATCCATCGTCGTGACGGAAGAAGAAAATCGACAGCAGACCGCCGGAAAGCACCGTTTCGACGCACACGCAGCGCCGATGCATGCCAGTGCCGCGAACCCGCACGACATGCGCGCGCATCGCGAGCGTAGGCGCGAGCCATTTCTCGACGGCCCAGCGCAGGGTCATTTCGGTCGGGCTCATGGTGGCCTCCTTCGCGCCTTTGTCCGTATCAAACTCAAGTGAGGGGATTCACGCCGCAGTAACCGCTGCGCGATCGGTTTTGAGCCGGATGCCGATGAGGGCGCTCACGAGACACAGCAGCGCGTGGACGCCTGCGCCCGGATGTTTGAGGAATGCATGGATCTGTTCGCTGCGGCTTTCACCAACCAGACACCATGCGCAGAAGTGCTCGCAATTGTTCGTCAGCAGGCGATAGCGGTCTTCGCCGAGCCGCGAGCGGGCGCGCAGCACGGTTTGGAGGCCGGAATACTTCGGGTACGGACGCCGACGCACGGCAACCGTGTGACCATCCGCGAACTCGTCGAGCGGGACTTCCTCGACGGGGCCGCGACGCACGGACTTCACGAAACCCGCGTAGTGAATGACCCTGCCGCTACCGACATAAATGCCGTGATGTTCGTAGCCGTGGCGTTTCGTGATCAGGTGGGCACCGAGAGCGGGTTCGTCATTTGAGTCGCCGAGCGCGACGTCGGTCGATGTATAGGCGGCTGCACGTTGTGCGCAGTATTCAGTGCCTGATTGGTGGCGGTTACGATTCATTGCTCAGCTCCAGGTCCTCGGGGGCAAACGGCCGATGCTACAAACGAGCCATGCCAGTGCATGAAAAAGCGGGCTCGTTTGGAGTGGCGGCTTGCGAACCAATCTAGGGCGTCCCCAACGCAGGCGCAATTACACCTTGGGGTGCAAGACACGTATTTGCTGAGATCCGAAGGTGTGACTAACACCATCGTGCAATGGCTCCCCGCTCCGCCGCGGGCCTAACCTCGCCTGGTGTACGAAGACTGTTGGAGATGATCCATGGATAAGAATCGTGGGCGTTCCGCGCCCGCCCCACTGAAGGCTGGCCATGTGTTCGAAGAATTTGCGAGGACTCTGTGGTACCTCCATGCGCCGCTTGCAGCGTTATTTGTGTTGTTTCTTGTGCTTTCGGCGGTGATGTACTACGCCGGCGGTCCAATCGAAACGGCAAGCGAAACGCCATCCTCGTTTGGGAAAGTCCTCTACTTTTGCATAATCACGGCGCTCACGATCGGCTACGGCGACGTGGTGCCCACCACCGTCGTGGGTCGGATCGATTCGGTGCTGATCGGAGTGCAGGGCGTATTGGTGACGAGTATGGTCACAGCCGCGTTCGTGCACGCGGTTCAGGAGGCAGCGCGCCACGCCCGCACGCAAGATGATGCCTAGCTCCTATGCGGCCGCGGCAAGTCCGACATTGGCAAAAATGACGAAGCCGCTCCGGCTTCACGAAAACCAGCAGCCCACCCGGAATACGCTGCCAATGCCAACACGCGCCCAACAGGTCGTCAGTAGTGCGGCCAGAAGCATGGCGCCGACCATGAACGCGAGAATCAAGTAACCGGCCGGTGTCATAGGGCCGCCGGCAACGGCAGCCCACTGTCTGGCGCTCGTCGCGATCTGGATAATGCGTCGCACCTGGCCTGTGATGTAAGCGCTACAAAGGCGCGCCGCAATGGGGGTGAAGATTTCGCTTTTCATGATGAAGGGGCGCCGCAAGCACCATCCAGACAGGTCCCAAGACAAAGACCTTGTATAGCGAGCCGATCTGACCGCCATCTCGCTGGCATTCGCGAAGAAAGTTTAGGCTGCGCACCAATTTAGGCCTCGCCGGCCACAGTCGCAACTACACTTTGGTAGCAGGTTTCGGTGGCCTTCTTTCCTTCGGCGCCTCGGTGTGGTTACACCTTCGTGCAATTGAGCCGCGCAACATCAACGGCCTAAAGTTGCTCTATACGGGCAACGTCTCCCAACGCTGACGTCGCTCGAACGTAGCCAATCGCACACCGCAATGGGACGGTCATCATGCTCACTGACGTACTCCAACTCTCGCGCGCGCAATTCGCGATGACCACGATCTTCCACATCGTGTGGCCTATCCTCACTGTCAGTCTGTCGGCATTTCTGCTGCTGATCGAAGTAATGTGGATTCGCACCGGCGACGTGATGTACTACCGCCACGCCCGCCACTGGAGCAAGCTGCTCGCGCTCAATTTCGCGATCGGAGTGGTGACTGGTATTCCGCTGGAATTTCAGTTCGGTACCAACTGGTCCGGCTTCGCACAGTTCAGTGGCCAGTTCGTCGGCAATATTCTCGGCTTCGAAGGCGCAATGGCGTTCATGCTCGAAGCCGGATTCATCGGCGTGATGATGCTCGGCTGGGGACGTGTGTCACGTGGCGTCCACGTCTTTGCCACGGCGATGGTCGCGCTCGGATCCAGCATTTCCGTATTCTGGATCATGGTCGCCAATTCGTGGATGCAGACGCCCGCCGGTATCACCGTCGTCAACGGCAAGCTCGTGATCACGGACTATGCAGCGGCCATCTTCAACCCCGACATGGTGTGGGCCGTCTCTCACATGTGGACGGCCGCGATCGAAACCGGGATGTTTGTGATCGCAGGCATCTCGGCATACCACCTGTTCCGCCGGAGGCACCCTGAATTCTTTGCGCGTTCCTTCAAGATCGCACTGGGCGTGCTCGTCGTCGTTGCACCGCTTCAGGTCTGGCTGGGAGACTCCAGCGGCACCAGCGTGTTCGCGACTCAACCCGCGAAAGGTGCCGCCATCGAAGGGCACTGGCAGACCAACAAGCCGGGCACAGGCGCCGCATGGTCGCTCGTTGCATGGCCCGATCAGCAAAAACAGCGTAATGACTGGTCGATCGAAGTGCCGGGCCTCCTGAGCATTCTCGGCACGCACTCGCTGCACGGACGGGTCTCGGGGCTCACGGACTTCCCGCGCACCGACCAACCGCCGATGCTGCCGCTCCTCTACTACGCGTTCCGGGTGATGGCCGGCATCGGCTTCGCGTTCATGCTGCTCGCGCTCTGGAGCGCGTATGCGCTGCACAAAGCGCGCGGCAATCTCGAGCGCCTCCTTGCGCAGCGCAAGCTCCTGCTCGCATGGGTACTGTGCATCCCGCTGCCTTACGTTGCCGTCGAGGCCGGATGGATCGTACGCGAGGTGGGACGTCAGCCATGGGTCGTCTACGGACTGCTGCGAACGAGTCAAGCCGTGTCCGCCGTGCCCGCGTCCTCGGTAACGGCCAGCATGGCGATGTTCTTCGTGTTCGACGTCGTGTTACTCATCAGCTTCTTCTTACTCGCGCGGCGTTGGCTGAAGAACGGTCCCGATCTCGCTGCCACACCGCCCACGACCACGAGCATCACGCCCCAAACGATGGCGGCCGAATACTGAAACTTCCTTCTCAAACTCAAGGGAGATCGTTCGATGGAAAGCACCACTCATTCCCTGCTGGCCCTCACGTGGTTCGGCCTGATCGGCCTGATGCTGGCCTTCTACGTCGTGACCGATGGATTCGACCTTGGTGTCGGTATGCTCACTCTGCTGAGCAGAAATCGCGGAGACCGGGACGTGATGGTTCAAACCATCGGTCACGTGTGGGATGCGAATGAGACATGGCTGGTCGTGGTCGGAGGCGCCCTGTTCGGCGCGTTCCCGGCTGCCTATGCGGCCTTGATGCAAGCGCTCTATCTGCCCGTCATGGCGATGATAGCCGGGCTGATCATGCGGGGTGCAGCCATCGAATTCCGCCATAGCGCGGAGCACGGAAGCCTATGGGACGTCGTGTTCGGCGTGGGCAGCCTCGTCGCGGCCATCTCGCAGGGCATCGTACTCGGCAAGGTGATCACGGGGTTCGTGCCAGGAGGATCCAGCACTGCGTTCATCACGGTGACAGCCATCGGGGTCGTCAGCGGCTACAGCCTGCTCGGCGCGACGTGGCTCGCCAGGAAGGCGGTCGGTCCGCTCGAACGTTGGGCCCGCCGGCTGGCCCTGTTGAGCGCACAGTTCACCGTCGCGGCCGCGATCGTGCTCACCGCGGCGACCTGGTTCGACAGCGTGGCGGTCCATGCCCGCTGGTCCGAGCCGGGGGTGTTCGCGCCGCTTGCGGTGCTCGGCGTACTCGCCGTCCTCTCGTACGGCTGGCTCGTGGCGTCGCTCTATCGCGGACGCGACCGCGGGCCCTTCGGGGCGGCGATAACGCTTTTCATCGTGTCGTTCGCGGGCCTTGCGATTGGCCTCTACCCCTACTTCATTCCGGGCAGGCTCACGATCTTGCAAGCCGCGTCGGACACCCTGACCCTCGCGTTCATGTTGATCGGAATCGGCCTCGTGTTCCCGGTGATGATCGGCTACAACCTGCACCAGTATGCGATCTTCCGCGGCAAGGTTATCGAGACGCCCCACGCGTGACAGCACGCGATTTCAGCGAAAAAGCCCCATTCCAGGAGCAGCCAGTGAAAACGTCAGAGTACGCTACGTTAGACGACGCACGAGTCCAGGTCGAAATTCTCGAACAGTCCGAGACCACACTCATCATTCGCTGGGTGGAGCCTGGACGATGTCACTATGGGGAGCAGCGCTGGCGTCTTCGCCATGCGAATGCGCCGGGCGTGTGCGTCGTGTCGCGGCGTGCAATCCGCCGCGGCGACGCCGTCTTTCGCCCCGCCGAGCGCCCCACTCCAGCAAATGCATCGGCGATGATCTCTGTTGAAGCGTTTGGCTATTCAAATCGCGGCGTTGGCTTCAACTCAACGGAATCCGCACGTCGCATATAATTCCGACGCTCTTCCTCATTAGCGACGCTGCGCTGCAGCGTCGTTCTCAAGTCGCTCGCATCGGAAAGTAACATGCCGCTCCAAAGAGCGGCGAACATGAACAGCTGCTGGACCGCGAAAGCCCGTCAAGCGAGTCGAATCGCCGGTTGAGCCAATCCGTTGATTTGCTCCGCCGTCCAGAGCAGAGTTGCCCGGCGAAAACCGTGCAGCGCCTGCTGATGGCGTCGGTACAACATCGCGTGACTGAGCTGGGCAAGCTTGCCCCGAATGATCCCCCCAGGAAACAATCCAAAACGACCCAGCGTACCGAACGAGTCGTACTCGCTCAATGACACGAGCGATCCGAAGTCCCGGAATACGAAGCGAGGAAGAGGCTTGTTGTGAAGGACCCATTCCGGCAAATGGCGCACCAGGTGCTCGGCCTGCTGAGTCGCCACCTGCGCAGTAGGAGGCAGCGGTCGCTGCGCACCTTGCGGCGTGAGCGAAGCGCAATCGCCGAGCACGAAAATATTCTCGTCGCCCAAGGCCTGCAGCGTGCCCGACACCACGATCTGGTTCGACCGGTTGGTCTCGAGGCCAGCAAGCCGGTTCATGAAATCGGGAGCCTTCACGCCTGCCGCCCATACCATCAAATCCGCTTCGGCAAGCTTGGCGTCTCCGTACACAAAGCCTCCCGGTTCCACAGCGGAGACTCCAGTCGAGGTCAGAACGCGAAAGCCAATTCTCTCGAGCCGTTGCTGGCTGGCTGACGAGATCTCCGCAGGGAATGCGGGAAGCACGCGTGGTCCGGCCTCCAGAAGCGTCAAGCGCAGCCTGTCTCTAATCGCAGGATCGCCGTAGCTGGCCGCGAGCTCGAAAAGATGACTGAGCTCGGCCGATAACTCGACCCCGGTAGCACCAGCGCCCACGATCGCAATCCTGAGCTCCTCATCCTTGACCACGGAACGAAGAGAATGCTCGCGCAATGCGACGTTGAATGTCTCTGCCTGCTGTTGACTGTCAATAAGATGGCAATGCTCGAGGACTCCAGGCACGCCGAAGTCGTTCGCGCGGCTGCCTATGGACAGCAGCAGCACATCGTATGGAACTGTTCTCCGCTCGAGCATCAAGCCGCCATCGTGCGATTCGATTGCGGCAAGTTGAACTTCACGTCCTTGTCGGTCCAGTCCGCACATTTCTCCCGGCTGATACGTGAAGCCGTGTTCGCGCGCATGGGAAAGATAGATTACACGCTGCTGATTCACATCGCGCGTACCTGCCGCAATCGTGTGCAGCATCGGTTTCCAGATATGCGTCGGGCTTCTGTCGATCAAAGTCACGCTTGCTTCACCCGACCGGCCTAACCGGTCGCCGAGTCTGGTTGCAAGCAGAATCCCGGCGATTCCGCCACCTACGATAACGATACGAGTTGGCTTTTTCATAGCAATCACTCAATAAACGAAGAACGATTTCGATTAACCTGTGCCGACGACAATGCACTGGTTGGCAATAGCGGTTCCTCCAATGGGACTCATCGGTACTTTCGCAAAATAGGATATGCAGTAGGAGGTCCGCAATTACACCTTGGGCGCAGGATTGATCGACAAGTCTTCCCATCGACACGATGGTGTCGTTACACCATCGTGCAATTGAGTCGATGCCGATCACCACATAGATTGATGTCCATGAACAACGCCCCCGACACCGGCGTCGTTCAAACCCCGGCCAGTCGCTCAACGTCACGGGCGCATCGCGCGCCTCGGCGAGCGAAAATTCCGATACCTGTGGCGCTCGCTCTCTGCCCGATGTTCTGCGTTCACATCACCTCCGGCAAAACGTTAAGGATGGCACATGACTACGACTCACACCAATTCAAGCAGCGTTTCTCAGGACACAGTTTGCTCGGGACGATTGTTTCTCCTCGAATTGAGCAGCAACTCGATTTACTCGATGAATCCAGATGGATCCGACCGCAAGACGATCGTCACGGACTGCCACCTCCCCGATGGCATTGCAGTGGACGCGCACGCCGGCCACATTTACTGGACCAACATGGGTCACGCTCTGAGCGCCAATGACGGATCGATCGAGCGCGCCGACCTCGACGGCAACAACCGCGTGGTCATCGTCCCCCAAGGCCTCACGCATACGCCAAAGCAGATCCAGCTCGACCGCGACGGTGGAAAACTTTATTGGTGCGACCGCGAAGGCATGCGCGTGATGCGCGTCAACTGCGACGGCTCTGATATCGAAACACTGGTCGAGACCGGGCGCGGCGACAACGACCGCCACGACCAGAACCGATGGTGCGTCGGAGTCGCTGTCGATCGCGTGCACCAGAAGCTCTATTGGACACAAAAGGGCCCTGACAACGGCGACCAGGGCCGCATCCTCCGCGCGAATCTGGAGATCCCGAGTGGCGAAGATGCGGCCACCCGCTCCGACATCGACGTGCTGTTCGACCATCTGCCGGAACCGATCGATCTCGAGTTCGACGAGGAGAACCGCGTCCTCTATTGGACGGACCGCGGCGATCCCCCGCGCGGAAACACAGTTAATCGCGCCCCGGTCGACGAAGCGGCGACGCCCGAGATCGTCATCACGCATCTGCTGGAAGGGATCGGTATCACGCTCGACGTTGCTGGTAGCCGAATGTTCGTCACGGATCTGGGAGGATCGGTCTATTCAGCGCAACTCGATGGCAGCAATCTGCGCAACTTTCTCTACGCCCAGGGCAACCTCACCGGCGTTGCCTACGCCGAAGTCTGACCCGTACATCGGAGAAATCACATGACTGACACCAAGCCCATTCGCCGCGTCGCCATCATCGGCACAGGCGTGATTGGCGCGAGCTGGGCCGCGCTGTTTCTCGCCAAAGGATTGCATGTCGTGGCGACGGACATAGCACCGAATGCGGAAGCGTCATTGAATAAATTCGTGGAGTCCGCGTGGCCGGCGCTCACGAGATTGGGCCTTTCGCCCGAAGCATCGCTCACGAACCTCACATTCACGCCCGTGCTTGAACAAGCACTCGTGAGCGCGGACCTGGTCCAGGAAAACGGACCCGAGCGGATCGATTTCAAGCAGAAGCTCTATGGACAACTCGACGAGCTGTTGCCTGCCGACGTGATCGTTGCTTCGAGTTCGTCGGGGCTCACCATGAGCGAAATCCAGAAGGGCGCCGCGACGCATCCCGAGCGCTGCGTCATCGCCCATCCGTTCAATCCGCCCCACTTGATCCCGCTGGTCGAGATCGTCGGCGGGGCGAAGACCTCCGAAGCGACGATCCAGCGCGCAGCCGAATTCTATACGTCGATCGGGCAGCGTACGGTGCGGGTCAACAAGGAGATGCCGGGCCACGTCGCGAACCGGCTGCAGGCCGCGCTGGCGCGCGAGGTCTATTACCTCGTCGCCGAGGGCGTGGTGAGCGCCGCCGACGTCGACACCGCCCTGTGCTGGGGGCCGGGCCTGCGCTGGGGCGTGATGGGCAACATGATGCTCAACCATCTTGGCGGGGGCCCTGGCGGCATCGAGCACTTCTTCCAGCAGTTCAGCGGCCCGATGACGGCGTGGTGGAAGACGCTCGGCGAGCCGGTCCTGAGTCCTGAGGTTCAAAAGAAGCTCGTAGACAGCGTCCACGTTGAGGCCGGATCGCGCTCCATCGAAGAGCTGGAGGCGCAGCGTGATGAGGTTCTGCTCGGTCTGCTCGAGCTACGCCGCAAGGTTGGCGATTCGAAACAGACGAAATGACTCCCTCCGGTCGCGTGAGCCCAGGCACAACCTTCCGGATTGCTCACCCGACTGACAGGTCTTTCTTCCCACCTTCTAGTCATAGCAACAGGAGTCGCAAAATGTCCATCGCTGCAACAGACAGCAAAGCCGCCAAGGAGCTTCCGCCACCGAACAGTGATTTCTACTACTACGCAGACACCTTGAACGCAGCCGAGCGAGCGATTCTTCGGAAGGTGCGCACATTCATGGAGTCCAAAGTCGCGCCCATCATCAACAAGTACTGGATCGAGGACGCCTTTCCGTTCGAGCTGCTGCCTGCCGTCAAGGAACTGAATCTCGGCGGCCTCGGCATCCAGGGGTACGGCTGCGCCGGCGGGAGCCAATTGCTGGTCGGTCTGATTGGGATAGAAATGGCGCGGATCGATGCCTCGATTGCGACCTTCTTTGGCGTCCATAACTTCCTGGCGATGGGTTCGATCGCGGTCGCTGGATCAGAGGAGCAGAAACAAAAATGGCTGCCGCCGATGGCACGCATGGACAAGATCGGCTGCTTCGGCCTGACCGAACCGCTGATCGGCTCGGGAGCCGCAGGCGGACTAACCACCACGGCGAAGCGCAAGGGCGACACCTGGATTCTGAACGGACAGAAGCGGTGGATCGGCAACGCACCCTGGTGCGATATCTCGATCATCTGGGCGCGCGACGTCGATGACAACCAGGTCAAGGGCTTCATCATCGAGAACAAGACCACACCCGGCTTCAGCGTCGAGAAGATGGAGAACAAGATCGCGCTCAAGGTGGTTCAGAACGGCCAGATCACGTTGAAGGAATGCCGGGTGCCGGAAGCGAACCGGCTCGTATCGGGCGACCAGTCCTTTCGCGACACCGCACGCGTGCTGCGTGGGACGCGGTACTACGTTGGATGGGAAGCGACGGGATGCGCGATGGGTGCGTACGAGCACGCGCTGCAGTACGCCCAGCAGCGATTGCAGTTCGGAAAGCCTATCGGCTCGTTCCAGCTCATTCAGGATCTTCTTGCGAAGATGCTCGCCAACGTCACCGCGTGCCAGGGCATGGTGGTTCGCACGGCACAGCTCGCCGACGAAGGCAGACTGACGGACCAGCAAGCCGCGCTGTCGAAGGCGTTCACAACGTCCAAGGCGCGTGAGACCGTTTCGTGGGCGCGAGAGCTGCTTGGGGGCAACGGCATTCTCGCCGACTACGACGTCGCGCGTTTCTTTGCCGACGCCGAGGCGCTCTATTCCTACGAGGGCACCTACCAGATGCAGAACCTGATCGTCGGGAAAGCGATCACTGGGTTTAGCGCGTTTATCTAAGACTGCAGGCGTGACGGCGAGTTCGTCGCCGTCCCCCGATTCACCCGAATTAGAAGGAAAGCTAAACATGTCATCGACAACAGTGACAGCCCCAGCTTCACCCGTAGTAGTAGTGCCTGATGATCCGCAGGCGAGAGTCGTCACGCTCGCGAACGTTCTGTACGAAAAGCGCAATGGGATCGCATACGTGACCGTCAACCGTCCCAAGGTCCTCAATGCCCTGAGCACGCAGACATGGAAGGATCTGCGAACGGCTTTCGAGGATGCACGCGAGGACACCGTCGTGCGCGGCGTCATTCTCACCGGCGCGGGCGATAAGGCGTTCATCGCCGGCGCGGACATCAGTGAGCTTGCGCACGCGAGCGCGATCGAAGCGGAGCAGTCGAGCCGTTTTGGGCAAGCCGTGCTCGACCTGATCGAGAACCTCGGCAAACCGGTGGTCGCCGCAATCAATGGCTTTGCCCTCGGCGGCGGCTGCGAGACGGCAATGGCGTGCACCCTCCGCATCGCCGTGGAGCACGCGAAGCTCGGACAGCCCGAGGTAAAGCTCGGGCTGCTGCCAGGCGGAGGCGGCACGCAGCGGCTGCCGCGCCTTGTCGGGAAAGGCCGCGCGCTGCAGCTCATTCTGTCCGCGGAGCTCATCAGTGCGCAGGAAGCATGGCGCATCGGGCTCGTCAACGAGGTGGTTCCCGCGGCCGATCTCATTGGACGCGCTGAAGCCATTCTGAAGATGATCGCCTCGAACGCTCCTGTCGCGGTGAGGCTATCGCTCGAAGCGGTGAACAAGGGCCTGGACGCGAACCAGAGCGAAGGTCTCGCTCTCGAAGCCTCCTACTTCGGGCTGTGCGCGGGTACAGATGACAAAAAGGAAGGCACCTCCGCCTTCCTCGAAAAGCGCGCCCCGCAGTTCGTGGGACGGTGAAGCAGACAACTCGATTCAGGAGTGACCCAATGGCAAGCGACAATATTTTTTCCGGACTGAAGGTGGTCGACTTTTCGAGCTTTATCGCTGCGCCCGGCGCCGCCGTCATGCTGTCGGACTTCGGCGCCGATGTGATCAAGGTCGAACCTCCGAGCGGTGACCCCTGGCGACACGGGCACCAGATCCCGTCGCAACCGATGGCAGATGAGCCGTATCAGTGGCATCTCGCCAATCGTAATAAACGCGGCATCGCGCTCGACCTGAGGTCGCCCAGCGCCCAGCAAGTGCTCCAGCGGCTCGTCACATGGGCTGATGTGTTCACCGTCAATACGCCACATCCGGCCCGCAAGAAGTTGAATCTCGAGTACGACGATCTGGCGCGCTGGAACCCGCGACTGATCTATGCGGATATCACCGGCTTTGGCGAAAGCGGCCCGGATGCCGATCTGCCCGGCTTCGATCTGACCGCGTTCTGGGCGCGTAGCGGCCTGTTGTCGATGACGCGTGACGCGGGCGCGCCACCAACCTGGCCGGTGGCCGGAAGCGGCGACAACGCGACGGCAGTTGGAATCTATTCGGCGATCGTCACGGCGCTTTACCGCCGAGAGCGCACGGGCAAAGGCTCTTACGTCACGACTTCGCTCCTTGCCTCAGGCGTCTGGTCGGCCAGCGTTGCGATCCAGGCCGCCTTGGCCGGCGCGACGTTTCCAGCACCGCACGATCGCACGCATCCCGCGAATGCGGCGCTCAACGTGTACCGCGCCTCAGACGGCACCTGGTTCGTCCTGGTGGTGATGCACGACAAGTTGGCGGCCGTCGCGAAAGCCATCGGACGCCCGGATCTGCTGACTGATGCACGGTTTACGGATCCGGCGAAGGTGGCGGCGAACATGCCGCAACTTACGGCCATCCTGGACGAGGTTTTCGGCGCGCAGCCGATGGCGCACTGGCACGAGGCATTCAGCAATCTCCACGTCACGTACGGCGCCGTGCGCGGACCACAAGAGGTGATCGACGACCCGCAGCTGCGAGCCAACGATGTCATCGTTCCGCTCGAGGGCGCCGGCGGAAAATTGACCTCGACGATCAGCAATCCGATCCGGGTTCATGGCGTCGACAAAGTGCCGGCGCGACGCGCGCCCGATCTTGGCGAGCATACCGACGACATCCTCCGCGAGCTGGGCTTCGATGCAAACGACGTCGAAGGCCTGCGCGCGAGCGGCGCGGTGGCGAGCATGAAGCAACACGCCGCCTGACACACGAGCACAGAAAGAAAGGAGCAAGCATGAGCGACATCATCACCGAGCGAACCGGCAGCGTCCTGCGGGTCGCCTTCAATCGCCCCGAGAAGAAGAATGCCATGACCGGAGCCATGTACACGAATCTCGCGGACATCTTCAACGAGGCCGCCGAAGACGAAGAAGTCCGCGTCGTGCTCTGGCACGGCGTGGGCGAGTCATTCTGCGCAGGCAACGACGTCGGGGATTTTCTCAAGCATCCGCCCCGGCTGGGTGACTTTCCGCAGGGCCGCCTGATCTCGGCTCTCATCCGGTTCGAAAAGCCCATCGTGGCGGCCGTGCAAGGCGCGGCGATCGGCGGCGGAACCACGATGCTGACCCACTGCGATTTCGTCTACGCGGGCGAAACTGCGAAGTTCCAGTTGCCGTTCATCAACCTTGCGCTGGTGCCGGAATTCGGGTCGAGCTTTTCGATACCAGCGCGCGTAGGACATCTAGGGGCAGCGGACCTGTTTCTGCTCGGGGAGCCTTTCACTGCGTCGCGAGCAGTGGAACTGGGCCTCGCGACTCGCGTGCTGCCCGACGGCGATCTACTTGAGACCGCTACTGCAACAGCACATAAGCTCGCCGCAAAACCGGGCAGCGCGTTGCTCGCTACCAAACGACTCATCAAGCAGGCTGTGCTTCAGCCGCTCCAGGAGGCTGTGAAGAGTGAAAACCAGACGTTTTTTGCACAGGTGAGCTCAGCAGAGGCCAAGGAAGCATTCTCGGCCTTTCTCGAGAAACGTGCGCCCGATTTTACGAAGAGCCCGAAGGGTTGATGGTGTGCCTCGCATCGCCAATCAACCACTCACCAATACCGCCGAGTCAGCGTGAACCTGCTGCCGTGCAAATGATCCACCGGGCGATGTCCCCGGCGTCCCATAAAGGCACAGCGTGCGCCTATATCTGTGTATATGCTCCTCGCGACACGGCCGCACGCCCGCCACGATCATTGCACGGGCACGTTGACGTAGACACGCGGATCGTCGGCGGGGTTATTGATCCGCTGAGTTCTCCGCCCGCTGACACTATAGTTGCGTTCCTGCGTAAAGCGTGCATCAGCGCGAGGCGCATAGGCGCAATCTGCACCGGCGGAGTCGTGCTCGTGGAAGCAGGCTTGCTGGCGCAGCGGCGCGGCGCGACGCATTGGGCGAGTCTGTAGAATTGATTAAGTCGGCTGCTTTCCTCGAAATTCATAGCAAGGCTTTCACCTACACAGCAAGTTAAGAGAAGCCCAGCGCAGCCGCAATAACACTTTGGGTGCAATGTTCCAATTGAGCAACTATGCGGTCAGATGTGATTCCAGCAAGGCAATATGTCGGGTAACCGCAGAGGGTGGCATGTCGAACTTAACAATTTCGGGCAAGGCAATGTCCCAACTCCTCAGAAAGAACGGATCGAGTTCCTGAATTTAGACGACCACTTCCTTGATCGCCCGCATCTTCTGGGTAAGTACGGCCTGCGGGTCGCCGTAATACATGTTGCATGTTGTCTCATGAAGAGCTTGGCATCTGCACCGGACGAATGCATCAATCGTCCCGATGGATATCGTGCGTAACAAAGCTGAGGTCGTTGATCGGCATATCCAACCAATCCCGATTCTGCAAGGTCCTCCTGGTATCGGCCAATCCGGTTCGCCAATGTTCCCGCATTGTCGAAATACCAAACTGATAGTCCTTGTAATGGCCTTCGTACTCCTTGTCTCGGTAGATCAAATGAATGATGTTGTAGCGCTTGTCGCATGATACTTCCTGTGCGAGTTCGTACCAGCGATCCTTTTCGCTTCCCGCGGGCAACTTCTCGAGCAACTCCCGCACCACGCGCCGAAAATGTTGAGTTCGTTGCAGCAAGTCCGTCACGAGACGAGTGCGGCTGGAGTACTGGACATCTTTGACGCGTCCCATGACTTCGCTTAGATCGCTCGGCACCGGCCCGGTCGCGCTCCACAGATCAACCTGAAAAGCGAGCGTGTCGCGACGTGGCGTCGCTTGCATAACCTCGAATAGCGGAGTATTCGACATAAGGCCGCCGTCCCAGTAATACTCGTTCTCGATCTCCACAGCCGCGAAGCCCGGCGGTAAAGCACCGGACGCGATGAAATGCTCGGCACGCAACGGTATGCGGGTATTGTCGAAATAGGCGAAGTTTCCTGTGCGGGCGTTCACGGCGCCCACCGAAACCCGTACCTCCGCCGAATTGATTCGGTCAAAGTCGCAGAACCGCTCGAGCGTGGCCTTGAGCGGCCTCGTGTCGTAAAAGCTTGCCGTTTGCGGATTCCCGGTTGAGTGGAAAGCGGGCGGCGGAAACCTGGGTACGAAAAATCCCTTTTGGCCATTGACAATCGCGCTCGCAGCCTGAAATGCCGTAAAGCTCTTACGCACACCGTCATGCACGTTGAACAACGTGTCCTCGATCGCGGCCGGTATGGGCATTCCGAACGCAGGCTGGCAGATCGTCTCCCAGAATTCTGAGAGCCGTGCCACCCGGTGCTCGGGCGCATTGCCGGCGATAATCGCCGCGTTCAACGCACCAATCGAAATGCCGGCCAGCCAGTTCGGGCGAATACCTGCTTCTTCAAGGCCCTGATAGACGCCTGCCTGATAGGCCCCCAGCGCGCCCCCGCCCTGTAACATCAGCGCGATCGTCTCGTACTGGGGCAACTCGATACGCGGACTGGCGCGAACGTCCACCGACGCTTGGGCACGCTCACCCACCCCATTTCCGGGGGCGCCGACGCCGACCCGCCTGACGTTGCTTTGCACCATGACGCCTCTCCTTGCGGGCTTACTGCATATACCAGCCATGGCTTACGATGAACGATTGGCCGGTCAAAGCTGCGCTCGAGAACGCGGACAGGAACAGCACCGTCTGTGCGACGTCGTCTACCGTGGTGAACATGCCGTCTACGGTGTTGCCGAGCATCACGCGTTTGACCACTTCTTCCTTACTGATGCCGAGTTCTTTGGCCTGCTCGGGAATCTGCTTGTCGACGAGCGGCGTGCGCACGAACCCCGGGCAAACCACATGGGAGCGTACGTTATGTTTCGCCCCTTCCTTCGCAAGAACGCGCGCGAGGCCGAGCAACGCGTGCTTGGCGGTCACATAAGCGGATTTCAGCGGCGAAGCTTCATGCGAGTGCACGGACCCCATGTAGATCACGACACCGCCGCGGTCGTCCTTGTACATGTGCTTCAATGCGGCCTTGGTAGTCAGGAACGCACCGTCGACGTGAATCGCCTGCATATTTTTCCAGTCGGAAAATGCATAGTTTTCGATCGGATTGACAATCTGGATGCCGGCGTTTGAAATCAGGATGTCGACTGCGCCCAATTCCGCAGCCACCGTGTCGAATCCCTGGTTGACGGCATCTTCCTTCGTGACGTCCATCGCCACACCAATGCTTTTGCCGCCAGCCTGTTTGATTTCCTCGGCCACGGCGTTCGCCCCGCCCTGATTCAAATCGGCGATCGCAACCGCCGCGCCCGCAGCCGAGAGCGTCAACGCGATCTGTTTGCCGATGCCGCTTGCGGCGCCGGTAACCAGTGCAACTCTTCCGATGAGACTCCTGTTCAACATAGACATCAGCATCTCCCAAATTGACTGTGACGGCTCGAATGTTCCGCGCGCACGCTTTTCACTCGACGCCCATTGAGTTACTCGAATGCAACTTCGTGAAAGTCCCCAGCCTGAGGTCCGCCACGGGACGCACACCTTCACATCTCGTAGGCCCGGTGCAACTCCCGGCAACACTGCGCCAAACAGTTTCAGCCATCTGCACGTGCAGCCCCACGGGATCGGACTTAGATGTCGGCGTAATCGATACCAGTCAGCACACCCAGATGAGCAACTGTAGTGAATCGCGACTCTTGCTTCGTATCGATGTTCAGCTCGCGGACGTTGCCCCCCAGATCGGTCACAAATGCGCGGCGGCCCAGTGGATCCAGAGACACACCAATGCCTTCCTCCAGCGCGCGGGCGAGCACCTGGTGATCAACCAGTCCGGACGCCGTGATTTTTGCGCGATTTAGTGTATTTCCGTCATGCGTATCGTCGCCACGGTCAGTCCAGTACAGTACGCCATCGCGGTGATCGATATCGAGATCGATCGGCTCGGGCAGATCGGCCAGCAAACATTCGACATCCGGGCGCTGATCGGGTGTCGCACCGGGCGGCAGCTCAATGCCAGCCCTGAAGATGCGGCCCTCTCCGGCATCCGGCGATCCCTTTTGAGTCCAATAGACATGGCCGTTTGCCGTATCCAATGCGATGCCTACACAATGGCGGGTCGCATCGCCCGTATGTTCCGGGAAACTCCCGGTGCGGACGAGTTCCGTCACCTCAGTACCGTCCAGCCGCGCGCGCATGACCCGCATGCCTTCGCGATCGCACCAATAGAGATGACCGCCCTCCTTGTCCAGCGCCAGTTCCTTAGGCGTCCCGGCCAGGCCGGAAGGCACCAGTACACGATGCTCCCTTCCATCGAGCTTCGCGCTTTCGATAGTTCCGTCATTGGGGGGAACTGCGCCGGAAGCCGGATCGCTGTCGACCAGATGGATGCCGGTTCCCATGTTAGTCCAGTACACCACCCGGTTTTCAGCATCGACCTTGATGCCGTCGGGCGTGCGCGTGAGATTCGCGATAACGACCTCGTGTGAACCGTCCGGCAACAGAGCGATGATCGCTGGTGGACGTGCCTGCAGGACATATAGCGTACCGCCATTCTTCGTAGCCACAGTAAGTACCCTCCATCTAGTCAAAATAACTGTCGTCGTCCAGCTCCGAGTCAGATCCTTAGTCCCACAGCAGGACGCTTCTCAATGTTCAACGGACATTCGGATTCAATCGTTAAACGCTTTCACCGGGTCGTCTTTTGCCTAACGCATTGCACCGAATCACCCATTCGTCGACCGCGGAACCCACGGACATCTGGATGACCACGAGGGCCGCACGACGGCTCGACTGCCTGGCCAGTCAGCATATGACGTTGCGCTTGACCGAGACATTGCACGTCTCTGTAATCCGAAACACGTTCGGGTGCCGGTCCTCGTTGCTGAACAAGCTTCGAGCGCCAATGTGCACCTGCACCTGCATCTGCACCTTCAATGACATGGAAATACATGTCGATGCATATACACAGTTAACGCCCGAACATGGGAAAAATCCCTCGACATAGCGGGAAGACCATGCATGTGCCTCATTTTGAGCGCCGGCCTTCGAACACAGTTTAGGGTATGCCGAGGACAGTCACAATTACACTTTGGATTAGGTGTTACACGACACTCATTCCATTCGATATGGTGTTGCTAACACCATCGTGCTATTGCATCGCGCCCGCTTGCAACCTAAGGTTTCGTCAAGAGCAACATCTTTGAGCGCTGGCGTAGATAAAGCGAGAGCAATTGCAGGCCGCCGGAACCAACGGTGAATCTCTCGGCTTCGGATTTACGGGGATGAAACCTGCGATGCGAAATACGGGCTCCGATATTCCGCTCATTGGCGTCGGCCCATACGAGCCATTTCCGCCGTAGCGAGTGGTAACGCCCATCGCAATTGAGTCAGAGCCCACTACCGTGAACGAGCCATTGAACCAGATACTCTATCCATGCGGGGCAGCCGTGATAAATGTACTGGTCCTGCTTTGGTCGCCTGGCCGACGGCAGCCCGTCCTGCATGCGGCACTAAAATGCGCCCTATTCGTGCTTCTGACAGTGTCGATGCTTCGATATGGCATCGTCCCCACCCAAGCCGCGCATCGATTTTCGGACCCATCCGTTCACTTTCTTCACGGAGTCCTTGAAACGGGATGGTGGCTGTTAGCAGCCGCGACGACTATGGCCGTAGTGCGAGCCTACTACGTTGTTGGCTATCGACTGCGTCAGAACCGGTTCACGCTGGACGTAATCGCAGCCCTGCTCTATCTTGGAGCAGTGATCGCAATTGTCGCCGATGTATTCGACATCCCGCTCAAGGGGGTCCTGGCCACCTCTGGCGCTTTAGCCATCATCCTTGGCCTCGCGCTCCAAAGCACCCTTTCAGACCTTTTTTCCGGCTTGTTGATTAACGCTACGTCTCCCTATCGTGTCGGAGATTCCGTAACGTTGGATGAGGTAGCGGACGGGGAAGTTGTTGAAGTTACCTGGCGCGCGACCCACATAGCCAAAGCAAACCGCGACATGGTCGTCGTGCCAAACAGTGTCATCGCCAAATCGCGAATCGTAAACCGCAGCTTCCCTCTCGGTCCTCACGCAACAGTCGCCAAGTTTGAGACCACGACGCAGCTTCGACCGTCTGAAGTTGTTCATGCCCTCGAACTCGCCCTGCAAACCTGTGTTGGCATCTCCAAAGATCCTAAGCCGAGCGTGGCTACGACCTCCATCGGTCGAAGAACAGCCATGTACGGCATCACCTTTTCCAGAACGGGTGAACGATCAGAAGTAGAGGTGCTGAACAAATTCTATGACGCAGCTCATCGCCATCTGGAGTCGTTTACCGTTCCACTGGAACATGGGAACGAATTCGCCGACATCCCAGGCGGAACACTCGCATATCGACTAGTTGAAGCTATCGGTATATTCGGGATGCTTTCTAAAGACCAACGGATTCAACTAGCAAAATCTCTGGTTCGTCGCGAATGCGCACCCGGACAAGTGCTGCTTGGCGCCGGAACGTGCTCACAATCCATTTCAATTGTCGGGTATGGAGTCGTCGCGGCATCCGCAACGCAAGACTCTGGTGGCCACTACGACATCGTCCGTCTTGGTCCTCGAGAATACTTCGGCGAGAGCGGACCAATCGCGGGTATTGCTTCAATGGTTACGTTCGTCGCACGGACCTATGTAATCGTCTATGAATTACCAGACCACGCCGTGATGAATCTCCTTAAACAACATGCCGATGTCGCACACGCTTTCGCTGCAAAGCTCGAGGCACGCGAACGAAAAGGACAAGCCCTGATGCAGGTGTCTCCAGAGGTCCACATGGCAGAGAATGGACTGATGCAGTGGCTACATCGCTGTATCGAGGCAATCCATCACAAGTTGGCATGATTTGACGTCTTCCCCGTCCTCAACTCACGGCAGCCGCGCAGATGCACATCATCGCCACGGGGCAGACGAACGCTACTCACGGATCATGAAAACTCGGCCGACGAAATATCAAGACCTACCAATAAGAGCGATTTGACGACGTTGCCGTCGGCCTCAAGTCGGTAAGCGCGGCGCTTCGTGGGCATCACGATGCCGTTGAAGATCTTGTGCTCATCGCAGTAATGGGCGACGTGCCCCGGGCCCGCCAGAGTCGGGCCATAGTCCAGTCGTCGCAAATGGCCTTTACCGTCGAAGTAGAAGGTCTGCACAGGTGTATGAGTCACAAATTCGGACGGGTACATGACGGGGAGTCGACGCCATGTTTCGCCATTTTCCTGCCAGATATCGTCCTCCACGCATTCGAAACCCGGATCTGCAAACACGAAGGGAACGACGAAGTAGTTCCAATTGGCGTATCCGCAGAAATACGCGAGATGCAGATCATCCCACTGGGACATGGCGGTGTGACCTGCAAATGCGTCACTCGGATTGATGCGCGCCTGTAACAACGTCCCGTCTGTCCGCTCCAAAGCTACGCGGTCAGGCCTGTACGTCAGGCGTAGGTCGGGTTCTCGGAAGCCCGTCATTCGAAAATACTGTTCGCGGGTGGTTCCCTCGCAGACAAGATGTGCGAGTTCACCACCGCCATGACCCTTTCGATCAAACAGTTGTCCATAAAGCGACATGCGTACCGAAAACTGCGTCAATTCTCGCCATCTGTCCAATCCGCCGTGGGCAGCAATAGCCTCATCGAGCAATGGTTGCTGTATGCCGGATTCGCCACCAACTGAAACCTTCGGTATGCCGGCGGAACCCAAGATGAAACCCATAGAACCGAGGATCCCGGCCTGCAAGAATTTGCGACGTCTACTAAGGTCTTCCATGGAGTCTTCGCCCAACCATGACCGAACTCGCCTACTCAATGGTGCTTGACCGATCGGCGCTTGCACGGAACGTCAAGCCGCTCGAACGCGACGGGTATCTCGCGCTGCGGCCCGACGAGGACGATGGCAGAAGCCGGCGCGTCGATTTGACAGCCGCCGACCGTGCGAAGCTTGCTGAGGCCAATCGCCTTTGGCGAAAAGCGCAGCGTCGCTTTGAAGAGATCTATGGCGAGGAACGAGCGGCGGCGCTGCGCGTTGCACTCGCGGAGATTTATTCGGATGAATTTGCGGTAGCTTTTGGGGAGCCGTGAAGGCTGGTAGCTGAAAAGAAATGTCTATTGACGAATTGTTCTGCCTGTAGCCGACCGTCAGCTGCAAACGCTGCCCCCGCCAGCCTCTATGGTGTTGCATCGACCGGGTCAGTCCGCAGAATCCCTCGGACACCCATGCGTTTGTGGCGCCGGACTGCCTGGGGCGGACGGCCAACCCCGCGCATGAAAGCGTCCCGCATATGCTCGTAGTCGCGAAAACCGGCCTCTCTCGCGATAACATCAAGCGGATGCCGGCTCTGTTCGATCATCAGCCGCGCTACCTCCAGTCGAAGTCTTTCAATAGCCTTGGCCGGAGACGCTCCCGTTTCGAGCGTAAACACACGGCTGAACTGGCGCGGACTCAGGTGAGCGATTTTGGCCAAGTCCTCTACCGTCAGCGAACGCCTCAGATTCTGGCGCGCATAGTTCAGGGCATTCTGGATCCGATCGGATTTCGGGGCGAGGTTCAGCATTTCGGAATGCTGCGACTGGCCGCCCGCCCGCCGCTGAGGCATGACAAGCCTGTGCGCGACTGAACGGGCCGTTTCAGCACCCAGATCCGTTTCCACCATCGCGAGTGCCAGGTCAAGGCCAGCCGTCATGCCCGCGGACGTCCAGATCGGACCATCGACAATGTAGATCTGGTCTTCCTCGACGTGGATATCCGGAAAACGTTCCTGCATTGCGCGCCCATACGCCCAATGCGTCGTGGCGCGCCGCTGCGCCAGCAAGCCTATGACTGCGGGCCTTCACACTACCGCGCGCCGGCGGCGTGCTCTGATCCGCGCGATCAACAGCGTCGATGCGAAGTATTCGGGAATCGCAATGTGCATCGCTATCCTTACTGCGTTGCTGTATTTTCACCTCGCGAGCGACCCAGGTAATCTCGACCCCGCGACCGTGCACATGCATGTGACCTCGCCTGCAAACTGATCTCGTCGCTTTCCGGGAGATGTGCCCGGCAATGCCGATATTCGCGCCGCTCAAACCGCTTGACTGGTTCGCGTACCCTCCCGCGTGGATCCTGCCGTTCACCCCGCCGCGGAAATCGCGAGGGTACAGGTTCTCGCCGAACATCGCCGGGAACAACAGGCCAATCCGGACCAGCATGACCGCGGAAGTCACACATCCGATGCCGTCAGTGGACAGCGAGACATGACCGAAACTCTACGTGCAGGAGGTGCACCACTCCAATGCACAATGGACTAGCTAAACCTTCGTACGGGTGGCACCAGGTGCCATCTCATATGTAACCCAAAGTACTATTGCGACTGCGCGGGGCTTACTTTAAATTCATTCGTAGACGGAAGCCTTGTTGTGGACTTCATCAAAGCAGCTGGCTCGTTCGATGCGAGAGACTACGTTAAGGGCCTCATTCCGCGTGAGAAGAGGACGTTGTTCGGCGACGTTATTGCATTACTTACAATACCTGATCATGTGCGTTGATCTTGAACAGATAAGGAAACAGGCGGAATTGATGACGGGTGAGGTGGCCGATACCCTTCGACAAGTCGCCAACGAGATCGAGCTGCTTCGCAGGCACCTGGCCGAGGCCCATACCAGCAATGCGGACAGCGAACGACTCAACTGGTTATGTGAGCAGGCCCATGACGAGTATTACCGTGAGATATCCCGCACCTACATAACACTGCCTCGCATCAAAACGCAGAAGAATGGTGTAACCGCCATGACATTGAGGGAGGCTATCGACCTCGTTCGCCAGCCTCGGGATCGTGACCTTTAGGAAATATTTGTTCGACCAGCCGCACGACCCTATTGCACTTTGCGAGCGGCAACCGAATCTTCGGTCACACCGTCTATGGTCGGTTCCGCCGCTGATCACAAGACTCGATACCTCGCCTGCCACACATGTTTCCAGCCAATACCGGGGAACTCCCTCGATCAACCGTTCCCCTGCTGCGTCGCCGCCCGGTCATCCTGTTTCTCTGTGCAGCTGTATGCATTCTGGTCGGGACCGGCGTAGCACTGTGGCGATACTTCGGCGTTGGTGGAGTGACCAGTTACTCGAATCAGGCTGTTCTCTTCCTAGACTCCGACCTGCGTCTGCCGCCGGACCTGGCAGGCAATACCGGACGCATTCGTGTCGTGCATTTCTGGG
Organism: Paraburkholderia youngii; assembly: GCF_013366925.1. Classification (NCBI taxonomy): domain Bacteria; kingdom Pseudomonadati; phylum Pseudomonadota; class Betaproteobacteria; order Burkholderiales; family Burkholderiaceae; genus Paraburkholderia; species Paraburkholderia youngii. The sequence goes on from NZ_JAALDK010000001.1 coordinate 1,737,919, forward strand.
ACCCCGACTGCGCAAGCTGTAACGAGAACACCGACGCCCACTTGAACTATCTGATCACGATGTTCAGAGGCGCGGATATCGACTTCTACAGCGTGCGCAAGCCCGGTACCCACGGACAATTACCGGCCTTCCTGCGAGGCAAGCTCAAGCCTTTACCGGGAATCGAAGGAATGGAGCGCATACCGGCCAGTCCCGCTATCGCCATTTGGGCTGCGGATGGCAAGCTCGCCTACGCGGGACCCTATCGCGCGGGTCTTGTCTGTAGTTCGAACAACAGTTTCGTGGAGCCGATTCTCGACAAGCTGGTCGCAGGTGCACATGTCGAACCTGCTCCGATGGTCGCCGTCGGCTGCTATTGCCCGTGGAATGCCGCCCGCGGCCAGCACGCATAGAGGTGTATCGTTGGTCGCGCTAACGACACGCTGTGCTCCGCACGCGACCAGCTTCGCCCCTGCCTCCTCCTCATGGAATTTCAGCATGTACGAGACCATGAAGCGCCGCCCGTTCCAAAGTGCTCCGTCATCACGTCGCCGCCGTCTGCTCGGTGCTGCGCTCCTGCTCGCCGTGGCGGCGTGCGGCAAAAGAATCTGATCGAAGCTGCACGGTGTCGACCTGTCCTCGATGAAGCTGCCGGGGACGTCCCATCTGCGCGATACCAGCGGCAATCCGCGAACGCTGGAGGACTTCCGGGGCAATGTGGTCTTGCTTCTCTTCGGATACACGCGGTGTCCAGACGTGTGCCCAACGACCCTGGCTCGCGCTGCACAGATCAAACGGTCGCTCGGAGATCAGGGTAAGGGGCCGAAGGTACTCTTTATCTCGATCGATCCTGAGCGCGACACGCCGTCGATTCTGAAGGCCTACACCGCAGCCTTCGACCCGACGTTTATCGGACCCGATTACGTAATCGACGCGAAGGGTGTGGTGCGCTTCGCGCTGCAATATGAGGAACCTGCCGAGGACAGTGCGAACGACCTGAGACTTCTGCTCCAGGAAAATGCCGGACGCCGAATGCGTTCGTCTGCACACCAGTAAGCACGAGCGACCCATCAATGCCACTGCCGAACCCGCAGTTGCTCGCGTACAGCAAGCTCGCCGCGCTACCCGCCGAAACCCCTCGCAATCAGCGCGAGATGGGTTGCCGGTTGGGGCGCGGAGCCATCCACCGACATCGCGGCGCTCAATACGCTGACGATGATGATCGACGCAAAGAAGATCTTGCGTGCCCATCTGCCCTCGTTTGCCGCGGTGCATCCCGCGACGCCGAGCCCGAACCAGTACAACCCCGCGGCGAGCGCGGCGAGCATATAGATCTTGCCGGCATAGCCGAGGAAGCCGAGCGTCAGGGTGGCCGCCGTAAAGGCGACAATGTAGGCCAACATGTGGCGCTTCGCCGCCGCAAAGCCTCGGACAAGCGGAAAAACGGGAATCGAAGCCGCGCGATAATCCTGGGCCCGGAAGATCGCAATCGCATACGAATGCGGTATCTGCCAGAGACTGAACATGACTAGCAATGTGACGGCGGCGGCGTCGAACCTGGTGCTCGCCGCACAGTATCCGGCCACTGGCGGCATCGCACCGGCAATGCTGCCGACTAGCGTCCCGTAAATCGAATTGCGCTTCATGTACAGGCTATACAGCCCAACATACACGGCGTAGCCGACGAGTATCAGCGCGAGGGGCAGGACGCACCGCGTGCCCGCGTAGAGCACGTTCATGCCCGCGAGGACGAGCACGACGCCATACAGCAAGGCGGACGGCACTGATACGCTGCCGGTCACCATTGGGCGATTGCGTGTCCGGGCCATCAGGCCATCGATATCCCGGTCGATCACGTTGTTGACCACACACCCGGACGCGACGACCAGCATGACACCGACGGCCACCAGAGCGCCCCGGAGCCAGTCGATGCTGTCGTACGAACCCAGCAGAAAACCGCCCGTGACGGCGATAAGATTGCCGATCACGATGCCGGGCTTCGTCAGTTGCAGGTAAGGTCGATACATGGTCCGGGGGGTGTTCTTCGTCGGATGTGCGCGGCGCATCAGTGGATCATCATGTTGAAGTGCGTGCTCCAGATGACCCAGACCGAGAGCGCCACGACGATGAACTGGATCACCAGCGTGAACACGAAGCTGATCAGGTTCCAGCCGCCCTCCGAGGAACGACTCATGTGCAGGAAGTACACGAGGTGCGCCACGAGTTGCAAGACCGCGAATATCACCGCCACGAGAAGCGTCGTCGCACGCGGCAGCATCGGATGCATCACCAGCGCGAACGGGATGGCCGTGAGGACGATCGAGAGGATGAAGCCCGTGTTGTAGGAATTCGCGCTGCCGTGGGCGTGGCCGGCGCGGGTAGTCGCATCGCTTGCCATGGTCAGAATGCTCCGATGAGATAGACAATCGTGAACACGCAGATCCAGACCAGATCCAGAAAGTGCCAGAAAAGGCTCAGGCACGAGAGGCGTGTCACATTGGTGGGTGTCAGTCCTTTGATCGCCACCTGATGCAGGAGCACCGCCATCCAGAGCAGGCCGGACCCGACATGCAGACCGTGCGTGCCGACGAGCGCGAAGAAGCCAGACAGGAACCCGCTGCGCTGCGGTCCGAAGCCGAGCGAGATCAGGTGATGGAACTCGTGTATTTCCATGCCGATGAAGACGGCGCCCAGAATGAAGGTCAGGGTCAGCCATCGGAGCACGGTGTCCTGATCGCGGCGGTGCACGGCAAGCATCGCGTAGCCGCAGGTGATGCTGGAGAGCAGCAACACGAACGTCTCGGCCAGCACGTACGGCAGCTCGAAGATGCCCTTCGGGCCGGGGCCACCTGCAAATGCGCCGCTCAATACGGCGTACGACGCGAACAGTGAACCGAACAGGATGCAGTCGGACATCAGGTAGATCCACATGCCCAGCACCTTGCGCGAGCCCGTGTCGTGGCCATCACGCGCATGCTCATCCTCAGTCTCGATTGTTTCAATTAGTGTTTGCGTAGACATGGTTCAGATCTCGTTTCATGAGAGCAACGGGTGCTTTCTCGATCCGTGCGATTTCGTCGGCCGGAACGTAATAGTCGATATCGTCGTTATAAGAGCGGACGATCACCGTCGCGATTGTGGCAACGAAGCTGGCCCCCACCAGCCACCAGATGTGCCAGATCAGCGCGAAGCACAGCAGCAGGATGAATACACCGAGGATGAACGGCACACCGGTGCTGCGCGGCATATGAATCGGCTCGTACTTCTTCGGGCGCGGCGGCAGTCCGCGTTTCTTCGCCACGTAGAATGCGTCGACGGCATCCACGCACGGAACCACGGCGAAGTTGTAGAACGGCGGCGGCGACGACGTCGACCACTCCAGCGTGCGTGCATTCCATGGATCGCCTGTGACGTCGAGATTCTGCTTGCGCTCGCGGATACTGACGAGAATCTGCGCGATGAGGAGTCCAATCCCCGCAAGGATGAAGACCGCGCCCACCCACGCGACCTGGAGATACGGCGTCCAGGCGGGGTTGTCATAGTGATTCAGGCGCCGGGTCATGCCCATGAAGCCGAGCATGTAAAGCGGCATGAACGCGAGATAGAAGCCAATCACCCAGCACCAGAACGAGTATTTGCCGAGACGCTCGTTAAGCTTGAAGCCGAAGACCTTTGGGAACCAGTAGTTCAAGCCGGCGAAATAGCCAAACAACCCGCCTGCGATGACCGTATTGTGGAAGTGGGCGACGAGAAACAGGCTGTTGTGAAGCAGGAAGTCAGCCCCCGGAATGGCGAGCAAAACGCCGGTCATGCCGCCAATCGTGAACGTCACGAGGAACGCCAGCGTCCAGAGCATAGGCGTCGTGAACTCGACGCGCCCGCGGTATATCGTGAACAACCACGTGAAGATCTTCACACCGGTTGGAACCGCGATGATCATCGTCATAATGCCGAAGAAGCTGTTGACGTCCGCGCCGGAACCCATCGTGAAGAAGTGGTGCAGCCAGACGAGGAACGACAGGATACCGATTGCCAGCGTCGCGCCCACCATCGACTTGTAGCCGAACAGCTTCTTTCGGGCGAACGTCGAGGTAACCTCGGAAAAGATTCCGAATGACGGGAGAACGAGGATGTACACCTCTGGGTGCCCCCACGCCCATACGAGGTTCACGTACATCGTCGGATTACCGCCGAACTCGTTCGTATAAAAATGGAAGCCCAGGTAGCGATCAAGCGCCAGCGCAGCGAGCGCAACGGTCAGGATCGGGAAGGCGGCAATGATGATCACGCTCGTGACGAACACCGTCCACGTGAAGATCGGCATCTTCATCAGCGTCATGCCCGGCGCGCGCATCCGGAGAATGGTCACGAAGAGGTTAACGCCCGTCAACAGCGTTCCGAGACCCGATGCCTGCAGCGACCATATGTAGTAGTCCACCCCCACTCCGGGACTGAACTTTATGTCCGACAATGGTGGATAAGCGACCCAGCCTGTCTGCGCGAATTCGCCGACGCCGAGCGACAGCATGACGAGCACGACACCCACGACGAACAGCCAGAAGCTGAAGGCGTTCAGGTATGGGTACGCCATGTCGCGAGCCCCGATCTGAAGCGGCACGACGATGTTCATCAGGCCCACGACGAACGGCGTCGCGGCGAAGAAGATCATGATCACGCCGTGCGCCGTGAAGATCTGGTCATAGTGATGCGGCGGCAGGTAGCCCAGGTGCCCGGGACCGGCGAGCGCAAGCTGCGTCCGCATCATGATGGCGTCGGCGAAGCCGCGGATCAGCATCACGATCGCCACGAAGATGTACATGATGCCAATACGCTTGTGGTCGACCGAGGTGATCCAGTCGTTCCAGAGCACCGTCCATTTTCTGAAGTAGGTGATCGCGCCCAGAACAGCCACGCCCCCGAGCACGATGCCCGCCAGGGTGACCGCGATGATGGGCTCGTGCAGCGGCACGTCCGCCCATGTCAATTTGCCGAACATGGATGTGTTACTCCTCTCTTTTCGACGAAGCGCTGACGTCGAGAGCAGCTTGCGCCGCGGCGTCCGCTCCCGGGCCAACATATTGGTCGATCACCGCCTTGAAAAGGCCCGGCTGAACCTGCGAGAACTGGACGATCGCAGTACCCTGGCTGGGCCTTGCCACTTTCTGGAAGGTGTTGAAATCGAGCCTGTTAGGCGATGTCTGGACCTGCTTCACCCAGTGCTGGAAGTCAGCCTCGCTGGTGGCGGTCGCGATGAACTTCATGTCGGAGAAACCGGGTCCATTGAAATTGCCCGACATGCCACGAAATTTCCCCTCCTCGTTTGCCATGAGGTGCAGCTGGGTCCGCATGCCTGCCATCGCATAAATCTGGCCGCCGAGCTGGGGAATGAAGAAGGTCCCCATTGTTGAGTTGGAGGTGATGCTGAACGTCACCTCGCGATGTGCCGGAAATACCAGTTGATTGATCGTGGCGATTCCCAGCTCTGGATAGATGAAGATCCACTTCCAGTCGGTTGCGATGACATCGACGTTGATGGGCTGGCCGGGCACGTCGAGCGACCGGTACGGATCCAGCTCGTGTGTCGATTTCCACACGATGATTGCCAGTGTGACGATGATCAGGATCGGGATACCCCACACCACCGCTTCGATCCGCGTTGAATGTGCCCACTCGGGCATATACGTGGCGTTGTGATTCGACGACCGGTACTGCCCCGCAAAGACAAAGGTCAGCACGATGGCCGGCAAGACCACAATCAGCATCAACGCGATGCATAGGATGATGAGGTCGCGCTCCTGAAGGCCGACACTGCCCTTCGTGTTGAACAGGACCCAGCTGCAGCCACCGAGGCTTGACAGCCCTGCGATTATTGCAGCGGGACGAAGAACTTTCCGGCAGATTTCTCTCATACAGGCACCTTGCTCTATGGCCGCTCTGAAAGCGGCAGGGAAAGGGTTGAAGGAAGAGGAACTTCATTCGATGGAGAAAAGCTTAAGCGCAAGGTGGCGCACAACTCAAATGCACAATGGTGTGGGAACATCGCCGCATCGACACGAGTGAATCTCTATTCACACCTCACCCAAAGTGTCATTGCGGCCACATAGGGCATGGCCTAAATTCGTTCACAGGCCGACGCTCCAAACGCAGGTCTGCCGCACGTCCACGCATGACATCCCCTAGTCGGCGAAAGATTCTTCGTAAATGCACGCGATATGTATAAACCGTAAGGTGCCGCTAGAGCCGTGGCAGCAGAACTATCAACCTTTAACCGCAACGCCCGCTTAGTGCATTGAACGTGACTTTTCTTCATGGCGGGTGCGCCATGAGGACACGTGTCCCGCTCAGAGGAGGATTTCTCGTGCATCCCAAGAAAGCAACCAACATGATCGACCCGATGGACTACAAGGACGTCTTATCCGAACGTATTCCCAAAGAACCCGTCGAGTTAGCGAAAAAATGGGACCTGCTTTTCAGCGCATCTGTCATCGCGGTATGCGTCTGGGCAGTGATTGAGACACCTTTGGAGCTTGGTGGCGCGCTTGATCCAACCGCGCTGCTTGCCTTGGTGGCGTCGGAGGTACTGCTCGGCCTCACTGGCACGGCTGCCGTAGCCAACCTGCGCTTTGCCCGTCAGTTCTTTACGTTCATCTGTGGAGTGAGCGTATTCGCCTTGGCACCAGCGCTACCCCTTGAGTACACGCGCTACGTTGCCATCGCAATCTTCTCGACGATTGAGTGCATTGCCAAAGCAGCGTGCGTTGCATCATTCGCCATCGCGTCGTTGGCGGGAGACAGTGTTGGCGTTCACTTGAGCGTAAGAAAACGCACGACCAACGACCAAACATGAGCTTGTGAGCCGCATTGTATCGGCCAAATCAGAGCGCCAGGCGGCCAGCGTCGACCCTTTGTGGGTCAGACGCAAGGCGCTTACGTGCAATCGCTCATACGAACGCGGCGCAGCATCAGTGCTAGACACCCCCGGATCGATGCTCGATTCGTCGCTAGCCGATCGGGAGCAGCGGGAGCTGGCGCGCACACGGCTTCCTGATGCATGGTCAGGTCGCTCGCGTAGTCTTCCGGCGATATGCCGACCGCTTTACGCGACTTTTTGCAGCGCGGCGTTGGGCGCGCGGTCATGATGAAGTCTTCGCGCCATGCTGATCAGTTCGGCGAGCGAGCGTGCGTTCATCTTTCGCATGACCTGCCTGCGGTGCATCTTGACAGTGATCTCGGCGATGCCCATCTCGCCTCCCACCTGCTTGTTAAGGAGCCCGGTCACGACCAACGCCATGACCTCGCGCTCGCGCCCACTGAGTGAGGCGTGGCGATCCCGGATCGACTGCATCTCGGCTTCCTCGCTCAATGCCACGCGGCTGCGCCCGATGGCGTGCCGGATAGCATCGAGCATGACCTGGTCGTCAAAGGGTTTGGTGAAAAATTCAAGCGCTCCAGCTTTCATGGCCTGCACTGTCATAGGCACGTCGCCGTAGCCAGTGATGAAGATGATCGGTGTGTGGGTACGCTCGGCGGCAATGAGATTCTGAAGGTCGAGGCCGCTGAGATCGGGAAGCATGACGTCCAGCACCAGGCAACTCGGGGCCCGGACGCGTGGACGTTCGAGAAAGTCCCGTGCGCAGGCGTACGTCTCTGCCCTGAGACCTGCAAAGTGGATCATGGCTTCGAGCGCCTCACGTACCGAGACATCGTCGTCGACGACGAAGACGACCGGCATGGCTTGCGCCAGCGAGAGTTCCGATTCACGTTCGACTACATATGCTGGTGTCATTGAGAACTCCATTCTAAGGCACCTGGATGAATTATTTGGCGTAGAGCGCGGCCCGGATCGCCCCGAGTAGAGAGGTATCGCTGAATGGCTTGAAGAGACATTCAACGGCGCCCTTTTCTAACACGCGTAGGCGGAGGGCTTCATCGCCATGCGCCGTGATGAAGATGATCGGAACGGTTTGGCGGCGCTGCTGCAGTTTGCGCTGCAGGTCCCAGCCGGACATACCGGGCATGCACATATCGAGGATCAGGCAGCGCGCCTCGCCAACACAGCTGGAGGCCAGGAACGCCTCCGCCGAAGAAAAGGCGCGCGACGCGAAGCCGAACTCGCCCAACAGGTCAGGTAGAGATTCGCGTACCGACTCGTCGTCGTCGACCACCGCGATAAGCGAGCGTTCGATCATCACGGGTCGCTCACGATCTGCTGTATGTCCGAGCGCAGCTGCAGGCCCTTGTCTGCAGAACCGTCCGCGGCCGCCATGCGTTCGGCTCGACACGGGATCGAGAATGAAAAGGTGGCACCAAAACGCTCGTTCGAGGTGGCCCACAAGCGACCACCGTGGCGCTCGATGATGCAGCGGCTTACGGACAGCCCGATGCCCAATCCTTCCCTCTTGGTCGTAAAAAACGCGTCGAAGAGCCTGTCCGCATGCTGCGGGGCGATGCCCTCGCCGGAATCAGTCACAGCGAGTCGTACGTGGTCACCATCGTCGCGCTCTATTTTGACCAGCATCTGCCGTGAGCGGTCATCGATGCCATTCATCGCCTCCATGGCGTTGAGAAGAAGGTTCAGCACCACCTGCTGGAGCTGGACCCTGTCGCCTATGGCCGTCGGCAGGTTGTCGGCCGTCTCCAGTCGTAGCACGATCCGCTTCTTGCGAAGCTCTGCGCGCAGCAGTTCGATGACGTCGTTTGCGGCTTCGACCAGATCGACGGCATCCGCTGTTACCGCCCTCTTGCTGAATAGCGCGCGCAGACGTGTCATCATCTCCGAGGCACGCTGTCCGTCCCGGATCGTGCGCTTCACGGTGCCGAGCGCGCCCTCGACATTCGGTGGCTGTGCGCTCAGCATGCGCAAGCCTGTGTTGGCGTTGGTCATGATGCCGGCCAGCGGCTGGTTGATCTCGTGCGCAATCGAGGCGGTCAGCGCTCCCAGGCTGTTGACCCGGCTTGCGTGCGCCAATTCGGCGCGCAGGCCATAGAGCGCTTCTTCGGACTCGCGGCGTTCGGTGACATCATGTACGGCGCCGATGTAGTCCAGCCGGCCCTGCGCGTTACGCGTGGCGTGGGCCTGTATGCGCACATATCTGACTGAGCCGTCGGACAGCAGCAGGCGGTGCTCGAATTCCAGGTGCTGGCCATCCTGCGCCCGCTCGATCATTTCATGCAGCAGATGAAGATCGCCAGGGTGGACTCGCGCGGCGATCGTGTCCAGCGTGATTGTCACCCCTGGCTCGAGGCCGAAGATTCGATAGAGATGTTCCGACCAGGTGAATGAACCAGTCTCTGGGCGCCAGCTAAAGCTTCCGCTCAATGTGAGCTGCTCCACTTTGGCCATCAACGCCGCGCTCTTGCGCAATTGCTCCTGCGCCTGCTTGCGTGCGGTGATGTCACGTGTGACGCCCAATTGCACGATCGCGCCGTCGCTGTCGTGCATCGGCGCGGCATGGGTTTCGAGGTGCCTTCGCTCGCAGTGTGGCGAGATTAAGTCGAACTCCAGGACGCCATCCCTTCCCGAGCAAATGTTTCTGTTGAACTCGACATACCGCGCGCGATGTTCAGGAGCAACGAAATCGAAGTAAGACGCACCGATCGCGCCTTCCGCACGCAACGATCCCAAAGCGCGGCGTCCAGCCGAATTGATCCACAATACCGTACCGTTGTTAGCGAGGACCGTCACGCTTTCCGGTGTCGTGTCCACGATCGCACGGAAACGCTCCTCGCTTCGCTTCAGTGCGAGTTCGCTCCGTGCACGCTCGATCGCGATACTCGCGAGGTGTGTAAGCCGTCCTGTGAGATCGGTTTGAAACGGAGTGGGGATTCCAGGCTCCGACCGGAATATCGCGAATGTTCCCAGCACTTCGTTTGTACGCGACAGAATCGGCGTCGCCCAACACGCGCGCAGACCGTGCGCGAGAGTCAGGTCGCGCCATGCCCGTGGCCAGCGTGACTCGGTCGCGATATCTGATACGACTATCTGCTCGCCGAGGGATGCTGCTAATCCGCAGGGTCCCATGTCCAGGTGGACGCGGCCGCCACTCGACGGATAGGTGTAGGTCAAAGCGAGGCCTGGCGCGTTCACCCGCTGGAATGTCATTTCGCCGGGATCGATCAACGCGATGCTGCAGAAGCTGTCGCTCGCGATCTGTTCGACCAACAGGCATAAGTCATCGAGAACCGTGGGCAGAGGCAGGCCCATGGCGACCATTTCGAGCAGGCGCTTCTCGCCTGCAAGCAACGCCTCGGCCCGCTTACGGTCGTCGATGTCCGTCTGCAAGAAGTACCAAAGAGCGATTCGCCCCTCCTTATCCCGCAACGGAAAGCCCTGTACGCGAAACCACCGATAAACGCCGTCGTCGCGACGATGGCGGGACTCAAAATCGTATGGCTCGCCGGTTCTGATCGACGCATAAAAACGGGCAACAGTCGCGCGTCGATCATCCGGGTGGGTAAAGTCTCTGCTAGTCCACTGCTTTAGTTCTTCAACCGTCGCGCCAGAATATTTGAGCGTATGGCGGTTGGCGTGACATACCTCTCCCTCCGGCGTAAAAAGAATCACACGCGTAGGCAGCCCGTCTACGATTAGCCGAAAGCGCTCCTGGTCTGCCCGCAGCGCAGCTTCGGCCTGCTTACGGTCCTCGATATCCGTGTTGATACCGCACCACTTCACGACTTTTCCGGCAGCATCGACGACTGGGCTGACACAGCATAGAAACCAGCGATACGTGCCATCGAAGCGACGCATTCGCGCTTCCGCCTCGCCCCGCACGCCGGAAGCAACGACGACTCGCCAGACCTCCAGCAGTGCGGCTCGGTCCTCGGGATGGATCGCCGACTGCCAGCCCTCGCCGCACGCGTGCTCTACGGAAAGCCCCGTATATTCGCACCAGGGGCGATTGACGAATTCAATGCGGCCGTCCGGCACTGCGGTCCATACCAGGCCCGGGAGCGCATCCACAGTTCGACTGAGCTCATCTTCCATTGCGGTTCTTCTCTGCAGGATGTGCTGGCCTGACAGCGCTCGGTCGGCACCAGCAGCCGGGGCGGCGTTCGGCGAACTCGTGCTGCGTTTCTGGACGTCCGAAAAGGCGCACACGCCTATGGCTCGAAAAATATTAAGTATTCCATTCAGAATAAATCGTTCCGATGGGACCATTATTAGTGAGAAGGTGCACGGAAGTCGTGAGGAGGCGGTGATGTCGAGGTGGAGTTTTGGTGAGGACGGCTTTCGGCGATCAGAGCCCCCCGGTGGCGTAACTCGAATCCAATGCGCGGAGATCTCGCCATCGATACCGCACTTGAGGTTCTTGCCGACGACGATCCTCTCGTACGAGCGCGACGCAGTTCGCAACTTCGAACGCGTTCGACATCGCATAGTATTCCGGCCTGCCTTTGATAATTTCGATGGAGCCTTGACGGTAGTTGTCGACCTTCGCCATACAGCGCCTCGACGTAGGGGGATGCTCATGCGGACGGTATTCAGCAAAGCTATAATTCCGACAACCGACCGGCTGGTGGAGAGACCCGATGGACGACCTCCGAGTGGGGAACTGGGTGGTCACCCCCAGCCTCAATAGCATCTCTTCCCTGGGCAGGACCGTTCGCGTCGAGCCAAAGGTAATGAAAGTCCTGGTGTGCCTGGCCCAGCACCCGGGCGACACGGTTTCCAAAGAGCAGCTTTTTCAAGCCGTGTGGCCCAGGACCGTGGTGACCGAGGATGTATTGAAGCGCTGCATCGCTGCGTTGCGCCGCGCCTTTGACGACGATGCCCGCGATCCACGCGTCATCGAGACTATTTCGAAACGAGGCTACCGGCTGGTCGCACCCGTAACCGCAGGCAGCGCCACGCCAGCCCCCACCGAGAGTGTGATAAACGATTCCATCGCGGTGCTGCCGTTCGTCAACATGAGCGCAGATCCGGAGCACGAATACTTTGCCGACGGAATCACTGAAGAAATCATCGACGCGTTAGCCCAGATCCGGGAGCTTCACGTCGTGGCGCGGAGTTCCGCCTTCTCGTTCAAGGGTAAGCACATCGACCTGCGCATTGTTGGCGAGCAACTTAACGTGCGCACCGTTCTCGAGGGAAGCGTGCGCAGAGCGAAAAACCGTCTGCGTATCACGGCACAACTCGTGTCTGCAGTGGACGGATATCATCTTTGGTCGGAGCACTATGACCGTGAGCTAAAGGATGTATTCGCAATTCAGGAGGAGATTGCCCAGGCGATCGTGCAGCGCTTGAAGATCACGTTCCCGTGGGGTACGAAGAACCTGGTGAACCCTGGAACCCCGAATCTCGAGGCCTACGAGTCCTACCTAAAGGGTCACGCCCTGCTCTACAAAAGGGGGCCCGCTATTGCCCATGCCCTCGCCTGTTGCCAGCGGGCAGTGGATCTCGATCCAGGCTATGCATTGGCGTGGGCCGATCTTGCCGATTGCTACTCGATGCTTTGCTTCTACGGGTTTGCAGCTCCTCAGGCTTTCATGCCAAAGGCCATAGAGGCCGCTCGACACGCGGTGACACTGGATCCGTCGCTCGCCGAAGCACACTGCGTCCTGGGTGTCGCCTCCCTGCTCTGGGCCTGGAACACGGCGGAGGCCGAGCATGAGTTTCTTTGCGCACTACAGCTGAATCCGAAGTACATCTCTGCACTCGGATGGTACGGAAGCGCTTATCTCCAGTTCTCGGAAGGGCGGCTGGTGGAGGGAATGGAGCAGGCCAAGCTAGCGCTGGCAGCGGACCCGCTATCGGCCTACGCACACGCCATATACGCACTGGCTTGTACTGTCGCAGGCAAGACCGGGGAGGGCGTGGAGGCCGCCAGGCGCGCCGTCCAACTCGATCCGGAGAGCTTCCTTGCTAACTGGGTGCTGCAGATGGCACTGCTGGTGAATGGTCAGTTCGAAGCGTCCATCGCGGCGGGAGAATCGGCATTGGCGATGTCCGGCCGGCACCCTTGGTCCATGGCCTGGCTTGCCGTGGCCCTCGCAAGTTTGGGTAAAGCCACTGAGGCCGACGCGGTTTACGCGGAAATGCAGGCCCGAGCGCGTCGTGAATACGTTACGCCGACGTCACTCGCTATCGCGGCTTGCGCGGCGGCGAGGGAAGATGAGGCGATTCGCTACGCCCGCGAAGCGTACGAAATCCGCGACACCAATTTATTTTACTTTTCCAGATATTTTCCTTTGTCATACCGGTTGTATCGTTATCCGCAGTTTTGCGAAATCATTGCACGGATGGGGCACAGTGATTGGTTGCGCGATGAGCCGCCGCTAACGGTTGCGCAGGAGCCACGCAGCACAATTTTGCGCGCTGCTCCACCTGACAAGGCTCTTTAGATGGTCATGCAACTGGCTGCTCTATTCGAATAACGGACTTGCTGCCACGGCGCAATACCCCCCATCGCTCACGAAGCTGCGTTGCAGCACCGCCCGTGGGGCGAGTTCAGGATGAAGTCTCCACTCCATGCTTATCAGATCGGCGAGCGAGCGGGCGCTCATCTTTCGCATGACGTGCCTGCGGTGCATCTTCACAGTGATTTCGCAGATGCCCAATTGGCCCCCCACCTGCTTGTTCAGAAGGCCGGTCACCACCAACGCCATCACTTCGCGCTCGCGTTGACTGAGCGCGGTGTAGCGATCCTGGATCGCCTGCAACTCGGCCTCCTCGCGCATTGCCGCACGGCTGCGCTCGATAGCCAGGCGAATGACATCGAGCAGGACATGGTCGTCAAAGGGCTTGGTGAGAATATCAAACGCCCCGGCTTTCATGGCCCACACCGCCGTGCGCACCTCGTCGAAGCCGGTCATGAAGATGATCGGCATGTCGGTACGCTCGGTTGCAATCAGTTTCTGCAGGTCGAGGCCGCCGAGTTCGGGAAGACTGACGTCCAGCACCAGGCAGTTCGGGACCATCGGACGCGGGCGCCCAAGAAAGTCCTGCGCGCAAGCAAACATCTCAGGAATGAGGCCGGCAGAGCGAACCATTGCTTCGAGCGACTCACGCACCGAAACGTCATCGTCGACGACAAATACCACCGGCGTGTCGTGCGCTGACGACGATTCCGATTCGCGTTCAACTGCGTGGCAGGGTGTCATAACAAGCTCCATTCACAGGCACCTGGATGAATCATTCGAACTTGCAATCCGATGCGGTCGCGTAGCATCGACCGGTTGAATCCGCGAGGTACCTCGGACTCCCATGCGCGCGTCGCGTCGGACCGTCTGAGGCGGAATGCCAACCCCGCGCATGAAAACGTCGCGCATATGCTCGCAGTCGCGAAAACCGGTCTCTCTAGCGATGACCTCAAGCGGATGCCGGCTTTGTTCGATCATCAGCCGCGCAACCTCGAGCCGAAGTCTTTCAATAGCCTTGGCCGGGGACGCTCCCGTTTCGAGCGTAAACACACGGCTGAACTGCCGCGGACTCAGGTGAGCGATTTCGGCCAACTCCTCTACCGTTAGCGAACGCCTCAGATTCTGGCGCGCATAGTTCAGGGCATTCTGGATCCGATCGGATTTCGGTGCGAGGTTCAGCATTTCGGAATGCTGCGACTGGCCGCCCGCCCGCCGCTGAGGCATGACAAGCCTGTGCGCCACTGCACGGGCCGTTTCCACACCCAGATCCTTTTCTACCATCGCGAGTGCCAGGTCAAGGCCCGCCGTCATGCCCACGGACGTCCAGATCGGATCATCGACAATGTAGATCTGGTCTTCCTCGACGTGGATATCCGGAAAACGTTCCTGCATTGCGCGCCCATACGCCCAATGCGTCGCGGCGCGCCGCCGCGCCAGCAAGCCTGCTTCCGCGAGCATGAATCCGCCGGTGCAGATCGCGCCTATGCGCCTCGCGCTGATGCTCGCTTTGCGCAGGAACGCAACTATAGTGTCAGGAGGCGGCGAACTGAGCGGATCAATGACCCCGCCAACGATCCACGTGTCCACGTCAACGTGCCCATGCAATGATCGTGTGCTCACTGTCAGGCCAAGTGACGAACGCACTTCTCCGCCTACTGCGGAAAAGTTTTCAAGCGCGTAGAACGGTTCATCCGCCACGATGTTCGCCCACTCGAACACCGACTGGGTCGCGAGATCCATGATCTGAAAACCCTCACTGATCAGAAAGCCAATCCGGCACATGTTCGCTCTCCATCACGTCAGTTGACGCTCTGTCGGCGCTCGTCCGGCCTCCGACATTTATCGGAAATCGCAGTTTTCTGACTCGCTCCGCCTCATGAAATTCAGTCATCTCCGCGGTACACTTTGCACAACAGACGACCGTCATATTCGAGCAATAGTTCACGCGCTTCTTGGCGTTCTCCTTCAACTCGCCGCATTCATCGCAGCGAGTCAAGGCACGGACCTGCAACGGTCGTGAGCGCCACCGTTCGAGAGCGTTCATGTCAGCAGCCTTCACGTTGATCTCGGGTGCCGGCGGCGATGATGTTCATCGCCATCTTCCGTAGTTCTATCGACGCCGGATCATCTCGGCGTAGTTCGAGCAAATCTCTTGCGTACATGCTCATCATGGTCCTTTCGATAAATATGAGGCTATGGTCAACAGTCCGGTCTTGATCATCGCGCCGCGTCCACACCATCTCCTTCAAAAATATGGTTACGACGGGAGCATTATTGGTGTGGATGTGCCCGAAAGTCGTGAGAAGACGGTAATGTCGCGGTGGAATTTTGGTGAGGACGGTACCATCGTTCGATGGAATCATTCGCCAGCCTTTGACGTGCGCACCTCTTCCGGGAACTGCTCGAAGCGCATCACGCGCTCGAGGGTGCCCGCTCGCCGCACCCCGACCAGCCCGCTGGCGGCAACCGAGGCGCTCTATGCCGGCGTATTGCTCGTCGAAATCCGGGATGCCAAGGCTGCCTTGCATCCGGATCCGGCTGCTGGCAACCGATGACTTTCAGACGCGTCGCGCTGCAACAGGGGCGCAGATTCCTTTGCGACAACCTGAAGATCAGTGCCCAGCTCGCCAGGGAGCTATGCAAGCGCGTCTCCGTAGCCGCGCATCAGCGCATCGGGAGATGCGCACGGGGAGATCCAGGCGCCTTGCAAGCACGCATTGAAACACCGCTTTAGGGTGTGCGCGCCGGTCTGATCGACCAGCGCGAATTGCATTGCAACCACCGCGACAGACGCGCTCCACGGCGAGATCGCCCTACAGCTCCTCTGCGTCCGCGAATGCCCGTGCGAACGGTATTCAGCAAAGCTATAATTCTGACAACCGACCGGCTGGAGGAGAGACCCGATGGACGACCTCCGAGTGGGGAACTGGGTGGTGACCCCGAGCCTCAACAGCATCTCTTCCCTGGGCAGGACCACTCGCCTCGAGCCCAAAGTAATGGAAGTCCTGGTGTGCCTGGCCCAGCACCCAGGAGACACGGTTTCCAAAGAGCAGCTTTTTCAAGCCGTGTGGCCCAGGACCGTGGTGACCGAGGATGTATTGAAGCGCTGCATCGCCGAGTTGCGTCGCGCCTTTGACGACGATGCCCGCGATCCACGCGTCATCGAGACGATCTCGAAACGAGGCTACCGGCTGGTCGCACCCGTAACCGCAGGCAGCGCCACGCCAGCCCCCACCGAGAGTGTGATAAACGATTCCATCGCGGTGCTGCCGTTCGTCAACATGAGCGCAGATCCGGAGCACGAATACTTTGCCGACGGAATCACTGAAGAAATCATCGACGCGTTAGCCCAGATCCGGGAGCTTCACGTCGTAGCGCGGAGCTCCGCCTTCTCGTTCAAGGGTAAACACATCGACCTGCGCATTGTCGGCGAGCAACTTAACGTCCGCACCGTTCTCGAGGGAAGTGTGCGCAGAGCTGGTAATCGGCTGCGTATCACGGCACAGCTCGTGTCTGCGGTAGACGGATATCATCTCTGGTCGGAGCACTATGACCGTGAGATGAAGGAAGTGTTCGCAATTCAGGAGGAGATTGCCCAGGCGATCGTGCAGCGCTTGAAGATCACGTTCCCGTGGGGTACGAAAACCCTGGTGTACCCTCGAACCCCGAATCTCGAGGCCTACGAGTCCTACCTGAAGGGTCACGCTCTGCTCTACAAGAGGGGGCCCGCTATTGCCCATGCCCTCGCCTGTTGCCAGCGGGCAGTGGATCTCGATCCAGACTATGCATTGGCGTGGGCCGGTCTTGCCGATTGCTACACAACCCTTTGCTGGTACGGGTTTGTAGATCCTCGGTCTTTCATGCCAAAGGGCATAGAGGCCGCTCGACACGCAGTGGCACTGGATTCATCGCTTGCCGAAGCACACTGCGCCCTGGCTCTCGCCGCCCTGATCGGGGCCTGGAACACGGCGGACGCCGAGCATGAGTTTCTTTGCGCACTACAGCTGAATCCGAAGTACATCCCGGCACTCTGCTGGTACGGAATTCTTTATCTCCAGTACTCGGAAGGGCGGCTGGTGGAGGGAATGGAGCAAGCAAGGTTAGCACTGACAGCGGACCCGCTATCGGCCTACGCGCACGCCATATACGCTCTGACTTGTATTGTCGCAGGCAAGACCGGGGAAGGTGTGGAGGTCAGCCGGCGCGCCGTCCAACTCGATCCCGAGAGCTGGCTTGCTAATGGAGTGCTGCAGGCGGCACTGCTGGTGAACGGTCAGTTCGAAACATCCGTCGCGGCGGGAGAAGCGACTTTGGCGATGTCCGGCCGGCACCCTTGGCCTATGGCCTGGCTTGTCGTGGCCCTCGCAGAATGGGACAAAGCCACTGAGGCCGACGCGGTTTACGCGGAAATGCAGGCCCGAGCGCGTCGTGAATATGTTACGCCGACGGTACTCGCTATCGCGGCTTGCGCGGTGGCGAGGGAGGATGAGGCGATTCGCTACGCCCGCGAAGTCTACGAAATCCGCGATCCCAATTACCTGCAATTATCCAGATACTTTCCCATGGCGTCCTGCTTGTATCGCTATCCGCGGTTTTGCGAAATCATCGCACAGATGGGGCGCAGCGAATGGTTGCAAGATCGACCGCCACTGACGCCTAGCCAGGAGCCACGTGCACAGGAATGAATTTAGGCTGCGCATGGCTGCCTGCACCACTACAGCAGATGTCATCTCCACGGACAAGCCGAATGTATTTGCCGTCTCTGCCAGTACGCGAGGCGCTCGGCTGTCGGGGCTGGTCCTGACCACCTTCTCGTTGACCAACGATTAGAGTGGCTCCTTCAGGCCATCGGGCCGTCGAAGTCAAGCTATTTCTCACAAACGACGGCCGACATGACAAGCGGCATGACCTCTCTCACTGTCGCCGGGCTTCCGGCTTCACTGATGCGATTGTTGACCGTATCTTTCCCGGCCATCACGACGACCCCATAGACCTGGTGGGGCACTTCAGCTCCGCCTCGCCTCTGAATGAACATGTCGTCGTTATGGGCGTAGCCAAAAACGGCCCGCACCCTGAATCCAAAAGCGGTGAAGTTCTGATTCGGTTTCACCCGATACACGTTGACCGCATTGTCCGACACTTTCATCGGTCGCGGATCGATCTCCTTTCCTTCGACCAACTGTTCAATGAATGTGTGCGGACCAGCACGGCAATCGAAGTTTGCACCGATCTCGTGTGCGTGTATTACCCTCGATACGATGGTTGTTCCGATGGCTGCGCATCGAATGAAATGAGAGACTTTCACGGATACCTACCTTTGGAAAATCGGTTCAACTATTCAGTAATCCCATCGTCGCACGATCGCATTTGCGCCGCGAGATCCGCTCACGCGGCTCTTCTCGGACGTGGCGGGATAATCGCCTGCAGCCGACACTGCGCGCTGCCTCACTGCTAGCTATCTCTTGACTCTCCTGATCGTTCATTTTCAAAAGGAAGATTAACCGTTAGCCGGTACGCGTTTCAATTGCACTATGGTATAGCCCAAGTTCACACTTCCGCAGCGGCGGAGCCAACGTCTTGTCAGACAAAATCAG
This sequence comes from Paraburkholderia youngii, assembly GCF_013366925.1. Classification (NCBI taxonomy): domain Bacteria; kingdom Pseudomonadati; phylum Pseudomonadota; class Betaproteobacteria; order Burkholderiales; family Burkholderiaceae; genus Paraburkholderia; species Paraburkholderia youngii. The sequence continues at coordinate 1,756,854 of NZ_JAALDK010000001.1, forward strand.
AGCGCCAATATAGCCTTCTCGCTACGGCCGGTGAGTCAGTCGCCGGAGGTCGCGCGTCCACTGATATTCTCGGGATGCCAAGTTGAATAGCCCAAACGCATCCACAGATATCATCGCAGATGCGTTCGCCCGAGCAGGGCGTTCGGCGGGACTAAACACCGCATCACCGCGACGGATTGCAAGTTGCGACAAAACGCACACACCGGGGGTCCTCGCAAAACGACAGCGCCAGCGCTGCTCGCCATAGTGGCATCGCCCTGGCTCCACCCACCGGATAATGAGAGTATCTTCAAACTGTTCAAGAACTTCAATCTGGACACGCGCTACTTCTACTTCAGAGCACTCTCTCGTCATCATTAGCTACTCCTGAAATCGGCCCGTTTCAATCATCCGCGTATCCACGTGTTTGGTAAGCGTCAATCTGAGGCCGTCTTGACGATCAGAACTTGACCTCTGAGAGCCGCTGATTCGTGAGCACGAGATCGAAGGCGGCGGGATCGAAGTTGCCGCCACACCACTCGAGGAAGTGGTCGTGCTCCTCGTGCGTCGGATCGGTGATCGCTTCGAGGAAGTCGGCATATCCTGGCACTCCACCGACATCTTCCGGTGGACACGCATTCTGCCCGTCCAGGCACAGCGGCCGGCGCATGTCTGGATCAGGCATCAGCGCCTTCTCGACCTTGATCCGATGCTGCCAGTTGTCACCGTAGTCGTAGATGTAGGTGAATGACTTCAGCCCGCCCAGCGCCTTCGCCAGCGTGACCCGTGCTTCATTGAGCATCGGTGGATCGCTCTGGAATCCGAAGTCATCAGGTTCACCATAGTTGGTTTCGCCGAAGACGAACTCGTGCAGGTGCCCGCCCTCCCAGCCCATGGCTAGTTGCAGCACGACATGCAGCTTGCCCAGCCGGATCGAGCCGGGAACGATGATTCGTCGCCAGATCGCCGGCTTGATGTACTTCAGCTCAACGCGCAGTACGTAGTCGGGCACTGGCGCCTTGACCGAGCGCACGGCAGGTTTGCGGGGTTGGACCATCGGATTGATTGTCAGGCGGCTTGCTGCTCGATGTATGCAGCCGGCTTCAGGCGCCACGGCAGCAACTCGTCGATGCGGTTGATGGGATGATCGGCGATGCGCTCAAACACCGTGCGCAGGTAGGCAAACGGCTCGATGCCGTTCAGGCGTGCCGTACCGATCAGGCTATAGATCACCGCCGCGCTTTGGCCACCGCCGTCGGAGCCAGCGAACAGATAGTTGCGCCTGCCGAGAACCAGCGGCCTGATCGCGCGCTCCGCCGTATTGTTGTCCACCTCGACGCGCCCGTCTTCGCAATAGCGTGTGAGCGCATGCCAGTGCCCCAGCGAGTACTTAATCGCCTTCGCCAGCCCCGACTTCGCCGATACCTGTGACAGCGTGTGTTCGTACCAGGCCTTCAGATCAGCGAGCAATGGGGCCGAGCGCAGCTGACGCGCAGACAGGCGCACGTCCGGCGTCTGGCCTCGAACCTCGCGTTCAACGGCATACAGCGCCCCAATTCGGCGCAGTGCTTCCTCGGCAATTGGTGAGCTGTCCAGCTTGTACAGGTCATAGAACTTGCGCCGCGCATGCGCCCAGCACCCGGCCTCGATGACCGTGCCGTCACGATACAGCGCGTCGTACCCGCTGAAGGCATCTGCCTGCAGGATTCCCGTGTAGCCCGCCAGATGTTCCCGAGGTCGCTCACCTTTGCGGTCGGGTGAGTACCTGTACCAGACGGCTGGTGGCGCGTGGCTTCCTGCCGGGCGGTCATCGCGCACATAGGTCCACAGGCGCGCCGTGCGTGTCTTGCCACGCCCCGGCTCCAGCACCGGCACGGGCGTGTCGTCGGTATGGATCTTGTCTGCGGCGCGCACGTAACCACCGAGTGCGTCGGACAGGGGTTGCAGCAGGGCAGCCGCTTCACGCACCCACGAAGCCAGTGTTGCCCGGTCCAGTTCGATGCCCGCACGGCGATAGATGCCGGCCTGCCGATATAGCGGCATATGGTCAGCGTACTTCGCGACGACGACCTGTGCGAGCAGCCCCGCACCCGCCATCGAGCGTGCTATCGGCCGCGAAGGTGCCGGCTCCTGTACTACTGCGGCACAGCGCGGGCAGCTCAGCTTCGGACGTACGTGACGCAGTACCTTGAAGTAGCCGGGCACATAGTCGAGCACCTCCGAGACGTCTTCGCCCAGCGCACGCATCTGTTTGCCGCATTCCGGGCATCCGCAGTTTGACGGCGCATGCACAACTGTTTCGCGAGGAAGATGGGCAGGGGAAGTGCCGTGACTTGCGGCGCAGTGGGACAAGGTTCGTAGTGGCCGACGTATCCGCAGTCGCGTCGGCATCAGGCGCCTTCGCCGGTGCGGCCATATCTGGTTCATGAACAGGCAGCTCACCGAGCGCGAGCTGCAGCTGGTCCATCAGTTCTGTCATGCGCTCAGATGAGCGGCCATACTGCCATCGCTTCAGTCGCGAGATCTCGGCCAGCAACTGCGCGATGGTCTCGTCGCGCGAGGCAACGATGCGCTTCAGAGCGGCGATGTCATCGGGCAGATGGCTGGCTGGCATGCATGACAGTGTAAATGAAGGCCACGCGCCTGTGGGCTCCCGCACCCTGCCTTATGCCGCGTGCGTCGGCTGCCACGTCCGCTCGGGATGCCGCCAGTCAATCCCTTCGAGCAGCATCGACAGTTGGGCGGCTGACAGATGGACTGTTCCCGAGTCCGCCTGCGGCCACACGAAGCGTCCACGCTCGAGTCGTTTCGCGTACAGGTTCATGCCGTCGCCGCTCCACCATAAAATCTTGATGAGGTCACCACGACGCCCGCGAAACAGGAAGATGTGCCCCGAGAACGGATCACGACCGAGTGCTGACTGCACCAGCGCGGCAAGTCCATCCATGCCACGGCGCATATCGGTAACGCCCGCTGCCAGCCATACGCGGGTACCGCCTGGCGGCGCAATCATGCTGGCATCAGGCAGCGCAGCACGAGGCGCAACTGCACGGGGTCGACCATGCCCGTGACGCGTACACGGGCACCGTTCAGTTCGATCTCGATGCCCGACGCCGCCGGTACGCTCTCGCGATGTGGCTCGACAGGCTCTAGAGCGAGCGACGCCGGTTCTGCGGTCTCGCCGGTCGGTGCATCGGGTAACGCTACGGGCAGCAACACCGCTGTGCTGGGCGCCACCCCTTCAAACAGGCCCGCCCGCAGTTGCCGGCGCCACTTGAACACCATATTCGGATTCAGTCCGTGCGCCTGCGCGAGCTTGGCCACCGAAATACCCGGCTCGCACGCCGCGACGGCAACTTGCCGTCGGTACTCTGGTGTGTAATTCGGTCGGCCCTTGCGGTTCGATGATCGCGCATTCCGTGTGTCCAAAGTAGTCCCCATCACTTGAAGTAACGGGCATCACTTTGGACACCGGCATCAGCTCTGTCCATGCGGCCACGGAATGACGCTTACCGTGTTTGAGACACTTCATCCAATTCACCCTGAACGGCGAATCATGTGTTCGATGCCGTGAGTGAACAGCGCGACATGACAGCAACTCTAGGATGCAAGCGGTGTGGCGGTCCACTGCACAATGGCTTACCTACATCTATGTGTCGATGGGAAGTAGCGTCATGTCATAGCTAACCCAAAGTGTATTTGCGTCTTCGCGTGGCCTACTCTAGATTGGCTCGTAGGCGGAAAGCCTTCTTGTGGATTTCAGGAAAGCGGCTGACCTGCGCAACCCGAGGGACTAATTTTCTTTAAAGCCATTGACGCGGCGGCGTTGAGTGTCTCCCCGCTTGGTGGCCTGGATCTCCTCGGCCAGCTCGTCATGCACATACCACCGAGATTCGTGGGCAACCGGGTGCCGCAATGGGCATCGTCTCCGTTGCTTCCGGACCTACGGATCGGGTTCGAGGTCGTGCTCATCGGCGCACCGCTGATTGTGACCGCGATCTAACCCTCGTTGCTATCGCTCCCTGAGAACCGGAGCAATCAGTGGTCTGCTTCACCAATTGGTGAACTTGAACATCGAGCGTTTACACCATCGGAGAATGGTGTGTCTTGAAATCTCCGATTATCCTTTTGTCTAAGACGTCCTAAATGAATGAGGAAAAGAACAGAAGAGTTTACGAATTGAACACTTCCGAGCGTCTCAGGCAAGGCAGGCGCCTGTTGTTAATACTCGTTCCAGGTGTGAGGACGCATGCGGCAGCGAACGCAACATGCATCCACGCGCACGATGCAGCGCCACGCGTTGAGCATTTCACGCAGTTTATATGAGCCAGTCTCCGCTTGCCGTCTCAGTCGAAACAGGCCGCGCAGTTTTGATACGGATTTCAACTATGTCAGACTCTCCTCTCACGTCACGCCGCGGCTTCCTGCGCACGGCGGCAGTACTCGTTCCTGCAGGAGCACTTGCCGGCTGCGAACGCGGCTCGCGAGCTTCCCCCGGTACTGCGCAGCAAGGCGGCCAGCCTTCCGAGTCCGCGGGTGTGGCGCATCAAGTCCACGGAGACTACAAGCCGCGCTTTTTCGACGCCCGTGAGTGGGCGTTCCTGCAAGCGGCCGTGGACCGCATGATTCCCGCGGATTCCGAAGGCCCTGGCGCGCTAGCGGCCGGCGTGCCCGAATTCATCGATCGGCAGATGGACACGCCCTACGCGCACGGCGCGCTCTGGTACATGCAGGGGCCGTTTCAGCAAGGCGTGCCCGAACTCGGCTATCAGTTGAAGCTCGTGCCGCGCGACATCTACCGGCTCGCCATCAAGGCCGTGAACGCGTACTGCTCGAAGGCCTACGGCAAGGACTTCGACGCGCTCGACGCCAATACGCGCGACAGCGTGCTGACGGCGCTCGAAGCGGGCAAGGTCGACATGGACGGCGTGCCCGCCTCCGTGTTCTTCGGCCAGTTGCTGCAGAACACGCGCGAAGGCTACTTCTGCGACCCGATCCACGGCGGCAACCGCGACATGGCCGCGTGGAAGATGATCGGCTTCCCCGGCGCGCGCGCCGACTTCATGGATTTCGTGAACCAGAACGGCAAGCCCTATCCGTACGGCCCGGTTTCGATCAACGGGGAGCGTGCGTAAATGACCCAGAAGAAACCGCATGTCGATGCCGTGGTGGTCGGCTTCGGCTGGACCGGCGCGATCCTCGCAAAGGAACTGACCGAGGCGGGCCTGAAGGTGGTGGCGCTGGAGCGCGGCGAGTACCGCGACACCTACCCGGACGGCGCATACCCCAACACAATCGACGAGCTCACGCACAACGTCCGCAAGAAGCTCTTCCTGGATCTTTCAAAGACCACGGTCTCGATCCGCCACGGCGTGAACGACACGGCGCTGCCCTACCGCCAGCTTGCGGCGTTCCTGCCCGGCGAAGGCGTGGGCGGCGCGGGCCTGCACTGGTCAGGCGTGCATTTCCGCATCACGCCGGAAGAGCTGCGCATGAAGAGCCACTATGAGGAGCGCTACGGCAAGAAGTTTATCCCCGCAGGCATGACGATCCAGGACTACGGCGTGAGCTACGACGAACTGGAACCGCACTTCGACTTCGCCGAGAAGGTGTTCGGCACCTCGGGCCAGGCGTACAAGGTGCAGGGCAACGTGGTCGGCGACGGCAATGTGTTCGAGGCGGCGCGCAGCGACAACTTTCCGTTGCCCGCGCAATTGAACACGTATTCCGCGCAGCGCTTTTACGACGCAGCGAAAGCGCTCGGCCTGCATCCCTACCGACTACCCTCGGCCAACACCTCGGGCCCGTACACCAACCCCTATGGCGTGCAGATGGGCCCATGCAACTTCTGTGGCTACTGCAGCGGCTACGCGTGCTACATGTACTCAAAGGCCTCGCCGAACCTCAACATCCTGCCCGCGCTCAAGCAGGAGAAGCATTTCGAGCTCCGCTCAAAGTGCCACGTGCTGCGCGTCGAGCTCGACGACACGAAAAAACACGCCACGGGCGTCACTTACGTCGATCCCGCGGGCCAGGAAGTGTTCCAGCCCGCCGATCTCGTGATCGTCGCCGCGTTCCAGTATCACAACGTGCACCTCTTGCTGCTCTCGGGCATCGGCAAGCCCTATGACCCGATTTCGGGCGAAGGCGTGGTGGGCCGCAACTTCGCATACCAGAACCTCTCGACCATCACGGCTTTCTTCGACAAGGACACGTGGACGAATCCGTTCATCGGCGCGGGCGGCAACGGCGTGGCCGTGGACGACTTCAACGCCGACAACTTCGACCACGGGCCGCTTGGCTTCGTCGGCGGCTCGCCGCTCTGGGTGAACCAGGCGGGCGTGAAGCCGATCAGCGGCATCGCCACACCCCCGGGCACGCCGAACTGGGGCGCCGGGTGGAAGAAGGCCGTGAAGGACCACTATGCGCACACCATTTCGATGGACGCGCACGGCTCCAATATGTCGTACCGCGACGTGTACCTCGACCTCGATCCGACCTATCGCGACTCGTACGGTCAACCGCTCTTGCGCATGACCTTCGACTGGAAGGACAACGACATCAAGATGGCGCGGTACGTGACGGGCCAGATGCAGAAGATCGCCGAGGCGATGGGCCCAAAGGCCATCAACGTCTACACGCGCGAATTCGGCGCGCACTTCGACTCGCGCCGCTACCAGACCACTCATCTCGTGGGCGGCGCCGTGATGGGCACCGATCCGAAGACGAGCGTCATCAATCGCTATCTGCAATGCTGGGACGTGCCCAATGTGTTCGTGATGGGCGCATCCGCGTTCCCGCAGGGGATCGGCTACAACCCCACCGGCCTCGTCGCCGCTCTCGCCTACTGGTCCGCGAAAGCGATTCGCAGCCAGTATCTGAAGAACCCCGGCCCTCTGGTGAGCGTATGAGAAGCCCATGACGATCATGAAGAAAAACCTGGTCCCCATGCGATTCGCTCGTAAAAGCGCACGCGGCGCACTGCGCCGCCTGAACCCCGTTTCGAAGGCGGCGATCACGCTCGCCGCCTGTGCTGTGTTATCCATGGCGTTTGCGCTGCTCACGGCCCGTGCCGCCAACGCCACTGCCAAGCCCGCAGACCCCGACCTCGTCGCGCACGGCGAGTACCTCGCTCGCGCTGGCGACTGTATCGCTTGCCATACCGCCCAGGGCGGCAAGCCCTTCGCGGGCGGACTGAAGTTCGATACGCCCATCGGCGCGATCTACTCCACGAACATTACGCCCGACGCCGGGAGCGGCATCGGAAAATGGAGCTACGACGATTTCGCGAAAGCCGTGCGCCAGGGCGTGCGCCCGAACGGCGAAACGCTCTACCCGGCGATGCCCTACCCGTCGTACGCGCGCCTTTCCGACGACGACACGAGGGCGCTCTACGCGTACTTCATGCAGGGCGTCGCGCCCGTACACGCACAGAACCGCGCCGCGGAAATCCGTTGGCCGCTCTCGATGCGCTGGCCGCTTTCGATCTGGCGCACGCTATTTGCGCCCAAGGTGCAGGTGTTCGACGGCTCGCACTATAGCGACACGGTCGTCGCGCGCGGCGCATATCTCGTGCAGGGCCTGGGCCATTGCGGCGCGTGCCACACACCGCGGGCGCGCACGATGCAGGAACTCGCGCTCACCGACCTCGAAGGCGACGACTTCCTCGCGGGCGGCGCACCGATCGACGGCTGGGTGCCGTCGAACCTGCGCGGCAACGCGCGCACGGGCATCGGCGCGTGGTCCGAGGACGACATCGTGCAGTTCCTCAAATCGGGCCGCAATCTGCACACGGCCGCTTTCGGCGGCATGACCGACGTGGTTCAGCACAGCATGCAGCACATGACCGATGCGGACCTGCTCGCGATGGCTCGGTACCTCAAGACACTGCCCTCGAACGACCCGAAGGAAACGCCCTACGCCTATAACGCCATCGCCGCGAACGCGCTGCAAAGCGGCGACGCGAGCGCACGCGGCGCAGCCGTCTATCGCGACAACTGCATGGCCTGCCACCGCAGCGACGGGCGCGGCTACACGCGCGTGTTTCCGGCGCTCGGCGGCAATCCGGTGGTGCAGGGCAAAGACCCCACATCGTTGATTCATGTACTGCTCAGCGGCAACACGCTCGAAGGCACGAAATCGGCGCCCTCGCCGTTCACGATGCCGGCGTTCGGCTGGCGCCTGTCCGATCAGGACGTAGCCGATGTGGCCACCTTCGTGCGCTTCAACTGGGGCAACACCGGCGCGCCGGTCATCGCCGACGACGTCGCCAAGGTCCGCAAGATGGTGGCCGTCAACGCGCCCGAACTGCCGCCGGGCGCCTCGTTCAAGCACTAACGCTAACGCCAATGCAGTAACTCGCTGGCGCTTTCAGTCGCGTTTTCTTCCAGCACCCGTCGCTGGCCGGCTGGGCCGTTCCACTCGTGTAACGGTCCATTGTTAATGGTCGTGATAGCACATGATCAAAAAGCTTCTGATTTCTGCACCGATTCTCTTGTCGCTAGCGGAAACAGCGGCGGCGCAAAGCGCCGTCGCGCTTTACGTCGATGCGGGTATTACCTACCGCAGCAACGAACGCACCAGCAACACCGGCGCGAGCCAATGCCACTGTTAGCGGACTTTGCTTGCCGCTGCGATGATCGCGTCGGCAACCGCCTTCGGCTGACTCAACATCGGGACGTGACTCGAGTTGACATGCGTCGTCGTTGCGCCGATCTGTTTGGCCATCGCTTCCTCGGCGTGCGGATCGATCATCCGATCCTGGTTGGCGACCAGGTACCATGACGGCTTCGTGTGCCACGCTGCGGTGCCCACCTTGTCGTCCAGGGCGCCCGCGAACCAGGGGCCCTGGGTCGCGGCGAGGATGCGCGCTTGCGCCGGCGGCAGGTCCTGGGCGAAATCGTTCACCACGCCTTTGGTGGACAACGTCAGGAAATTCGCGGAGTCTTTCTTGAACTCGCCCGCCCCGGGCGTCGCCGGCTTGCCTTTGAACAAGTCGTTGACCGATTCGCCGCTATCCGGGACGAGAGCGGCGACGTACACGAGTGCCTTGACCTTGTCGTCGTTGCCGGCCTGGGTGATTACGGCGCCGCCCCACGAATGGCCGACGAGCACGACCGGACCGGTTTGCTGGTCGATTGCGCGCTGGGTGGCTGCCGTGTCATCCGCAAGCGAGCTGAGCGGGTTCTGAACCGCAACCACGTGAAGACCGCGCGCTTCGAGCAACGGGATCACCTTGTCCCAACTCGATCCGTCGGCGAAAGCGCCGTGCACCAGGACGATATTCGTTCCTTTCAGATCCTGCGGCGGGGCGGCAAGGGCGGCGTTCAGCGAAAATGCGCTCCCGATCAATAGCGCCGAAGCGAGATATCTCTTCAACTGATGGTTCATGATGGGCGTTTCCTCAAGGGTGTAGAGTGAGCCACCAGTATCGCGAGCAGCCTGTCCGGACGGTATCGGTCAAATAACCGACCCCGCCGCAAGCCGGCGATGGGCATCGTGCCCATCCTGGATGGACGCCATTTAGGCCCGAGTCCTAGGGGCATCGTCAGAGATGAACGACGACGGTTTCGCAATTCGTGTTTTCGACGCGGTCAAAGCGCTTGCCTTTATCGGCGACCTCAGCATGGGCCAACCGACCGACCACTCGTCGCGCACGGCGTGGCTCGCGGCCCGGCTGGCCCGCGCGTCCGGTCTCGACGAATCCAGCCGCACCGCGGCGGTGGAGGCTTCGCTGTTGCGCTGGTCCGGTTGCACCGCGAATGCGTCGGGATTCACCGATGTGCTCGGCGACGATGTCGCGGGGCGAGAGGCCATGCTGGCGCTGCGACCCGACTGGGCAGGACCGCTTGAAGCGCTCGGCGGGGTGAGGGTCGCTCTGACGCCCCTGACTCAGATCCATTGCGAGGTGTCCAGCGAAGTCGCGCGGATCATGGGACTTGAGCGCGAGACCGAGGCCACCCTGCGGCACATCTTCGAGAAGTGGGACGGCAGCGGCATGCCAGACCGGTTGCCCGGCGCCGCGGTGCCGGATGCCGTATTCGTGGTGTGGCTGGCCGGCGACCTGGAAATATTCAGCCGTGTCTACGGACTCGGGCGTGCGCTCAAATCGATCGCCCACCAGGCCGACGCGCGCTATCCGCGGCGTTTGGCGATGATCGTCATCGCGCAGGCGTCGCAATGGCTGGATGCTCTGGAGCATACCGAAGTGGCTCGGGCCGACAACGAGCTGATGACGCCGCAGATGCGCCAGACGACGTCGGCCGAACTCATCGCCGACGTCATCGATCTCAAGCTGCCGTGGATGACGGGATTCTCGCGCGCAGTCGCGGCGACGGCCGCCACGTGCTGCGCACGGCTCGCGCTCGACGCAGCGGCACAGGACCGCCTCTACTGCGCAGGCCTGATTCACGGCATAGGGCGCGCGGCAGTGCCCAATGCGCTGTGGCAATCGGCGGGACGTCTATCCGCATCCGCGTGGGAAAAAGTACGGCTCGTCCCGTATTGGACCGCGCGCGCGGGCAAGCAGACCGGGGCGCTCGCGCAGGTCGCCGAGCTTGCATCGTACGCATACGAACGGCTCGACGGCTCTGGGTATTTTCGAGGCGTGAGCGGCGAAGCGTTGACGCTCGAGGCGCGTATTCTCGCCGCGTCAGTGGCGTGGGTCGCCCTGCGCTCCCTGCGGCCCTGGCGCGACGCCATGCCGGCGGACGAAGCAGAGAAGGTGTTACGCGCGGAAGCGGACCAGGGACGATTCGATAGCGATGTCGTCGATGCGTTGATCGTTTCCAGGCCTACGCCACGTGGCGGCACCCGCTCGCGGCAGCAGGCGGCGAGTCTGTCGGCGCGTGAAACGGACGTGCTACGTGCGATCAGCCTCGGTGCGAGCAACAAGGAGATCGCTCGCGAACTGGCGCTGAGTCCGAGCACGGTGCGCACCCATGTCGAAAGCGTGTTTCGCAAGCTCGGCTGCTCCACGCGTGCTGCGGCGACATTGAAGGGCTCGACCATGGGGCTGCTGTGAGCGGGCTGGCGGCCGATCAGCCGTTTCCTAAAGGCTGCTGGTACTGACGCGCCCACGGCCACCGCATACTCCAATAGTCGATAAGACTCACGACCCCCGCAACTCACGGACCCCCTTACCTATCCGCCGCCGAAGTAGCGTCCGCAATGTGACGCCGTCTGCGTAGCCGACCTGCTCGGCGATGCGATCCACGCTGTCCTTGCTCGTTTTCAGCAGATGAACGGCGCGCTCGACCCGCAGATCCTGTATGTACTCGACGGGCGTTTTACCGAGCACTTCATTCAGACGCCGCGTCAACGTTCGCGTGGACGTAGCCAATGCGTTCGCGACGTCGTCAAGGGCGATGGCCGTGTCGAGGTGTTCGCGCACCCAGCGGTCGAAACGCTCGACGAGCGGGTCCGAATGGGCCAGGTGATCGGAGATCGCAAAGGCCGACTGCGAGGGTCGCGAATCGAATACGAGGTACTTGCCCACCAACGCCGCAAGCTCCGGGCTGTTGTTGCGGATCAACCAGAGCGCCAGGTCGAGATGGCTCAGGGCGGCCCCTGCCGTCACTGTGTCGCCGCTGGGAACCACGATGCGATGCACATCCAGATGCACGCGCGGGTAACGTTGCCGAAACACCGGCGAGAGCCACCAGGTGGTGGTGGCTTCGCCCCCGTCGAGCAAGCCGCTTTCGGCCAGCACGAAGGTGCCCGTGCAGGCAGCGCCGATATGGGCGCCGGCATGGTGCCACGAGCGCAATGCACCTAGCGCTTCGATCACGTCGGCCCGGCCGAGCGAAGGCACGAGCAGGTCCGTCGTCGTCCTGTTGAGCGCGGGTACGACGACCCAGTCCGGGGCGGCCGCATCTCTCATATCGCGGACGGGAACCTGCAGCCCAAGCGCGGTGCGCACTTCTGAGCGCATCCCTACAACGGTGATATCGAAGCCCGGTGTGGCCATCCCCGTCGCGCGCGCGAGTTCGTTGGCCGTCGTCAAGGCGTCGAGCACCGTGGTGAGGCCGGTGTCGAACACCCCCTCGAGCGCGAGGACATATATTCGCATGGCGGGATTGATACCAAAATTGTCGATTGAGACAGTATTCTCCCAGGCGCTCCATTTGTAAAGTTTGGCTCACCGGGTGAATGGATCACGCGGAACTGGAGAGCAAAGATGATCACGAAAGCGCTATTCGTACGACTTGAAGCCAAGCCGGGCAAGGAGCAGGCGGTCGCAGACTTCCTCGACACTGGCCTCGAACTCACGAATCGGGAGGCGACCACACCGATCTGGTTCGCCCTCAGACTGTCACCGACGACGTTCGGCGTCTTCGACGCCTTTGCGAGCGAAGAGGATCGCCAGGCACACCTGCACGGGAGCATGGCCGGTGCCCTGATGGCTCGGGTCGACGAGATGCTTGCGAGCCCTCCGTCGCTAGAACCGATCGACGTTCTGGCTATGAAGAACAGGCTGCCGTGATTCGCGGTTAGCCATCACCGATCAATCCTCGCCCGTCAAGCGCGATTGCGCGAAACGACGGCACTTAGGTAAAACCTTGGAGCTTCAAATGTCTGCACTGCGAAACAAACTGGCCATTGCCGCCCTGATTGCCCTGGGCACCGCGATGGCGCACGCCGAGGCGAAGGCGGCCTCGAAAGATGTTGTCATTGTCCACGGCGCACTGGTGGATGGTTCCGGCTGGCGGGCCGTCCACGACCTCCTGGTCAAGGATGGTTACCATGTGGCGATCGTGCAAGAACCGCTCACGGGCCTCGCCGAGGACGTCGATGCGGCCAGGCGCGTCATTGATCAGCAGCAGGGCCCGGTGGTGCTGGTCGGTCACAGCTACGGCGGCTCCGTGATCACGGAGGCAGGTGCGGACCCGAAGGTCAGCTCGCTCGTCTACGTGGCCGCACTGCAACCCGATGCGGGCGAAGCCAGCGGCCAGCTTTTGCAAAAGTTCGCCGCGCCCAACGATGCGATGCGAGCGACGCCGGATAAGTATTTCTTCCTCCCGCCTGCGAAGTTTCGTGAGAACTTCGCAGCGGACGTCTCGCCCTCGGACGCGCAATTCCTGGCGGACTCACAGGACCAACTCGCCGAGAAAGCATTGGGCGCGCCGGTCTCCGTGGCGGCATGGCGAACCAAGCCCAGCTACGCCATCCTGACTACACAGGATCACATGGTGAGCCCTCAGCTTCAGCGCTGGATGTATCAGCGCTCGGGTGCCAAGGTGACCGAGGTGAGCGCAAGCCACGCTGTCTTTATCTCTCAGCCAGCCACGGTCGCGCGAGTGATTGAGGCTGCGGCGAAGTCGACGAACTGACCGGTGATCGTCTCGATGGGGCACCTGTCGGCTTTGCGCCGACCGCCGACAACGTCGCCAGTCGGCCCGCCCCATCACAGATAGCCACGGTGGTTCTCAAATCGCGTCAATCGCAGGTGCATGCCACTCAGCTTGGCACATGACCACAACCCTTCCCGGATGTCCCCACCATGCTATTACTGATCCTTGCCTACCTCGGCGGTGCATTGACCATTCTGAGTCCGTGCATCCTGCCGGTGCTACCTTTCGTATTTTCGCGAGCAGACCGCCCGTTCGCGCGCAATGGACTGCCGATGCTAGTAGGCATGGCGCTGACCTTTGCCGTGGTCGCCACGCTGGCCGCCGTCGGCGGCGGCTGGGCCGTGCGCGCCAACCAGTACGGCCGCTTCGTCGCCCTCGCCGTGCTCGCCGTGCTTGGCCTGACCTTGCTGTCGGAGCGCGTCGCCGAATGGATCACGCGTCCGTTCGTGGTGCTTGGCAACAAGCTCACCGAGCGCACCGGGAGCCAGGACGATTCGGTACTCTCGGCGGCCGGGCTGGGCGTGGCCACGGGGCTGCTGTGGGCGCCCTGCGCGGGCCCGATCCTGGGCCTGCTGCTCACGGGTGCGGCCCTCAAAGGCGCCAGCGTACAGACAACGTTGTTGCTGCTCACCTACGCGGCGGGCGCGGCGACCTCGCTCGCGCTGGCGCTGCTGATTGGCGGACGCGTCTTCGCCTTGATGAAGCGTTCGCTGGGCGCGGGCGAATGGGTGCGCCGCGCCCTTGGCGTGCCCGTGCTGGCGGGTGTGGCCACCATCGCGCTGGGGCTGGATACCGGGCTGCTGACACGCGTGTCGCTGGCCAGCACGGGCGGCATCGAACAGAAGCTGATCGACGCGGCGCGTCCTGCGCCTCTCGTGCAGATCGCCGTGAAGGCCGGCGATACGCTGCCGGTGGAAGGCGATTTGCCCGCGCTCGATGGCGCCACCCAGTGGCTCAACAGCCCACCGCTCACGGCGCAGTCGCTGCGCGGCAAGGTGGTGCTGGTCGACTTCTGGACCTACTCCTGCATCAACTGCATCCGCTCGCTGCCGTACGTGCGGGGCTGGGCTGACAAGTACAAGGATTACGGCCTGGTGGTGCTCGGCGTGCACGCGCCCGAGTTCGCGTTCGAGAAAGATCCGGGCAACGTCGCCCACGCCGTGAAGGACCTGGGCGTGAACTACCCTGTCGCACTCGACAACGGTTACACCATCTGGAAGGCCTTCAGCAATGAGTACTGGCCTGCGCATTACTTCATCGACCCGCAGGGGCATATTCGTCACCACCATTTTGGCGAGGGCGACTACAAGCAAAGCGAGGACGTGATCCGCCGGCTGCTCGCCGAGGCCGGCCAGAAGAACCTGCCTGACGGCTACGTGCAACCGGTCGCGCAGGTCGCACAGGCCGCCGCCAGCTCGGGCGATGCCAATCGCTCGCCGGAAACCTACGTGGGCTACGCACGCGCACAGAACTTCGCCGGTGGGCCGGTGGCGCAGGACGCGACTGCCACGTATCACGCGGCCCAGACCCTGAAGGTCAACCAGTGGTCGCTCGACGGGCGCTGGTTGGTGGGCGACGAAACTGCGCGGCTTGACAGCCCTGACGGACGCATTGTTTATCGCTTCCGTGGCCGTGACTTGCATATGGTGCTGGGGCCCGGCGGCGACGGCCAGCCCGTGCGCTTTCGCGTGCTGATCGACGGCAAGGCGCCAGGTGCCGACCGCGGCACGGACATCGATGTGAATGGCAACGGAACGGTCACCGGGCAGCGTCTCTACCAGCTCGTGCGGCAAGCCCATGGCAGCGGCGAACGCACCTTCGAAATCACGTTTCTCGACCCGGGCGTGCTGGCTTACGCGTTCACGTTCGGCTGAGTCCCACCTTGGCGCAAGAAGAGCCTCATCCCCCACCTTCACACCGTAACCGCCTCCCCACAGGGTGGAAACTTCGCCGCCTCGCAGCATCCACAAGGGTGCTCGCCCGAGGTTCGCGCGAGCTTCCTGTCGCTGAGCTGATCTCAAACGTCCGGATGACGCCGTGCGAACGGCGGTCGGTCCGCGCATTGCGCCGTGTCGGTTGGGAGATATATTTTCGGGTGTCGCCCTCCGCCCCTGGGAAGGTCTGCGGCCCATTTCAGCGCGACATTGGCTGAGGGCGCGCGCAGTCGCCCCGGCTGTCTCGCGGGAGGACTCGCACGCGCGCACCGATTGACGTGCAACTCGTGAAGACTACTCGTGCAGCACCGAGCCCAGCTGACGTGGATCAATGCCGTCGGTCATTTGGTCAGCGATGAACCGTCAACTGGACGCGCACGGCGCGCGATATCGGCACCAGGCAGTGGCTCATTCAAAGTTCAGTGAGTACGATGCGGCCGTCGACGTTGCCCTCGCGCAATGCGGTGAACACTTCGTTAATGTTCTCTAGCCGCTCATGGTGGATATGTGCGCGCACTTTTCCGTCGGCCGCGAAATCGAGCGATTCCTGCAGGTCGCGACGCGTGCCCACGATGGAACCGCGAACCGTGATGCCATTCAGTACCGTGGAAAAAATCGGCAGCGGAAAGTCGCCGGGCGGCAGGCCGTTCAGCGCGACGGTACCGCCGCGACGCACCATGCCGAGCGCTTGCGCAAACGCACCGCGCGAGACAGCGGTCACGAGAACGCCATGTGCGCCACCGATCTGTTTCTGGACCTCGCTGGCAGGATCGGACGTCGAGGCGTCGATGGTGATTTGCGCACCGAGTTTGCGCGCAAGTTCCAGCTTGTCGGGCGCGACATCCACGGCAACGACATGCAGGCCCATCGCGACGGCGTACTGGACCGCGACATGACCGAGGCCGCCGATGCCCGAGATGGCGATCCACTGACCGGGCCGGGTGTCCGTGACCCGAATGCCTTTGTATACGGTGACCCCGGCGCAGAGGATCGGCGCGATTTCGTCAAACGCGACCCCGTTCGGTAGATGACCTACGTAGTCCGGATCGGCGACCACATATTCGGCGTAGCTGCCGTTCACGGAATAGCCGGTATTCTGCTGCTCGTGGCAAAGCGTCTCCCAGCCCGTCTGACAGTATTCGCAGTGACCGCATGCGGTATAGAGCCACGGCACGCCAACGCGGTCGCCTTCCTTCACGTGCGTGACTCCCGCGCCAATCGCCGCGACATATCCGACACCCTCGTGACCAGGGATGAACGGCAGGCGAGGCTTGACCGGCCAGTCACCATCGGCGGCATGAAGATCGGTGTGGCAGACCCCGGACGCCTTCACGTTGACGAGAATCTGACCCGCAGCGGGCGCAGGAACCGCCACTTCTTCTATCCGCAGCGGCTCGCCGAAGGCATGGACTACCGCAGCTTTCATGAATTGAGCCATCAGTCGCTCCTCAGTGAGTTTGTGATTCTCACGAGTATCCTCGCCAGGCCCGCTAATGCTTTGCGATAGATCAATGTAAACGACCCGCCCTAACGTATTGATCTAAGAGCGTAAGTGGAAGCGGACCGTTGCACCGGCATCATCCGGCGACTCAAGATTCTCCAGTACCGGACCAGACGAAGTGCAGGAAAACAAGGCCGCCAAAATGGCTCGAATCGAATCGTCCGTCATTCCTTCCGGATTGCACAGCCGGAAGAAACGCATGCCGTCGCAGAGGCTGAGGAGGGCCGCCGCGAGCGCTTCAGGTTGAGCAGGCCAGCCGCCGTCGCCTGGACGCGCGCCTGCGCACAGACACGCAGCCAGCTTCGCCAGCTTCTTTTGCCGCAGCCCGGTGACCCGCTCCCGAACCGTGCTATCGCGGGACGAAAGGAGGCCCGCTTCGACCCACAGCGGGAAGCAATCATTGTCGAATTCAGCGCAACTCAGACGCGCGAGTGCGCGACCCTTTTCCTGGTCCGGCGCGCCAGGCGATTTGATGATCGCCTGCCAGTCCGCACACGTCTTTTCTACATCGCGTTGCAGCAATTCGAGTAGCAGTTCCAGCTGGCTGCTGAAGTTTGAATAGAAGGCGCCACGCGTGTAACCGGCCGCCTCGGCGATGTGTTCCACACTCGTCGCTGCCAGGCCCCGCTCGATGAACGAACGGCGCGCTGCGTCGAGCAGGCGCTCTCGGGTCTGCTCTTTTTTGCATGCGCGTGTCACGCGTACCGGTCTCATGGATGGATACACAGCGCCGGCATCAGTCGACCTCAACCGCATTCGTCGACTGAACGAGGCCGATCTCGCCGACATACACGCTCTCGCCCAACACGCATTCGCGCGACGCATTGCCCAGCGCATGACGAATCTCGATCCGATAATGGCCGCTATCTTTGATGAGCCGCGAGAACCGGAAGTCGCCGAACGCGTCGGTGACGGTTTCGGCGACCTTCCGATTGCACCAGTACAACGCAACGGCCGCATCAGCGACACACTCGACGACCTGCCCCACCTGCGCGCTGACACTGCCGCCGATAAAGCAGGTTTCCCAACGATCGAGGCCGCTGTACCAGACGCGCGGACTGGTTTTTAGTCTCGGTTCCAGAACCTTGAGTCCTTCCCGTCTTGCCTTCTCTGCCATCGCGGCGTCATCGAGCCTGACGGTTTCGAAAACGCCCGTTGGGCAGGACTGTTCGCATCGCGGGTGCTGCCAACCCTGATCCAGCAGATGGGCGTCGAAGATCCATGTCTGCGGCAGTTGCAATGCTTCATTCCATACGATCGCCTTGTATGGACAGGCCTTGACGATGTCCTTTCTGCCCCGCGCCTTGTCCGGATCAATGATGACGATGCCATCGGCGCGCTTGCGAATGGCGTCGCCGCCTACACGCATGCATGGTGCGTCGTCGCAGTGGTTGCACATCACTGGCAGGTACGTCGTCTCGACCATGTGCGAATCGCCTTGTACGCGGCGCATGATGCGAATGCTGCTTTCGGTATCGGCCGAAGCCGGTGCCGAGTAACCGGGAAACTCGTTGCCAACGTGCTCGTCGCGAGCTGCGATCACGCAGTTCTGGCAGTTTTCGCAGCGCCCGACCTTGATAACCAGATTCCACTTGCTCATGGCGTTTCTCCTCACGCTGCACGACCGAGCAGGAACGCATCGGCGCCTTTCCATTTTTCGACCTGCACGAGGCATGAGTTCGGACTCATGCTGCTGGTGCCTGCCGTTTGCGAGCGGTCGGGCGTGAGCATGTTCATGCAGCCGCCAATCTCGACACGTTCGCCGTCCACTTCGATCATCTGGAATTCCGCGCTCGCCTCGTATGACTTGACGACGCCTGGGGTCAACAGAGCGGATACATCAGCCGCACAGATTACGGCGCCGCGGTCGTTGTAGACCTTGACGAGGTCACGATGAGCAATGCCCCGCGCGGCCGCGTCTGCGAACCCGAGCCTCAGCAGCCAGAAGCGATGCCCGCCGATCAGCGCACGATGATCCTCGACGCTGTTGACTGACGAATTTTTGCCGTCGCAATGGGTATGAAAACTGTAGCGGCTGTGAGTTGCGATTAATTGCAGCGGATAGCGCCCGGCCCGCTCGCAGCGCAGACCTTCCCACGACGGGATATACCTGTTCAGTGCGGGCCGCTCGGGGTTGTCGGCGGTGTGCCGCTTCAGCAACTCGGGTATGAACTCGAGCTTGCCGCTCGGCGTCTGCAACCCCATGCCGAACTTTTCGGCATACTGCGACGGCATGGGATGCGGTTCCTGCAAATCCTTGCGACGACCTTCCGCGAACCAACGCATGTCCACCGGATGGCGCAGTTCGGGCTTTTCAGACGGTACGACGAAATAGCCCTTGCGGCAGAATTCGCGCCAACAAACGTGATCCGGCAGATCCGACGATTCGAATACCCGCTTGACCCAATCGAGTTCGCCGCAGCCCTCGGTGAACACGCCGCCCAGGCCAAGACGGGTCAGAATCGCGGCGAAGATATCGTAGTCCGAGCGGGATTCGCCCAAAGGCTCGATGCATTTGTGCTGCATCGTCACCATGCGATGATTGACGGTGTTGAAGCCATGATGCGCATAGCCGCCCGAATTCGACCACTCGCCGATGTCCCATCGCTCGAGCGACGTGCAGGCCGGCAGAATGATGTCGGCGAACTGCGCCTCCCCTTCCATCCAGATCGACTGGTTCACCACGAACTCAATGCTGGAATGCTGATAAGCATCGGCCCAGCGTCCGGACTTCGTGACGGTACTGAAAGAAGAGCCACCATAGCGATAGATCATGTGGATCGGTGAATAGCCCGGCATCGGGTAGCTGAACGGCGCGAACTGCGCTTCCTGAGACATACCGTCCCACAGGTATCCTGTCGCATGGCCGTTGATGATGGCATCGGGTAGCTGCTGCCGCGGGACCATCTGTTTGACGGGATTCATCGTCAGGATGTGCGGCATGCGCTGATAGTTGTTGACGGCATTGGCGGTCCATGCGAGGTCGCCAGACATCCCACCGTCCGCGTAGCCGGGAAAATAAAAGTGGAGGTCGTGCGGAGCACCCAACTGCAGACACCCAAAATTGACGCCCGGCTTACCCCATCCCTGCATCGCCATCATCATGATCATGCAGCGCGCCCATTGCGCCCCGGTCGCGCCGCGTCCTGCCCCGCCGAAACCCGCGCCTGTCATGCCAACAGAGAGATAGACCTTCTTTTTTCCCCACAGGCGAGCGAGCGCCCGCACATCCTTCGCGGGCACGCCGGTCTCGGACTGCTGCCATTCGGGCGTCTTCGGCACGCCGTCCGTATCGCCCAGCAGATAGGCGCGCCACTCGTCGAAGCCGGTCGTGCGGTTGGCAACGTAGTCCTCGTCGTATAAACCCTCCACGGCCCAAACGTACATGATCGCGGTCGCGAGAGCTGCATCGGTTTGCGGTCGAATGGGAATCCAACGCCCGCCCAGCAACTGCGAGGTCGGATTGCAGTGTGGGTCGATGTGCACGAACTCGATGCCCAGTTCTTTGGCCCACAGGCGCCGCGGCGTACCCTCGAAGCCCGCATACGCCCCGTTAGTGCTTTCCGGATCGGAAGACCAGAAGACGATCATTTCCGCCTCCTTCAGGCAGTCTTCAATGCCGCCATAGCCTGACGGCACACCGACGCGCATCGAATTGCCGAAGTGATGCATCGCACCCCAGTACCAGCCTTCCCAACTGTCCGGATTCGCGGCAACCCGCGTGAAGCCAATCAGATTGGCGAAGCGGGTGAGCGCGCTGAGGTAGTAGCCGACGTTCCCCCACTGATGATGCGACGACATGGGGAACGTAATCGAGCCGGGACCGTGAACACGCTTCTGCCGGTTGATTTCTTTCGCGACGATGTCCAGCGCCTCGTCCCAGCTGATCGGCACGTAGCCCGACTTGCCGCGGTTCTGCGGATTGCGCTCGCCATCAGGGTCGAAGTCAACGCGTTTCAACGGACGAAGAATCCGTTTGTCGGAATAGACAAGCGACTTGATCGCCAATGCGTGCGGCGCGACCAGACCTCGCCGTGGTGGGCTGAAGCGGCGCCCGCGCGCCTCGATTTCCCAGCTGGCGGCGTCCTTGCCGTCCAGATCGATGGGCGTCACCCGAATGATGCGACCATCCTTCACGTACACGAACAATGGGCCACCGTTCGTGCAGGTCGTGTACCGGCGTGTGCCGTCCCGCATTGGCGTGCCCATCGGCAGTCCAATGGTTTGCATCATACTGAGCGTTTGCATGAACCACACCAGCAGTTCATCGTCGCCTTCCGTCACCACCTTGAAGTTCTTTGCCGCATGAATGATTTCAGCATGGTCCTGCCGTGGGGAAAGGAATTTCAGGGCCGTGCCGACGTCTTTGAACAGAATACTCACGTCGGCTTGCCAACCTGTGCAAGCGCGCGATCGGATGCGACCGTTCCTGATTTCGACGACGCGGCCGAGGCTCCGGTCCATCAGCCCAATCTGGGCGACGATGTCCCGCTCCTTGAGGCGCTGACGATAGGCGGGAAAGCGGCGTGCCGTCAGGTCGAGTACTTTGGGCAGCGCGAACAGAATCGATTTGAGCACTTGTCGCTTCATGGTTTCACCCGAGATGAAACATTGAAGCAGGAGATGGCCAAAGCGCTTGCACAACCATTATTCCCACGCGCGCAACCGGAACCGTACGCCGCAGCGTTACGTCCATCGGGGCGTCATTAGCGTGTATCGAATGATCGCATTTCCTCGTTTTGTTGTGCATTTGAACCTCAAAACTGGTTGAACGTATTCCGCCGTGTCCGGCGCCTGAAATGCTGTCCTTGCGGGCTAGAAGGTATAAGCGACATTCAGGAAAACATTTACCGGATTGAGACGGATCGTCGATTTCGAAACGATTTGCGTCCCATTAGCCGTTGTGCCGTCCAGCGTAAGGTGAGTCTTTACGGGAACGTAACCGACGCTGGCTCCTACTGACCAGTGGTTCGTCATCGCGTAATAAGCCCCGATCTCGAATACCGGATTCCAGGACGAACTGAGGGATGCGTGCGCCGAGCCACCCGGTCCCAGACTGTCAGTGACAAATTGGCTGTTAGTCGTACGCACCTGGGTGAACCACGTATAGTTCACGCCCAGCCCGATGAAAGGACGGAACTTTGACTGGGCGGAAAGCAGGTGATATCGAAAGACAAGCGCGGGCGGAATCGGCCGCGTCGAGCCCAGAGTGCCATACTTCGCGAGCGCGCCATCCCCGACCAGATCCACCGTCAGTGGGAGCCCGATGAGCGTCGCAACGCCGATGTGGTCGGTGACGTAGTACTCGGTCGTGATCCCAATTGTGTCCGTGGACGTCGCGTGCGCCCCAGTACCGGGCAGTTGCTGGTTCACTGTCATCCCACCCACGCTTTCCACGGTCAGCGGCGTTGCACTACTCTGTGGCGCGACGTGGAGCCATCCGGTCGCCACGGTAAAGCTCCCAGCCGTCTGGGCGTTCGCATTACCAGCAAGCGCGGCCGCACAGAGGCACACCGCAAAACCAGCGGATCGAACCGTTCTCCTGTCTTTCATCAAGTGTCTTCTCCTGTCTCATTGGCTGAATACTTTTTTTGTCGCCTACCGCTCAGGGCGCTGCTTGGGGCGCCCGTGACGGCCTAGCGTCGGCATAGCTCTCATTCGATTGCATCGAATCACATCACGCCCGCTTTTTATGCAGTCGTACTAAGTGAAATGACGCGCCTTCACGTCTCTGCTGATGCCATCCACCGCGCTTCTTCTTCGTGCCTCCAGCAGAAGCGTCCGGTTACAGGTCTATACCTGGCGTGAAATTCCGACGCGCTCTCGATAACCCGATATGTCAGTGAAACCGAATTGACGGGCGCGCAGCCTCCGGCGGGAACACCCGCCACGAACCATCGGAGTGCCGGAAGAAAAACAGGCCAACCCTTTGCCCCGGCAGAACCACTTCGATGTGTACGTAGACTCCCTTATTCGACTGCGCGCGCCCGATCGGGTAATCCGCAGCGGCGTTGCCGAAACTGGCCCGAGCCATTTTTCAACAAGCGATCGCAAAGTCATTTCCGATTCAGTACCCATCTTCCTCTCCAACCCAAAGCCACTGCTCTGGCTCGACAACCCATGCCACTGGCGGTTAGGCGTGACCCGCGTTACCGCCCGGGCTCGCCGCGACGGACAGCGAAAAACCGAATGGAAAGCGCCCGACCGTCGCGCGCGCCAGTCCTTCGAGCTCGGCGCTGTTAAGCTCGATATGAGCCGTCAGCCCGCGAGCGCTGTCTTCGACGATGCTCACCGCTGCATCGTTGATGCCGGCTTCAACGAGTGCGGATCGCAATGCGTCCGCCATTTCTCGCCATTTCAGCGCCGGCTTGTAGATCTTGCCGACGCCTGTCAGCGGCATCGTATCGATGACGCGGATTGCCTTAGGAAGCGCAGCCCGCTCGCTGATGCTGGCGCGCAGGAATGCGGCCAGTTCCGCTTCGGTTGTCGTGACGCCTGGTTTGAGCTGGACATAGGCAACCGGCAACTCGCCCGCATGCGCGTCGGGCCGGCCCACCGCGGCGGCGATCTGTACCGCCGGATGACGATGCAAGGCTTCTTCGATAGCCGCAGGGTCGATGTTGTGGCCGCCCCGGATGATTAACTCCTTTTTCCGGCCCGTTAGCCAGAAGTACCCGTCGGCATCGCGGCGCCCGAGATCGCCGGTATTGAGCCAACGTTCGCCGTCGCCGAGTTCCATCCAGATCCCACTGTTCTGCTCTGGCCTGGAATATCCAACGAACACATTCGGTCCGGAGATCACCAGCTGCCCGACTTCATCTGCCGCGCAATCGCGTGTATACCGGCCGGCCTCATCGGCCACCACGACCTTCATTGCCTGACCCGGAACGCAAAGGCCAATCGAGCCCGCCCTGCGTTCGCCAAGCGGTGGATTAACGCTGCTCACGCAGGCGCCTTCAGTGAGTCCGTAGCCTTCGAGGATTTGGATCCCCGTGCGATGCTCGAAATTGCGAAGCAATTCGACTGGCATCGGCGCGGCACCGCACAGCCCATACTCGAGCGAGCTGATGTCGTGCTCGCCAACAGGAACTTCGAGCAGTGACCCATAGAGCGTTGGCACCCCGCTGAAGAAATTGATGCGGTAATGTTCAACGATTTCCCAGAAGCGCTTTACAACACCGTCGCCGCGATATCCTTGCGGCGTGCCGAGAACGACATGAGCGCCGCGCGAAAACGCCAGCAGACCTGTCACCATCACGGCATTCACATGAAATAGCGGCAGTCCGCAAAATATCGTTTTGCCCGGACCGATGCTTTCGCCGAGAAACCGCCCCGTGTTCCACGCATTGGCAACCTCGTTGCGGTGCCGGCGCATCGCGATCTTCGGCAGTCCCGTGGTGCCGCCCGTGCAGAAGCAGGACGAGATATCGTCGATCCGCGCCGAGGGCGAGTCGTCGAGCGATATTCCTGACTCGTTCGCTATTGCGATGCCAAAATCATGGACCCGGATCTGCGCTGGAACCGCGCTGCGCACGCCGCCTTTGCCATGCAGGCTTGCAGTTTCGCCGCGTTGCAGGATCCGGGCTTCTAATCCTTTTTCTCCCGGTATCCGATCGGCCAGATTAACGAGCACCAGATCTTTTATGGCGGGGACGTGGTGCAAAACCGCTTGCACTTTTTGCCATAGTTCAGTCCCGGGGAACGGCGCGAGCGTTACGAGCACGCTGGCACCCGATGCCTTCAACAACTCGCCGATGGCTTCGCGTTCAAGCAGCGGGTTGATCGCGCAGACAATGCCCACCGCTTCGCCCCCCCAGATCACGAAGTGCGTTTCAGGCAGATTCGGCAGCACATAGGCGATGACGGCGTTCCTTTCCACGCCCAGTCGCGAAAACATGTTTGCAGTGCGCCTGATATCACGCAACAGGTCGCTGTACGTCCAGCACTCCGGGCTGGCATAGTCATCGGCTGTTCGAAAGAAGGAAAGCGCGGGCGCCGATGGATTGATGGCAGCGCCCCTGCAGATCATTTCGTAGGTGCTCGACGGAAGCTCCGGCAGTTGTCCCGATGCTTCGATAGCGAGAACATCCTGTCCTTTTACGGCGTCTTTCATACTGCCTCTTCAACAACGACGTTTTGCTGCACGCCAAGATTGATGGAGCGGTCGCGGCTGACAATCCATGCCTCGACAACGTCTCCAACCTGAAGATACTGAGGCCTGTCCTCCTGCATCTTCAGGAAAAGCCGCCATTTTTCTTCTTCGGGCAACTGCGCCGCAGCGCGCTGCTTCTCCGGCGAAGGAATGCTCAGCGCACATCCAGATGGTGTGCCGGTTGCGAGCAGGTCACCTGTGCGGAGGTCGTGCACACGGGAAAGCTCAGTCAGGGTCTCTGCCGGGCCATAGACAAGGCCAGCAGTCGTGTCGTTTTGGCGGACGGTTCCGTTGACCGTCAGCGTCAGCACGAGTTCTTTCAGCTTCGGAATGTCGTGCTTCTCGAGCAGGCAGAGGTAAGGACCGACAGGGCCAAATGTCCGGTAGCTCTTGCCCTTGTAAAACTGCATCTGCGGAATCTGGATATCGCGTGCTGAATAGTCGTTGACGATCACAGCGCCCGCAATGTACTCGTGAAGGTTTTCCTCGGTGACTGTTTCACCGGATGTGATGTCTCGTTTGAGCACGAGACCGAGCTCGATCTCATAGTCGAGGAATCGCACCGCGTGTGGTTTCACGACGGCCGAGTTCGCCGCAACGATGCAGCTCGGTGCCTTCGTGAAAATCATGTTGAACTTCTTGACGTCCGGATCCATGCCGGACTCGATCATATGCTGGCGATAATTCGCGCCCTGGCAGATGAACTGCTGGTTGGCGGTCACGGGCGACAGCCACTGCACCTCCGATTCGGAAATTGACGGCCCGCTGAGTATCATGAGTCGCTCGACCGGATTGGCCTCGATGAACGCGGCGGTCGACTCGTATTCGCCTGGAATCGGCGTGATGGCGCCCTCTGCGACCACGCCCCACTGGGCACGGCCATGATGAAGATAATGCAGGACGTGAAGTGCCATTGTTCAATTCTCCGGATCAGTAGGGATGCCTGGTTCAGGCGAAAATCTTTGCCAGCGTTCGCAGCTTGCTCAGAGTCAGGTCAGGGCTGCGACGCAAGTTTCTGAATAGAATCACAATGCTCGCGGGCGTGAATCTGGGCTTCGTGAAGCTGCGCGGCATGGTCGGCCCCCACTGAGCCATTGCCTCGCGACTCACGGCATGGATTCCCGTCGGCTCATCGGACGTGAACAGGTCGCCGTCGCAATAGTGTTCGTGCTTGTCGCCCCACGGGTCTCGCCAGTAGTCGAAAATCTGGCTGCCGAGGATATGTCGGCCGATCCCCCACGCGTGCGTCCAGCCACTGTCGCGCAAAACGCGCTGGCCCATACCGACCGCGTCCGCGTCGATGAGCTCGTAAGCGCTATGGCTGTAGGTCGCGGCGAATCCCTGAGCAAGCGCTAGCGTGTGATGATCGGCCGGGTTGCTGCCAAGATCGAGACGCATGAATGCGACCGCCGGCGAGCCGTCGGGAAGCACTTGTACGTCGCTCGGGATGAACCCGAAGTGCCGCGTGTACCAGGCACAGGTTTCCTGAAAGTCGGCGAGTTCCAGTACGACATGCCCTAGCCGGATGACCTCTGGAGCCCGCTCGGGCGGTCGCTGCGTATCGTTGACGCGAACGGTGGCGTCGACGGAATTGAATGGCAACGGCAGGCGGTGCGGCAACGCTGACGCGGGCGCCTGGCCCCATATCGCATCGATAGCGAAACCGGAAGGGTCTGTCAGCCGCACCACGCAGCCGCCGGCCGGTAGCGCGGAGTTTTCTACCTCGGACGCGCCCGGCAGCTTCGCCAGCGCATCAAGCTCCTCGCGGCTGCCGACTTGCAGGCCGAACCCTACAAACCGCGCTTTCGACGCCCTACGCACCACATAACAAAAATGCGAAGCGTCTGTCCCGCGCAGAAGGAGCAGCGCCTCGTCCCGCGATACCGTTCGAAGCCCAAAGTTGTTGAGAAAACGCTCCGCTTGTTCGAGGTCCGGTCGCTCGAATACCAGATAGGCCAATGCGGTCGCTTTTGCAGTTGGATGAGGATGACGAGCGGGCTGTGCAGTAGTCAGTTTCATGTCGGAACCTCACTCTGTCGCAATGGCCGATTCGACTTTGAAACCTGCCGCATCGGCGGCAGGATCGAACCGCAATAGATGCTTCGCCGACGCGCTATCGAAAGCGGGTCCGGATGCCCGCATCGGCGCGCGGGCGGCGCAATGCCAACGCCGCGGGGCGGCACCGCTTCTGGCTGCTGTCTCCATGATCACTCCATCGGTTCTGGTGGAATCGGCTCGTCGAGGCCTTTGATGACATTAAACTCATCGCTGATGTTTTTGTCAATATAGAGATTCAAATCTATACTGCGCGGTATGTCCAGATCGGCAATCACGATGACCAACACGACAAATCGCCGGGCAGGCAAGCGTTCCACCGTTGCGGCGTGCGTCGCCCCCGTACCCGTTGCCGAAGAACGGGAGCCGCGCGGTGCACGTCGCAAGCGCGAGACGCGAACCCGTCTGCTCGACGCTGCTCTCAGGCTGGTGGCCGAAAAGGGCATGGAGGGCGTGGCGATCAACGAAATCACGGAGGCCGCCGACGTGGGCTTCGGCTCGTTTTACAACCACTTTGAATCGAAGGAAGCGATCTATGCGACGCTCGTCGACAACGTGTTTGAAGAATTCGCGAACATGCTCGATCGCCTTACAGGCGGCGTTTCCGACCCCGCAGAAGTAGTCGCCGTCTCGGTGCGCCATACGGTCCTTCGGGCGCGGCATGATCCCGTGTGGGGACGTTTTCTGATACGTGAAGGGTTTTCTGCGCGCGCAATGAGCCGCGGACTCGGTCAGCGACTGCTGCGCGACATCGGCAGCGGGATTGCGGCGAAGCGGTTCGTCGTGGCGGACCCGTTTATCGGATTTCTTGCAGTGGGCGGCACGGTTCTGTGTGCCATCGCCGCCGAGTTGAACTTCGTCGTGCCGGGCGCGAGCGCGGCGGGCGTGCTGACAGAACTGGGCTTTAGCGGCGAGCATTTTCCCGAGCGCACGGCAGCGATGTTGCTGCAAACGCTCGGGCTGAAGCGCGCGGAGGCGGAAAAGATCGCTACGCGTCCGTTGCCCGCCGTCGAGGAAGCCGTCGATCAGGGCTGAGTTGATAGTGTCCCGGCCGTGGTTGTCGAGCGTCTCGCAGTGATACCTCGCTGATTCGCGAAGCGCTGAGCATATGAGCCGGATCGCATTCTGCGTCGACGGAAAAATCAGCGAGGCAACCAGCAGATAAAGCGAAGGCATGCATGTTCCCCCGCCGTTCGCACCGACTCATTCCTCAAAGCGTGTAACTGCCCTGTTCCCGTGCAGCGTGCGAATTGCGGACAGCACAGTGCGATCTCATGGTTGTTGCAATCGCAAGCAGCGGCCTCATGGATGGTGTACGCGCACCATGGTGCACGGGCCGAACGGAAACCGCAACGCTTCACCTAAGTTATACCGGGGCCCAGCCTGGACTCGTCCATTAATAAATCGCATACCTTATCGCTTCACTAGGCCCCAGCTGCAATGCTGTTATTTTGCGACGCCGGGCATCGATGTAGCGCGAATAAGCTGGGTCGTTTGCGCGGCAATCAGATGGCCCGACGCCGCCAGATACTTGGGAAAGTCCGGGTGTGTGTCACGGGCTCGACAACGGCGCTCGTAGTCGGCCAGATCCTCATAGCCCCACAAATGGGTGAACTGATTCTGTGGCCCAACCATCGATGTCCAGAAACCCAAAGGATGGCCCAGCGTTTCGAGCAGAATCGGCATGGCCAATCGATTGAACACCTCCAGAAACTCCGGCATCTTGCGAAGTGCGATCGTGTACGTCCGGTGATCGACCAGCGGCTTTGCGAGATTTACCATGCGCCCTTCCCATTCACCTTGTCTGCAATCGTGTTGCCCGTGACGTAGCCAAACGTCATGTTCGGACCGTGGGTAATACCAGCGCCCGGATAAGCCCCGCCCATCATTGACTTGCGGTCGTTACCCACTGCGTACAGACCTGCGATCTGCGAACCATCCTTACGCAGCACTTCGCCCGTGACCGCAGTTTCGATACCGTCGAACGTGCCGAGGTCGCCCATCAGCACCTTGACCGCGTAGAACGGACCGTTTTGGACCGGTGCGACACACGGATTCGGCTTGTTTTCCGGGTCAGCCAGATAGCGGTTGAACGCCGTCGTGCCGCGACCGTATTGCATATCCTGGCCGACGACCGCGCCCTTGTTGTATTCAGCGACCGTCTTTTCCAGCGTGTCCGCGGTGATACCACACTGTTTCGCCAGATCACGCAGGGTCTTGCCCTTGATCAGGTAGCCCTTCTTGATCAGACCACCGGTCGGCATCGGTGCAGGCTTGACGTAGCCCAGACCGTATTTCGCCAGCGCATCCTTGTCGCAGATGAGCCACATCGCGGTTTCACGCTTGCCTTCGCATGCACGCATCAGTGCTGCACCAACGTCGTGGTACGAATTTGATTCGTTGGTGAAGCGCTTGCCATTGGACAGCACACCGATAATGCCAGGCTTGTAGCGGTCCAGCAGGTGCGGGAACACGCCGGTACGACCACCACTGAGCGGCACCTTCGACACCGGCATCCATGCGCTGGCGTCGGCATAGCCCATACCCAGTGCCGCACCAGCCTTCTCGGCCATGTTGACGCCGTCACCGGTATTGCTTTCCGGCGTCGGGCTCAAGTGGGTGCCCCCATTCTTGACGTGCGGGTAGACTTGGGCCAGTCGCTTGGGGTCGTGAGGGAACCCGCCTGCTGCGAGCACGACACCGTGCTTTGCCACGATCTGGACTTCACCGTCCGAGCCCACAGCGTGCACGCCCGTGACCTTGCCATTTTCGGTCAGCAAACCACGAACCGGCGTCGAGGTCATGATCGGAATACCGAGCTTCAGCGCCGAGGCCGCGAGCCGTGCGGCCAGCGCATTACCACTCGTGACGTTGATGCCGCGACGATAGAGCGTCAGTTCCTTGACGTGTGTGGCCAGACGCTTTGCCACGTAGCAGAATGACTTGAAGCTCTTCGTTGCCTGAAAGAAATGCTTGAGGTCGGCATTGCTCGAATTGAACATCATGCCGATGAACGTGATCGTTTCGAGCGGCGGCTTCAGACGATTCATGTCCTTGCCGAGGCCACGAATATCGTACGGTGCGGCCAAAATCGAGCGGCCGATATCCTGTCCACCTGACTTATGCGGGTTGTAATCGGGATACATCGTGGGTACGAACTTCGTCTCGGTTTCCTTCTCGAAGAAGTCCACCATCTTCGCGCCGTTCTCGATAAAGCACGAGACAGCAGCGTCGTCGTAATTCTTGCCCGCTTCTTCCTGCAGGTACTGCTTGACCTTCTCTACCGAGTCTGCCTGATTCTGCTTACGGCCATAGTGGGAGAGCGGAATCCAGAGAACGCCGCCTGACAGTGCGGTTGTGCCACCGAACACTGCTTCCTTTTCCACGACCACAACATTGAGGCCGCGCTTCTTTGCAGTGATTGCCGTAGCAAGTCCGGCTGCACCGGAACCAACGACCACCAAATCGCAAGTTATCTTCGTCATGTCTGACTTCCTTGTTGTTGATTACTTTGCAGGCACTGCGTTGAAACCAGGACGTGGAACCTGGTCCATGAGCATGCAGTTCAGACCGCCATCGGTGAGAATCTCTGCGCCGTTGACGTAGGCCGCGAGGTCCGAGGCTAGGAACAGTGCGGGTCCTGCCAGATCTTCCGGTTCACCGATACGACGCGAGGCCACGACTTGCGCACGACGCTCTTCGAAACCCGGCTCTTCATAGAACTTGGCCGACAGTGCAGTACGGATCATGCCCGGGAGCACGCAGTTCGAGCGCACACCACGGGGGCCCCACTCTGCCGCCAGTTGACGCGAGAGCAGGAGCACACCTGCCTTACCCGGCGAATACGAGCCGCTATTCGTTTGCGGGTTGAGCGCTGCGATCGAAGCCACGTGAACGATGCTGCCCTTGCCTGCGGCCAGCATATCCTTGCCGAACGAACGAGCGCACAGCAGATAGCCCGTCAGGTTCACGGACAGTGAGAGATTCCAGTCCTCGATCGAAACCGTTTCCAGCGAACCTGCGCGGAGCAAGCCCGCATTGTTGATCAGGGCGTTGACCGGACCCATCGTGGCACGCACATCGTCAGCGGCAGCGGCTACCGACTTCTCATCCGATACGTCGCAAGCGAACGGCAATGCAACCAGACCCTCATCACGCAGCGACAAGGCTACGGCCTTCGCACCTTCGAAGTTTTTATCCACGAGAGCAACGTGGGCCCCCACGCGCGCGAACGCCTGTGCGATGCCGGCACCGATACCCGAGCCTGCGCCCGTCACGACAACGATCTTGCCATTCAGGTGCAGCCCAGGCTGCACCGGATTCTGGATTTCTTGACTCATATGGATACCCAACTTTTTGGAAAGGTTACTTCTATAGAGAATCGCTCCGCCATTTGACACGCAGGCCAACTATGTGATAATGGAGAAACCATTCAAATAACAGGACAAACTGTGCAACAGGAGCAAAATGCGATTTCGAACTTCGTGCTCTACGGAGCGGAGAGCAATGCCCCTCATGACGATATGGTTCATTACGAGCCTATCTCACTACGTGCCAGTCTTTTTGACTTCGAAATCAAGCCTCACGTCCACCGTGCCCTCATCCAGGTTCTATACATCACCCACGGTGGTGGAGAGACCTCGATTGACGGCAGGACCTGGACATTTCAGGCCCCCTGCCTCATCGCGGTCCCTGCACAATCGGTGCATAACTTCCACTTCGCGAACGACATTGAGGGACACGTTGTTACGGCGGCTCAGCCAGCACTCGAATCCGTGATCATGGCCTTGGCCCCAGATCTACTGGAATTCGTTCGAACTCCGGCAGTTCTGTCGGGAATACTCAACCTTGACAAGGGCACCCCGCTAGAGACCGTTTTTCAATCGATCCGACAAGAGACGCTGGTAGACGCGCGTTGGCAGCTCGCTGCGGGTGCTGCACGGATGATCGCTTTATTCGTTAAGGTCGGACGTCTTAGCGAAAGTGCGAAACTGGCTGCGAATCCCGAGCAACGAACACTGGCCGACAGAATTGAAAAATTCCGCGCCCTACTCGACAAGCACTG
This sequence comes from Paraburkholderia youngii, assembly GCF_013366925.1. NCBI lineage: Bacteria > Pseudomonadati > Pseudomonadota > Betaproteobacteria > Burkholderiales > Burkholderiaceae > Paraburkholderia > Paraburkholderia youngii. The sequence goes on from NZ_JAALDK010000001.1 coordinate 1,788,892, forward strand.
TCGGGAACGTCGGGCAGTCGGTGAGTACGCCAAAGACATGGGCGTAACCACGGGCCAACTTTCCCGAATCTGCCATGCTGCATTTGGTACTTCAGCGATCGAGGCTATCGACGCACGTTCTATCCATGAAGCAAAACGACTACTCGGCTATTCAACGATGAGCGTGAAGCAAATCGCCAACGAACTAGGATTCCAGGATGAAGCCTACTTCGGCCGTTTCTTCCGCAAACAGGTGGGAGAACGGCCAACCGAGTATCGTTCTACTGCCCAGGAGCGATTCCTGCTGGGTTAGCGCCCCGTGAGCTTGACAAACAGGTGCTCCGGTCCCGAGTTCGTCAAGTTGTTGCCACGCACGTACTTGATTTCCTTCGTGGCATCGAGCGAGATCGAACCCACTTTCTGTGCCAGCGCACGCACCGACAGCAGCGTCTCCAGCTTCGCCAGCGGCATACCCAGGCATTTGTGCATCCCGTTTCCGAAGCCCATGTGTGCTTCGTTATCGCGGTCGATGTTGAACGTCTCACCGTCCGGGAACTTGCGCGAGTCACGGTTGGCCGAGGACAGCAGCAGTCGGATGATCGAACCTTTCGGGATGTGAACGCCGGCGACCGTCGTCTCAGCGGTCGTCACGCGGGACACGCGTTGAACAGTGCCACGATAGCGTGCCGTCTCTTCCACGAACTTCTCGCAGTCGTCCATGTTGGCGCGCAGTCGTTCGAGGTGGTGCGGCTGCTCGGCCATCATACGGAACGCGTTGGCCACCAGGATAGTCGTCGTGTCGTGACCGGCGATGAACACGAACGAGCACAGCTCCTTTGCCTCTTTCTCGCTGAGCAGCCCGTCCTTCCACATGCGTGCGATGTGCGCGCCAATCGACTGGCTGTCCGTGTCCATGAGCTTCAGCATTTGGACGCGGAGGTATTCCCAAAAATCATTAGCACTCTGCTCATCGGTACCGGTGCCCAGCGCGTTACGTGCAATACGCCCGAAGTACGAGAAGGTTTCGTCCGACCAGAACTTCATCTTCTCTTCGTCTTCTGCCGGAACATCCAGCATGGCCGAAATCGTGCGAATCGACAGCGGAATAGAGAAGTCCTGAACCACGTCGCCACCGCCCTTGGCGATCATCGCATCCAGCAGTTCGTTGGCACGTGCGGTCACCGCTTCAACAAACGGATCGATTGCCAGCGGCGTAAACGACGGTTGCAGAATCGTGCGCAGACGCGAGTGTGCTTCACCGTCAAACAGCGTGAGGAACGTAAGCGGCACCGGCTTCACCACTTCCGACGAGAACAGCTTCGTGTTACGGACGGCCTTGAACACGTCTTCGTAACGCGAGATGAACCAGACGTCGGACGTCGTGGACTGGCAGCGCAGAACCGGCGCGTTTTCACGCATCCACTCGTAGTGAGCGTAGGGGTCGCCCTGCGAACCGTCGTCAACGACCTTGAACGGCTCCATACCCTCGGGCCACTTCAATTCATGCGAGTATGGGGGGAGCGCGGTCGCCGGCGCCTGGTCGATCATCGCGTGGAACGGGCAACCACCGGCCTTGGCTTCTTCAGCCAGAGCCGACATAGCCCCGGAATCATGCTTCACGTGCTTGGCCAGCGCCTTCATCACGAAATCGTCTTGTGCGAATTCTGCGTACAGCTTGACCAGCTGATCATCGCCCGTTGCTTGAACCAGCGCCTTCTGTGCCGCAGCGAAGGCCCCGAACTTCTGGATCTGATCTGCGTTCAGGCGACCGAGCAGCAAGCCCAGTTCGAGAGCCCTGGCCGCGTCCGAGGTCGAAACGGGCACATCCACCGCTTGCGATACGACTACAGAAGCCGCAGCCGGAGCAGCAGCTTGTGCAGGCGCTGCCGTAGCGAATTTTTCATAATGGAAACTCGTGGGATTCACGTTCTGGTCCTTGAGATACTTGCTTACTGCATCGACCATCGCGGGCGGCCCGCACAGGTAGATGTCGACTTCGCCGTCATTGAGGTGAGCGGCCTCGATGTGATCGGTGACCCAACCCTTACGCGGGTGAGCACTCGTCTTGTCCGCGATGACCGTTGCGTACGTGAAACCGGGGATCTGCTTTGCGTATCTTTCGAGTTGATCAACGCACACCAGATCGTTGTCCGTATTCACGCCCAGAATCAGGTGAATCGGATACTTGCTGCCGCCGCTCTTCAGGACCTCGTCAAGCATCGACAGGAACGGTGCGAGCCCCGTGCCACCGGCCAGCATCAGAACCGGACGCCCGATTTCACGCAGATAGAAACCGCCGTATGGACCCTTGAACTCGATCGCAGCACCGACCTTCGCCTTCTCGGCGAGCCACGTGGACATCAGGCCTTGCGGCACATTGCGCACCAGGAACGAGACGTCACGGTCTTGGGTCCCCGAGGAGAATGAGTAGCTGCGGGTCTGATCCGTGCCCGGAACCGTCACGTTCACGTATTGACCGGCCTTGAATTCGAGACCAACTCGGTCTTCGAGTTTGGCGGCGAATGCAATGGTGCTTTCCGAAACGCGCTCGATCGACGTCAGACGGCCTTGGTGCATGCGAGCGCTCTTGCCTGTCGAGCTCGACGCGATCTGGATCACGCAGTCGGACTTCGGGCTCATCTGGCAGGTCAGGACTTTGCGCTGGGCCAGCTCTTCCGCGCTGATGGCTTCATCCGTGCAGTCACCCGTCGTGTATTCGCCGGATTCGCATACGGCCTTGCAGGTACCGCACACGCCGTCACGGCAATCGAGGGGAATATTGAGTTTGGCGCGAATCGCGGCGTCGGTAATGCGCTCGCCCTGTTCGCAGTCGATAAGCCGAGTTACGCCGTCTTCAAAATTGAGGGTGATCTGATAGACCATAGTGCGCTCCGTGTGCTGAACCGAACGGTCAGACTGTTTTTAGTAGACGCACTGTAGGGCCAAATTGTCACATGCTCAACGGACAGACCTTCTATTTAGCAGGACAAAACCTGCATCCAGGAAAGGGGGAATATAAGACGAAAAAGCCACCGGAAGGCCGATATGAAGCCCGCAAGCGTCCCGTCGTCACGCTATGGAGCGGGCCGAATGGGCGTGTTCTGCCCTGCCGCGACCCACCACACTCCGTCCCGGCGCACCAGTACGTAAAGGGCCATCTCGGAGAACGACGCCGCGAGGTCATCGGACGGTTCCGCCACCTGTCCGTCCGGGCCGAGCGCTACGCGCCGAACTTGCGCGACCGCCACGTCCGGAGCCGGCGCAAGAACACCGACGATCTCGAAGCGGGAAGCATTGCCACCCTTTCCGGATCGCTTCAATCGCGCATGGATCGGATGCAGTTCCGCGTAGCCACGAACAGATGCACCGAACGGGCTGCCCCAGATGATGTCCGCGGCAAAGTGGCGGTTCGACAGGTCCGCGTCATGCTGGTCCCAGCCGGCCTGGAGTTCCTCGACGAAGCGCGCGACCGCGTCGCTTGCCTGCCGCGTTGCGGATGCGTCGGCACTCAGTGTCGGCCGGTTCGGTTGATCGCCGGCAGTCGTCGCGTGGGAAATCATGTTGCGTCTCCGTTCGTCAGCTTCCTCAATAGATGTGACAGAGGGTCAATGGGAACGTTCCAGCTCGCACACTGCAACGGACGCGTGATCGGTTGGACTCTCTTGTAGTCGACAGGCGTCTCGCGTCTCGCGTCTCGAGGTCTGCTTTTTGCTGTTCAATCTCCAAGGTCGGGAATCGCCCGTTTTCGATTTGAACAAGGAGATAGGGTCATGAGGGCCGGGTCCGGGCGGCCCATATCATCTGCGCCACGGGCGGTCTACTACGCCCTCGCATCGAATATCGCCGTCGCCGTGTGCAAGTTCGCCGTCGCGTTCTACACCAACTCGGGGTCCGCACTTGCCGAAGCCGTACACTCCAGCGCCGACTGTCTGAACCAGGTTGCGCTGCTCGTCGGTCACCGCGCCGCGCGAGCCGAGCCCGACGAGCAACATCCACTCGGCTTCGGACGCGCGACCTATGTCTACGCAATGCTGGTGGCGATGCAGCTTTTCATCTTCGGCGGCGTTGTGTCGATGGTGATCGGCGGCTTTCGAGCAATCCATTACTCACGGCTCGAACAGCCCTTGCTCGCGATCGGCGTGTTGTGCGTGTCCGGCGTGATCGAGGCAGTCGCTCTCAGAGCCTCCATTCGCACGATCGAGCCGCGGCATCGCGCCGGCGGGCTACTGAACTGGTTCAGGGAAAGCGGCAGGCCGTCCGTGATGCTCTCGGTCAGCGAGGATGCCGCCGCGGTAACGGGCGTGCTCGTCTCCCTCATCGCGATCGGCATTACGGTTCTTACCGGCAATCCGCTTTACGATGCGCTCGGCAGTGTCGGCGTCGGCATCGTGCTGATGGCCACGGCGCTGTTCTCGATGCGCGAGATCCAATCGCTTCTCGTGGGTGAATCGGCGCACCAGCGCATACGCCAGGAGATGCGCGCGTGGCTCAGCGAGCGCCGCGAAGTCCGTCGCATCGTCAGTCTGATCGCCTTGAAGTGGTCGGAGGATCTGGTGGTTGCGATTCAGGCCGAACTCGAACCGCACGACAATGCAAACGAGATGGTGCGCACGATCGACCGCATCGAGCACGAATTGAAGGAGCGCTTTCCAACCGCTCGATGGATATTCTTCGAGCCCGAATTGCGAGAACATGGCCGAGCCCCGCTCTAGCAACGATGCACAGCACCGGCGACACGTGGCGCGCCGCTTGCTTGATTGACACATAGATGCGGGCGAGATGGGGATGGTTTGTTCCCCCAATGAACGGCTCGGTCAGGCCGACCCGGGATACGGCTGAGGGTGGCAATGGATAGCTTGCAGTGTGAGTACGACGATTGTGTGGTGCTGGTTCGGGCACTTCGGAACTGGATTGACCGCCACTGGCCTATCGACCGCGCGCGCGTGAAGGCCGAGATGGGGCAGCTCATCGATATGGTGGAACGGGCCGGACCGCGCGACGCGATGTTTCACGGTCGTCTCGATGCGGCGCGCTCGCTGATCGTGCTCGGGCGCTTGACGGACGCGCTGGACTGTGTCGATACGCTACTGCCGGTCGTGCAACAAAGCGAGTGCAGCCCCAGGCGTTGGCCGATCATCGCCCGACGCTGGAGACCGTAAAACTCGCGAAGGTTTGATCGAACTGATCGTGCCTCTCCGAACGACTCAGGCCGGATAGCCTACCGGGATCAGATAGAGGACGGTCTGGCCGTGAGGCAGCCCGAGCTTGCGCGCCGCCGGAGCCCCGTCGACGGCGCCCACGGGCACGGCGACTAGCCCCAGCGTGACGATCTGCAGCAGCATGTTCTGGGTCGAATGCCCGACCTCGAGATCGGCATACAGATTGGCTCTCCCGCCATATCTCGCGGTGAGCCTGCTGGGGTCGGCGGCCACCACGAGCAAGGCCGGGGCCGCCTCGACCGACGCCTGGTTGACCGCAAGCGCTCGCAGTGCGGGGCGCAGGTCGTGGCTGGCGCGCTTCTCGGCCCGATGGCCTTCCGGCAGATAGTGCATCACCTCCGCGGCGGTCACCACGTAAAGTTCGAGCGCATACAAAGCGCCGGCCGCCGGAGCCGCGCGCTTACCGTCCGAGCTGGTGATGCCCTGCCCCGCCCACATCAATTGGCCGATGACTTCGACGGGCAGCGGCTTCGACGCGAATCGGCGCACGGACCTGCGCTTCGCGATGGCTTCCTCGAGGGACACCGTGCCTGTGAGGTTGGGCTTGGGCAACTCGATCTGATCGGTGAATTTCGCCTGGGCGCCCTGCGCCAGGCTGGTAGAACCCTCGGCGAGCGCGCCTGCGGCCAGCGCAACCAACAGTTCACGGCGTTTCATCGGTCACCTCCATCAGCAAAAAAGCAGGCTGGCTGGCAGAGCCTGCAGCCTGCGCGAATCTCAGTGCTGCGCGTTGGCGAACACGGCTAGGCCACGGAACCCGCGACCGGTGTACGCCGCACTTCCGACAGATAGATCAAGATCAGCGAAACCCAGACGATCCCGTACAGGAACATGAAGCAGGTGGAACGCACCCTGAAAAAATCCAGCAGGATGCCGAAGATAATCGGCAGCAGGAATCCGCCAAGGCCGTCTGCTGCGTTTCCCACGTGACGATGCCGCCCTTCACATAGATCTTCCATGAGCAGGACCCCGTGCAGTTCACTCCATGAGTGGAACGAACTATCTTGTCGTGCTGCCAGCGTTTGCGGTAAGCGTCCTCCCATTGCCGGGTCTTCATCTGCGACAGCACCGTGACCATCCGAAAACTGCGGACGGGGGGCCGTAAAGTAACGTAACCTGTCCAGCAAATGGCTCATGTGCGTCCTGCCTCTATCGGATTAGGTCGGCGCGAGGTCGCGAAAGGGATTTGAAACGGACAAACTGCGGATGACGTCCGCTTCGTGCATGGAGGGCTGCCTTGATGCCCGGCACGGACGCACCTTAGCGCGCAACGTCTTTGTCTATGGTGACATGCATCAAGTCTCCCTCAATCGGACTTTGGTCCTACAAACGCCGCCCGTGCGGTGGTGTAGGTTTGTCATGCGCAACCGACAGGAGGCCAATCATGTGCCGCTGGCTCGCTTATACCGGCAATCCGCTTCAGCTCGAAACCGTGCTGTTCAACGCCCGGCATTCGCTGATCGATCAGAGCATGCATTCGCGGCTCGGCGCCACCACCACCAATGGCGACGGCTTCGGGATCGGCTGGTATGGCCATCCCACCGACATTCCGTTTCGCTACCGCTGCATTCAGCCCGCATGGAGCGACCGCAATCTACGCGAGGCCGCCCGGGCGATCCATTCGCCGCTATTCGTTGCTCATATACGCGCGGCGACCGACACGCCGTCGCAGGAAACCAACTGTCATCCGTTCCGCCACGGCCGCTGGCTGTTCGCGCACAACGGGCTGGTGCGCAACTACCCGAAGGTGCGCCGCGATCTGATGGTGCAGATCGACCCCGATCTGTTCCCGTCCATCGAGGGCTCGACCGATTCCGAGGTGCTGTTTTTTCTGGCGCTGACTTTCGGGCTGGAGCTCACGCCCGTCACCGCGCTCGAGCGGATGGTCGGCTTCGTCGAAGCCACCGGCCGCCGGCATGGCGTCGATGAACCGCTGAACATGACCGTGTGCGCGACCGACGGCGAGCAGATCATCGCGGTCCGTTATTCGAGCGAAGGCCAGTCGCGCTCGCTGTTTCACAGCACCTCGTTCCGCCATCTGCGCGAGTTGTATCCCGACGACGAGCGCATCAGGACGGCCGGCGAGAATGCGTTCCTCGTGCTGTCCGAGCCGCTCTCGGACTTGCCGGGCATCTGGCAGGAAATTCCCGAGAGCACGGCGGTGGTCGCACGCGGCGGCGAGATCGAGCAGTATGCGTTCAAGCCGCGAATGGACTGAGCCGCGCCTGGAATTTTGCGCCCTGCCGCCCTATGCTGCGGGAATGAGCAAGGTCTACGGCACAAAACGTGCATACCGGCTCGGGAGAAACGCGGCGTGTCATCTTCGAATCCGGGACCGACGGCAGAAGACAAGCTCGCCTTCTGCGTTGCCTGCACCGCACTGGACCAGGCGACTCGCGATCTGCAACAGTTGAGAAGTAACCCGGCAACATCGCTGAATGCGCTGTCGAAAGCGCAGCGCGACTACGAATTGTCCCGGGTGCAATGGCAGCGCTGTCAGTGGCAACTGCGGGCCGCGACGGCCCACGCAGTGAAGAGACCATCACAATGCATCGGCGCGGTCGTCATCGTTGGGCACGACAAGGCGGTCCGGGATTCTCTGCGGGTTCTGCTCAATGTAAAGGGATATGGGCGCTCCAAAGCGCTCGGTTTCGACCATTGGCATGAAATATGGCTCGAGCCGTCGCGCCAATTGATCATCCTCGACGTTCCCGTCAATTCGATTACGACAGCGTTGTGGTTCGTGGAGAGCTTCGATACAAGCACCGATAAGCCGCACATCATTGCGCTGGCGCGGCCGGAAGACGCGGTCAGTTTCGCTGGCAAGGTCGATGCCGTCGTTGCCAAGCCCATCGTGCTCGAAGAATTGCTTTACGCAATCGACTTGATCCAGTTGCAGACGAAGGCTCCAGCGCATCATGGGTGACGGTGTCCGTCGGCACGGCCCAAGGTTCGTTCCTCCCCTATAGAAGCTCGCATTCCGCGCACTTTCACCGAAGCCGCGCTTCGCATCTGCTTGCCGAAGCCGCGCAACGCCGCCCCGAACACCCCGGGCCCGCAATTTGCTAAATGTGGCGGCGAGGTGACATATATATGAACGACGATAAACTGATCGAGCCGGAATCCGCCGTACGCGACCCCGTCGAGCGATCCTGGATCAGACGCCTGGGCCCCGGCCTGATTACGGGCGCGGCCGACGACGATCCATCCGGCATCGGCACTTATTCGCAGGCCGGCGCGCAGTTCGGGTTCAACCTTCTGTGGGTGATCCTGATCACGTATCCGTTGATGACCGCAATCCAGCTGGTGAGCGCGCAGATTGGCCGGGTGACCGGCAAGGGCCTCGCGTCGAACATCCGCGCGCATTATCCGGCGTGGCTGCTGTACGGCGCGGTTGCCCTGCTCGTCGTGGCAAACGTGATCAACATCGCCGCAGACCTATCGGCGATGGGCGCCGCGGCCGGACTGCTGCTCCCAGGTCCGCAGCACCTTTATGTCGTCGGCCTCGGGACGTTCTCGGTCATCCTGCAGATTTTTGTCCCATACGATAGCTATGCGCGGATTCTGAAGTGGACCGCCGTATCGCTTCTTGCGTACGTCGCGGTCGCTCTCATCGTGCCCATCCCTTGGGGCGAAGTCGCGCGCGCGATTGTGTTGCCGCGCATCTCGCTGACGTCGGACTATCTGACCATGATCGTCGCGGTGCTGGGTACGACGATCAGTCCGTATCTATTCTTCTGGCAGGCGTCGCAGGAAGTCGAAGAAATGCGCTCGGCACCTGAACAGGCGCCGCTGCGCCGCGTGCCGCACCAGGCGCCGGCGCAGTTGCGAAGAATCCGCTTCGACACGTGGGTCGGCATGGGGGTGTCGAACTTCGTTGCATTTTTCATCATGTTGACTGCGGCGGCTACGCTGCATCTGCACCACATCGAAGTAAAAACCTCGGCCGATGCCGCGCGAGCGCTCGAGCCGTTTGCCGGGCGTTTTGCTTACGTCCTGTTTGCGCTCGGCATCATCGGCACCGGCCTGCTCGCACTGCCGGTTCTAGCCGGCTCGGCGGCCTACGCCGCCGCGGGCAGCTTTCGCTGGCGCAGCAGTCTGGCGTTGCATCTGACGCTCGCGCGCGAATTTTATGCGGTGATCGCACTGGCCATCGTCGGCGGTGTGGCTATCACCTTTATGCATTTCGACCCGATCCGCGCGCTGTACTGGAGCGCGGTGATCAATGGCGTTACCGCGGTGCCGATCATGGTCGTCATGATGCTGATCGCGCGAAGTCGGCGGGTCATGGGACAGTTCGCCGTCAAGGGCGTGCTGGCGTGGGGAGGATGGCTCGCAACGCTCGCGATGGCGCTGGCGGCGGTTGGCGTGTTCGTGCCGTCGTAACCAGACGCGTGTTCACCACGAACCCGGTTTTCGTACGGGAAAACCATGCTTAGCAATTCGCGCCGTACGGGTTGCGCAACGGCAGCCGCATCTGAACTTCCTGGTTATACGTTCGTCTGAACGGTGCATCTGGCCATCGACAGTGCCGTCACATGCTGACGGTTTGCCGACAACCGCGTGGCCGCTCCCGATCGACGACCAAGGAGGATTGCACATGCCGAAGAAGCGTTCAGACGAATCGTCACCCTCACGCGGCAACCGCAGTGGCAGGATTCTCGCCGCGCCGGTTTTCTCGCAGCCGCAGCCCACGCCGGACCCGCAAACCTTCGTGGTCAGGCACGCATCCGATACCGCGGCCTACAAGGTCATCGACGAACTGAACCGCGAGCACAAGCTGAAGGCGCTGCCGTTTCCGCCGCCGCGCGGCGGCACCGAGCCCCGGCTGACGTTTGCGGAGGTGGTGAACAACAACCAGCAGCTCATCGATACGATTAGCCAGAGTGGACAGATCGTCTTTCACGCCACCGGCGATTGCGGCAGTACGAAGGGTCCGGCCACCCAGAACGAAGTCGCGGACAAGATGGTCAGCGACTTCGACGAAGCCGATCCCGCCGAGGTGCCGCAATTCAACTTTCTGTTGGGCGACATCGTCTACAGCTTTGGCGAGGCGCAGTACTACTACGATCAGTTCTATGAACCGTACCGCAACTACCATGCGCCGATTCTCGCCGCTGCCGGCAACCACGACGGAATGGTTTCGCCGTTGAAGCATGAGAAAAGCCTGCAGGCGTTTCTGAGGAACTTTTGCTCCGACTGCTTCCAGGTCTCTCCCGACGCGGGCCACCTTTCACGGACCGCGCAAATTCAGCCAGGGGTTTTCTTCACGTTCGAGGCGCCGTTCGTGCGCATCATCGCGTTGTACAGCAATACGCTCGAGGACCCCGGTGTGATCGCGGACCGTGACATCGGCAACAGTCAGCTGAAGTTCCTGAAAGCGGCGTTATTGCGGGTGAAGAAAGAGAACTATCGAGGCGCGCTGCTGTTCGCGCATCACCATCCGCCGTATGTGGCGCGCGGGCGTCACGGCTGGAGCGTGGAAATGCAACAGCAGATCGACACGGTTTGCGATGAGGTCGGTATCTGGCCACATGCGGACCTCGCGGGACACGCGCACAACTATCAGCGCTTTACGCGAACCCGTTCCGATGGCACCCACATCCCTTACATCGTTTGTGGCAACGGGGGTCACGCGGTGCAGCAGCTCACCACCAACGGACAGCCGCCGCTTCGCGCGCCGCAGCTGATCCAGGCCGCGTCGAAAGACACCGATGCGGTCGTCCTTGAAAGCTACGACGACCGCAACTTCGGCTATTTACGGCTCGTCGCCAACGCGAGGCAGTTGCGCATCGAATACCATCCCGCGGTCGACGGCCCCAACACGAAAACCCCCGACGATCAGGTGACCATCGATCTGGCCACCCGGCAGGTCGCGCACTATGTCGCTCGCGACTCGGGCATACCCGCTCTTGCCGAGCGCATTCGTCAATTCGCGCGGGTCCAGCCTCGCGAAGACTGACAGGTGCGCAACTCGCCTCGATCCGATGCGATCCGCGGCTCCCGCTGGTTTTCCCGCATTACAGATTCGCGAAGATCTACCGTAATCGTAAAAGTGAGGCGGCTCGCAGCGTTCGAGCCGTCGCTCAACCCGGTAGTCGGAGAACAGCGTGAGATTCAAAGCGGCCTCGTGCCCTAGAAAACGGGCCGCCGGCAAAAAAGAGCTGTCGGTGTCGGTGAACGTGTCCGCGCGTCAGCTGCGGGATGACTCGCTGGTCGCGATAGTCGACCAGGCGCTGCGAAAACACCGGGTACCGCCGCGCTGCCTGCAGATCGAACTGACCGAAAGCGCGTTGATGGAATACCCCTCACTCGCGCAGGCAACGTTGATGGCGCTCAAGCGCCTGGGCGTGCGCATCGCCATCGACGACTCCGGAACCGGATACTCGAGCCTGCGCTATCTGGCCGATTTTTCGCCGGACATCGTGAAGATCGACCGCTCGTTCACGGCCAGGCTGGGCCGCGACTCGGCGGCCGCGTCGATCGTCCGGGGCATCATCCAGATGTCGCACGAACTCGGCATCAAAGTGACGGCCGAAGGCGTCGAAACGAATCAACAGTGGCATGCGCTGCGCGAGGCAGGCTGCGACTTCGTGCAAGGGTTCTTTTTGACGAAGCCGATGAAGGCGGAGAATCCGGTTCAGTGCGAATACTCTGTGCCCTCGTCAGCAGCAGCCGGGGCAACTAGCTTCTGCTCCCATTGAGAAACAGATCCGCGACGACCGAGCGCAGCCAGCGATTGCCGGCTTCGTGATGGTATTTCGCGTGCCAGTGCTGGCGCACCGCGAACCTGTCCACCGGGAAAGGACACGAATGGACCACGACGTCATTCGCCCGCGCCAGCGTCTCGCCAATGTGGCGGGGCAAGGTAGCAATCAGATCGGTCGACTTGATGATCGATCCTAGTCCGAGGAAGCCGGGCAATTCGAGCACGACGTCGCGTTCGATGTTCTCGCGCAATAACGCCTGTTCGAGCAGTTGCCCGCCCGTGCCAGCCGCAATGACGACATGCCCCTCGCTGCGGTATTGCTTCAGACTCAGCCGCGCACGCACGCGAGGATGATTGCGGTTGGCAAGGCATACCCAGTCCTGCATATAAAGCTGTTGCTGGTACATACCGCCGCCCAGCCAGGGCACATGCCCGATCGCAAGATCCGCCTCGCCGGATTCGAGCGCCCGCTCCGTATTGCCGTCGATCCTTGCCGCTTCGAGCCGAACGCCTGGCGCCTGCGCCCGCAAATGCGCCAACATTCGCGGCAGCAGCGTAATGTGGCTCGCGTCAGTCATGCAGATTCGAAACCGTCGTTTGGCTGTGGCGGGATCGAAAGATATCTCCCACGCAGCGAACCGGCGCAGCGACTCGAGAATTTCCCTGCACGGTCCGATCAACGCGTCAGCCTGCGGAGTGGGGGTCATACCGCCCGGCGTGCGAACGAATAACGGGTCCTGCAAATGCTCGCGCAAGCGACCCAACCAGATGCTGACCGTCGGCTGACTTTGCCCGAGTTGCTCAGCGGCGCGCGTGACACTTCGCACGTCGTAAAGCAGGTCGAAAAGCTGAAGCAGCTTGAGGTCCGGAAGCTCAGTGGTACTCATGGCGGTATTGTCATTTGCAATATCGCCATTGTATCCATTGCGCTATGCCCCATGAACGGGCGTCCGTGAGCTGGGCCTCCTCGCCCCACCGCATGCATTAAATGAGCGGAACGGTCAGCCGGTCGATGATCGCTTGCGTCTGCGGTCGAACGCCGCGCCACCACTCGAACGCTTCGGCAGCCTGCTCGACGAGCATGCCGACGCCGTCGGCGATGCCCTGCACGCCCGCATTTCGCGCGAGCCGCAGGAACGGCGTGAGCCCCTTTCCATACGCGAGTTCGTACGCGGTTCCTGCTCGGCTGAACACGTCCGGGGGAACCGCAGGCAACTGACCGGTCAGGCTCGCCGATGTTGCGTTCACGACGAGGTCGAACTGCCCCATCCCGTCGAGTTCCCGGTAGCCGCATGCGATCAATGGGCGGCTGCTCGCGACTTGCGCGACCAACGCCTCTGCCTTGCGCACATCCCGATTCACGACGACCAGTTGCGCCGGACGCGCCGCGATGAACGGCAGCAACGCGCCACGCACCGCTCCGCCCGCACCCAGCACGAGCACGCGCTTGCCCGCCATCGGCTGAGCGAGGTTCACTTCGATATCGCGCACGAGACCGACGCCGTCGAAGTTCTCCGCAATGATCCGGCCGTTTTCGAACTTCAGCGCGTTCACGGCGCCGGCGAGCGTGGCCCGTTCGCTGCGCTCGTCGGCAATCGCGAACGCCTGCATCTTGAAAGGCGCGGTGACGTTCATGCCTCTGCCGCCCGCGGCGATGAACGTCTTGACGGTCTCGGCGAAAGCATCGGCGGGCTCGATTGGACCCTGGATCGCCGAGTAGCTGATGTCTTGTCCGGTCGCCTGCGCAAACAGACCGTGAATCAGCGGAGATTTCGTGTGGCCGATCGGATTGCCGATCACCGCGTATTGGTCGCTCATCACGCACTCCTCTTCGAAAACAGCACGCCCTGGGTCTGCATCGCGTCGATTTCCGCGGCGCTGAAGCCCAACGACTGCGCGACTTGCGCGTTGTGCTGACCGAGATCCGGGCCGACTTCGCGGATCGACGTGTCGCAGTCAGAGAAGCGGAACGGCAGGTTAGGCAGGCGCAGCTTTCCGAAGCGCGGATGGTCTTGCTCGATCACCATGCCACGCGCGACGATCTGCGGATCGTTGACCACTTCATCGATGCGCTGCACTTTTGCGCAAGGCACGTCGACGCCATCGAGCAGCGCCAGCACGCCGGCGACCGGCCGCGCCGCAACCCACGGCTTCACGACCGCGAGGATTTCGTCGCGATGGGCGTTGCGTCCGTTCAGGCTGTGGAACCTCGCATCGGTGCCGAAGCCGGCCGGACCGCCGTGCTGTTCGACGAGCGAAGCAAACCGCTTCCACGCATCGTCGACCTGCGCGGCGATCACGAGATCGCCGTCGGCCGCGCGGAACACGCCGTACAGCGTCGACGTCGGCATGTCGTGCCCCGTCTGCTCGGGCAGCACGCCCTGCATCGTGTAGCACTGCACCGCGTATTCGTGCATCGACACCAGCGTGTCGTACAACGCCATGTCGATATGCTGGCCGCGACCGCTCTTCACGCGGCCGAGCAAGGCGGCGTTGATCGCGGCGACCGCGTGAATGCCCGTGTACATATCGCCGAGCGAAATGCGCATCAGCGGCGGCGGTTCGCCGGGACTGCCGACCATCTGCATGATGCCGCTCTTCGCCTCGGCGATCAGACCGAAGCCCGCGCGATGCGCGTCGGGCCCGGTGTGACCGTACGCCGAAATCGAGCAGTACACGAGACCCGGATTGCGTTCGGACAACGCGGCATAGCCGAGGCCCAGCTTGTCGAGCGCACCCGGCCGATAGTTTTCGATGAACACATCGGCCGAATCGCACAGACGCCGCATGAACTCCTTGCCGCGCGAATCTTTCATGTCGACGCTGACGCCGCGCTTGCCCATGTTCAATTGCAGGAAGTAGGCGCTTTGCTGGTCGTCGAGGATGGTCGCGTGCTGCCGGCCGGCATCGCCGCTGCCGGGACGCTCCACCTTGATCACTTCGGCGCCGAGCGCCGCGAGGCAGCGGCCCACGTACGGACCAGCAAGAAAGTGGCTGTAGTCGACGACGCGAATACCTTCGAGGGGGCGGGCTTGCATCAGTTCGCTCCCGGACGGCGTGGCACCATCAGCCGATGTTCGCCGCGCTGGACGACCAGGCCGTCCTGATTGATCAGCTCGGACAGCAGCACGACGATGCCCCAGTCCGGACGGCTGTTGCTCGCGCGCATGTTGCCGACGCGGAACTTGACGTGAAGCACGTCGTTGACCTTGATCGGCAGCAGGAAATCCCACGTCCAGCCGAGCGACATGCCTGGCAGGAAGCGATAGTCGCTCTGCGTCTTCAGGCCATCCGCGATCGACAGGCCGAACAGCCCGTGCGCGACGATCGAACCGAAGTGGCTCGCGTTCGCATATTCCTCGTCGACGTGCACGGGAGTGTGATCGCCGGTCAGATCGGCGTAAGCGAGAATGCGTTCTTTGGTGACGGTATAGGTCGGGCTCACGCACTCGTCGCCTTCGTTCGCATCGTCCCAGTACTTTTCGATGATCGTGCTCATGCTTTACGCCTCCGCGCGTGGATTGATCGCCAGCGCCCGCGCAACGCACGTGGCGGGTTTGGCCTGAATCAGTTCGACCGCGAGTCCATCCGGCAGGCGCAGCCAGTTGCGCCCTTGCGGCATTTGACTTACGCCGAACGCTTGCGCCGCGGCGAGCGAAGCCTCGATGTCCTCGCACATCACGCCGAGATGCGCGAGCCGGCCCTCGGGACCTTCGTAGCGCGGATCACTGATGAACTGCAGTCCACCGAGCGTCCAGTACTGACGCGGCTCGTCGCGCGTGCCATCCACCTCGCGCATGGTCATGCCGAAGACCTGTTCGAAGAAGCGGATATGCCAGTGGATGTCCGTCACCCAGATGGCGACGTGCTCCAGATAGGCTTTCGCGCCGCTCATGCCGTCGCTCCTTCTCGCTGACGGTCGGTCATCGCGCGCTCGATGCCCTTGATGCACGCGACCAGCGTCGAATTGACCGGCGTCGGCACGCCGAGGCGCTCGCCCCACCGCACGACCGCTCCGTTGATGAAGTCGATTTCCGTGACCGAGCCTTTTTCGAGGCTCTGCAGCATCGAGGTCTTGAACGCGGGCGAGAGTCCTTCGGCCGCGAGCGTCCAGGCTTGTTCCGCTTTCGTGATCGAAAGACGGATGCCGGCGGCCTTCGCGACTGCCATCGCTTCTTCGATCGCCGCCAACGCGGCGGCTTTCAGAACGGGCTCCTCGTACAGTTGCCCATACGTCAGACCGGTGATGCCGGTGATCGCGCCCGTCGCGACGTTGATCAGCAACTTGTCCCACATGGTGCCGAGGATGTTGTCGCTGATCGTGGTCGTCAGCCCCGCACTGTTGAACGCGTCGGCGATGGCGCGGACCCGGTCGGTGACCCGGCCATCGAGCTCGCCGACGATGGTCAGCTTTCCGTTCACGCCCGACTGGATGTGCCCGGGCGCCTTCAGCACGCCGCCCACATAGGTCTTGCCCGCCAGCACGCGCTCCCGGCCGACGATTTCGCCGAGCACGTCTTCATGGCCGAGGCCGTTTTGCAGCGACAACACGAGCGTGTCGGGTCCGACGAGATCGAGCGCGCCGCGCATTGCCGAATCGGTGTGGAAGGACTTGACCAGCACGATGACGAGGTCCACCGGCCCGACTTCGGCGGGGTTCATCGTCGCGCGGACTTTTACGCGGCGTGAGCCGTTGGCATCGTCGACTAGCAGGCCGTCGCGGCGCATGGCCTCGACGTGCGCCGCGAAGCGGTCGACCAGCCACGTCTGATGGCCGCCTTCAGTCAGCGCGGAGCCGATCGCGCAACCCAACGCGCCGGCTCCCAGGAATGCGATCTTCATAGATGTCTCCGTGATTTAGAGACGAAGATACGATTCCTATCTCATGCTGGCAATTCAATGAACGCAATAGGGTCATTGCAAATTTTAATGTTACGGTACGCCAGCGGAGGTGGATCAACGTTCCAGTCTTTCCCCTCAATGCGTGCGGACCGTCTGACCGCTCTGTCCCGCGTTCATCGCCGCGGCTCTGTCCGCTCGATGCATCGCGGCCACCTTCGCTTCCGCGGCCTGAATATCGGCGGGATACGAACCATCATCGCCCATCGACGGGTTGTATCCCGCCGCTTCCAGCTCCTCGAGTTCGTGCATAACCTCCGCGCGCGTGAGTTGATGCGGCTCGGGCTCCGATACAGTTTGCGCCTCCGCGCTTGTGCAGCCCGCCATCATCATCGCACCGGCGAACACGCAGCTCAGTAGCGAGTAAACCGCGTATTGACTCAACGATTCCGATTTCATGATGTGCTCCTTTTGACCTGAGAATGTATTCGCGCATCCGTATTCACTTCGGACCGTCTCGTCAGATCGTGAGTGTTACGCGATGCACATCCGGTAGACGGAGTTTTCTCGTCGGATATTCCCGGTCTTTCTAAATAGAACTACCACGCAATTTCCGACGTTCGATCCCATTGCGCAATTGACCTGCGACGAACGCGCCGACGATCAGAGCCAGATACAAGGCCACGAGATCGTGACGCCATGCGTTCAGCGCAAGCTGATGCGCAATCAGTTTCGGATCGGGAGTTGGAAGGACTGCCCGCTTCGCTTCGACGGCTCGCATCATCCGGACAAAGCCTGCGGCGGACAGCAATGGCAGCACGATGACCGATGTCAACAGCACCGGCTTCATGCGAAGCGCCCATCGCATGTGACGCAAGCGAAACCATAGTCCGAGGCATCCGTGTATCCATCCGGGCGCGAGCAGCGCAAGCTGCAAACCCTGCGTACCGGTCGTCAGCAACTGGATCACGACACGCTCGTAGTCCGGTTCGAAGCCATAGAGCGTGGACGCGAGCCGGGTCGTCACCGCATGACGGATCAGCAGCAGCGGCAGGCTGAGTCCTGCCCACAGACGCACCCACTCCGCCGGAGGCAACGCCCAGTGACGGCGCGCATAAATCGTTCGCATCGCCAGCACGAAATGCAGCGCAGCCGCTCCGTATAACGCGATCGTTCCAGGCGCGCTGCGCCAGAGCCGCAGCGCCAGAACCAGACCGCGTCCGGCGAGTTCGAGCGACCAGATTCCGAGTGCGTGATTGAGCAGATGGAGAAAGAGATAGACCAGCAACACCACGCCGGAGCCGAGTTGCAATCGCCGCAGAGCGGCTTGCATCCGCAACGTCATGCGAACGTCCCGTTGATGCCGTATGTCACGTGCGGGGCAAACGCCGCCTCGTCGATCAGGTTCATTTGATCACCCATCCGATGTCAGTCTTACCTGCAAGACCACCGAGATGCGGTGCTTATTCCCGATTCGATTCGCCGCATCATCGCCCTATCACGCGTTGCGCGCGACATCGCCCGACACCGCATACCCGACCTGCATGCCGTGAAGGTGGTGCCGGGGAGGCTTGCAGGCCTCTGCGGCGGCGGCCTGAAAGCCAGTCAAAGCGTCGCCGTCACCCCACCATCGACATAAAGAACATGACCGTTGACGAAGTCCGACGCGCTGCTCGCGAGAAAGATCGCCGCGCCGACCAGATCCTGCACATCGCCCCAACGTCGCGAAGGCGTGCGATTGACCAGCCAGTTGCTGAACGCTTCATCGTTGACGAGCGCGTCGGTCAGTTCCGTCCTGATGTAGCCGGGGCCGAGGCCATTGACCTGAATGCCATACTGGCCCCAATCGATCGCCATGCCTTTCGTCAACATTTTCACGGCGCCTTTGCTCGCGGTATAGGCGGCGATATTGGGCCGGCCGAGTTCGCTTTGCACCGAGCAGATGTTGATGATCTTGCCACGCTTGCGCGCGATCATGTAGCGCGCGACCGCCTGCCCGACCAGAAACACGCTATCCACATTGGTCTTCATCAGCTGTTCCCATTGCGCGTGGGAGAACTGCTCGAGCGGCGCGCGCCGCTGCATGCCGGCGTTGTTCACGAGAATATCGATCGCGCCGATCTCGCTTTCGATCTGCGCCACCGCCGCTTCCACCGCCTCCGGAGCCGTCACGTCGAAACATCGCCCATGCACGATCGCGCCTGCGTCGCGCAGGCGGCTGACCGCTTCCGCCAGCCTCGCTTCGTTGCGGCCGTTCAGCACGACTTCCGCACCAGCTCCTGCCAGCCCTTGTGCCAACGCATAACCGATACCGGTACTCGATCCGGTAACGAGCGCGCGACGCCCGCTCAGGTCGAACATCTGCAGACTGTGGTTCAACTTCATCCCCCTTTTGGATTCGATGTAGCAGCTTTCGATTCGTGAAGCTAACCCGATGAATCGAGATCGTGCCGGAACCGGCGGCGCTGCGCGGCGCCGCTGATGCAAGCTTCGACCCGTTGAACGAACTCGTCGAAACTTGCGGCATGCCGCGCCTCGCGACTGGCAATCATCTTCGCGTTCGGCCCCACATAGACGGCCAGTTTAACGGCGACGGCATCGATGCTGGCCTGCTCGATCACACTGCCCGGCGCCCTACCTGCGGCGCTCGCGGGCGATACAGCCGATACCTTCGCCGCAGCCGGAGCCACCGCGAGGCCTGAGCCCGGCGATGACGACGCGACCATCGACATATCGGGCGAGCCCGCCGTCGGCCGCGCGAAGGCCTGCTCGAATCGAGCCGCGCCGTGTCGGGCAACACCGCCGCCAGTTGCGCGCCGAGCGCTGGCAGGTCGTTCGCCTGGGTGGCCGCGCGTCGCACCAGCAGGCTCGCGAGCGGGCCCATGTGGATCGCGAGTTGGCGTTCGATGCGCGCGAGCATCTCAGGGGGCCAGTTGCGCGGCGCCGAAGGCACAGGCATCGGCGGGTTGCTGCCGCCCGTCGCATGCGCTGGCAAGGCTGCGGACGCGGACCAATACGCGGAGGGCGTCACGATAGTCCGGTCATCGTCGGCCGCGGCGGGTGAGACGGCCAACGACCTCAAGCTCGCGAGCCATTCCGCGGCCGAACCGAAGCGGTCTTCTGGCCGCCTCGCAAGTGCCTTGACGAGCATCGCGAAGCAACGCCTACTCGGATTGGCAAATACCGGATCGCTCATGCGGGTTCCGATCGAGAGGCGCCTGGCCGATCACGCCAGCTTACGCCCCCAGCATCCGCAGCGCTTCGGCGAGACTCGTTTTCATGCGCGATTCAGGGCGCGGTCAGAGCGGACTATTTCTACGGCTTCGGTCAAACCGCGCAGACCCAGGCGAGCCGCACCAAAGAGCGGCTGCGCATGTGGGTGCTGCTGCCCAAAGGCTTGCGCATCGCCGCGCAGCAGACGTCGTTGAAAACGCGCGGCGGAGCACCTGGCGCATCCGATGCGGATTGTCTGGTCAGCGATCCGGTGCTGTGCGTGGACGACGCGCCGTAGACGTCTGGCGGAACGCGAGCGACGCTTCGTGCTGCGGCATGAATTTTGCGGAATCCGCGTGATCGCATCCCGACACGGAGACCGACATGGACACGCGGCAAATCGAAGATCTGCGTCCGACGCAGATCACCCACGGCGCGCGCGAGGTCCGGGAAAAAGCCCGCCAATACCGATCGCTGAGCGCCCATGACCTGCAAATGGCCATTGCCGAAAAGCCGATACCGGTCGTCTGCGGACCGAACGGCATACCGTTCGCCATCGATCATCACCATGTGGCGGCGGCGCTGTGGCAGGTTGGCGTGCGCTCGGTTCCGGTCGTGCTGGTGCGGGATCTTTCCTCGTACACGTGGGCGTCGTTCTGGCTCAGCATGGAAAACGAACGATGGACCTTTCCGTATGACGCGCAAGGGGTGCGCCGGCCGTTTGCCGAATTGGCCAGGCACGTGTGGGAAATGAAGGACGATGAATACCGAAGCCTCGCGGCGGCGGTCCGCGATGCCGGCGGCTATGAAAAAACCAATGTCCCGCTGGAAGAATTTCGCTGGTCCGACTTCTTTCGCGCGATGTTGCCGCGGCCCGATAACGACGAAAAGTTCTCGGCTTTGCTCAAGGAAGCCTTGAAGCTGGCAAAGAGCGACCGGGCATTGGGACTGCCGGGCTATCTCGGTCGAAAGGATTGAGCCGGTGGCTCACTCAATCGTGGGCCAGATTGCCCGCCGTCACCAGAAACTGATCCATCAACGAGATCTTCAACGGCTTGTCCGCGTCGAGCTTTTTCTTCTCGATCACATACTTCCAGCCATCCCCGTTGCCGGGATTGCGATAAAACGCGACGATCGCCACATAGTTCGTATCGGCCTGCATCGGTTGCGACAGGCTCGCCGACGCCCCCGGATTCAGCACCGATGCCATGCTCGCCTGCAAATCCTGCGCGAGCAGCGTGCGGTCGTTCTTCAGCAGATCCTCGTACGACGCGCCATCGAACACCTTACGGTCCTTCAACTGATACACGCGCACCGCGACCGATGTCGCGCGACCGGCGTCGTCGGGGTTCAGCGCTTCGCGCGCGGACAGATCGACGTCGAGCACCTTGATCCGCTTGAAAAACACCGCGTGATACGCGCTCGACGACGCGTCCGACATGGATTGCCATGCGCCGCAGGCGGACAGCAGCGCAACGGCCGCAACCGTGGAAACGGTAGAACGAAGATTCATCGATAGTCCTTTGGGCGCGTTGTTCATCACGCGGATCGAGTCAGGTATGGATTGGCCGCGGGCTTCGGAAACGCTTGATAAACCCCGAGCGCGACGTTGATCAGGCGCTCTCTCGCGGCGGGCAGCACGGTCGTCCAGCCGAGGCGCGGCGCGGGCGCTGGTTTCCTAAAGTCGTGGATATTTTCGTCAAAACAACTATGCTGTATGCATTATGGACTGGCCGAATGACCCGGCCCTATACCCGCCTTATATCCGTTCCTGCATTCGCAAGGGGATGGGCATTGGGGAAGGCGCGAACTACAGGGCGTGGCGTGAGCTTCAAGACTTGCCGACAAGTGGCACGGGAAGGGTAGTGCATGGGATTCGTGTCAGCCGCAACTATGAATTGACTGACGCTGCATCAGTCACACTTTTCTATCTGCTAGAGCGCCAGCGAACCATCAAAGACATCAGGGAGCGGTGGCCGATTCTCGATCTCAGCCGGACGCTGCAGCTCGCGTATCAGTTCGGCGTCGCTCACCCATGCCGACGCGGTGTACCTGAACCGCTCACTTTCGACTTCCTGATAACGGAACAGCGTTCTGAGAAGGCATACAAAGCGGTCAACCTATTGCACGCTGAGAAGAGCCTCGACGTACGAGAGCAGAGCCTGCTGATGATCAGACAGGCGTGGTGCAACGAAAGAGGAGTTGTGTGGGCATTGGTCGACAGCTCCGCAATCTCACAAACCGTCGTCGATACACTTCGATTCGTACGAACATGGTACGTCCACCGCTACACACCGAATGCTGCGATCGCGAAGCGTTTTTCTGAACGCTTTCTAAAGGAGTACGCCACGAACGTCCTGCTTGAAGACCTGGTCGAAAAAACATTTTATCTGAAAGGCATCTCGACGGGCGACATGAGCGAAGCGCTGAGCGTGCTGCTGGGTGAGGACGCCAAAGGCTTGTCGGCCAATGTGGTGAGCCGTCTGAAGGCGCAATGGGCCGATGAGCGACGGTGCGCCACCGTACTACGCGTACACGCAACTGCGTGTCGCGACCGACCTTCCTCGGTCTGGCATTCAAGCTGATCGAGGAATGCCGAGAAAACCTGGCGCCGCATCAACGGCCCCGAACAGATCCAGCTGTTGCTGGAGGGCATTGCCTTCCAGGACGGCGAGCCGGTGCAAGACGATCAACCGGGTCAGCAGAAACTCGCCGCTTGACGTCGCCCGCTATCAACGGCCCATACACCAGACTTGACCTTATCTCGCTCGCAATCTCCCACTCGTACTGCGACAGAGAGCTCATGATTGACTTCAAAGTCGAACGGAATCCGGCGCTTGCCGCTGGACTTGTGTTGCGTAGCGGGACTGCACCTGAATTTCAGTACCTCCGAGTCACTCATGTATTCCGGACTTGCGTTTACGTGATGCGCATCGGCGAGCCTGTAGAGGTCCGGACCGCGCGTCGACCGCGGCGAGTCGACCGTGCCGATATCGAGAAACTTGCCGGCGAAGCCAACTCCTGCTGGGGACGTGTCGCTCTACCTGCCGCACTCAGCGACACTCCCGCGAAAGACTCCGAAAAGGACCGTGAACTGGAGCACTCTTGGGCCATTATCGAGCCCTTGGTTTGCGCCTTCAAACAGGAAAAGAACCTTAACAGGTACTTTTTCACTCGACACATCAGCCGTCGTGCAGAGCTGATACAAATGAGCGAAGTAACGCTCAGAAAACTCCTGCTTCGCTACTATTATTTTGGCAGCATCAAATCTGCACTGCTCCCCTTACCGTATGGACCATCGCCGCTCTATGAAAGGCAGTCCGACAACGCCGCTACCACCTCGTCCCTCGCAAAAAAACCGGCCAGGAGAGGCAGAAAATCGGCGAACACGTCGACCCTTGGCGTAAACGACTTCGTAGTATCCAGTGACGATATTGCCGACATGCTCCACAGGTTCGCGCTGGAAAAGAATCGGGATGGGCATAGCCTCTCCAAGATTCACGTCGATTACCTTGCAAATGAGTTCCGTGCCCGAAACCCGCATATCATGGCGGAATATGTTGAAAAATTGAGACAGGTACCAGTGACCCTCAGGCAACTCCGCTATTACACAGACGAGGCGTTTCAGTTTATACGTGATCTCGCGGCTGGCTCAGTTGAGGACGGGCGGAATTATGAGAGCGGACTGGTCGCGATCGGTCCTGGCGAGATAACCGAAATCGACTCAACGCGCGGACGGATTCATCTTGTCTCAAGAAAGTCCCCAACTGTTTGCGTCGGTAAACCGACAATCTATCTGGCAATCGACAGATGGAGCCGATACATACCCGCAGTTTATCTTTCGCTACGCCCCCCTTCCTATGAAGAGTTGCGCTACCTGTTGCTTATTATGTTCACTGACAGGGAATCGCGCTTTTCGGATCTTGATGTCGACGTCGACGAGCGACGCTGGCCTCGCGGACGAATGAGCGCGTGTATCTGCGAAGATCGAGGACCCGACCAAGTCTGCGCCTCCGCCAAGCAGGCGATTGCAGATGACCTCCGGATCGAACTGCAGATTCTTCCACCGCGGTGCCCAGACGGAAAAGCCATCGTTGAGCGCCTTATCAGGACACTCAAAAAAAGGATGGCCAGCAACCAGGGGGCCTACGCCAATCGACCAATAGATCGAGAGACCAAAGCTGCGGCGCTTAAGGCAGAAACTGCTGCAATCTACACTCTGTCGGATGCTTACCGGATCCTGATTGAGCTTGTAGTCGAGCACAATAACAGACCACATCGCTCGCTGAGACGCAACAAGGACCTCACGCAAGCAGGCGTCGTGCCCACGCCGCAGGCCGCCTATCTATGGGGGCTTGAAAACATCACGGGCATGCGGGTTCCGCCCCTGCCCGACGCGGACTATCAGCGGCTCCTTCTCGGCACCGATACCGCCACGATCACGGAGCGAAAACTCCGCTACCGAAACAGGTCCTATCAGCCTGTCAACACTGCTGCAAAGGTCATAGCTCTTAATTCAACCAAACGCGGCAAGTCCGTCTCTGTTCGCGTTGACAAAACCTTTCCGCGAGAGGTGTTTGTTCCTTCGAGCCGGGAGCCATGGGCCAAATTCAGAATAAAAATTAGTGCGGCAAACGAAATACGTGGTTTGGCACTGGATGAGGAGGAGGCGCTGTCGCGCATTGAGTCAGAACTTTGGGCATCTTCCGAGCATGAAGCAACTCGATCACGCGTGGGTGCCGCGGTCGCCGAACAGACGAGCAGGAAGCGTGGCGGGAGACCTGCGAAAGGCGGCCAGGCGGCCGCCAGTGATTCCGCTGATGTCAAGAGGCGGCTCACGCGCCGATACTCCCAAAATGCCGGTGCTTCGATTCACGCAAGTACAAGCAAGGATTCTGCCTGGAAAAAGATTGAGCAGCAGGAAAAGGAAGCTTTATTGTCCAAGGTTCAAGAGCGCAGGAGGCGCAAATGACCGTTCGCGCAGAAGACAAATTCCAGTTCCTCTCTGACCGAGACAGGCCGCCCGTTATTGTAGACGCAAAGTATCACAAAACGGGAGTCGTTCGCTTTGATGGCAATCCGTTTATCGAGGCGCTCCCGCCCCTTGACCCGGATCGCAACGCCCTTCTCGCCAAGTTGGAAAACAACCCACCGAAACCGACACGTGCCACCCGCAACTCACCTGAAATCGTCCGTCTGATGGAACTCAGCACGATAGGTGATGTGGTCTATCCATTTACCGACTACGCGAAGGCGGCTCTCGCAATAACGACCATGATTCGGGAATCCTATGTCGCGCGGAATCCGGTTACTAGTGTCGACATGCAGCGTCGACACGCAATTGCGGCGGGTGACGACGGAGTGCCCTTTCCGGCAAACTGGAAGTCGTCGGCAAAGGGCTACGGTATCTTCGGTATCACCGGGATGGGCAAGACGACATTTCTTGATGCCATATTGTTGCACTACCCCGAGGCGATACACCATAAACACTACCACGGAAAATCGCTCGTTGCCCTTCAGGTTGTCTATATTGTTCTTCGCATTCCACATGACGCAACGCTGAAGAGTCTGTGCATAGGATTCGTTGTCGAGATTGACCGGATTACAGGCAGCAAGAACGCTGAGAAAGCACGCACGATCCGCAACATCGCACCCATGGTCGAATTGATGCGAACTGTGGCAACAGCCGTGTCGCTATCACTAATGGCGATAGATGAGTTGCAGAACCTTGGTGCCGCAAGGGGGGCGAATGCAGAGTACACCTTGAACCTTTTTGGCACCATCATCGAAAGGCTCGGAATCAGCCTTCTCGTGCTCGCGACGCCCGCCATCGGCATGGTCCTGCTGCAGGATGTCCGCAATGCCAGAAAGACAGTAACGACGGGAAGTGTATCCCTGACACCGATGATCAGGAATAGCGCGGAATGGTGTGACTTTTGCCATGTTCATTGGCAGTACACGTACACGAAAAAGCACGCGCGATTGACCAAGGATACATTGAAGGCCTGGTTTGAGGTCTCTGCCGGAGATACAGGGTTTGCCGTCGCCGCTTTCCAGATCGCACAGCGCAATGCGATCGGCGGCGTTGAGCACGTCGACGCCGATGGTTTTCGCCGCGTGATGGGTACTGACATGGCGATACTTCAACCGGCCGTGAGCGCACTTCTTTCCGGTGACCCAGATCGCCTTAATAAATTCGAAGACCTCACTTTCCGTGATCCCAAGGTGCAGGCGCTGCTTGATTCAATTGGCGAGTTTCCACTCGGCGCGGATACCGACACCGGGGTGGAGGAGTTCGACGACCTCGCATCGGAAGCCTCGCCAACTCCTGCTAAGCGCCGACCGGGAGGACCGCGAACGGCCACCCGGAGAAACCCGTCGGACTTAGAGGCGTTAACAAAATGAGTTCTTCAGCTTTCGCCAGCAGATGATGCAGCAGGCAATTTTCATGAAGGCTTCATGGATGAATGCAAGACGTTCGAAGCGGATGCGCAGTCGTCGAAAGTTATGAAGCCACGAAATGGTGCGCTCGACCACCCAGCGTGTTTTGCCCAGTCCGCTGCCGTGGGGCTCGCCGCGTCGGGCGATTTCAGTCGCGATGCCGGCTGCGTGTAGCGGACGGCGGTATTTGTCGTGATCGTAGCCCCGATCGCCTTGAACAATGCGGGGCTTCGAAAGCGGCCGGCCACGCTTGCCAGCAATGGGTGGGATGGCGTCAACCAGTGGGTGAAGCTGGGTAACATCGTTACGGTTGGCGCCCGTGAGAATTACCGCGAGCGGGATGCCCTGCGCTTCGGTGATGAGGTGGTGCTTTGAACCGGGTCGCGCGCGGTCCGTGGGATTCGGTCCCGTTTTTGACCTGCGCCCACGGCGCGGATCGAGGAGGAATCGACGACGACACGCGACCAGTCAATCTGGTCAGCCGCGCGCAGCCTGGCGAGCAGGACTTCATGCAGTCGGTCCCAGACGCCAGCAGCCTGCCAGTCCCGCAGACGGCGCCAGCAACTCATGCCGCTGCCGCAGCCCATCTCGCGTGGCAGCAGGTCCCAGCGCAGGCCTGTCTGAAGGATGAATAGGATGCCAGTGAGCAGCGCACGATCATCGAGCGGCCTGCGCCCAGGATAACGGCTTCGCCTTGGTTTGGGAGGGGGCAGTAACGGTTCAATGAGTGCCCAAAGTTCGTCGTCGAGTATGGGTTTAGCCATGTCCTTTTCGTCGTCGAAACAATGAAAAGGTTAACAGGATTCATCGAGAGTAAACAGCCCCTTTGTTCATTTTGTTAAGGTTTCTTATTCCCAGTAGAGAATCCGCTCGCATCCCCAACGAATTGACTCCGTCATGTTTAGCCTTCCCTTCCGTCCACCGCCCCTGCCTGACGGGATTCTCGGGTCTTGGCTGGAACGCCTCCGCCTTTTAAATGGGGAGTGGGCCTGGCAAGACCTGCGCCGATCCGCGGGCTACACATCCGCACCAGGCGGACAGATCACAGATGGGCCCGATTATTCACCGGAGCTTGGATCTTTATTGACGTCCCTCGGGACGACTTTCGAAGCGTCCCTGCTACATCTCACGACCTTCCCATACTGGCTCTCATTTGATGGTTCGTCACCCGGTTCCGGCGTTCTGCAGGGCACGTCTGCACTTCCTCTGCTCTGCGGTGCCTATGGAAAGCCACGACGCACAGTGCAGCGACTTGGACTAGTACGAAGCATGCCTGTCAATGGCCTCCGGTACTGTCCTGCTTGTCTCGTCACCGACCTCTCGAATTTCGGCGAACCCTACTGGCATCGATTCCATCAGCTACCCCTGGTAAGGTACTGTCCCATGCACCTTGTTGCGCTGCGTTCCGCCTGCCCCCGGTGTGGACGTGCTTTTTTCCCGGACATGAATGGTCGCAGTCCATTGCCGCGCCTTACCTGCCCCTGCGGGTTCGCCCTCTCGCAAGACAGGGAAACGATTACGCCCACTGCGCTGCAGGTGCGACACGCAGCGGTCAGCCTCGACGCACTTGCCAACCACTGCACAACATGGGATCGCAAACAGATGCGCGCATTCCTTCAATCCAAGCTGCACGGAACAAGCGCAATAACATGTCTCTTTGACGCGTGGGGCGACGAAACGGAAGCCGGCTCAAATACGCTGATTAGAGATCCATGGCTGTTGCTGGAGGAGAATAAATCAGTCGACGGAATGCGAGCGCCTGCATGCTGCGCCCTTCTCGCAGCGTTAGGGATCGACTTTAAGACAGCGGCCCGGGGCGCGGCGCGTACCAAGGCACCAGAACAGACGACCGCGCCCGAACCAACATCGCTACGCATGGCGACAAGCGTCGGGCGAGCGTGCGACATCCTGTCCGAACTGACGAACCGTTCACCGCACACCTCTCCGTCGCATTTCGGCATCCATTACTGGATAGTGCGAATTTGTGCCCCCGAGTGGTTTGCGCAACGGTTCCCGCAGAGCAAATGTCGCCCGCTTCCATCCGTGACTGCGGACCGCGCGGCCATCCGACACCATCTCGCTCGAGTCGCGGCAACGAGCCCTTCCAGCTACGCGGTGAGCCTAGTGCGGCACTGTAGTGCCGCACAGCGGGCGCGAGTCCGGGACCGGGAATGGCTAGATCAACTAAGCGACCATACGCTGCGCGCCGGACCCACCGACAAAAGCAAGCGTCGCTCTGATCGGCATCAGGCATCGTTCGACGTTGCCGCCGACAAATTTCTACAGGAAGCGTGTACCCGACCTCGCCCAGGCGAAAGCGGCCCTTTTGCGCCGGAAGTCCGAGGCGCCGTTGAGAGCACCGTCCTATGGCTCAGGAATATCATATTGGGTCGTTCGGCTGAAAGATCCGCATTGGCTTAAAAAGCACTTTCCTCAGACCAGAGCCCTAACCGTCCCTTCACTGCGGGATGATCGCGTATATCTCAGGCGACGGCTGTCTGGAGATTGCGACGCTGGAATGACTCACAGCGCGTGGGTTCTGGCGTGGCAGTCGGCCGCAGGACATCGTGCGCGAATCCGCGACCCGAAGTGGCTTGAGCAGCAATGGTCGCGCACCATTCTGCATTACAAACCGCGGGCGGTGAAGCCAACCCCGGGTACTACCCGCCTGGTGTCCGAAAAGGAAGAAATGCGCCGCGCAACATGGACGTCCAGGCTGAGTGCCGTCGAAGCAGCGCTTGAGCTTCATGACACAGGTACTCGATGCATGCTCACCGAACTCGCGGAGCGCGCCGGTCTGTCGTACTGGTCGACGCGCTACCTGTTACGGACAGTGCCAGCCCTCCGGGAGAAACTGCGCCTGTTGTCTTCCAAATGCGACCATTCACAGGAGATCCGTTTTGAGCGTGCAGCGCAGGAGCTTCATGCTGTCGGGGTGCCGCTGTCTGGGGACTCGCTACTACGGGAAGCCCGGATGGGACATAACTCGCAAAACCGGAAACTTGCACGTGAATTTTTATCCGGCATGGAGGCCATCCGTGCGCTCCCCGCACCGAGGCAACCCTGAGCCGCCCCCCCGGCCGGGAACCGCTAGGATTTGCATTTGATCCTGCGCAGCCGCATCACTGCCGGCGGCAGCGTTCCGGAAATCTGGTCAGTGCCGCTAACACCCATGGCAGTGGTCGCACACGACGCTGGCTATGGTTTTCTCGATCATCTCGAGAGTGCGGTCTTAATCGGCGGGTTGAGCTGTCGGATCTACGAGGCACTCATAGGTCGATCGCAGGATGCTACGCGGGCGGCATCGATTGCAGACAACCGCCAGATAGATGACGTCGATCGTTCTGGAAACGAAGGTCCCTTCGTCGACGGATTCGTTCTCCAAATACGCAAGATGAAACTCGCTCATATCGACGGGGCCGCGGCACTTGGCGCAGCTTTCGACAGGACCCACCCCCGGGTGACAGATTGGCACGTTCTCTTCCGTCATAACTTCGTCGCGGCGTACTCCCCAGACAGCGCTTGGAGCAGTAACACTCGAGACCGTAAGTATCGATGATGTCAACCTCGGGCAAGGCTTTGCTGAAGTCCACGCGCTCCCATCCCCGTGAAATATTGAACATACTCTGCCAGATTCGCCTGAAACATGTAAAACACTCGTACTCGTCGTCCACGATCGTGTCCATGGCTACCTCGTCAAATCCGGGATTGATCAACCATGTTAGGCCAGATATTTGCCGGCGGTTGCGCGCATCCGTCCACGGCGTGATAACGGGTGTTATCACCGCCACGCTTCGCGGCCCGGAAACGGACGACAGGTTGCTTGCTGTGTCCCCGCTAAGTTCAAACGTCGTGGTGCCAGCTAACTAGAAATGTCGCATTTGACTTGCCGTTTTTTGTTTTTATTTGAGGTTTTGGGGTGGGGCGGCGAAGCCGCCCCCCGTCCCTCCGTCCTGTTCGTGCTGACTTCGAGAATCGCCTGATTGATGTCGGCAACCCCGATTGCGCGCTGCTTCTTCAGACCTACCAGCGCCTTCTTTGCCTGAACCTGCTCGCCGCAGTGCGTGCGCGATGGTGAGCCCGCCGCACGCCGATCATCGCGGATGGCCTGTACGCGGCGTGCGACTTCCAGTGCGTGCGCGAGGCGCTTGTTCTCGATCTCCGCGCCCTGATCGATCCGCGTGATGCGGTCGTATTGACGGTAGGGCAGTGCCGCACCACTGGCCTGCACCTCGATCACGCCATCGGGATACTCGACGACCTCAACATATTCATGCATAAGCCCCCGGCTTACGGGCGTGTCATCGAGCAGGTACAGCACACGGTCATACTGCACCGTCAGCGCATTCGAGATCCTGCGCGGCACACGATAGGCCAGGATCTGCCGCAGATCCTCGTCGGCGTGCAGCGGCCGGTGCGCATCGTAGTCGCTCCTGGGTGGCTTGCCGAACCGCCGGTTGAAGTCAGCGATGAAGGAGGGCGCATACGCATTCGCGGCTTCCCGCGTGCTGATCCCGCGCAGCCTCAGCTCCTTGACCAGCCGGTCCTGCAGTGTCTGGTTGGCGCGTTCCACGCGTCCCTTGGCAAAAGCAGTCAACTGCACGCGATCTGACCGATGAAGCACAGTTATTCCGGGTCACGCATCCCTTCCATCCGTTGTATGGGCGAGAGTTCGCGCTTGCGGATCGGCGCAACACTTGGGGAGAAGACCGCGTCTACTTCCACGACGACCGCGGTGACCTGAAACGTATGCCGGCAGCCTGGACGAGCGCCGCGGCGCCCAATGCATTCGAGACGGTTTCGGCGGGGCGATCGCATTTCCGCATCGAAGATCTGTTGCAGTTGACCATGCTAATTGCGCGGTACAGAGAAACAAGCAGACAAGCCAAAAGGCGGGCAGGCAGGCGCAAGCTGTCAAGCAAATAATGCCATATGTGTAAAATAAATTATGCCATTTTCAGAAACCGATGTGCTTCGTCTCGGACCAGAATAAGTGTCTATCCGTTCTTCTACGGGGAGTGCCTGACGGAGTTCTCGAAAATCACCTTGACATCGGCTATATATGGGCATAATTTACATTACATATGACTCGTACACGAAAGCCCGATCCCAAACTCACTGCTCTCGAAGAGAGTGGCACGGTGAATCCGCGCCCTCATGACATCGATGATCCTGCCTTCATTGACAGCGACTTCTTCGATCCCCGGGATCTGGTTCAAGTCCGATACGAAATGCTGCGACGCGTACGCGTCGAAGGGCAAACCGTCGCGGATGCCGCCGCACACTTCGGAGTCAGCCGGCCGACCTTCTACAAGGCGCAGGCCGACTTCGAGCGCGATGGCCTGGCCGGTCTGCTGCCGGTCAAGCGCGGCCCACACGGACCTCACAAGATCACCGATGAGGTGATGCGCTTCATCGAAGAAGCGCGCGTGACTCACGCTGAGCCGGAAGTGCAGGAGCTGGTTGATCTGATTGCGGAACAGTTTGGCACGGCGGTGCATCGACGCACCGTGGAACGCGCCCTGGCGCGTTTGAAAAAAAAACTACGGTAAATCCTCCCGTAACGGCGCGCGATACCCAGTCCCTGAGCCAAAGCTACGAGATCTTGCGGCAGGAGGCTCTCGAGCCCGGCGGAGGTGGTCCCACTCTGATGCGTGGCCGTGCGCTGTTCATGTTCAAAGGCATGGCGATCTGGATGAAGTCTGTGACCGAAGCGTTTCCGTTTAGTCCATTACCGGTTGCGCGCCCGAGTGGGCTGAACCTGCCTGCCGGTCTCGAACAGAATCTGGTCGCCGTCGTGGCGACGATGGCAATTGCGACAGCGGAGGTGATGGCATGACCGATCAGACGCACGCGAAAGTTCAGGCCCGGCATCTGAAGAGAAACGCCTACCTGTATGTCAGGCAGTCTACGTTGCGACAGCTGTTTGAGAATACCGAGAGCACCGAGCGCCAATACAACCTGCGACAACGCGCGATTGCGCTCGGATGGCGCACTGATCAGGTGGTCGTCATCGACTCGGACCTCGGACTGTCTGGCGCGTCCTCGGTTGATCGCCGGGGTTCCAGCGCCCGGTCGCTGAGGTGAGCCTGGGCCGCGCCGGAATTGTGATGGGGCTCGAAGTGTCGCGCCTGGCGCGCAACTCCACCGACTGGCATCGGCTACTAGAAATTTGCGCACTGGCCGACTGTCTGATCCTTGACGAGGATGGCGTCTACGATCCCGCGCACTTCAATGACCGATTGCTGCTTGGCCTGAAGGGCACGATGAGCGAGGCTGAATTGCACGTCATGCGGGCACGACTGCGCGGCGGCATCCTCAATAAGGCACGTCGCGGCGAGCTGGAGACGCGCTTGCCCATCGGCTTTGTCTACGACACCGAATCGCGCGTTCGTCTGGATCCCGACGCACGTATCCAGGAAAGCATCCGTCATCTCTTCCGCACGTTTCGGCGCACCGGTTCGGCCACTGCAACCGTCAAGGCCTTTCGTGAGCAGGGCCTTCTGTTCCCGCATCGGGTCCATCACGGAGTTCGCAAAGATGATGTGCTGTGGAGCGAGCTCGAGCACTCACGCGTACTGTGGGTTCTGCATCATCCGCGGTACGCAGGTGCGTACTGCTTCGGGCGCACGCGCTATCGAAACCATCCCGATGGGCAGAAAGTCTCCGCCCGGCTGCCCTCTGCGGAATGGCTGTCGCTGATTCCCGACGCCCACGAGGCTTATGTGAGCTGGGAAGAGTTTGAACAGAATGTTCAGGTGTTGCGCGAGAATGCTCACGCACTGGGCATCGATCGGGAAAGAGGGGCACCACGTGAGGGCCCGGCGCTGTTGCAGGGCCTGGCGATATGTGCCAGATGCGGTGAGCGGATGACAGTGCGCTATCACGTCAAGGGCACACACAGGGTGCCGGACTACATGTGCCAGCGCCACGGCGTCAAACATGGGCGGCCGGTGTGCCAGCATGTTCACGGTGGCGAGCTTGACAAGGCCATCGGCAGGCTGCTCGTGGAGACAGTCACGCCGGTCACGCTTGAAGTCGCGCTTGCGGTACAGGAAGAACTCGAGAGCCGTTCTGACGAGCGCGACCGACTGCACCGCCAGGAGTTCGAACGAGCACGCTACGAGGCCGATCTGGCGCGGCGCCGCTATATGCAAGTGGATCCAGCGAATCGATTGGTCGCGGACTCGCTTGAATCGGAATGGAATCAGGCGCTACGCGCTCTTACCGAAGCTCAGGATCACTACGAAAAGCAGCGCGAAGCTGATCGCGCAGGACTTAACGATAAACAGCGTGCGAACATCATGACACTCGCCAGAGACTTCCCTCGTCTATGGAACGATCCGCGCACACCGGATCGCGAGCGAAAGCGCATGGCGCGACTGCTCATCGCCGACGCGACTTTGCTCAAGGGTGCAGACATCTGCGTTCAGATACGCTTTAATGGCGGCGCCACGCATACGCTACATGTGCCGCTGTCCAAGCCGGCGTGGATATTGCGGCAAACCCCTCGCGCAGTCATTGCCGAAATGGACCGGCTTCTCAACGAGTACACCGAGAGTGAAACGGCAGAGCAGCTTAACCGTCAGGGGCTCGCCTCCGGCTGGGGCAAGCGGTTTACTTCCAGAATGATCACGCGGCTTCGACTATCCCACAAGCTACCCAGTCATCATGACAGGCTGCGCGCACGCGGAATGCTCACCCTGGACGAGATCGCAGAGCGGTTGAACGTGATGCCGACGACAATCAAGACATGGCGTCGTGCAGGCCTGCTTATAGCGCATCGCTACGACGACAAGGGCGGCTATCTCTTCGAACCGCCCGGCGCCGAAGCGCCGGTGAAATTCCAGCACCAGGGAAAGACCCGTGGCCGACGCTCGGCCGCATAAACACCAACTCAACCGACCTATGAGGTGCACTATGCAGCGCAGCCCTTGGCCTGGCTCGAGTTCGCGCAGAACGCGTCGATGTTCAGTTCGTACAGGGCCCGGCCGAACTGCGTGACGCCTTTGCCCGCCGTCTCCGAGCGTTGCTTCACGTAGAAGACGCTGGCCTTGTCGCTGTAGAACGCCACCGGCTTGCCGTGCGCGCCCAGATACTTCGACAGTGCCTCGAAATAGCTGAAGGTCGACTCCGTCGCCGTGAAGTGCAGCGTCATCAGCCGTCCGGTCGCATCGTCAATGAATACCAGCAGCGTGCAGGCGGGCGCCCGGTCCTCGAACCAGTGGTGATCGCTGCCGTCGATCTGGATCAGTTCGCCCAGACAGGCACGGCGATTACGCGGCTGGTACACCTTCGGCGGGCGATCCCTGCGCGGCACCCACAGTCCCGCGGCAATCATCAGCGTGCGCACCGTTTCGACCGCCAGTTCGATGCCATGACATTCCCGCAGCTTCTCGCGCGCCAGCGTCGGCCCGAAATCCGCATGGCGTTCGCGGATCAGCGCCAGCGCCCGCTGCGCCTTGCCAGCAGGCAGCTGGTGATTGCCCGCACGCCCACGCTTGCCTGACACCGGCCCGGCCACGCCGGCCGCGTCGTAACGCAGCACCAGCCGTTCGATCTGGCGCACGCTCAACCCCAGGCGTTCGGCGGCCTGGCCCGGCTTGAGCCGGGCCTCCGTCACGGCCTGAATGACCTTCAGCCGATCGATCTCACGCATCGTCATCGTGATCGTCCCAGTCGCGTTCATCGCCGGCTCCCTGAGCAGATGTCCGGCGCTTAACCTACCCAGAACACGACATTTCTATTTAGCGGAAACCCGACATTTCTATTTGGGACCCACATGCTGCGCGACGGACATTTGCATTATGTCAAATTGTTGAACGCGCTCGAACAGTTGCTTCTTGAGTTGGCCGGCCAGGCCTGATTCGCCCAGAATCGACTCGGCATCCTTGCTTTGCACCTGCGCCAGCAGTTGATCGATCAGTTCGTCGGGGAACAGCTTCGGCGCCTTCGGGTTCTTGCTCTTCTTGGTCACTGTTGCTTCGGTCATAGGACGTTATTTCCGTTATCGTCTCATGACCTCGGCACACTAAAAATCTGACAGGCATCGGTGGATGCAACGCTCCCGTCGCTCATGCAGCGTTCATTGTGTTGCATCCACCGGTTGAATCCGCCATTGTGCACTGACATTCAAGGGCATCCGCGTCATTGCGGAGGTGACGTCCACGCGACATACCGCACGACAATATGCGTCGCTTCGAGGATTATGTGGCCGCCCGCAAGTCATACATATGTGAAGCGATCGGGTATATCACTAGCCTCGATAGCTTCGACAGCTCCAATCTGCAACTGATCTTCGAGTCGTCGGAAAACGTATCAAGAAACCTGAGAATTCTCAAAGTCGTCTTTGAATACTTCTCGCGCAACCCGAAAGCTGTCGATCGCCGCGGGGATCCCCGCGTAGATTCCGGTTTGTAGAAAGACTTCACGGATCTCTTCCTTTGTTACCCCGTTGTTGAGAGCCCCCCGAATATGAAGCCTCAGCTCATGCGGACGGTTAAGGGCTGTCAACATTGCCAGATTGAGCAGGCTGCGTGTCCGCCTATCCAGCCCTGGCCTACTCCACACCGCCCCCCAGCAGTACTGGGTGACGAGTGTCTGCATCGACATGTTGAAGTCATCCGCATTCGCCATGGCGGAGTCGACATACGCGTCACCCAGCACCTCTCGGCGGATCTTCATACCGGTTTCAAATAATTCCTGACTCATGCGAATCTCCTGTTCGGATATGGGGCGTGGCAGTCTCACGACTTCTAATGCCCTGCCCCGTTATCGAAATCTGCGCCAAACTTCTCGAATCGTTGATGAGGAGATCCGTAAAATCAATGAGCCTTGCTTGCTGTGGCGACCCATTGATCGAATTGAGACTGGTTGCTCGCGATCCACGCATCCGAAAGCTTCTTCACAACGCTCACGGACCCGCCATCCTTACTGATCGCGCCTTCCCATTCAGACCACGTTGCGAGTGGAAACCGGATTTGCTCGATCAGGGCTTTGACCGCGGGATTCGCCGCCAGAAATGCCTTGTTTGCCACCGTGTCATAGTTCCACGAGCCCATCGCCATTCGGCACGGATTGGCTCCGCCAGCGCAGCCGACCACTCCATTGACCAATGCCGTACCGCGGTTCGGGATATTGGGCGGAAGCGCGTCCTGTGGAGTGGGCAACCATACGACATCGGTGCCGGGTTTCAAAGCATTGGTCATCCACGATGGACTCCATGCGTAGTAAAACGCAGGTTTCCCGTTTTGCACCTTCGT
Source organism: Paraburkholderia youngii (assembly GCF_013366925.1). Lineage (NCBI taxonomy): Bacteria > Pseudomonadati > Pseudomonadota > Betaproteobacteria > Burkholderiales > Burkholderiaceae > Paraburkholderia > Paraburkholderia youngii. The sequence goes on from NZ_JAALDK010000001.1 coordinate 1,825,554, forward strand.
AATGACGTCTGCCATGAGGGCTTCGTACTTGCCTCGCACGGGACTGACTGTCTGCTTCAAGCCGAACTTGTCGAGCTGATAGTCCACGACGACGCCGCAACTCCAGGCAGGATCGCAACTGATCATTTCCGCCTTGCCATCGCGGCCGAACAGCCCAGCGATTTTCGGATCCTTCATCTGCTCCAGATTCGTAATGTTGTGAGCAAGCGCAGTTTTCCTGTCGACGAGATAGCCGTTGATTCCTCCACCGATGATCATGCCGTCACCGACCACCGCCGCCTGCTGCGCGATCGCGCGAAACCCCGGCTCGCGCTGAGGCAACGTCACGTCTGTTGCCAGGTCCATGTCACCTTGCGCGACCGCTTGAAAAAACAACGTCGTATCCATGGTGCTCAGCCGGACGTCGTAGCCGAGTTTCTTGAGGGCCTGCGACGTTATCTGAGCGACTACGTAGTTCCCGCCAAGACTGTCATCTTGCGCGTAGCGTATGGTCTTTCCACTACCCGGAAGTGTCTGCGCGCCCACCGTACCGGCGAACAAAAAACCGGTCGCAACCGCAGCGATCACTTTTGCCAATGCGTTCATTGATACTCCTCCATCGTTCAAATGTTCATTCGTCGAATGACACAACATGCTCCCGGGAAACCCGTTGCTGCACTGATGCACGCCCTTACAGCGCTTCACGCGCATCGCCGGGCGTATGTGCCTCCTCGTGACCTCCCCGGAAAAAGCGCTTGAGGACAGTGCGAAAATGACGCTGCTTGTCAGGTTGTTTTTTGGCGATCTTCTGCGAAAAGCGATCGAGCATCATCGCGAGCAGGACGATCGCGATCCCTCCTACCGCCGCACGTCCTACGTCCAGCCGCCCCAGACCTTGCAACACCACCAGTCCCAATCCGTCCGCGCCGATCATCGATACAACGACCGACATCACCATGGCTGTCAGTACGGTCTGGTTGAGTCCCCCCAGAATCGTCGGCATCGCGAGCGGCAATTGCACTTCCCATAGGAGCTGCCACTTGTCCGCACCAAAGGCCTTACCCGCCTCGACGATTTCGGTTTCAACCATCTTGATTCCAAGATGCGTGAAACGGATCAGTGGTGGCATGGCCGCTGTCACGACGGCAACTTCTCCCGGCACAGTACCGACACCAAAGAGCATCACGACTGGCACGAGATAAACAAAGGTTGGCGTGGTTTGCATGATGTCCAGTACAGGCTGCACCACCATCCACACGCGTGGACTGCGCGCACATAAAACTCCGATCGGAATGCCAAGTAACGCGCAGAAAAGAATGGCCGTCGCGATAAGGGACAGTGTTGTCATCGCCTCGGTCCACACTCCGAGCATGGCGATGACAACAAGGACCACACAACCAAATAACGCCACGCGCAAACCCGCCAAACGCCAGAACACGGCAAAGGTGAGCGCTACGAGCACAGGAAAAGGCACGGCATGGAGAATGCTGTCATTGAAGTTCAGCAATTGCTCGACTGGCCATCGAATCGTCAGAAACAAAGGCCGCAAGTGAGTGGCCATCCAGTGGACGCATTCCTGAATCCACTGATCCACCGGGAAAATTGCAAGCTGGTCAGCACTAAGCATGATGTACCTCTGCGCCACTGCCGGCGCCAATTCTTGCGAGAACTTGGCTCGCGTCCAGAAGTCCGATGAGTTTGCCGTCTGTGTCGGTCACCCCGATCGGACTCCCCTGACCGCACTGGTGTGCCACGTCCACCAAACGCGTCGATGCGGAAACACATGCAAACCGCCTGTCTGGTTCAGGGATGGCTCGACCGTCACGCGCCTGCGCCATTTCGGAGCCTGTCAGGACCCCAAGCACGCGCTCTTCGGCGTCGAGCACGAACCCTGGCCCTTGCCCAAGCGGGCTCGCTGCCATGAGGATCCGGCCCGCATCTCGCCACACGGGTGATAGCGCCGTCATGACGGAGCGCGCGTCGAACAGTCGCGCACGGTCCACCTCACGCGTAAATGCGGCGACGTAATCACTTCCCGGATCCAGTACGATCGACTGCGGTGAACCTTCACGCACCACCCGTCCCTCTGACATGATGGCGATGCGTGTACCGAGCTTGAGCGCCTCCTGGAAGTCGTGCGTAATGAAGAGAATCGTTTTGTTGAGGGTGCGCTGCAGGCGAAGCAGTTCCTCCTGCATTTCGGTGCGAATCAGTGGATCGAGCGCGCTGAACGCTTCATCCATGATCAGGATGTCGGCTTCCGTCGCGAGCGCGCGGGCGAGACCCACACGCTGGCGCATACCGCCACTTAGCTCATGCGGCATGTGGTACGCCCACTTCGACAGCCCCACCACAGCGAGTACCTCCTCAGCACGTCTTCGACGTTGTGCCGCTGGCATCCGCCGAAGCTTGAGACCAAACTCGACGTTCTCAATCACGCGCCTGTTCGGAAGCAACGCGAAATGCTGAAAAACCATCGAAATCCGGTTTCGCCGTACTTCACGCAACTCCTTGTCTCCCAGCGCGCAGAGATCCTCGCCATCGAGCAGGATCCTGCCCGCGCTCGGTTCGTGAAGCCGATTGATGCAACGGGCAAGCGTCGACTTTCCTGAACCCGACAGACCCATGATCATGTAGATCGCTCCGGAAGGAACGCTTAGCGAGACGTCATCGAGACCGACGACGTGCCGCAGCTTCTCCAGCACATCAGCGCGACATTTTCCGGCGCGCAACATGGCGAGTGCAGGTTCGGGCCTGTCGCTGAAAATCTTGTAGAGATGTTCGATTACCAGGCGCTCGGTCATGACTGCGTCTCCTCGAGTGTCGTCGCATGATGTGCGAATCCGGGCCGCGGGGAAAAATCGGTCGGCACCAGAATGCGGTTCTCCGCACGCTCGATGTATTGCGCGAGTCGCGGCACAAATGCCTGCCACTGAGGGTCTTGCGCCAACTCGCTGCGCCGGCGGGTTCTGTCTTCGAGGCTCGCATAGGCCCACATGTGTGTAACCTGGCTCAGCGTGCCGATTTCTGTCGTGAAGTATCCGATCAGTCGGCCCAGTATCCGCTGCTGGATTGCAATCCCCTCGTTGCGCACGAGATCGAGGTAGCGCAGCATTGCGCCGCTTCGGATGCTGTAAATGCGCTCTTCCACTACCATGGTCAACTCCTCGACATAGCTTCTGCAAAGAAACGACGCAGCAAGGTTCCAACGAGCTCTGGCGCTTCAATCAGGATCGAATGACGTAAGCCCGGCAAGATCTCCAGTTGTGAGTCTTCTATGCATTCGTGCATGTACCGCGCCATCCTTGGGTTCGAGCCCTGGTCGTCCTCACCCGTGGCAATCAAGGTCGGAACGCGAATCTGGTCGATGAGGCCACCGAAGTCCGTCTCAGCCAGAACACGGTATGCGGCCGCATAGCAATGCGGATCGTTCTCTGCATTGCGCTTGCGCAGATAGGCGACCATCTCCGGATTTCTCGCCTGAAAATCTTCCGTCAGCCAGCGTGATAGCGATGCGTCGTAGTGCGCGCCACGCTCACCATTCTGCAAAGCGGCAAGCCGCTCCAGCACCCGGCTGCGCTCTTCTCGCGTACGGCCCGACACCGTCGCGAGCAAAGCGAGCCCACGCAGACGTTGCGGATGCGAGAGCGCCATGCGTTGCGCGATCAGTCCTCCGAGAGAGAATCCCGCGAGGTTGAACGTCTCGAACCCCACGTGATCGGCGAGTGCCAGCGTGTCGTCGACAAACTCATCGATCTCGTAGCGGCCCAGGATGTGCGACGACTCACCATGGCCACGCAGGTCGAAGGTCAGGATGCGGAAGTCATCGCACAGATGCGTGGCAACGCCCTCCCATGCCTCCAGATAGGAGCCGACACCATGAATACAGATCAGTTGCCGTGCGCCACGTCCCTGCAGCCGGTAGTTGAGTTCGACACTGCCGGCTTTCAGGCGACCTTGCGTGACGACGTCGTCATTGACAGGTTTGCGAGTCAGCATGTTGGTCCGCCTGCGAGTGTCAGGTTGCGTACTGCGCCTCGCGTGTGCGCGCGGCGAAATGGGGCATCACTTCATCGATGAACAGTCGCAACGTCTTGACCTGGAGTTCAAACGGAAGGTTGAACGTGAGTCCGAGGCAAAACTGGTCGACGCCCTGCGCTTCGTAGATCTCGAGTTTGCGGATGACCTCATCCGGGGTGCCGAACATCAGGTTTTCGCGGATGGCCGCGGGATCGTAATTGGCGCGATTGACCACGCTCTCGTATGGAACGGCTTCCGGAAAGCCGTTGGTGACGGTGCCGATGTTCTGCATGAGATTCTCAAACGTTCGTCCGTAATCGACGCTGTGCCGCACGGCTACCTCCCAGTCTTGCGGCCGGTCGTAGAGGCAGGTTCGGCGCTGCATCATGAACCGCGGACGCGCGCGCTCCGGATGATCCGCGACCGCCTTGCGAAATTTCTCACCGAGAACGGCGACCTCTGAAGCCGGTGCCGAGAGCGGCGTCGACAGGATATTTGCGCCCACCCCCACCGCCCAGTCGAAACTTCCAGGATCACGGGTTGCCACCCAGATGCGCGGATGCGGTCTTTGCAACGGCTTCGGCACCGAGGTCGCGAGCGGAAATTTCCAGTACTGGCCATCGTGTGCGTAGTCGCCCTGCCAGAGCTTCATGACGGCAGGAACCAGCTCCTTCATATAACCCACGCCTTCCTGTTGCGGGATGCCGTCCGCCATGCGGTCGAACTCGTACTGGTATGCGCCACGTGCGATGCCGAATTCAAGTCGGCCGCCGGTCAGGTGGTCGCACAATGCGGCTTCGCCAGCGAGCCGAATCGGTGACCAATAGGGCGCCACCAATGTAGCGGTACCCAGCCGGATATTTTCCGTGTGCTGGGCAAGCCAGGTCAGGGTCACGAACGGATTGGGCGAAATCGTGCACTCGATCGTGTGGTGCTCTGCCGTCCAGAGTGTTTCGAAGCCGCCTTCATCGGCGATTCGCGCGAGTGCCAGCATATGGGTCACTGCGTCATTCATCGTATCGTTCGGCGAAAAGCGTTCCATGCTGAGCGAAACCGCGAATTTCATATCAAGCTCCTGAGAACATGTGTTGAACGCGTCACGCTTAGCGCAGGCGAATGACGAAGGGGTCCTGCATCGCGCCGGAGTAATCGATGACGATGTTCTTGAGACGCGAGAATTCGCGCATCACTTCGAATCCCCCGCGCCTTCCATAGCCGCTATGCTTCATGCCGCCGTTTGCGGACATGTAGGCGGCCGACCGATACGTGTTGATCCAGACGGTGCCTGCATCGACGTCACGCGCAAATCTCATGGCGCGGCTGATATCCTGGGTCCAGATGCCAGCAGCCAATCCATATTCGGTCCCGTTGGCGAGTGCAATCAGTTCTTCTTCGCTCGAGAACGGCATCACGCCGACTACGGGGCCGAAGATCTCCTCCTGCATGAAGCGCATGTCGTTTCGTGCATGCGTCATGACCGTGGGCTCGAAGTACCAGCCGCCGGCTAGCGCGTCATCATTGGGGCGTTGTCCGCCCACGGCGACTTTTGCGCCTTCGTGTACACCCGAGCCCACGTACTTTTGAACCTTGTCGAGTTGCGACGACAGCGCGAGTGGTCCGATATCGGTTCCTTCGCTGACCGGGTGGCCGATCGTGATCCGACGCGTGCGTTCCACCAGCGCTTCGACGAAATCGTCGTACGCCTGTGCTTCGACGAAGCAACGCGAACCCGCTACACACGTCTGTCCCGCTGCAGCGAATACACCGGAGACGACACCGTTCACAGCACGCTCGATGTCGACGTCACCGAATACTACGTGTGGAGATTTGCCTCCCAGCTCCATCTGACACGGCACCAGGTTTTGCGCGGCATTGCCGGCGATCCTCCGCCCCGTGGCGGTGCTGCCCGTAAAGACATATTTTGCAATGCCCGGATGACGGGTCAACGCATCACCCGTGATCTGCCCGTCGCCCGTGACGACGTTGAATACGCCCGGTGGAATACCGGCCTCGATCGCCAGTTCGGCCAGTGCGACGGTCGACGCCGTCGTGTGCTCGGACGGCTTGACGACGACCGTGTTGCCGATGGCAAGGCAGGGCGCGAGCGTGCCCGTGAGCAACATCAGCGGCGAGTTCCAGGGCGTGATCATGCCGACGACGCCGATCGGCTCGCGGACGTTGTAGTTGAGCGTATCGAGCTTGTTGACAGGGATAGTCTCGCCCTGCAGCTTGTCGGCCATGCCGGCGAAATAGAAATACGAGTCGGGCATCGCGCGCATTTGCGCCCGCATCTCCTTGAGGAGCTTGCCGTTGTCGCGGCACTCGATCATCGCAAGCTCGTCCGCGTGGGCGAGCACCAGTTCTCCGAGGCGCCGCACCAGTTTGCCGCGCTCCGTTTGCGTCATGCGCCGCCAGGCCGGATTGACGAAGGCAGCCTGCGCCGAGCGAACCGCCTTATCGACATCGGCCGAATCCGCCTGCGAGAACTCGTACCACGGCTTGCCTGTCGATGGGTCGTAGCTGGCGATGAATTCCCCGCTGTGCGCCGCGGTGAATTCCCCGTCAATGAACAGTCCCAGGCGGGACCCTTGCAGACGTTCGATGGTCGTTTGCATCGGTTGACTCCACGTATCAAGAATGTGCAGATTGAAGCCACGGCTGCGTGTCGCCGACCATGGCGACGCGACCGCCGTCGAGTGAATCCATGTAGATGCCGAATCTCCCGCGTTCGGTCTCATGGACGTAGCGTCGCAACATCGCGCGGATCTCTTGCGACGCGATGTTCTCGAAGGGAAGCTGGTTCATCGTGAAGAAGCAGAACTGCTCCGGCAGTCCGCAACTTCCATAGGGACGGGCAATCCTGGCGCGATAGATCAGGTATCCGGGATCGTTGTCGGCAACGTCGAACACCGAGTACAGGAACGTGTCATAGGGCTCGAGCGCGAGTTCACCACCACCGGCAAGGGGAAGCCGCCCCTCCCTGATGCGGCTCGTCGCGCTTGGCAGTACCCAGCCTCCCTTGCCATCCCGTGCAAGCAACAGACTGCCGTCGGCCTCGATGAGGTAACCGACGATCATGTCGTGCGAAGACAGCCAACCCGGCGGCAGCGGATCTTTGACCTGTGCGTATCGGCCGCGGCAGAAACCGAGCGGGTCCGCGGGGCTCGTGCCGAATGCCTGAATGCGACCCACCAGGATGGCGTGATCACCGGCATCGACGAGGCTATGAACCGTGCAGTCGAACCACGTCAGGCAATCGGTGAGTACGGGCGCGCCTGTGTGCACGGCGTCGTGGACAACCGATGCGAACTTGTCGGCAGATTTGGACGCGAAAAGATTCGAGACATCGACCTGCCCGTCGTGCAGAAGGTTGACTGCAAAATGCCCGCTCTGCTGGAACACGGGGTAGCTCGATGCACCCTTGCCGATACACACCAGCAGCAACGGCGGGTCGAGAGAGACAGACGTGAAGGAATTAGCCGTCATGCCGCGCGGACGGCCTTCCGCATCACGCGTCGTGATGACCGTCACCCCCGTGACGAAGGTGCCGAAAGCACGGCGCAACGCCACGGGATCGATTGGTTTGACCTGTTCTCCGGCGTCCTTTTGCATTCCCGTCACCTCAAAACGTGTTTGTCTTGAGGTGAACGATATGTGATGAAAATCCGGGCTTCTTCCTCTGTCCCGGAGGAAAACCGCAATTAATTAGTATCGTTTTGTAGGCAGGGTTTTCACGGACGCATAGGGCACGATCGACTCAGTGGGTTCCCGTCAGTTGATGAAGGTGAATCGCCAGCTCGACGGCGAACCGCCGTTCAGGCGACTCGACGTCGATGTGAAAAAGCTCGTTGATACGTGACAGGCGGTAGCGCAGTGTCGTGACGTGCAAGCCCATCTCGTTGGCGCAGAGTTGACTGCGACATCCCGAGCGCAGATAAGCCGAGAGTGTTTGCAGATAATCCGAGCGGGTGCGTTTGTCGTATTCGATCAGCTTGCCGATCGCACCGTCGACGAAAATCCGAACGTCTGCAGAATCCGCTGCACCCATCAGGATGGGAACAGGGCCGAGATCGGGCATCCGCAGGAAGCCGGTTTTTCCATAGTTCCGGGCAACCCGGATCATCCGCCAGCATCGCTCCCATTCCTGCGCCAGAGGTTCCATTCCCTCGAAGCGTTCGCCAAGTACGACGATTGGCGCACATCCAAAGGTCCCGGAGACCGCATCCGAGATTTGCTGCCCGAGCCTCGTCAATGCGGTAGCCTCGGAATCTTCTTCGTCGGGGAGCAGGCAGACAAGTCCACTGCCAACCATCACGACGTGCATCGTGATGTTCTGCTGCCTTGCGAGCATGGTGACCGTTCTATGGCCCTCGACGGTGAGATTGGTGCCTTGACCAGCCGGGCCCGGAAAGTCGATCACGATCATCCGAAGCGGCGCGGTGAGGGCGAGACCAAGATGCCGTGCTCGCCCCAATACGTCGTCCTCACTGCGCCAGCGACGCTCCACGATTTCGAAGAACAGTTCGGTGAGCGTGCGCGTCTCTATGCGGAAGCGGATCACGCTGCGCATCAGTTGAACGCTCAGGGCGAAGCTGACGCTCTCGAGCATCAGCTTCTGCAGGTCCGAGGGTTTGCCCTCGCCGAACGTCAGCAGGGCTCCCACCAGTTCATCGTCGATGGTGAGCGGCTGGATCGTGGCTTCGACAGAGCTTCCCTGTCCGATCGGCAGCACCACGGATGACTTGCGCTGAAACTCGATCGCATCACGCACGATCGGAACGAATTCCCGGCCTCCGGCACCCGTCAGCCATTTGGCCCATGCTGCGTCGTCGTAGATGGAGGGAAGAGGCGATCCCGATCCGAGGAGGTAGTTCGAGAAGAAATCCACGACCAGCACAGGCCCGTCAAGCAGGTCGCCGAGCGACACGGTCAAGGTCGCCAATGACTCACCCGCCAGAACCTCTCTGAGCAACGTGCGTTGCGATTCGATGATGCGCTGAAGCTGCTCATTGGCCTGCGTTTGCGCCCGATGACGATGCGCCCGCTCGACCGCGATCGCGCCGAGTTGCACAACCGCCGACATGAACGCGAGGTCCTCCTCGCCTACTTCGCGTACGGCGCGCGACGCAACCGTCAGTACCATTGGCCGACCTGCCGTATCGCTGCTGGTCATCGGCAGGACCAGAACGGTGCGGTAACCGCGTACCTTGGCTTCGCGTCGATAACCCGGGAATTGTGTCGTTTCGAGTGCGTCGCGAATATAGACGGGCTCGCGCGTCTGCAATGCGATCAGACAAGGACTCGTCGCCAACTCCCAGCGATCCTCGGTCTGCTGCGGCAGCATGCTCGACTCATACCGGGTCAGAACAAGCGCATAGCCGTGAGCGAGGTCGACAGACATGATCGAGCCAAGATGCCATGCGCCCTGCTCGCAGGCCGAGCGGATCAAACCGGCCAATAGCTCGTCGATGTTCTCGTCCGCACTGATCTGGCTGGCAACCCGGCTCAGCGCCATGACCTGTTTCTGCTGATCGGACATCGTCCCCTCCTGTGTTTCCGAGGAAATTACACGAAACCGTAGGAAAGAAAAAAAGAATCTTCCTGCGAAGCGAGGAAGACACGTCGCGCGACGATGCATAGCATTGATGCGTGCTCGTTCCCGAGCCGATCTCAAGCCCAACGCACCAGGAGACTTCCAGTGAGCGCCGAACTTCGAAAAATCGCGACCTTCATCGAGACAACCTACGTCGAAGGGGGTAAGGCAGCGGGAAAGCCCGTCACGACGGTCATCGTGGCGGCAGTGATTCGCAACCCGTGGGCCGGACAGGGTTTCGTTGAAGACCTGCGGGCCGAAATTCTCGCGTCGGCACCCTCTCTCGGGGAAACCCTGACGCGACAACTGACAGACCTCATGCCCGCCGAACGGGTACAGGCGTATGGGAAAGCGGCCGTGGTCGGCGTGAACGGCGAAATCGAGCACGCGTCGGCGTTGATCCATACACTGCGCTTCGGCAACGTGTTTCGCCACGCCGTCGAAGGCACCGCCTTTCTGAGCTTCACCAATACGCGTGTCGGACCAGGCGCCCTGATTTCAGTGCCGATGATCCACAAATCGGAAACCGGTAAGCGCTCTCACTTCATTACGAGCACCTTCCAGATTGCAGATGCGCCCGGCCCAGACGAAATCGTGATCGCGATCGGCGCCTCCGACGGCGGACGGGTCCATCCCCGAATCGCAGACCGCTTCCAGGATATGGAAGAGATGGCCAACGAACAGGCGTCCACCTGAGCTTACGTCGCATCGCAACGCCCACGCGAAAGAGATCAACCATGACAGGCCCGATTGCGTTTATTAGCAGCATGCCGTCCGAGGTACAGGACAGCTACCTCGCATCGCTCCGCGCGGCCATGCCGGGTGAGAACATCGTTCCCTTTGATCTGCTCACGGACGCGCAGCGTCAACGGGTCGACATCGCGGTGGTCGCGAGACCCGATCCTGTCAAAGTCGCCGCCCTGCCCAAGCTCGCATGGATCCAGAGCATGTGGGCAGGCGTCGACCAACTCCTGCCCGCGCTTGGGAGCAAAGCGCCGCCAGTCGTGAGATTGATCGACCCGGAAATGTCGCGAACGATGTCCGAAGCCGTACTCGCATGGACGTACTTCCTTCAACGGGACATGTCTGCGTACGCCCGCCAGCAAGCGAGATTGCTCTGGAGGCAGTTGCCATACCGCAAACCATCTCAAGTCAGCGTCGGTCTACTGGGTATGGGTGAACTTGGAACCGCTGCGGCAGTCCGTCTGGCGGACGCAGGGTTTAAGGTGCGCGGCTGGAGTCGCTCGACAAAGCGCCTGCCTGGCATCGAGACCTGTTCCGGCGAGAGCGGGCTCGATCTCATACTGCGCGAGAGCGACATCGTCGTGTGCCTGTTACCTCTCACACCGCAGACGCAGGGCTTGCTAAATATCGAGCGACTGACTCAAATGAAGCGAGGCGCTGCGCTTATCAACTTCTCGCGCGGGCCAATTCTTGTCGAGAACGATCTGCTCACGATGCTCGAGCGTGAACATATCTCGCACGCAGTGCTGGACGTCTTCAGTGTCGAACCGTTGCCGCAAGAATCCGGATTGTGGCGCCATTCATCGGTCACTGTGCTGCCGCACATTTCAGCGCCGACGGACAACGAAACAGCCGCCACCGTGTTCGCCGACAATGTTCGCGCGTATCGGAGTGGCGGGCGCATCCCCGCCAATGTCGACTTGACTCGCGGTTACTGACCTGGCATGCAGCGTCTCCACCTCCGCTCCTTGCCATGACATCGCGTATTTCCGTTTTGTCGACCGAAGGCCGCACATGCTGAAGCTTGATCGCTACGATATCGCAATCTTGCAGATCCTCGCCCGCGAAGGGCGCATAACCAAATCGCGATTGGCCGAAGCGATCCATCTCTCTATTTCGCCTGCCTGGGAACGCGTCCGTCGGCTCGAAGAAGGTGGAATTATCCGCGGCTACCGGGCAGAGTTCGATTGGGTTGGCGCAGTTGATATCAGCCATATCATCGTCGAGGTGACACTCTCGCGGCATACCGCTTACGACCTGCATCGCTTCGAGACACGCATGTGTTCCGCGCCAGAAGTTGTGCAGTGCTATGCGACGGGGGGTGGCATCGACTACATCGTGCACACGGTCACACGAAACATAGATGACTATCAGCGCTTCATCGACGCAATGCTTTTGGATGATCTCGGCATTGAGCGCTACTTTACCTACGTCGTGACGAAGATGGTCAAACAGGTCACCTGCAACGTGCCTGAGTGGATCGCATTGGATTGATCTCGTGTGGGCGAGGGGTATCGGACTCTGCATGCCGTTCGTGCACGTCAACATCGCTTTCACGGTTGCATTCGCGGCAGCAAGTAGGCCGCTCACGAAAACAGGGGCAAGATCGCGGACGCGTTGGACAGACGCTGAGACACAGAATCTTGGAACTGCTCGCCAACACCACATTGGTAAGAAAACGCGGCTTAACTCATTTTCAGAGCATCGTTGATTATCGGGACATGTCCAGTGCACACATCAACTGTGCCCGCCTACCTCGGACTTGCGCGCCAACGTCCCCCGGGCAAGCGTGCCGCCGCACGGGAGCCGGGCGACGCGACGCGCCAATTCACGCACCGTTCACTGCCTCCTTGAACGCCTTGCCCGCAGTGAACTTGACCGTCTTCGCCGCAGCGATCTGGATCGGCGCCGGTCGCCGGATTGCGGCTGACCCGCGTAGCACGCGCGCCGGTCGAAAACGCTTCACAGCCCTGATAGCGAGCATCGCACTAGCGTAGCTTTTATGGGTCGATCAGGCTGCTCTTCTTCCCGCAATTCATGACGTGAGGGCGGGAAGCTGGCTATTGGTCATTTTGATGGCGTCGCTTGCCACTTCGGGTCATCTCCTTATGCTTCAGGCGTTGCGAAGAACGCCGCTTGCTGTGCTGACTCCGTTCGGCTATGCGCAGCTTGCCTTCGCCACATTCTTTGGCTGGCTGCTGTTCGGTAAGATTCCAGACTTGTGGACCATCGTAGGGATGGCTGTAATCGCGATCAGCGGAATCGGCACGATGGTCGTGCATGCGTCACCTCGAGGCCAGTAATCACCTTTCTTGCTTGTTGTTTTGCGGGATTTTGAACGGGATATGACTTCCAGGCCGCCGGCAATCCCCGCTGGATTGGCTGCACTACTCGCCAGCTGTCGTCGGGTTCGCTGCAGGTCGGCCGTTGTCGATCGGGAGTGTGCGTTTGCTGATCCGGCAAGCTGCCGCGTGGCCGCTCGATGCCTCCACCGTCGGCAATCCGCCACATTGCTGACGTGAAACCGAGTGCGCACCAATGTCGGCTTTGGCCGAATTCTGTGCGTAGCTCCTCCGTCAGGTCTCTGAGTACAGCAGCCATATGCCGAGCAAGCTGACCGGCAAGTGCTCGACCATACCTAACCTTCAGGTATCGCATCCGTCAGGCGGCAACGAGTCGGCGAAACCCTGTCATCGTTCGACAACGCACACTACCCTCGCACAGACATTCCGCCGGACTTATACGCTTGGTCTGTCGAACGCGTATTACCGGCTGCTCGATAAACTCGGTGCCGTCAGGGGTGTGCCCACGCCGGCGTCTGTCTGGATTGTCTTGAATGGGCCAGCCCTGATTGAACCCAAACTGCAAGGTGGCGCGGCGAAACACGTGGCCATCCGAGATTAAGCTTCAGGGCCGTTTAAAAACCAGAAGGCGCATTTCCACTCGCTGACAAAGCTCACCTTGCTGGTTCATCGTGTCGCTGCGGACTGTCGCGATGCCGCGGTCGGGTTTGGAACGCGACGGCGCGATCTCCAGGACGGTGCTGACGACATGCAGGACATCGTTCGGGCGAGTGGGTCTTGGCCACGCGATTTCGCCGCTCGCACCAATAATGCCACCCGCAATCGGCAGGCTCTGAACGAGAAGTTTCATGGTGATCGCTGCCGTGTGCCAGCCGCTCGCTGCAAGCCCCGCAAAGAAGGAGCGTTGAGCCGCTTCCTCGTCCAGATGGAAAGGTTGGGGATCGAACTGTCGCGCGAAGGCGTGTATCTGGTCGACATCGAGTTTATGCTCCGCGCTTTTGTACACCGCACCCACGGCGAGATCTTCCAGATACAGAGTCTCTGATTTCATGCGTTACTCCTGAAACGTTTTATTCGCTGATATTGGCTCTTCGAACGCCCCTTCTGTGGTGACGTTCGACCTTGATGGTGCTATCCCTATCCGAAGGATAGTCTTGCGCGGAGAATCCGAGAGTGGCCCGGGGGCCTCGCCGCTAGCGACTTCGAAGCCGGTCGCACTGCCTGCCCATTAGCTGCGCAGCGGCCGCAGACCCGCCCGAACTTCCTGCGCGAGTAGCAGGGGCTCCTCCCAGGCGGCGAAATGGCCGCCCCGTTCAGGCCGGTTGTAATAGATGAGGTCGTGGTAAGCCTGCTCTGTCCAACTGAGCGGCGCCTGATAGTTCTCACCGGGAAACGCGCTGACGGCAGCCGGCACGGAAACATTCGCTGCAACGAGGTAGTTGAAGTGGGCCGTTTCCCAATAGAATCGGGCCGCCGACACGCCCGTGTTGGTCAGCCAGTAAAGCGTGATGTTGTCGAGGACGTCATCGCGTGTGATGGCACCGGCTGAATGCCCGTTGACCGTGCGCCCTAGCACGGCCGAGGTGATCGTTGCCGCCGGCTGGCCATAAGCATCGCCGTGATCGAGCAGCCAGCCTGCCAGCGCAATCGGAGAATCGGCCAGTCCATAGAGGCTTTGCGGACGAGTCGCCATCTCGAACGCGTAGGCGCGGCGCTTCTTGAAATTGACGCTCAATTGCTCATACGCGAGCCTTTCGTCGGACGAGAGCCCTGCCGGTGACGGGTTCCCGCCCTGGATCGCCGTGAGGATATCCGGCGGAACTGCCGCCGGGAAATTGACATGGATGCCCAGCAATCCAGGCGGCGCCTGTTTGGCCATCACATTCGACACGATACCTCCCAGATCACCGCCCTGTGACGCAAATTTCGTATAGCCAAGACGCTGCATGAGCGTGACCCATGCGCGCGTGGTACGCTCCGGACCCCAGCCGGTCGTCGTAGGCTTGCCTGAGAAGCCATAGCCCGGCAACGACGGAACGACCAGATGGAAGGCGTCGGATGCGCTCGCGCCATAGGCGGTGGGATTGACGAGCGGATCGATGATCTTGATCTGCTCGATGATCGAACAGGGCCACCCGTGCGATACGATCAGCGGCAATGCATTCTCATGCTTCGAGCGCACGTGCATGAAATGAATGTCGAGCCCGTCGATCTCAGTGACGAACTGCGGCAGAGCGTTCAGGGTCGCTTCGCACTTGCGCCAGTCGTAGTCGGTCGCCCAATGGTGCGCGAGGCCCTGAAGCGTCGCGAGTTGCACGCCTTGCGAGTCGTCATCGACGGTTTCGCGCTCCGGCCATCGGGTGGCCCTGATGCGTCTTCTCAGATCTACGAGCAGCGACACGTGAACCTGCACGCGAAGGCGGCGAATTGCGTCCGTGCCGCTGCCCGTCTGCGGTTGGACATCGGTAATACCGCGGTTCGTGTGCGCAGATACAAGTGGGCTCAGAGATTGCGCGGCTACGGCTGCCGCGGCGAGGCTCACGAATTGCCGGCGGGATGTCGATTGAGGGATAAGCTTGTCTGTCATGCGAACTCCAGTTGACGATGAGCCTGGCGGCTGGCGCGCAAGGCACAAAAGGGAGAACCGGCGTTGACCCCTGTGGGAGTTTCGACACGCCTGGTCCATGCGGCGCATCTCCAAGGCGCGACGAACAGCCAGTCTCACGTGCCGAACCGCGCAGCCACACGTAACAGCATGGCCGCAACCATGGCCATGCCCGGGGCGAGATAGCTGGCATGGAGATGGACACGGGTAAAGAAAGAGCCCGCAAAAATGATGGCGAGTATCCACACGCCCAGCAGATGCAGCTTTTTCCAGTTTTCCGGGCCGATAAGGCGCGCCGGCGTCGCGAACGACGTAGCCGTGAGCAGCAGAATCATCAGATAGCCGATGAAGCCCGGTATGTTGGTCACTGTCGTACGGCCTGCCCAGAATGCTTCGGGTGCCGTACCGACGTAGGCGACGAGTGCTAACGCATGCAGAAACTGCGACACAGCAAACGACAACCCGATGTAGCGACGCTCTCTTGCCAGCGCTCTGGTTGGCACCGACGGCGCCAGTTTTACAAGCGGCGCGGCCATGAAAACGGCGAGAAACAGAACAAAGGACGTGCGAGCCGTCGCACGCACAACATACTGCAACGATCTCACCCAGTCCGGCGCCAGTGCGAAGGCCGCCACTGCAAAGCAAGAAGCACATATGGTAAGTACACCGAAAAGCTTCCAGCGGGTCATATGGATAATCCGATCGATATTTGTCGATTGCTGGGCAACGAGCCGGCGATTGCGAGAGACGCCGGCTTTCGGGCCTGTATCGGTACGGTAGCGCGGCCGGCCAGACGCGCGCGCAGCGTCTGGTTCAGTGACTACGCGGCCCAAATCCTGAGTAGGAGCGCAACTGGCTGATCTGAGGCCGTGCGAGAAAACCGGATTTGACCAATGGAAGCTCTGACAGGAGTTCCGCGAGGCGGATTTCGTCATCGGCCTCCGAAATCATGCAGGCGCCACCTTCTGCTCTCAGCCATATCTGGCGCACGACTCCCGAGGCGTAGAGCCGGCGAACATACTCGGCTTCCGCCTCGACGTCCTCCTTGGCAGGGGACATCGAGGACGCGTTTTCCGAACGGGGAATGATCACGAGGTATTGCATTTTGCTCTCCTGGGAAGGCGTTGCGCTCCGGCTATGAATTCCGTGTGAACAAATCCGGAACTCAGTGCTGGGAGGAATGGGTCATCTCAGCCTGAAGAACGGCACACCCGCTCCTCTTGCATCCTCCGAGGCATCGGTGGATGTGGTCACTGGGCAGCTAATCCGGCGTCTGACCGAACCATACATCACCTATGTTTTTCATAGCAACAGATTTTTTCTATTGTGCAAACCTCACCTGATGCGCGGCTAATTTCTCGAGGCTACGCACGTAACAATTCAGGAATTCAAGTTCTAGCTTTACACTATGCTTTTCATATATACAATGCAGTCACAGGCAAACTTCATCGCCAGCTGAACCGGGTTCGCGAGCGGCACAGGTGTCCGTGTAAAACGCAGGCCGTGTCGGGACGCAGGTTCGATGCCCCCCCTTCCGAAGGAACGCAAATGACGCCCGTCGCCTACCACACCAATTCGACTGCACTGCTGTTCGTCGATCCCTATAACGACTTCCTCTCGGAGGGCGGCAAAGTCTGGCCCTTCGTCAAGGACGTCGCGGCACAAGTCGGACTGCTCGACAATCTTCGGGCCATCAACAGCGCCGTCCGCCGTGCCGGGATACGGGTCGTGTATGTCCCGCACCGCCGGTGGCAGCCGGGGGATTACCAGTGCTGGTGTCACCCGAGCCCCAGCCAGCGCAAGATCATGGACGGTCATCATTTCGCCAGGGGCGAGTGGGGCGGCGAGTGGCATCCCGACTTCGCGCCGCAACCGGGCGACGTCGTGGCCCTCGAACATTGGGGCTCGAGTGGCTTTGCCAATACGGACCTTGATTTCCAGCTCAAGCAGCATCGCATTACGCACGTGGTTCTCGTCGGCCTGCTGGCCAACACCTGCATCGAGGCGACTGGCCGTTACGCAATAGAACTCGGTTACCACGTGACCCTCGTGAAGGATGCAACGGCCGCGTTCCGTCAGGAAATGATGCACGCGGCACACGATCTGAATGGGCCGACCTTTGCGCACAGTATCGTCAACACGCGCGAGCTCATCGATGCGTTGCCAACGGCCTGAGCTGACTCCGTGACGCATTCGTCCGCATGGCGTGTTGCCGCCTGACTTGCTGGACGAGGCCATCAGGCTTGCGATGATTTGGTCACCGCCGCGCGATGCCGGATCCCCTTACCCTCTGGACGACACCCATGATCTCCCCGCGCCAGGTCTTTCTGATGGCTTTGTGCTGCGCGCTCGCCGTCTCTCCCATCTACTACCACCAGCCGCTCCTGCCACAGATCGCGTCGACGTTCGGCGTGCCGTCCGCTCGCGGGAGCCTGATCGCCACGCTGACCCAGCTTGGCTACGCAATGGGACTGCTGCTCTTGGTGCCGCTCGCAGACGGCGTCCAGCCGCGCACGCTGGCGTCGCGGGCCATCGTGGCGAATGCGATGGCGCTGATCGCCTGTGCAGCCGCACCGTCCTTCGCCACCTTGAGCGTTTGCAGCTTCCTCGTCGGAACGACTTCAATCTCGGCGCAAATCATCATTCCGGCGGTCTCCGGTAAGGCCACGCTTGCCGCGCGCGGGCGAGTGGTCGGTTCGCTGCTGGGCGGGCTATCTTCGGGCGTCCTGCTGGCACGCACGCTAAGCGGCATCGTTGGCGCACTGTGGGGCTGGCGCTCGATATTCGTGATCGCCTCTGTCATCGATATAGCACTCCTGTTCGTCATCATGAAGTTGCCCATGTCGAACACACTCGTGGCTATCCGCTACCGCGAGTTGATGCAGTCGCTCGCTGGTCTCGTGCGAGAGGAGCGGCTGCTACGCGTCTCGGCGGCGATGGGCTTTCTCGTGTTCGCCGCCTTCAGCGCGCTGTGGGCAACACTCGCGGTGCTGCTCGCCCGACCGCCCTATCACTACGGTCCTGCCACCATCGGCGCATTCGGACTGATCGGGCTGGTCGGCCTTTCGGTATCACCACAACTCGGTGCCGTCGTCGACCGGATGGGCTCCCGCCACATCGCGACCGCCGGCGCACTAACGGTTCTGATTGCATTCGCGTTTGTCGCAGCGGGCGGCCGCAGCCTCGTATGGCTGATCGTCGGCATGGTGTTGCTGGATCTCGGCAACCGCACGAGCTTTATCGCCAACCAGGCCCGCATCTATGCGCTGCGTCCCGAGGCCCGCAGCCGCCTTAATACGGTTTTCATGGTTTCGTACTTTCTGGGTGGCGCGGTCGGTGCGGCGCTTGGCGGGGCCGGCGCCTTGCGCGCCGCCTGGGTTGGCCTCGCCGCGGTCGGCGTGTTGCTCTCGCTCGCGGCCGTTGCCGTCAATTCGCTCGCGTTCGGGCGGCCCAGTTCGGCCATTGTCGACGGGCAGGTTTGACCCGAACAACCGGACGATTCGCACGCAGGCTTGGTGGCTTCGACGTAGCACAAGCCGCCGAAAGACAATTTACTCAGGAGAGTCTGATGTCATTCAAGGCACTGCTCGCAACAAAGCCGCGCGACGCGGTTTCGACGCGCATCGTCAATTTCCACGACCGGGATCTCATGCCCCGTGACGTCACGATCGCCGTGGAGTATTCAACGGTGAATTTCAAGGACGCGCTCGCCATCACGGGACGCGCGGAGATCATTCGCGAGTTTCCGTTAGTCGCGGGGTATCGACCTGGCCGGCACCGTCGAGGCATCGGCGTACCCCGGCATTTCGGTTGGCGATCGTGTCGTCGTCAACGGGTGGGAATTAAGCCAGAGTCATCACGGCGGATTTGCGCAGAAGGCGCGCGTCAAAGGCGAATGGGTAGTCAAGCTGCCAGCGGTCCTTTCTACCATGGACTCAATGGCGATCGGCACCGCCGGATACACAGCCATGCTCTCCGTATTGGCTCTCGAACATGGCGGCCTCTCGCCTCGGCGCGGTGATGTCCTCGTTACTGGCGCGAACGGCGGCGTCGGATCGATCGCGATTGCGCTCCTGTCTGGCCTCGGCTATCGCGTCGTCGCATCAACCGGACGCCTCGAAGAGGCCGAATATCTGCGCAACCTTGGCGCGGCGGAGATCATCGACCGGCGCACGCTCTCTGAACCGGGTGCACCGATCGCCCAGGAACGTTGGGCCGGTGCCGTGGACTCCGTCGGCCATCACACGCTCGCCAACGTGCTGGCCCAGTACCGCGGCGTGGTTGCCGCCTGCGGCCTCGCGCAAGGCGCGGGCCTCCCCGGCTCGGTCCTGCCCTTCATCCGACGTAACGTGACCCTCGCGGGCATCGATTCCGTCAACGCCCCGCAGGCAGTGCGCGTCGAGGCCTGGTCGCGGCTCGCGCATGACCTCGACCTGGACAAGCTCGGCCGCGCGACGACGTTAGTGGGACTCGCCAAGGTTCCTGCGATTGCGCACCAGATCCTGGAAGGCAAGGTTCGGGGACGTACCATCGTCGACGTCGATGCATAAATGCCCTGTCGTCATTCGTCTCCAGAGACTGTGCGCACAGCAGCAATCTTGATTCAGGAGTTCAGCGTGTCCGCCGTTCCTTCTTCATGCCACCGGTGCGAAGCTTCGTCGCTCGATGCCCGTGCCCTGTTCGCCACGTTTGCCGGGCTCTGTGGAAGTCTGGTCGCCATTGGTCTGGCGCGCTTCGCCTACACACCGCTCATCCCCTCGCTGATCGAGGCGCACTGGTTCACATCCCCACAGACCGTCACGCTCGGAGCGGCGAACTTCGCCGGCTACCTGATCGGCGCAATGGTGGGACGCCCGTTCGCTGCGTGGCTGTCCACCGGTCCGCATTGCGGCTCCTGATGGCGGTCGTCACGATCGCATTCTTCACGTGCGCGTGGCCGGTGTCGGTGTCGTGGTTCTTCTTCTGGCGTCTGCTGTCGGGTATCTCGGGCGGCGCGATCATGGTGCTCGTCGCGACGTCGATCCTGCCGCACATTCCTGCGCCGCGCCGTGGCTTCGCGAGCGGAATGATCTTCCTTGGCCTGGGTCTCGGAGTTGCGGCATCAGGCACGCTGATTCCGCAACTTCTGCACATGGGGTTGCGCGACACGTGGCTTGGCCTCGGCGCGCTCTCACTCTCGCTCACGGCCTTGAGCTGGTTCGGCTGGCCGGCGACGAACCGTCCCGCGCCACAGGTCGCCCCGTTGCACGGAGCAGACCGCAGCAGGCTCGCGCTGCGCGTCTTCTACGCACAATACGCTGCTAACGCGCTCGGTCTCGTGCCCGTGATCGTGCTGCTCGTCGACTACGTGGCCCGGGGCCTCGGCCGGGGCGCCGCCGTTGGTGCGAACTACTGGGTGTTATACGGTCTCGCCGCCATCGCCGGCCCGATGATCTGCGGAAACCTTGGCGATCGCATCGGTTTCGGTCCAGCCTGGCGCGCCGCCCTCGCATTGCAGGCCATCGCGGTCGTGGTGCTCGCGAAGACGGGCAATCCTTTCGTGTTCGGGGTCGCCACGGTGGTCATTGGCGTATTCACGCCCGGAATCGTGCCACTCGTGCTCGGGCGCATTCATGAGCTGGTGCGTGACAATCACCTCGAACAGCGCGCAGCCTGGAGCCGCGCGACCACGGCCTTTGCACTCTTTCAGGCGCTTGGCGGCTATGGCTACTCGGATCTGTTTTCCCGCTTTCACGATGACTACGCGCTCGTCTTCCTGTGCGGTGCGGGCGCGCTCACCCTAGCCTTCCTCGCCGACGTCATCATGCAGGCTCGGCGCACAGAGCAGCATGAGCGCTAGCGCGGGAGGGATCACCCAGACCTGGCCTTCGCGGCCCGATACGCCTCGCGTCTTTTCTCGCGCTCCTTTGCAAACGTCGGGCTCAAGGCCGCGTCGAGATCGCTCCGCTCTACGTATTCGCCGCAAGACGGGCAGATATAGTCAAGCCCGACCTCGTGCCCACACACCCGATGCATAAACCGTACGGCGACTTCCTCGCCTTTGCTCTTGCACCAGGTTTCACCCCATGTACGCATCGCCTGGATCACTGGATAGAACGCCCGCCCTTTCTGTGTGAGATGGTATTCGTACCGTACCGGCCTCTTCTGATACGGTTGGCGCTCGATCATCCCGTCTGCTTCCAGCGACTTCAGGCGCGTGGCCAGCATCTGTGGCGTCGCTTCCGTCTGAATCTGGATTTCCTCGAACCGGGTCGCCCCCATGTACATCTCGCGCAGGACAAGCGTTGTCCACTTGTCACCGACAACTTCCGTCGATCGCGCAACCGGGCATACCGTGGCCATTACCTTCTCTCTACGCTTCATTTCGCCTCCGCAGAACCTCTTTTTTTCATAGTAACACGAATTCGTATCCCTCGCATACACGGCTGACCGAGTCACCCGTTGTCCATTCAAAACCTGACACTGGTTATGGATACGACGCTTAGACTTGTTTCTATGATATTCATATTTATAATCGATTCGTGTGACGTCCGCGCGCGCAAGTCCGCGCAGACGAATTGCGCAGCCGGGCTCCGGTTGCGACACGCCCCGCCCAACCCCCCTTTCGGGAGAACACGATGTCTGCCCTTATCTATCGCGCCGAACACACTGGTTTTTTGCTGGTCGACCCTTACAACGATTTCCTGTCGCATGGCGGCAAGATCTTTCCGATGATCGAGGCAGTCGCCAACGACGTTCGGCTTCTCGACAATTTGCGCGCAGCGGTGAGCGCCGCACGCAAAGCTGGCATCCAGGTGTTCTACGTCCCGCATCGCCGCTGGCAACCTGGCGATTACGAAGACTGGGACCATCCGAATCCGACGCAACTGATCGTGCAGAAGCGCCAGTCCTTCGCAAAAGGGACGTGGGGCGGCGAATGGCACCCCGATTTTGTTCCCTTGGAAAACGACATCATCATCCACGAGCATTGGGCGCAAAGCGGTTTCGCCAACACGGACCTCGATTTCCAGCTCAAGCAGCACAAAATCTCGCACGTCATCGCCGTTGGCCTGCTCGCGAACACCTGCATCGAAGCCACCGCGCGATCCGCAATGGAACTCGGCTATCACGTGACGCTCGTGCGCGACGCGACCGCCGCCTTCTCGCCGGAAATGATGCGAGCCGCCCACGAACTGAACGGACCCACGTTTGCCCATTCGATCGTCACGACGGCCGAATTGCTGACAGCACTGCCGGCATAGGTGTTATGCCGACGATGACGGACTCTAGCGATCAATCCATTAGCAACAACCCATGAAGGACTCACCCATGATTACCATCTGGGGATGGTGATTGACTATCTATGGATCGTCACTGACAGACCTGCGAGTTCAATTCAAGCTGGGTCTGATGGGGCGAGGCCGGAGAACAGCGCGAAGGATTCCTTCACGAATGCGCGAACGGCGGGAGAAAACTCCCGTCGCCTGCTGGCCATTGCGAGATGACACGGATACTCGAAATCCGCGATGGCCCGATAGCAAATTCCCGGCTGTGTGAAGTTGCGCATCGATTCCGGGACAACGACCACGCCGTAACCGGCCGATGCAAGACTGATCGCGGCGATAAAGTCATGAACGCGATGTTCGAGAAAAGGAACGAAGCCTCCCGCTAAGCCCAGCGCGGTGAGCACCTCGCTGAATCCTCCGTCGTCGTCGAAGTGGGGGGAAATAAAACGCTGATCTTTTAGCTCGCTGACCGACACGTGGTCGCTTGCCGCCAATGAATGATCCTCGGCCATCGCGACCAAAAGGGATTCGGTCTGTACGATCGTGGCCACGATCCCCGCCGGATGTTGGCGCCAGGGCCGCACGATACCCACATCGATCTCGCCGCTGACAAGCGCCTCGAACTGACGCGGAGTCTCCATGGCCAGGACCTCGATTCGCACGTCACCGTGCGTGATCCGAAACTGACGCAGCATCCTCGAGAGCACGCCGCTGCTCACGCCGGATGCGACCGATCCAATCCGCACAACACCGGCGAGGCCTCTGGCCGCCAACCGGCCGACCTGATCCGCACGCTCGATATGACGTAGCGCCGCAACCGCTTCGGCATGGAACAAACGCCCCGCATCGGTCAGCGTGACGGGCTGTCGCTTGTTGCGGTTGAGGAGACGAACGCCCATCTCGTGCTCAAGGCGTTGAATCTGGGCGCTGAGCGCAGATTGCGCGACGTTCAAGCGATCCGCTGCCTTGGCAAAGTGCAGATCCTCCACCACAGCAACGAAGTATCGCAGTTGACGGGCGTCGATCATTTAATCTCCAGGAGCGAATAAACATTCGCGCAATGCGTCTGGATGATATCAAAGAAGAGGCATCAAATAGAGCCCTGAAACAACAGGAGGACAACATGGACGCACTGACCACCAACCCTGGTTCCATCACGCACCGGCAACCGCTTTTCCGCTTGTCGGCGCATCCCACCCATCACCGCATCATGAACGTGACGGTCGACCCGAACGCACTGACCGGATTCCTGGCGGACGTGCGCGATATCGACGTCCAGAATCTCGAGTATGTCCCGTTCATGCGCCATCACCTTGCCGATCTGCTGGTCGAGCGTCTCGGTGACGACTTTGCCGACATGCTCGTCGAGCTGGTCAAGGACCGTCGGCACGGCGGTTTCACCATCGGCCTCCAGGACCTTTCGCAAGACCCTTCTGACTTCGTGAAGTTCGGTACGGCCATCGGTCATTTCCTCGGCCCGAGCAATCACGATGCGATGTCGGGAACGTACTACGCCCGCTTCGTGGTGAAGCACACCGATAACAGCGACTCATATCTTCGTCAGGCATACCGGCTGTTCACGATGCACACCGACGGCACGTACGTGAGCGACGCAACGGACTGGCTGCTGATGATGAAATTCGCGGAGCGAAGCGCGGTCGGCGGCGAATCGCGGTTTCTGCACCTGGACGACTGGGAAGAGCGCGATCGCTTCGTCAATCACAAGCTCGGAACCAAGCCGTTCTTCTACAAGGGATCCGATTCCAAGAACGTCAGCGAGCAGATCGAGCGGCCGCTGTTCTTTCAAAGCGAATTTGGTCTGTCGATCTCGTTCATCGACCAGTTCGTTCAGCCGTCCAACCGTGAAGAAGCGGCATTTCTCCGCTCACTGTCCCAGTCGATGGAAACGTCGGCCGGCACGAAGGAAGTGTCTTTGCCGGTCGGCGGTCTGGTGGTGCTGAACAACTATTTTTACCTTCACGGTCGGGCGCCATTCCAACCGAACGAATCGCTGTTCCGCGAGCTGATGCGCCAGCGCGGCTCGTTTGCGTATTGATGTCATCCGCTCTCTGGCATGATCGGGCACACCGACCGCCGAGGGCCAACGCAGCGATTTCGATGTAACACAGTGAGACGGTGAAATGAACGACTACGCAGAGCACGTGAGCGTGCACGAAACGACGTCCGTCGGGCGAGTTGAACAAGCGGCTTACGGGGTCAAGCAACATCTCCCCCGGCGGCTGCGCCAGATCCTCTCGCTCGCGGACTTCGAGCGGGCGGCACGGCGCGTTCTGCCGCGTCCGCTCTACGGCTATATCTCCGGCGCAGCGGAGGACGGAATGTCGATCGCGGCGAATCGGGCTGCGTTCGAACGCTTGAAATTCCGCACAAGAGTGCTTGTCGACGTGTCTCATCGATCGCAGCAGACAACGATCTTCAACCACACCTACTCGTCTCCGTTCGGAATCGCTCCGGTCGGAATCAGTGCCATCTCGGCATATCGGGGCGACATTGCGTTGGCCACGGCCGCGATGGATGAAAAAATATCCCTGCGATCATGAGCGGCTCCTCGCTCATTCCCATGGAGGCGGTGCAGGCGGCAGCGCCTGGCACCTGGTTCCAGGCTTATCTACCCGGCGACGTCGCGCGCCGCGACGCCCTGATCGAGCGTGTCAAGGCCGCTGGCTTCGCTACGCTCGTCCTCACAGTCGACATTCCCGTTTGGGCGAATCGCGAAAACAACGTGCGTACCGGTTTCTCGCTGCCGTTGCGACCATCGCTGCGTCTTGCGATGGATGGCATTTCCCACCCACGCTGGCTGCTTGGCACTTTCGCCCGGACGTTGATCAATCACGGCATGCCCCACTTCGAGAACTCGTTCGCGACACGAGGGGCGCCGATGCTGTCCGACTCGGCGGTACGCGATACCGCCGGTCGCGACCATCTGTCATGGTCCGACATCGCAAGCATTCGTCAACGTTGGAACGGCAATCTGGTCATCAAAGGGATCCTTCACGCGGACGACGCGCAGCGCGCACTCGCGATTGGCGCGGACGGGATCATCGTGTCGAACCACGGTGGGCGCCAACTGGACGGGGCGGTCGAGCCGCTATCCGTGTTGCCGCAGATTTGTGATGCCGTTGGAGACAAGACCGTCGTCATGCTGGACAGCGGGATCCGGCGAGGGGGAGATGTTCTGAAGGCGCTCGCGCTCGGCGCACATTTCGTATTCGCCGGGCGCCCGTTCATGTACGCCGCCGCGGTGGGCGGCGCGTCGGGTGTTCGACATGCGATCAGCCTTCTCAGGGACGAAGTCGACCGAAACATGGCGATGCTCGGCAAGGTAGCGATTGGCGAGATCGATCGCGCAATACTGGCCTGAACGGCGCGTTCCGACCGGATCACGTGTGACCCTGCCGGTGGACGAAAACACCAACCGCCAATAAATCAGGATTCCGCATCCAGTGGACTTCAAGAAACTACCTCCCCTGCGCGGCGCTGGGCGCGCTTCGCAGCCTCCTATGCGGCGCTCCTTAGCGAAGTGCAGCCGTCACCGCCTCGTCAATCTGCAGCGCAAAGCGCGCTTCAACATCGGGCACCGTGTAGCCAATTGACAGTTCCAAATACGCGTCGCCTAGCACCAACTGAACGAATGTAGCTGCTCGCAATGCAGCAGTCGGTTCGTCAAATCGCTTTCGCAGAATTTTTGCGGCGAAGGCACGCACGACCTTTGCCCCATTTTCGTAAAACACCTGGCCGAGTTCCGGAAGACGCTCGGCCTCAGCAACGATGGCCCGGTAAAGCCGGAGATAATCCGGCGTGATCAGGATTTGTGCCAACACCCATCCCAACTCGCGCAGCTCGACTTCGGGTGCGCCATCGGATTGCTCGTTCTGAGCACTGGCTAGAACTCCGCCCACCTGAGTGCACATCGAGCTCACCAGACCAACGAAGAGCGCCTCCTTCGACTTGAAGTGGCGGTAGACCGTCTGTTTGCCGACGCCGGCGGCCGCCGCGACATCGTCCATGGTTGCCAGGCCGAAACCCTCGCTTAAAAAAACGGTTTTCGCGCCATCGAGGATGGCAGTCCGTTTGCGGCGTTGCAGCGGGCTCAGGCCAGGAAGAGAGGAAGCGTTCATACGAAATAAATACCAGATCGCCGGGTAGTTGACAAGACTGATCAGTCTCGTTTACCTTCGCTGAAACGAGACTGCTTGGTCTCGTTTGGTGACTATTCAACTTCGCAGGCAATCGTTGGGGAGAACGCTTTGAAACTATTCATTACGGGTGGTACGGGCTACATCGGGCAAGCAATCGCGCGCAGGGCAATCAGCCGCGGCCATCAGGTGACGGCGATGGTGCGCCAGGACAGGTCGGCGGCTGCCAGCGCGCTGGCACGTCTCGGTGTGAAACTCCATGTCGGCGACCTGCGTGAGCCACAGTCTTTCGCTGTGACTGCCAGTGCCGCTGATGGCGTGGTGCACGCCGCGTCGACCAACGACGCTTCCGCCGCTACTGCTGATGAGGCCGCGGTTGTAGCGATGCTTTCGCATTTGCGTCCGGGCGCGGTGTTTGTCTATACGTCGGGCACCTGGGTCTACGGCAATACTGCGGGAGAACCCGCGACTGAAGCATCAGCGCTGAACCCGACACCACTCGTCGCCTGGCGGCCCGCAGTGGAGCAACATGTGCGGGCGCTAGCAGCGAGCCGTTCGATTGCCGCGGTGATTCTCAGGCCGGCGATGGTGCACGGCTACGGTGGCGGCATCTTCGGCATGCTTGCCGGGATGGTCCGTCAGACTGGCAGTGTGAGGGTCGTCGGCGATGGTCGCAATCACTGGCCGGCCGTTCACGTCGATGATCTCGCCACGGCTTATCTGAGCGCGGTGGAACAGGCGGCAACCGGAGACAGTCGAGTCACGGGACAGATCTTCAACGTGGTCGCGGAAGATGCTGTTGCCGTTGCCGAAATGGGTAAAGCGATTCGGGCCTCGGTCGGCGCCGATCGTGTCGAACTCTGGCCGCTCGACGATGCTCGCAAATCGCTTGGATCGTTCGCTGACGCACTGGCGCTCGACCAGACAGTAAGCGCTCAGCATGCCCGGCGAGTTCTCGAGTGGGAACCCCATGGCCCTGGCCTGATTGCGGACCTCTCTGCACCAAAACACTTTCAGCAAACTAACGGAGCATGACGATGGCGTGGAGCAGTGCGTCTCTCGAATCAACCCTAGCGATGATCGTCGCGGTGCTGTTCACGATTGCTGGCGTGGTCAATCTCGCAAGGCCCGGCGCGGTGAAGCGCGACTTCGCACGCTGGGGCTATCCGGCATGGTTTCAGTTGCTCTGTGGCGCGCTCGAATTGCTCAGTGCGGCACTTCTTCTTGGACAACAAACCAGAGTCTTGGGCTTAACGTTGGCCGGTGCGATCATGATCGGCGCGCTCTTCACGTTGGTGCGAAATCGGGAGCCATTCCGGCATCTCGCCCCGGCGCTGGTCTTTTCGGCTTTGATTGTGGTCACCTTGGCTGCCCGCGGTTGAGGCTTCCCCGCCATCAGGCGAGCGGCCCTGGGAAACTAACAGGCCGCGCGGGCAATCCGTGCTGCAAGTACTTAAAATAGGCACACGGATAGCCGAAGGAAGGGGCGTGCTCATGGCAGTACTCTAGCGAATACGCTCGTTGTGCGGTCACCGAATGACCACCGATAAAAGCATGACCGTTCCAACCCAACCTTTCGAAATCCGATGCTTGAAAAGCTTTTTGACCTGAAGGCGACGTACGAAGCGCTTGCGGCCGCGCAAGGCCCGGATGCGGCGACACAACGTGCCGCGCTCGGTGAGCGACTCATTGCGGCCTTTCCGGACCTGTGTCGCGAGCTCGTGCACGCGATCGAGGAGAACGGACGCCTTCTCGGGCTTGTTGAGCAGTCGCCGGACTCGCCCGCCCACACCACTTCCCCACTCGTGTTCGAAGGCTTCGTCTCGCGGCAGGAAGGCGACGCCTACCACTTGCAATCTGAGTCACCGAAGTTGTTGTGATTCCCGGCCGACAAGGCGGGCACCCTAACAAGAATTGTCCAAAGTCCCGGCAAGAGTCTAGCCATTCCAGATTCCGGCGACTGTAATCCTCCGTTCCTACTCCGCACTGACAACCGGTGATCAATCATTACGGGATGCGCGTGACACGAGGGATAATACATTTTTGTATAAGTCTACTGCCAACGCCAACGTGTATTCTGTATCGGTCACGAGATCCTCAAAAGGCTGATATGTGTAACTAACAACGGAAAATGCACGCGACTCAGGCATTTGAATGCATTCCTTCGGCGCACCTACCGCCCCTCGCGCCTCGCGTTCAAACGGGATGCAAAAATCCCAGATCAGTCGACTCCGTCATTTGTCAGAATCCGTTGGCCAAACGGAGTGTCTTGAAGCTCGGCGATCAGCGTGGTTGCAGGTCCGCTTTGGATTGACCCTCCCTTGGCCAAGGAAAGTTGGGGCGGCGTTTGGCCAAACGCATCGTCCGTCTTGCTCTTCGGATCCTGACTCGATGGCGTTTCCCGCACAGGCAGAAACTCACGCCTGAGTGAGGTATCCAGTCTTGACCGCGAGCCCCCCGGCCCATCGACGGCGGCCAGTCCATGACGGGATGTGCCGTGACATCAACGCATCAGATTTGTCCGCTCGCCCTCAGTGACATGACACTAGCCAGAATGTCGCTGACAATGAAATACCACTGCGTAGGCAATATTCCGGCGGTGCCTGCGTCCGACTCCTGCATGAATGGAACGATCACGACCTGGCCACAATCCTGATTGTCTATGATGGCGCCCGCCAATTGGGCGCCCAAGCGATCGACGTAGCCGAACAGTTGTTTCCAGTCCGCGTGGCGTACGCCGTTTTTGGTAAAGCCGGACATGGTCGCCTTATTCGGATAGTCAGTGTCGAAATAGTTCGCCTGTCTCGGCCTCGGGTGAAAGTAAATGACCACGCTCGACCAATTGACCTTGACCTGTCCTGCAGGCACGACGACTCCGAACCAGTTTGGACTCGTTTTGTCTGCATCTTGGCCCTGGAGCTCGTACAACAGGGCGGAATAACCCACGATTTTAGAGGCGAAGGAGAACGCCGGCTTGGAGGTATCTGTCACCTCCGAACCGTTGCTGGCGAGAAGCAGTTTGTTATAGCTTTGAGGTCCCACTCCCCGGGTGTAGAGGGCCAGTGGGGCGCCAAACACGGGTTGAAGCACCGTTTGGTTCAAAACAGCAGTGAACAGTCGCTCGCCGGTTGGAACAACGTTATCCGCGCCCCCTTGAGCGGGATCGTCG
This sequence comes from Paraburkholderia youngii, assembly GCF_013366925.1. NCBI lineage: Bacteria > Pseudomonadati > Pseudomonadota > Betaproteobacteria > Burkholderiales > Burkholderiaceae > Paraburkholderia > Paraburkholderia youngii. Next base: position 1,855,389 of record NZ_JAALDK010000001.1, read on the forward strand.
CTGCGCGCTGCATCCAGAAACATAAAATCGCGGATCAAGTGATGCGCATAGACGAAGCTGCCGACCACATCCTGATTGTCGTTTCCCAAGTCGCCCCCGATGGCGCTATTGCTTGCGAGAGGCGGTAGCGGCGGTATTTCACCCAGAGTGGACTGATTCTGATAATCGCTCCAGCGGGAGACATCTGCGGGAATCGTGACGCCGGTATTGTAGTCGAATTGTGCCACCGTTTTTTGCTGGTAATAAAGCCGCCTCTGGACGGTCGGCACGACGATAAAGCCTGAGGGGTCGGGCGCGCCGGCCCCCGTTTGGCTCGCATCGCTGTTGAAGTCCCACACGCCCGCGAGCATCTCGCTTAGCACACCCTGACCCTGACTCTCATTATTTACAAACGGAGTGAGATATGCGCCCGCATTGCTAATTCCCGCGAGGATGACGCGTCGCAATTTCGGCGTCGTGCTGGAACTGGAGCTCGAACTGGACGAGCTGCTGCTCGACGAAGACGATGAACTGCTGGGACTAGATGACGAAGACGACGAACTGCTGGGACTCGATGAAGAAGACGACAAACTGCTGGGACTTGATGAAGAAGACGAACTGCTGGGACTTGACGAGGACGACGACGAACTGCTGGGACTTGATGAAGAAGAAGACGAACTGCTGGGACTTGACGAGGACGACGACGACCTGCTGGGACTCGATGAAGAAGAAGACGAACTGCTGGGACTTGACGAGGACGACGACGAACTGCTGAGACGCGAAGAAGAACTGCTGCTGGAACATGGTGGCTTGCACGGGACACTCGGCGGCGTGCAGCAGACCTGCGTCGGCGAGCACGGCGGATAAGGCGGGTAAGGCGGAAAAGGGGGATACGGCGGGAAAGGTGGATACGGTGGATATGGCGGACAAGGCGGCGCGGAGCCACCTTGGTGCGCTCCGTCCTTGCACCTGCCGATCTCCTTCGTCAAACACTCGATTTCGCGGCAGAGCACGTCGATGAGTCGTGCGCGATCCGTTCGTGAGTTCTCGTCGCCGAGCCATGACGCTAGACTTTCCGTCATCCGGATGAGTTCTTCCCGCAACGCGTGCTCCCGCTCCTCCGCGTGCAAACGTTCGTTCTCCCGTTTGCGCTCCCGCTCTCGACAGGCGTGCAGTTCGCACCTCGCGTCCGCCAGCGCGCATTTCAGCCGCTCTGCCTCAGCGGAGAGCGAGCGTCTGTCATCACGCCAGTCCCTGCGCGAATCGTCGCATCGTTCGCGGAGCGACGGTTCGCTGACATTAGCCGAGTCCAGCCGCAGCCGGTCTAGTTCGTCCCGGAGCCGTTCAATCCGGCGGCGCAGATCGGACTCGAACGGTGCGTCGTCATACGACATGTCATGTCTCCTGTTGCGGGTACACGGAAGGAATCCGGTTTCCTCGATTGCCCGTTCATTCCCAAGACATCGTTAGCAAAGGTTGGACTGGACGCGCTTGAGATCGCGATCAGCCAGTGCCACGAGTAGGTTGAAGTGCACTCGCAGACGGCGATGACGAAGAACTGCTGCTCGAACTCGGCGGCTTGCATGGGGCACATGGCTGCTTGCACGAAACGCACGGCGGCGAGCAGCAGACCTGCGTCGGCGGGCACGGCGCGCACGGTGGATAAGGCGGATAAGGCGGGAACGGCGGATACGGGGGAAATGGCGGATACGGAGGGAATGGCGGATAAGGCGGACATCCACAGGATGGTAAGCAATGCGAGCCTTCGTTGCACTCGTGCACGCTTCGCGCCAGGCGCTCGACCGACTCGGCGAGCGCGCACAGCGCACGGTCCGCGCGCCGGTCGGCCTCATGCTGCGCATCGAGGCGACGGCGCAGATCGATCAGCGCATCGACAAGCGGATCGTCATGGCGTGGGGCTTCGCCGTGATGCCATTCGTGGCGCAGATCGGCTAGCTGCTGGCGGAGATCGTCGATGTCGTCGCGTAGATCGCGCAGCGAATCCCGCCGATCATCGTCATTGCATTGCGCGGGCATGGCTGTACCTCCGTGAATACGGTCAAGGCGCCCATACCCTTACGCAGGCTAAACGCACGCCCAGAGCCACTCATCAAAATCCTAGCAGTTCCACGTGCGAATGCTAATATTTCGACAATGCAAAGGCGGCCTTTAGTGTCTGGTTTGCCTGCACGCTATCCACGGTTTTCCTACCAGGCCGCAGGAGACCTCGCGTGAAAAATCCGGATGACGAACAACAACAAGGGAGTGGCTGCGTTCCGTGCGACCCGGCCGCTCCAGCGGCATCTCATCCGGTCACGTTTGCTGCGCCATATCCGCCCTTCCCGCCGTATCCGCCTTACGCTCCTTATCCGCCCTATGCTCCATACGCACCGTACCCACCGCGCGTTCAACCGGTTTGCGTCGTCCCTTCGGAGGCCGAACCATGCGAGTCCGACACGGAACGTGAGAATGAGTTGCAAACGGGCGAAGGTGAACCATGTGGTGAGTCGGGGCCGCTTGTATTTCCAGCGAGCATCAAGGTGCTGCGTCCGGATGATTTGCTGGTCCTCATGTTGCGCTTTTCTGGCTTCGCGTTCCTGGAGAATCCGCCGCGTCTTGACCGTACCGCGAGCGACTCCTATATAGCCGTAGAGTTTCCGCCGCAAAGTTTTGGAGAAGAGGCGTTCCTGCAAACGATAGGGCAAGACGCCGAGGCCGCCGGCCAGCAGGAAGTCACCGCCGACAAGAATTATCCGCCGCAGAACATTGCCGGCACTGAAGACGCCGTGCCCGGCGTTCTGCCGGTTGCGCGCGTCCGGATGGCCGCAGCGAGCCGGATCGTCGTGTCGATGCCCGACGAGCAATCGAGCATCGCATTCGATTTGCCGACGATTCTTGGGGCGCTGCGCGACTGGCCCATGCGGCGCGCAAGCGGCGCAGTCCCGGAACCGTCTGGAGGGCAAATCAGCTTTGACTGGATCGGGAAGCTGGTCCGCGATCCAGCGCTCGTCAGCCTGAAAAATGAGACATCCGGGTTCCTGAGTCAGCTCGCCGGCAGCGCGCCGGAGAACGCAGCGTCGCTCACCAATGCGATCGCGCAATCCGGGATACAGCTCGCGCAACAGGCGGTGAGCATGTTGTCTGGCGCGTCGACGACGTCTGGCAATGAATCCGCGCACGTCACTGCGGTATTGCGGCAAAATCTTCTGAGTTCGGCGGCCGCGCTTGAACAGCAGTATCCGGCCCTGCGCGGTGATGCGGCGCGCACGGCCAGCCTGACCGCTCTGTCGATGGCCGCGCTGGAGTCGTTCAGCGTGTTCGGTCAGGCAAGCCCAGGCGCCGTCACGCGCTTACCCACGCTGCCGTTCTTCACGTTGCTGCTCGGACCTCAGGAGCCGCCAGACAGCGTGACCGCGCTCGAACTGCCCTACCGGGTGATCACATCGCCACTCGAACCGGCGCGGTGGGCGCACAGTATCACGCCAGTGACGCGAAATGGTCACACAGAGTTATGGCATACGCGACTGTCGTCTGGTTCATCAGGTACCGGTCCCGGCGCGCCTGGCCGCATGCGCGCGATCTGGTCGCCCGACTATAGGCCGCAGTCGGAACTTCCCACGCTCTACCAGGTGATCAGCTTGCCAGGCCCTCCGCCCGGCCGTCCCAATCCAGATGTGATCCGTATGAGCCTGGATCCGGTGGACCGCTCGATGCTCGTTACGCTGATGGCGGGCTTCGACGCGACGCCGAGCAAGGGCAACAGCTACAGCCCGATCGGCAGTGAGGCCAAGCGGCTGCATCTGTCGGCGCTTGGTGCGTTGCTCGACGCAGAAGGCAACTGGGAGGTCAGGCCAGAAGGTATCGACCTCGAGCAGTGGCGACATTTGGCATCGCTTGGGCGCGATCACTATGTGCGTGTTGTGTATGCCGGCTTTCTCTGTCCGTTTGGCCACGCGGCCTCGCTCGTCAAGGTGACCGAGCGGCGCTTCGAGCCGCTCGGCAAAGATGGGCCCGGGCGCATCGCTGTGTTGCGACAGCGATTCTTCCTGCTTGTCCGTCAGCAGCGACGGAGTTACGACGGCACGAATTCTCCAAATAACGGGCGAGACTTCCCGTTCACGAGCGTCGAGATCCTGACGCGCATCACGCCCGACCTGATGGACCCCGGAGTAGTTGGCACCGCGAGTCACGTGGCGGCCGATCCGACGGCCGGTGATCCCTACCAGAACCCAACCATCGAGGCGCGCATGCTGTTCTGGCCGATGGTGCCAACGAGCGACCCGAACAACCCGGCCGACGTGATGTTCGATATTGCGGCGACGGATCTGGTGGGCAACCGCGTCACCTTCTCGATGCCGCTGATGTTCGTCGGCGATCCGGCAAACCAGAACACCAACACCACGAGCAACCTGATCGCGGCCTACAACGCCGCGCAGCCCGAACCGAAGTTGCGCACGTCGCTCGGCGGCAGCGTGGTGGCCTACGCACCGGGCACCGACGCAGACAAGGGTGACACGAAGCTCCCCACGGCCGATATCACGCTGCACGCCGGCCCGGTCACTGTCCATGACAACACGAACCCGAATTTCTATCCGCAAATATATCGGGCGAACGTGGGCATCAAACCCGTGCAGAAGTTGCTCGGCAAGCCCGGCTTTATTTCTGAGGTGACCTATCCGAAGTTTTATTCCGAGAACGGCTTTGACGCCACCGCCAACGCCGGACAGGTCTTCCTGCAGTTCACGAGCTCGCAGGCGCTGAACTTCGGTGGAGGTACGGACCAGGCGAAGAGCGATACGCTCGGCGCGCTGGCGAGTCCGCAGATGAATCTGCTCGGCCTGTCGAAGCTCGCCGGTCCGGTGGCAGGGAAGACCGCGAGCACCGCAGACCAGGTCCTCACGGCTCTCGGTAATGTGAAGAACTCAACGTTCGACCCGACAGACTTCTTCAACAACGCGACGCTGCTCGGCGGGATCGACCTCGGCGCGATCGTGCAAAAGAGCGCTTCTCTTGCGGGCGAGGAAGTCCCGAAGATTCTATCGCGGGACTTCCCGGATCGCGTCGAAGCGAGCTTCGACTGGAGCACCACGGTGGTCGGCAGCGATCCTGCTGGATTGATCATCCCGCGCGCCGACCCGAGCGGACCGGACACGCGGCTCGTGATGAGTGGCATCGTGACCACGCCGATTCAGTCTGCGGCTTCGCCCACCATTCAGGCGAGTGCGACGTTGAACAACTTCAAGGTCAACCTCTTCGGCTTCATCATCCTCTGGTTCGAAAAGCTCGAGTTCAACGCAAAGCGCGGGCAGAAGCCCGACGTCTCCGTACAACTGCGCGACGGCCAGGACGCGGTGACCTTCGGCGGCCCGCTCGAGTTCGTCAATGCATTGCGGCAGGTCATTCCCGGCAACGGCTTCTCCGATCCGCCGGCGATCCAGGTGACGCCAAGCGGAATCGGCGCTTCCTATTCGTTGACGCTGCCCACGATCGGAGTCGGCGTGTTCGTGCTGTCGAACGTATCATTAGGCGCGAGCTTCAGCCTGCCGTTCGACGCCACCCCGGCGCGCGTTAACTTTTATTTTTCGCAACGCGAGCACCCGTTTAGCCTGGCGGTGTCGATGATCGGCGGCGGTGGCTTCTTCGGCATTGGCATCTCGTCGGCGGGTGTAAATGAGATTGAGGCAGCGCTCGAGTTCGGCGCGATGGTCGCGATCGATCTCGGCGTCGCGTCCGGCAGCGTCGAGATCAAGGCCGGCGTATATTTCCATTGGCTCGAACCGACACCAGGCCAAGGCACGGTTGAGCTTGCCGGATATGTGCGCATTCACGGCGAGCTGTGCGTACTCGCACTCATTTCAGTGTCGCTGACTTTCAATTTGCAACTCGGCTACCAGAAAGCCGGCAATTCATCCATTGTATACGGCGAGGCGCAGCTCACCGTCGAGATTGACATCCTCATGTTCAGCACGTCCGTCTCGGTGCGTTGCAGGCGGGAATTTGCGGGCAGCGCCGGAGATCCGAAGTTCATCGACCAGGTCCCTAACGAACAGGTCTGGGCCGACTATTGCGACGCGTTCGCCGTGGAGGCGGTCTGATGGCCCAGCAATCGTTCGTTTTGACCGCGCTGCCGAATGGCTACAGCGACGATGGCAAGCAACTGCGGCTTTCGGTCTTTCTCTCTCCAAGGCTCGATTGCGAAAGTGACCCGAAGAGACTCGACAGCTTCGCCGACTGGCTCGACTGGCCGAATTCGCTGGCGAAGGGCAGCCTGAAGGTGTCGTACAACCACAAGAGTGTATCGGTGGCGATGGGCGGCGGCGGTTCAACCGACCGGCTGGACCCGACGCTAGGCATGCCCGATTCCGCGGTCTGGCGCGCACTCTTCCGTGCCGATCTAGGTGTCCGGAGCTACAGCTTCACGGACTACTCGAAGCACACCATCAAAACATTCGACGCGACCGATCTCGGAAATCGCGTGGCGTCGCTCTATGGCGACCTGGCCGCGAAGGCAGGCGACAACTTGCCGCCCGTCTCGGATTTCGTCGACAGCCGAGACTGGGGCGAATGGATGACGGCGGTGTTCTTGCTGGATGAGATCGACGGGGACATTCCCGGCCCCGACTCGCGCGAATTGAACTTCGCGCTCCAGCAATTCAGTGACTTTCATACTCCCCTCGCCCCGGCTGCGCGCCGACAAGTGACGCGAACGGATGACCCGCGCATTAAGGCCGCGTGGAACGAATATGTCAGTCCGCCAATGCCGAAGCCCGATGAACTGGCGCAACAACTGGAGTTTCATCAGATTGTCGCGTCCATGGGCTCTTACCCGACCTTGCTGCGAAAGCTTGGTCTGGTTGTCGATCTGCTTCTCTCCAACGACTTCAAGGCGTCGAATGAAGCCGACCTGTCGGTGCAGCTCGTCTTTCCGAAGGGCGCCCTTGCCACACACGTCGCTGGCCATGCTGCGCCCGTCACGCGCACGCTTCTGAGCGCCAAGTCCTTCGAAGCCACGTCCGATCCGGGGGCGAAATATCTGGTGAAAGACGGGTTGCTCGATCTCGATGCGAAGCGCTTCACATTACTGCAAGCGGACATCGACAGTGCAGGACTGAAGGCGATGAATTTTGCCCGTTCGCTGCTGCGCCGCACGGATCCGGATGCGCGCGTTGATCCCGTCACCCGGCAGGAAGACGCGATCGGCGCGCCGGCACTGAGGACGGCCGGACTGATGCTCGTGGAACGCGAGCGCGGCGACTGGTTGTCGAGCCGTCTCGCTGCAAACAAGGACCGCAACGCTTCCCTCGAGAATCAGATAGGCGGCAGTAAGTCCGATAGGGTTCCTCTGCATGCCGAGGACCTGGTGCGCGGCTATCGCTTCGACATCTGGGATGCGACGACGGGTGCCTGGGCCTCACTGTGCCGCCGGACTGCGACCTATTCGCTAGGCGATGGCAAAGTGACCGTGCAGCCAGCGGCGGGCGAAGAGGAAAGCACCATCCGGCTCGCCGCCACGACACCACCCGACCCAGCGAGCACCACCAAGGTGCTCTCGCTGCACGAGGCCCTCATGACATGGCACGGCTGGAGTCTCGCGGCGCCGCTGCCCGGGCAGGCTATCCTGCCCAACGACGCAGTCGATCAGGCACCGGACGGTACCCAGGCGGACGTGCCGCCTGGTGTGCAGCTCACTTCGCGCTTTAAGGCGGTGAAGGCCTCACTGCCTCGGCTACGATTTGGCCGCCGCTACTGGATCAGGGCGCGCGCTGTTGATCTGGCCGGTAACTCATTGCCGTTCCGCACTGGTGACTTTGGCTCGGAGCAACCTGACGCGCACGCGCAGACGTATCTTCGCTTCGAGCCGGTGGCCGCGCCGGTGGTTGGACTGTTGTCGGACGGCGGCGCGGTCGAAGCGCCGGCGGAGGGCGAATCGATGAACTGCATGGCGATCCGCAGCTTCAATGACACACCCGCGGATAGTGACACGCCGTCCGCACAGCAAGCGCATCGGGCCGCGCTGCCGCCGCGCGTGAGCGCGCGCGACGTCGAGCATCACGGCATGCTCGATCACGCAGGCCGTGTCGATCCCTCTACGTTCACGATGCTCGCGCATGACAAGGATCGAGACGCGCAGGATCCCGATGCGGTGCTGCGCGAGGTTACGCTACCAATGCAGGGGCCGTTGGGCGGATCGCCCTCCGACACCACCTTCGCCGTGTACGAAGACGGGAGGGCGATGACCTATCTGCCTGATCCATATGCGGGCACCGTCGCGGTGCGCATATTCAGTCATCCGAACATCGCGGACGACGAGATCATCCTGGTCCCCTTCTACCCCGGTGGCGCGTGGCCCGAGGCACAACCTTTCGTCATCGAGGTCTTTGACGGCGGGGCGGCGAAACCGTGGTTCGATGCGGCCAGCCGGCGCCTGCGCGTGCCTCTTCCCAAGGGCGTGCGTGCACGCATCAGGCTGTCGTCGACGCTCGATGACGCGTCACTGGCAAATATGGGCATCTTCGGGTGGCTGAAGGCATTCGACCAGAACGCGCAGCGCACGCGGGCGCTTAACGGACAACACTGGATGCTCACGCCAGCACGAGAGTTGACGATCGTGCATGCTGTGCAGCGCCCCCTCGTGGCGCCCGACATTTCGCTCTTGCAGATCATGAAGCGCGATTTGGGCAGCACTTCCGTACGACCGATGATGCTCGTGAACTGCTCGCTCGCTACCACCGATCGCCTCGACCTGCTGGCCCGCTGGCATGAACCTTCGGACGATGGCGCGGCGCCGGGCGACCGTCAGCGCGACGACGTCGCATTCTCCGTGAAAATTACAGACAGTACGGACTACGCGAACGTCCAGGACGGTAACCCGGGCGGCGGACATCCCGAGCACAGCATTGCCGGAGCGGACCTCGTCGGCATCAACGCGCTTCTCAAGGGCATCCTGCCCAAGTCGCACGAATTTCACGACACTCGCTATCGGCGGATCGAATACGCGTTTGACGCGACAACCCGGTTTCGCGAATTCATGCCCGCCGCGATCCTGACGGGCCAGGACGACTCCGGCGCGACGACGACCACCGACGAGCACATCAAGGTGAGCGGATCGAGCAGCGTGAGATGGATACCAAACTCGGCACCGCCTCCCGTTCCCTCGTATCTCTACGCAGTGCCGACCTTCGGCTGGCGCCGTGACGAGGATACGGACGGCCACGCGGTCAGCGAACGACGCGGCGGCATCCGCGTGTATCTGGACCGGCCGTGGAACGTTTCTGGTTATGGGGAAATGCTCGCGGTGGTGCTGCCGCCCGCGGACTTCACGGGCGACCCCGAGAGCGAGCCGAACGGCCATCCTCTCAAGCGCTACGCGACCTTGTGGGGTAACGACCCGGTGTGGGATTCGGCGCTGGTTGCGGGCATTGGCCCGCGGCGGGGCGACTTCCCGCTCGCGCGCTTCGCGCCCGATGCAAGCGGCAAATGGCTGCCACCCGGCGCCCCGGCCACCGAGGCCGATCAGCGGCCGGGGACGTTCAAGGCAACGGGCTTCAATCCCCCGGGCGTGCCAGCCGGCACGCTCAAGCTCGAGGTCGCGCCACACGACGTCTTCTGGGATGCCGACCGGCAACTGTGGCATTGCGACATCGAGATTGCCGCGACAGGCTCCTACTTCCCGTTGATCCGTCTCGCGCTGGCGCGCTACCAGCCGATCTCGGCGGACGAGGCATGGCTGTCGGGAATCGTGCTGGCGGATTTTCTGGCGCTCGCGCCGGGCCGGTGGGTGGCCATCGCGGCGACAGAGCCACGCCAATGGCAGGTCACCGTGTCCGGTACCGGTTACGCGAGTTCGAGTGGATGGCAGGAGGCAAAGAGCGAGTCCGCCGCAGCCGACGTCGTGCCTGCAAAAACCAGCGTGATCGAGGTCTGGGTCGAGCGGCTGGAGCCCCGTCTCGGCGACGATTTTGGTTGGCAGTTGCTGACTGGCGCCGTCGTGACACCAGGCGCGGGCGCGGCTGCGACGGGCGCGCCCGCGCAAGTTCTCTGGAACGGGCAAGTGTCGGTTCCAGAGAAGGACGCGTGCGGGCATCTAAGGCTTGTCGTCGCGGAATACGAGGAATATGTCGTCGACGGCGCGAATCCCTATGGCAAGGTGCCGACGCGCAAAGGACGCCGCATCGTCTTCGTGGAGCACCATGCTCTAAAACTCTGAGCTTGCTGTCATCGATCAAGCATTCCCGAGGCGCAATCATGGATCAACAAACGTGGACCGAAGAGACGCTGCGTAATGAGATCCGCCGCTTACGGAATGACCTTGCGCGTCTGCGCGACATGGCGACCGCGACGGGTTCGTCGGAACAGGCGGTTCTATCGAAGCCGGGGTGGGAACCGCATCCGCATACCCCCGGGGAAAACCTGGTCCGGTATGCTTTTGTCACCGTAACGGACTTTAACTTCTTTCCTGGCACCCTCGCTACGGTCAACAGCGTACTTGAATTTCAACCGGAGGCGGACATCTTCATCGTTGTCAACGAAAAGTGCCCGCTGAGCGAGGCTCAACGTGAATGCCTCGCTGCGGCAGCACGCGTCGTGCTCATGGACTCCTCGCAATATAGCGCCGCCGGACTTTACGTGAACGCGTGGGAGTTGAAAGCGTACGCTGCTTGGACACTTGCCGAACACTACGACTACGATGTGGTAGTTGGCATCGATTCCGACTGTATACTTTGCTCCAACGTCGACGCGGAGATTGAGCGTTGTTTTGCAACCGGGAAATTTCTCGGGGGCCGGGACGGTGATGGCGCGGACTATGACGAATCGTACCGTGTATACGGTATTGAAACGCCCGCGCGTAACCAGCGCTATATGAGTACCTCCTTATATTTTTGCGCGATTACAGACGCGAACAAACGCGTGTTGCGCAAGTGGGCACAATGTTGCAATGCGGCCGATTTCAATGCGAAAGGCCCGTTTCCCGGTCACGGTGACCAAGGCGTGCTCAACGCTGTGCTTTTTGCTGAAAACGCCCCTGATCGCGTCGAGTTGCTTGATAACGCGTTGTGGAGCCAGCACTGGGTGTACTGGGATTCAATTTTTGACTATCGCGACGGCCTCTTCATTAACCTCACGGCTGGCCGCCTTGCGCAACGCTCCTTTCACTGCGGCGGCGCCGCCAAATTCTGGTCGCGTGAACATGCCGACGAGGTGAGCGGCACGCGTTCGCTGCAGACGTATCCGTACGTCTGGTACTTGGCGATGTTCTGGTTCGGCCAATGTTCAAATTGGTCTAGGGATCCCTTTTTGCTCATACCTCCCAACAGTCACCATTTGCCGGGCGAACTACTTCATTTCTGTTCCCAGATCATGCAGGTCTACCCACCTGCGCGAACAAGGTGGGAAGGGATTACGGATGCGTTGATCGATCGTGTACTCAATGGCGTTCCACGCGCGATGTCACTCGGCGGCGGTAGTATGAGTGAAGTCTTCGAACTGGTCTCAAACCGTCGATCCATACACCGATACGTCGAAATAGGCTGTTACGAAGGCGGGTCGATTCTTGCACTTGCGATGCGCTTTGCCAACCGTGACATCGATTTTTACGCGGTTGAATCGTTCATGGGAAACATGGACGGCTCGATGGATGGTTGGCCTCTGCCATCAAGGAGGCGGTTTATGGACAATCTTGCACGGTACCCGACTTTGCGCGTGACCTCCGTGCCGGGACATTCGGGGCTAGCAGCCAATCTGTTCGATGATGCGAGCATCGACTGCGTGTTTATAGATGCATGCCATGAAACGTCCACCGTGCTCCTCGATATCGACGTCTGGAGGCCTAAGCTCAGGCCAGGAGGATTGATCTGCGGCGACGATTACGGGTGGGACTCGGTCCGTGAGGCCGTCCAACAACGCTTTACGCGCGTGGAGGTGAGTCCTTCCGGGGCCGTGTGGTGGACGACGCCCTGATGTTCTGCGTGGCGGCCTAGTGGCCGGAGTTTCTCTCCGTTACTTAGATCCGCTGACGGGCTCTGGCGTAGCTACGACGCACCGGTGGATTACGCGCATCACGCGGCTCTACGGGCTACTGTTTCTTGACAGAAGGATGCGAACCACGGACGGAGCGTTCCTTAACGGCTATGCGACGCGTGCGCGTTCTCGGCGCGCCCGTGCGTCAGCGCGCTCAACCATTGGCCCGGATGCGCCAGATACGAAACGGCACCCCCCTCGAAGTAAAGCTCGATGGCGCGAATCACATCGGATGCTGTCACCATGTCAAGACAGCGCGGCAGGTGGCCGACAACATCAACGCAGAGATTCTGGGGCAGGTCTTTCTCGTCACCGTCGCCGATCGGTGTGACGCGCGACCTCCAGCAGCCGCCGTCTGCGCAGCACTGCAACGCGCCCGCGCGATGTATGAACTGATGCGTCGGGTACGCCTCCCAATGCGTGGGCTCACGGCCGCCCGCGACAACCACGCACGGTCGCGACGGCGGCATGCCCGGCTTCGTTTCGACGGCCGCGGCGAGATGCATCAGTAACGTCACCGGGCACAAGACGCCCTGAGCGTGATAGACGAGCCTGACCAGCTGTCGAAGATCGGTGCGCCCCCGCAGGTCGATAATGTTGCGCAAGGGCGGGTGCCGGTGTCCGCCTTCGCCGACCTGCACGAACAAGATGCGACCGCGAAAATGATCGACTACCTGCTGATAGCGTTCGCGATCCCACCACTTCGCTGTGTAATCGGGCTTGCCGCCTGAAACGACGATCCAGAAAGGCAACGCCTCGCCGACGATCTCCTCGACTTGCGAGTACCACCGCTTTTCCTGGTCAGACACGTGGATATCGCCATGGAAACAAGCCGGCCGGATGTCGAGTCCGAGCCTCGCGTTGAGAAACTGGCTGAAACCGTGGATGAAGTGATAGGGAAGCTGATTACTCCGGTGGATCAGCGGATACTCGCAATCGATCACTTCGACATCCGGATCGTCCTCGTTGAGCGGCGTAATCCAGGGATTGTGTTCCCACAGCGCCGGACATGGCGTGCGCGTGTCGGTAAGAAACTGGCCCGGATAGCAAAGATGCAGGTCACGCAGGGCGGCTGTCAGCATCACGATGTCGCCGGGAGACTGCATGTTGCGCAGGATCAGTCGGCGCATTGGAAGTCCCTCAAAGGCGATGCCGATAGGGTTTGGACATGGCGAGCGTCTAAGCCGTTGCGACCGTCAAGGCAAGGCGTCACTTGCTCCATGCGGCGGTCCGATCTATTTGCGAAGATCATGACTGACCGACGCCTCCAGACGATCGGCCGACCGATGAAATAGTAGCCTTTGCCTCGTCAAATGCAAGAGGTAATTCTTGATTGCCGTTCGTGCGGAGCACCCTGAACGCGGCCGTCGATTGTTCCGCAGCCAAATGGCCCGAACCGAGCGAGAGACGCGTTGCTGGCTACGCGCAGCACGCAGGGCTGCCCGCGATTCTGCCGCTACAGAATCACCATTGCATAGTGGTGGTGCTGTCGAGGGATGGTAGAGCGCTGACCGTTGGTTACGCGAATCAATGAGGTCGTTAGCATCCGAGCGCTTCCAACGGATGCGCGGTACGGCCCCGGCGGCGCGCGGCGAGATCTCCACGTCCTCTCGAAGGCAGGTCTTTCAGTGGATTACACGGTCGAACGCCAAAGAGGGCCATGCGACCTTCTGCGTTGCACGGCGCAGACAGCAATGCTTCTTCCGAAGGCGGGCGCGACGCCCGCCACCACGGTCACTATCACCAGCTACCTTACTCCTTGGGCGCGTACTGCATCTCGCCATTGCCGAAGGACCAGTTTTCCTTTGCAACGTCTGTCAGACTGATCCAGATGTCCTCCTTGCGCACCCCCGCCTTCGCATGGATTCCGTCAGCGACCGCCTTGTAAAAGGCTTTCTTGACGTCGATAGTGCGGCCCGCGTTCCAGGTGACCTGAATGAACACGATTCCAGGAGAGTATGAGATGCCGAGATATCCATCGGCCGGATACACCAGTTCGTCTAGCGCGTGGCGAGTAATGATCTGGAACTTATCGTGTTGCGGGACGTTGGCGACATTGATCATCGCCTCGTACACGGTATCGCTGATAGCGCGAACAGCCTCGGGCGAGGCGTCCTTTGTCAGATTGATTCGCACGAGTGGCATTTCTAGAGCTCCATTGACGAAGTTCGCTCGGTTGCCATGAAGCGCCACTTCGAAGTCGGCGGCGTTCAGTACAAACGAGGTTAGGCTACTGCATATGTTCCCGCCGAGGAAAGATAAGTCAGTGGTCAAGAGTCGCACGAGCATTACCTCGACGATGGGGGCGGACGAACTGGTGATCAAACGCCGTCTGCGAGCGTCTTGTCGGCTCTACCTATTTGAGGCGAGTCGTTGTTGCACGTCAGCACATCACGCCGAACCACAACGATTCACTTACCATTGGCGCTTGCTTCTATTACCGGCAAACGACACTGAAATGTCGCGCCGTGCCCGGCGTTGTTGGACGCCCATATCATTCCCGGTGTGCTTCGACGATTAAACGGCAAATCGCCAGACCTATCCCCATGCCGCCGCGCTTCGTCGTGAAAAAGGCATCGAACAGCCGGGATGCATGCTCCGGGGCAATCCCGGTGCCTGCGTCGCGCACGGAGACGATCACGAATCCGCCGGCGTCCAGACGCGATTCGATCAGAAGCTCGCGCGGGCTGTCGGCGATGTCGGCCATAGCCTGGATACCGTTTAGGATTAGGTTGAGGAAAACCTGCTGAAGCTGAATCCGATCGCCAAGCAGTGGCGGCAGACCGGGGGCAAGCCGCAGTCGCAGCGAGACGCCATGATTGGACACCTCCTGACGAACGATAGGCGCCACGTCGTTCACTTCAAGCCGTGTCTGCTGCGGTGCGGATGCAGTCGCGAGGGTGCGAATGCGCTGGACGATTTCACTCGCGCGCCGCCCATCGTCGATCATGCTCTGCACACAGGCCGCTGCCTTCTCGAATTGCGGTTCCTCGCGCTTGAGCCAACGGAGGCACACCTCGCCATTCGTGACGATCGCGCCGAGCGGCTGGTTTACCTCATGGACAAAGCACGCAAATAGTTGGCTGGGTGGTTCAGGATGATTGCCATCTTCCATATCGTACAAGCCCTCCTTGGCTGACGGATGACGAGGTGTCGAGAAGCAGAGCAAGCAGACTGGTAGCTGCGCAGGAGAGCGAACGCGCGGTGAATCGTCACTGCGCGTTCGTCATCTTCAACTCGAAACAGACTGCAGAAGCAGGGCGAGCAGCGGCGAAACGGCCACGTTGAGCAGCCCGCTGAAAATCATCACCAATCCGGCGACCGATCCTTCCTCTCGTCCAATCTGATACGCCTTCGCGGTTCCCGCTCCGTGCGCGCCCATGCCGAGGAACGCGCCGCGCGCGAGACTCGAGCGCACCGGGAGCCACGAGACCATCGCGTCTCCAACGATCGCTCCGACGACGCCCGTCGCCACCACGAAGAGCGCCGTAAGGCTCGGAATGCCGCCGATCTCATTCGATACGGCCATCGCGAAAGGCATCGTGAGCGATCGCGGCAAGAGGCTCAGGCGCAAGGACGGATCGAGCTGAAACAACGCCGCGAGTCCGTATGACGTCGCCATTGCAGTGATCGATCCGGCGATAGCGCCGATAAGGAGGATCGGCCAGTAAGCGCGGATGATGGACCGCTTCTCATAGATCGGCGCCGCGAACGCGACGGTGGTCGGACCGAGCAGCGTCACGAGCCAGCCCGTTCCGCCGATATAGTGCCGATATGTTTCATGAAGGCGCACGATCAACGTGATGAGCAACAGTGGTGTGACTGCAATGGGCACAACCCAGATGCGCGGTCGGCGTCGGTAGATCTGCTTCGCGATCCAGTAAAGACCGATCGTTGCGATCGACCACACGAATACCGCCGGCGCGCGCTCAAGGACGGACATGACGCGTCCTCCAGTGATAGAACAGCTCGACGGTCAACGCCGTGACCGTCATGACCGCAAGCGTGCTGAGAACGACGATCAGCAACAGTTCCGCGCCCAGGCGTCCGATAAGCTCCGGATGATCGAGTACAGAGACGACGGCCGGCACGAAGAAAAGCATCATTTCGCCCACGAACCATTCCGCACCACGACGCAATGCGAACAGGCTGATGCGCCGCGTCGCCAACAGGAGCAGAGCGAACGCCATTCCCACGATCCCGGCTGGCACAGGGAGCGCTAGCAAGTGCACGACACCAGTCGCCGTCCACCATGTAGCGGAAATCAGCGCAATCTGCATGAGCCGGCTCTGGCGTAGACCGCGCCTCGCCGCCAACTCGATTGTTCGGGCGCCGATTACCGGCGCCGGCTTGGGAATCGTGGACATGACGGATCACCCCTGCTGATTGCTGCCTTTCATCGCCGCCACGACTTCGGCGGTGGCGAGAATCTCGTGCGCGTAAGTGGGCCCGTCGATATTCATCGCGGCATGAAGCGCTTCATGCGAGCGCGCGGAAGTCGCATCGCGCACCAGCGTGACGTGATAGCCCAGTTCCATCCCGATCCGGGCGGTCGCTTCGAGGCACGTGTTCGCGAGCAAGCCGATCAGGATGATCCTCTCCTTGCCGTGACGCTTGAGTTGATGATCGAGGTCCGTGTTCGGAAAGCCGCTCGACGCCCAGTGCTCCGTCGCGACGATGTCGCCAGGCTGAACCTGAAAGTCGTCATGAAACGTTCCGCCCCACGTGCCCTTGGCAAAGGCCTGCCGCTCGGACGCGCCCAGCTGATAAGGCGATGGGTATTTCCAGTTGAGGTAATCGCCCGGCTCCCATCGATGATGCGGAACGTGATAGATCGCGATCCCTGCTTCACGCGCAGTCCGCACGATGGAGCGAAGGTTCTCGTGCATGTTGTTTTCGCGTGCGATGTCCTTGACCCAGGGGAAAAGCTTGCCTCCCTCGCTCAGGAAATCGTTGTACAGATCCACGCACAGCACGGCGGTGATACCAGGTTCGTAAGTGGCCATTGAATACTCCTTGTCGGATCGGGATGCACCACCGACCCTGCAGCGTTGCATCGCTCGCGCAAAATACATGTTATGCGTAATCTATTCTATGCGTGGCTCACGGGGTTTAGCAAGGTAGAAGATGATGTTTTCGGCTATCGGATCGTCTGGCCCGCATGTCGGAACGAGTGTATTAGAATAGAGGTTGCACAACATCTAACGCCGTCAGGCGTCCAACTGGTTTTTCCAGATTTTCGCGGTAACAGGAGGTGTTTCGATGGGACGTTCAAACCGGGAGCAGGCGGAACAAAACCGGCAGCGAATCGTAGATCAGGCAGATGCAGCGGTGCGCGGCGGTGGCGTGGCCGCTATCAGCATCGCCGAGATCATGGCCGGCGTAGGAATGACGCAAGGCGGGTTCTACAACCACTTCGAATCGAAGGACGCCTTGATTGCCGAGGCCTGCTCGTCTGGCTTTGCGCGCTCTGTGCAGAACTGGAAAGCAAAGGCGATGTCAGCGAGGCAACCGGTTGCAGGCGCACTAAAACGCCTCATTTCGTATTACTTCACTAGGAAGCCGGTCGAGCAGGGTTGCCCGATGGTGGCGCTCGGACAGGATGCCGCGCCCCATCACGCAAGCGCGGCTTTAAACAAGGCGTACCGGCAAGGTGTCGAGGAACTGTTCTCCACCTTCGTGGAGATCGCACGGGCAGACCCGGCATGTCCGCTCTCGGAGAAAGAGCTGGTTTTCGGATTTGCTGCGATGGTCGGCGCGAACATGCTTTCGCGGGCGACGGGAGACAAGAAGTGGTCTGCCGGAGTCGAGCAGGGGATCTTCGAGGCGCGGACGCGCTAGCTGATGACGGAGCGTCCTCAGCGTGCGGCGATGGTCCGCCGCCCGCGAGTCACACAGGCACGGCTTTCCGTTTCGGCCGTTTGACTGCCTTCTTCGCGGCGGCCTGCTCCGCTTCCTCCCATGGCACGAATGAGTGGATTGGTTCGGCGAATGACCGCTGTGCTTCCAAAACGCGACGCCGAGTCACTTGGGATTGAACGGCTCCAACGGGTCGACTACAGCCGACCGCATCGGGCGGCAGTCGGGCCAACAAGCGTCATTCGCTCGCGCTTTTGCCCGGACGTTCGGGCGTCGGCTCTGCCCTCTAACCGGCCATCCGATTCTCCATGAGCCTTAACCTGGTCACCCGCGTCTTCAGTCGCCAGGGCAAGCTCCTGCACAGTCAACCGTTTGGCCACTCACTTGATCTTCACGACGACCTTGCCCTTCGCGCGTCCCTGAGCCAAGTATTCAAGCGCTTCCTTCGCTTGCTCGAACGAAAAAACCCTGTCGATCACCGGACGAATGTGTTCCGACTCGAGAAGTCCTCCAATTTCGGCGAGTTGGGCGCCGTCGGGACGGACGAATAGAAATGAGTAGGTGACGTCCCGTTTTCTTGCAAGGCGCATGATTTTTCGGCTCATCAAGCCGAACACGAACGTTAGAAAGAAATTCAGGCGTCGTGCGCGTGCGAACGCTGCGTCCAACGGACCGATGAGCGAGACAACCTTGCTCCCTGGTTTGAGAATGCCGATGGCTTTCTCGATCGCATCGCCTCGCAGTGTACCGAGCACCACGTCGTAGCCCCGCAGCACTTTTTCGAAGTTCTCCTTCTTATAATCAACCACCTCGTCTGCGCCCAGCGTGGTGACCAGTGGGACATTACCCGTGCTGGTGGTCGTTCCTACCTTGGCACCGAGGTACTTTGCTAGCTGGATCGCGAAGGTACCGATACCGCCCGACCCCGCAGGTATGAACACCTTCTGGCCAGATCGAACATTGGCACGCTCCTTCAATGCTTGCCACGAGGTGAGGCCAACCATCGGAACGGAAGCGGCCTGCACAAAGTCGAGCTTGGCCGGCTTCGGTGCGGCAACGCTTTCCGGCACCGCCGCGAATTCGGCTATCGACCCTCTGCCAAGATCGAAGAGACTGGCAAAAACGGCATCGCCCGCCTTGAAACGCGTCACGCGACTGCCAACCTCAACCACCACGCCGGCAATATCGCTGCCTAGCGTGGCTGGTAATTCGAACTTCAGGACGGGCTTGAACGTGCCCGCCGGAATCATGTTGTCGATTGGGTTCAATCCGGCCGCGTGGACCTGCACCAGCAACTCATCCGCCTTTAACGTGGGGCGTGGAACGTCGGCGAACTCGATCTCAGGTGATCTGCCATAGCGTTTGAATGTGAGTGCTTGCATGTTGCTTTAACCAAGGTAGGGTGCTGCCAGGAACGCCAGCGCCTTCGACACGAAGTCAGCGTGATATTGAAAGATGCCGCCGTGCCCAGCGTCTTCGTAGATGACCAACTGCGCATGGGGAATGCGGCGAGCCATGTCGAGACTCAGTGAGGTGGGCACCATGATGTCGTTGTCGCCATTGGCGATCAGGACTGGCATGCGCAGGCCGGCGAGCTCCTGCGGCACCTGCTGGCCCCAAGCCTTGATCGCCTTGAGCTGGCGCGAGAACGCGCGAGGTGTCGGTCCCCTGTCGCGATCGGCGCGGCGCTCCTTCAGTCTTTTCAGGAAGGCGCTTGCTGCCTTCCGGCCGATGGCCGTAGCGGTGAAGAAGAGATAGGTCTTGGGGTCGCGTAGCGTCAGGAGGCCCTTGAGTATCAGCGGCCACGACACCGCACCGACACGATCGATGCCCTGACCGCCCGCGGGCCCCGTGCCGGTAAGGATGAGCTTGCGCACAAGGGCAGGCGCCTTCAGGGCCACGTCCTGCGCCACGAAACCGCCAAGCGAAAAGCCGAGCAGATTTACCTGATCGAAACCCATCGCGCGGATCACCGAGATAGTGTCGCGCGCCATCTCGTCGACGGTCACCGGCGCGGTGCCGCCGGACAAACCGATTCCGCGATAGTCGATGGCAAGAATGTGATGCTCACGAGCCAGGCCATCTACGATGCGCGGGTCGAAGTTGTCCAGCACGGCGCCCCAGTGGTTGAGCAGGACTAGCGGGGTACCGCCATGCTGTCCCAGTTCCCGATAAGCGAACGTGGTTCCGCCCGCCTCTACGAGCTTGGTCTGAGCGTGGGCATAAGACGCCTGCAGCGCTTTGAAGTTCATGGTCGATTCTCGTCGGGGGTGCCGCCCCGGTCATTGTGGCGGTCAGGCTTCGGGCCGATAGCGTTCGGCCGCCTGGGCTTGTCGAATGTCCGATATGAGCCCTTGACGCGCGCCATCCAGGGCCTCCCAGCGCCCGGCCACGTGCAGCGGCGGGATAGTCACTAGTTCGCGGCGATCGAAGCCGACCAGTGCCGCATCAACCAGTTCGCCGACTTCCATCACCTCGGGAAGCGTATTGACGTCGATGCCGGCGCGTCGCCAGATCTCCGTGCGGGTCGCCGCCGGAAGCACCGCCTGTACGTAGACGCCGTCAGGCGACAACTCCAGGTTCAGTCCCTGCGACAGGAACAGCACGAACGCCTTGGTGGCGCCGTAGATCGACATGCCGAATTCGGGCGCGAAACCCACCACCGAGCCAATGTTGACGATCGCGCCAGTACCAGACTGCACAAAGCGCGGAGCGACCGCGGCTGCGAGCCGCGTCAGCGCCGTGGCGTTGAGCGCGATCAGACGCTCGATGCCCTCGGCCGTCTGCTGGACGAAGCCGCCTGACTGGGCCATCCCGGCGTTGTTGATCAGGATACCTATGCGAGTGTCGTCACGCAGGCGAGTCTCGACCGTAGCCAGGTCAGCGGGCTGGGTGAGATCGGCCTGCAGCACCTGGACGGCCACGCCGCTTTCTTCACGCAGGCGCGCGGCCAGCGCATCGAGGCGCGCCTTTTCGCGTGCAACCAGCACGAGGTCGTGGCCGCGGCCGGCGAAGCGCTCGGCGTAGATCGCGCCGATGCCAGAGGAGGCGCCGGTGACGAGCACCGTCGGAAGCGTGGTCATGGTTTGTTTCCTTTGTAAAAGAGGTTCGACACGGACGCTGGCAGCGCGCGTCAAGCGGTGATTGAGGGGTAGTCGGTATAGCCCGCAGCGCCGCCACCATAAAGCGTGGCGAAGTCCGGCTGCGCGAGCTGCGCGCCGGTCTTCAGGCGTTCGACCAGATCGGGGTTGCTGATAAAGGCGCGGCCGAAGGCGAACAGGTCTGCCTTGCCCTCGTTGAGTCTGGAGGTGGCGAGTTCGAGGTCATAGCCGTTATTGGCCAGATAGGTTTGCCTGAACCGGCGGCGCATCGCGTCATAGTCGAACGGTGCGACATCACGCTGGCCGCCGGTCGCACCCTCGACCACGTGCAGATAGACGATGCCCAGCGCGCTGAGCTGCCCGGCGATGTAGTCGTACTGCGGCTGAGGATCGCTGCAGGAAATGCCGTTTGCCGGCGACACGGGCGAGATGCGCACCCCGGTGCGGTCGGCGCCGATTTCTTGCATCACGGCGGCGACGACTTCCAGCAACAGGCGCGCGCGATTCTCGATCGAGCCGCCGTAGGCGTCAGTGCGCTGGTTGGCTCCGTCCTTGATGAACTGCTCCAGCAGATAACCGTTGGCGCCGTGGATCTCCACGCCGTCGAAGCCGGCTGCAATGGCGTTCGCCGCGGCCTGGCGGAAGTCGTTCACGATGCCCGGCAGTTCGGCGAGTTCCAGAGCGCGCGGTTCGGAGACGTCGGCAAATCCGTTGTTCACGAAGGTCTTGGTCGCTGCACGAATGGCTGACGGTGCGACTGGCGCGGCGCCGCCCGGCTGCAGATCGATGTGCGCAACGCGGCCGACGTGCCAGAGTTGCGCGAAGATGCGCCCGCCCCTCGCATGCACAGCCTCGGTGACCGTGCGCCAACCGGCGATCTGCTCGGGGGTGTACAAGCCGGGGGTGTCCTGATAGCCCTGCGCCTGCGCCGACACCTGAGTGGCCTCTGTGATGATCAGGCCGGCCGAGGCGCGCTGCGCGTAATAGGTCGCAGCCAGCTCGCTGGGCACCAGCCCCACGCCGGCGCGGTTGCGGGTCAGCGGCGCCATGACAAGGCGATTGGCGAGGGTAAGACGGCCCAGGGTGTAGGGCTCGAAAAGCGTCTTGTCGGTCATGTTTGCGTCAGGTTCGAGGTTGGGAACAGGACCAATGATGACGATCATAATCAAAACTGTCAAGGTTTTGATGACGATCGACATCAATGTATAATGAAGCCTTCACACATGAACCCATCGTGGCCAGACCATGAAGATCACCAAGGCACAAGCACAGGCCAACCGTGAGCACGTTGTCGAGACGGCGTCGCAGCTGTTTCGGGAGCGCGGCTACGATGGGGTCGGCATTGCCGATCTGATGGCCGCCGCCGGCTTTACCCACGGCGGCTTTTACAAGCAGTTCGGCTCCAAGGCAGATCTGATGGCGGAATCGGCGGCGTGCGGAATCGCGCAGACCGTGGCGCTGAGCGTGGGTGTGGACGCGCCTGAGTTTGTGCGGTACTACCTTTCTCGCGAGCACCGGGACACCCGCGCGACCGGTTGCACGATGGCCGCACTGGGCGGGGATGCCGCGCGTCAGCCGGAAGCAGTTCGCGCCACCTTCGCGGCCGGCATTGAGAGCCTGCTGACGGTGCTGAATCCCGAGAGTAGTGCGTTGAACGGTGAGGACACACGCCTGGCGAGGGCCAAGTCCCTCGACATACTGGCGCACGCGGTCGGTGCCATTGTCATGTCGCGCGCCTGCCCGGACGATTCGCCGCTGGCCGACGAAATTCTTGCGGTTTGCCGCGACCAGATTCTGGCGTCAATGGGCCCGTCGGCGACCGCAGGCGAACCTACGCCCAATCACGGCAGCGGCACGTCGGCAAGGCCCGAATAACTCCGTTACCGGCGGCAAACCGAATGTCGGGAAGGCCTGCGAAACAACGCACAGCAGCTGGGAGCACAAGATCGCGAGCAGCGGCGATCCATGTCAACGGGATCAGAAAACTGGCGAACGGGTTGCCGACGCCGCCGCCGAACCTGTCCGTCAGCAAGCGGGCCCAGTTGATCACCGAAGCACTGGCACTGGACGTCGCGACAGACACGATCGCCCGAACGGCCGTTGTACCTTGGAAGCCGTCGGCATTGAAGTCGACGATGCCCTCGATATGGCAGAACAGACTAAGGTCTGACCGCAACATGGCCGGCGAGCGGACGCTTGCCTGGGCCACAAGCTGCCGCTCGGGCAATGCACAAAGCCAACATTCCAATGGCCGGTTGTATTCGGAATCCGCCAGCTGCGCGAGCTATCAGGACAGAGATCGTTGATTGTTCGGACGGGTGAAATAAAAGGGACGCAAGGCGTCCCTTTTTGCTTTGGTGCGCTTCCTTGTCCCATGCTATGTCGTCCAGCAAAGATCCCAGGATACTTCCAGCCTCCAGGATGTGGGTCCATCGCAGTGTCGTCTTCCGATACCGGTCGCGCGACCGCTGGTCTATGGCAGCAGATGCCTTGCTACTTGGAATTGCCATGACCGGCCAGGAGGACAGGCAGGTTAAGCTGCTCAGTGATTTTGAACTGCTTGAACGCCAGCCGATCGCGACGTCATGGCCTAAATCCCCGATCCACTCCGCTACTTCCCGTTGAGAAGTTTCGTTGCGCACCCCAATGACCACTTCCCGCAGCATTAGATCCTTGCCAAAGTCGACGTAGTAATGGCCATCAGTGTCCTGATCTCGCAGTTCTCCCATCACTCGGTATTCGTTCTCGTATCGCCAGGTTTCAAATTTCGTCAGGAGCATGGCCTTTACTCATGTCATGAGTAACACCGGCATTGGGCACCGAGAGATCGATGTCAAAGTCGAGGCGGTTCGGCTCATAGCTAACCCGCATAGCCAGACTGTCAGGAACGTCGAACCCGAGACAGACGCCGTAGTGTTTCGCGCCATAGTGCGCCCATATAACCGGATTCTGCCAATCAGTCGAAAAGCAGATCACTCCCCGTTGCTTTAACAGATGGTCGCGCAATACCTCGGCGACCCTTCGATGCGCGCGGCTCGGTAGAACGTGAGGTAACAACTCGAAAGGATCCTTGAGTTCCTCAAAAAGCGAGATTTTCAACCTGCGTTCGGCGATACTCTTCTTCGCCCGCTTTTCAGCCGTCAGGTAGTAAAGCCGCATAGTTGTTCCGAGCGTAGCAAGTCCGTGGATTGTAGCGTGTCAACGATGAACTCTATTCAGATGAACCCCCAGCGGTACATCGCGATTCTCAGCGAATACGATGCGATTCTTGCTCACGCACGCGCGATGTCGGATCGTCTGGCGGGACGCTGCGTCAGCGAGAAACATCTGTCGTACGCTGAGACCATCTTTACGAAGCTGCTTTGCCATGCGTGCAGTCTGCAGAAGCTGGGGCCCATGCTTCAGCCCACATCGGGGCCAGAACTTTGGGATATCGGCGCTGCGTGTGTGCTCGCACGCACGTTGATCGAGGCATTTGACGCCTTGACTTACGTTAGCCTTCACCCCGTTCCCCCCGTCGAACGCGAATTACGGATTCTGGCCTGGGAGCTACATGATCTCACGGACCACTCGACAGCGAGAAGAATGCTTCGATCAATGCCGGTCACGCGGCACCTCTCCGCGGCCGGGCCATTTCCGACGGATTCTGCGCGCTCGGCCAGCGCCTTGCGCCACAGCGCGATTTGATGGCTTGAACCGCCTTTTTCGTCTGTCCCGTGGTGTCACAAATGGTCAAAGCGCCAGTACGCTGGATTTCTTCTCGCGCCGCGGATACCGGTCTGTCCGAAACGCAGCCGTTACGAACACACATGGGCGCTAGCAATCGGCGTACCGTCATACTACTGCAATCGACGAGCGTGACCTGGTCCATGTTGACTGAATCCCTGGCAATCCCGACTGTTATCGTTAATGGGACGCCGATCGAAGTAGACAAATATCTGATGGCAGCGCTCTGGACCGCCGACGGTGCGCATGCTTCGGTAATGGACGTCGCCCAATGGCGAGAGCGCCTTCGTGAGCGCGGTGATGATTTTGCCTCTCACGAAGCCGCCTGCTACTACTGGCTTTGCGAAAATCGGGCCGGTTGCCCGCCGTGGGCATACCCGAAGTAGAAAACGGCGTGTTCCACGCATCGCGCCGCGCAGCGATCCCTTGGCCCTCACGCTCACGGCGGACCCTCGCCGCCCGTCGCGCCATACACCTGCCCCGTCACATAGCTCGCGCGCGCCATCGCCAGCGCCACATAAACCGGCGCGATTTCCGCAGGCTGACCCGGACGTCCCATCGGTGTGTCGGCGCCGAACTTCTCGAGGTTCTTCATCGTCTGGCCGCCGCTGACCTGCAGCGGCGTCCAGAACGGACCGGGCGCCACCGCGTTCACGCGGATGCCGCGCGAGATCATCTGCTTGGCCAGCGACTTCGTGAAGTTCGCGATCGCGGCCTTCGTCATCGCGTAGTCGAGCAGGTTCACCGACGGATTGTAGGCATTGACCGAACTCGTGTTGATGATCGCCGCACCTGGTGGCATATGCGGGATCGCAGCCTTCGTGATCCAGAACATGCCGTACAGATTGGTGCGTAAGGTCCAGTCGAAATCCTCGGTGCTGATGTCGAGAATCGAATCGTGGCTGTGCTGGCGTCCCGCATTGTTGACGAGGATGTCGAGGCCGCCCATGCCGTTCGCCGCGCGATCGACGGCCTGCTTGCAGAACGCTTCGTCGCGAAGGTCGCCGGGTATCGCGAGCGCTTTGCGACCCGCGCCGCGAATCAGTGCCACGACCTCGCGCGCGTCCGGCTCCTCGGCGGGCAGATAGATGATGGATACGTCTGCGCCTTCGCGTGCGAACGCGATCGCCGCCGCGCGACCGATGCCCGAATCGCCGCCGGTGATCAACGCCTTGCGGCCCGCCAGCAGTCCGCTGCCGCGATAGCTGGACTCGCCATGATCGGGACGCGGCGTCATGCGGCTCGCAAGGCCGGGCCACGGCTGCTGCTGATCCTGAAACGGCGGGTGCGGATACAGATCGCGCGGATCATTTAGCGCCGCGTTCGCGTCGGGAACGGCAGGCGCTGCGGGTGCTGCGGGTGCGTCAGCGGCTTGGCTACCCGGCGCGCCGGGATCGGCTGCGAGCGCGTTTCCGGCGAAGACCGCGGCCAGACCGGCCGCGGCGCTTTGCACGACCTTGCGGCGCCCGTGGGACACCTGGTCTGCGGGCGTGTTGTTTTGCGCTAACGACTCGCGGCCAGGAGCGCTCGTCGATCGATCGTTGGACATGGGCTTCTCCTTCTTCGATGTGCCGACGATCGAGCAAGCCTTATGCCCTTCCATGTCTTTCATTTCCTACGCGCGCGTAAGCGGTCGTCACGCGCCGCCTCCCGCGCTGGTCTTTTCACTCGACCTTCGTTTGCGCAATCGACGATCACACCCACCGAGCGATCGTCGAGAAGCGCCACGTACCTTGCAACCGAATCGGCCACCGCCCGCTTCGCATCGCGCTCGATCTCCGCATTCGCGAAACTGCCGTATACGGCGTCGTACGCTTCGCCGTCGAGCGCTTGTTCGATCGCGTGCACGCAGTTCGCCGACAAGGGCAAATAGTTTGGATAACTGTACATAAAAGAAACGTGCGAGCGTCCCGGCGTGACCTGCAGCACATCGCCCGATAGCAGCACACCCGCGCCGTTCGACCAGTGCATCACGGTTGCACCCGGGAAATGTCCGCCAACCCGCAACAGCGTCGCCTCGTCATTCAATGCGATGCGCTCGCCGGACCAGTACAGCAACGCGGGATCGTCGCGCATCACCCATTGCCTGTCGGCGTCATGCAGCCAGACACGACAGCCGAAGGCTCGTGCCCATTCGACCATCGTCGCGTAGTAATGCGGATGCGAGATCGCCACTGCGCTGAGACCGCCCAACGCATCGACGATGTCGACCGTGGCATCGTCGAGCAGCGTAACGCAGTCCCATAGCACGTTGCCGGCAGCGGTGGTGGCCAGCAGCGCACGCTGTCCGATCGCGAATGGCGGTTGCGTGCGAACCTCGTACAGGCCAGCGCGTAGCCGCTTGAAAGCGTTTGCGTGCTTGACGCGCAGGCTCGCGAGATCGGTCCAGGTCTGGCCTTCGCGCGGCACTGCGTGCCGCAGGTCGGGCAGACGGGGCTCTGCGCGCCGTCAGCCTGGTTGCGTGGATTCCGTTTTACGTTATGCATGACACTGTCTGTGGGCGGCGTGGACTTCGGGCGCGGCGCTTGACTTGCAGCGGCTGGCACCGAAGCAACACACCTTAGAACCCATTTCTGGCATGACACGAATAGGTCGCCGCAATGCCCATACCCAAACAACCAACCGCTTTTCTGGAATGGCCCGTGCTGCGATTGAAACTACAGTTCAACCTCGACGAGGAGCAAACCATGACCTCAGTAGCACAAGTAATGACCCGCGACGTCGCCACGATCGGCGCAGCGCAAAGTATTCAGCAAGCGGCGAAATTGATGGACGAACTGAACGTCGGCTCCTTGCCGGTTTGCGATGGCGCCAACCTCCTCGGTATGGTGACGGATCGCGATATCGTCGTGCGCGCGATCGCTGCCGGAATGTCGTCCGACGCGCCGATCGAGGACATTGTGAGCGGCCCGGTCAACTGGTGCTTCGAAGACGAGGACCTCGACGTAGCCCAAAAGAAAATGGAGGATGCGCAGATTCGCCGGCTACCCGTGGTGGATCGGGAAAAGCATCTCGTCGGCATCATCGCGCTCGGGGACCTTGCAACGACTGCGGACGGCGGCACTTCTTCGACGCTTTCCGCCGTGTCCACGCCTTCGACGCCCGACCGCTGACGCGTCATTTGTCGCCCCGGCAAGTTGCGCGGTACTCACGACTGTCCTGAGTGCCACATGTGTTTGCAAGATGGGCCACGCACGATTCACCCGGCCCTTTGTAAATTCGGGAATCGCAGAGTGCACATAGCAGACGATAAAGACAGAGGTGAGCCAACATGAAATCGAAGCTGCTGGAGACCGACGCCCAGGGTGGCCGCACCTACGTGGTCGTCTTCGATACGGGGGAGGAAGCCGTCGGCGGCCTCAAGGCTTTCGCTGGCGACAATGGGATCGAAGGCGCCCGGGTCAGTGCGATAGGCGCGCTGCAGTGCGGCGTCGTGGCATGGCTCAACTGGGAAACAAAGACCTATGAGCCGATCTCCGTGGACGAGCAGTGCGAGGTGATCTCCATCCTGGGCGATGTCGCCAAGGGAGACGATGGCCGGCCATCGCTGCATCTGCACGGACTCCTTGGACTAAAAGGCGGCCGCACCGTCGGCGGCCACATTCAGGAACTGCACGTGCGTCCGACGCTCGAGGTCATGCTGGTCGAGGCACCGGCCCACCTGCGTCGAACGTCCCACAGCGAGCTCGGCGGGATCGCCTTGATCGCGCTGGATACAGGTTGATCGCTATGGCACGAATAGAATCGCCATAGGGGCCGTCGAAGGGGTGTCTACGACCGCGATGTTTTAGTGCGAAGGAGACGGAGGGAGGAAGCGGCGAGCAACATTCGCCGCTTCTTTATTGCAAATTGCCCCAGCGGGCGACCGCCGGCTCGGCCGTCGCCCACTTCCAGCCCTTGTCCTGCTGGCACGCGCTCGCCGTGAACCACCTCTCGGGCGCGTTCGGGCCGTCGCCGTCCTGCACCGAGAACACGAAGTCTTTGCACAGCGCGAGCGCCGAATTGACCGCGCGCGTCACGCGCACCTGGCCGTGACCGTTTTCGATCGGCAACGTGTGCTTGACCGACCACGGTTTCGTTTCGCCGACCGCCATCGGGCCAACCAGCGCGATCGTTGAAGCATGCGAGTGTCGCTGATCGGGCCCTGAAGGGACATTCAATCATCGATAGTGAAAGGCCGATCGACTACCAGGAGCAGACGAAGGCGGCCACGCCAGAGTTGCGTCGTCGCCGGTACGGCAACGTACCGGCCAACGTGATCGCAGCGAAACCGCACACGGCGATCACGTCACCCGGCAATCAATGCGCGGCCGTTATTGCTGGTCGCCTGTCGGTACAAAGACCATGCCGTGCGGATTGGCCAAATTGGTGACCAGCGGTAGAAGCGCTCCGCTCCGCAGATCGAGTTGGCCAACATAAGCCGGCACTGCCGGCGTGCTACCCGTAGCGGCCACTCCCGTCGAGGCGGAGAAAGCTGCGTCACGCTGCCAGACATTGGCGCTGATCTTGTACACCATGTTGGCTTTCGTATCGGACACCAGCAGGTAGCCCCGTCGCGCAGTGGCGAATACCGTGTCGTCAACCTGCACGTTGCCGAGAAGTGGCAGATATTGCACGCGCGGTTCATCGCCCGACGTGCGTAATAGGACAAGCTGGCCATCTCCTTGATCATCGAGCAGTACATCGCCCGACGGCGTTAGCGTCATTGAATCCGGATCGGTCAGGTTGAGGGTCGCCACCGTGCCAAACGGAATGTTCCTGGCGTCGAGCGAGCCGCTCATAACCGGCGTGACGTCGATCCTGTAGCTGTTTGCGTCAAGGTGCACAACGCGAACAATCGCGGGCCCCGTATTCTTGCCACTAGCGTTAAGGGTGGGATTGGACGCACTGAAGTAGGCCTGGCCGTCCTTGAACACGATGTCGTCATAGCCGCCACCGTGCAGCGTTTTGGCGAAGGAATACGGCTTGGAGGCCTGGCCGGTCGCGGGATTGATGATGACGAGGTTCGGATTCGCATCCTCGTTCTGCATCGCCCAGATCTCGCGCGTGTACGGATTGACCTTCAGGCCATCGTTGTGTCCCGCGACTTGATACGTTTTCACGACGCTGCCGTCCAGCGTGTATTCGACAATCACGCTCATTGCGCCATTCGAGCCATCCGGTGCGCCGTTGTTTGCATAGCCGACCCAAACGTGATCATCAAGCACGGCCAGTGAGTCAGGTGCGCTCATCAGCCCGCCTCAACCCGTCGCGAACACGGCCATGCTAAAACCCGGAGTGACGAGCGGCTTCGCCGAGGTCTGCGCGTCGGCGGCACCAGCCGCGAAGCAGAATGCGGTGAACACTAGCGCGGTGCGGCCGAAAATGCGGCTTGTTGCGTAAAGGGGGTGAATGCTTCGCATGCTCATCTCCTGAGGCAGGTATGCAGTCGGGAAAGTCGGGGCACCGTCGTTTCCGAGGCGGCCGGTAACAAACCGAAATAGATGGAAACATGGGCGCGTGACTTAAGCGTGACGGCGCATGAGACGCCGGTTGATATGGCATCCGTTTCGACTTTCTTTCCGCGAGCGTAGGGCGAGTTGCCGTGATGGTTAGCGGCGGCGTGACAACGACAACAGTCAATCATGCAGTCGCTGATGGGAGCCGGCTCTGGAATCGATCCATCCTGCCGTCAAGCGCGTGGCGAGTGCAATCAGCGACATCGTTTGGCTCATTCGCCACCATGAACGGACATTGGCCGATCAGACGCGGCCGACCGGTCATGGCCGGCTGCCGCCCGACGGGATCGGCCGAAACCGACCGACAAGAGACCCTCAGTTTCCCTAATAGCCGTCACTCACCTTTACAGTGCGGTCCTGTGTAATCAACTCGGGTCCTGCGCCTTGATTCATGCGGCGTGACGTGAACGCTGCATCATGTTGATTTCATCATAGGCGGCGTAGCCGTCGCAACTGGATTGGCAGACAACGGACCATCAAATGCAATGCCAGCGGAACTAGCACACCGTCGTCCACAATCCCGACGAATGGAACAGCAACATTGAAAGGATCGACCGCGTACAGAGCCACCAGAGCGGTCGCGGGCATCAGCCATCTTGGACGGTCGGGTTGCCGCAGCGCATATAAGAGCACGCGCAAATCGTCCCTGACCACCTTCCATAAAAATGCGATTTTTTTCATTCCGACAGCTCCGCGCCCTTCATTTCCTTAGACGGCCGTTTCTCACAGATCACATCCTACCCCTGGATACTTGGTCGGTGATGGCCGATACAAGTCAACCAAATTCGGCCCCTTTTCTTTTGATTGTTGGCGAGCTGCCGGCGCTCAGAAGCCAGGAACGTGGAAACCGCGACATAAGCGAGACTGAAATCAGCAGTGGAAGCACCGAGGTTCGCCGGATCGACGTGCGGTTCGATTTCGATGCCTGGATAATCTCACCTTCCACTTCGTTCGGGGGGTGAGGGACGTCGAGCGGGGTACTGATCGTTCAGTTCGCGACAATGAATCACTGATCGGAGCGGACCCGACCTGCAAGATCTGGCGTCGTGAGGTTGAGTTCGCTGTCCCGGATCAACGCTGTTTGCCTGAGGCCAGTCAGTGACGTTGTTCCAGCCTCACAAAGAGGCCTTCCGGGAACATCGTGAACTCAAATATCTCGTCCACAGCGGCGGTTCGGTCAGTTGCCTGGGATATGTTGAAATTGCGGCACATCATTGCGAGCGCCGATTTAACTTCCATCAGGGCGAGCTTGCGACCCGGACACAACCGGGGTCCTGAGCCGAATGGAACGAAACCTACCTGATGGCTGCTCGTCGCACCGGACGCGCCGAGCCAACGGTCAGGGTCAAATGTTCGCATTGGGGAAACGCTACCTGGTTGCAGCGCGGGCTGTCGCGTCAAGAGCGTCAGCACCGTACCCTTGGGAATTGCGATGCCATTTAACTGGACATCGAAATTCGGCTCGAAACTGGTAACCGGGGAAACCGGCTTCAGACGCATGGTCTCTTTGGTTACCGCGTCAAGATACACGAGATCATCAAGTGCATCCGCGTCTTCGAGTATTGCGCCCTCCCCGATGACAGAATCGA
The DNA here is from genome assembly GCF_013366925.1 of Paraburkholderia youngii. Lineage (NCBI taxonomy): Bacteria > Pseudomonadati > Pseudomonadota > Betaproteobacteria > Burkholderiales > Burkholderiaceae > Paraburkholderia > Paraburkholderia youngii. The sequence goes on from NZ_JAALDK010000001.1 coordinate 1,887,159, forward strand.
CCTCAGCTTGCATTTTGTTCTGGACTTCGGGGTGAGTGCACATGTGATACGCGATCCAGGCGATCGTATTGGCGGTCGTGTCCTCGCCGGCCAGCAGTATCGTGAAAACATTTGCCATCACTTCTTCGTCCGTTAGCGGTGCCTCTCCTTCCTCTTGCGCCGTGAGCAACGCCTCAAGGAGGTTCGAAGGAAGCGCGTCAGTGATCGCGTCTTGCATCAATCGGGCGCGATTGCGTGTGATGAGAACCTGTGTCAGAGCCCGCACGGCCACCAGAGCCCGGTCAAGTTGCCTGTCCGGTGCCAGTTTGAAGTAGTGCCAATAGGGGAACGGGGCAATTATCCGTCGCTGAATCATTGGAAACATCACTGCGAGGTGCTGCTGGATGATTTCGCCATCACTCTGGAGGGTGTCCATGTCATAGCCGAACGCAAGATTCGTCGCCACGTCCACTGTGTAGCGCATGAGCTCCTGGCGAATGTTTACGGATTGACGATTACGCGCGACTGTCTCCCATCGACTAAGTAGCCGCGAGGTCATCATGCGCATCGAGGGAAAGAATGCGCGAAGGTGGACCGGGTCAAGTGCCTTGACGACGAGTTGTCGCTGTCTCCTCCAGGTATCGCCCTCTGCCGAAAACACGCCATCAACACCAATTTCATGCGCGACGCGCTGGATTACGTCCCAGCGGCGATAGGTGCCCGGCCGGTCGTGGAGGACCTGATTGACGAGAACCGGATCTGCAATCGCAACGAATCTCCGACCCATTAGCGTGTAGGTGTACATGCTGCCGAACTCTCTACACCAGTTCTCGAGCAGCAAATGCAACTGGCGGGTCCTGAAGTCCAGAAGGTTGCCAAGGAGCGGAACACCCTTCGGTCCCGGAAGCTGCTTAACGCTACGAACCGGTGATGGGCGGGCGGCCTGCTCGACAGCAGCCGCGCAGGAGGATTGTTGCGCCTTCCATGCAAGCACTTCATTTCGATCAACCTTTATTTCCCCGTTTTCGATAATTGCTTCGAATCGCTTCAGATCTGAAGTGCTGATACCGCGCCTCTGTCCCGATAGACAGGCGAATTGCCAACCGTGCCCCCTGCAAGTAAGTACGTCGTCCTTTAATGCGCCCTCTGACAACAGGGTACCCTCGTGCGGACATCGGCCCTGGTAAATGCAGACGCCTTGGGCGTGCCTGATAACAACCAGATCAATTCCGTCGAGGTGAGCCGCCTGGACGTTTTCGTCCTCCAGGTCTTTCGTCCGTGCGACGACTACCGAATCTTCCGGGGCCGGCTTTACGATCTGAAGAGTTGAACTCATGTTCGCGCTCGTTCCCAATGAAGCGCCCTCATCACGGGCAGGAGGGCGCGAAAGACCGTTTGGCTTTGTCGCGGTCCCGCTCGGGAAGGGTCGAACCAGCTGCCAGAAAGGTGCGGGACCGCGACGCGGGAGGAGTATGGCAGCAACCGCGAGCGCCAGAAGTTCGGCGGACGGCCTTAACTGCATGAACCCCTGCACCGGCATCGCGTGTGAATCTTCGAGCGCACCAGGATGCGCTCTGTGACTGCATGATAGCTGTCCCATGCTACCAGCCAAGTGAACTTTCTAGTTTCACGCCGCCCTTCTAAAGCTGTCACCGACAGATCCTGGAACTCCGCCCACAGCCCCTTGTTGCGGTGCTTTGACGGAGTGTGGTGGCACCAGCGTGCGAAAGGGGACACCGCCATTTGATCAGCTTGTGCTCTGGCCACATATTTGCCCACCCGATTGCTCCCTTGTCGCCGGCCAGACGACGCTGAAAGTATCGGACGCAGTCCAACAACCGTTTCACGAGAGCTCACGCGCAATGCGGCGACACGTGGTGGGTGCCTCGCGTATCGTGCTTCGGTCGCGCAGTGGAAGGCGGCACGGTTCGCCAAACGACCAAAGCCAGCGAAGCTGTCGACTAATGGACGGCTGCGCCAATATGTAACTGCGGATTCAACCGGTCGATGTAACACTATCGACCGCGTGAGCAGTGAGTCAGCGGACCGCCTGAAACAGAAACATTCCCTATGAGCGTGACGAGTTCACCGGCGTAGCTTATTGCAGTTACGGGTCAATCCGGTTTGCTAACGTTTGGTCAATAGCATTAGCAATGATCTCCGTTAATTGATTACGACACGCCCATCCATATACTCCACGCACCTGCGAGAGGCCGAAGTGAGTTAAGCGTGAACGTGAGTGCCGCACAACGAGCACTCATGCCGCTCGCCGACGTTCACTACTGGAGGCAAGCGATTAACAACACCTTGAAGCACTTCGGCACATGCGGACTTTTTGCGCTGCCAGCGCTCTTCACTATGCATCCCGCGCTTGCCCAGAACAAGCTCGTCACGGATGCGAATGCAACATGGAACAAAGGCGACGCTCACGGGCTCGCCGCGCTATACGACGAAAAGGCGATCGTATCGCGGGGTAACGGCAAGATCGTTCAAGGGCGCGACGAAATAGAGAAGCTCTTCAAGAGCCACTTCGATGCCGGCGTTCACGATTACGCGATCGACGTGGTGCGCGCGAGCCAGGTCGGCAACGTGATGTACGAAACGGCCGACTGGACTGCGGTGCAGGAGAAGGATGGCAAGAAGCCGCAATACAAAGGCGTATTGCTAAAGGTGATGACGAGGAGCACGGACGGCAAGTGGCGCACGATCGCGCACACGTGGAATGCGGAAGAGAACAAGTGAAGGGCATCTCGCACGTTCAGGAAGTAGACGAGGCATTCGAATGGCTGCTTTCTAAGCTACCTGAGCGGCAACTATTGGGCCGGCTACCGTCTGACATGCGCATGGCTAGTCTCAGCGTGCGGATTGCGGGTGCTACAGACGCGAGACATTAGCAATATCCATCTTATCTATTTGCAACACTCGCAGGCCTCAACTATGTTGAATAACCGGAAGGCTTGGCTACCGGGCGGGTGCCGTGTCCGATATTTCTAGCACTCTTACGCGATTCCGGGCTCGCGGCAATAGCAGGGAGACTCGGCTATGACGACACCGCTGCTCGGACAGATGATGGACGTGCCGCTGACGGTTTCCTCACTGCTGGCCCATGCGTCACGGCACTTCGGCACTACCGAGATCGTGTCAAAGCGCATCGAAGGCGACGTACATCGCTACACGTATCGCGACTGCGAAAAGCGCGCGAAGCAACTGGCGCAGGCGCTTATCGCGCTGGATGTGCAGCCGGGCGAACGGATCGGCACGCTGGCATGGAACGGTTACCGCCATCTGGAAGCCTATTACGGCACGACGGGCTTCGGGGCTGTGTGTCATACCATCAACCCCCGGCTCTTCCCCGAGCAGATCGCATGGATCATCAACGACGCCGATGACAGCTACGTGCTGTTCGATACGACGTTCTCGCAGCTGATTGAATACCTTGCGCCCCTCTGTCCCAAGGTGTGTGGGTGGATCGCGCTTGCCGACGACGCGCATCTACCTGCGGTGCAGACGCCCATACCGCTCATCAGCTATGAGACGTTTCTCAAGCCGCACGACGGCGCATTCGACTGGCCGCTCCTCGACGAGCGCCAGGCATCGTACCTTTGTTACACCTCGGGCACGACGGGCAATCCAAAGGGCGCGCTGTATTCGCATCGCTCCACGGTGCTGCACGCGTACGCCGGTGCGCTGCCGGATGCGATGTGTCTATCGGCGCACGACTCGGCGTTGCCTGTCGTGCCGATGTTTCATGCGAACGCATGGGGCATTCCGCATGCCGCGCCGCTCACGGGCGCGAAACTCGTCCTTCCGGGCAAAGATCTCGACGGTAAATCCCTTTTCGAGCTGATGCAGGCGGAGCGCGTCACGTATTCCGCCGGCGTGCCAACCGTCTGGCTTGGCCTGCTCAACTACATGAAGGAAGCGGGCGTGCGGTTGTCGTCACTGCAACGCGCGGTGATCGGCGGGTCCGCGTGCCCGCCGGCGATGCTGCGCACCTTCGAGGAATACGGCGTCGAAGCCATTCACGGATGGGGCATGACCGAGATGTCACCGCTCGGCACGCTCGCAAAACTCAACTGGGAACAATCACAGCGGCCGCCGGAAGAGCAGCGCAGGCTGCGCGAAAAGCAGGGGCACGTGATCTACGGCGTGGACATGAAGATCGTCGGCGACGATGGGCGCGACCTGCCGTGGGACGGCATCGCGTTCGGCGAACTGCACACGCGCGGTCCGTGGGTGATCAAGCGGTATTTCCAGAAGGATGACTCGCCGCTCGTCGACGGCTGGTTTCCGACCGGCGACGTGGCCACGATCGACGGGGACGGTTTTATGCGGATCACCGACCGCAGCAAGGATGTGATCAAGTCGGGAGGCGAGTGGATCAGTTCGATCGAAATCGAGAACATCGCGATCGCGCATCCGGGCGTCGCAGAGGCAGCCTGCATCGCCTGCGCCCATCCGAAGTGGCTGCAGCGGCCGCTGCTCGTCGTCGTCAAACGCAAGGACGCGGAGGTCACGCGCGACGAACTGCTCGCGTTCTACGAGGGCAAGGTCGCGAAGTGGTGGATGCCCGATGACGTTATCTTCGTCACCGAATTGCCGCATACGGCCGTTGGAAAGCTGCACAAACTGAAGCTGCGCGAGCAGTTCAGCGACCACCTGCTGGCGTCGGCGCTCGAAGTTGAGCCCTGTCCCCTTGCCGACGAGCGCGCAATGGAAGGCGCCGGGTCAAAACCTGCGGCGGAATAATCGAAAAGGAGGCTGTCAAAGGGACCGCCACCGCACCGCCATTTGGTGCAGCCGGCCGTGGGTGACCCCAACCCGCCACAGACAGACAGCGACATGCACGGCCGCTATCAGCAGCAAACAAGACGCCAGCAAAGATTGAATGCTCAGTGCAGGCGCTCAGCCCGTCGTGAGAGCGACACACGACTCAGCCCTGCCAGACTCGTGGGCGCCCACGTCCGACGGACAATCTTGCAGCCGTCGGCTGTCGGAGGCGAGCTTCCGGCCGGCACAGAAGCAGGCGTACGCTACCATTTCCTCATCACCGCCGCACATTCGGCGCGGCCGTCGCCGCGTTTCATCGCATGTTTGCGCGAGCGGTCGAATATTCACTACATCGCATCTTTACCTGGCATTTTGCGCAGTCCGGACTAGCATCGAATATAGCCGCGATGTGCAGGTTCGACGGGCTTCGAATCTCGTTCAGATGCTTTTCTTCGCGGGCGCGGGACGAGAAGCAGAAACCGCGCGCAGGTAGAGGCACGTGGAAGTACGTGGAGGTAGCGATGTACATGAGATCACCTATGCTTCGCCTGCTGGGGGTCGCGACGACTGTCAGCGCAATGGTGATGTACAGCGACGCGCGCGCAACTGGCGATGCAGTGACCATCGCATTCATCACGGATTTTTCCGGACTGTATTCCGAAGGTGATGGGCAGGGCGGCCTCGAGGCAATTCGAATGGCCATTGCGGATTTCGGAGGCCAGGTCAACGGCAAGCCGATCAAGGTGCTCTATGCGGACCATCAGAACAAGGCCGATATAGCAGCATCGGTCGCGCGGGAATGGATCGACCGCGAGAGTGTCAATGTGATTATCGGCGGGACGAATTCTGCAACCGCGCTTTCCACCAATCAGATTGCCGGAGAAAAGAAGATTCCCTACATCAACGTAGGAGCCGGCGCAGATACGCTGACCAATGAGCAATGCACGCCTTATACGGTCCACTATGCGTACGACACGATGGCCCTTGCAAAGGGAACCGCTTCATCAGTGCTTAAAAGAGGCGGAAAAACATGGTATTTCCTAACCGCCGACTATGCGTTCGGCAAGGCGCTTGAGAAGAACGCCTCTGATGTCGTGAAGGCGAATGGCGGCCAAGTGCTGGGATCTGTTCATCATCCGCTCTCCGCGTCGGACTTTTCTTCGTTCCTTCTTCAGGCACAACAATCGAAAGCACAGGTCCTTGGACTCGCGAACGCTGGCGGCGACGCCGTCAATGCAATCAAGGCCGCGAACCAGTTCGGCGTAACGAAAACGATGACGCTGGCCGCGCTGCTTATCTTCATCAACGATATCAACAGTCTGGGTCTCGCGACGGCGCAACATCTCGTGCTGACGGATAGTTGGTATTGGAACAAGAATGCACAAACACGCAAGTGGTCGCAGCGCTATTTCGCGAAAATGAACAAGATGCCGTCGAGCCTGCAGGCCGCCGACTATTCCGCAACGATGACCTATCTGAAGGCAGTGCGGACTGTCGGCTCGACCGAACCAGCCGCGGTCATGTCGCAGCTAAAGAAACAAAAGATCGACGACGTGTATGCGCAAGGATATATCCGGGAAGATGGCAGCATGATTCACAATATGTATCTGATGGAGGTGAAGACGCCGGACGAATCGGAGCAGCCGTGGGACTACTGCAAGATCATCGAAACGATTCCTGGTGAACAGGCGTTCGGCAGTAAAGCTGAGTCTCGCTGCGCGTTATGGAAATGAAGCCGTTGGCGCGGGTCGGTCTCGTGCTCGGTAAGCCTTCGTCCGGCGAAACCTCTGCGCCAACCTTGCCGACCGGTTGCGCAATGGTCCCGTCCGCGTTCAGCGGCACGTGACCCGAGACAAATGCTTTTTTTCCTCTGACACGCACCCATTCAAATGGCAACGCATACGTACATTCGCCGGAATTTGTAGCGGCTGTGGTAGCGCCAATCCCATTTTCGCTAACTTCGCTTCGATTCTGCCCATATCTCTCTATATGAACGCGTCCCGTTTGCAACAGCTTTCGTGAGTTTCAGACAGACAAGGATGGGCTGCATCTCTATATCCGGGCTTGTTGCAGACGATACTGCCGTCGCGGCCCCCTATGAAATCCGCTGACCCACGCCTCATTCTCCTAGCGAGCTCAAGGCTCTCGATGATATTCAGGTTTCGTGAGTCCCGGTCCTACCTGGCTTGTCATCACACTCGATTGCTGCGCAACCTTTCGACGTTCATCCCTGTGTTAAACGTTGAACTGCTACATGGCGCGGTTCGCTCAAACAGGTTTCGCGCTCACATATCCCTTTTGGTACGGCCGGTCATGGGCTAGCACCGCCCAGATCGTCCGCGCCATCTTGTTGGCTAGCGCGACGATCACCACATTCTTCGGCCTGCGCTTCTGCATCCGCTCGACCCACCGGTCGGGCTCCTTCGCATGCGTCAATACTGCTAGTGCGCCGTGAATTAGTAGTGTGCGTAGATAGGTATCGCCGCGCTTCGATATACCGTGCAGGTTCACCTTGCCGTCGGAGCCGGTCTGCTTCGGTACAAGACCGGCCCATGCCGCAAACTCGCGGCCAGACCGGAATGCCTTCGCATCACCCATCGTCGCCACGGCTGCGGTTGCCGTGAGCAATCCAACTCCAGGAATCTCGCTGATCGCCTTCACCGCCTTGTCTTCCTTTTTCCACTCGCGCATGCGCCGGTCGATCTCTGCAATCTGCTCGTCCAGCTTTGCCAAGCCGCTCCACTGTTCGCGAAATGTATCGATCAATGAAGCAGGCAGACGCGCAGCAATCCGCTCAAACACGGTGGGTATTTCCTTGTCCAGCTTGTCCCGACTCTTGCTCATGACTTCGCCGTATTCCGTCAGCAATCCTCTCAGTCCGTTGCTCTGCATCGTGCGAAACTTGATCAATTGCTGCCGCATCCGGTGCAGTGCCAGCATGGCCTGCTGCATCTCGGTCTTCACCGCCACCGGCTTGCCGGGTTGTTGCGCAGCCATCCAGATCGCCCTGGCATCCGCCGCATCATTCTTATTCCTGATGTTGAACGCCTTCACGAACTCCGCCGCCATCAGCTTTACCTGATGGCCCATCTTCGTCAGTTGCCGGGCCCAGTGGTGCGCTCCGCCGCACGCTTCCATCCCGATCACGCACGGCGCACGGTTCGCAAAGAATTCGAGAAACTTCGCCCGCTTGACCGGCTTGTTCACGATCTCGCCGGTTTCCTGATCGACGTAATGCACCTGAAACACCGACTTCGCGATATCGACGCCGACTGCCGTACCATTGATCACTGGATCCTCCGGTTGCCTTGGAAAACTTCGCATTTTCCACCTTGGGTACATCGATGCCGTTGGCCCGTGAGGATCCTCCTTCCTTTGCTCACTCGGTAACGGGGTGGGACGCGTTCATTTCATTCTCCTCACCCATCGCTAAGTCAGCGATGCCGGTTTGCCGCTCAGTCGAGTTCGATCGGCCGCCCGTGGGGGGTGCGGCGCGCCGCTACGTCCCATGCGTTTTTCCGCTCTACCAGTGCATCGCGCGTCAGGCAGCCCTTCGCGGTCGCGATCTGTTCGAGCGCGGTCAGCCAATGAACATAGTAGGTGTCGCCGTGGTCCGGATCGCCTTGCGCCTGCGCGTCGCGGATAGCATCGGCGAGTTGAGCCGCCCATTCGGCCCAGGTGAACACGCCGCGCTCATGAAGCGAGAGCGCCATCGCAAAGGCCGCCGCCTCCCAGGGCGCGGAGAAGACGGGGCCGGCATCGTCGCGTGGCAAGCCGGGCAGTGTATCGAGTGACACCGGGGGCGCAGTCATGAAAGTCTTCCTCGATGAGCGAACGCGCATGTCGTTCAGCACCTGTCCAGATACGGCTCCCAGCAATCGGCGCAAACGGAAGCGGCCGTGGTATCCCGGCCCCACAATTCGACGGCATCGAAGCTCACCGTGTACAGCCACTGTGGATCGTCGCCGCGGCCCACCGCGTTCGAATCAGGAAACACATGCGCGCCGTGCACTGCGACGACCCGGCCGCGCTTGCCACGGCAGTAACGCGGCAAGCGGGTGTGCGTTTGCGGGTTGAGCAGTCGCGTATGTACCTCGTCGCCGACGGCAAAACGGGCCGGATGCGGCGGCGTGCGCATCACGGGGCTCCCGCTAAAGAGCGCCTGGTTGACCTGGTCATGAGGCAGCACGCGTGGCACCGGCGCGGCGGGATGCCGTGATACGCCGGAGTCGATCTCGTCGGGCGTGGCGAGGCCCGAGTTGACCAGAAGCTTGCACAAGCCTGCAAACCAGATCTCGTAATAGCTGCTAGACAGATACTGCGCCGGCGGCAGGCTCTCGCGCGCAGCGCGCGACATATCGAGATTCCATGTGCCCGTCGCACCCATCGTGATCGTCAGCGCGAGCACATGGCGCTCCCAGTCGGCGTGGAAGTAAGGTTCGTCGACCTCGGGCACGACCGGCCCGAACGACTGCATCCCGCCCAGATCCTGCGCGCCGTTCACGATGAACCTACGTTGGGGATTGTCGCCTGCTGCGCAGGGAGCGGTAAGCCTGTGCCGATCATCGAGTCGCGCGTGACGAGATCGGCGAGTTCGTCTTCGTTCAGTGCGTCGGTGCCGGGCGGACGCATTGGCAGCACCAGATAGCGTACCTCGGCCGTCGAATCCCAAACGCGGATCTTGATGTCGTCCGGCAACGCTACGCCAAACTCCTCCAGCACGCCACGGGGGTCGATCACTGCGCGCGAGCGGTACGGCGCCGACTTGTACCAGACGGGTGGCAAGCCGAGCACGGGCCACGGGTAGCACGAGCACAGCGTGCAGACGACCATGTTGTGTATGCCCGGCGTGTTCTCCAGCGCAACCATGTGCTCGCCCTGACGCCCCGCGAAGCCAAGTGACGCGATCGCGGCTGTCGCATCATCGAGCAGCCAGTGTCGAAATTCCGGATCGCTCCACGCCTTTGCGATGACGCGAGCGCCATTGCGCGGACCCACTTTCGTTTCGTAGGTTTCGATCAGTACGTCGAGCGCTTGCGGATCGACGTAGCCCTTCTCGATCAGAAGCGATTCGAGCGCACGCACACGCAGATCCATGTCGGGTAGTGCGCTGCCCTCATGTCCTTCATGCACCTGAGGGTGTTGAGTCGCGTGATGCCGCGAAGGGTCATGTACGGGGTCGTGACTCACCTGGATCCCCTTCGAGAATGCGACATTCATAGAGTATGGACGGGCAAGACGTTGAATGCAAACGGCCGACGCGCGGTTCCGGGCAGCACCATCGATCAGTGCGACGCCCACCGGCGTCAGTTCCTGTCCGAACGTGATAATGCCCTTCTTATGCGTTGAGGCTCGTAAATGACCGTCGAACTCGACCCCGTGTGAGCCGTACGGACCCGGCAGGCCATCGGCTCGTACCGGGGACCGGTACCGGTCAATCATACCGAGCACCCAACGTTACGACATGCGGCAGTCGATGCTTACCAGCTCCAATGGTCGCGAGGGCTCATCCGCGCTGGCCGGAGAGGCCATGGCAAAGAACCCAATGACATAGTGAGACGATCGTCACGGTCCGTCGATCTCGACCTCCGCCTCGCATTCGACGGGCACATTCAAAGGCAACACCATGCCGACTGCCGAGCGAGCGTGTGTCCCGACGTCCGGACCGAATAGGTCAAGGATGAGGTCCGAGAAGCCATTCGCGATACGCGGAGTCTGATCGAAAGCCGGCGCGACATTGATCATCGAGAGAACGCGCAATCAGCCTGTAATGCGGTCCAAGTCGCCGAGCGCCCTCTGGAGACTCGCCAACTGGGCAAGAGCCACGAGGCGTGCTGCCGCATACGCTTCGGCCGGGGACACTTCGGCGCCCACTTTGCCAATGGGTTGCGCTATGGTTCCATCCGCGTTCAGTGGTACATGTCCCGAGACAAACGCGCGTTTTCCACTCACACGCACCCATGCGAACGGCAGTGACATGCGTGCATCAGCTGGCATCTGTAGTGGCCGCGGTAACACCAATCCCATCTCCGCCAACCTTGCTTCAATTTTGGCCATGGCAGTCTCCTGAAGACGTACAGAGCACGTTAGATGCTGGGGATCTACTCTTCCCCATACGGAGGTTAGCGGGATGCCCGGCGCCTTAGCATGGCTGCCCGGAAAATTCCGGGCAATACCGCTTTTTTGGCGGCAACGACCGTTTGCTCTGCTTGCGCAGTCGTGCCACTGCCGCAGCCTTTTTGCGCTTGCGTTCGGTGGCAGGTTTTTTCACGGGCCGAGCCCCGCCATCTTTCAGGCCACTATCGGCGGGCCAGAAGGACGGTGGGCCGATAGCCGCGCGTGCCGACGACGTGCCGCTCCAAAACCTGCGGGATGTTTGAGCGCCTTTGGTTGCAACCGCCCTGGCGCTTCGAATGCGCTGGATGTTTCGAACTGTGGAGTCGCCCTTAACCGCGGGTGTCGACCCAATTGCGTGCCCATTGGCTGGAGTACTGCAACGCCTGCTCTTCACTCGTGAAGTAGTCGAGTGAATAGAACCAGTAGCGGCCTTCGGCTCGCGCGTTATCGAGGCGTTCGAGCAACAGGTTGGATGGAAGTTACCGTCGGGCAAACGATGCGCCGAGGATTGGACGGCATAGCCGTTGTATTGTTGAACTTGTTTGTTTTGCATTTTAGTTTTAATGATATTGGAGTGCGCACGTACTGTACGAAAGGGCACGCGTGCGTTGACCCAAAGCCACTCGAGCCGATTCATCAAGCAGTCGGAAGGCGAAAGATGGCGTTGAGGCCTGAGGAGAGAATGAGGCGCAACAAGGCGTATGGCGCTCGCTAAGCTGCCGAATCAGCAGATGCAGCTAACGGCGATCGCGCCAACTTTGGGAGACAAAAACTCCGCGAGGGTGTCGCTGCAACCCGGCGTTCGTCGAATGCCGGGTCCTTCAAACTTTACAGCGGCTTGATGTTAGCCGCTTGCGGACCCTTGGGGCCTTGCTTCGTTTCGAAGCTCACCTTCTGATTTTCAGCCAGCGTCTTGAAGCCGTCGGCCCGGATCTCGGAGAAATGAGCGAACAGGTCGTCGCCGCCCTTGTCCGGGGTAATGAAGCCAAAGCCTTTGCTGTCGTTAAACCATTTAACGGTACCGGTTTCCATGAAGAATCCTTGAGAAAAAAATGAAGACTTGCTCTGTCAAAGAGCGCTTGAAGCTTCAAGGAGGGAGAGGACAACGAATACCGCTGAGGAGCGAGCAATTGATGAACAGCAATCGAACTTCTTGAACTTCGAACGGCACAGTACCCGCCAGGCGGGTCAGGGTCAACACTTATTTTGCAACCATTTCAGCAGGCGGGCCGCGCTGCTGACGAAGCGATGCGACACCGCTTGGCTGTGCCCCTTGCCTGGCATGGCATGCCAGGCAGGTTATACACCGCGCGCCTTTGTATCAGATTAGTGGATTGACGTCTGGCTGTTTCCAAAGGGGCAGCCGACGCTGGAATGACCTGGCTACGTGACCAGGTGATGAACGCTTCATCGCCGATTTTTACCGGGATGACCAGGCTGAATCATTACAATGCCTCGACGAACTCCCTTCGACAGCATGAAATGAGAAATATGCTGACTTCCTTTTTCTGGAGCGGCGACGCCATCCGCAGTCGACGCGTAAGTGACATCGTTTTATGGACCACGCTCGATGTACCTTCACCCCCTGCGCCCGTGGTGGCAGATTGGCAAAGAGAGATATCGACGCGACTCGCTCTGGAACCTGGGGATGTTGAGGCAATGCCTTTGGCGCGCACGCAAGTGCGCTGGCCGGCCTACAAGCGCTGCGTGCAAGCCATGTCCGATTGGACGTGCGCCCTGGGACTGCCCGCGGTGCTCGCCGATAGTGGCATGGCGCTGATGGCCTGTCGTGGCGCGAGATATCACCATGACGGTGAGCAATATGGCAGTGCCGCGTTTTGCAATCTGTTCCTGAGTGAAGACAAGGGCCTGGACTTGCGGTTTCCCTCTACGGGTCAATGCATTCCCCTCAAGCGCGGAACAGCCGTCATTTTCGATACGGGCCAGCCCCATGGCGTGATTCAGCGTGGCGGCGAGAGTTTCTCTGCGGCCGACTTCGCGCCCGACCAGGACTTCACCCAGATTTTCTTGACGTGGGAGCTTCCGATCGAAGACGCCAATGTCGGGCACGCACTCAAGGTGATCTTCGACATCGACCGCCCGTCGTCGCAGCGATTAGAGGAGGAGCAAGTCTGGATGAACGGCGCACCAGCCGCCGTGTGCCCGGAATCCGGTCGCTGGCACCGCGCTGGCTGATTATCGGCGTAAGGCCCTGGGACCGTGGCACTGGAACACGAAGTACACGACTCGCAATCCATCTCGTCCTCGCGTCGCCTCGACGCACACCGACATCGCCTGTTATCTCCCTGCCCGCGTCTTTCTGCCGATAGACCGCACACGGGCCAATCGCAGCGATCAGCGTTGACGCCCTCTTGAAATCATCCTATAACCATCCACATGGATGGTGACTGGAGGATTTTCGCATATGGCAAAAGAAGTGCCGGATCGCTCGCGAGGTAGCGAGACCGAAAAAATTACGATCAATCTTGGTCCAGTCGATCTGGGGCAAATCGATTTGCTCGTCGAAGAGGGCTTTTACTCGAACCGCACGGATCTGATCCGTACGGCCATCCGCAATCAGCTGTCGATTCATGCTCCTGCCGTCAAGGAAACCGTAACGCGCCGTGAGCTTGTACTGGGTCTCCAGCATTTCTCGAAACAAGACCTCGAGGCAGCATGCGCGGCCCGTCAGCGACTCAGAATTCAGGTGCTGGGACTGGCGAGCATTGCTACAGACGTCTCACCCGAACTTGCGCTGGCAGCGATCGACTCGATTCTGGTTCGAGGCGCACTCCATGCCTCACCGGCGGTCAAGGCCGCGCTGGCGGATCGAATTCGCTGACGTCCCTGACTCTTTCCCGCTATCGGAAAAAACATGAAACTCAACGAAGGCTTTCTGGACTCGATGAAAGAGGCGTTCGCCCTCTTTCGCCGCAATGACGCCGCGGCGGCCGCGGAGATCGTCAAACGCGCCATGCGTGGCGAGCCGACGGACGTGGCAACCGCGCATGCAGACCGGCATGAGAACACGACGACAACGCGCTTCGCCGACCTCCTGCAACCCCGGCATCGCGCCCATCAGACGCAAACCGAACCGGACGTGCAGGATCGTGCGCACTTCAGCATGCGGCGCTACGTCAACGCCGCGGGCCAGCGTAACTACAAGGTCTACGTCCCCAGTCAATATCGCAGTGATCCCCTGCCCCTCATCGTCATGCTGCACGGTTGCACGCAGGACGCTGACGATTTCGCAGCCGGCACGCGGATGAACGCCCTTGCCGAAACGCACGGTTTTATCGTCGCTTATCCGACCCAGCCGCAACGCGCAAATACCTCGAAATGCTGGAACTGGTTCAGGCCTGCCGATCAGCTGCGCGACCACGGCGAGCCGTCGCTGATCGCGGGCATCACGCGCGAAGTCATGGCAAATTACAACGTCGATCCGAAACGCGTGTTCGTTGCCGGTCTTTCGGCCGGCGGCGCGATGGCGGCGATCGTCGCGCAAGCCTATCCCGATCTGTACGCAGCAGCGGGTATTCATTCGGGCCTGCCCGTCGGATGCGCGCACGACTTGCCGTCCGCGCTGGCGGCAATGCGCGGCGGCAAGACCGGCTCCAAAGCGCGCAAACCTGGCCGAGCGGACATTCACGACACGCAGGCGTCTCAATGCCCGCTCATCGTTTTTCACGGCGACGCGGATGCGACCGTGCATCCTGCCAACGCCAACGGATTGGTACACGGATTCTCCTCAAGTGATCCGATAGCCGCTCGCCCGTCGGGCGCTAATGGGCAGGCGCGCAAGCATACGGTCCGGCACATGACGTCACGAGCCGGGGTACATGCCGAACTATGGATCATCCACGGCGCGCCTCATGCGTGGGCCGGAGGCTCTTCAAGCGGGAGCTATACCGATCCATCCGGCCCCGACGCCAGTGCGGAGATGGTGCGATTTTTTCTCGAGCATCCTCGTCGTCAGTGAGCGTCCAGCGCGCCGCGCTGCTGTATCCGGTGCAAGGAGGGCGCGCAACGGAGGCGCAGGTTGCCATGCTCCTTTCCCGAACGCGCCTGCCAACCAATCTTGCGATCATTGCCGTCGAACTGGCAATCGGTCTGGCGCTCCTTGTCGGTTGAGCGAAAGGGCTTATTCGCGGTGTTGAAGGCGGGTTGCAGGTACTCGGTGTGTCTGCCCTCCTGTTGTCACCCATCATCATGCGAAGAAGGCACAAACGGAGCAGTCACTTCGTGCGACGAACGAGCGGTTGTGTTGATCGATCGGAGGGCCGATCACGGGGCGGAGCCGACGCACGAATGTCCGATCGAAAACGCAGGTGAACGGCGGTTCGTGGCCGACTCCGGCCCGACGTAGACCGGCGGCCATGGTCGGCCATAGATCGGCCGCGTCGGGCAGCAGTCGACCCATAGCTGCCGGTCAGCGCGTCGTGCCCGCTGGCGCATGTTGGCTGGATACCGGCCACTCGATTTTGTAACCGATACTGGCGAGTCTCCGCCGTCGACACGGCTAGTTCGACCGGAACTGCTTCGCTGCAGACGAAATCAGACAGCTGCCATGCCGACGTGGCGATGGGACGCACGGAGTTGCACAGCTCAATATCGATGCGTCCGCGCCTCACCCCGCGTTATCCCGCAAGCCGGCTTGTGATCGCAATCTCCTCAGTTACTGCCAGGAACCTCGCAACATCATGCGGCGCATGGCAATGCAACGGAGAGATACGTACCGCACCGTCGAGGTTAAACGATTTCAACATCCGCCCCGAGTAGAGGCTGGTCGCAATCCGCTCATAGACGATCACGCCGCGCTCTTCATAGGCGCGCACGGCGGCGGTCGGATCCAGACCATCGAAGCCGATGCCTGCAATCAGATCCCGGCGCGTCAGATCGTCGTGATCCCAGAACACGTGCACGCCGTCGATCGCTCGCAGCCCGCGCTGTCCATCAACGCCATTGAGCATTAACGAAAGCAGCGCGCGCTCGTGTTCTTCGATGCGGTGCATGCCCTGCACGAAGAGTTCGCGCCGGTCTTCGGCGTCGCTGAACTGCGCGCCGATCCACGCGACGTAGTCGACGATTGCGCTCACCACGGCGAACTGCGCCGGCGCGGGACTGCCGAGTTCCCAGACACCTTTCTTTTTTGCGGCGAGCCGATGATGAGGAAGTTCCGCGAGCCGTTCCGACAGCCACGCCACGCCTGCTCCCCGGCAACCAAAGAACTTGTATGGCGCGAAGTTGATGCCGTCGACGGGCGTCTTCTGCAAGTCGATGACCGCGTGCGGCGCATGCTGGACCGCATCGACGATGATGAACAGATCCGGCTTGCGCGCACGCGCACGTTCGACGATTGCCGCGATGTCCAGCTTCGCACCAGAGATATTCGACGCGTACATCACGCTCAACAGCGCTGTGTCGTCGTCGATGAGCGAGACGATGGCATCGACATCGACGCCGCCAGTTTCGGCGTTGCTTGGCGCGACGCGCAGCGTCTTGCTGGTGCGCTGGCAGTACAGCGACATCGCATCGAAGGACGACGGATGCTCGAGAATGGTCGTCACGACATTCGTGCCAGGCACGTTCTCCATCACCGCGCGCACCATTTCGAACATCGCCGCCGATGCCGTCAGCGAGAGATATACGCTGCCATCGCGCGCGTTGAGAATGCGCCGGATGTCGTCTTCGCCACGCGTCTGAATGTCCTGCAATACCAGCGCGCGTTCGTGGATGCGCTCCGGGCAATCCGGCAACGCGTCGATCTGCGCGAACGCATCCAGTGCCGATTTCAGTCTGAACGAACCGCCGGCGTTGTCAAAGAAGAGGCGTACACGGCCGTCGACGTCGTGATCGACGTAATGAAAGTGACGCTTGATCTGTCGCATGACCGATTCGGAAAACAACTGCCCGCGACTACTACTCATCTTACTTGCTCCTCGTTCCATGATTGCCTTTCCTGCTTTTACCTGTTCTCATGCGTCCAGCGACGCGATATAAGCCTTGCCCTTCTCCGCGTCGTACTGGCCTTCCCATCTGGCAATGACGAGCGGCGCGAGCGCGTTACCGACCACATTCAGCGCGGTGCGCCCCATATCCATGATCCGGTCGACCCCCGCGATGAACGCGAGCCCTTCGAGCGGCAATCCCGCGCTCGCGAGCGTCGTCAGCAGAATAACGAACATGAAGCCAGGCACGCCTGCCGCGCCCTTGGATGTGACGACCATGGTAAGTACGAGCACAATCTGCTCTTGCAGGCCGAGATGCACGCCATAGAGTTGCGCGACGAACAGCGTGCCGATGCCGAGATAGATCGACGCGCCATCGAGATTGAATGTGTAGCCCGTCGGCACCACGAACGTGGTGATGCTTTTGGGCACACCGAAGTCCTCCATCTTCTTCATGAGTTGCGGTAGTACCGTCGCGGAACTGCATGTCGAGAACGCAATGACCAGTTCGTCCTTGATGACGCGCAGCAGAGTGAAGATGCTGAAGCCGAAGAGCCGCGCCGTGACGCCGAGTACCAACACCGCGAACACGATGATCGCGAGGTAAGTCACCGCGACGAGCTTGATGAGCGGCAACAGCGAACCGAACCCGAAGCTCGCGACGGTCACCGCGATCAGCGCGCAGACGCCGAACGGGGCATAACGCATTACCATGCCGGTGACCTTGAACATGGCATCGCTGATGCCTTTGAACGTCGCAAGCACAGGCTTGCGATATTCGGAAGGCACGGATTGCAGGCCGAGCCCGAACAGCACAGAGAAGAAGATCACCGGCAGCAGATCGCCACGCCCCATCGCCATCACTATGTTGTCGGGAATAATGCTCAGCAGCAGCGCCATGAACCCGTGATGTCCCTGCGTCTGCTGCGAGGTCTGCTGATAGCGCGAAATATCGGTGTGGCCGAGCTGGGACAGATCCGTGCCCAGACCCGGATGCAGCACATTGCCGAGCACCAGACCCAGCACGATAGCGATCGTCGTAACGATTTCGAAGTACACGAGCGTCTTCAGACCGATGCGCCCGAGTGAGCGCCCGTCGCCCACGCCTGCAATACCCATCACCATGCTGGTGAAGACGATGGGCACGACGACCATCTTGATCAGGCGGATGAAGACATCGCCCGCCGGTTGCAGGAAGCCGTTGATCGCGGATTCGCGAAACTCCGGGAAGCGGTTGAGCACCAGTCCCACTGCGATGCCGACGACGAGGCCAATGACAATTTGCCACGCGAGCCCGACGCGGGACTTGTGTTCCACGCGAACCGGTTGCGGTGTTTCCATGACGGATTCCATGCGTTCTCCAGAATCGTATTGGTTGAGCGGATAAGTTGAGCCTCCCCCGGACTCGTTAAGGGCCAAGGTAATCAGCCAAAAAGAACTAAAAAAGCGATTTTTTTCTATGAGAAACTATCGCTTTTGGTGATCAAAAGACGCAAACCATGCTGACGTTCAAGCAGATGGAAGCCTTGTACTGGATCGTACAGCTCGGTTCGTTCGAGGCGGCCGCGGCGCGGCTGAACACCACGCAATCGGCAATCTCCAAGCGCGTGCAGGAGCTGGAACGCGCATTCGACCTGTCGGTGTTCGACCGCGCAAATCGCAGCGCGCGTCTCACGGAGAAAGGGACAGAATTCTTCGAGCACGCTAAAGAACTGCTCGAACGGCGCGACCAGATCGTCGAGCGCATGAGCTCGAAGGAGGCGCTGGTACGCCAGATCCGCATCGGCGTGACAGAACTCACGGCGCTGACGTGGCTGCCGCGCCTCATCGCCGCGATTCAGGCCGAATATCCGAAGGTTAAGGTCGAAGCAGAAGTGGATCTGAACGCGACGTTGCGCGAACGGCTGGCAGCGGCGACTGTGGACGTCATCATCGTGCCGCAGACGCATGAGGTCGAGCCGTATGCGTCGACGCTCGTCGGTCAGGTTAAGAATGCGTGGATGTGCGCGGCCAGTCTCGCGCCGGGAAAGCGTGCGATTCCGATTGCCGACATCGCGAAGTTTCCGCTGATCTTGCAGGGCGGCCTATCGGGTACGGGTTACGTGTACAGCCGGTTTCTGGAGGAGCAAGGCGTGGCGTTGCAGAAAGTGCTGGCGAGCAACAGCCTTATTGCGCAGATCGGGCTCACACTGTCGGGGCTTGGCGTCAGTTACTTACCCGAAGCATGTCTTGCGCGCATGCTCAAGCGGCGGGCGCTTGTCGTGCTGCCGACCTCCCCAGCGCTGCCCGCCGTCAGATACGTCGCTATGCATCGGGCAGAGCAGTCGCATTCGCTCAGTGCTGCCGTGGCGAGGCTTGCAGCGCAATCGTGCGACTTCTCCTCGAATCTGCTTGACCGGGAAGTTAAGCGAGATTAAAGGCGAAAGAAGTCCCTGACTCGCTGAGCCGCATGCACGTGGTGGCTTGCGCGGCCATCGAGAGGGAGCGCTTGATCTAGAGTCGGAAGCCATCGCTCGCCAACCTGGCGGAGCTAGCTGCTTTCTTGTGCCCGCCCTTGAAATCTGCCGGATGCCTATTAGCGCGCGGTCCAGAGCCATTAGCGCATAGACGCGCGCAGACGGACGTCTCCATCAGCGCATGGCCCCGGAAAGATTTTGCGAAGAGGCGGCCAACTGCCGCCTCTGTGAGTGTCGCGTACGTGAACGGTGAGACGTCAGTCACGTGCGCAGCAGTTCGCATTTCGACACTTCGGTGAGTTCCTGCACCAAAGTTGAATACCGGCCGGTCGCCAAAGTCTTTGGTAGACGGATCAAATACTCGCTTTCATTTGCTTCTACCTCCGTTGAATGTCAACCGCGAGAGGTTCATTCGTAAGCGTCGATACTGCCCGTGGCCATCACTAACCTGACACGACAATGCATTTGTTAATCGATGACGTCAAACGTGTTTCATTTGAAAATCGGAAGGGATAGACGGCGCGCCGCTCGGGGACAACAATGATCCAGAAGGCAGGCAAGGACCAACCGGCGCTTGCCTGGGAAATACGTCAGACACATTCACGGAGTCAATTGTTGTGAAATCACTCACCTTCGCCTTGGCGTTCGCCACTGCTCTCATCGTCCCGATCACCTCGTTCGCGCAATCCGAGGCCCCGATGACTCGCGCGCGGGCGCGCGCCGAACTTGTTCAACTCGAGCATGCCGGATGGCGCCCAAGCGCCGGGGACGACGCGCAATACCCGGACGATATTCAAGCTGCAGAAGCAACGGTAGCGAAAACACACCGTGCGCCAAGCGGGACCGTCGACAGTGCCAGCGCGACGCGAAGCACGGGACGAGCGCGGACGGAGCAAATTGGCGATGATGAAGCGTCATCGTACTCTCCCCCCACATACATTTTCCACTAGGCCTGGAGTGTCGCTCGGCGCGGGTGGCAAACAGGACTC
This sequence comes from Paraburkholderia youngii, assembly GCF_013366925.1. Classification (NCBI taxonomy): domain Bacteria; kingdom Pseudomonadati; phylum Pseudomonadota; class Betaproteobacteria; order Burkholderiales; family Burkholderiaceae; genus Paraburkholderia; species Paraburkholderia youngii. The sequence continues at coordinate 1,907,418 of NZ_JAALDK010000001.1, forward strand.
TTATGACCGGTTCCTGTATCGCAGTCCGCCCGAAACTGGGCTCACTATGTTCCCCCGATAGCTTGAGCAACGTCGCCCCGACTTGAAGAGCCGGCCATGACTGGCCAGACCTCTTCGACAAATCGAGATCCTGACTAATAGATGCAGTTATAGGAACGCCGCATCGCCGCGCCGTGAGCGCAGCGGGCACCCCTGTGAAGCTATGAAACGGCGTGGCTCTCCGGCTGGCTTTGACGGTGCCTCGCGGGCTCGCAACCCTGCGGCGCGTGTTCGCGCGCGCCGACCCGGCTTAACGCGCGATGTCGTATCTGGCCTGGACTGGCACTGAGTGACGACCTTGCTCCCTTACCTGCACAGGGCAAGTCGTCAAATACGGCGTACGGCACTGAGCAGTTGGAACTACAAGCCAACGACTTCTCTTGGCGCTTCACTTAAGGCAGCGATGTGCACGTGTAGTCCGCGAGCGCGCCGACCTACCGCCTAACGCTTGTCGCTTCGCTGCCACTTCCGTCGAGAGCAGCTAGAATCCAAGTACAGTCGGAATCGATACGCTTGCGTTTTCCTTACGAAACGTTGCCCGCACCAACCCGACATCGCTTAAGCTGACTTGCCAGACTTTCACTGTCTCGAGCTTCCAATTCATGGTCGACGTCAAGTTGCCTCACATCCTCATAGTCGATGACGACCCCGCCATTCGCGACGTCACGACCGAATACCTTGGACAGAACGATTTCCGTGTGTCCGCTGCGGCGAACGGAGCAGAAATGGCGGCCACGCTCAGGGGCGGTGCCGTTGATCTGGTCATTCTCGATCTGCGCATGCCGGGCGAAGACGGTATGCAAATCGCGAGCCGCATTCGTGACAAGTCCACACTGCCAATCTTGATTCTTTCAGGCCGTCAGGAAGAGGCCGACCGCGTGATGGCGCTGGAACTGGGCGCGGACGACTACATGACCAAGCCGTTCAGTTGCCGCGAACTGCTGGCGCGTGTTCGCGCCCTGCTGCGACGATCGAAGACGGCCCAGGTCGCGACCGGGCGGCAGGCGAATGCGCGGGGCTACCGTTTCGCGGGTTGGGAGCTGAACATCAACACGCGACGTCTTCGCTCGCCAGCCGGACAGGCGGTCTCATTGACCAACGGTGAGTTTTCGCTGCTCGCCGCGTTTCTCGCTTCGCCCGGCAGGGTGTTGACGCGTGATCAGCTGCTCGAATCGAGCCGGCTTTACGATGAGGTCTACGACCGCGCAATCGATGTGCAAATCCTGCGGCTGCGCCGAAAAATCGAGGAAGACCCGTCGAACCCGCGTTACATCAAGACCGAACGCGGCGCGGGCTACATATTTACTGCGCAGGTGGACACGCTGGCCGCCCTGGTGGAGTGGGAAATGCGCTGACCGGCAGCTTTCTCGCCGCGTCCCCTCGCTTTACACGCAGTACGGGTTCGCGGGACTTTTCGGTCGCAATTGATCTAGCCCGAAACCGAAACGGCCGAATCATCGCCGGTCATTGAATTGTCCCCATCGAATGATGCTTGCGGCGATACCGGGTGCTCACGTTTGTCCAACCATTGCGAACTGAACATCAAAGCCTCGATGAGCACGGAAAGAATCAGGCGCAGGTTTGCGTGGCCGCACCAGTACGGGTTGTTGGCAGCGGGATGCCTGTTCGTAGTCCTTTTGTGGATCGGCGCGGTAACGGAAAGCTTCCGATCGCGCCAACTGGTGCTCCAGTCCAACGACAGGGAACTGTCGAGCCTCGCGAGCGCGCTGGCAGAGCAAACCGCCCGATCCCTGCAGGGCGTCGAATTCATTCTCCGGCGCACCTCCGGCTGGTCGCGCGACGCAAATAACGCAGCGGACGCCGGGGAGGCGGTGAACCGCTTTCTTCGCGAGGAAATCGCCGGCGTACCCCAGGTCAGGCAACTCGACATTGTCGATGCCACTGGCCAGCGGATAGCAACGACCCTCCCCGGCGGCCCCGCCGCCAATGTTTCACAAAGGGCCTACTTCAAGGCCGTGCAGCGCGCATCGGGCAACGCGCTGGTGGTGAGCGACCCGCTCGTCAGCATGGTCGACGGCCGCCCCACGTTTGCGATGGCTAGCCGTCTCGAGGACGAAGATGGCCGTTTCAAGGGCGCCGTTGTCGCGCTGATCGAAGACGGCTACTTTCGCGACTTCTACAGGCGGGTCGATGCAGACGAACGCACCGGCATCACGCTCCGGCGTGAGGACGGCGCGCCGGTCGTGGCGTCCACAAGCGGGAAGCAACCAGGCGAGCGCGGGCGGCCGTTACTCTCCGCCCGCAAACCGGTGCCCGGTTTCCAGTTGACGGTCGACGTCACCCGCGACGAAGCGCTCGCGCTTCAGACATGGCGCATAACTACGATCTACGACTTCATCGGCACCAGTGCGCTTTCGCTACTCGTGGTGGCGCTCGGCCTCGCGCTGATGAGGAGGCTGCAGCAACTCGGACGCTTCACGCGCCGGCTCCAGTCGAGCCAGCGACGCTGGAGAGCCGTGTTCGACAACGCGCCGGCGGGAATCATGCTGTTGCGGCCGCGCGGGCGCTACCTCGGCGCCAACCCCGCGTTTCAACGCATGGTCGGTTACTCGTCAACGGAGCTCAAGAATCTGACCGACACCGACATCACCCATCCCGAGGACGTCGAACTCACCCGGCAGCATGTCGAGCGGCTGTTGCGGGACGGCTCGCAAAGCATTCGCTTTGAGAAACGCTACCAGCACCGCGACGGATACACTGTCTGGACAGACGTGCGGCTCGCGCGGGTTACCGTGTCGGAGGAGACGACGGGTAAGGACCCGGCACGCCAGGAAGATGTCATCGTGGCGACCGTGGAAGACGTCACGCAGCGCCGTGAGGACGAGCAGGCGCGCCGCCAGCTCGAAAGCCAGCTGAGGCAATCGCAGAAGCTGGAAGCGCTAGGCACGTTCGCCGGCGGCATTGCCCATGACTTCAACAACATCCTCGGCGCGATCGTCGGATATGGGGAGCTCGCGCTCCAGGCACTCGCGGACGAGACACCCGAGCAGCGCTATGTCGCGCAGGTGCTCAAGTCGGCGGACCGCGCACGCTCGCTGGTCGAGCGCATTCTCACCTTTAGCCGCAGCGGACTCACAACCCGGCAGCCCGTACATGTTCAGCCCATTGTTCACGACTCGATCGAAATGCTGAAGGTGCGCCTTCCCGCCGGCATCCGGCTGGAAGTCGAACTGAACGCACCCGAGGCCCACATCGAAGGCGATCCGGCGCATCTCGACCAGCTGGTCACGAACCTTTGCGTCAATGCGATCCACGCGATGCCGGACGGCGGAACGCTCAGCGTGGTCCTCGACACGCTCGAGCTCGACGCAGCATGCTCGCTGTCGCACGGCGCCGTGGAAGCGGGGCATTTCGTGAGGCTCGCCGTATCGGATAGCGGTGTGGGCATGACGCCCGATCTGCTCGAACGCATTTTCAATCCGTTCTTCACGACGCGCAAAGCCGGTGAGGGAACCGGGTTGGGACTGGCGCTCGTCGACGGGATCGTTCGCGAATATGGCGGCGGCATCGACGTGCGGACGGTGGTCGGTGCAGGAAGCCAATTCACGCTTCTGCTTCCAACAATCGATTCGCATACCAGTCAAGCACCCGGGGACAAAGAGGCTTGCCCTCACGGTGAAGGGCAGACCATCCTGCTCGTCGACGATGAAGAAGCGCTGGTGCGGATCGGCGAGGAGCGCCTCGCGGAGCTGGGCTACGAGCCCGCGGGCTTCGTCTCCAGCGACGCGGCGTGGCAGGCCTTCCTTGCCGATCCGCAGCGCTTCGACGCGGTCGTTACGGACCAGACGATGCCCGCGATAACCGGCGTCGAACTCGCCCGGATGATCCGTTCTGTACGTGCCGAGATACCCATCATTCTTGTCAGCGGGTTCAGCAGCCCCGCGCTGGAAACGCAGGTGCGCGAGGCTGGCGTCAACGCGCAATTGCGCAAGCCGTTGCCCAAGGCAGAACTTGCGCGCACGCTGAAGCATCTGCTGCCCGACTAGGCGCTCGCATCGCCACAGCCGTCTACGGCGCCACGCCTCGTCACCCCGAGCCATTCGCGACCCGCCCGACCAATGCCGCAGCGGCTTGTAACAACGCTTCGCGCCTGAACGGCTTTGCCAGCGCCCGTTCTACGCCCAACCGGCTGGCAAGCATCGACATGGCATGAGCCTGTGTCGGAAAATAGCCCGAAATCGCGATCACGGGCACCGAGGGAAAGACAGTCCGAACGAGAGCGATCCGCTCAGGATCCATCGCCTTCGGCTGATTGATATCGACCACCGCAAGATCAATCTGGCCTACTACGAAATCCGGAACGCTCGCACCCGTTGACTCCAGCACGTCATAGCCCGCATCCCGGAAGGCGAGGGAGAGCAGCGCCCGCATTGACGTGTCGTCCTCCATCACCAACACCCTTTTTCGATCTTCCACAATCGATCCTTTACGGTTTTCACGAATTGGCCTGAGTGCGCCATCGACCTGCCTGCGCGTCACTGGTCAGCCGATTTCCCGATGCTGCCAAACATCCTTGCTGCCACGATCCCGAGCTCGTAAAGGAGCACGAGTGGGCCGGCAAGGAGCAACTGCGATACGACATCGGGCGGTGTCACGACTGCGGCGACGACGAACGCGCCGACGATTATGTAAGGACGAATCTGCTCCAATTTGGCGATATCCACGAGCGCACTGCGGACCAGCACGACGATGACGACCGGCACCTCGAAAGCCACGCCGAACGCGATGAACAAGCGAACGGTAAAGCGCAGGTAATGGTCGATGTCCGTCATCATCTGAGCGCCGAGCGGCGCGTTATAGTGCGCCATCAGATGAAGGATCGCGGGAGATACGAGGAAATATGAAAAGGCCATCCCGGCGAGAAACAGTACATAGCTGCAGACCACGAGCGGCGCGATGAGCTTCCTTTCATGCCTGTAGAGGCCCGGCGCCGCAAACGACCACAACTCGTGCAACACGACCGGCAACGCGACGACGAATGCCACCATCATCGTGACTTTCATCGGCACAAAGAACGAGCCCGTCACGTCCGTGACGATGAGCTTGCCGTTTTGTGGCAGGTTGTCGGCCAGAGGCCGCACCACGAGGCGGAAGATCTCCGGCGCCCAGTAGACGAGTCCCACGAAAGCCCCGAGGACCGCTGCGGCTGCTCTCATCAAACGCCGGCGCAGCTCCACGATATGGGTCATATACGGCTGGTCGGTTTGGACGGCTTTCTCATCGGCTCCGTACGGGAGTTTTCGTGTACTGCTCATCGTGTGTCACCTTTTGCGTTTCCCGCTGTCACCGGGCGATTCCCATCAGGATGCGGTTCCTTCTTCTGGCGGCCGCATGGCGTAGCGGACGCGGCTGCGCAGCACCGATGTGTCGGCGGTTCCGGCGCGGAGGGTGCCCATCGCCTGCGCCTGTCGTAGGTGCATTCGCACGCCATGATTCCGTTGCACGACGTGATAGCCGCGCGCGCCTAACCGCTTGATCGTGCTCGGGTAGAGCGGCCATCGGGGTCTCTGACGTGTCCGCGTCCAGCAAAGTCACGGCGTTGCGCGCGAGCGACCCACCTCGGTCCGCGAGCGCGGCGAATTCCTGTACGCCCGACTCGATCTGCGATTTCATTGCGCGCAGTTGCCCGAGCTCGAGATCCTCGGTGACCTGCGACCTGAGATCGTCGAGGTATCGCCGCGAACGCCCAATGAGGACACCCAACGCGCGCGCAGCAAGCGGCAGGCGTTCGGGCCCAAGCACGACGACTGCGACCGCCGCGATCAACAGCAATTTCGAAAAATCTACGTCTAACATCGACTGCTCTCCAAAATGGTGAAACGGCGGGCAACGAAGCGTCGCCGAAGATCAATGGCCGAGTCCGCCGCGCTCACCTGAGAGCTCCGCGTCTGCGCTTCGCGAAAGTGACTCGGCTTCTTTGACTCCATCCTTGAAGCCCTTCACCGCAAAGCCAACGTCGGAGCCGATATTTCGCAACTTCGCCGTTCCAAAGACCAGAGAAACGATGACCAAAACAATCAACCAATGCCAGATACTCAGCGATCCCATGACAATGCTCCTTAAAAATGCGGTCGTTGTGGCGAACCGGAAATTGGGCTGGTAGCCCGTATATGTAACGTCAAGCTTCTTGCCTGCAATTGCGGGTTTTCAGCGCGACAAGGCAAATCAGTGCGATGAACGCGAGGGACGAAGGGCCGAGCAACGCGACATCGTGAAACCGTTGCGTCGCGACGGCACCCGCCGTAGCACCGCAGGCGAAGCAGAAACATATTGTTGCGAGCACAGCTGCGCTGCGTATTCCCGCGAAATCGCGCCGCGGTATCGTCGATCGAAAGAAACCTTGCAAGGTCCTCAGCAAGTTCCCTGTCGTCATCACCGACGAGTAAGGCTGTGTGCCGGAATGCGTGAAAATGGTCGTCTGCAAAGCGGCAACGAATGAGATTCCCGGTATCAGCAATAGCTGCGGCATGCCGACTATTGCGGCGGCGAAGAGGAACACAGCTTCGAGCAGCAGCGCAACGATGGCTGAAAGCGACTCGTCTCGTGAAGCAGCCAGACGCAACAGGTGCGCGCCAAACACCCCAACAGCAAATCCGCCAAGGGGCACTAGATGCGCAAGTGCTGCGCCGCGGTTTTCGGCGGCGAGACTGACCGCCGTCACCACGATGTTTCCCGTCATCGAATTCGCAAATATGCGGCCGTGACCGACAAATGTGAACGCATCGAGAAATCCGCCGCACAACGTGAGCAGTATCGCGATTGCCGGATGCGCTTTCACTGATTCCATCTTCATTTCCTGACGGCGGAAGCCCGAGCATCATCCAGTCCGAGTCGGGCTCCCGCTGGTGAACGACATCGCTGATACGCCGCGCTCTATTTGTGCGCAACGTAAGCCGCCACCATCTTGCGCGGATCGACGATCCGGTCAAAGTCCGCTTCGCTAACGTAATTTAGCTTGAGTGCCGCTTCCTTCAGCGTGAGGTCATTGTCGTACGCGTAGTGCGCGATCTTCGAAGCCTTGTCGTAACCGATAACCGGCGACAGCGCAGTGACGAGCATCAACGAGCGGTCCACGTACTCCTTGATCTTCTTCAGATTCGGCTTTGTGCCTTCCACGAGGAACTTGCGAAAGTTCCTGCTGGAGTCCGTCATGATCGTGATCGAGTGCGTGATGTCGAAAATGATCAGCGGTTTGTACACGTTCATTTCCAGGTATCCGCTTGCGCCGCCGATTCCCGTGGAAACGTCGCTGCCCATCACATGCGCGGCCACCATCGCGAGCGCCTCCGCCTGCGTGGGGTTGACCTTGCCGGGCATGATCGACGAGCCGGGCTCGTTTTCCGGAATGATCAGTTCTGCGAAGCCGGCACGAGGCCCGCACGACATCAACCGGATGTCGTTAGCGATCTTGTAAAGCGAAACCGCCAGCGTGCGCATTGTGCCCGACAGGTGAATCAGCGCATCGTGAGCGCCCTGCACGGTGAACTTGTTCGGAGCGGTCACGAACGGCAGGTTCGTGAGGCGCGCAATCTCCGCTGCGACAGCGGGCGCGAATTGCGGCGTGGTATTCAGGCCGGTGCCTACAGCAGTCCCCCCCAAGGCAAGGCGATAGGTACCCTTCAGCGCATCGTCGAGCCGTTCGAGGTTGTCGGTCAGCATGCCCTCGTAGCCGGACCACTCCTGACCGAGCGTGATCGGCGTTGCGTCCTGCATGTGCGTGCGACCGATTTTGACGATGTCCATCCATTCGTTCGCCTTCGCGCCGATGGAATCCCGCAGGTTCGCTACGGCGGGCATCAGGCGGCGCTTCACGTTGATCGCCGCGGCCATGTACATGGCGGTCGGAAAAGAGTCATTGGACGACTGAGACATGTTCACGTGATCGTTCGGATGAACCGGCGTATGACTGCCGAGCGGCGTGCCCGCGATCTGGCAACAGCGGTTGGAGATCACCTCGTTCACGTTCATGTTGAACTGCGTGCCGCTGCCGGTCATCCATACGTGCAGCGGGAACATGTCGGCGTGCTGGCCGTCGATGATTTCGTCGCAGACCTTGACGATCAGGTCGTGCTGCTGGTCAGTGAGCCGCTTCTCCGAGTAATTGACGTTGGCCGCTGCCTTCTTCAGGATCGCATAGGTGGTGACCATCTCCCTAGGCATCAGATCGGGGCCAATGCTGAAGTGCTCAAGGGAGCGTTGGGTTTGCGCACCCCACAGTTTGTCGGCAGGCACATTGACGATGCCCATACTGTCAGTTTCCTGGCGGAAACCCGCCACCGACGCGGATGCCGATGCACCCGCACCAGCCGATTGTGCAAACGCTCTTGTGCCGGCAAGCGCCACCGAGGCAAGAAGGGTGGATTGCATCATTTCCCTGCGATTCATCTGCGTTCCTTTAACTATCCAATTGCGACGCCCTATCCGGCCCGTCGAAAAACTAAACGCCGCTTGACTGCAACGGCACCCGAGTCGGGCGGGCGTCGTTTCCGATTCTCGACAGCCCTGCCCAATGACTGGTATTTGACCGGCGAGCGGTGATCCGCACATTTCAGATTCGAGCCTTGAGATTGCAACTGAAACGTATTGAGCAGCGCCGGTTTCAGCTGTAACAAAAGGCGCGATTGGCTGAAACAGAGACATAACGGGCTCGAACAATAATTTCATCCACCCGATCCTCTTGTTGCAACGTTGAAAAGGAAGGGTAACTGGCCGGTCCTATTCAAAATTTACTGATTACGAACAGCTTTGTTCGTAGCAGGACGAAATGAAACCTTGGAGGTAGCTATCATGAAGCCCCTGATTCAAACCGTTGTGGTCGCAGCCGCCCTTGCGGCTCCCGTTGCAGTGTTCGCCCAGGCGAACCAGCCCGTTACCCGTGCGCAGGTGCGAGCCGAATTGATCCAGATTGAAAAGGCTGGCTACAATCCGGCTCGAGGCGACGATCCCTATTACCCAACAGATATCGAGGCTGCTGAAGTTAAGGTGGCTGCGCAGCACGCGGCGACGGGTGTCGGCGGTGCGGCGAGTGGGTCATCGGACGCGGGTCATCCGTTCGTCAAGGCCGACTAGAACGCGACGTTCAAATTACCCTGATACGCTCGCGCTTGAGTGGCGGGTGGTATTGGCCGCCTACCGCTCGGCGATCTTGCTTACTTGCACTTATAAGAACTGGCCCACCATTCCGGTCGACAAGATGGTGGGCCAGTTCTTTTCCATACCCCAGCCACCCGATTGATGATGGTAACGCACAGACGCTCATAGTCGTCACGCCGTAAGCGACGCGCCTAGAAGGCACTTTCGGCCAGATCCGGAATCCTGGTGGGATGACAAAACGCAGGCCCTACCCAACGGATGTATCGGATGAACAATGGCACTTCGCTGCTCCTTATGTGACCTTGATGAGCAAAGACGCACCGCAGCGCCGCTACGGACTGCGCGATATGTCCAACGCGCTGCGCTGGATCGTGCGCGCGGGTGCGCTGTGGCGTTTGTTGCACAATGACTTTCCACCGTGGGGAATGGGCTACCAGCAGACGCAGCGCTGGATCCATGCGGGCTGTTTCGAGGCCATGGCGAATGACCCACGTTCGATCATCCGGATCGCGCAGGACCGCCGCGGTCAAGCCAGCGCGGTCATTCTCGATGGGCGTACCCTGCAGTCGACCTGCGAGAGCGAGCCTCGTGCCGGTTACGACGGCTACAAACGCAAACGCGGCAGCAAAGTCCACATGGCGGCCGACACGTTGGGGCAACTGCTTGCTGTGCACGTAACGCCGGCCAACGAACAGGAGCGCGCACTGAGCGTTGGGTGGATTTCGGAGTGGACCAGCCATTCACGTGACGACTGAGTCGCCTTTGCGACCGGCAGAAAGTGGCCGGTTGCCGAAGTTCATGGTCGGGCGCGGCGCGCCCCAGCGAATTTTCGGCACCTGACCCTCTTCGGCCCTTCGATTCGCCTCGCAGCGGTCGTTTAGAAACCAACTACGTTAAATCTCTGCGACGCATCGCCTTCCCCACTATTCGGCGCGATCGAAATGCCCGTAATCGGTCGTGAAGGCATTCGGAACCTTGCTGCCGTCAAAGCCGGTGGCGTGTGGATCGCCTCCCTTGAAAGCAAACGTGAGGAGGCCCGGCGGTATATCGGGATTCTCAAACGTGATCAGGAACGAGTCAGCGGACCAATGCGTCAACCTCCCTGGAAAATCATGGGCGCCGATTTTCACTGCAAGGGTTTCGCCGTTGCGTATCACGGCAAGCGACCCATACAGCGGACTGACAAAGAGGCCCGTGAAAGCGTCAAGGTCGCGCGCGAGCGGCTTGGCATCGGCCGGAGGTTTGGGCACATCGAGAAGCGCAAACCAGCCTTTTTGCTCTTCGTGAATCTGCCTTTGCAAGTCCTGCCCTGACGGCGCGAGCACGCGCTCGAGAAACTCCGCACGGACGGCCTCCGGAAATACCGTCACCTGCTTGTTGGCAAAGATTGCGATGCCAAGGCGACGCTCCGGAATCAGCGTGACGATGGTGCGCATGCCATTCAGCGCGCCATTTTTCTCGATTACGCGCCAGCGAAGGAAGTGATAGCTCTCGCAGCCCAGCCCGGACGAGTCATTGGGATCGTTCAGCGGACCACCAACGCCTTGCACCATGCTCGCCGCGAAGATTTCCGTCACGGTTTCCTTGCTCAGAATCGGCTTGCCGTCGAATGTGCCTTGCCCGAGCAACATCGTCATCCAGCGTCCGATGTCGCGGCCTGTCGAAACTATGGCGCCCGCACCGCTGAATTTGTCGACGTTCTCGTAGGGCATGATCGAGCCGTCGATGTTATGAGCCGTGGCGCGATTATCGTCCTTGAAAAGTTCCGCCTGTACCGGACCACTTCGCGTCATGCCTAGCGGCACGAGCATCATGTTCGACAGCAATTGTGGGGGGCTCATCCCGGCAACCCGCGATGCGCTGTACTGCCCGAGAAAGATGCCGTAGTTCGAATAGGCCCATCGCGACCGGAAGCTATGGTCGAATTGCTGGAAGCGCGCGCGGTGCAGCAGTTCGTCAGGGCCGTAGTCGAGTTGGGGAAGCAGGTCGTCTGTGTAGGCCGGCAGCCCGGTACGATGTGCGAAGAAATCGCGCAATGTGACGTTCTGCGTGGCGTAAGGCTCCGCGAGTACGGTGTCACGCGAAAAAGTCCTGACAGGTGCGTCCCAGGAAACCACGCCCCGATCGACGAGTGCTCCGACCGACGTCGCGGCGATGAACTTGCTCATGGACGCGAGCTGAAATCGTGTATCCCCGTCGACCGGCGCCGTTTCGCCACGACGACGCACGCCGTACCCCTTCAGGAACTCAGTGCCCTCGTCGCTCGCCACGACGACAACCGCCCCAGGTACCCCATAGTCCTCAAGCGTCTTCTGTATGAACTGGTCGAACGTAACCCCGTTCACTTCGCGTGCAAGGGGACCCTCAGCGTGAGCGGGCTGCAGCGGCGCCAGCGTCGACGCCAGGAGCAGCAGCATCGCGAACCAGCGCGATCGGATTACCGTTGACGCGGTCATCACCATCTCCCGAGTCGACTGCGCTCTTCCTTATGTTAGCGGAACCTTTCGTCGCGTTAGGATACCGCGGCGTTCAGGTTGAAATTAATTTAGGAATCGGCGGACGTCGAAAAAGTTAGGGTATTCCGCGATTCAGCAGCGCCGATCAAGCGCAACACCGATCACCCATGATCCGACGAGACGCGCCGTACAGGACGCTGCCAGTCTCGAGAAGAGCAAAAATTCAGTTCGCTGCATCTGCTCGCGCTCATAAAAGCGCGACGAAGAGGCGTTCGACATTTGGTCTATGGCCGGGAGGAAGGCGCGATCCTCGTCGCTTGTTTAGTTCACGCGGTCACGTCAATGAAGACGGAGCCGTTGCGTTTGTCGACGACCTGGTGGGTGAGGCCGACAGTCGGCTCCTGGCCGAGGCCGTGTGAAAACGCAGGCTAAACGCGGAGTTCGGGAAAGACGACCCTCCAGATCGCGCTGTGTTGGCTTGGCGGTGCGTTGAGAAGGGTAAAGCGACACTCGAAAACCGAGTACTTTTACGTTTTCACACGGCCTTAGGTGAGTAGCCCGCGGGAATCGCACCCGCAGGCCCTCTCAGAACCGGACGTGAATCTCTCAATTCATCCGGCTCCTATTGCCCACCGTTCTGCGCCAGAATCCAGTGAGCAAACAGACCCGGCCGCTGATGTCTTATCTTGACCACCAGTTCCCGTGCCCGAGTCACTTTATCCTTTAGGCGCTTGTATTTCCTGCGCACCCACCGCACCGGGTACTGATCCAACGAATCGAACACCGCGTACAGCGCCGAACGATAGAAGCGGCCATAATATTGCAGCCACCCTTTGAGCACAGGGTTGATCTCCTGCGCCAGGTCCGGCAATTCCACGGTGTGTCGGCAATGCAGTCGCCATCGACGCACTGTCTGGCGAATGGCTTTGGCAGCTTTTCGGCTGATCGCGGGCAGGAAGCTCACGAACACCGTACCGGTGCGCGATCTTGCGAAGCGCGGTCGGAAGCAGAAGCCCAGGAAGTCAAACTGATGAACGCTAAAGCGCTCCCTCCGATTGTCATCGCGACAGTAGACGACTTTCGTCTTCTGCGGATGCAAGGCAAGTGAGAACTGCGCCATCCGCTGCTCCAAGGCTGCCTTAAGCGCCTCTGCCTCCGCCATGGTGCGACAGTGGCAAACTACATCATCGGCATAACGTTCGAACGGCACGCCCGGATAGGTGCGGCGCATCCATTCGTCGAACACGTAGTGCAGAAACAAATTGGCCAACAACGGACTGATGACTCCGCCTTGCGGTGTGCCAGCGTCCCGCGGCTGCGTAGTGCCGTCTGCCAGACTGACCGGAGCCCGAAGCCACCGCTCAATGTACAGAAGCGTCACCCTGCACTTCGTGTGATGCCGTATCGCCTTCATCAGCAAGGCGTGATCGATGGAATCGAAGAACCCCTTGATGTCGAGATCAAGCACCCAGTCGTATTGCCAACAACGCACACGCGCCATGGCCACTGCCTGATGTGCCGACCGGCCCGGCCGGTAGCCGTAAGAGTCGGGATGGAAGCGCGGTTCCAGTTGTGGCTCAAGACGCTGTTTGACCACCATCTGAGCCACCCGGTCCGCGACGGTCGGTCTCCCCAACGGTCGCACACCGCCACCTGCCTTCGGAATCTCCACACGTCTAACCGGTGGAGGTTGATAACTTCCCGAGGCCAGTCGATTCCAGAGTTTATAAAGGTTGTCAGCCAACCTCGAATCGAACTCCTCGATCGTCTGCCGATCGACTCCAGCAGCGCCCCGGTTGGCCTTGACCTTCTTGTAGGCCTCCCACACTTCACGCTTGGAAATATCAAACGGTTTGGCATGCCGAGACAGATCCTCCCGTTGCCGGTTGTCTGCCTCGTCTTGCCGGGCAACGTCGCCCCTTCGGTCCAGCCCCATTACAGGGCCTTCCTCCCTACTACGGACGACTCCGCCCCTGTGCCGCGCATCGGTACTCAGGCTCTTGCAGGGGCTGCCTGCTTGAGCTTCTCCCTTCGCATCGCGACGACAGGTTCCTGCGTTCCTCATTGAAGCCTGCGCTGGCGTCACGCCACCTTCATGCCGGACGCCAGACAGCCCGTCAACAGGCTCCGTCTGCCCTTGTCCCGGGGCATCCGTACCCCCCGGTTTTGGCGTCATCATGGGGTTTCGACACGTCATCAGTGGTTCACTCGCATTCGTCTCACCAGCACTCATCTGACAGAATTTCTCTCTGCCTTTTTCTCAACGCTTACCACGCGGACTCTTTACCCGCGCAGCTTGAGGTGATTTGAAGCCAACTCCTGCAAGCCGACTTCGAGGGGTCCGCCCTCATCTTCAACAAAGCATTGCTCACGCAACCGCTGCGCTTGCATTCGTAGCACACTATGGACACCGCCCGGTTTGCCAAGTCGATCTTGATGTGATGCCGTAACGAGGTATCGGCTGCGGTCTTATATCCGGCTTTACGCAGGCCGAAGCCGCGAGCCCTGATGGAATGCGCCAGGAGTGTCCTCATCTCGGCCGCGTGCTTCAGGCACAAGGCTGTGTTCAGGTTTGCACTCCTGCGGTCCGACCTGTTTTGCCATCACGGAGAATCAACCATAGCAACCTACTGGTTCATCAAGGTCTCAAAGTCTCATACGGTCAAGCTGGTCTTACACTGACGTGATTCGCTTCGTAATTGCTCTCGTGGGCCAGTATGGCCCAGGCAGTTCGTGCGATCTTGTTCGCCAGAGCGACGGCTGCCACGTTGGCGGGTCGCCGCTCCTGAATTCCTTTCTGCCACGCTGTGGGTGCCTTCGTGTGACACAGGACGGAGCGCGCTCCGTGCATCAGCAGCGTGCGCAGATAGGGATCGCCTCGCTTCGAGATGGAGCCCAATCGAATCTTCCCGCCCGTACCGCTTTGCCGCGGAACAAGACCGAGGAACGCAGCGAATTCACGTCCTGACCTGAAGGTCCTCGCGTCTCCGATTGTTGCTACCAGGGCCGTTGCGGTGAGCCTGCCGATGCCGGGCACGCCGGAAATCGCGCGACATGCCACTTCCTGTTTCTGCCAGGCACCAATGCGCTTCTCGAGTTGATCGATATCATCCTCAAGCGCGTTGATGCGTCGTAACTGGTCTTGCAGATCAAGCATGATCGATGCTGGAAGTGCATCTTCCAATTCCGCCATGCGCTGCCTTACCTCGGCAAGCCCTGCCGCACGTCCTGTCCGAAACGTCACGCCAAATTCGTAGAGAAACCCACGGAGTTGGTTCACCTGCATTGTTCGAAACTTGATGAGTTTCGAACGCATTCGGTGCAAGCTCAGCATCGCTTGCTGGTCTTCTGTCTTCGCTGCGACGGTGCGCATTCCAGGTTGTTGAACGGCAGTCCATATCGCCTTCGCATCCGCCGCGTCGGTCTTGTTCGTTTGCACAAAGGGCCGGATAAACTGCGCGTGCAACAACACGACCTCGTGTCCCAGTGCCTGAATTTTACGTGCCCACCAGTGAGCGCTCCCGCACGCTTCAAGAGCGACACGCCCGGCGGGACGCTGAGCCAGAAACGCGATCAGATCATCGCGGCCAAAACGCCGATTCGCAATCTCGCCGGTTTGGGCGTCGACCCAGTACAACTGGAACACCCGCTTTGCAACATCCAGTCCGTACGTCGTAGCATTCATTTGGGGCCTCCGTTCCTCAAGTGGTTGTGTCGCAACTCCACTTTGGCACATTGATGCCGTTCGGTTCTTGAGGCCCTCATTCATGCCCACCTCCCCGAAGGGAGGGCGGTGTCCATTCCATCTCGGCCGATCGGCGACTCATGCGAATCGCATATCCAGATCGTGCAGCGGGCGAACGATGGTCGGCGGCACGCGACCCACAACGGCCCTTCTAGCCAATGCAAGGGTACGACCGGTTGCAGGCCGGAACGGCCATTCGCACGCTCTCCCCGCTGGCAAGTCCTCGGCCATTCCCTGTCAAGACGTTGCGGGTCACAGCCCACGCCGCCTCAAACGACGGCCCTATCGTCGACCAGCCCCTGGCGACGTGCAGCACCGCGTGCCCCAACAAAAAGAAGGGCCGCCAGTAGCGCAACGACGCTCAGCACAATGAGCCCGGCGACATTCGATCCAAAGCTTGCATCGGCCCAAGCTTTGATATTCGGCGACACAAAGTTGCCGACGTTGCCGATTGTGTTCACCATAGCGACGCCCGACACGGCAGCGATTCCACCGACGCAGTTCGTGAGCATCGTCCAGAAAATCGGTTGCACGGCCCAAAGTCCCGCGACGGCGATGCACAGCGCGACTACCGAGATGACCGGCGAGGCGCCGGCCGACGCGAACATCGCGAAAGCGGCGACAGCGAGGCTTACACAGCCGAAGAGCGTCAAACGACCGGTACGTCCGGCGGCCTTTGGCACGGCGTAGGTTGCGACAAGCGCACATGCCCAGGGAATCGCAACCACCAGACCGACCAGTGTGTTCGGACCCGTGCCCAGCAATTTGCCGATGAAGGTTGGCAGATAGAACACCACCACCGACACGCCCATCTGGATCAGGAAAAACACCAGACCGAAATAAAGCACGGTGCGATTAGCGAGAGCAGCGCCCAGACTATGCGGACTGTGCAACGCCTTCGCGGCGTCTTCGGCAGCTAGCGTGGCGATGAGTTCGCGCTTTTCGTCGACGTCCAGCCATGTTGCATCGGCGGGTTTGTCGTCGAGATAGAAATACGCCCACACGCCGACAGCTGCTGCTGCGAGGCCTTCGAGCATGAACATCCATTGGTGGCCGTGCAGGCCGAGCACGCCGTCGAAGCGCAACAAAAAACCGGACAACGGTGAGCCGAACATAAACGCGAGCGGCGCGCCAAAGTAGAACAGACCCATTGCCTTCGCGCGACGCGCATCCGGGAACCAGTAGGTCAGGTAGAGGATCACGCCCGGGAAAAAGCCTGCTTCACATGCGCCGAGCAGAAAGCGCAGCACCACGAAGCTCGTCGGGCCTTTGACGAACATCGTCGCCGCCGACACGAGCCCCCATGTCACCATGATGCGGCACATCCACAGGCGAGCGCCGACCTTGTGAAGCGCGAGATTACTCGGCACTTCGAGCAACACGTAAGCGACAAAGAAGATACTTGCGCCGAACGCGAACGCTGCATCGGAGATGCCGACGACATCGTGCAGCGCCTGCTTCGCAAATCCGACGTTCGCGCGATCAAGAAATGCGAGCACGTACATCAACAGCAGAAAGGGGATCAGGCGGCGCGTCGCCTTGTCGGCCGCGCGATCGGCGGCCGCATTGCCGAGGGAATCAGCTTGCATGGTGTGTCTCCTCCTTCGAGGGTTGCGGGCCTGTACCGGCCCCTTCGATGATTTGATGAAATGCTCAGGCGTCGTTCCACGCACGCCGCATGAACGCAACGCTCTCGCGCATCGATGCGAGCGGTTCTCCTTTGAAGCCGCATTCGGCGCTCAGCAGTCGGTCGTATCCGCACGCCTTGAGGTTGCCGAAGAACGTCGGATAGTCGTAGGTGCCAGTACCGGGATTCAGACGACCCGTGTCCGCGAGATGGATATGCGCGAGCCATTCGCCGTGCGCCTGAAGCTCATCGAGCGGCTCGCTTTCTTCATCCATGTGATAGAAATCCGCGAGACCGCGCACTTCGCCGCGCCCCAGCAGCTTTGCGAGCCGCGCGCCGTCGCCGACGCTGTTCACCAGATTCGATTCCTTGCGATTCAGTGGCTCGATGACAAGCGTCGCGCCCGTGCCTCGCAACGCATCGGCGCACCATGAAAGCGTCGTCAGGAATTCGTCTTCCGCCTGGGCTCGCGACCAGCCATCGGGCATGTTGCGCGTCCAACCGCTACCGAGCACGACGATCCGTGCGCGTGCCATCGTCATCAATTCGACGACGCGATCGAAATACGCGCGATTGCGCCGCTCGTCCTTTTCGGGCCCGACGATGCGCGCATCGTGCGGAAACAGGTAGCTGAACGCCAGCGCAGGCAACGGTAAATCGCCGATGCGTGCTTTGGCATCCTCGAACGCCGCATCGTCTTCGAGCTTCATCGGCACGAGTTGCGCCTCGATGTAATCGAGCCCGGCCTCTTTCATCAGTGCGGCGTTCTGAAGTGGTCCACACCAGCCGAATCGGGGTATCGTCGTCATACCATCTCCTTGCTTTTAATGGGGTTCAGTAGCTCAGCTTCGCGACAGAACGCAGCACTTCCGGAGTTGTCGTCGGAAAGCCGAAGAATTCGAGGTAAGCAGGAATCTGCTCGAACAGCATGTCCGAGCCAACCTGGAAGCGGCAGCCGCGGGCCTGTACGGCCTTCAGAAATGCCGTCATTTCGTTCTTCATCACGACTTCGCCGACGAAGGTGTCCGGCGCGATGCGCTCTACATCTACCGGTAGTGGATCACCGTCGCTCATGCCCATCGGCGTTGCATTCACGACGAGGTCGTAACCTGCCGGATCGTTGCTGCCCGTCGTGACTTCGAGCCGCGGGTAATGCGTTGTGAGACGCTCTTTCAGGCCCTGCGCCGATTCGGCCCGCGCATCGAAGAGGCCCAGCCATGCCACGCCCGCCGCGGCCAGAGATGCGGCGATCGCAGATCCCACTCCACCGCAGCCCACGACGAGCACGCGCGCGCCTTCGAGCTCGCACCCCTTGCGTCGGACTCCCCGCACGAACCCTTCACCATCGAACATGTCACCCACGAGGCGTCCGTCGTCCGCCCGTCGCACCGCGTTGCACGATCCGGCGATCTTCACCGTGGGCGTGACGTCGTCGAGCAAGCCAACGGTCGTCACCTTGTGCGGCATCGTGACGAGCGCGCCGCGGATGTTCTCGAGCGTGAAGATCGAACGGAGGAAGGTCGGGTAATGCTCCGGCGTGCAGCCCATCGGTACGACGACGGCATTCATGCCGGCTTGTTCGAAGTAAGGGTTGTAGATCATCGGCGACTTGAAGGCGTGCGTCGGATAGCCGATGTGGGCGACGAGCCCGGTATTCCCATTGATCATGCTTGTCTCCGTTTTCAAAGCATGATCGAAGGTTACTATCGCACATTCGAACTATTATTATCCGATCTTGCACTCCATAATCACCACATCATGCTTAATGAACCGATGCTCGGAGATCTCCGCCTGTTTTGCGAAGTCGCGCGGCGACTGAGTTTCGTCGCAGCGGCCCACGAGTTCGGCAATTCGCAGACCCACGTCAGCAAGCGCATCGCTTTGCTGGAAAAGACCCTCGGGGTGAAACTGCTCCACCGCACGACACGCCGGGTGTCGCTCACGACCGATGGCGAAACGGTCAATCGCTGGGCGCGCGCGATCCTCCAGGACGTCGATGCGATGCGCGACGATCTGTCCAGTCTGCGGGTAAATCCCAGGGGGGCGCTGCGTATCAGTTCGAGCCAGCGGCTCGGGCGCAGTCACATTGCGCCGATTGTGTCGCTGATGAAGAAGCGCTATCCCGAACTCGAAATCTGGCTGGAACTGGTCGATCGACGCGTCAATATCGTCGACGAGGGTTTTGATCTTGACATCCGCGTAGGCGCGGCACAGGAACCGGGGCTGATCGCGCATCACATTGCCGTCAGTCCCCGTGTGCTGTGCGCGGCGCCCGGCTACCTCGACGCGCATGGCCGGCCGAAGAGCGTCGACGAACTCGCCCAGCACGACTGCCTCGTCTTTCGTGAACGTGACGAGCCATTCGGCGTGTGGCGTCTTCTCGGGCCAGGGGGCTGGAGCACGGTAAAAGTCACTGGTCCGCTCGCTTCGAATCACAGCGACGTCGTCTTGGGATGGGCCCGCGATGGTCACGGCATCGTTATGGTCGGGCAGTCGTATGTGGCTCAAGCATTTGCGCAAGGCACGCTCGAGCGCGTGCTGCCCGCATGGGAACAACCGGCGGACGTATGGGCGATGTCGGCCGCGCGCGCGGCGCAATCGGCGAAGGTGCGCGTGTGCATCGATTTTCTCAAGCAGGAGCTCGCGCACGGCGAGTTCGCGCTCTGGAAACCCTGAGCGACGTCTCAGCGGCGAACTGCGCGAACAACTGGGCCACTGTCTCACGCAACCAGCGATTGCCTGCTTTGTGGTGATATCTCGTGTGCCAGTGCTGCCGCCCGGCAAAACCCTCCACCGGAATCGAAGACGAATGAATCGCAAGGTCATTGACGTGTGCGAGTGTATTGCCGATATGCCGGGGAAGAGTGGCAATAAGATCAGTTGTTGTCTGGATGACCGCACTCTGTCCGAGAAATCCCGGCAACTTGGGCACAATGTCCCGCTGAATCTGTTCCCGTGCGGGTCGGAAAAACCATTCATTGATAGCGATAGTCGACATCGACGGGCGTCGGTGTGTGAATGTCGGCAAAGCGACGGCAGCCGCCGCACGCGCATCGGGCGGGTTTCGAAGTGGACCAGCCGTTCGAGTGACGACTGCATTGCTCAGGCGAGTGGCAGAAAGTGGCCGAAGCCAGCCGGACATGTCCGGCTCCGCCTCGAAGCGGCTGCTGCGTGTCGCATCTTTGGACAGTTCGGCGAATGGCCGTGCGCTTCTGCAGCGCCTTGACTTTGCGCGCTGCTCCGTAGGCTGGGTTGTGCCGGATCATCCCGACCGGCGCAACCTTCGAGCGGAGCGTGGCATGCCCTACCGGACAGCATTTTTAGATCTGACCTATCCCGACGAATCTGCGCGGCCATGTGCCCTTCAATTCCGGATCGCATTCACTGAAGCGCCCGAACGATTTGGGATCATTCAACTGCGCCACGTCAACCCGGACCATCAAAGTCCGCTGAATTCTTCGATCGTTCGGGACCGCGTGCTGAACCGCATCCTGGATGTCTATCTACGCGGCGTGGCGCTAAACGCAATCAGGCTCGTCGTTGAGGACGGCGAGACGTTGGCCCTATTCGCCATTGAAGTCGACATCCATGACTACATCGCGCGCGGCAATCCGTACGACGCCACCCATGTCGCGACGGGCCGATGCAGGTTCTCAGAACGCGTTGCAATCCGCACGGACTCCGTCATCGCCGGGCGGGCACGCGTCCATACCGCACACGCGAAACCTGTTCCTGTCCCGAAGGAAATAGCTGCGGCTCTGCGATAGCAAGGAAGTGTTGCAGCCAGCTATCTATCGAGAAAGCATGCAACAAGCACGGCGCAATAATGCCGATGCCCAAAAAGAAAGAAAGCCCGCGGTTCGTGAGAACGCGCGGGCTGGTATCGAGAAAATGGATGCTGCCTTCAGACGTTGAAGCCAAGACGGAACTGGTCGCCAGTGGCAGGTGCAGCATGCCGTGAGGCGGCCGCCATCCAGCGATTCACTTCTGCCGCGCGGTGCGCAATCGTGTTGGAGATCCCAGCCTGTCGGGCCTTCACCCGCGCCGAATAGTCGGCGGCCATCGAGTCTACACTCGCCACCCAGGGATACATTTTGACCCTCGATAAGGCCTGCCCCTTGACGCCGAAGCAGTGGACGCGCGCCCCAACTGGAAGATGCCCCTCCAGCCCCTCCAGTATCGCAAACAGCCCGTGCCGGGGATCGGTCAGGTGGCGTCGACAGACGGAGCCGAGGCCAATCAGAACGGGGGGAGCGATCCAGGGCATCCATCGCTCCCACACCTGCATCATGAGATCGATGCTGCGCCTCTAGTCGTCGACCGTCCAGCCTTGGGCCACACCTACGGGAATGCGAACGGCATTTTGGACCGCGGCCGCGCTCATTGTCTTCGACAGTTCATCCTGCCACGCATACACGACACGCAGCGTCGCCTCCAGGAGCGTTGCCGTCGCGTTAATGCGATAGTCGATTGCTTCCTGGTCAGGTGCAATAGCCGGTTCGCAGCAAAGGTCTGGCTGTGCATACCATGCTGCACCGGAAAAGGCTGCAAGTTCCACGAACTGCTCCAAGCTCCAAGGATATACGTTAGCGATTCCCTGCTGGCGTCCTTTCAGTTGAAAGTGCCGCATTGCGGTAAATCCCGCGCTATCCAGCGCGAAATCGATTTCCGTGAGGTCCGTCGCTTCAGGGATGCGGAAGCGACCGGTTTTGGGATCCCAGAAGGCAGAAGCGGAGACCATACCCGCGTAGCCTTCATTGAACGCGTGGTATGCGAGTCGGCCGCCGCTGTGCGGGATACCGACACGGACGAGCAGGCCTTCGTCCACATGAGCGTTGCGCTGGTGAACCGGCATGCCGGGTTCAGCTGCTTCAAGGTACATAAGCTACTCCAGATGGATGCGCGGAGCAGCCCCTTGCGAGGGCGTGCCCCGCAAGGGTGAATGAGATGAGACCGTTCACGCGGCCATCGAGAAGAGATCGAGCTGCTGCACTTCCTTGACCGCATGGCTAATCAGGTACTGATCCACTTCCGCCGGCGTCAGGTTCAGACGCTCGGCGAGGCGCGCGAAATACTGCCCGCGCACTGCCATCTCCTGATATCGCTGGGACTTCCCGGTAGGCAGTGTCAGGATCGTTTCGTTGAGCCAGAAACGCGCCGATTCGATCCCTGCATGGGCCTGCACGCGCGCATACCGGTCGTAGTCAAACGAACAGGTTACGAACTCACAGGCTCTTTCGGCATCGACGTCGAGGTGGTCGCTTTGTTCGAAATACACAACGCGTTCGCCAGCAGTCGTTTGCGCATAGGTGGACAAGCGACCCGGATGCCGGTAGCGATTCCACTGCTCGGCGCCAAAATCACGAAGCTGCCGTTCTATTGTGAAAATGGACAGGCTTGAGGCCCAACAATCAATGGTTCGACAGATCAAGTCGCGTCCATTAGATTTTCGCCTAGATGGACAGTTTCCTTGCCGTCTGTCCATTTCATTCCGCATGTCACGAGCGGAATGACAGTCGTCGACGACATCCGCCGGCAATACAGGTGTCATTGTGCCGCTCCCGCCTGCCGTCAATCGATCTTCTGAGCGGTCGCTTTAGCCATCTGCGGACGCTCACGTCAATGGATCGAGCGGCTCAGGCGATACCATGCGCAACCGTCGGACCGAAGTTCCATCTCAGCTTCGCCGCGGTGCAACAGGTAATTCAGGTGTGCGATGCTCTCGCCGGTGGCCATGCCGAGCAAGCCCGGCTCCGCCGAGCTGATCGGACGTGAGAAAAGCTGCGGGAATACATCCACTGCGCGCTTCGGCTGAACCAGAGCCTGCCTTAGCCGGTCGAGCGTCGCATGGTGGCTTCGTCTCAAATAGTCAAGGCGCTCGTGAAGTCCCCTGAACGGCTCGTTGTGTGCGGGCAGCACGACCACGTCGTCGGGGATCATTTTCTGCAGTTTGTCGAGGGATGCTAACCAGTCCTCCATCGGGTTGGCGTCCGGTTCGGTCGGGAAGACCGAGACATTGGATGAGATCCGCGGCAATACCTGGTCGCCGGAGATCAATAGTTTCGATTCGGCGCAGTAGAAGCATGCATGTTCCGGCGAGTGCCCATTGCCGGTTACAACACGCCAGGAATGCTCACCAATGTTCAGGGTCTCGCCGTCGCCAAGCCGACGGAAGCTATCCGGAAACGCGTGCACGAACTTGCCAAAGCCGCCGAAGCGCATCTTGTAGAGCTCGATCGCGTCGTCGTCCCAGCCCGCCTGCCGGTAGAAGCGCACGCCGTCGTCCGGTGCGGCTCGTCCGCTATCGGCGGCCAAGACCCGGCACATCAGATATTCCATGCGGGTCATCCAAAGCCGGCAGTCGAACTTCCGCGTGAGCCACCCTGCCATGCCGATATGGTCCGGGTGCATGTGCGTGGCGAAGACGCGCGTCAGTCTTACTTGCGCCAAAGCACCGCCGTCGGCAAACAGTTTGTGCCAAGCCGCTGCCGTGTCGCTGGTTTGCAGGCCGGTATCGACGACTGCCCATCCGTTGCCGTCACGCAATGCCCATAGATTGATGTGGTTGAGCGCGAGCGGCATCGGCATGCGCAACCAGAGCACGCCCGGCGCAATTTCGCTGACCGTCCCGGCTGCGGGCGCTTCGCCACAAGGGTAGTGAAGAACGGGCTTATCGTCTCGAGGAGGAATGAGAGTCTCGTCACTCATGGAATCGGACCGATTCGTTTAGCGCGAGCAATGTAGGCAGCCAAGTTCAGCGAGACGCCCGACAAGCCAAAGCACCACAGCATTGGTGTCTTTAGGATCCACGGATCGGACGGTCGATCTTGTGCTCGGCGACTTTGGTTGCCTCGGCTGCACCACGCGCGGGTTCGTATTCTACATCCCTATTGTTGCCGCTCCTGATCAAATCAGCGACTTCAGCAGCCGCCCCATTTCGGACGGGTTCTTGGTGGTCTTGATGCCGCACTCTTCCATGATGTCCAGCTTGGCCTGCGCGGTATCGGCACCGCCCGAGATCAGCGCGCCGGCGTGGCCCATGCGCTTGCCCGGAGGCGCGGTCACACCAGCGATGAAGCAGACCACCGGCTTCTTCATGTTGCCCTTGATCCAGTAAGCCGCGTTGGCTTCGTCCGGCCCGCCGATCTCACCGATCATGACCACGGCGTCCGTTTCCGGATCGTCGTTGAACATCTTCATGATGTCGATGTGCTTCAGACCGTTGATCGGGTCGCCGCCGATACCGACTGCCGACGATTGGCCCAGGCCCAGCGCGGTCAGCTGGCCCACGGCTTCGTACGTCAGCGTGCCCGAGCGCGACACCACGCCGATGCGGGCCTTGCGGTGGATGTGGCCCGGCATGATGCCGATCTTGATTTCGTCCGGCGTGATCAGGCCAGGGCAGTTCGGGCCCAGCAGCAGCGTCTTGCTGCCGGCCTTACGCATCTTGTCCTTGACCATCATCATGTCGCGCACGGGGATGCCTTCGGTGATGCAGATTGCCAGATCCAGGTCGGCTTCGACCGCTTCCCAGATTGCCGCAGCAGCGCCAGCCGGCGGAACGTAAATCACCGACACGGTCGCGCCCGTTTCAGCCTTGGCTTCAGCGACGCTTGCGTAGATGGGAATGCCTTCGAAATCTTCGCCGGCGCGCTTCGGGTTCACGCCCGCGACGTACGCTTCGCGGCCGTTTGCGTATTCACGGCAAGCACGCGTGTGGAACTGACCGGTCTTGCCGGTGATGCCCTGCGTGATGACCTTGGTGTCTTTGTTGATCAGAATCGACATGTATTGACCTCTGTTCGTTTGGCGTCGCATTGCGTTGCCGCCGTGACGTGGCACGGACCGGGACGCCCAGGCGCCGCCATTCGGCATCCTTGATGCGATGCGCCCTTATTTGCCTGCGGCAGCAGCGACGACCTTCTGAGCCGCTTCTTCCATGCTGTCCGCCGAGATGATCGGCAGGCCGGAATCAGCGAGCATCTTCTTGCCCAGGTCTTCGTTCGTGCCCTTCATGCGGACCACGAGCGGCACCTTCAGCGACACGGCCTTCGACGCCGCGATCACGCCTTCCGCGATCACGTCGCAGCGCATGATGCCACCGAAGATGTTGACCAGAATCGCGGTCAGGTTCGGGTTCTTCAGCATGATCTTGAACGCTTCGGTGACCTTCTCAGTCGTCGCGCCACCGCCGACGTCGAGGAAGTTCGCCGGTTCGCCGCCGAACAGCTTGATGGTGTCCATCGTCGCCATGGCGAGGCCAGCACCGTTCACGAGGCAGCCGATGTTGCCGTCGAGCGAGATGTACGCGAGGTCGAACTTCGACGCTTCGATTTCAGCCGGATCTTCTTCGTCCAGATCGCGGTAAGCGACGATTTCCGGGTGACGGAACAGCGCGTTCGAGTCGAAGTTGAACTTCGCGTCGAGCGCGATGACCTTGCCGTCGCCGGTCAGGATCAGCGGGTTGATTTCGGCGAGCGATGCGTCGGTTTCCCAGAATGCCTTGTACAGGCCTTGCAGGATCGCGCGAGCTTGCGGGATCGAAGCGTCGGGCACGCCGATCTTCTTCGCGAGGTCGTCCGCTTCCGAGTCCTTCAGGCCGGTCGACGGATCCACAGCAACCTTGTGGATCAGCTCAGGCGTCTTTTCCGCGACTTCTTCGACGTCCATGCCGCCTTCGCTCGACGCCATCACGACGATCTTCTGCGAAACGCGATCGATCACGAGACCGACATACAGTTCCTTCTTGATGTCAGCGCCTTCTTCGATCAGCAGGCGGTTCACCTTCTGGCCTTCCGGACCGGTCTGGTGCGTGACGAGCTGCATGCCGAGGATCTGGTTCGAGTATTCGCGAACCTGTTCCAGCGACTTGGCGACCTTGACGCCGCCGCCCTTGCCACGGCCACCTGCGTGGATCTGAGCCTTGACGACCCACACCGGGCCGCCCAGCTCTTCCGCGGCCTTGACCGCATCATCCACCGAGAAGACCGGCTTGCCGCGCGGTACCGCGACGCCGAATTTCCGCAGGATTTCCTTACCCTGGTACTCGTGAATCTTCATGCGTGATTCCCTTCAGTCTGAGAGTTCGATTGAGTTGTGTCGATCGAAAATTGCGAGAGGCGTTTCCCTGTACAAGCCGCAACGGAGGCGAGACAACCGATTGGTGCACCAAGAGCGAACCACGTGAAGCCGGTGGTCGACAAAGCACCCATCTCGGCGCCAGCCCATTTTCATATGTCTGAGAACGGTAATGGAAATCCTATCGGGACGCCACGCGGATCATTACCTTGCCTTCATTAGCACCGCTGAAAAACAGCCTTAGAGATTCAGCCGCGTGCTCGAGCCCGTCCACCAAGTGCGCTCGATGCTTCAGCTTGCCTTCGGTGAACAAATCGAGGAGTACTTCGTCGAACTCGGCGTAACGATGTTCGAATTGCGAAACGACGAATCCTTCCATCCGCGCTTGTTTGACGAGCATGAGCGGAAGATTCTTGATTCCGTATGCTTCGCTCTCGGTAGCCAGGTCATACTGCGAGATTGCGCCACAGACCACAATGCGGCAACCAACAGCCATATTTTCCAAGACAGCGTCAAGCGTCGCCCCCCCGACGTTGTCGAAGTAAAGATCGATGCCGTCGGGACACTCGCGACGAAGCGCTGCATCGAGTGGCTCAGCCTTGTAGTCAATCGCACCATCGAGTCCCAACTCGTCGAGCAACCTGCGGCACTTAGCCTCACCGCCGGCAATGCCGATCACGCGGGCGCCAAATGCCTTGGCTATCTGCGCCGCCAGGGATCCCGTCGCGCCCGCTGCACCCGACACCACCACAGTGTCCGACGGACTGAGCGCGCCCACTTCGAGAAGACCCACCGCGGCCGCACGCCCGATGTGCGAAAAGATTGAAAGGTGCGTTTCCAGCGGAACGCCTGGTGGCAGCTCGATTTTCTCAAGCGCGTCGGGACGGGCAACCGAGAATTCTTCCCATCCCCATAGTCCCTGCACGAGATCTCCTCGGGAGAAGCACACCGACCCCGACTGAACGACCTCACCCACGGCCATGCCAACCATCACGCTGCCTACTCCGAGTGCCGAATGGGAAGATGCAGGATCGAGCCTGAGCCAATTGCGACTACTCGGGTCCAAGCTCAGCAATAGCGTGCGCACGAGAACCTCTCCGCCCGCCTGACTCGGCCTCTCTCGCTCCTCAAGCTTCAGACAGCTAGGGTCATAGGCGCCTCGCGCCGGCTTGTGGACAATCCACGACTTTTGCTTCATACGTTCTCCATGCACCGCTCGGTTCCGCGATCGCTATTCCGAAATTCTCAACAAATAGGCGAACAAGGACGCTGCCTTATCGCGATTTAATGGGTGTGTCCGACGGGAGACCGCAGACATTCATCGTCGGATCGGAGGCACCGCGTCACGTCCTCGTTCACCCTCGACCGTCTCACATCGCCCGATGCTTCGTGCAACAGGCCAAGGCCGCGATTTTCGGCGGCCCGTTTAGCCGCGCGTATGGCATCGTGAAAATTACTTTCGGCTGCAACTCGAACTCGATCAACGCTCACGACCCATTGATCGAACGCATAGCGCCACCGAACTCTGCGCTCTTCGAGAAGCACGCAAAACCAGCGCCAAATCGAAGCGTCCTCCGCATTGGCCGCGGCAGCCGCGTCAAGGCGGGCCTGCTGCATCGTATCCATCGTTCTGTTCCGCCTTAGATAGTTCCGATGGCGATTTCGACGAACCTCAGTTGATCCGCTCAGTCAGTTCGGGCACGGCAACAAACAGGTCGCCGACGAGCCCGTAGTCGGCCACGCTGAAGATGGGCGCCTCAGCATCCTTGTTGATTGCCACGATCACCTTCGAATCCTTCATCCCGGCCAAGTGCTGAATCGCACCCGAGATGCCCACCGCCACATACAGTTGCGGTGCGACGATTTTGCCAGTCTGGCCCACTTGGTAGTCGTTCGGCACATAGCCCGCATCCACGGCCGCGCGCGAGGCGCCCAGCGCCGCACCGAGCTTGTCGGCCAGCGGCTCGAGCACCTTGGTGTAGTTCTCGCCGCTCCCCAAGCCGCGGCCACCCGACACGATGATGTTCGCGCTCGTGAGCTCCGGGCGATCGAGCTTCGTCACGTCGCGGTTCACGAGCTGCGAAATGCCACGGTCACCTGCGGCTTCGATCTTGTCCACCGATGCGCTGCCGCCTTCGGCCGCTACCGCATCGAAGCCCGTCGCACGCACCGTGATGACCTTGATCGCGTCGCCCGATTGCACCGTGGCGATGGCATTGCCCGCGTAGATCGGACGCTCGAACGTATCGGCGGACACCACAGCCGTGATTTCGCTGATCTGCGCCACATCCAGCCTGGCCGCCACGCGTGGGGCAATGTTCTTACCATAGGCCGTTGCCGCCGCCACGATGTGCGAGTAATCCTTCGCAATGTTCAGCACCGTGGCTTCGACGTTTTCCGCCAAGCCTTGGGCCAGATGCGGCGCATCGGCCAGCAGCACCTTCGCCACCCCCGCGATCTTGGCCGCTGCCTCGGCTGCGCCATGCGCATTGTGGCCGGCGACCAGCACGTGGACGTCGCCGCCAATCTTCTGTGCAGCAGCAACTGTGTTCAGCGTCGCGCCCTTGATCGACGCGTTGTCATGTTCCGCAATTACCAGAATCGTCATTTCGTCTCGCTCCGCGCGTAATCTCACAGCACCTTGGCTTCGGTCTTCAGCTTCTCGACCAGCGTCAGCACGTCCGGCACGATCACGCCGGCGCTGCGCTTGGGCGGCTCGGCCACCTTCAGCGTCTTCAAACGCGGTGCCACATTCACGCCGAGGTCCTCGGGTTTAATCGTTTCCAACGGCTTCTTCTTCGCCTTCATGATGTTGGGCAGCGTCACGTAGCGGGGCTCGTTGAGGCGCAGATCCGTCGTCACCACGGCAGGCAGCGTCAACGTCAGCGTTTCCGCGCCGCCGTCCACTTCACGCGCAACCGTGGCCTTGCCGCCTTCGACCGTCACCTTCGAGGCAAACGTCGCTTGCGGCAGATTGGCCAGCGCGGCGAGCATCTGGCCCGTTTGATTCGAATCGTCGTCGATCGCCTGTTTGCCCAGGATCACGAGCTGCGGTTGCTCCTTATCGACGAGCGCTTTGAGCAGCTTGGCCACAGCCAGCGGCTGCAGATCTTCGTTCGACTCGACCAGGATCGCGCGATCGGCACCGATCGCCAGTGCCGTGCGCAGCGTCTCCTGGCATTGCGCCACACCGGCCGACACCGCCACCACTTCCGTAGCCACACCCGCTTCCCTCAGACGCACCGCCTCTTCCACGGCAATTTCGTCGAACGGGTTCATCGACATCTTCACATTCGCAATATCGACGCCCGCGCCGTCCGACTTGACCCGGACCTTGACGTTGTAGTCGACCACGCGTTTCACTGAAACCAACAATTTCATCTCAATCACCGTTCATTGAAAAATGCAAAACCCTCCGAGGGCTCGGAATTTCTTACTAAACGACGGAAACTTCTAGCTGCTCCTCAACCTGGCGGCGTTCGGATGCCACCGTTCCTTCAGTGCTCTGCCGCAACAGGAAGACCGATACCGCGTCGCCTAGATTTTTTGCTTGCTCCTGGAGTGACTGCGCGGCGGCGGCCGCCCGTTCGACAAGCGTCGCATTCTGTTGCGTCGCCTCGTCCATCTGCGATACCGCCTGCTCGACCTGCTCGATCCCGCGGCTTTGCTCGTCGGACGCGCGTGCTATTTCGGCAACGATATCTGAGACGCTGCGGATGGCCTGCTTGACGTGCGTCATGGTTGCGCCCACGTCCGTAGCTTGCCGAGCACCCTCCTGGATCATCGCCACAGACGCGCTAATCAGTTCCTTGATTTCCTTAGCCGCAGCCGCAGAGCGTTGGGCAAGGCTGCGCACCTCACTGGCAACGACTGCAAATCCGCGTCCCTGCTCGCCGGCGCGCGCCGCTTCGACTGCGGCGTTCAAGGCAAGAATGTTTGTTTGAAACGCAATGCCTTCGATCACGCCCGTGATATCTGAAATCTTGGACGAGCTGCTGGCGATTTTCTCAATAGTTCCAACCATGCCTTGTACTGCTTCGTTACCCGTGTCGGCTAGACTGGCTGCGCCAGTCGCGAGATCATTCGCCTGCATTGCATTGTCTGCATTCTGCTTCACGGTCTCCGTCAGCTGCGTCATGCTCGCTGCCGTTTCCTCCAGCGACGAAGCTTGTTCTTCAGTTCGTGAGGAAAGTTCCATATTGCCGCTTGCGATTTCGTGAGACGAACGCCCGACCGAGGCAGCGGACGCCAGTATGCGGCGAACCGTCGACGATAGCTGCTCATCCATCCTTTTCAGAGCCGCGAGCAACTGACCGAATTCACCTCCGCAGTCGACGATTAAATTGTTCTCCAGCTTGCCGACAGAGATGTTACCGGCGACACCTATTGATTTTTCGAGGGGGCGCGAGATCGAACGCAGGAGATAGATACTTATAGCGATTGCTGTGAGTAGGCCCATACCCGACATCGTCAACGCGAGAATCAGCGTTGTATGATAGGTCGCATGCCCCTGGTCGGCCCATTTTCCCGCTTCAGAACGTGTAACATCGACGCCATCATCAATGGCAGCCGTCAGTGCTTTCCAGACCGCTTCATCGGCGACGATATACTTTTCCGCAGTATCTCGGTCGCCGGCCGCATCAGCCGAAGCAATCTTCGCGTCACCGTCCATGATCTGAGGAAGTAACGCCACAATGCGGTCGGCCACAGCGCGTCCTTCGCCACTCGCAGCCCCACTGGCGTAGTAGTCATTCCACGCCTTATGCAGGAGGTCTTCATCTTCGCGAATTGCATCCGTGAACGATGAGACAGTGGACGCATCGGTCGTTGCCTGTATGCGGCGCAACTGTAAGCGTATGTCCAACAGCGCCTTGCGCATGTCGCCGAGGTTCGCAACAGGAAGCGCGCCTTTGAGGTAAACCTCCGCGACACGTGTATCTAGCCTGGATAGTCCGATAGCGCTAAAGAAACTCATCGCAGCCAGCATAACAACGCAGACAGTCGCACCCACAATGACCGTGAAGCGCATCGTTCCTATCATGCCTTTCATAAGTTATCCACAGTTTCCTGCAAGGCCAAGGTTATGGCGCGCGCACAGGCATATTCGTGCACGCCTGTGCGGTCGAAAGTCATACCCTTTCGTCGGTCTTCACCGGCTCCGGTCTAGTGACGAACGCATCGCTGAAGAAATTTCCCGCGGGAAGTCCGTTCGCTAGAGTGAAGGTGTGCCGCGCTGCGTCGACCATCAGCGGGTTGCCACAGGCGTAAACTTCGTGCTGCGAAAGATTCGGGAAATCCGCAGACACGGCCTCATGCACGAAGCCTTTGCGTCCGGTCCAACCGGGCTCGTCGCCCGACAGAACCGGAACGAAGCGGAAGCCGGGATGGGCCTGCTCCCACGCGCGTACCTCGTCGTATGCGTAGAGATCGCTAAGACGCACGCCTCCCCAATAGAGCACCGCGCCACGTTGCTGGATGACCGTCTCATGCGCCTTCAGCATCGCCGCAATCGGCGCGTAACCCGTTCCCGAGGCCAGGAAGATAACGGGCGCAGACGAATCTCGTAGCATGAACGTACCAAATGGTCCCTCGATTCGCAGCATGTCACGCGGCTTCAGCGAGCGGTAGACGTGGTTCGAGAAGCGCCCGCTTGGCACCGCGCGGACATGCCACTCGATCGTTCCGCTCTCGTCGGGCGCGTTCGCCATTGAGTAGCTGCGCCGCGCCCCATCCCGCAAGACCACTTCCACATACTGCCCCGGTTGAAAAGCAAAACCCGTTTCCGTTGGCACTGCCAGCCGCACGCGGGCCACGTCCTCGCTCACGCGCTGGACTTCCAGCACCCGCGCGCCTGTCTGCAAAACACGCTGCCCCGGAGTGGACGCGACCTCATGGGCCTCGATCGTGACATCCGTCGTGCAGCGAGCCTGACAGGTCAAGACGTAACCGTCGCGCACGCCTTCCGGCTCGAATCCGCTCGGATAGCGCGCGTCGCCGGACACGACGCGTGCCTCGCACGCGTTGCATTGGCCACGCCGACAGCTATGACGCGGAAAGTAACCGGCAGCCAGCGCGGCATCGAGCAGGCTGCCCTCGGCGGAACACGGAATTTCGACACCCGCCGGCTCGATTCTCAGCTTGAATGCAGTCATGGCACTATCCGGTTACTCGTTCGGCCTCTTTTGCCTTGAGCAGATCAAGCGAAACGTCCACAATCATGTCCTCCTGGCCACCGACCATACGACGGCGGCCAAGTTCAACGAGGATGTCGACGGTCTTGAGTCCGTACTTTTTTGCGGCAACTTCGGTGTGACGCAGGAAGCTCGAATAAACACCGGCGTAACCCAGCGCGAGCGTTTCGCGGTCGACTCGCACCGGGCGATCTTGCAGCGGGCGGACGATATCGTCTGCAGCGTCCATCAGCTTGTAGAGATCACAGCCATGGTTCCATTCGAGTCGAGCGGCCGCCGCGATAAATACCTCGAGTGGCGCGTTGCCGGCACCCGCCCCCATCCCTGCAAGACTCGCATCAATGCGGTCACATCCTTCCTCCACCGCCACGATGCTGTTCGCGACCCCGAGGCTCAGGTTGTGGTGTGCATGAATGCCGGTCTGCGTTCCGGGATCAAGGACGTCTTTGAATGCGCGGAAGCGTTCACGGACGTCGTTCATGCCAAGGGCACCGCCCGAATCCACGACGTAGCAGCACGTCGCTCCATAGCTTTCCATGAGCTTTGCCTGCTGAGCCAGATGCTGCGGCGTCGTCATATGGCTCATCATCAAAAATCCCACTGCTTCCATCCCAAGCTTGCGCGCATGCTCGATATGCTGTCGCGAGACATCGGCTTCGGTGCAGTGGGTCGCGACACGTACGATGCGTGCGCCGGCATCGTAGGCATTGCGCAAGTCGTGAATCGTGCCGATGCCAGGCAAAAGTAGCGTCGCGACCTTGGCATGCTTGACCGTGCCCGCCACTGCCGCTATCCATTCGAGGTCAGTGTGTGCGCCGAAGCCATAGTTGAAACTCGATCCTTGCAAACCATCGCCATGAGCGACCTCGATCGAGTCAACTTTCGCCTCGTCGAGCGCCTTGGCAATGGCGATAGCCTGTTCCACGCTGTATTGGTGACGAATCGCATGCGAACCATCGCGTAGCGTCACGTCGGAAATGTAGAGCTTTTTGTCAGATGTCATGCCGTCTCTCCCTTCAGGCAGTGGTACGGGCGACCATTTCGGCGGCCATGCGTTCAGCACAGGCCATCGCCGCGGAGGTCATGATGTCGAGGTTGCCGGCATAAGACGGCAGATAATGCGCGGCCCCCTCCACTTCGAGGAATACCGAGGTCTTCAACCCGCTCATCCGCGCGCCGACCCCGGGGATATTCAACGGTTGAGTGGCGTCAATGCGGTCGAATTGGATCGTCTGCTTGAGGCGATAGCCAGGTACGTAACGGTTGACGGCAGCCACCATTTCCTCGATCGACTGCGCCACGGCATCCTCGTCGGCCGGCTCTGACAAGCAGTACACCGTATCGCGCATGATCAGTGGCGGCTCTGCTGGATTCAGGATGATGATCGCCTTTCCCTTCGTCGCTCCACCGATCTGCTCAATCGCCTTTGAGGTCGTTTCAGTAAATTCATCGATGTTCGCGCGCGTACCCGGGCCTGCCGATTTGCTCGAGATCGACGCGACGATTTCGCCGTAGTGCACTTTCGCGACACGAGAGACGGCGGCGACCATCGGAATCGTCGCCTGTCCGCCGCACGTGACCATGTTGACGTTTAGCGCATCGACATGCTCAGCGAGGTTCACAACAGGTACGCAATACGGACCAATCGCTGCCGGCGTCAAGTCGATCATTCGCACGCCAGGCTTGAGCCCACGTAAGAACGCGTCGTTCTTCACATGCGCGGCGGCGCTTGTCGCATCGAATACGATATCGATTTCGTCAAACACCGGCAGACGGGTAAGCCCTTCGACGCCCTCGTATGTCGTGGCGACGCCCAAGCGCGAAGCACGTGCGAGGCCGTCAGATGCAGGGTCGATGCCGACCATCGCCCCCATCTCGAGATGCTCGCCATGTCGCATAATCTTGATCATCAAATCGGTGCCGATATTTCCGGATCCGATGATCGCGGCCTTCAGTTTCTTTGCCATTGCTCGTCCTTCGCTAGTGCGTTCAATGAGTGTTGGTGGCGGGAAAGATGACCGAGGCGCCTCCGCCAAATAATCGCTCGACCTCGTGTGCGCGCAACGTCAACACTCTCCGTTGATTGATGTATCCCTTGTCCGTAATCTCGCCACTCTCCTGGTTTGGCGGACCGCCGATGATGATTGCGCGTGCGACTCGGCCAGCAGAGCCATGACCCTCGTTGAGCGAGGAGAGCGCGGTTGCAATCCTTCTTCGGACCTCTGCATTGGCCGCCAATTGCTCACCCGTCATCGCACGCGCGTCGTCTCCGACCAACGCGTGCAACGCCGGTGACGGAAAAACGAGCAGGCCAATTTCATCGCGATCATGTCCAGCCACAACAACGTCCTGCGCGTATGGCATCAGGGCGGCAACGGCACGTAGGCGCAACGTGCCGACCGATACCCGGCTCCCCGTGGTCAGCTTGAAATCTTCCGAGATGCGTCCATCAAACAGAACGCCAGCGTTCGGATCTGTGGGATTGGCCAAGCGCCCTGCATCTCCTATCAAATAAAATCCTTCCTCATCGAATGCCTCGTCTGTTAGCTCCCGCGCATGGAGGTACCCGGGGAAGACGTGTTGGCCGCGCACTCGCATTTCGAGCTTGTCACCGTTCGGTACGAACTTGATTTCCGCGCCCGGAACCGGCACACCGAGATTGCCGGGCTCGGGATAATGGAAGTGCAGGCTGGTGATAACCGGTGAAGTTTCCGTCGAGCCCCACGCCGAAGTGAACAGTGGCGGCGCATCACGATGGCGTTCAGCGGCCGATTTCAGGCGATCCCATAGCGGCTTTGGCAACGCAGCGCCAGCGAAAAAGATCGCCCGCATATTCTTGAAAAAATGCCGTGCAAACGTCTCGTTTTGCTCGAGATGAGGCAGCAACACATCGAATCCGCGCGGCACGTTGAAATAGAGTGTCGGCGACAGTTCGATTAAATTACGCACCGATTTTTCGATCGACCCAGGCACGGGCCGCCCATCATCGATATAGAGGGAGCCGCCATTGCGCAGGATCATGTTGAAGTTGTGGTTGCCGCCAAATGTATGGCTCCAAGGCAGCCAGTCCACGACGATCGGTGCGGCGAAGTCAACAAACGGCCAAACCTGAGCGATCGCCTCCTGGTTTGCACAAAGCATTCCGTGCGTATTGATTACGGCTTTCGGGATGCCAGTCGAGCCTGACGTCAGCAGGTATTTCGCGTGCGTATCCGGCGTGACGCATGCGTGAGCCTCCATGATGGCTGCCGTTTCCCGCGTCTTGCGTAGGCAGCCGAGATCGATCCCGCCGTCCGGTACATTCCGCGAATACACGAGCGGGCATTGCCTGCCGCTAGCCTGCATGGCCTTGCCATAAACTTCTCCGTCATCGGCATACATCAGACCCGGATCCAGCACGTTCAGGAGCGCGTTCAATTTGCTGCTATCGTGCGCTGCCCTCGAATAGGCTGCCGATATGAACGACACCGGCAAGCCGATATGCATCGCGGCCAGCGCCACAAGTGCAGCATCTATGCTGTTATCCGATAGAACGACAATGGGCCGCCCGGATGCAAGGCCGATATCGAGCAGGCCTTGGGCGATCGCGCCCACCTCCGCACGCACTTGCGCATACGTCAAACGGCGCCAACCCGCACCGTCGTCAGTACGCTCCGCCAGGAAGACCTGTAGAGGCGTGGTGCGGCTCCAGTATTCAAGCCAGGTGCCGATACGCCGAACGTGCGGCCTTGGCGGCATACGGGAACGCAGAATGAAGCTGCCGTCAGGAGCGTCAACGCGTTCGATATCGGGCGTTGCCAAAGCAAGCCCCGCAGACGCCTGATTCCGGCCAAGCCCGTCGGGGACATCATGCGCCGAGTTCATCACGTCACTCCAGCGCGCAGCTCACGCGGCCCAGGCCGCTGATCTCAACGTCGACGCGATCGCCCCTCGTCACCGGCACCATCGGCCCGAGCGCGCCCGACATCACGACGTCACCGGCGCGCAGGGGTTGGCCGAGTTCAGCCATCTTTTTGGCAAGCCAGTACGTCGCGCTCAGCGGATTTCCGAGGCAAGCCACCCCTGACCCGACGGAGGCAGTCATCCCGTTCTTCCTGAAGTCCATCCCGCATCCGGCCAGCGAGAGATCGCCTATACGGCGCGGCTCGAGGCCGAGAACGTAAAGCCCGCACGACGCATTGTCAGCGACGGTATCGACAAGCGTAATCTTCCAATCGTCGATCGCACTGTCAACAACCTCGATCGCTGGCAACGCGTATTCCAAACCGATGAGAAAATGCCCCCAGCTCAAGTCCGGAGCATCGAGATCGCGACCAACAACGAACGCGATCTCCCCTTCGGCCTTTGGCTGAATCAGCTTTTGCGCCGGTAGTTCGGCACCGCTCAAATACTCCATGTCCGCGAACAGCACGCCGTAGTCGGGCTGATCGACCCCAAGCTGCTGTTGTACGGCTTTCGATGTCAAGCCAATCTTTTTTCCACAGACTCGTGCGCCCGCCGCAAGGGCGCGGTTGACGTTGACCTCGGCGACCGCGTAGGCATCCTGCACCGTTTGAATGTCGAAGGTCTCCGACACGCGAGCGATAGTCTTCCGTTCGGAGCGCGCCTGCCACAATGCTTCGGCTGCTCCCTCAATGCCTGGTCTCATGCCTCTCTCCTAATATTGACGGACCGACGCGCGTCACGCGGATGCCCCTCGCCAGCGGCCCAACAGTGCACCGGTCTGTTCCCGTTCTGTTGTCAGCATTTCGAGGTATTCGCATTCGAGCTGCCGTACCAACTCAGCGACGCTGCTCAAGTGCCCGATTGCGCCTAGCCCTTGTCCCGCCGACCACACGTCCTTCCACGCCTTTTTCCCGGCACTGATGTCGCCCGAAAAATCGATCCTTTTGCCTTCACTATCCCGGGACGCATCGATGCCGGCCGCGTGCAGCGTGGGTTTGAGCCAATTGGCAAGAACACCCGACACGGCTTTGGACTCAACTAAATCCTCAATCCGACTACTCACCACCAGATCGCGATATTCGGCCGACGCCATGCTTTCGCGAGTCGCGATGAAGCGTGTGCCGGCCACGACGAAGTCGGCACCGATCAATTGGGCGGCGCGGATATCGCGTCCGCTCGTAATGCATCCAGCGAGCCCAAGTGGTCCGCTCCAGAATTGACGGACCTCGGCGACGAATGCGAAAGGGTTGTAATAACCCGTGTGCCCGCCAGCGCCATGGGTAACAAGAATCAGCGCATCGACGCCTGCATCGACAGCCTTGCGCGCCAGCGTGGGCGTGACAACATCCGCCATCACGATGCCGCCGTAGCTATGCACATGCTCGCGCACGCGCGCAGGGCTGCCGAGCGCGGTAGAAACGATGCGGGGCCGATATTTCATGACCAGTGCCAGCTCACGCTCGAAGCGATCGTAGGTGCTATGCACGATCATATTGAGCGCCCAGGGGGAAGCGCCCGGCATATCGCGCAAAGCGGATGTCACCTGCGCGAGCCATACCTCCAGGAGATCGACATTGCGAGCATTCGGG
The DNA here is from genome assembly GCF_013366925.1 of Paraburkholderia youngii. NCBI lineage: Bacteria > Pseudomonadati > Pseudomonadota > Betaproteobacteria > Burkholderiales > Burkholderiaceae > Paraburkholderia > Paraburkholderia youngii. Next base: position 1,945,202 of record NZ_JAALDK010000001.1, read on the forward strand.
GCCGGGAAGCTACCGACAATGCCGGCTGTTGCACAGGCGATCGCAAGCTCCGGTCCGGAAACCAGAAACATCGGCGCCGCCATTAACGGCAACCGACCGGCAGGGAACAGCTCGTCGAGGCAGCCGCGGTTTGTCGCACCGTCCATCTTCGTCGCGCCTCCCATATCCGTCATGCTTTGCGCGGGGGACGCCCGCGCACCTCCCACCCGCCATCGCTTTGAATGATGTTCGCCGTCGTCGCACATGAATTGGTGCGCGAGGCGAGCAGCACATAATGTCCCGTGTGGTCTTCCGGTTGGGCCATAAAGCCGAGCGGTACGGCGTCCGCCACGGCATCCGAGAATCCAGGGATCTCGGATAGCCGCGCGTCATGCTTGCCTAGTGACTCCGGGCCTTTGAGAGGGGTCGCAGTGCCGCCCGGGGCCACGCCGTTCACGCGAACGTCCGGCGCGAGTTCATAGGCGAGTTGCCGAATCATCCCGACGCAAGCGTGCTTCGAAGCCACATAGACGGGTCCGCCACCACCCGCATAAAAACTCGAGTTGGAGAGCGTAAAGATCATGCTGCCCCTCGTCTCACGCAATACTGGCGCCGCTGCCTGCGCGGCAAGCAGATACCCCATTACGTTGACGTCGAACACTTCGCGGAAAGTGTCAGCGAGCTGCTGTCCGTCGGCAAACTTCCGCAGCGATGCGAAGTAGTCCCAAACGCCCGCATTGCCAACCAACGTATCGAGTTTGCCGAATGCGCTCAGCGTCGCAGCGACAGCCTCTTCGTTGGCCGTGGCGGAGCGAACGTCACCAACAGTCACCGCAACGCGGTTGCCGAACTCCTGACGCAAGGCATCCGCGCCTTGAGCACTCCGCACCAACGCCCCGACGCCCTTCGCGCCCTCCTGGAGGAAACGCCGCAGCACGGCGAGCCCGATCCCGGAATTGGCGCCCGTAATCAGCGCTACATCGTTGTCTAGCCAACCCATGGTCAAAGGAACGTATTAAGGTTCTTGGACATCAGCAGTGATTGCGTGATGACGATCTTGCGGCTCGCGATCTTGAAGCTGCCGTCGAATTCGCGGAGTAGATCCTCGCGCCTGCCAAGTAGCAGGTCGTTGTCCGCCTCGCCGCGACTGCGGTAATTAACAAAGACCGAATGGACCACATACTCGCCAGGCCGAGAACCGGGCAACGCCTCCACATTGCTGATCACATGCACATGCCGGGTTGGCGGATCCTCGGCCCATGCCGACGGTTGCTTGAACCTTGCAATGCGGCGCGCCAGATCGAAGTGGTTGTCGTCAAAATAAGCGGCGCGACCCGGGGCATACGCGCCGAGTTTATCTGCGCGCCTGCGGTTCTCGATGGCAGGCATCCAATAATGGATATCCTCCGTCATGAGCGAGAGCCAGTCGTCCCATGCCTCCGTATCGAGCAGCCGTGCCTCACGGAAGAGGAACTGCTCGATGCGATGGGCAACCTCCCGATCCACCGTGCCATCCGCCGGGCCGGCGGATACGAGCGTAGGTACCGCACTCATGCGACCTCCTTTGCTGCCTGCCCGTGGACAAATGCATTCTCATCAAGCCTCGCCGAGTCGCGCTTCGGCACGTCACTCCACGAGCGGGCCTGCATCAGATCGAGCCAGCGCTGATAGAACGCCCGGTGGTTGGCCTCGTTGACCTGATTCCGGTAAACATTGCCGGGCAAGTCGCTGTCCTCGAGACGGCTGCCGCGACCAAGCCCCATGTACAGGTCCTGTTGCCGCGTGACGAAACCCGCATTGGTACGCGTCGAAAACTCAAAATTTTCGCCGTCGTCCATCTCGAACACACCCGTCGGCGAGAACGTCATCATCGTCCCCTTAAGCCACTTTTCCTTGATCTCCTGCGGCGCGCTCTTGTTGACGATGGTCCACGTGTGCAGTTCGATCTTGCCCGGTCCTCGCGGATGCCAAACGCGGAAAGTGTTCTGCCCCGGCAGGAACGACAGGTTCGGAAAGACGCTGACAGACGAAATCGAACCGATCATCTTGGAGCGAAACTCGCCAAGTCGCTCCGCAACTTTCGGTTGAATGCCATACAGATATTTGCGAATTTCCTTTTCGCCCAACGTAGCCGCGTTACCGATGATGTCGAGATTGAACTCCCAGCCGTGGCCGTTGAAGTTCACATGGTACGAGTCGGGATCCTTATAAACTTCCGCGACCGGTCCGCCCAGCATTGCGCGTGCCGCCGAGTCGTGCGTCCAGAGCGCGTGGTAGATATCGCCGATGAAATTTTCCGTCGGAATCTTCCAATTGCAGTTGATCACCGACTTGACGCAGCCGCCGACAAACTCCGTGCCCTCCCCGTCCATATCGAGGATCACATCGAGGTAATACCGGAAATCGCCAAGGTATTCGTTCAACGAGGGCGCATCCGGATCCATATTGCCGAATACGAGGCCCTTGTAGGTTGCGACCTGAGCGACGGGGTGCAGGGCGTGCTCGGCACGATTCATTCCACTTTCGTCGAACAATTCCTGGCCGGCCATGCCGCGCAGCGCACCGTCGATGCCGAAAGCCCAGCCGTGATAGTTGCAGACGAAACTGCGTGCGTTACCAGCGTCCGTGAAGTTCAGCTTGTTGCCGCGATGCGGACAGGTGTTGAGGAACGCCTTGATGGATCCGTCCTTCTGGCGAACGACGATGACGTTGTCTTCGGCCATATAGGTCGTCAGATAATCGCCGGCCTTGGGAATCTGTGACTCATGCGCGAGAAACAGCCAGCTCCGGGCAAAGATCTTCTCGAGTTCCTGCTCGTATATGCGCTGATCCCAATAGACCCTGCGCGACAGACGCCCGGCGTCGAGATCGATCAGCCGGTCGAGGCCGGCAAGCGGCTCGCTAGCCGGATCCTTGCGCAGCCGCTCGCAGCTTCCGGTGCACTCGTATGTCATTTCTTCGCTCCTCAGATTGCCGACGCCGCCGCGTCCGCTTCCTGTTCAAGGTCGGCGTAAATATCGTCGCCTTCCTCGATCACCTTGTAAGTCCGCAGATCCACCGTGCATGGGAACGCCATCGCTTGCCCTGTCGGAATATGAAATTGCCCATCGTGGAGCGGACAGGCGATCAGATCGCCGTCTACAATTTCGCCTTCCGAAAGCGAAGCGGTCGCATGCGTGCACATATCGGACGTCGCATAGAAACTACCGTCGACGTTGTAGACCGCAAGCGGGCAGCTCGACTGCTCAACCTTGCACACCTGTCCTGGTTGCAGCTGGTCTCGTTTGATCAAGAAAATCTTGTTGCTCATCTCAGGAGTCCTTCTCGCTTCGCTGCGGATGCAGCTGTACGAAACCCAGCCCGGTCACCCACTCCGGCACTGCCTCGTAGGCAATCGTTTCTCCGCGGGAGCCTTCGAGCGCTCCCATGGCGCAGGCCCAATTGCGGATTTCCATTCCACCCTCACCGCCGTGCTCGAGGATGTACTCGTCCGACAACGCGCATAGCGCATTGAGATCGCCTGCCTCGGCGTACCCGATGATTTCGCGATCGAACACTGCGTTCACTCGCCCCATTTGGGCAGAGCCTACCCAATGACTTATTCCACCGCTGCCGATCACGACGACGCGCTCATCGATGGGGAAAGCCTCGACTGCCCGCCTGATCTGTTCGCCCAGTTCCGCGGATCGCCGTAACGTGATGTACGGATCGACGCCGCACGCCAGATAGACCGGAATGGTTTTGACGTCTACGCTCATCGTGCGCAACGGATCGACGATAAGCTGCTGAGGAATCGCCACCGAATGGTCCGCTGTGAACGCGCGCGCCACCGCCCAATCGAATCCGTTTTCACGTCCGTACGTAGCGATATGTGCCGCCAACGCCTCGTTATTGCTGAACGCAGCGCGTTTGAGTCCGGGTAGCTGATCGATGGGGCCGTCGACGTCTCCGGTCGCTATCAGGTAGCTCGGCAGACACTGCGGACCGAACAAGATGTAGTGATCGCAGCCGATGATGATTACGGTGGTCGGCTCTAGCTCTTGCAGGCGCTGCGCGCACTCCGCATAGGCCTGCCAGACCGCATCGCGCTGCTGCTTCGCCGGCGCCTCCGGCGCCACATACATGACGGGATCATGCGGGACCAGAAACGCTCCTACGATTTTTCCCATAGTTGATCTACCCCTTCAGTGCCGCTGCAAAAACCGCTTCCCCGTCCTTCACATCACGCAGACGCGACAGATAGGCCCTCATGTCGCGATTCGGCGAGAGCTCCTGCCAAAAACCCATGGTCAACATGCTGTTCACGCCGTATCGCTGAAGGCCTTTCACGTCGAACGACAAGATCATCTCGCGCTCGTCATCAGTCAGCGGCAAGCGCTCGAGGAACTGCTCCGCGCCCTCTTTGAACCGCTGTTTGGCGCCGCGATCGATACACAGCTGATGCAGCACGCGCTCCACGCTGTTGCGGCTCATGATGGCTGTCCAACGAAATCCGTGACGAGCCGGAGGAAATCGTCTCGGCGCTCCGTTTGCACCCAGTGGCCGCACTTGGCGAACTGGTGCAGGTCGGCGTTGGGAATGTGCTGAGCGAGTAGCGCACCGCAAGCAGGCGGCACGACTCTGTCCTCGCGCCCGTGCAGCACGAGCGTCGGCGCTTCGATGCCGGCAACGGCGGACGCGGGAAATCCCTTGACGATTGTCGGCCCGTCGTCATTCGGCCTCGGAATCAGCTTACGCAAGGCGTCTTGCGCACCAGGACGAGCGCTGGCCTCATAACGCGTCCGGACCATCTCATCGGTGATGATCGCCTGGTCATAAGGGAACAAACGCATCGTCTGCTCCATGTTCTCGAGCGACGGTTCATACGTCCATGCCGACCTCAGGCCGGGAGTCTGTTCGAATTCGCCTGCAGGGGTACCTAGCAACACTAGCCGGTCAACGCGTTGCTTATCGAAAAGCGCAAGCCCGATGGCGAGCGCGCCACCGAACGAGTTTCCGACGAAGGACGCCTTCTCGATACCAAGTGCGTCCATGATGCCCGTGAGATGGCGCACCCAGAGCTTGATGTCGTACTTGCTGCCTTCCTTGAACTCGGTGAAACCAAAGCCGGCGATGTCTGGCACGATCACGCGAAACTGCTCACCAAGATCGCTCATCACGCCCTTCCAGTTGGTCCAGCCCGACACGCCGGGACCGGATCCATGCAGCAGGAAAAGAGGCTTGCCCTGCCCGACCTCGTGATAGTTCGTTCGATGGTCCGCCGCCTGCAGCGTCTTTCCAACGCCTGCCAAATCGCCCATTCTCGCTCTCCTCGCGTTCTCTCCATACACATACGTATGTGTATGGAGTGCATCGTATGTCGTGGCAGAGATGAAGTCAATAACCCTCAGCAGTCAAATTTCCAGGTGTTAACGTGAATACACATGACCATACGGCTCTGCATGTGTCGATGAAGTAAAATATTTCTTTTGCCCTTACGGACACGCAATGTCACGATCTTCGGTACCGCGTACTTCGGACGCGTCAAGCAAACCTCAACTCACGCCGGATGACTGGGTTCGTGCAGCCGCAGAAGTTCTGGTCGACAAGAGTGTCGAAGCCGTGCGTGTAGAGGTTCTGTCGAAGAATCTTGGGGTCACACGGGGCAGCTTTTACTGGCACTTCAAAGACCGCGACGATCTCTTGAGTCATTTGCTGACGTGGTGGCGCGATACCGCCACAGAGCAAATCATTGAGCGTTTTGAGAAACGCAACGTCAAGGCGCGAGAACTGCTGCGCGAACTGCTGGCATTGCCGTTTCACGGTGAAGCAGCGCAGGTTGCCGCCGCGACGGAGTTAGCGATACGGGGATGGGCAAGGCGGGACGAGATGGCCCGTCAATTTGTGGATGAGGTGGATGCGAAGCGCCTTGCTTATATTGCCCAGTGCTTTAGTGCACTCGGCTTCGATATTTCGGAAGCACGGAAGCGCGCATTCGCCCTTTATAGTTATGAGTTGGCCGAATCCCTACTTTCAAACCAGGGTACCGATAAGCAGCGGGATGAGCGGCGCGTTTTCATGGAGCGCATGCTGCTGCGCGATGAACACTAACTCTGGCCTACGAAAGCAGGACCTCGCAGCAGCGCCCGTCCTGACTTTCAGCTTCAGCAAGCCGTACCAGTAGGTCATGCTGCGACCGGCTGCTTGCGCATCCTGATGCCGTCAGGCGGGGCACAGGGCACAGCGACGAGCTTTTGTGCGAAATCTTCGGCACAGTAAAACAACCCAGGTCTGGAACACTGGACTTAGTAATCGTCCAGGGCAGGTACCGCGCTGCCAATCCGCAAACTTCTTGGGGTTACGCCGAACGCCTGCTTGAACGTCCGACTGAAGTGGGCTGCGTCGTTGAATCCCCATTTGTAAGCCACGTCCGTCACCGTTTTCGTACTGGCAGCCGCACATAGTTCGCGATAGCAGACTTTCAGCCGACGATCACGGATCCAACGACTGACCGTTGTCCCCGTACCTGCGAAGGTAACATGTAATTTCCGCACCGAAATATGATGAGCGTTTGCGATTGACGCAGCGCACAATTCGGGGTCGTCCAGATTTTTGTCAATGTACTGCCGGATCGCATTTAGCAGTATGGCCTTTGAGGATGGACGATCGGTGTCGACGGTAATCGCCGCGTCGAGCAAGTCGAAAAAGGACTGACAGGCAATCGCCAATGCGCCATCGGACAGTTGATCGAGCTCCTGCGAGATCGTCCGGAGATGCTCACCGGCAATGGCCGACAAGCCGGAACCTTGCACCGCCGGTAACGCGCCGCACAAATGAGTGGCAGCGCTCGCAACCGTCAAGGGAACTCGCTCGCGGGGCAAAAGCAGATAGAACTCGCGATGAGACCCCTCAACGTCAAAGTCAAAACCGAGCTCACTATCCCAGATCAGCAGATGATTGGGGGGCAGTACGACCTCGCGCCCATCTTCGTAGCGGCACGCTAGCCGTCCACTGAGGTTCATCAGAACACCCAGTAGCGGTGCATCTCCCGACGCCGCTCGTTGGCCGGTAATCCGGCCACTCCGCAACTCCCCGATTGTCAGCCGATCCACTTTCCGGTACCGCACAGATGCGTCAAATCCGTCCGGCTCTGGGATCGATAACGTCCAATTTACATGCAGATCAGAGAGCTTGCTGCTGAATGCGTCCTGCAAGAGCTTGTGGGGCAACCCGTGGGTCGACCAGGTAACAGCTGCCATTGGGTTCCTTTCCATTGGCGAATTGACAGATAACAACTACCAGCGATCGTGTGGATCAGGAAGGCCGCCGTCAAGTGCGCAGAAACCCGAATCCGGGCCCACGATGCACAAACCGACAAGTCGCATGCACGCATGTGCAAGCGCCGGATGCCAGTCACCCAGTACAGTCGGCCATCACTAACAGCAACCAAACTATTAAATAGGAGGAGATGATGAGCGATCTGCGTCCTGTCGTCATCTATGGCGCCAGCGGTTATACCGGACGGTTGGTGGCCGAGTACCTGCGCGAATACAACATCCCGTTCGTCGCCGCAGGTCGCAACAAGTCGAAGCTACAGGAAGTCATGGCTTCAGTGCCCGGAATCGAAACTGCCGATTACGAAATCGCCGAAGTCGACGGTTCTGTCGAGTCGCTGGTAGCGCTTTTCAAAGGCAGAAAGGTCGTCTGCAATATGGTCGGCCCTTTTTTGCGATATGCGCCCCCAGTCCTCGAAGCCGCGCTGCGCGCCGGATGCCACTATCTCGACACTGCCGGAGAGCAGCAACACCATCTTCAGTTACTTGACGAATGGGGCCCCAAATTCGCAGCCGCCGGACTGGTCGTATCGACTGCTGTGTCCATGCAGTATGCGGTTCACGACATTGCTGCCCGCATAGTTCTGGAAACACCGGGAATCGACACTCTCGAGCTTGGGGAGTACGTCAGCGCAATTCCCACAGTGGGCTCGAGCCAGTCGATGTTCGACGTGATTCGCACAGATTCTTACTACCTCCAGGACAACGTTCTTAAAAAGTACGATGGCATCGTCCAGCAGGACATGGTTGTGCCTGGTACCGCCTATGTTGTCCCGGGCCTGCAGTGGGGTGGCACGGCACTCCCCGTGTTCTTCCGGGATGACCGCAGGGTGCGCAACTGTCGCATGTTCGTCGCGATGCGTAATGACAAGGGCGATATTCCCCAGCGGGTTCGTGCAGCGGAGCGCATGTTCAAGGTCATGTTCCAATGGTTGCCTGAAGAGAAGCTGCACCCGGTGCTAGACCGGATCGCAGCCAGCATGACGCCCAACACGCCGCCTCGTGAAAACCGGCAGGTGCACCGATCCGTTGACTGGTGTATTGGCCGCGGGAACAACATCACAGCACGCGCAGTTATTCACGGCACTTCCGGCTATCAAATCACGGGTGTTTTGCAGGCTTATGCGGCCATGCGATTGCTCGGAAACACCTACAGCGGTGTGGGCTTCCGATCGCCGGCGCAGTTCCTGGGACATCGCGAACTCATGGGGGCTCTGGAGGCGTTTGGCCTTGCACGCGTGACCGAGGAGACAGTGGCATGACCGCGGTGCCTGTTTGGATAGCCGGCGTAGGCATGACCTCGTTTGGGGTTAGGCAAGACGCGTCGGTCAAGGATCTCACGAGGACGGCGGTGCTTGAGGCCATCTGCGACGCCGGAGGCGATATGAGCACCATCGACGCAGCGTACTTTGGCAATACGTGTCAGGACGTCCTCGAAGGCCAGGTGGTAGTGGCCGGCCAGATGGCGCTGCGATCAATGGGCTTCGAACGCATCCCGATCGTGAACGTCGAGAACGCGTGCGCGACGGGGGCGACAGCCTTGCATCAGGCGATCATGCATGTGCGCTCTGGGGCAGCAGACGTCGTGCTGGCAGTCGGAGCCGAAAAACTGAGTATTGGCGACAAGAGCAAAGCACTTGGAGTCTTCGACGGCGGTGTCGACGTCAATGACAGGCAAGGTGTGCGAGCCGTTCTCGAGGAGCTGGGGGGCGGGATTCCAGACGATGGGCAACCTCACAGCCTGTTTATGGATATCTACGCTGCGCTCACCAGAGCACACATGAATGCGTTCGGAACCACGCAGCGACAGCTTGCCGTCATCTCCTCGAAGAATCATGCGCATGCTGTCCATAACCCTCTCGCACACTTTCGCAAGGAAATGTCAGTGGAGGACATCCTGGCGGCACGGCCGGTGTCGGGGCCGCTCACAGTCCCAATGTGCGCCCCACTAACAGATGGAGCGTCCGCAGTTGTCGTTTGCAATGCGGCCGGCCTGCGACGTCTCGGCAGCGCCCAGCCGATACGGGTACTTGCAAACGTTCTGCAGAGTGGGACCGTGCGTCCGCTCTCGGCTTGGGATCGATCAGTCACCCGCCTCGCTGCTCGGTCCGCCTATGAACAGGCGGGAGTCGGACCCGAGGACATTTCCGTCGCGGAGGTCCATGACGCATCTTCATTTGGTGAGCTTCTGCAATCCGAGTTGCTTGGATTCTGTGAGATCGGCGCCGGCGGCCCGTTCGCGGAATCTGGTGCAACGAAGCTCGGCGGCAGCTTGCCGATCAATCCGTCCGGTGGCCTCGAATCCAAAGGTCACCCAATGGGGGCCTCTGGCCTCGCCCAGATCTATGAGCTTGTGCACCAGCTTCGCGGTAACTGCGGAGCACGCCAGGTGCACGGCGCCCGTATAGCCCTCGCGGAGAACGGCGGCGGGCTCTACGCAGGTGAGGAGGCGGCCGCCGCAATCACCATTCTCGGCTCCTGAATCGTCCGCAAATCTTCTCGGAGGAGACAATGACCTACCAGACACTTAACATCCGGCGCGATGGCCGGACTCTTTTCGTTGATTTCAACAGTCCCCCGCTGAACCTGATCAATGCTCAGATGATCGGCGAGCTGTTCGACCTTGCGGGATCGCTCGCGTTTGACCGTGAGACCGCGGTCGTAGTCTTCGGCAGCGCGAACCCGGAGTTCTTCGTTGCGCATTTTGACCTGAACGACCTCCTCCGGCTCTCTAGCGACCCGACCGCGCCCCGGAGCCGTTACGACGACATCAACGTGGTGCAAGCCCTCTCGACGGCATGGCAGACTCTGCCGCAGGTCACCATTGGCGTGGTCGATGGAATCTGCCGCGGCGCGGGGCTCGAATTCATACTCGCCCTCGATATGCGTTTCGCGACGCCAGGAAGCAGGTTCTGTCTGCCAGAGGCCAGTGGCGGCATCTTGCCTGCAGGCGGCGGTACCACACGTCTGGCGATGTTGATCGGGCCTGCCCGCGCTCGTGAGGTGATCTTGTCGGCACGCGATTTCAGCGGCGACGAAGCGGCAACCTACGGTTTTGTGAACCGGGCGCTGCCGCGCGAGGATCTCCATACATACGTAAGCACGCTTGCCCACGGTGTCGCGAAGCGACCGCCAAGCTCGATTGCCGCTGTGGACGAGGTCATCAAAAGCGTTTTTGGCTGGGCCGTCGACGCACAATTCGCCGGCTTCGCCAGTGAGAACGCGGCGTTCATGAAGCTTGTAGACGAGCCCCCTGTCCGGGAGGGCCTGGAAAAGATGGCGCAAATGCAGGACGTCGAGCATGAGCGTGACCTCCCAGCGCTTCTCGCCGCCGCCGAGTAGCCGAAACGACCGTCACAAACAGGAGACGCCGAAATGACACAACAGGTCGAACACGCTGCGCTGACTTCAGTGCGGCCGGATCTGCCGTACGTCGAACTCACGGGATTCGAAGTCCTCAGCGAGGAAGAACGCAACATCCAGCAAGCGATGCACAAGTTTGCACGAGATGTAATGCGGCCTACGGCGATTGCCATCGACAAGCTGAGCGCCGAAGATGCGATTGCACCAGGCTCTCCGTACTGGGACTTTATCAAGACCGCAGCTTCAGCCGGGATCAGTTTCGACACCGACGCTGATGATGTGCCGCCCCAAGCACTGGCCAGGCTACAGGCTATCGTAATCGAAGAATTCGGGTGGGGTGACGTGGGACTAACGGTATCGCTCGCCGCAGCCGCGTTCCCGAACATGATCGCCAAGCGGGCCGCCAACCAGGAACTCATCGATCTGACTGCAAACAAGCTCGGATGCTGGATCGCGACCCAGCCAGATCGCGGTTCCGACGGCACAATGCTCTACCCGGGCGAACGGCACGCTACAGCACCGCAGGGCAACAAAGGCAATCTCACAGCGAAGGTCAGCGGTGGCGACATTGTGATCAATGGACAGAGTTCTGCCTGGGTCTCAAACGGTTCTGTAGCGCAGGTTGCAATCTTGACGATCGTGGCCGACTACGGTAACGGGTTCTTCGACGAAGAAGGGCATCCGCACGGTATCGAGGTGATTGTTCCCTTGGACCTTCCAGGCGTGAGCCGCGGCAAGCCGCTTGAAAAGCTCGGCCAGCGGGCGTTACCGCAAGGCGAGATCTACTTCGACAACGTCAAGGTGCCCCTGCGCTACGCAGTGTCCTCACGGGAGGAATATTGGCGCGGTCATGCAAATACGTGGTCGACAGCGGGCGTTGGCATGGGCCAGATGGCAACCGGCATGGCGAGGGCTGCATTCGAAGTGGCGCTCGCCTATGTGCACGAGCGGCGCCAGGGCGGCGCACTTCTCAGCGACCATCAAATGGTCCAGTACCGGCTCGGTGCCATGGCGCGGAAAGTCGAAACCATTCGCGCGGTGGCCAGGCGTGCCACTGAGTACACCCTACTCTCGCCGGCTAAACATCCGTACTTTACCGGCGCGTCGAAGGTTACGTGCACCGACCTCGCGTTCGAAGTCGTAGACGAGGCCCTGCAGCTGTTCGGCGGTTATGGATTGACCCGTGAATACCCGCTAGAGAAGCTCTTTCGGGACGCAAGGGCTGCCCGGATCGAGGACGGCGAGAATCATCTTCTCAACATGAAATTTGGCTACCTGAATTCGCTGCTGTACCGCTGCAATCGAATCGGGTTGTGAACTAGGAACTTGTATGGCTATCACAGATTTCTTCGACCGCGGGTGGCGGGCCAACCCCGAGAAGATCGCCTTCATCGCTGGCGATCGCACCTTCACGTATAGGCACATCGGCGAGCTGTCCTGCCGCGTCGGCAATGCCCTACTCGGCCGTGGTATCGAGCGCGATGCCAAGGGCGCAGTGCTGGCAAGTAACGACCCTGAGGCGTGGGGTTGTGTGCTCGGACTGTGGCGCGCGGGGCTCGCCTGGGTCCCGGTCAATCCGGCGAATCCGCCAGAGGAGACCCAGCGGCTGCTGGACGGCTTTGACTGCGAAGTACTGTTCTGTCACGAGCAGTTCCTGCCGCTTGTGCATGAAATTCGTGCCGACCTGAAAAAACTGCACACCGTGATCTCTCTGGGCGACGACGTCGAAGCTGCATCTGCAACGGGTGCCGTTACGCTCGAATCGTTCCTTGCAAACGCGCCAGCCTCCCTTCCGGACTTTGTCCCGGAACAGGGCTCACTCGCCGGCGTGATGCCGACCGGGGGAACGACGGGGGCACCGAAAGGTGCGATGAACACTCACCGAAGTTTGTCCGTCAGCGCACTGCACCAGATGTTTGCCGCGCCATACTCTTCGGACGAGCCGATCGTGAATCTTGTCGCCGCTCCGATGACACACGCCGCCGGTACGCTTACCCTGCCATGTACCGCGCGCGCAGGGACGATCGTGGTGATGAATCGAATGGACCTGCATCAGCTGCTTGATCTGATCGAAAAACACCGTGTTACGGAACTCTATCTGCCGCCCACGGTAATTTATCGACTTCTCGAAATTCCCGGGATCGAAAAACGCGACTTCTCGTCGCTAAAATACTTCATCTACGGCGCAGCTCCGATGTCAACGGAGAAGTTGCGTCGCGCGATCGAAGTGTTCGGACCGGTGATGTTTCAGGGATACGGTCAAGCTGAAGCTCCCTCCGCGATTGCATTCATGCGTCCCGAAGACCACTTCCGCAACGGTGAAATTGCCGACGACGCGCGGCTCTCGGCCGCCGGGCGGCCTGCTCCGCTCGTGCGTGTCGAAATCCTCGACGACAATGGCAGAATTCTTCCCATCGGCGCGGCAGGCGAGATCTGCGTTCGTGGCGATCTGCTGATGGCAGGTTACTACAAGGCCCCGGACAAGACCGCTGAAACAATCATTGATGGCTGGCTCCACACCGGCGACATCGGTTATCTCGACTCAGAAGGCTTCCTTCATATTACCGACCGCAAGAAGGACATGATCATAAGCGGCGGATTCAACGTCTACCCGAGCGAGGTTGAGCAGGTCATCTGGACCCACCCGGCGGTGCAGGATTGCGCCGTGATCGGCATTCCGCACGCAGACTGGGGCGAAGCAGTCACGGCTGTGATCGAACTGAACCAGGGCGAACAAGCGACCGAGGACGAGATCATTGCCTATTGTCGCCCAAAGCTCGGTGGAATCAAAACCCCCAAGCGCGTCGTGTTCGTCGATGCCCTTCCCCGAAGCCCCAACGGCAAGGTCCTAAAAAAGGATGTGCGCGCGCCTTTCTGGCGGGACGAGCAGCGCAAAATCTGACATTCACACGGGGACGTAGAAGTTCGGCCGGTCGGCATACTCCGACCGGTCTTTTCGAACTCAATAACGATTGCATTGGTTCGCATACCGAAATAAATAGTGCAGGCCTAGCCTACCTTTCGTTAGCGATGGCAAAGAGGAGACATTGAATGGACAAGAACCGTCCTTTGGTTACACCGACAGACGTCAGGGGGATGCCAAACTGCGTCAAAGTGTTGTGTCGCGCTGCAGCAATGCGTGGCAATGCGGAGGTGCACGGCCATGTTCAGTAATCTCGTCGTGGCCATCACTGGTGCGGGGTCGGGCATTGGCCGCGCGCTGGCTATCGAACTCGCTCGCAGGGGCGCTCGTCTCGCACTGTCAGATGTGAGCGAGCAGAATCTGGCGAAAACCGTCGAGCTATTGCCGGTCGCCACCTCGTCACGCTCCTACTTACTCGACGTATCAAGTCGCGATGCAATGTTTCGGCACGCTGACGAAGTAGCCAGTGACTTCGGGCAGGTCGACTTTGTGATCAACAACGCCGGAACCTCAGTGCTGGCCTCAGTCGAACACGCCACGATAGAGGAGTTCGAGAAGGTAATCGGAATCAACCTGTGGGGTGTGATCTACGGCACCAAAGCCTTCTTGCCAAAAATGCTGGCCCGGCGCCAAGGCTGCATCGTAAATATATCGAGTGTTTTCGGGCTAGTGGCGACACCCTGCTCGGCTGCATACACAATCTCCAAGTTCGGCGTTCGAGGACTAACAGAAACACTGTGGCAGGAATTGGAGGGCACCGGCGTGCGAGCCGTACTCGTGCACCCGGGTGGCATCAACACCAACATCAGCAACGTTCCAAAAGCCGAACATGAGACGGATTTTGAGCGTCGTCTACTGGATGCCAACAAACGCCAGATGACGACAACACCCGAGCAGTGTGCACGCGAGATTGTGGCGGGACTGCTACGCGGCGACAAACGGCTGCTGGTTGGCAATGGCGCGCGCTCCTTGCAATGGATTGCTCGTCTGTTTCCCGACAGCTATGGCGCACTCGTGCGCAGAAAGTTGGGGGTTTAATCCGGCCCGACCCGGCGTTACGTCGCGGCAACGTCCTGGTCAACGGCCCGCAACTCGCCACGCCAACCCGTTCTAGCACGAGCGCGTCGCAGAGCACTGCGGCGGCCTTACTGTCCCACGGTTCCGCGAAGGCCGCTCCTCCCAATATGGCCTCGCTGAACTGTCGGAAGCTGTAGTTCGACCACAACGTATAGAAAAAAACGACAACGGAGACAATTATGTGGAAGTGGAAGTACGCAACAACGGCATGCCTGTCAGCCTTGACGCTGATTGCTGGATCTGTCGACAGCGCACACGCACAGGCGGCTGGCGACAACGTCGTCAGTCTTGGCTGGGCGCATGTGGCGCCACAGACCGGTAGCGGTCCGCTGACGGTAACAAGCGTCGGCGGAACGCCTGTCGACATGCCGATTCCGGGTTCAGGGTCTGGTGCCCGAAGCGCAGACTTACCCGCCTTCATCTTCGAACACTACATTACCAATCAAATTGGCGTTGCGTTTTTGGGTGGCTGGCCCGGTCGAATGCAGCTAGAGGGGCGGGGCGTGATGGATAGTTATGGCGTTCTGGGCGATACGCGGACGTGGGCTCCCGAGGTGGTATTGCGTTACCACTTTGGTCAGCCCGACAGTCGATTCAGGCCCTTCGTCGGCGTCGGCGTCAATTACACGTGGTTCACTGACACGCGTGTCACGAACTCCGATTTTGTCGAGCAATCCTTCGGTCCCGGTGGTACTGCGACTGCACATGCCTCCAGTTCATGGAATCCGGTGGTACAGGCTGGCCTTGACTATCAGATATCCAGGCGCTGGTCTGTGGACATGCTGGTGGCATATATCCCTACCGACACCAATGTGACGCTGACAGGGAAAACGGCAGGCGGAACAGAGATTGTCAGTCATGCGAAAGTCAGGCTTCATCCAATCGTGACTTTCCTCGGTATCTCGTACAAGTTTTAACGGTCGAAGGTGCTGCCTAAGCTCCGAAGGTATTCGGACGGAGCTTGACTGCATCATCTCTAGCTCCGGGTTCGATAGAACTCAATCGACGGCGAACGATTCCGAAGGGCAGAAGCAACAACGGTTCGTTAATAAAAGCGTTATAAGTTTCGTCCCATTACGCCATCAACTACATGGCGCTCCTTTTGAGCTAATTTCATTCATATGAGGGGAAGATCACATGCGAATGGCAGGCAAAACGGTGCTGGTCACAGGTGGAAATAGTGGAATTGGATTCGCTGCGGCCAAACGGCTATCGGAAGAAGGCGCTACTGTGGTTATCACCGGACGCAACGAAGCTACACTTTCCGAAAGCAAGGCGGCACTTGGCGAGTCGGCTTTTGCCTTTCGCTTGGATGCTACCGACTTCGTCGGCCTGGAATCCGGGCTCGCATCCATCGTGAGAGACGTAGGCAATTTCGACGCTGTGTTTCTGAATGCTGGCGACGCAAGCTTGACGCCAGTGGGCGGCACGACTGTAGAACAGTTCGATCACTTGATCGCGACGAACCTGAAAAGTCCCTTCTTCTACGTTCAAGCGCTCCTACCCCACCTACGAAACAATGCTTCTATAGTACTGAATAGTTCGATCGGCAATGCGATCGGAATGCCGGGGATGGCAGCCTATGCTGCCAGCAAGGCTGGACTGGTCGGGATGGCCCGATGCATCGCCTCAGAGCTGTCTGGAAGAGCGATCCGAGTAAATGTCGTCTCTCCCGGTAATATTCGAACTCCGTTCTGGCGAACTGTAGCAGACGCCGCGCTCATTCCAGCCGTACATGAGTTCGCGACGCGATCCGTCCCACTGGGCCGCCTGGGTGAGGCAGAAGAGGTCGCAGAGGTCGTGCTCTTTCTCTGCTCTAGTGAGTCATCGTATGTGCAAGCTACCGAAATCTATGTTGACGGTGGGGTCACTGGCGCGATGATGGGGGCTCCCGCCTATCGCCAGGATTAGCGTATCTGCATGCGGCAAGGTGCGACATCGCTTTGGTCGACATCACTCCGATGTGCTTAATCGATAACCCGCAGTTCTGTCGAATCCCTGAAGACGGTTCGCAGCAGGCATTCCCCCGTCCGCTCGTCGCGAAACACATCGGTAACCTGTCGGGATGCCAGCACTCTTAGCGGAGTGAAGCAGGCGATATCAGCTGGGTCGACAGGTGTAGATCGTCTCTCGAATCAGGCGCAGTTCTATGGAAAGTCTGGCAATCAGCGTCAGGAGCGTTTCACCCTACTGCGGGGCGGCGCTGAGCGCTCTCCATACGACCTTTGTCGCTGCACGAAGTGCTTCAACGTCGGCCGAGCCCCCACGTACAGGGCGAACGAGGACAATTAGTCCCGCCATATGCGAATAAAGCAGACGACCGCGGAGCGCGCATTCTTGAGGCGTAAGCGACGGGTTGATCTTCCCTACCAGGCTCGCAAATGTTTCCTGAAATTGGCGGTTAAATCTGGCCACCAAGCTCCGGGCAAACTCTTCACGCTCTCCCATGCTCCATCCTTCGAGACAAAACGGCGCAATGTGGGTACCGGGTTTGGTCAACTCATCAAAGGCGACGTCCACGATAGCGTCGAGCCGAACCTCTGGTGACCGTTCATCGTCCTTCACCAAACTTTGATACAGCGTCAGGTATCGCGTCGCGACCTCTTCCATCGCCGCACGCAACAAGTCTTCCCTGCTCGGGAAGTAGTGCTGCAAAGTAGCCAGGTGAATACCTACCTCACTGGCAACGCGCCGGAGAGCAAAACCGACGTTACCGTACTTTGCGAGCACATCGATCGCCGCCTCGAGGATCTCCGGAGTTCGCGTTGTCCTGTTACCGCGACGCTTCGGCTCGTCGGGTTCCTCTTTCCTGCCAGCCAGGTTGATCGCGACCTGTTTCACTTATGAACCCTCCTAGCTGATTGCCAATTGTCCGGGTATGGCGGTCGACGTAGCTGCACCGCCGAGCGACGACTGCCTTGATGGGGCACGACCACGGCGTACCACGGTTGACTACCGCCCTCAACAGGATATCCGTCACTGCTCCGCGCCCAGATAGTACGTCAAACGACCAATAATTACCAGACAACCGACCAATTCTTGGTTTACACGGCCGGATTTCTACCAACTATATGTATACAAATCCGTAGTTTCCCGGTTGCTGAGAATCTTGATTTATTGGTCGCATGACTGTATAAATCAGTCATGCGACCAATATTAGAGATTGCCTGACGCCGACCTTCCATCGGCCACGCATTTCTCCGTCGCGCACGTTGGTGACGCAGCCAACCCCGTTCCACGTTGGATAAGACACAGTCGAGGACGGGCGACGTTGGTAGCCGCGCCTGTGAATGCTTGATGTATCCATGGAGGTCGCGATGAGCCTCAGCGAGAAATCCTTGCGCAACCTGATCGACAAGTGGCTTGCGCCAACTCCGGCATCACCGGTACATCTAACGCGGTCGCGTTTGAGCAATGCGGCTTCGGGAGAAGCGCGTTGCGTCTTCGCGAGGTCTTCCAGACTGACTGGGACTGTGCCGCTCGAAATTATGTTCTTCAGGCACGATGACGGCCGTTGGTATGTATATCCTCCTGCGACGAAACGGCCGTCAATGCGCCCCGGCTGATTTTGCTCCAGAGGCAATTGCGATCGCCCGGACGCATCTCACGTTCGTCAACGTTCGTCCGAATCCGCGGTCAGCCGAGCCGAGGCACAACTATCGGGGAGAGCCGTTCGCGACCCGGCCCGTCCTCAGTTTCACGCTGTGTCGTTCGTGAAGACCATGAAGGGGTAGTCGTCCTCGATCGCATCGCAAATTCCTGACGTGCTGACGCTACGCGATACGTTCAAGCCGGCGAGACGTAGATCTACACTTGTCTGCCCGTCCATGCTAACCCACCCTTTCGCTCTCTGCCGTTCGCGTCTGACGAAGTGGGATGACGTCCGCCCCGGTTAGCTCCGCGAGCTTCCTCTTCAGCGTGAATATTTCAGCGACCAGCGATTGCTCACGGGCCAAGGCCGCCTCATAAAGCTCCCGATACTTCTTTGTGTCTTCTTTATGTCTGGCAAGCTTCCCTTGAATCTCCTGTTGTGGCGTGCGCCTCTGCTCCTCCGCAGCTGCCTTAATGTCGGCAATCAGTGCCGCAAACTGTGGACGGGACCTTTTAATACTGCCCTTCTTACAGCCCGCCTCCATGCTGACCGAGTCATTGCTGATTTTTGTGCCCTTCGGCACGACCTTCGGGACGCCTCGTCCAAGGCGCTCCAGCGCCTCCTCATATCTATCTCGTGCCACGTACACTCCTGTTGCGTTTCCTCGCAGGACGCTGCCGGTCAGCTATGTGCAGGCTTACTTCGCTCCACGGGGACCGAGCTTATGCTCAGTGCTCGCCCCTTCTCGCTTGCAATCCGGTGCCTACGCTCCAGCAATCTCGCAAGGATATCTCTTTCGATCCTGGTCTCTGGTAGGTCCGGAGCCGCGCTGTCCAGCTCCATCACCATTTGCAACTGGATCCGAATGATCCGCTCAAACTTGGGCAACTGGATGACCAGGTTCTTGCAGTCATTCAGCAGGCATTCGAGGTTCATCGGATCCTCGGGACGCTTGTCACACTGGCCTACTTTAGTACAGCCACCGGCAAATGTTTCGCGATAACCCCGCTTACCCTGACGGAACTCGTTCAGCGTCGTTTCCCGATCAAGCGACACCTGTTTGCGGCGCACCGCTCGGTCATACCATATAGCGTATCCGCCGCTTAGCTGCCCCGGATCGCCCATCTCCACGTTGACCAAATGTCCGAGATATTCGGCGTCAGGCTCGGTCGCTTGCCACTCCACGCCGAAGTGCTTCCCGCCGGCTTGCTGACCGGAGATGAAGTCACCCGCAAACTGTGAGCCGCGGGCGTAATACAGCGACATCTCGTGGGTTATGTGCTGCAACTGGCGCTTCAGCGATGGCAGAGATACGAGGCCGCTGGCGTGGGCGTATAGTGCGAGCGATCGGCGGAACTGGTGTGTGGTAAGCCGCCACCGCTGGCCGACACTAAAGTCGCCCTCACCTCTCCAGTCCCGTTCCGGATCGACCAACTCCAACTCCTCGATGTCTTTCTCTGTGATCGCGATCTCCAGTACGGAACGTAGCCGATTAAATGACCGCTCGGAAAACTGTAGGTTCGGAGTCCGGTTCCTCGCCTCGAACCTAGGAGAAAATATGCTACCTATGCTGACGAACAGACAATGTGAACTCTTTCCCGACGTACTGTCTTTTGGGGTGTCGCCTGCCAGACCATAGACCGCTCGCGAGATGCGCTGCGCCAGGACGATTGCACGTCGGCCGCTACTGCTCGTCACCCATTGCGCACGTTTGGGCTTGCCGCCGGTCAGCTTCGTGACGCGTCCTTGCACCATGTAATGCGCCACACCACCGGCCGTTACTTCCGCCAGGCAAAAATGCGGCAGTGCCTCGACTTCGTTGTGACGCATCCAGTAAAAGCCTGAATTTGTAGCGCACATGCCCCCATGATTTCTGTCAGCAACGCTGATAGACTTTGGAAATGCGCGCCATACCCCTTCCTCGCCCAGAAGTCTTCGAGATCGTATTCACGCAGCACTTCCACGAAATCAGGTCTCGCTTCTTGCCTACGCTGTCCCAGGTCTTTCTGTCGGGCTCTGCTCCTTCCTAAGAGTTTGTCTTTCGCGCACGCACCCAACATCTCCAAGATTCTGTCGATAACTCGCTCACAGTCGCCCAGCTCGGAGGCAAGTGCAGCTAATACATGCGTATAAATTCGAGTCGGCAGCGGAGGTGTCTGGAAATGACCGACGGCCGCGCCGATGGCTGCTATTCTGCTGATGGTCCTCGCCTGTACAACCTTGAATCCCACCCGCTCCTGTCCCAATTGGCGCAGTAACTGCAGCAATGGCGAGAGGCATCTGGCGTGGACGGGGTACGTTGTCGCATGCTGTATCATCGCTTCCGAATCCGCCATCAGCTGCTCGAGCGTTGCGCATTGTGATTCCGCTACTGCAGCTAGCCGACAGATCATCGTGCAATACTTGATCATCGTCGCGTTGCTTAACGGGTCAGTCCGCAGGTAGATCAGGACGAACATCAGCCAGCGTATTTCATCTACCAGCGCCGAGCGCTGTGGCGTCATCTGCCTTAGCGCCGCCGGAATATCTGGGGCAGAGTACGGAAGGCGCCAGTAATCGAAATACAAGACCGCTCCGGATCCATCAGTCCCATACGGCGAACGGTCCCAGGCGAGCTGTCCGTAAAACGATAGCGGGTCGCCGTCCAAATTTCGCGATACGACGAAGTTGTCCGGAGGCATCAATCCATTCGACGAATCATACTCGTCGGGAGCACTTTTTCCGGGAATGCTCTCCAGCCTTGCCTGGAATCTCGTCATTGCAACCTTTCTATCTCAAGATAGGCCCGCATCTTCGCCGACCAATAGGGGGTCAAACTACCGTCTTGATCGACCTTACCCTCAATGTCCGCCACTATGTCCGGTCGAAGTTCCCTTACCCGGTCCAAAATGAACTCAATCCGTTTCAAGACCGGCTCATATTTGCTCCTGTACTCTTCATGGGTACTCACGCGGCTCGCCCTGCGTCCGATGCACAGACGCGCGCTCAATAATTTGTGCACATCTGCCTCATCCGCGTGGGCATGGAAGTGCTCGCAGAAGTAGCAGCCCTCGGGGCACTTGCAATCCGGCGTGACTGGAGTGTTTTCAATGATCGGGTTCGGCTGCTGGGGCGCACCACAGCTTCCGCTAACCCGGTCCTCGCTGCCTGGCAGATGGTCGCCTTTCGCCAAGATCTTCACCTTCGTCTCGAGGACTTTCCAGAAGGCAGCAACCTCAAGTTTCCCAATAGTAGGTGATCCGTTGCTGTAGTATCGAGCGGCCGTCTCTTCCGTGTGTTGCATCGCCACCGCGGCAGTGGCCGGATCGCTGGTGCGGATCAAAAAATCCTGCTTACCCGCGCGGAGTTCGCGAGGATTTACTGTAGGCAAGCTAGGGTCGAGCATGCGAAGTGTCTTGTAAATCGACTGGACCGCAGCTTGTCCGCCTATGGGTTCGGGCTTTTCCGCTTGCTCGTTCGGACCAAGGCTGAAGAAGAGGTAGTCACAGGTTCGTCCTCGCAGAAGAAATGTGCGCAGATACAGGTATTGCCGCAGCAGCCGCGTATGATTCACCCCAATCTCGAAGGTGACCTGCGTCCCGCCGGCGCGGTACTTGATATTGCGAAACTGCTGTCGCGTCACATTCTTTCTAAGAATCTGCTCGTCCAGTTCAGGACTCCATGGCAGGCTGGCGACTACTGACAACGGCTGTCCCGACGATGCAAGGAGCAACATCAGGTACCCTTTCATCGCGAGCATTCCGCGCTCGATGCGTGAATGATGCAGTCGGTCGGCAGTAGCCGCCGCCAGTAACTGATGCATTCGCAAGTTGTCTAATCGCAATTTAGGGGGGTGTCGCTTCGTGAGATGGCGAACCTCTTCCGGCTTGCGGATCCTCCCATTTGCGAAATCGATGTGACGCCCTTGCCCAATGGGTTGCCGACGCTGCGTCACGGCCCACGGTACCGTTGGAAATACCCATAATCGATTTCCGCGTTCACCTAAGTAATCGCAGACCGGAAGGGGGAATGGATATGGCTTGTGATTCACGAGCAAGTCGGTGAATCCTTCGACGAGGCATTCGCACCACGCCAGCACTTTGCCAACCACCGCCTCATCCGGCGGTAGAGTTGGCTCGACAAGCCGCTTATCCTTCGTAATAAGGTTGATGCCAATTCCGAGATCCTCGAAGCCGGTCACCCGTTGTAGCACTGCGATAGCGTGGCTTTGATAGGCAGCCGCTGGATTCTGACCTAGCGTGCCCGTCATGATCCGTTCGCGTAGGTACGCGACATAGGACTTTAGCGCTTGCTTTAATGCAGGTTCAGCGTAAATAGCGTCGTGCCGACCGTTCAGGTCGCACCAATCCATGAAGCGGAGGTAACAGCCGTATGCGGGTCGCAGACTCGACAGGCGAGTTCCTCCCAACCTGGCCTCGAGGACCACGGATTGAATGACCGTCCGAACGTGCTCGACCCGCCGGCGGTGCATGGAAGCCGGGTCTACACGCCGGCCCTCATTCGCTCCTCGGGTGGCGTTACTCCTGCGCAGAAAGCAGAGTGCACCGAAATCCAGCGTTCCATTCCTGTGACCGAAAGCCAATATTACCCGCTCTGGATGCAGCAATACCGCGCCCTCAGGAAGCGGCAGCACATGAAGATCAGTTTGCCGGCTCTGCAGGACGCTATCGCGTTCTCTCTTCATCTGGTTGCCTCTGGTCCGTCCAGTTTTTCCCGGCCTTCCAGGGCGTGCCGCTTTACCCTCTCGCCCAGTTCTGTCTCCCATGCATCTTGCGCCGCACGCGCCAATTCGACGGCCTCACGGTAGCGCACGTAGCCCTCAGTAACCGAAATACGCTTGTGGTGAAGCCGCGCCTGGACCCATTTCAGGCCATCCATCAGCGTCCCCTTTGGTCCGTCTGTTTGGTTCGGATCCCTCGGCTTGTCAACCAACCGTTCAAGCTCGTTCATCCCGAACGTCGCCCGCAACCAGTGGAACGTGTAATGAAAGTCGCCATCATGCTTACCGCGGACGGCCGGAATAATTTTATTGCGGATAATGTGCCCTAGCGCGTCGCCGGTCTTGTGTCTGCGATGAGTGTTGGTTTCATTGAGTTCAGGAACGGCCTGCATCGATCGATACCATGGCTGCTTTCTCTTCTCGGTCAGGAACAGATACTGGTCGTCGATGTCGCCGCCGGCGGCCATCTTCCGCCGTTTCGTCGCGCGTTCACTGTGTGCGTAGCCGTGAAGGGCGTCATATAGCCATACCGGAATATGCAGCGGATAGTTCTGATTGAGCTTCGTGTCGATACCGGTGCCCGGGCCTACCGCGACAACCACGAATCCATGTCGGGCTTGCGTAGCGTAGCGGATGCACGCCGTTCTCCATGAACCACCGGGTGTAGTGCTTGCCCAAACATGCTTCCGCCGAAACGTCAAGACCGTTTCCAGCCGTGCGCCGGTGTACCAAGCCAGCCAATGCATTAGCTGGACTTCGTAGTTTCCGTGCGCGTGCAAGGCTTCCTCCAGCCAAATTTGTTGTTCCACGGTCAAAGGTCGCAGCTTGCCACCGTCCCTGATATGGGCATCGAACGGATTTGGAGTTGGCTTGCCCTTCACGTTTAAGTCCGTTGCTGTGACTGGAATTTCTAGGACGATCCCCTGCGACGTTGGAACCGGAATTTTGACTTGCCTTTCTAGCCATGTAGGTTTCGCTGGCTTGAAATGCGTTTCGCTCATCAGATAGCGATAGAAGCGAATGACAGTCTGCATGCGCCTCTGCCCGACGCTGTGGCTGATCACGTTTTGGATGACCAGGTCCGATAGGTATGTTTTGAATCGGTAAGTGGGACGCTCGTCCTTGAAGAAACCAGAGAAGTCCATCCAGTCAATGTTCTCTTCCTCGAGAAATCGTAGGTAGGCGACGAGATCGTTCACCGTGGATGCGATGTCGCGGGTCGATGAATGCGGGTCATACGCCTTCTCCTGCAACCTGTGTCGTATCCACAAGTTTGCTTCGTACCACGGAACGCCACCACTACGAATGACTATCGGGTATAGGTCATAATCGGAACGCTTCCAGCGGGGTGAACCGTCTCCTCGGTTAACTTCGCCTTGGGTGTGCATCGGGCGGATGAAGTAATGGGCGCCGTTCGGCAGTTCGACTCGCGTCGCACCGGTGTCGGCTGCGTCGCACGTAACTGTTTCTACGTAGCGGGGGAGGACGATACGACGCGCATGGCTTTGGGACATGGCTCACCTTCGGCTTTTCTGTCGGTCTCAGTGTATGACCTGTCGATGTCCATTTTCTTAATGATCTGCCAATGTCCATTTAATTTTGGTGCGGCATGCGCCCATCGCGTTGGTTAGTTCGGCATACCCGAAGACCTTCGGCGGGCGCCTCCGCGTCGAACTGTCCGACGCGGAACCATCCGTGATTCGTGATGGGTACCTTCGGAAACGTGTCGACTTTGGGGATGCGGTATCGGCGCCCCAGTCTGTGGACTTCGTACCAGGCTGAGACCGCTGGAAACGCATGCGGTGCGTAGTGGTGCATGGACAGCATGAAGTCGATCGCGACCAGTTGTGAGGGCGTAATCATCTCGAACTGCACGTCGCAGAGATCACGATTTTCTGGTGTGTCTGGAATGAGACCGGCCGCGAGATCGGCGTCGTGCTGTTCGGCGCGTTCAATTTCGAGCGCGTCGAGCGTGAGCAGGTAGCGCAACAGGTTCATGCGCTCCCAAAACGACAGCACATCGGGCTGCACTCGCACATATCCGGCAGAACTCAGCGACCGACCCACCAGCTCGCGGCGCTTCAGATCCCACTGTGTCGCGAGCAGGTAATTGCGGAAATCGTTGAGGCCCGCCATGTACGCATGCTCCGGCTCCCGGATCATCGATTCGAGCGACTTGTCCCGATCGCCAACGACGCAGCAGAACACGCATCCGAACCGCGAACCGCACGCCGTACGCTGCCCACTTTCGCCGAGAACAACTCCGCACGTGCCCTCGTTACCGGCGCGGTACAGGTCCGACAGACGTTCGATCGATCGCACCGAAAACGCACAAGGAAACGGTCGCTTCTCTTCGTCAGCAAACATCGTCAGCATCAGCCAGACGTCATCGACCGACCTGTCGCGCAACGGTGAGATAGACAGTGCATCGGTGGCGTCACGCGTAGGCGCAATCGCGCTTTCCGCTCGGGCCAGCATGGCAACGCCGCGCGAGGCGCTTTCAGCGATGCGATTGCCGAGAACGGTACAGATCTCGCGGTCGCCGCGGGCGGTGGCATCGCGCTCGAGCGCCGCGCGCAACCGCCCCTGTGGGATGAGCTTCCAGTCCGTCGCGCACGCTCTCGTGCGTCTGCCGGCACGCACGCCGTTTTCGACGGTGCGCACCAGGGTGCCGCGGCCGATGGTGGAAACGACAAACTGCATCGCCAGCGACGGCGTGGCAATGTGCGTCGTCACGCCGAGCCCATATGCGGCCGCGTGCTCGTCGACCTCTTCCAGCATGGTCTCGATATGCCGCGCAAGACTGCTGTTTTCGATCGTTGTATTGGCCGAAGAGATGTAGTGCGCGGGTTGCACGTGGCCTTCTTCCGCGACGCGGCGCACGGCTTCTAGCATGAGAATCGTCGCGCACGTCGAGTCCTTGCCGCTGGCCGTGCCGCACAACGGATGGCCGGCGCGGATCAGGCCCATGAGGACGGCGATCGCGGCCTCTATCTTTTGAAGAATCTCGTCAAACATGATTGCTTGGGCGCCGACAATTATCTTGTCCGGTCGATTGACGATTGTGTTGGCCGGTGGTGCGGAGTCGAAGGCGGCGTAGCCGCCGGAGACGACGCACCACCGGCGGCGCCGGGATGATGGGGTCATAGGATGGCTGGTCGCGTTCAAGAAGAAGCGAACAGCCATGTCCGGAACCCGAATCACGGACCAGCAGGTCCGCCTCTATATGAGCAAGCGCAAACATCACACTCAGGAAGTCGCTGCTGCCAAGTCGGGCATGAGTTCGCGCACGGCACGGCGAATCGAACGCGATGGCCGGTTACCGTCGCAGAAGCCGCATCGCGATTGGCGCACTCGCCCCGATCCATTTGCCGAGGTCTGGGAGAGTGAAGTGCTGCCTCTGCTGCGCAGCGTCCCCGGGCTGAAGGCCATCACGCTGCTGGGCAAACTGCAGGAGACGCATCCGGGCGAGTTTCCTGACAGCATGCGGCGTACGCTGGAGCGACGCGTTAGCCAGTGGCGTGCCCTTGAGGGACCAGGCAAGGAAGTCTTCTTTCCCCAGGAGCATCTGCCTGGCGCACAGGGGCTGTCGGACTTCACCGATATGGGCGGCCTTGGTATCACGATCACCGGCGTGCCGTTCGCCCACCGGCTGTACCACTTTGTGCTCGCGTTCTCGCACTGGGAATACGCCTGTGTCGTCGATGGGGGCGAGAGCTTTGAAGCGCTCTCCCAAGGCTTGCAGAATGCATTGTGGCAGGCCGGCGGATGCCCACGGGAACACCGCACCGACAGTCTGTCGGCGGCGTTCAGGAATCTGCAGGAACAGGACGACTTCACGGTCCGCTATACCGCGCTGCTCGAGCATTACGGCATGGTCGGCACGCGCAACAACCGCGGCCGGGGCCACGAGAACGGCAGCGTGGAGTCATCGCATCGTCACCTGAAGGAGGCAATCGATCAGGCGTTGATGCTGCGCGGTCATCGCGACTTTGCCGAGCGTGCTGCCTATGACGGGTTCGTTCGCGAAGTCGTCATGCGCCGCAACCGGCGCAATGCTGCTGGATTCAACGTTGAGCGCGAGCATCTGCACGATCTGCCCGAGCGTCGCACGACCGACTTCGTCGAGGAAGAAGCGCGCGTTACCCGCTGTGGCACCTTTACCGTGCGCGGAATCCTCTACAGCGCACCATCGCGCCTGATCGGCCACCGCCTGCGGGTACGGCTCTATAACGACCGACTCGACTGCTATCTGTCCGGCGCACTGGTGCACAGCACCCAGCGAGGCTCGCGTGTGCCCTACGGCCGCGGCCGCGCCCTCGATTACCGACACTTCATCGATGCACTCAAACGTAAGCCGCAGGCCTTCAGGGGCCTGGCGTTTCGCGACGACCTGTTTCCGCGCGAAGCGTATCGCCGCACCTGGGAGCAGCTTGAGGCAAGACTGGCACAACGCGAAGCCTGCAAGCTCATGGTCGGGCTACTCGAACTGGCCGCGCATCACGGCGTCGAGGCAATCCTGGCCGAACGGCTCGATGCGCTGCTCGCTGCCGGCAAGTTACCCGAGCTGGAGCAGTTGCGTCACGAATTTGCACCGCGTCAGCCCCAGTGTCCCGAAGTGGTGGTTGAGACGCCATCGGCGGCACTCTACGACACGCTGCTCGATGACGAGGTGCCGGTATGAACACCGCTGCTACCTACGATGCCGCCCGTCTACGGGTCCGATCGACCTTCCCAGACAGGCATTGAGTCTGTCCTTCGGCAGCCTCGATCGCGCTTCGCGTTCGAGGCTTTTTTCTTGCGTTTTCTGTTGTCGTGCCGATGTGACAGTGCGTTATCGAGCGCCCGCGATTTCAATCAGGCAAAACAAATCCCGCACAGGGGGAGCGGGATTAAAACAACAGGACGCAGAGGAGACGGGCACGCCCTGTCTGGGACCCACACGCACCGCGGAGATCATGTATCGATGCTGCATTATTCTCGACTCGTAATTGTCAAAAATTGTCAGATCTTCGGCGATTTTCGGTTAGGGCTTTCCCTGTTTTCGGCATGCCAATTCCGGCGTCGCACATGGCCAATAGTGGGTGTCATCGGACGACAAAGCGAACTACAAATTGATAATGCCAATTCAGATCAAATTGAATAGATCGTGACGAATCAAGCCGTGCGGAAGATCTCGAAATAAAAAAGCTATATCCCAAAATAAAGACCGGAACTCGCCCGGCGCTTCAGTGGTCCGAACACTATCATTGCCCATCGCGGCACCTTCTGGCGAGCCTGGCTCCAACAGGTTCGCCGTCATCCGCTTGTGGTCCGATAAAGTACTTTGCGTCTGATCGCATCGTCCGTCGAGTTTGAATAAGGCGTCTGTAGCGGTACGTCGCTCTATCGCCAGCGGCAACGATCGTGTCATTGCAAACCGTAGATCGTTTATCGGATTGAATGAGCCTGAATAAGGAATTGCTGGTGAAACATCTCGCTGCTTCAATATCGCAATCGTGGCGGCTTTCTCTGCCTGCCGGTTTTATGCCTCTTCGCGCAAGTTACCTCGCTGCCACGATGATCACGCGTTCGCGCCGCCGCGAAACGTGGGAGTATGCACGATGAGCGTCTTCCAGATTGCCGGCGCGCTGTTGGCCATCGTCGCGCTGTTCGGCGTCCTCAACTATCGCTTCATCAGGTTACCCGACACCCTCGGCATCACCGCAGTCGGGCTCGTCGTCTGCGTCGGCATTTCGGCGCTCGGCTTCTACTATCCGGCGATGGCGATCGCCGCGCGCAAGATCGTCGTGCAGATCGATTTCGCCGACATCGTGTTTCACGGCCTGCTAAGCCTGCTGCTGTTCGCCGGCGCACTGCACGTCGATCTGTCGAAGATGCGCACGCAGCGGCGCGCGGTGCTGATGCTCGCGACGATCGGCGTATTGATTTCGATCGCGGTGGTCGGCTTCGGCTTTTACTACGCGGCGCAATGGCTCGGCCAACCGGTCAGCCTGCTGTGGTGCCTCGCGTTCGGCGCGCTGATCTCGCCGACCGATCCGATCGCGGTGCTCAGCGTGCTCAAGCGGGCGGCGGCGCCCGAAAGCCTCGAAACCAAGATCACCGGCGAATCGCTGTTCAACGACGGCACGGCCGTGGTCGCGTTCGTCACACTAGTCGGACTCGCGACCGGCGCAAACGAGTTTTCCGCGGGCGCGATCGCGTTCGATCTGCTGCGCGAAGTCGCCGGCGCGCTCGTGCTCGGCGCGGCGCTCGGCTTCGGCGCGTCGCTGCTGCTGCGAGGCATCGACAGCTATCCAGTCGAGATCCTGATCACGCTCGCGCTCGCGACCGGCGGCTATAGTCTCGCCGAAGCGCTGCACGTGTCGGCGCCTCTGGCGGTCGTGATCATGGGGCTCGTGATCGGCAATCACGGCGCGTCGACATCGATGTCTGAGAAGACGCGCGAGCATCTGTTCAACTTCTGGGACTTGCTCGACGAGTTGCTCAATCTCGTGCTGTTCGGGCTGATCGGACTCGAAATCATTGCGCTGTCGCTGCGCTTCGAGATCGTCTGGCTCGGGCTCGCGGCGATTCCGGTCGTGCTGTTCGCGCGCGGCGCCAGCGTCGCGATTCCGCTGCTCGCGCTGCAGAAGTTCCGGCGGCTCAGTCCGCATTCGGCTGTCGTGCTGACGTGGGGCGGACTGCGCGGCGGCATCTCGATTGCGCTCGCGCTCTCGCTGCCCGAGTTTCACGGACGCGAAATGTTCATCGGCGTCACGTATCTGGTCGTCGTGTTCAGCCTGCTGATTCAAGCGACGACCTTGGGTCCGCTGATCCGCCGGCTCAATTTCTCGGGCGCTCACGTAACCCAGCCGGCCGCGCCGGACTCATCGCCTGCACAAAACGCGCGCTAATCGTAAAGTGGATACCTACGCGGATCTACACCGCGAGGTTGGTGGGAAAATCCCAAAGACAGTGCGAGACCGGCGCGAGCAGTTCGCGCGCCGATTTCAACGTTGGATTGGAGCGCCCGATTTAAGCGTCTTCTGAGCAGTGCCCGCCGTGATTCCGACTCGCGGCGGCCCACCACGAGGCAGGACCGATGGCGAGCGAATCGCCGCGGTCTTCCCTCCGGCCACGGTTCGCGCCGCGGCCCTGGCTCGGGCTTGAACGAGTCCGCCGCCAGTTTCTGGCTTACTTTCCGCCAGTTTCCGGACCGTCGCGCCTGCCGCGGCGCCGGGCATTTGGCCGTCAATGCCGGTTCTCCCACATACCTGGCAGGCGCGGTTTGTCATCCTGTCGATTCAGGCGTTGGAAGGAGTTCGCCATGTCGGTCTATGTCGATGAGGGGTTTCGGCCCTGTGTGACGGAATGCGCGACGGTCGCGTTCCGGGTGTGCTGCGACGATCGCGCGCAGGTTTTTGAAGTCAGCGCCGACGCGCTGGTCGAGTTCTGCGGCGCCGAGAGCCGTCGCAAGGAGGACCTGCTGGTCGCGTTCGAGGATGCGCAGGACGAGATCCTCTCGGTCGCCGCGCAGCGCTGGCAGTACACGCCGAGCGAGCCGGTGCGCCTCGGTCTGGACGATTTCAAATTGGTCAGACATTAGGCGTGCGAGAAACGCCCTTCATGAGCTGGATCGCTGCACTGCCGATGTACAACGTGACGCCCGCGCTCGGCCTCGAATGGCGCGAGTGGCTCGACGACGTGCTGCACCGGGTCAAGCCCGCGTGCCGCATCGTCGAACCGGACGAGGAATTGCACGGCTTCTGGCGGCGCCCGAACCTGCTGATCTCGCAGACCTGCGGTTATCCGCTGATGCACGGGCTTCAAGCGCAGGTGCAATTGGTCGCGACACCCTGCTTCGATGCGCCGGGCTGCGACGGCGCGCATTACTCGAGCGTACTGGTCACGCGCGCCGACGCGCGCTTCGACTCACTCGCCTCGTGCCGCGGCGCACGCGCCGCCTACAACCAGGACGATTCGAACAGCGGCATGAACGCGTTTCGCCACGCGGTCGCGCCGCTCGCTCGCGCCGGCATGTTCTTCGGCTCCGTGCTGCGTACGGGCTCGCATCTTGGCTCGCTGCGCGCGGTCGCGGACAATCGCGCGGACGTCGCCGCGATCGACTGCGTGACCTTCGCCTTCGTTGGCGATGTGCTGCCCGAACTGGCGCGGCGCGTGCGCGCGATCGGCATGACCGCCGCGTCGCCGGGCTTGCCGCTGATCGCCGCGGCCAATGTGCCGCCGGCCACGATCGCCGCGCTGCGCGACGCATTGAACGAGACGCTGAGCATCCGCCCCGAGCGAGCGAAACGCCTGCGTTTGAGAGGTTTTTCGGCGCTGCCGCTGACCGACTACGCGCGCATCGGCGAGCTCGAAAGCGAGGCGCGTGCCGCGGGCTACGCGCGGCTCGCTTGATTCACGCGGTCCTCATCTGCCACTCGGCGCGCTCATCCACCCGCCTGCTGCACGTCCAGCACCAGCAGCTGCGCGCCGTCGGTGACCTGATCACCGACCGTATACAGCACCTCGGCGACGGTGCCGGCCGCCGGCGCGCCGATCGTATGCTCCATCTTCATCGCTTCCATCACGATCAGCGGCGCGCCCTTCTCGACCACCGCGCCCGGTTCGACCAGCACCGCGATCACCTTGCCCGGCATCGGCGCGGTCAGACGGCCTTCGCCGTGCTCGGCATCCGCAGCATGCGCGAGCAGGTTCTGCCATTCGAATGCGAGCGTCTCGCCGTGGCAGAACACGTGGAACCTGTCGCCGTCGACAAATACGCGCCCCGTCACGCGCGCATCGCCGATCGTCGCGCGGAATTCGTGGGCGCCCGCGCCGACCGACCAGCTGAAGTCCTCGCGCACGCCGTCGTGTTCGAGGGTTTGCACGAGCGCTTGCGGGTCCCCGTTGCGCGCGAAAACGACCGTGAACGACTCGGGGCTGTCGTCGTTGGCGCGGTCGTCGATCACGCGCCAGCCGAGCGTTTGCGTGTAGCCGCTATTGAGCCGCCAGTGCGACAGCGCGTCCCACGGCGATGCGCCGTGCGCGGTGCCGCCCTCGCGCGTCAGCAACGCGGCGCACGCGAGCGCGAGCGCTTCCTTGAACGGCTTCTGTGCCGGCGCGAACAGCGCCTCGTGATGACGCTCGATCAAACCGGTGTCGAGGTCACCGCTCGCGAACGGTTCGCTCGCGACGATGCGCCGCAGAAACTCGACGTTCGTATGCGGCCCGACCACCTCGCACGCATGCAGCGCGCGTGCGAGCCGCGCCAACGCCTCCTCGCGCGTCGCGCCGTGCACGATCAGCTTCGCGATCATTGGATCGTAGAACGGCGTGATCGTGTCGCCCTCGCGCACGCCGCTGTCGATCCGCACCGGCGCCTTGCGGCCCGGCTCGCCGAGCCCCGCCGCGTCGATCGCGAACTCGACGCCTTCGGGCATGCGCAGATGCTTGAGCATGCCGGTGGACGGCAAAAAACCGCGGGCCGGATGCTCGGCGTAGATGCGCGCCTCGATCGCGTGGCCGTCGAGCTTCAACTGCTGCTGCATGAGCGGCAGTGCCTCGCCCGCGGCAACGCGCAGTTGCCATTCGACGAGGTCCTGCCCCGTCACCATCTCGGTGACCGGATGCTCGACTTGCAGCCGCGTGTTCATCTCCATGAAATAGAACTCGCCGGTCGGCGTCATGATGAACTCGACCGTACCCGCGCCGACGTAATTGACCGCCCGCGCGGCGGCCACGGCCGCTTCGCCCATCGCGCGTTTGACCTCGGCCGACAGCCCCGGCGCGGGCGCTTCCTCGAGCACTTTCTGATGCCGCCGCTGCACCGAGCAGTCGCGATCGAACAAATAAACGGCGCCGCCGTGCCGATCGGCGAACACCTGGACTTCGACGTGCCGCGGCCTGGTCAGATACTTCTCGATCAGCACGCGATCGTTGCCGAAGCTGCTGGCCGCCTCGCGCTTGCACGACAGCAGCGCGGCCGCGAAGTCGGCGCTGCGCTCGACCACGCGCATGCCCTTGCCGCCGCCGCCCGCGCTCGCTTTCAGCAACACCGGGTAACCGATCGCGTCGGCCTCACCCTGCAACAACTGCGGCTGCTGGTCATCGCCGTGATAGCCGGGCACGAGCGGCACCGCGGCCGCGTGCATCAGCGCCTTCGCGGCGGCCTTCGAGCCCATCGCGGCGATCGCTTCGACCGGCGGTCCGATAAAGACGATGCCGGCTGCCTCGCACGCATGCGCGAAGTCTTCGTTTTCGGAAAGGAAGCCGTAGCCCGGGTGTATGGCCTGCGCGCCGGTCGCGCGCGCGGCTTCGATGATGCGTTCGATGCGCAGATAGCTTTGCGCCGCCGTCGAGCCGCCGATATGCACCGCTTCGTCGCAGGCGGCGACGTGTTTCGCGTTGGCATCGGCGTCCGAATAGACGGCCACGCTCGCGATGCCGAGCCGCTTGCAGGTCGCCGCGACGCGGCACGCAATCTCACCCCGGTTGGCGATCAGGATCTTGTTGAACATGAGTGTCTCGATGAAATAGGCGGTACGGGGCGGTTGTTGTTAGCAGGGCCTGTCAGTTGCGCCAGCCCGGCGTGCGCTTTTCGAGGAACGACGCGACGCCCTCGCGGCCTTCGGCGCCGGCTCGCGTCTTCGCAATCCGCACTGCCGTGTCTTCGATCACCGCGTCGCTCAATTCGCGGCCTGCGATGTCCTGCACGAGCCGCTTGCAGGCGCGCACCGCTTGCGGGCCGTTCGCGCACAGCGCCTGCGCGAGCTGCGCGACCGTTGCGTCGAGCTGCTCGGCACTGGAGACCGCTTCGCTGACGAGACCCAGCCGCAACGCGGTCGCGCAGTCGAACGCTTCGGCGCTGACGAAGTAGCGCCGCGACGCCTGCTCGCCGAGCGCGCGAATCACATACGGCGCGATCGTCGCGGGAATCAGCCCGAGCCGCGCTTCGGACAGGCAGAAGTGCGCGCTGTCCACCGCGACGACGACGTCGCATGCGGCTATCAGGCCCATGCCGCCCGCATACGCGTCGCCATTCACGCGCGCGATCACCGGCTTGTTGCAGCGATATACCGCCGACAGCATGCCCGCGAGACGCATCGCATCGGCGCGGTTCTCGTCGTCCGAGTAGCCGGACATTTTCTTCATCCAGTTCAGGTCGGCGCCCGCGCAGAACGCCTTGCCGTTCGCGGCGAGCACGACCGCGCGCACGTCGTCGCGGGTGTCGAGCGCGGTGAATGCGGCGGTCAGCTCGGCGATCATCGTTTCGTTGAACGCGTTGCGCACGTCCGGACGATTGAGCGTGACCGTCGCGATCTGGCCGGCAACCTCGACCTTCAGCGTTTCGTATTGCATGCGTAGCACTCCTTTGGCTGACTTTCTCGCAGCGCGGCGCCGCGCGCCATCACATTCTGAACACGCCGAAGCGCGTGTCTTCGATCGGCGCATTCATCGCCGCCGACAGGCCGAGGCCGAGCACGTCGCGGGTCTGCGCCGGGTCGATCACGCCGTCGTCCCACAGCCGCGCGCTCGCATAGTACGGATGGCCCTGATGCTCGTATTGCTCGCGGATCGGCTGCTTGAACGCCTCTTCTTCCTCCGCGCTCCAGCTGCCGCCCTTCGCTTCGATGCCGTCGCGCTTGACCGTGGCGAGCACCGACGCCGCCTGCTCGCCGCCCATCACCGAGATGCGCGCGTTCGGCCACATCCACAGGAAGCGCGGCGAATACGCGCGGCCGCACATGCCGTAGTTGCCCGCGCCGAACGAGCCGCCGATGATCACCGTGAACTTCGGCACCTTAGCGGTCGCAACGGCCGTCACCATCTTCGCGCCGTTTCGCGCGATGCCTTCGTTTTCGTACTTGCGGCCGACCATGAAGCCGGTGATGTTCTGCAGGAACACGAGCGGAATCTTGCGCTGGCAGCACAGCTCGATGAAGTGCGTGCCCTTTAACGCCGACTCCGAAAACAGAATGCCGTTGTTCGCGACGATGCCGACCGGATGCCCCCAGATATGCGCGAAGCCCGTCACGAGCGTCGTGCCGTAGCGCGCCTTGAATTCGTCGAACGCGGAATCGTCGACGATGCGCGCGATCACCTCGCGGATATCGAACGGCTTGCGCGTGTCGACCGGAATCACGCCGTAGATGCTGTGCGTGTCGTACCGCGGCGGCTTCGGCTCCTGCAACGCGAGCGGCGTCGGCTTCACACGATTCAGATTGCCGACGATGCTGCGCGCGATCCCGAGCGCATGCGCATCGTTCTGCGCGAGATGATCGACGACGCCCGACAGACGCGTATGCACGTCGCCGCCGCCGAGATCTTCGGCGCTGACCACTTCGCCGGTCGCGGCTTTGACGAGCGGCGGTCCGCCGAGAAAAATCGTCCCCTGGTTCTTCACGATGATCGACTCGTCGCTCATCGCCGGCACATACGCGCCGCCCGCGGTGCACGAGCCCATCACGACCGCGATCTGCGGAATGCCCGCCGCCGACAGATTCGCCTGGTTGTAGAAGATGCGGCCGAAGTGATCGCGATCGGGAAACACGTCGTCCTGATTCGGCAGATTCGCGCCGCCCGAGTCGACGAGGTACACGCACGGCAAGCGGTTCTCGCTGGCGATTTCCTGCGCGCGCACGTGCTTCTTGACCGTGACCGGATAGTAGGTGCCGCCCTTCACGGTCGCGTCGTTGCAGACGATCACGCACTCCTGCCCCGCGATGCGGCCGATGCCGGTGATCACGCCCGCGCCCGGCGCGTCGTCGTTATACATGCCGTACGCGGCCAGTTGCGACAGTTCGAGGAACGGCGTGCCCGGATCGAGCAGGTATGCGATCCGCTCGCGCGGCAGCAGTTTGCCGCGGCTCGTGTGCTTGTCGCGCGCGGCCTGGCCGCCGCCCTGCGCGAGCTGCTCGATCTTCGCGCGCAGATCGGCGACCAGCGCTTCGAGCGCCGCCGCGTTCGCGCGGAAGTCGTCCGAGCGGGGGTTCAGTTTTGATTCGATGATCGGCATGACGTGGCTTCTCCAGAGGGCCGTTCGTTTTGCATCACAGCGTTTCGGCGAACAGCTCCCGGCCGATCAGCATGCGGCGGATCTCGCTCGTGCCCGCGCCGATTTCATAGAGCTTCGCATCGCGCCACAGGCGCCCGACCGGATACTCGTTGATATAACCATTGCCGCCGAGAATCTGGATCGCCTCGCCGGCCATCCACGTGGCTTTCTCCGCCGTGTACAGGATCACGCCCGCGCAGTCCTTGCGGACCTGGCGCACGTGCTCGTTACCGAGCGTGTCGAGTTGGCGGCCCACCGCGTATAGATACGCACGGCATGCCTGCAAGGTCGTGTACAGGTCGGCGACCTTGCCCTGGATCAGCTGGAACTCGCCGATCGACTGGCCGAACTGCTTGCGGTCGTGGATATACGGCACCACCGCGTCCATTACCGCGACCATGATGCCGGTCGGGCCACCCGCGAGCACCGCGCGTTCGTAGTCGAGACCGCTCATCAGCACTTTGACGCCGCCGTTCAGCTCGCCGAGGATGTTTTCCTCCGGCACTTCGACGTCCTGGAACACCAGCTCGCCGGTGTGCGAGCCGCGCATGCCGAGCTTGTCGAGCTTCTGCGCGACCGAGAAACCCTTCATGCCCTTCTCGACGATGAACGCGGTAATGCCGCGCGAATTCGCTTCGGGATCGGTCTTCGCATAGACGACCAGCGTGTCGCAGTCGGGGCCGTTG
Source organism: Paraburkholderia youngii (assembly GCF_013366925.1). Taxonomy (NCBI): domain Bacteria; kingdom Pseudomonadati; phylum Pseudomonadota; class Betaproteobacteria; order Burkholderiales; family Burkholderiaceae; genus Paraburkholderia; species Paraburkholderia youngii. The sequence continues at coordinate 1,981,894 of NZ_JAALDK010000001.1, forward strand.
GTGATCCACATCTTGGTGCCGTTCAGCACGTAGCGATCACCCTTCTTCTCGGCGCGCAGCTTCATGCTGACCACGTCCGAGCCTGCGTTCGGCTCGCTCATCGCGAGCGCGCCGACGTGCTCGCCCGATACGAGCTTCGGCAGATACTTGCGCTTCTGCGCTTCGGTGCCGTTGCGATGAATCTGGTTCACGCACAGGTTCGAATGCGCGCCGTACGACAGGCCGACCGAGGCCGACGCACGCGAAATTTCCTCCATCGCGACCATGTGCGCGGTGTAGCCCATGTTCGCGCCGCCGTACTCTTCGGAGACCGTCATGCCGAGCACGCCGAGGTCACCGAACTTGCGCCACAGGTCCATCGGAAACTGATCGGTGCGATCGATTTCTGCGGCGCGCGGCGCGATTTCTTTGGCGGCGAACGACGCAATGCTGTCGCGCAGCATTTCGATCTCTTCGCCGAGCGGGAACTGCAAACCGGGCAGATTGGGCATTGCGGTGTCTCCTGAGTTCGTGGGCGGCCGCTGACGGAACGCGAAGCGGCACGCGAGAGCATGTCATCGCGCATTTCACGCCAGATTGACGTAAGCGTCAATAGGTATTTTTGAGTGTTACTCAGAAAATTCGCAAAGCTGCTCCAGACAGCCGATTCGGTGATAGTATCGCGGTCGTCAGGCAAATTCGCGGCGCTCAAACGCCAGTTTTACCCCCAACCTGCTTCAAAATCTGAATCCGACTCATATGACGGTTGCCGAGAAGGCCGGATTACCTGTCTCGCGTCGCCAGCCGGCCGGGCGCAAGTCACAGCAGCGCGTGAAGGAGATCCTTCAGGCGGGGCGCGACGTGTTTTCCGAAAAGGGCTACGAGCGCGCGACGACCGCGGAAATCGCGCAGCGCCTCGGCATTTCCGAGGCGACGGTGTTCAGCTACTTTCGCGGCAAGCGCGAGTTGTGCGCCCGGGTCATCGGCGATTGGTACGACGAGATCATCGACGCGATCGAAGCGGGCCTGCCGCGCGACGGCGACGTGCGCCAGCAGTTCGCGTTCATCGTGCGCATGCATCTGCGGCTGATGCTCGTGAACGGCACCGACCTGTGCGCACTCGTGCTGTCCGAAGGTCGCGCGCGGCATCACGAACTCAGCGAAGCGCTGACCGAGTTGCAGCGCCGCTACACCGCGCCGTTGATGCGCGTGCTCGCGCAAGGCCAGCAAAGCGGCGAAATCCGCGCCGACATGCCGCTGCGACTGTTGCGCTCGATGGTGTTCGGCCCGATGGAACACGTGCTGTGGGACGCGACGCTCGCGAACCGGCAGATCGATATCGAGGCCACCGCCGATCAGCTGATCGACGTGCTGTGGGCCGCGCTGACGCCCCCCGATCTTGCGCTCAGTGCATTGCAGCGTTTTCACGTCGAAGTGGCGGCGGCGAGCCGGCGCTTTGACGAAGCCAGCGCCGCGCGCCGCAAAAAAAGCGGCTAATCTACGAGCTTTCCCGCCGCAGCCCGAAGGAGAGCCAAAGTGCCCGCAGCGAAAAGCGCGAAGGAAAGCAGCAAGCAAAGCGAGAAGTCCGGCGAAGAACGCAGCGACAGGCCGAAAGCCACAAAGAAAGCGCCAACGAAAAAATCAACCGAAGCGCCGTCAAAGTCCGCGTCCGCAGCACGCATTCGCATCGGCATCGGCGGCTGGACGTACGCTCCTTGGCGCGGCCCGTTTTATCCGGAAGACCTCACGCAAAGCCGCGAACTCGAATATGCGAGCCGGCATCTGACGTCGATCGAAATCAACGGCACGTTCTATGGTTTGCAGAAACCGGCCAGCTACGAAAAGTGGTTTCAGGAAACCCCCGACGATTTCGTCTTCTCCCTGAAGGCGCCGCGCTACGCGACCAACCGCAAGGTGTTGGCCGATGCCGGCGACACGATCGAGCGCTTCTTCGCAAGCGGCGTGCTGCTGCTCAAACAGAAGCTCGGGCCCATCAACTGGCAGTTCGCGCCGACCAAGAAGTTCGACGCCGACGATTTCGAGGCCTTTCTGAGGCTGCTGCCCGCGAGCATCGAAGGACAGAAGCTGCTGCATGCGGTCGAGGTTCGTCACGATTCGTTCAGGACACCGGAGTTCATCGCGCTGGCGCGCAAGTACAAGGTCGCGGTCGTGCTCGCGGCCGACAGCGAGTATCCGCAGATCGCCGACATCACCGCGCCGTTCGTGTACGCGCGCATCATGGGCACGAGCGACAAGCAAGCCAAAGGTTATTCGACGAAAGAGCTCGACGCATGGGCCGAACGCGCGCGCCAGCTCGCCGCGGGCATCACGCCGGACGATCTGGAAACCTGCGCCGAGCCGCCCGCGACAAAAGCGAAGCGCGACGTCTATCTGTATGTGATCAGCGGCTTCAAGGAGCGCAATCCGGCCGCCGCGATGGCGTTGATCAAGAAGCTCTGAATCCGCCTGCCGCCAGGCCGGCACGAGTGTCATAATCGCGCCAGCGCATCCGTGCGCGGTCGCGGCGGCGTCGCGTCAAGCCCGACGCAACACCATGCGCCGAACCTCGCCCGAGGCACGCAGCCAGCCAGCCCGCACGGTCCACGTCAAACCCACGCAGCGCCCGCGCGCCCACGTCGCGGCGGCGCTCGCATAGTCAGGCGGCAAGACCGCCTCATCAACCGATTGCGGAGAACATCTTGAGCGCCCTCGACAATCCCCTGCACGATCAGGAAGTCGGTTCGGCCGACGCCACCCAGGACACCACGCGCATCGACGACGTGCGCATCGGCGCGGTCCGTCCGCTGATTTCGCCGGCGCTGCTGCAGGACGAACTGCCGGTGCCGCCCGCGGTGCAGACGCTGGTCGAGAAGACCCGCGTCGAAATCGCCGACATTCTGCACGGCCGCGACGACCGGCTCGTGATGATCGTCGGGCCCTGTTCGATTCACGACCACGACCAGGCGATCGAATACGCGCGCAAGCTGAAGGCCGCCGCCGATCACTACCGCGACGATCTGCTGATCGTGATGCGCGTGTACTTCGAGAAACCGCGCACGACGGTGGGCTGGAAAGGCTATATCAACGATCCGCGTCTGGACGGCAGCTTCCGCATCAACGAAGGGCTGCGTCGCGCGCGGCAGTTGCTGCTCGATATCAACGGTCTGGGTCTCGCCACCGCGACCGAATTCCTCGACCTGCTGAGCCCGCAATACATCGCCGATCTGATCGCGTGGGGTGCGATCGGCGCGCGTACGACCGAGAGCCAGAGTCATCGTCAGCTCGCGTCGGGACTGAGCTGCCCGATCGGTTTCAAGAACGGCACCGACGGCGGCGTGCAGATCGCCGCCGACGCGATCGTCGCGGCGCGTGCGAGCCACGCGTTCATGGGCATGACGAAAATGGGCATGGCCGCGATCTTCGAAACGCGCGGCAACGACGACGCGCACGTGATCCTGCGCGGCGGCAAGAAAGGACCGAACTACGACAGCGCGTCGGTGCAGGCGACCTGTGAAGCGCTGCGTTCAGCGGGTCTGCGCGAACAGGTGATGATCGACTGCTCGCATGCGAATTCGAACAAGTCGCATCTGCGGCAAATCGAGGTCGCGGACGATATCGCGCGGCAACTGTCGGCGCGCGAAGGCCGCATCATCGGTGTGATGCTCGAAAGTCATCTGGAAGAAGGCCGTCAGGATCTGAAGGCCGGTGTGCCGTTGCGCTACGGCGTGTCGATCACGGATGCCTGCGTGAGCTGGGCGCAGACCGAGCCGGTGCTCGCCACCCTCGCCGAGGCAACCCGCAAACGCCGCGCCGGCTGACAGCGCAACGCACGAACCGCGCGACCGCGGTTCGGCGACGGCTCCGCTCGCGACCCGCTCGGGGCCGATCGAGGACGAGAACGCCTGGCCCAAGGAGCCAGGCACACGCGCCGCGCCAGTTGCCAGGGCAAACCGCCTGGCCGGGTTGGGCAGCGCGTGAACCTCACGCCTATCGCATCATTCACGCGTGCGCCTCACAGGAAGCTGCAAAGCGCACCGCGAATGCTCCGGCGTGAAGCGCGTTGCTTACGACGCGTTGACGGCTTCCTTGAACGCCTTGCCCGCGGTGAACTTCACCGTCTTGGCCGCGGCGATCTGGATTTCTTCGCCCGTCGACGGATTGCGGCCCACGCGTGCTGCGCGCGCGCCGGTCGAGAACGAACCGAAACCGACCAGTTGCACCGTATCGCCGCCCACCACGGCCTTGGTCACTGCCTCGACGATCGCGTCGATGGTCTGGCCGGTTGCCGCTTTGCTTTCGCCCGTCGCTGCGGCGACTGCATCAATCAGTTCCTGTTTGTTCATAGCACTTCCCGTATGGTAATCATGGAACCGGCGCCACTCTGAGGCGCCGGGACCGACACACTAACGCATAGGCGCACCTTCGCGCAAACCCTTGGTGTAAGGCTTGTATCAAGCCCGGAGCGCCGGTTTGACGTTTTTCCGTCGCAAACTGCCATAAGAATCGCGGGCTTATGTGCGCGCGCCATCTCATGAGCGTTTGCCGCGCATCACAATCCGTTGCAATTTCAGTACTTTAGGTCGCGTTATGCGAGCCCGCGCGGCCTTCCCGATGACGATAGCCCTTTTCGTGAAGCGCGGGCGCGCTATTTGCGAAACACATCACAAGAAAACTTTCTGCAAGACATAAAAAAGTGAGAATTCGCCACTTTGCAACATGCGCGCTGCTCTGCGCGTTGTCATCGGTGGCTGCGGCTGCCAGCGACAACCCGTGCGCGACCCTCGTCGGCGCAACCAATTCCAGTGCCGCGCAGGGCTTTTCGCTACGCGACGGCGAACCGGTCGACTTCGTCGGCGGCGGAACAACGGTGCACGGCAAGCTGCTCGTGTTCAGCGACGGCGGCGTGTTTCGCGCGTACTGGCAGCCGGACGATAGCCCGGAAAAATACGTGCTCGCGAATGCGGGCGCCGACGCGGTCCGGCTCGTCTCGTCAGCGCCGCGAGGCGCCCCTGCTCCAGCCGGCCAGCCCGGCACTGCGATGCAGCCGCAGCGGGTGCTGTCATGCCCCAACTTCGAGCATGCGCGATAGCCAGCTTTCGTCGAGAGTTCCGCCATCGGCATCCGGCATAAACGCCTGCTTCCGGCGCCGCCAGGTAGTACTTACCGCACGACGATTCGCAAGCATGCCGTCGGGTTCACGGACCCTTGGCTGCGATGCTCTTTACCTCCCGGAACGCTCAAGTTAACCATCTTCGCGCCGATATAAACAGCTGCGTTTAGCGCGCAAACGTTAAAAGGACGGTGATGGTTTGGCTCGCAAGACTGAAGCAGGTACTGTCGGTCGCCGACGGTGACCGTGCGCTGATGCGTGCGCGCTTGCACGCGTTCAGCCGCCAGGTACCGCTTCTCTACTTCATCCTGCTCGTCAACACGGCGGCGGTCGCGGCGACGCATCTGGACAGCGCGCCGGCCTGGCTGTCGATATATATGCCCGGCGCGCTCGCCGCGCTGTGTGTGCTTCGCTGCGTGCGCTGGTGGCGCAAACGCAACCGGACGATGACGGACGCCCAGGTGGTCCGCGAATTGCGCGGCGTGACGTGGATCGTCGGCCTGTTCGGCGTCGCGTTCAGCGGCTGGTCGCTGCTGCTGTTCCCGTACGGCGGTGCGTATCAGCAGGCGCAGGTCGCGTTCTACATGGCGACGACGCTGGTCGGCAGCATGTTCTGCCTGATCCACCTGCGCAAGGCCGCGCTTCTGTTGCTTTGCATCGTCCTCCTTAGTTTCTCCGGGTTCCTCGTGTCCAGCGGCTCGCCGGTGTTCTTCGCGATGGCCGTCGACATGACGCTGGTCGGCGTCGCGCTCGCGGTGGTCATCCAGCTTTACTGCCGCACGTTTGCGGACGCCGTGCAAGCGCAACGCGAACTACAGGCAAGCCATCAAAACACCCAACGGCTCAGCGACGACAACTACCGGCTCGCCAACATCGACAGCCTGACCGGCCTGCCGAACCGGCGCAGCTATTTCGCGGCGCTGAGCGCGATCCGCGAGCAGGCGCTCGAAACCGGCGGCGGCTTCAACGTCGGGCTCATCGATCTGGACGGCTTCAAGCAGGTCAACGACATATATGGTCACGCGAGCGGCGATCTCGTGCTGCAGGAAGTCGGCACGCGGCTCGTGTCGATCAGCGAGACGGGGCTGATGTTCGCGCGTCTGGGCGGCGACGAATTCGGCGTGCTCGTGCGTCACAAGATGTCGAACGAAGCGCTGGTTCAGTTGGGGCAGCGGATCTGCGACGCGCTCAGTCGGCCTTACCAGGTCGCCGACAATGTCGCGGAGCTGTCGGGCACGATCGGCTGGGCCGCGTTTCCCGACGCGGGCTCGACGGTCGCGCAAGTGTTCGAACGCGCCGACGCCGCCCTCTATGTCGGCAAGGAGAACCGCCGCGGCATGCCGGTGATTTTCTCGACCGAACACGAAACGCAGATGCGGCGGCTAAGCCTCGTCACCCAGGAGTTGCGCCACGCGGATCTCGAAGCGGAGCTATTCCTCGAGTTCCAGCCGATCTACGATCTGCTCACCCACCGGCCGATCGGCCTCGAAGCGCTCGGGCGATGGCACAACGCGCGGCTCGGCATGGTCAGGCCGGAGGAATTCATTCGGATCGCAGAGCGTACCGAACTGATTCTCGGCATCACCGATGTGCTGCTGCGCCAGGCGCTCGCCGAAGTCGCACACTGGCCGGCCGATCTGTATCTGTCGTTCAACCTGTCCGCGATCGATATCTCGACGTCGGCACGCGCCCGCCGCCTGATCCACATCGTCGCCGCAAGCGGTGTGTCGCCGCATCGCGTGACGTTCGAAATCACCGAAACCGCGTTGACGCGCGATTTCGAGCAGGCGCACAGTGCGATGACGATGCTGAAGCAGGCCGGCTGCCGGATGTCGCTCGACGATTTCGGCACCGGCTATTCGAGCCTCAGCTACGTGCATCGCTTGCCATTCGACGCGATCAAGATCGATCGCAGCTTCGTCTCCGACGTCGATACCAACAGCGCATCGAAGAAGATCATCAAATCCGTGATCGACCTGTGCCGCAACCTCGGACTCGAATGCGTGGTGGAAGGACTCGAAACGCCATTGCAGGCCCAGGTCGTGAAGGCGCTCGGCGCGCGCGCGGTGCAAGGCTATCTGTTCAGCCTGCCGATGCGGGCAAGCGCGGTCGGCACGTTCCTATGGACCGCGCTCGCGCAAAGCCATGCGGCGGAGACGCATTCGTAGCGCTCGATCGCTTTGCGGCCGTGCCGCTCAGTACGCCAGCTTCGGATACCAGTCGGTGCCGCGGCCGCCGGGGGTCATGTCGAGGATCGTCCATAGCGGCATCAGATCGGGCGCGCCGCGCGGGTCCTGCCCGGGGTCCGACGTCGATGGCCCCATCTCCTCGGCCCAGAAGTGCCGCACGACACCGCCCGTGCGCGTGAATACGTTGAGCGCGGGAACGTCGTCGCCGGCGGGATCTTCGGCTGCGTAATCGCGATTGAACGTATTGCCGCCCGACGAATAGAGCCGCAGATGCCGCCAGCCACGCTCCTGCTTGAACGCGACGAGCCTGTCGATCGGCGAGCGGCCGATCACCACGAACGCGACGCGCTGCAGGATATCGGGCATTTCGCCGTCCCACGCACTCAATAGCGACGTGCACATCGGGCACGGCCGCGCGCGTTGCGGTCCGAACATCCAGTTGTAGGTCACCAGTGTGTCGTGCGCGCCGAACATCTGCGCTAGCGTGACCGGGCCGGCTTCGCCGTCGAAGCGGTAATCCTGCGGCACGATGCCGCCCGCCGGCAGCGCGCGGCGCTGCGCGGCGACGCGCTCAATCTGGCGGCGCAGCTCGATCTCCTCGGCGAGCAACGCGTTGCGCGCGCGTCGATATTCGGCGCTCTCGCCGGGAAAGCGTTGAGGCAGGTCGGGCAGTTCGCGGGCCGGTTTTAGCGTATGCATCGATGTGTTTGCGTCGTTCATCAGCCATCTCCTTGTGAGAAGTCGTGCGAGAAACGGACGGAAGACGGGCGGCTGCCTGTGCTTTGCCGCCCTTCCTACAAGCGACGACGGATGAGACCGCGAAAAATCGACAGGGCCGCCAATGATTTTTAAGCGGCAGCCTTTTTGCAGCCGCTTTTGCCGACGGTTCGACAACACACTCGCGAGACGCCACCGCAAGGTATGCTTGCGCCAAACAGCACGCCCACTACACCCGCCAACACCACGCGGCACGCGCGCCCCGCGCGACGCGGCCGCCCTGGGGAATGCACATGCCGCTTCGTCTGCCACCCCTGCCAGCGCTCCGTTTTTTCGAAGCGGCCGGCAGGCATCAAAGTTTCAAGCTCGCCGCCGCCGAGCTGAACGTCACGCCGAGCGCGATCAGTCATGGCATCGTCGGGCTCGAGGAAGCGCTCGGCGTCGAGCTGTTCGTGCGCGAGCCGCGCGGCATCTCGCTGACGGCGGTTGGCGCGGATTATCTGTCGTACGTGTCCGAGGCCTTTTCGCTGATCGCGATCGGCACGCAGCGTCTGCCCAATTACCGCGCGGATCGGTCGATCACGCTCAGCTGCGCGCCGACCTTCGCGTCGCGCTGGCTGCTGCCGCGCCTCGCGGGTTTTCGCGCGCGCTGGCCAAATATCAACGTGAGCGTGGATACATCGCGCCGCCAGGTCGGTTTCCCGGTCGACGGCTTCGATTTCGCGATCCGCATGAGCCGAGCGCCGGTCGCCGGCACCGCATGGACGCGCCTGTTCGGCGAGCGTTTCGTGCCCGTGTGCAGCCCCGCTCACCTGGCGACGCTGCGCGACGAGCACGGCGTCCCGAGCCTGCGACGCGCGACGCTGATTCACGTGAACGCCGCGAGTGAAGACTGGCAGGCGTGGCTCGATGCAACCGGCACCGGCGGCATCGATATGGACGCCGGCTTGCACGTCGACACGATCCAGCTCGCCTTCGAAGCGGCCAGTATGGGCCTCGGCGTTGCGCTCGGCCGCAAGCCGCTGGTCGATGGCGATCTGGCGAGCGGCGCGCTGGTCGAGGCTTGCGCGCCCACCATCGCATCCACCACCGCGTACTGGCTGGTCAGCGCGGAGAATGCGGACAGCGCGATCCGGCGGCCCGAGCTCGCCGATTTCAGGCGCTGGCTCGTCGACGAGGCGGCGGCCTTCGACGTGCATGCCGACGCGGCCGCGGACGGCGATCTGGCAGCCTACAGGTGAGCGGCGCTCACCTGTCGTCGAAATCTTTTCCTTTGCCGGCCACGCGGCGGGCTGCGACGATGGTGGCCAAGGAGAAGCCGCCATGTCGACCACCCACACCGGACAACCCACCCCCGCCGTCGCTCCGGCGACGACCGTCACCACCACGATCGTGATCGTCGCCGCCGCGCTGATCCTGAGCGCCGCGATGGGCATCCGCCAGACTTTCGGCTTGTTCATCGGCCCGTTCTCATTCGACCGCGGTCTGCCGGTCACGTTGATCGCCTTCGCGATCGCGCTGCACAACCTCGTGTGGGGCTTCGCGCAGCCGTTCGCGGGCGCGGCTGCGGATCGCTATGGCTCGGCGCCGGTCGTCGGGTTCGGCGCTTCGACGTTCGCGGCCGGACTCGCGCTGTCGGCGGTCGCGCCGAGCGGCGCACTGCTGGTGATCGGCATGGGGCTGCTGGTCGGCATCGGCGTCAGCTGCACGACTTTCAGCGTGGTGTTGCCGGCGGTCGGCCGCATGGCGTCGCCGGAGAAGCGCAGCGTCGCGATGGGCCTCGTCAGCGCCGGCGGCTCCGCCGGACAGGTGCTGATGGTGCCGCTCGTGCAAGGCATCCGGTTGCACGCGGGCATCGCGACCTCGCTATTCGTGCTCGCGTTCGTGATGCTGCTGATCGCGCCGCTCGGCATCGTGCTCGACCGTCGCGCGCGGATGCATGCGGCGGGCCAGGTCCGGTTCGACGACGCGCCCGCGACTCCGCTGCGCGAAGTTCTGTCACAAGCGACGCGCCATCGCGGCTACCGCCTGCTGACGCTCGGCTTCTTCACCTGCGGCTTCCAGCTCGCGTTCATCGCGACGCATCTGCCCGCGTATCTGACGCTGTGTCATATGCCGATCGGGCTGGGCGCCACCGCGCTTGCGCTGATCGGCCTGTTCAATATGGCGGGCAGTTGGGCGTGCGGCTGGCTCGGCGGCCGGTTCCGCCAGCATCATGTGCTCGGCTGGCTTTATCTGATTCGCAGCGCGACGATCGCCACGTTCTTCGCGCTGCCGAAAAGCGCGGTGTCCGTGGTGATTTTCGCGGCCGTGATGGGCCTGACGTGGCTCGGTACCGTACCGCTGACGAGCGGGCTCGTCGCCAAGGTGTTCGGCACGCGTCACCTCGGCAGCCTGTTCGGCGTGTGCTTTCTGAGCCATCAGATCGGCTCGTTTCTCGGCGCGTGGCTCGGTGGCCTCGTGTTCGATCTGACGGGTTCGTACTCGCTGATCTGGGTAGCGACGGTCGCGGCGGGATTGCTCGCGGCGCTGCTGCATTTCCCGATCGACGACACGGCGGTGACGACGCCCGCGCGGCATGCGCCGCGTCCCGCGCAGGCGTGATGCGCAATGCCGGTAGAGAAGCTGAAGCAATGCCAGTCGCGGCTACTTCTTCGGCGCATCCGCGGCGGCTTTCGGCACGCGCCCCATCAGATAGAACTCGTCGTTCGGACGCATCGAGATCACGTTCGCCATCCGGTTCGATAGCCCGAAAAACGCGGTGATTGCCGCGATGTCCCAGATGTCTTCATCGGTGAAGCCGTGGCCGCGCAGCGTCTGGAAGTCTTCTTCGTCGACCGTGCCCGACGCGCGGCACACCTTCAGCGCGAAATCGAGCATCGCCTTCTGGCGCTCGCTGATGTCGGCCTTGCGATGATTGACCGCAAGCTGATCGGCGAGCAGCGGCGCTTTCTCGTAGATGCGCAGAATCGCGCCGTGCGCGACCACGCAGTAAAGACAATCGTTGACCGCGCTCGTCGCGACCACGATCATCTCGCGCTCGCCCTTGGTGAGACCGCCCTCTTTCAGCATCAACGCATCGTGATAAGCGAAGAACGCGCGAAATTCATCGGGCCGATGCGCGAGCGTCAGAAACACGTTCGGCACGAAACCGGCTTTGTCCTGCACTTCGAGAATGCGGGCGCTGATGTCTTCGGGCCACTCGCTCGGCTCGGGGACCGGGTAGCGGCTGATGGGCTGAAGCGTGGCCATGCGCTGTCTCCGTGATCTTGGTCGGGGGTATGCCGATCATTGTAGCAACGCGTTTTGGCGGTCGCCCGCGCTTCACCAGGTCCGATATTGCCGCCCGAATCGTCTAGACTTTCAGTTCGGCATGCATGAAGCCGCCCGGCACGGCGGCGACGAAAGGAGCGACCATGTCAAACGTCAGGCACGACGCGCGGGCCCCTGTGATCAAGGTGCGCCCGGAACGGGAAATGGCGACGATGCAGCGGTTGCCCTATTTCGTCGGCATTTCGGCGGGCACCGCGGGTGCCACCGGACTGTCGATGTATATGGTCGTGGTCCCGCCCGGCGGCCATGCGCAGCCGCACTATCACGCCGACTACGAAACCGCGATCTATATGCTCGAAGGCAAGATCGAGACGCGCTATGGCCCGGGCCTGCGCGAGTCGGTCATCACCGAGCCGGGCGACTTCCTGTTCATTCCGCCCGGCGTGCCGCATCAGCCGTTCAATCTCGATGCGAACGCCGCGGCGCGCGCGATCGTCGCGCGCAATCACGCGGACGAGCATGAGCGCGTGGTGCCCTATGATCCCTCCGAAGATGCGTAAGGCGACAGGCCGCTTTTTGGACCGCCTCGCCTGAAGCGAGGCAAATCCCGCTGCTCAGTCCGCGTTGATCCACTTGTCGCGCGGCGCATGCACGCATGGCGCGGTGCGCCATGCGCATTCGTCGCTCGCGCGCCACTTTGTCGGCGCACTTTCATAACGCCGACTCGCCACCTGTGCTTAAATCCGTCTTTCGCGTCGCCAGAGGCTCGTATCGGCCTCGGCGCAGACGATTCTTTTCCCTTTATTTGGCTTATCAGGAGCGCGGTTGTGTGGCATTTCCCGGTCGCTATTCCACCGTCTGCGGGCGTGTGGGCCGTCTTCATGAGCGTGCTCGTCACGCAGCTCGGCATGCCGATTCCGGCCGCGCCGATGCTGATTCTCGCGGGAACGATGGCCGCGGTGGGCGAAGCCTCGTACGTCAACATGATTTGCGCGGCGGTCGGTGCGACGCTGATCGCCGACTCGCTGTGGTTTTTTACCGGACGCGCGTATGGCCGCCGTCTGCTCAATTACCTCGTGCGCTTCTCGCTGTCGCTGGACACCACGGTGCGCGTCGCGCGCAATACCTATGAGCGCTATGGCGCGCCGATTCTGACGGTCGCGAAGTTCCTGCCCGGTCTCGGCCTGATTTCCGCGCCGCTGCTCGGCACGACCGCGATCGGCATCGGCGTGTTCTTGTTGTGGGACATGGTCGGTGCGACGCTGTGGGCGAGCGTCTGGATCATCGGCGGCGCCGCCTTGCACGATGAGATCGTCCAATTGATGCTGTTCGTGCGCCGCAACGGCGGCACGATCTTCGATACGTTCGCGGTGATCTTCGCGGCGGTTCTGCTGTATCGCTGGCTGCGCCGTTTGCAGTTTCGCCGCTGGCTCGCGCATGCACGCATTTCGCCCGATCAGCTCGACGCGATGATGAAGTCGAACGAACCGCCGCTGATTCTCGACGCGCGCCCGCACACCGTGCGCGAAAAGGAATCGCATCGCATTGCCGGCGCACGGCCACTCGATCTGGAATCGCCCGATCCGATTCATCCGGAGTATCTGAAGCGGCCGATCGTCGTCTATTGCGTGTGTCCGAACGAAGCGACCGCGAAGCGCATCGTCAGGCAATTGCATCGCAAGAACATTCATCATGTGCGCGCCCTTAAGGGCGGACTCGACGCATGGGAAAAGCGCGGCTATCCAGTCGAGCCACTGCCACCCGACTTCAATACGGCGATGGCGCACATGCTCGAAGACAGGGGCAACGAAGGCGAATACACAGTGCGCGCCCGTCTCGCGGAGTGAACGAATTGCAGACTAGGCACACGGCCTCACGCTTGATGCCGTCTTGCCAAAAAACAAAAATAAATTGACGGCATTTTTAGCTCGTATATCCTAGCTATTGGGAGATTGCGTGAGCGGCGCTGCGAACTAAGCCTTTACCGTTTAGTACCGTTTCTTCTCGATCGACCCGCGTCCTGTTTCTTCAATATCCGCTGTGGATTCGAAACAGAGCGTTCAATACCCTCAACTACGCCAGTCGAGTGTCATCGTGAGAGTCCGAGGCCCTTTGGTGAATTGGAATCGCAGTCAGGCGCGTGGTATTTGCGCTGACGGCGCCAGCGCCGACGGCAGCAACGGCAGCCTTGCGTTTCGCCGCTTTCTGTCCGTCATCACAGTCCTGTCGCGTCGCTCCGTTCGACGCCGCAACGTCCTCTCCGCACGCGCGTTCATCGCGGTGCGCACAGACGAAGTCGCCTCGCTGCTGCCGTAGCGCCTCTTCTCTAGTCTCTTTTCGCTGCTCGATTCGTCCGTTCGCACGCGTTTCGCGAGCTGTCTGTTTGCGTCCACGCGGCGCTGACTGATTGCCGCGCATTACGACGGATTCAATCGAACCGCTTCTAATCTGAATAGCGCTGCGCGTTGTTGCGCGGATTCGCTTTGGCTTCGCCTCGCCTTCGCGTTTTCCCATTTCGTCGCGCGCGCTATTTAACGCCGTTCACGTGGTGTGCGGCGTGGGATCGACACGCCTATTCTTTATGCGAAACCAACCAATGGTAGGCATCACCGCCGATAGAACGATGCTCGGCGCTCATCCATCGCACGTGGCCGGTGAAAAGTACATCGCCGCGATCGTCGAGGGCTCGCAAGCGCTCGCGATGCTGGTGCCGGCTCTCGGTGAGCGCCAGTGCAGCGACGATGTACTCGCCGCTGTCGATGGCTTGCTATTCACCGGCAGCTATACGAACGTCGAGCCGCACCGTTACGGCGGCGCTTCGAGCGAGCCCGATACATTGCACGACCCGGCGCGCGATGCAACCACGTTGCCGCTTATCCGCGCTGCGATTGCGGCCGGCGTACCGGTTCTCGCCATCTGCCGCGGCTTGCAGGAAATGAACGTGGCATTCGGCGGAACCTTGCATCAAAGCGTTCATGCGGTCGGCGGACTGAACGACCATCGCGAGAACAAGGACGACTCGCTCGACGTGCAATACGCCACCTCGCATTCGATCGTGCTGACGCGCGGTGGCATGCTGCAGCGCCTTGCGGGCGGCGCCCACGAAGCGCGGGTGAATTCATTGCACGGTCAGGGTATTGCGCGACTCGGCGCAGGCCTCGACGTCGAAGCACTCGCGGCGGACGGCCTGATCGAAGCAATCAGCGTCAGCGACGCCCGCGCATTCGCGCTCGGCGTGCAATGGCACCCGGAATGGAGACACGCGGACGACGCGTTATCGACCGCGATATTTCGCGCCTTCGGCGACGCGTGCCGCCAGCGCATGAATACACGCAACCCTGCTCGCATGTCCCAGGTCGCGGATCAAAACAGAGAGAACAATCATGTATGACATCGACGATTTTCTGAAAAAGCATCACGTCACCGAAATCGAAGCGATTATTCCGGACATGGCCGGCATCGCGCGCGGCAAGATCATTCCGCGCAGCAAGTTCGAATCGGGCGAATCGATGCGTCTGCCGCAGGCGGTGATGATTCAGACCGTGACCGGCGATTATCCGCAAAGCGATTCGCTGACCGGCGTCACCGACCCCGACATGGTGTGCGTACCCGACGCGAGCACGATCCGGATGATTCCGTGGGCAGTCGACCCGACCGCCCAAGTGATTCACGACTGCGTTCATTTCGATGGCACGCCGGTCGAAATCTCGCCGCGCTGCGTGTTGCGCCGCGTGCTCGATCTATACAAGGCGCGCGGCTGGAAACCGGTGATCGCGCCGGAACTCGAGTTCTATTTAGTCGATATGAACCGCGATCCCGACCTGCCGCTGCAACCGCCGGTTGGACGTACGGGTCGCGCGGAAACCGGACGCCAGGCGTATTCGATCGAAGCGGTCAATGAATTCGATCCGCTGTTCGAAGACATCTACGAGTACTGCGACGTGCAGGAACTCGAAGTCGACACACTGATACATGAGGTCGGCGCCGCGCAGATGGAAATCAACTTCATGCATGGCGATCCGCTCAAACTCGCGGACAGCGTGTTTCTATTCAAGCGCACCGTGCGCGAAGCGGCGTTGCGCCACAAGATGTACGCGACCTTCATGGCGAAGCCGATGGAAGGCGAGCCGGGCTCGGCGATGCACATGCATCAGAGCCTCGTCGATATGGAAACCGGCCGCAACCTGTTTACCGCCGCGGATGGCGAACCGACGTCGCTTTTCACCGGCTACATCGCCGGCTTGCAGAAATACACGCCGGCGCTAATGCCGATCTTCGCGCCGTACATCAACTCGTATCGGCGCCTGTCGCGTTTCATGGCCGCGCCGATCAACGTCGCGTGGGGTTACGACAATCGCACGGTGGGCTTTCGCATTCCGCATTCGACGCCGGTCGCGCGCCGCATCGAGAACCGCATTCCGGGTGTCGATTGCAATCCATATCTGGCGATTGCCGCGACCTTGGCCGCCGGCTATCTCGGCATCACGCAGCGGCTCGCCCCAACCGAACCGCTGGCGAGCGACGGCTATGCATTGCCCTACCAATTACCGCGCAATCTCGAAGAAGGCCTGACGTTGATGAGTGCGTGCGAGCCAATTGCCGACGTACTCGGCGAGCAGTTCGTCCGCGCGTATCTCGCGCTGAAAGAGACCGAATACGAAGCGTTTTTCCGCGTGATCAGTTCGTGGGAGCGCCGGCATTTGCTGCTGCACGTGTGAGTGCCGCGGGTCAATCGGTCAATGAGAACTTTGAAAAGACGGAGGCAGTATGAGCTATAAGACAGACGATTTGATGTATGCGGAGAAGGAGACGCCCGTGCTTGGCGGAACGGTAGACGCGCAGACCTCGCAAGCCCCGTCGCGCAGCACCGCCGAATACCGCGCGCTCGATGCCGCGCATCACATCCACCCGTTCTCGGATATGGGCTCGCTCAATCGCGCGGGTTCGCGCGTGATCGTAAAGGCGCAAGGCGTGTACCTGTGGGACTCGGACGGCAACAAGATCATCGACGGCATGGCTGGACTTTGGTGCGTGAACGTCGGCTACGGACGCCATGAACTCGCCGATGCCGCCTTCCGGCAGATGCAAGAACTGCCGTACTACAACACCTTCTTCAAGACGACTCATCCGCCGGTGATCGAACTGTCGGCCTTACTCGCCGAGCTGACGCCCGCGCCGTTCAATCACTTCTTCTACTGCAACAGCGGCTCGGAGGGCAACGACACCGTGCTGCGCATCGTTCATCAATACTGGGCGACGCAACGCCAGAGCGCGAAGAAGTTCGTCATCGCGCGCAAGAACGCTTATCACGGGTCGACGATCGCGGGCGGCACGCTCGGCGGCATGGCTTATATGCATGAACAGATGCCGTCGAAAGTCGAGAACATCGTGCACATCGATCAACCTTATTTCTTCGGCGAAGCGGCGAGCGGTCAGACGCCGGAAGAATTCGCGCTGGCTCGCGCGCGGCAGCTCGAAGCGAAGATTCTCGAACTCGGTGCGGACCATGTCGCCGCGTTTATCGGTGAGCCTTTCCAGGGAGCCGGCGGCGTGATCTTTCCGGCCGACACTTACTGGCCGGAAATCGAGCGTATTTGCCGCAAGTACGACGTGCTGCTCGTCGCGGACGAAGTGATCGGCGGCTTCGGCCGAACCGGCGAATGGTTCGCGCATCAGCACTTCGGCTTCGAGCCGGACCTGATCACGCTCGCGAAGGGACTCACGAGCGGTTACGTGCCGATGGGAGCGGTCGGCCTGCATGATCGCGTCGCCCGCGCACTGATCGACAATGGCGACTTCAATCATGGCCTCACCTACTCCGGGCATCCGGTCGCGGCGGCCGTCGCGCTTGCCAATCTGAAACTGCTGCGCGACGAGAAGATCGTCGAGCGCGTCAAAGCGGATACCGGTCCATACTTTCAGAAGAGACTGCGTGAGACGTTCGCCGCTCATCCTGTCGTTGGCGAGATCAGCGGCGCGGGCCTCGTGGCGGGTGTGCAACTCGCCGAGGAGCCGCTCGCGCGCAAGCGCTTTGCGAATGGCGGCGATGTCGGCGCGCTGTGCCGCGACTTCTGCTTCAACGGCAATCTGATCATGCGCGCGAGCGGCGACCGGATGTTGCTGTCGCCGCCGCTCGTGATCAGCCGCCCGGAAATCGACGAAATCGTCGCGAAGGCAAAAGCGGCGATCGATGCGACCGCGCGGCAGATGGGCATGCTATGGTAAGACGGATGAATGACCATTCGACGATGACGTCGTACAGAGTGTCATTTCTTTTATCCGTTCAACGCATCACAGGACCCACCCATGACCCACCAAATCGTTTTGCTCCCTGGACTGCTCTGCGACGGCGCAGTGTGGGCCGATCAGCGCGGCGCGCTTGGCGCGATCGGCGACTGCTTCGTGCCCGACTACGGCATGCGCGACTCGCTCGGCGCGATGGCCGAACTCGTGCTCGAGTCGGTTTCGGGAGACCGCCTGCTGGTCGCGGGTCATTCGATGGGGGGACGGGTCGCGCTCGAAGTGTTCCGGCGCGCACCGCAACGCATCGCCGGGCTCGCGTTGCTCGACACCGGTTGCACGCCGCGTGCCGCCGGCGAGGCCGGCGAAAGCGAGCGCGCGCAGCGGCTGCGACTGCTCGAACTCGCGCGCGCGAAAGGCATGCGCGCGATGGGCAACGAGTGGGCGCCCGGCATGGTCAACGCCGATCGCCACGATTCCGCCGTCTACGAGGCGGTGCTCGACATGATCGAGCGAAGCACGCCAGATAAATTCGCGGCGCAGATCCGCGCATTGCTGGATCGTCCCGATGCGGCGGCGCTGCTTCGCGACATCGCGTGCCCGACGATGATCGTGTGCGGACGCGATGACAAATGGAGTCCGTTGGCGCGTCACGAGGAGATGCACGCGCAGATTCGCGGCTCGAAGCTTCGCGTGATCGAACGAAGCGGTCATATGTGCACGATGGAGCGGCCCGACGATGTGACCGACGTGCTGGTCGAATGGGCTCGCTGGGCAGCCGGGTTCGAAACGGCTCGTTGATCTGTTTGGCGTTCGCCGCGCCGTCCGCACCGTTCTGTTTATCGACGACTAGCACCGTATGCCTGGGTGCGAGTCGCTCTCCGTTCATCAACTTCGACAAGGTCATTCACTCATGAACGAATACTGCATGTTCAAGGGAAAACTGCTGCGCGCGGCGCCTTTCAAAGATTCGTATGTGGGCAGTCCGCACTATGTGATTACGGTTACTGGCAACGACAACACGCCATTCAATATCGTCGTCAATTCGGCGTCGACGCAACCGGGCGCAAGCGGTAACGACGACGTGTACTTCTATGCCGATCTGAACTTCGCCGATCCGCTCACCGCGAAACTGCAGGCCCTGAACCTCGGCCTCTACACCAGCGGCTTTCCGCGGCTCGACTACTTCCAGGACAGCAGCCTGCTCGACATTCACCGCATGCGGCCGGTCCCCTACGAGGATCAAAACGGCAATCGCGCCGACGTCAATGACATCATCGACGAAATCCTGACCATCGACGAAAGCAAGCCGTCGCAAAGCCTGCCCTACGACAACGGCAGCGGTCAGTTGCAAAACCGCGATTTCTGGACCCCGACGACCGCAGACATCGTCGTCTATGGGTTCGGCTTTCTGTTTCTGCCGAAGAAGGACGGTCTTCACGAAACCCACATGAATCAGGGCAATCCGCGCGGGCCGCACTACAACGAAAACGGTGCGTTCCAGGACGGCGCGGTGATCGTGCAGCGCGCCGATGGATTTGCCGCGATGTTTACCGCGTTTCAGACGCAATATTTGCCGACCGATGCAGCCGGCGATCCGGCCGCGAATGCGGTGGCATTGCCTGTTTATATTCAACGAGGTTGATGGCGTCGGTACGTGCGCCGGGGCATCGCGACGGCCCCTTCGCATCGGTCAGCGCACGCTTGCGGCGCCTCGTCGCGGAATGTGCCGCCGCACCACCGCCAGCGCGATCAGCACGATGACCATCGCGATACCGAGCATCAGCAGATAGCCCAAGGCGCCGCCGGCCGTGATCACCGCGGCGCCCGCGAACGCGCTCAGAATCGCGCCGACGCGGCCGACCGCGAGTGCCGACGCGGTGCCAGTGGCCCGCACGCCGGTCGGATAGACGTAGGCGCACAGCGCGTACATCGTCGATTGCACCGCATTGACGAACAGCCCATGCAAGCCGAGGCCGACGATCATCAACGCCGTATGCTGTGTCGCGCTGACGCCGAGCAGCATCCATGCGCTCGCGACGCCGCCCGCGCAGCACAGCAGCAGCGGCCAGCGCGAGCCGTAGCGCCCGATCGCCAGCGCGCACAGCACCGCGCCGATTACGCCGCCAAGGTTGTACGCGCTCAGGCCATAGCCCGCGAGCGACACGCTCAAACCCTCGCTCGTCAGCATCGACGGCAGCCAGCTGAATGCCGCGTACACCGCGAGCAGGCACATGAAGAACGCGCCCCAGATCGCGACGGTGTCGCGCGACCGGCCATCGCGAAACAGCGCGGTGAAGCCGACGTGTTTCTCGGCGCTTTGTTCGCGCACGTCGGTAAAGCTCGCATCGGCCGACACGTCGCGGGCCATGCGCCGCAGCAGCTTCGCGAGTTCTGGCCAGCGATGCGGACGGCGCGCCATAAACCGCGGCGATTCCGGCAGCGCGGCGACGAGGACGATGCCGAGCACGAGCGGCAGCACCCCACCCGCGACGAACAGACCGCGCCAGCCATAAATCGGCAATACCTGCCCGGCGAACAGTCCCGCGACCATGCCACCGAGCGGCACGCACAGAATGGTCGCCGTCACCGCGAAGGTACGAAAACGCGCGGGCGTGAACTCGGCGGTCAGCGTCGTCGACGTCGGCAGCGCGCCGCCGATGCCGAGCCCCGCGATAAAACGCAGCGCCGCGATGGCCGCGACGTTCGGCGCCAGACTGATCGCGCAGGTCGCGAGACCGAACACGAACACGCTGCCGATCACGGCCCAGCGGCGGCCGAAGCGATCGGCGAACAGCCCCGCGAACGCACTTCCGATGCCCATGCCGATCAGCCCCGACGCGACCACCGGCGCAAACGCATTGCGCGTGATGCCCCACTCCTTGATCAGCATCGGAATCGCAAAGCCGATTAGCTGGCTGTCGAAACCATCGACGACGATCGACAGCGCCGCGAGCACCACCGCGATTTTCTGCAGCAACGTATAGGGGCCGTCGTCGAGCGCATGACCGATGTCGACCGTGTCGCCGCCGCGCGCAATGCCGGCGAGCGCCGCGTCGTCGCGCGCGGTCGAGGTCGAGGGCGCGGCCGAAGCGGGAGGAACGTAGTTCATCGACATGTCTCCGTTGTTTGCGCTGCGCGCGCGTTGTTCGATTTTTTGGTGTCGGCAATTAGAACGGATAGTGACGCGGCGTGGTTTGCAGCGTGACCCAGCGCAGATCGGTGAATTCCGCGATCCCCGCCTTGCCGCCGAAGCGGCCGAAGCCACTCGCCTTCACGCCGCCGAACGGCATCTGCGCTTCGTCGTGCACGGTCGGACCGTTCACGTGACAAATGCCCGACTCGATGCGCTTCGCGACGTTCAGCGCACGCGCCGTGTCGCGGCTGAATACTGCCGCCGACAGGCCGTATTCGTTGTCGTTCGCGCACGCTATCGCGGCTTCTTCGCCGCGCACGCGCACGATCGGCTTGACCGGCCCGAACGATTCGTCGTGATAGATGCGCATGTCCGGCGTCACGCGATCGAGCAGCGTCGCGGGCATCAATGTGGTTTCGCTCTTGCCGCCGCACACGAGCGTCGCGCCTTTGGCGAGCGCGTCGTCGATCAGCGCGTTGCAGCGCTCGACGGTGCTCATATCGACCACCAAGCCGAGCACGACCGGCCCATTGCGCGGGTCGCCGAGCGGCAACGCGCGCGCACGCGCGGCGAGCCGCTCGACGAACGCATCGGCGATGCTGTCGTCGACGATGATCCGCTCGGTCGACATGCAGATTTGCCCGGAATTGGCGAACGCGCCGAACACGGCCGCATCGACGGCGGCGCCGATATCGGCGTCATCGAGCACGACGAGCGGCGCTTTGCCGCCGAGTTCGAGCACCGAGGGCTTCAGATTGCGCGCGCAGATTTCGGCGATAAGACGCCCCACGCGCGTCGAGCCCGTGAAGTTGACGCGCCGCACGGCGGGGTGTTCGATCATCGCGTCGACGATGCGTGCGGCGTCGGCCGGCGCATTGGTCACGAAGTTCACCGTGCCGCGCGGCAGACCCGCCTGCTGCATCGCCTCGATGATCAGACCATGTGTGGCCGGGCAGATCTCCGAGCCCTTCAGCACGACCGTGTTGCCGCATGCGAGCGGCAACGCGATCGCGCGCACCGCGAGAATCACCGGCGCGTTCCACGGCGCGATGCCGAGCACGACGCCCGCGGGCTGACGCACGCCCATCGCGAGACTGCCGGGCACGTCAGACGGAATCAGTTCGCCGGCGATCTGCGTGGTCAGCGCGGCCGCTTCGATCAGCCCGGCCGCCGCGAGATGGACGTTGAAGCCGGCCCAGATGCCCGACGCGCCGGTCTCGGCGGCCATTGCGGCGGCGAACGCGTCGGCCTTCGCTTCGAGCGCGTGCGCGGCCTTCGTCAGCAGCGCGCGGCGCTCGCTCGGCCCGAGCGCGGACCACACCGGAAAGGCGGCCGCGGCGGCATCGACGGCGGCGATGGCATCTTCGACGGTCGCGGCCGGCGCGCGCGACGCGACTTCGCCGTCGAGCGGATTGCGGCGCTCGAAGGTCGCGCCGTTGCGCGCCTGTGCCTGTTCGCCGCCGATCAGCATCGATACGTTCTTCATCGTAGGACTCTCTTCTTTTCGTGAATGGGAAGCGCCGTTACGCGACGATCATCTCGACGAGCGTGGGACCGCCTTTCCCGTCAGCGTCGGTCAGCGCGCGACGCAACACGCCGGCAAGTTCAGCGGCCTCGCTGACGCGCACGCCAGGGCAACCCATGCCCGCCGCGATCGTCACGAAGTCGAGCCCCGGCAAATCCGTGCCCTGCACGGTCTCGTTCGGCGCGAAACCGAACACCGGCGCGAAATCCTGCAGCGCCGCGTAGCGCGTGTTGTTCAGGATCACGTACGTGATCGGCAACTGCATCTGCACCGCGCTCCAGATCGCCTGGATCGAGTACATGCTCGAACCGTCGCCGATCAGCGCGATAACGCGCTCGCCGGGCCGCGCGAGCGCGACGCCGACCGCGGCCGGCATGCCGTAGCCGAGGCCACCGCTGTCCATCGTCATGAAAGTGCCGGGGCGCGCGATCGGCAGATAGGTCTGCATGATCGGCCGCGAACTCGGCGCTTCCTCGACGACGATGCCATCGGTATCGCGCACTTCCGCGAGTGTCTGCAACGCGAAGGCGACCGACATCCGCTCGCCTCGTCTGGGCGGCAGCGCGCGCGGCGCCGCCGCGCGCGGCGCGGGCAACTCGCGCGCTTTGGGCGCGGCGCGCGCGAGCAGGTCCTGCACACCGAGCCGCATATTGCCGACCGCGGCGATGCCTTGCGGCGTCCATGCCGCGACGCCCGGATCGTCGATCAACTGACACAGCCGCGCGCCCGGCGGCACATGCGGACCGCTGCCTTCGACGTGATACGTGAACGCGGGCGCGCCGATCACGAAGATCGCGTCGTGCGCGCCGAGCAGCTCGACGATGCGCTCGCGCATCGCCGGCAAAAAGCCCGCGAACAGCCGGTGCGTTTCGGGGAAGCTGCAACGCCCGGTCATCGGCGCGACGTAGACGCGCGCCGCATGCCGCTCCGCGAGCCGTACCACGTCTGTCGCCGCATTCGCGCGATCGACCGCGCCGCCCACCACGAATGCGGGCCGCTCGCACGCGTCTAGCACGGCGCCGATGCGCGCCAGCATCGCCGGATCGGGACGCATGATGTGCGCGACCTCGCGGTCGGCCACCCGCTCGGCCGGCTGATCCCAATCGTCGGCGGGGATCGATACGAACACCGGGCCGCGCGGCTCCTGCATCGCGATCGCGTACGCACGCGCGATCGCGAGCGGCACGTCCTGCGCGCGGGCCGGCTCGATGCTCCATTTCACGTAGGGCTTTGGCAATTCGGTCGCCTGGGTCGCGGCAAGGAACGGGTCGAACGGCAGGATCGAGCGGGCCTGCTGACCCGCGGTGACGACGAGCGGCGTGCGGTTGCGAAACGCGGTGAAGATATTGCCCATCGCGTTGCCGACGCCCGCCGCCGAATGCAGGTTCACGAGCGCCGCGTTGCCGGTGGCCTGCGCGTAGCCGTCGGCCATGCCGACCACGACCGCTTCCTGAAGACCGAGCACGTAGCGGAAATCCGCGGGGAAATCGCGGAACATCGGCAGTTCGGTCGAGCCGGGGTTCGCGAAGATCGACGTCATGCCGACGCGGCGCGCAAAGTCGATGACCGCATCGCGAACGGTCCATTGGGTGCCCTGCTCTTTCGTGTGGGCTGGCTTGTGCTGCGGCGCGCTGCCTGTCATGCGAGGCCTCCTGTGTGATGAGCGCGAAAAATCGACAGGCCATTATCACGGCCGCCGGGGTAACCGAAAATTGCCTAATTCGCTAAAAGGCATTACCTTTTGGCATGACTTACAACCTTCAACAACTGCAGGCATTCGCGGTGATCGTCGAGAGCGGCAGCCTCGGACGCGCCGCCGAAGCACTGCACATCACTCAGCCGGCGCTTAGCCGGACCATCCGCCGTCTCGAGGAACAGGTCGGCGCGCCGTTGTTCGAGCGGCACTCGCGCGGCATGCATCTGACCGCGGTCGGCGAAGCACTGCTGCCGCACGCGATCCTGTTGCAACGCGAAGCCGAACAGGCGCGCGAGGAAATCGACGCGATGCGCGGCCTCGCACGCGGCACGATCCGGGTCGGCGCGGTGGGCAGCATCGCGAGCCTGTTGTTGCCGCTCGCGGTCAGCGGCGTGTTGACGAAGTGGCCGAACCTGCGCGTGGAGATCATCGAGGGCGTGTGGGACCGGCTCGCCGATGCGCTCGTCAAACGTCAGATCGATCTCGCGCTCAGCATGGCCGTGCCCGATACCGACGAGATCACCGCGATCGCCGATTGCCGCTGGGAAGACGCGAGCTACGTGGTCGCCGCGCTCGATCATCCGCTGCGCAGCAAGTCCGGCCTCACGCTCGCCGACACGCTGGGCGAGCGCTGGGCGATTCCGCCGCGCGGCACCGGGCCGTTCGAGCACATGCAGAGCGTGTTTGCGGAGCGCGGGCTGGGACTGCCGAATGTCGTCGTCGAAACGCGCTCGGTCACGGCGCTGAAGAGTCTGGTCGCGCGTTCGGGCTTTCTGAGCTGGATGGCGTCGACGATGTACGTGACCGAGAGCAAGGCCGGCGTCTTCGATACGCTCGGCGTGCCGGGCGTGGTCGGGCGGCGCACGTTGACCGCGTTCCGGCGGCGCCAGGGCATCCTGCCGAGTCCGGCGGTCAAGCTGCTGGAGCAGTTGCGGCAGTTGACGTCGGAGGGAATCAACACGGGCTGAGCGCTTCCGGCACGCGCCACCGATCGTGCATCAGTTCAACGGCAACCCGGCGATTCTCGGCGTGATCGGCGTGATCGGCGCGATCGGCGTGATCGGCGCGATCGTCGCGATCAAGCCGCAATGGCCGACCGCTTTACTATTGCCGATCGTCAACACCATACTGTTGTACCTGTTCGTATTGCGCTTCTGAGGAGCCGCCGATGACCATCCAGTTCACCCGCGAATTCGCGTCGAAATTCGCCAATGTCGCGCTCGCTCACCTCACGCGCGAATACCCGAACAAGCTCACGCACTCGCTCGCAGGGCCGCAGGACGTGCAGGGTCCGCGCGCCCTGCATCCGATCTTCTACGGCAGCTACGACTGGCATTCGTGTGTGCACGGCTACTGGTTGATCCTGCATCTGCTCGAACGCTTCCCCGATCTGCCCGAGGCCGCGCGCATCGTCGCGGTGGTCGACGAGCATTTCACCGAGGCGAACGTCGCCGGCGAACTCGCGTATCTGGACCTGCCGCACAACCGCGGCTTCGAGAGGCCGTATGGCTGGGCATGGCTGCTCGCGCTCAGCACGCAGTTGCAGTCGATGAAAATCTCCGAAGCCGCGCGCTGGTCGAAGACGTTCGCGCCGCTCACCGAGACGTTCGTCGAACGTTTTGAGGAGTTCCTGCCGAAAGCGACCTATCCGCTGCGCGTCGGCACGCACTTCAACATGGCGTTCGCACTCGCACTGACACTCGACTTCGCGCGGCATACCTCGCGCGAATCGCTCGAAGCGCTGATCGTCAGCACCGCGGAGCGCTGGTATCTGGACGACGTCGCGTGTCAGGCGTGGGAGCCGGCCGGCGACGAGTTCCTGTCGCCGTCGCTGATGGAAGCGGAGTTGATGCGGCGCGTGTTGCCGTCCGCGCAGTTCGCCGACTGGTTCGGACGATTCCTGCCGGACCTCGGCGCGAAAAAGCCGGCGACGCTGTTCGAACCCGTCACCGTCACCGATCGCAGCGACGGCAAGATTGCGCATCTGGACGGCCTCAATCTGAGCCGCGCGTGGTGCCAGCGTGCGCTCGCGCGTGCGCTGCCCGCCGGCGACGTGCGGCGCACCCTGTTGTTCGATGCGGCCGAGCGTCATCTGCGCTGCGCGCTGCCGCATGTGGCGGGCGACTACATGGGCGAGCACTGGCTCGCCACGTTCGCGACACTCGCGCTCGAAGCCTGAGCGACCGGAAGCGAACTGAACCGGCTTTAAAGAAATAAAGCCGTGCTGCTTGGGGCGCTTCAATGCGAAGCGCCCTTTTCTTTGCCCGCTCAAAGTCGTTGCCCGCGGCGGTAAAATCTCGCAAGGCGATTGCGCCGCTTAAAAGGTGGAAGTTTGACTGAGTTCGAGCAGGGTTTCATTTTGACCCGGCATTGGCGGGACACGCCCGCCGGCACGGAAATCGAGTTCTGGCTGGCGACGGACAGCGGGCCGCGCCACATCCGTCTGCGCCCTCAGCCGTCCGTTGCCTTCATTCCGGCCGAACATCGCGAACGCGCCGAAACGATCCTGCGCCGCGACGCGCCGCTCGATCTGCGTCCGCTCGAATTGCACGACTTCCAGCATCGGCCGGTCAGCGGGATTTACTGTGCGCAATACCGGCAATTGAAGGGCTTCGAAAAGCGCTTGCGAGAAGGCGGCGTCGATGTCTACGAGGCTGATATCCAGCCGCCCGAGCGCTACATGATGGAGCGCTTCATCACCGCGCCGGTGTGGTTCAGCGGCGTGCCGCAGAACCAGGGCCCGTGGCTCGATGGCGAGCTCAAACCGGCCAACGGATATCGTCCGCCGTTGAAGCTCGTATCGCTCGACATCGAAACGAGCGCGCATGCCGAGCTTTATTCGATCGCGCTCGAAGGCTGCGGCGAGCGGCAGGTGTATATGCTTGGGCCGCCGAATGGCAACGCCGCCGACGCCCTCGACTTCAAGCTCGAATACTGCGAAACCCGCGCGCAACTGCTCGAAAAACTGATCGAGTGGATGGAGCGGCACGATCCCGATGCGATCATCGGCTGGAACCTGGTGCAGTTCGACCTGAAGGTGCTGCAACAGCATGCCGAGCAGTATCGCGTGCCGCTGCGCATCGGCCGCGGCGGCGCGGTGATGGAGTGGCGCGAACATGGCGTGACGCGCAATCATTTTTTCGCGGGTGTGGCGGGTCGTTGGGTCATCGACGGTATCGAGGCATTGCGGTCGGCGACGTGGAGCTTTCCATCGTTCAGCCTCGAATATGTGTCGCGTTCGGTGCTGGGCGAAGGCAAGGCGATCGACAATCCGTATCAGCGCATGGACGAAATCCAGCGCCGCTTCGACGAAGACAAGCCCGCGCTCGCACGCTACAACCTGAAGGACTGCGAGCTCGTCACGCGCATCTTCGCGAAGACCGAACTGCTGCCGTTCCTGCTCGAACGCGCAACCGTGACCGGCCTGCCCGCCGATCGCAGCGGCGGCTCGGTCGCGGCATTCACGCATCTGTACATGCCGCGCATGCATCGGCAGGGCTATGTCGCGCCGAATCTCGGCGACGTGGCCGGCGCCGCGAGCCCCGGCGGCTTCGTGATGGATTCGCGGCCCGGCCTCTACGACTCGGTGCTCGTGCTCGACTACAAGAGCCTGTACCCGTCGATCATTCGCACATTTCTGATCGACCCGCTCGGCCTCGTCGAAGGCATGCTGCATCCCGACGACGCGCACTCGGTGCCGGGCTTTCTCGGCGCGCGCTTCTCACGCACGCGTCACTGCTTGCCGTCGATCGTCGCGCAGGTCTGGCAGGCGCGCGAAGCGGCCAAGCGCGAGCACAACAAGCCGCTATCGCAGGCGCTGAAGATCATCATGAACGCGTTCTACGGCGTGCTCGGCTCGACCGGCTGCCGCTTCTTCGATCCGCGGCTGGCGTCGTCGATCACGATGCGCGGCCACGAGATCATGCATACGACGCGCGAGCTGATCGAGGCGCAAGGCTACGAAGTGATTTATGGCGACACCGACTCGACCTTCGTCTGGCTCAGGCACGCGCATGATGAGCAAGACGCCGCGCGCATCGGCCGCGCGCTCGTCGAACATATCAACGCGACGTGGCGGCAGAAGCTGCAGGCGCGCTTCGGTATCGACAGTGCGTTGGAACTGCAATTCGAGCGGCACTACCGGCGCTTTTTCATGCCGACGGTGCGCGGTGCCGAGGAAGGCAGCAAGAAACGCTACGCAGGCCTTACGGTATTGCCTGACGGGCGCGAGGACGTGGTCTACAAAGGTCTCGAAACCGTGCGCACCGATTGGACGCCGCTTGCGCAGCAGTTTCAGCAGGAACTGTATCGGCGCATCTTCAAGCAGCAGCCGTATCAGGATTACGTGCGCGACTACGTGCGCGATACGCTCGCGGGCCGGCTCGACGATCAGCTGGTTTATCGCAAGCAGTTGCGCAGACCGATCGACGCGTACGAGCGCAACGTGCCGCCTCATGTGCGCGCGGCACGCGTCGCCGATGAGTTCAATCGCCAGCAGGGACGTCCGCTGCAATATCAGAACGGCGGCTGGATCAGCTACGTGATTACGGTGGCCGGCCCCGAGCCGCTCGAAACGCTGCGCTCGGCGATCGACTACGAGCACTATGTGACGCGGCAATTACAGCCGGTCGCCGACGCGATTCTGCCGTTGCTGCGCGACGATTTCACGACGCTGATGTCGGGGCAGAAACAGTTGTTCTGATCGTGGCGGCGAGCGCGCGGCTGCGACCATGGACGAATTGCCTACTTCACCACGGACGGCGTCACCACGGACGGCGGCTCAGCCTCTTCATCGAAGGGCGCTTGTATGCCGGAGTTGTAACCGTGCCGCCACATCCGGGATGGCTAAATATGTCAATCAGGCATAGGTAATCCATGATTAAAGGCGGAAAAAAACTAATCCTTGGATTTGATTTGCAATCCTATCAGCGGAATTGCGCCATCGTAATTCGAAGTATTCTAAATCGTCGCTTGTCCGTGCAATTGACTGGATTTGCATTGTTTCTTGACCTAACCCTTTATTGTCCTATAGTGCCATTTGATCCGCCCCGGAAACATTGCGGGGACGCTGTGCGATATACCTGAGTCTGTAGCCCAACGATCTGCAACGACAGGAGAAGATGCATGAAAGCAATCCAAGCCGTCAGACTGGTCAGTACCGCCCTTCTGATTTCGGGTTCGATTCACGCCTATGCGCAGGCGAGCAACGCTAACGCCCCTGAGTCTGCACCGACCACGACGCCTGAAGCCCGATCGCATTACAAGTCGATGAAAGCAGCGAACCGGGCGCTACAACGTCAGGTTCGAAATGCGCTGGTGAAAGACAGGAGTATCTCGACGGCCAATATTACGGTTCGCGCCCGCGATGGTGCTGTCACGCTGCAGGGCAGCGTACCGCTCCAGGCCCAGAGCGACCGGGCAACCGAGGTGGCGAAAGGGGTACCCGGCGTAACTTCGGTCAGGAACGCGCTGTCGATCCGTCCAGTCGGGACCTGAAGCGGCCCTGGACCGCACCTTGCAGGAAGATCGACTTTCTGACTGCGCATTCCATCGACCGTATAAGCCAACGCGGCACATGGCGGCGGGCCGGCTCAAAAGCCGGCCGTCGCCATGTCGATATCTGCTCGATTTCGAGCCCTTTCGTGTTCAGCTCCGTCAACCCAATCGGCAGCATCGCGATCAGCATCGCGCCCGGACTGTGTTGCGGCGCAACAAGCCTTGTCTTCGGCAGGCGAAGCCTTCACTTGCGTCGCAGTGGTGAGAGTCGCATGGCCATTATCGTGCTGGTGCCCGGCATGGCCTTCGGGCGCAGAAGCATCCGGATTCGTGTGGCGATCATGGGAACATTGGTTGGAATCCGCGTCCTTACTGCCCTGTCGTGTCGCTTGACCTTCCAACGATGGCAATGTGTACGCTCGGAACTCCATTTCAACGGGAGTTCTCCATGCAGTTCCACCTCGATAACATGACCTGCGGCGGTTGTGCACGCGCCGTGAGCCGCGCGATTCAGTCGATCGATCCGAGCGCGATCATCACGGCGGATCCGCCAACCCGGCTCGTGCATGTCCAAACCTCCGCGCCGCAAGAACAGATCGGTTCTGCGCTGCGCGAGGCGGGCTTCCCTCCGCGTGCGGGCAAGCCGGAAAGGGGGATTCGATGATGTTCAAGTCAATGCTTGCTGCTGCCGGTCTGTTGCTTGCCCTGGTGACTTCCGCTGCGCTGGCCCACGGAAATGATGAAGCCTTATCCGTCGGCAAACCTGCCCACTCGAAGGACGCTACGCGCACGATCAACGTCACGATGCTCGACTCCATGCGCTTCGAGCCGCCGACGATCGCTGTGAAGAAAGACGAGACGATCCGCTTCGTTGTCAAGAACGCCGGCAACGTACGTCACGAGATGACGCTGGGCTCGAAACAGGAACTGAAGGAGCACGCCGACATGATGCGTGCGATGCCAGACATGATGGATCACGACGCCAATAGCGTGACGGTCGAACCCGGGCGAACCGGTGATCTGTCGTGGCGATTTTCCCACGCTGGCGTCTTCGATTTTGCCTGCCTGCAACCCGGGCATTTCGAGGCGGGGATGAAGGGGACGGTCACTGTCAAGTGACGCAACCGGCGGAAAGAGCGTCGTCTGAAAGGCGAAGTATCCGGTGCGGTCGCTCGGCTATGCCGTTGAGCGACCCTGCGCTGAGAGATCTTCTTGCCCTTCTATCTCGAGATTTTTTCCAGCTCAAGCCCTTTTGTACGCGGTCCCATCAAACCGATCGCCAGCATCACGATCAACATCGCACCCGCGATGAACACGAACACGCCGGTCGTCCCGAAGTAGCGCAACACGGCCGCGATCAGAAAGGCCGTGAAAATCGCGGAAAAACGGCTCCACGAGTAGACGAAGCCGACCGCGCGGGCCCGGATGCTGGTCGGAAACAGTTCCGTCTGATACGCGTGATAACTGAACGAAATGATGTTGCCGGCCAGTGTCAGGCACACCCCCAAGCTCACCAGCAGCACTGCACCCGATGCCTGACTGAACCACAACCCGCACACGATATTGACGCCGGCCATCACGACGATCACCGTCTTGCGCTCGAAGCGATCGCCGATAAAGAGCCCGACGATCGGACCGATCGGCGCAGCCAACGCGATCACGCTCGAATACATCAGGCTCGTGGTGATCGTGATGCCCTGCTTGATCAGCAGCGTCGGCACCCAGTTCGCGAAGCCATAGAAACCGACCGTCTGGAAGACATTGAAGATCGTCATCATCAGCGTGCGGCTGCGGTACGGCGGCATCCACATGTCGCGGAAGCTGCCGCGCGGTGCGACCGCCACCGGCGGCGCCGGCGGCGGCAACTCGCGGCCGTATTCGTGGCGTACCTTCGCCTCGAGCGCGTTCATCACGCGGTCGGCTTCCGCGAGACGTCCTTGCTGCGCGAGCCAACGCGGGCTTTCCGGCAACGCGCGGCGAATCCACCAGACGAATAGCGCGCCGTGCGCGCCGATCAGCACGACCCAGCGCCAGCCGTCCAGACCGAACAGCGTGCGCGGCACCAGCAGAAACGACAGAAACGCAACCACCGGCACCGCCGTGAAGCCGACCGCCTGCTCGCACGCGAACGCGCGGCCGCGAATCTGCTTGGGCACCAGCTCGGAGATGTAAGTGCCGATCGTCACCAGCTCGACGCCGATGCCGACACCGGCGACGAAGCGCCAGAAATTGAGGCCCGCCGCGGTCTCCTGGAACGCCATCACCACGTTCGCCGCGGTATACCAAAGCAGCGACCAGGTGAACACCGCGCGCCGCCCGAAGCGATCCGCGAGGAAACCGCACGCGATCGTACCGATAAACAGGCCGCTAAACAGCGCGGCGATGAAACTCGCGACGCCGGTCGAGCCGAACAGGCCGCGCGTGGTCGCGCTCAGCAGGCCGCTTTTCACGAGGCCCGGCGCAACATAGCCGGAGTACAGCAGATCGTAGAGTTCAAAGAAGAAGCCAAGGCTCAGCAGCACCACGAGCTTCCAGATGGAGCGCGTGGCGGGCAAGCGGTCGAGGCGCGCCGAAATGCTGCCGGCGTCGAGCGCTGCATGGCCCGCCGCCTGAGCGGCGGTGCTGCGGGCGGCGCTGCCGGCCGCGTCGGTGGAATGCGCCGCGTTGCCGTCGCTGCGCGCGACGGACCCCGCGTGATCGGGGGATGCCATGTTGTCTGTCTCCTTCTGTTGCGACTGCTTTTGCGGCAACGCTGATCGCTCGCCGCGGCCGGTCCGATGCCGGCCTTGCGTTTGGTCGCGCATCGCACGCGCCACGATGCCCCGGCCGGAGTTCGGCCAGCATTCTAGCCGTGCGCGTGCTGTAATTGTTCGAACGTGGTGATTTTCCCGGCCAGCGCGCTCGCCGCGACCGTATACGGGCTCGCGAGCCACACGTCGCCCGGCCCCGAACGGCCGGGGAAATTACGGTTGATCGCGCTGATCGTCACATCGTTCGCGTTGGCCGATTGTCCCGGTCCGCAGTTCGCACACGAGCCGCAGCCAGGCATCACGAGCGTCACGCCCGCGCGCTCGAACACCGGCAGGTAGCCCTGCTCCTCGCAATACGCGCGCACCGCCATCGTGCCGAATTGCAGATACAGACGCGTGCGCTCGGGCACGCGCAAGCCGTGCTCGACGCCCCAGCGCAGCACCTCGTGATAGAAATCGAAGTCCTCGCGCTTGCCCGCGGTGCACGAGCCGCCGTACGCGATATCGATCGCGACGTCCTGTTCGAGCCGCGGCGCCGGCACGCCGTTGCCGGGGTCGCCCGGCCGCGCGAGCATCGGTTCGATCGCGTTCGCATCGATATGGATCGTGTCGCGATAGGTCGCGCCGGCATCGCTTTTCATCCAGTCTTCCAGCACGAAATCGACGCCGCGCCGCTCCTTCAGGAACGCGACCGTGCGCTCGTCCGGCTCGACGATGCCGGTGAAGCCGCCGAGTTCCGCGACCATGTTGGTCAGCGTCGCGCGTTCGTCGATCGACATCGCGCGCACCGCCGCGCCGCCGTATTCGAATACGAGGCCGATCGCGCCGCCCGAGCGGATCGCGTCCATCCGCAGCAGATGCAGCACGACGTCCTTCGCGGTCACGCCGTCGCGCAACCGGCCGTCGATTTCGATGCGCAGCGTCTCCGGCACCTTGCAGCGCACGTAGCCGGTGACCCAGCTATTGGCGATTTCGGTCGCGCCCGCGCCGAACGCGAGGCAGCCGAGCGCGCCCGAATGCGGCGTGTGCGAATCGGTGCCGCACGCGACCTGCCCCGGCTGCGCGTATTGCTCGGCCATCAACGCATGACAGATGCCCTCGGAGCCGGGCACGCCATCGAGCGCGCCGTGCGAGCGCACCGGGTAGTCGCGCGAAAACGACGTGTGGCCTTCCATCAGATTCGCGACGCCCGGGAGCAGACCGTCGCGCACGTGCGGGATGCTTTGCGGCGCGAGCACCAGATGGTCCTGGAACGCGATGATGTGATCGGGCGCATGCAGCGGCGCGGGCTTGCCGAACGCGCGATGCATCAGATGCGCGCACATGCCGGTGAAATAGTCGTGGCTGAAGCGCCAGTCGGCTGCGATGAACACGCCGTCGCCGCGCTGCGCGCTCGTGGTGCCGGGATGCAGATGACGGTCGATGATTTTCTCGACCAGCGTTTTCGGCTCGGCGCCCGGCGCGTCGTTCAGGGCAGCGCTCGCACGCTCGCCCGGCGCGGGCCAGTCCGCGAACTTGCTATACGCGAGCAAGCCGCCGCTGCGAATGATCTGCTGGGTGAGCGCGTCGCGGCCCTTCAGGAATTCGTCGATCGGCACCGCTTCACCCGCGAGCAGGCGATCCAGCACGGAAAAATCCGTCGTGGTCAGAATGCCGATGTTGTCGCAGTTCTGCTGATAGATACGCTCGAAGCTTTCTGCAACGATAAGTCGAATACCTGCGGACAATTCCGCGAGCGGGCTCGATTCGCGCGACGAGCCCTTGCCGTAGCGCTTGCCCGCCACGGTCACGCGAAAGCCGCCGTCCTTCACCGCGTTGCGGCCGATCGGCAGACATTCGCCGGCCTTGAAGCCGACGTACGGATACTGGCCGAGCCGCTCGTCATAGGTGAGCATCACGGTGACGGGCGTGATCTCGTCGGTCGACACGTTGTCGCGCAACGGCCCCGCCGTCTCGCGCGTGAAGTTTTCGCCGGCCAGTTGCGCCTCGATCACGGCCGGGTCTTGCGACAGGTACAGCACGCGGCCGTCCAAACGAATCGTATCGCTCATCACTTCTTTCTCCTTGCGCCCACTATACGGCGCGCAAGGCCGATGCCGAAGTGCCGGTGCGGCAACGCTGCCGTCTCGTTTCGCGAATGCTCGACTATGGAGCCGCGGCGCGGCGTGCGTGCGAGGGATTGTCTAAGGCTCATTGCCGAGGAACGACACCAGCGCGGCCGCGCTCGCGCTCAACTGCTCGCGCGCCTTGAAGATGATGATCAGATGGCGCTCGGCCCAAGCATCGGCAAGCGGCAGCAGCCGCACGTCGAGCGTGTTCACGTAGAGCAGGCCGACTGGCTCGGGCACGATCGCGATGCCGAGCCCCGCATGCACCATCCGGCACAGCGCATCGAGACTGCTCACGCGCATCCGCACATCGAGCTGCCGCCCCGCGCTCGCCGCCTGCTGCGCGAGCAAGCGCGTGAGCGCGCTTTCGCTGCGCAGGCCGACGAAGCTGTCGTGCAACAGATCGTCGAAGCTCACCCGTGCGGCGCTAGCGAGCCGATGCCCGCCCGGCACGAGCACCGCGAGCCGGTCCTGCCGGTACGGCACCTGCTCGAACGCCTCGCTGCCCGCGACCGGATTGCAGATGCCGAAGTCCGCGCCATGTTCGTCGACGATACGCAGCACGTCCGCGCTGTTTTCTTCTTCGAGTTCGATCGATACATCCGGGAACGCGCGGCCGAACGCGGCGACGTCTTCGGGCAGAAACTGCACGATCGACGACAGATTCGCGACCACCCTCACGCGCCCTTTGACGCCCGTCGAAAAGCGCGACAACTCCGCGCTCATCTGCTCGATATTGCCAATGATCGCGAGTGCGTAGCGCAGCACGGTCTCGCCGACCGGCGTCACGGTAATGCCGCGCGACTGCCGCTGAATCACCGGCAGGCCGATCAGCGCCTCGATCTCGGCGATGCGCCGGCTCACCGCCGACGACGCGATGAACTCGCGCTCCGCCGCGCGCGCGATATTGCGCTCCTGGCAAACGGCGACGAACAGACGCAGCGAAGTGAGATCGAGTTTCTTGAGCAGGTTTTCCATGGGACGAGGTGACGGGCCTGACGACAATGGCGGCGGATCGCTGGAATCGTGGATCTTATCGTCTCACGGCGCGCAGTGTTGCGCCATTGCGCCGGCCTCGATCCTCACAGCGCATCATGAAAGATGATGCCGACCGTATGCCGATGCCCCGAACGCAGGCGGCTCACACCATGCCGCAGATTCACGCGATACGGCCCGCGCGTGCCCTGCACCGGCCGGCTGTTCACGGTGAACACGACCGCGTCGCCCTTCGCGAGCGGCACGACTTCGGCGCGCGACTGCATGCGCGGACGCTGCTCGGTCATCACGAACTCGCCGCCCGTGAAGTCGCGCCCCGGCTCCGACAGCAGCACCGCGACCTGTAGCGGGAACACGTGTTCGCCGTACAAATCCTGATGCAGGCAGTTGTAATCGCCCTCGCCGTATTGCAGGATCAGCGGCGTCGGACGCACCTGGCCGGCGTCATGGCAGCGTCGAATGAATTCCGCGTGCTTCGGCGGATAGCGCACGTCGATGCCCATCGCCCTATTCCAGCGGTTTGCCACCGGCACGAGGTGCGGATACAGCGCGCCGCGCAAGCCGTCGACGAGCGGCGGCAGCGGATATGCGAAGTACTTGTATTCGCCGCGGCCGAAGCCGTGGCGCGCCATTACGATGCGGCTGCGATACAGCGCATCGCGCGGATAAAGCGCGCTCAGCGCGTCGCATTCGCGCGGAGTCAACAGTTGCGGCACGGCGGCGCAGCCGTACTGATCCAGATCGTGTTCGATCCGCGGCCAGTCGAGGGCGTCGACGCGTTGGTCGATCGTTTGGGTCGGAGCGATTGCGTTCATCGTCGATGAGTGCGCGGCGGGGCTCGTTACCCGCGCCGTGAAAGTAGATGGCTCGATGAGCTTAGTGTACGAGCGTGGCGGCGGGAAAACACTCCGGGTCTTGCGGTCAAATTCGGCGGCACTGCACGGGTGCACGATTCACGCTACGCTGTCGGTATCGTTGCGGCCGCATTCGCACGGCCGCAACACGGTTCATTATCTCCAGGGACAACCATGAAACAGCAGCTCACCATCGATTTTGTTTCCGACATCGCCTGCCCGTGGTGCGCGATCGGCCTGTCGTCGCTGCAACTCGCGCTCGCGCGGCTTCAGGACAAGATCGATGCGCGCATCGTCGTGCATCCGTTCGAACTGAATCCGCAGATGGGACCGGATGGCGAAGATATCGTCGAGTATCTGGGCAAGAAATACGGCCGCACGGCCGCGCAGATCGCCGAAACGCAAGCGATGATCCGCGAACGCGGCGCGAGCGTCGGCTTCGATTTCGGTCCGCGCACCCGCACCTACAATACGTTCGACGCGCACCGCCTGCTGCATTGGGCCGGCCTGAAGGGCCAACAGTTGCCGCTGAAGCTCGCGCTATTGCGCGCGTATCACGCCGACGGCAAGAATCCGGGCAATCATGACGTGCTGGCCGAGGCGGCACAGTCGGCCGGACTCGACGTCATTGAGGCGCGCGAAGTGCTGACGAGCGGCGCGTATGCCACTGAAGTGCGTGAAGCGGAAAAGAACAATCAGGAAATGGGCATTCAATCGGTGCCGTCGATCATTTTCAACCGCCGTTATCTGGTGACGGGCGGCCAACCGGTCGAGCAATTCGTGCAGGTGATCGAGGAGATTCTGGCAAAAGAGACGGCCTGAGACCCTGCCAATTGCGAATGGAGCCCACATTGCACGCGCTGACGGCTTTAACAGAAAGAAGCTGGAACGAGGTGCCCCGATGGGGGCTGATAGTCGGCGGCGCGGCAATCATGTTTTTCGGGCAGATCGCGCTGGTATTCGCTCAATACGCGCTGTGGGGCGCGCCGGCGCCGCGTAAAATCCCGCTCGCCGATAAACCGATCCTGGTTCAGCTGTTTTTTATCGTGATCCTGATGCCGTTGCTGGAGACGATCGTCGGACAATGGCTGCCCATTCGGCTCATTAACGGCGTATTTCGTTTGTCGTGGCGGATTGCCGCGGTGGGGTCGATTGCGTTGTTCACGCTGATGCACGGTTACGTCGATCGTGCGGTCGTGTCGATTCTATTGGGTGCGGTGGTGCTGGCGGCGGTGTTCATCGTCGAAGCGAAGCGTAAGGGAGGGCCCGTTCTGTGCACCTGGCTCACGCATGCACTCGCGAATGCTTGCGTGTTCTCGCTTCAACACATTTGAGCAGGGATGGCTCAGGCCCATTGCCCAAGCCATCACGCGCGCCTAAAACCGTTTACAGATAGCTGCAAACGTAGTCGAGCGTTTCGACCACATCGATATCGAAGCGGCTCTTGCCCGGCACCGAGAACGATTCGCCCGCGCCATAGGTCTTCCACTCGTCGCTGCCGTCGAGACGGATACGGCACTTGCCCGCCTGCACTTCCATCAGTTCCGGCGCGTCGGTGCCGAAGTTCAGCGTGCCGGGCAGGATCACGCCGAGCGTCTTGCGCGTGCCGTCGGCGAACAGCACGGTGTGCGACACGCACTTGCCGTCGAAGTACACATTAGCTCGTTTGACAACAGAAACCTGGTCGAATTGCGTTGCAGCCGTCATGGCGGTCTTCCTCTGGGTCATCGTGAATGGATGCGTTGCGGCCGGCTGGGCGCGGCAGACGGCGCGCGGTCCGCGCAAGCCGCCCGCGCGAGGCTCCGGTCCGGGCGCGAGCCCGCCATCATACAGGCTATTGTGGGCGCCAATACGGTAAAGTCTGCCAGAAGCATATCGACACCTACACAGACTCATTCGACCCATGCGCTCTTCCGCTCCTTCTGCCGGCGCCGTACTGCTGCTGATCGATCTGCAACGCGCGATCGATCATCCGAGTTGGGGCGAACGCAACAATCCCGCAGCCGAGAAGCAGGTGAGCCGCCTGCTCGCGCATTGGCGCAGCCGGAGTTGGCCGGTGTGGCATGTGCGGCACGACTCGACGGAGCCTGGGTCGCACTATCGGCCGGGTCAGCCGGGACACGAATTCAAGGCGTCGAACGCGCCGTTGCCCGGCGAGCCGGTGATCGCGAAACGCACAAATAACGCGTTCATCGGCACCGGATTGAAAGACCGCCTGCGCGCCGCCGGCCACACGACCCTTGTCGTGGCGGGTGTCATCACCAACAACTCGGTCGAGGCCACGGTGCGGATGGCCGGCAATCTCGGCTTCGATACCTATCTCGTGTCCGACGGCTGTTTCACTTTTGCACGGGCGGACTGGAACGGAACGCTGCGCAGTGCCGACGACGTCCATGCGATGTCGCTGGCGAATCTCGATCAAGAGTACTGCACGGTCGTCACCACGGACGCGCTATTGGACAACCGGCAACCGCATTAGCCGGAACCCATATACGGCCAATTTCCGGTACAGGAGGAGATGTGAGTAAAGTCAGCGTGAACAGCATAATGGGCGCAATTGCCGCGGCAGCGATTGCGATCGGCACTGCGACCTGTGCGAATGCACAAACTGGTGGCGGCATGCCGAACGATGCTTCCGCGCAAAGCCAAACCATCGCGGCATCGCCGGCTCGCAACAGGCCCGATAGCGAACTCGCGCGCGACGTGCGGCGCGCTCTCGCACGCACACCGAACGTGCATGCGACGGCGATTCACGTGCAAGCCCGCCGCGGTATCGTGACGCTGACCGGTTGGGTGCCGCAGCGCGCCCAGGTGCAACGCGCGGGCAGTGTCGCGAGATCGGTGCGCGGAGTCCGGCAGGTGATCAACCATCTGAATGTGCGCACCAGAGGAGCCAGCGGTCACTAGCACAAAGCGAATAAAAGAAAGTACTCAGCCCGGCACGAATGCGCCGGGCTGAGTACTTTGCATCGACCATTCAAATCGATGCGCGAGTATTCGCCGCAATACCTCAACGCCACATACGATAGCCGTACACCGGCGGCGCGCGATACGAATAAACGCGCGGCTGCGCCCAATAGACCGGCGGATGATAAATCTGATAAGCGACAGGCGCGACTGGTTGAATCACCGTTTCCACGACCTGCGGCATTTCTTCGTATTGCGCCTGCGGATAAACCGGCACGTACTGCACGGGTGGCTGCGGATAGTCCTGCCGCACATACACCGGCTGGTTGTCGTAGACCGGTTGCATCTGCGCATAGGCCGGCGCCTGCTGGTATTGCATTGGCGGCGGCGCGTATTGCGGCTGCTGGTAGACCTGCTGATATTGCTGTTGCGGCGGCGGCGGTTGCGGCACCTGACGCTGCGCGTACTGGACCGGCTGCGGCTTCTGAGGCTGCGGCGGAATACTCGTGTACTTCGAGTTGTCGTCTTCGGGGACGCCCGGCGGCAGCGGCGGCACGTCGACCCGCGCGACGTCGGTCTTCGCGGGTTGCCGCTGACCATGATTGTGCGAATCGATCATTGCCTGGTAGTCGGCCTGATCCTGCTTGCCGCGATTGATATAGCCGTTGCGATATGCGCGGGCCACGTCAGACATCTTCGCATTCGGATCTTCTTTCATGCCGTCCGCATTGACCTTGTACTCGTTCGGGCTGAGCGAGCCGGCCGGCACCTCGTCGTCGGACGCATACGCCGCTTCGGGTCCGTCGGCCCACGCTGGATAACACTGCAGCGTTAGCACCGAAGCGACCGTCGTCACCCCGAGCCCCCAAAGCGCACTTGTTCTCATGATCCACCTCGCGGCCGATTAAGAGTATTGAAAGCCGAATTTTTTACTTGCAGGCGTGGCTATTTCTCTGCGCGTGCAATTGTTATTTTCTAGCACATTCCTTTGACGCCGACATTATTTTTTCTTTGCAACTGAGCGGTGTAGCGCACGACTGACACAGCGGGTCCCAATGCGAGGCAGGAGAAACCCTGAGAGTCAAAGTTGCCGAAATGGACTGCCTGCTACGGCGACTCCGCATGCTGCCGCGAAGCAATTCTTTTTGCCATGAATCACGTGGCACCTACACGGCCTTTTAACGCGCCAGCCCGTATCGAGCACTGCGCGACAACTCGGCTTTCCCAATTGTGCGACCTGCCGTTCTCTGCTCGCGCGAAACTCAAACAATATGCATAAAGAACGATCCGCAAATTCAAGTTGAATACCTTCCGAAAGATTCGCGGATTACGATCTACTTTATCGTTGCACGCGGCATTCGCTTTGCTGAGTACGGACATTTCCACTCTGCCCCGGAGGCAGCCCATGAAAGACTCCGTCACGCCACCCGCCGCGGATCGGGTTCCGCTGACCGCCGCGCCTGCATCGAGCACCGGTGACGAGGGCTCGCGGCAGCATCTGCGCGAGATTGCGTCGTTCGGGCATCAGGTGACCGGGGTGGCCGTCGCCGCGGACGGACGCATCTTCGTCAACTTCCCGCGCTGGACAGAAGACGCGCCGATCTCCGTCGGCGTACTCACGCCCGATGGCGACGTTCGTCCTTACCCCGACGATCGCTGGAACGGCTGGCGCAACGCCAGGCGTGACGAGTTGAACCCGCAGGATCGCTGGGTCTGCGTGCAGGCAATGCTGTGCGATTCGCAAAACAACCTGTGGGTGCTCGACCCCGGCGCGCCGGCCCAGTCCTTCGTCGTGCCGGGCGCCCCCAAACTGGTCCGCATCGATCTTGCGACCGATAGCGTCGTCGGCTGCGTCGCATTCACGCTCGATGTCGCGCCGCAGGGCAGTTATCTGAATGACGTGCGCATCAGTCCGGACGGCCGGTTCGCCTACATCACGGACTCCGGAACACGCGGCGCGATCGTGGTGGTCGATCTCGGCACCGGTCAAGCGCGCCGCGTGCTCGACGGGCATCCATCGACGCAAATGGACCCGAGCGTCACCGTGCATGCAGGCGGCGCACCATTGCGGCGTCCCGATGGACGCGGCGTCGAATTTTCGGCCGACGGCATCGCGCTGACTCGCGATGGACTGTATCTGTACTGGCAGGCCTTGAAGGGCAAAACGCTTTACCGCGTGCCCACCGAAGCGCTTCGCGATACCGCGCTCGCGGCCGACGATGTCGGCAACCGCGTCGAGAAAGTGCTCGAGCATCGCCCCGCCGACGGGCTGCATATCGACCGCGCGGGACGCCTGCTGATTACCGCGGTGGAGGAACACGCGGTGAAGGTATGGGACGGCGCGACCTTGACGACGCTGCTGCACGAGCGCGGCCTGCGCTGGCCGGATACGTTCGCCGAAGGGCCGGACGGCACGATCTACCTGACCGATTCGCGCATTCCCGAGATGAACTGGTTCAAGCCGGGCCATCCGGACGCGCTGCCTTCGAGGCTGCTGATCATTGCGGACGCCGCTCCCTCAGCGTAGCCGGACACCAAACCGGGCACGCGCAATGCTAGTGGAGGAAATGGAGCTGGCGCGTGCCAGCGCGCCTGCCGTGCATTCACGCGCCAACTGGCGCCGGGGGTCGAGGGATGATCGGCGAAACCTCATTCGCAACGCACTGCCCGCCTGAAAACGGACAGCCGATGGAGAACGTCGCATGACGATCGGCTGCCCCGAATGCGGCGCGCTCGAAGACATCCCGCCGCTCGCCGCACATACCTACGCGCGTTGCCGCGCCTGTCACTTTCCGCTCGAGCGGCGTAACGGCCGAAGCCAGACCGCGGCGCTCGCCTGCGCGAGCGCAACCTTCGTGCTGCTGTTTCCGGCCAATCTCGCGCCGCTGATGTACGTGCACATGCTCGGCGCCGAGCACTCGTCAGTGCTGTCGTCGGGCATCGTGCAGATGTGGAACGACGGCTGGTTCATTCTCGCGGTACTGCTCGGCACCTTCGGCATCGTGCTGCCATTCGTCCGGTTTGGCGGCCTCGTGGCCGTCCTCGTCGCGCTACGGCTGGGCTGGCGTACCAGGGCAATCGGCGCGCTGTTTCGCTGGACCACCTCGCTCGATATCTGGGCCATGCCCGACGTCTATCTGGTCGGCTGCTTCGTCGGTTACGCGCGCGTGACGCAGAATCTGACCGGCACGATCGCCCCAGGCGGCTACTGTTTCATCGCCGCGGCGCTATTGTCGATGCTCACGCGCGCGGCGCTCGATCGAAGAACCGTGTGGCGCGCGATTGCCACGGACAACGAGTTGCCGGAACACGAAGCGCCGCTGTCCTGCACGGTTTGCGATCTGGTCGTGCCGATGTCGCAGGAGGGGCGTCCCTGCCCTCGTTGCGCGCTGACGTTGCG
Organism: Paraburkholderia youngii; assembly: GCF_013366925.1. Taxonomy (NCBI): domain Bacteria; kingdom Pseudomonadati; phylum Pseudomonadota; class Betaproteobacteria; order Burkholderiales; family Burkholderiaceae; genus Paraburkholderia; species Paraburkholderia youngii. The sequence continues at coordinate 2,024,270 of NZ_JAALDK010000001.1, forward strand.
CGCTCGCAAAACCGACGCCGTCGTGCGCGCGGCTGCGCTGTCGCTCGCCGCGCTCGTACTGACGATCCCGGCCAACGTCTTTCCGATGACCAGTTCGATGCAACTCGGACACATCGAGTCAACCAGGGTCGTCGACGGCGTCTACCAGCTGTTCCACGTGGGCCTGTGGCCGCTCGGCATCCTGATCATCTGCACGAGCATCGTCATTCCGGTGGCGAAGATCGTCGGCATGGGCTGGTTCATCGTCTCCGTGCGGCGCCGTTCGCGCCGGCATCTGCGGGTCAAGGCGCATCTGTACCGCCTGATCGACGAACTCGGACGTTGGTCGTTCGTCGACGTGTTCACGATCGCCGCGTTCGTGCCGCTGATCCAGTTCGACGGCATCGCGTCGGCCAGACCGGCCATCGGCGCCACCGCGTTCGCGCTGGTCGTGTTCCTGACGATGGCCGCTTCGCGCGCATTCGATCCGCGCCTGATGTGGGACGTCCACCCGCGGAGCAAGCGATGAGCGGCACGCGTCCCCGTCGTTCGCAAGCGCAGGTGCGGCGCAGCCCGTGGCCCGGCTGGATCTGGGCGGTGCCGATCGCAGCCTTCGCGATGGCCGGATGGCTCGGCGTTCGCGCGCTGACGCATCAGGACGAGACGGTCACGGTCACCTTCGACAACGCATACGGCATGAAGCCCGACGATACGATCGTCACGCTGCGCGGCGTGAAGGTCGGCGCCGTCTCGGAGATCACGCTCGCGCCCGATGGCCAGCACGTGCAAGCCGAGCTCAAGATAGATCGCGCCGAAAAAAAGTATCTGCGCAGCGAGACGAAGTTTTTTCTGCGCGGAGCCCACGTGGACCTCAACGACCCAGCGTCGCTCAAAGGCATGCTGTCCGGCCCCGAGATCGTGATGGAGCCCGGACCCGGTAAACCGGCGTCGCGGTTCGACGGAGTCGATCGCCGCCCAGCGCTCGCACCGGGACACGGCCCGGTCGTCACTTACCTGGTGCGCTTCGACGGTGCGGTGGGCGACCTGAAGAGTGGTGCCGACGTGCAATTGCGCGGCTTCGACGTGGGCACCGTCACCAGCGTGCGCCTGAACTACGACGCACGCACGGGCGCGCTGAGCACCCCGGTGCAGATCGCGCTGAACCCGTCGCAGCTCGGCATCGTCGGCGCACCTCCGCCGGCCAACGGCGACTGGCGCCCGCTCGTCGACGGCATGCTCGGCCGTCTCGTCGCCACGGGCTTGCGCGCGCGCTTGTCGCAGGATCCGCCGGTCGTCGGCGCAGACAAGATCACCCTCGACTTCGTGCAAGGCGCGCCGGTCGCGACGCTCGCCAGCGAGGACGGCCTGCCCGTCATTCCGAGTGTCGCCGCCGCGAATCTCGACACGACGATGGCGAAGGCCAACGAGGTGATCCAGAAAATCGACGATCTTCCGATCCGGCAAACCGGCGAACAGGTGCGCAGTATCGCCGCGCATATCAACGCGCTCAGTTCCTCGCCGCAAATCAAGGACAGCCTGACGCACATCGATCACTCCGTCGCGCAGATCGATCACACATTGCAGCAGGTCTCGCCGCAAATCGGTCCGCTCGTCGCGCAACTGCGCGACACAGCGAACGCGGCGGATCGCACCGTTGCCGCGGCGAACCGTACGCTAGGCGGCGATGCGTCGAGCCAGAACGACCTGCCTGCCGCGATGCAGGAGCTAACGGACACCGCCCGCTCGATTCGGGCACTGGCCGACTATCTGGACCGCCATCCCGAGGCGCTGATCCATGGCAGGCAGCAGGAGATTCAATGATGACGAGGTCCACGCTTCGCATCGGACGCGCCGTCGTGGCATCGCTCACGACGAGCTTCTGGACGGCGGCGCTTGTCGTCTGCGTCGCCGCGATGACGCTCGCCGGATGCGGGCACAGCATGCCGACGCGCTATGTGACGTTGAACCCGATGCCCGCCGACGCCCCGCCAGCCACGGCGCCGATGCCGCCGATTCAACTGACCGCCGTGCACATTCCCGCGGTGCTCGATCGGCTCGAAGTCGTCACGCTGGCTTCGCAGAACCGTCTCACGATCGACGATACCGACCGGTGGGGCGCACCGCTCGCTCAAATGATGCGCAAAACGCTTGCCGAGGACTTGCTCACGCGGCTGCCCGCCGGGTCGTTCGTCGTGCCGGATGCGCCCGCGCCACCAGGCACGCGCAGGCTGGTCGTCACCGTGTTGAACGCGACGGCCAACGCGAGCGGCACGCTGACCTTGCAGGCGGAGTGGACCCTGTTGAACGGGCATTCGGATCAGGCGCCGCTGCGGCAGCAAGTGACGCTCGATTCTGCGATCGACGGACACGATGCGCTCGCGCAGGCGGCCACGTTGAGCCGCATTCTCGCCGACCTGGCCGACCGGATCGCGGCGTCGGTCGTCGCGCATTGACCGAAGCGGTCTAGTTCGCTTCTCGGTCGATCACTGGGTACCGGTACCGCCTTTCATTGCGGAAATCCGGTCGAAACGCTGCTCGACGACGCGTGTTCCCCATTGCTCCCCTTCCGATTCGTCGCTCAGCCGAAAGCCGAACGACTCGTACAGATGACGCGCCGCGTCGAGCCCCTGGAAAGTCCATAAATAGGTTTCGTCAAAGCGCTCGTCGACGAAACGCATCGCATGCGCCAGCAATTGCCGCCCGATCCCGGAGCCGCGCAAGGAATCGTCGACGATGAACCAGCGCAAATGCGCGACACGGGTGCCGACATCCCCATCGATCACGACAGACGCGAGCGTGCGGCCGTTTTCGACGTAAAGCCAAAGCCCTTTCCCTTCTGCCGGCAATGCGCCCGCGAACTCCGCCAGTTCCGTCGCGACCTTCTTTTCGAAGAATGCGCCGAAACCCCAGTGCTGCGCGTAATAGCGCCCGTGCAGACTCGCGATATCGCCGATACAGCCGGGTTGGTAGCCTTCCACGATTCCCGCGGACCCCGCTTCCGTCGCAGGAAGCTTGCTGACCTCGCCATGCGCGAGGGCGTCCGCATAAAGCGCGAGAGAACGGACCAGCGCCTGCTGGTCGGCGGGAACCATGCGCCGCAGCGCGCCGGACACGCGATCGGTCGCGAACCGGTCGATCTTCTTGCGCAGCTTCTGACCTTCGGCCGTCAGGTACAACTCGGAAGAACGGGCATCGTCGGCGCAGACCGTACGCTTGACCAGTCCGCTCGCTTCGAGCTTTGCGATCTGTCGGCTCGTATTCGATTTGTCGAGCCGCAGGATGGTCGCGAGATCTTTGGCGCTGATGCCCGGCGACATGCCGATCTCGATTACCGCATGCACGGCCGAGGGCGCCAGGTCGCTGTCGGCGAGCGTCGTACGCATGAATCCGAGTTCGCGAACCAGGCGGCGGGAAAACTCGCGCAGTTCGAGAATCGTCGTGTCGCGAGGCTTGGCGGGGGCTTCGATCAGATCCATGAGGGCGCTCACATATCAGTTGCGTTGCGCAATCAATATAGTTGCGACCCCGCAACTTAAGCAAACGCTAGGTTGCAATCGGAAGCGTTGCAACGCAGCATCGAACCCGGCTTGCTTTTGCGTTCAACCTCATCAATAGCGCCGCTCTTCCATCAACTGCTTGACGGTCAACGCCAACGGCACGGTGAAAAAGATGTGCGACATGAACCCGCCGATAATCACGGCCGGGTCGAAATAATCCGGATGGTTATCCGACGCGATCATGATCGCGGCATGCATGACGATCCACGCAAATACCGCATAGAACAGCGCAACCAGCGTCGCTTCATAGCCGCGCCGCCGGAAGTACGGCCAGATCGCGGCGAACAGCACGCCCCACGCGATCGCGAAGAAAAAATGAATGCCGGTGCCGACGATATACGCCCAGATGCCGAGCGAGGCCTGCACGTCTTTGCCGAACACGAGCCCCGTCGCATTGCGCGGAATGCCGGCAAGCGGCATCAAATGCTGAGCGCCGACCCAGACAAGCGCTTCGTAAATCCAGATCACCACGGCGCCGACCAGGCCGCCGATCACGCCGGCGCGCAACATCGCCCCGCGTTCGAGTGCACCGGACTCCGCGAGTCTTGGCCGCCGGTCCAAATCCCCTTCGCTGATGCCGAACTTGCCGACCATCTCTACTCTCCTCGAATGGACTACACATCGGAACTTCAAATCGGAATGCCCAGCGGACAGTGCTGCTTCGTTGCGCGCCTTCGATGCCCGGCCTTTAAACGGCGTCGGGTACCTGGCGGGTCTTCAGAAACTCTTCGAGCGTTTCGCCACGCATGCTCGCGTACACGCCGAGATTGGTGATCTTCACCACGCGCGCGAACTTCTCGAGCACGAAGAAAGACACCCCATAGCGGATCAGACCGATCCAGTCGGTGTTGTCGACCAGCGCGCGCTCTTCCGGCGTCAGGCCGGCCGCATCGTAAGCGGCGGTGCGATTTTCGAGCCACAGCGCGCGCGCCGACGCTTCGCGCATCTGCCAGAAAAAGCGGTTCAGGCGCATCGCCTTCATGCTCTGGCGGATATCGAACGGATACGTGCCGGTCAATTCTTCGACGCCAACCAGTTGCGGATTCATTACGCCACCTCTCCTTCGTAGATCGTCACGGCCATCGCGGTGCTGGTCGCAAGGTAGTAGCTGCGATGCAACTCGCGGACCTTCTGGCCGAGCGCGCCGCGCATCGCGAGCCACATGATCGTCTCGACGCTTTCCGCGCCGCCCAGGCGCACGTAGTCGACGTGCTTCATCCTGGCAAGACGCTCCGGATCGTTGACGATCAGGTCGAGGAACTCCATGTCCCATTCGGTATTGTTGAAGCCGCTGCGCTCGCCATGCACCTGGTGCGACAGCCCGCCCGTGCCGACCACCACGACCTTCAGATCCTGTTCGAACGATTCGATCGCGCGACGCAGCGCCTGGCCGAGCCGGTAGCAGCGATTCGCGGTGGGAAGCGGATACTGCAGCACGTTGACTTCGAGCGGCACCAGCGACAGCGGCCAGCCGCCCTGATGCGGCAGCATCAGCGAGAGCGGCGAATTGACGCCGTGATCGAGCGCGCGGTCCTGGAAGACGGTCAGATCGAACTCGTCGGCGACCAGTTGCTCGACGATATGGATCGCCAGATCCGGGTGGCCGGCGATGTCCGGCAGCGGACGCTTGCCCGCGCCTTCATCGGCGAATTCGTGATTGGGCGACACGCCGAGCGCGAAGGTCGGATAGCAATCGAAGAAAAAGCTGTTCGCGTGATCGTTGTAGAACATCACCATCACGTCGGGCTTCTGCTCGGCCAGCCACTGCGCCACCGGTTCATAACCCTTGAACATCGGCGCCCATGCCGGTTCATTCTGCTTGCCCTTGTCGTACGCCAACCCGATCGTGGGTACATGGGACGTGCCGATACCACCAATGATCCTTGCCATATTCGTTCTCTTCCGTCACTTCGTGCTGCTGCCAATCGGATAGGTCGCCTAGCTTACCGCGCTAGTCACCGCGACCGTCTTGGGATACAAAGATAGAAATTGTGCCTTGATACGTGAAGTACGGGTATACCTCGAGTTGTGCCGGAATGATGGGGAAAAACCCGGTATGCGGGCGCCCGGCGAGCCGATGAACCCCGCCGCGACCCACGCTGCGCAGGGCTCCCTCGGTATCCCAAGCCCGCGCGGCGTGCCTTCCGCGACCGCCTCTCGCTCCGGCAAGCGATAAATAAAACAGATGACCCGGAAAACAACTCGCAACGCACTTTTTAAAGGCTTGGAGCGCTGCTGCACGCGTGGCTATACTGCGGTGCTTCCGACGAGCGACGAAACGATGAACGAGACGACCCAGCAAGCGATCGTGCAGACCTTACGCGAGAAAATCCTGTCGGGCGAATTGTCGCCCGGGCAGCGGCTCGTCGAAGCGCAGCTTGCGCAATGGCTCGGCGTGTCGCGCACGCCGCTTCGCTATGCGTTGAGCGTGCTGTCGGCGGAAGGCCTGCTCGATCGTTCGGGCTCGCGCGGCTATGTAGTGCGCCGCTTCAGCGTGCGCGACGTCCTCGATGCGATCGACGTGCGCGGCGTGCTCGAAGGGCTCGCCGCGCGCTCGGTCGCCGAAAACGGCGTGAGCCCGGCGCTCGCCGCCGCGCTCGACGATTGCCTGCGCGAAGGCGACGAAATCTTCGAGCAAAAGCATCTGAAGCCAGGAGACGACGTGCGCTACGCGCAGATGAACGGCCGCTTTCATGCGCTGATCGTCGAAGCGGCGCAGAACCAGGCGATCACGGCCGCGCTGAGCCTGAACGACAAGGTGCCGTTCGTGTCGCCGTTCACGATCGCGTTCGACGAATCCGCGCGCGAGCGTCAGTTCATGATGCTGATGTACGCGCATCGCCAGCATCACGCGATCGTCGACGCGCTGAAGCAAGGCGAAGGCGCGCGCGTCGATGCGTTGATGAAGGAGCACACACATATCTCGAAGGAAAGTCTGAATTTGTCGCTGCCATCGTTGCATCTGATCGCGGGCGCGGCATGAGCAACGACGCACTTTCCGCCGAAGCCAGCCAGGCGGCCGCCAAAGCGCCGCTGTCGGTCAGCAGCAAGGACCTGCTCAATCTCGCGCAATTGCGCGCCTTCCGGCTCGTTGCGGACATGGGCAGCGCGACGCGCGCGGCGGCCGCGCTGTTTCGCGCACAGTCGGCGGTCACGCGCTCCGTGCAGGAACTCGAGTCGGCGCTCGGCGTGCCGCTGTTCGATCGCGGTCCTTCGGGCATGCTGCCCACGCCGGTCGGCCGCGCGGTGCTGCACCGCTGCGAGCGGATCTTCGCCGAACTCGAAGAGCTCGCGCAATGGTGCGCCGCGCGACAGACGCGCCGCCGGCCCGTATCGGAGGGCGCATTGCCCGCGTACCTGCTCAATACGCGGCGGCTGCAACTGTTCGCGGCGCTCGCGCGGCATCGGCATATGCCGAGCGCGGCAAAAACCTTCGGCATCAGTCAGCCCGCGGTGAGCACCGCGATCCGCGTACTCGAAAGCGGCTCGGGACTGAGCCTGTTCCATCGCAGCCCGCGCGGCATCCTGCTGACGGCCGAGGGCGAAACGTTCCTGCTGCACGTACGCCGCGCATTGAACGAACTACGGCACATCCCCGACGATATCGCCGCACTGCACGGCAAGATTCAGGGCTCGGTGACGGTCGGCGCGTTGCCGCTCGGACGCACGCTGATCCTGCCGAAGGCGATCGCGCGAATGACCTCGGAAAATCCCGGCGTGCGGGTGGTCACCGACGAAAGCGCGTACGAGACGCTGGTGGCCGGTCTGCGCGCCGGCGACATCGACTTCATTCTCGGCGCGCTGCGCGACAACGACGCGACGAGCGGCCTGAAAAACGAACGGCTGATGTCGGAAAACATGGTGGTGCTGGTGCGCCGCGGTCACCCGCTGACTCAAGTGCACAATCTGACCATCATGGGTCTGCGCGACGCGCAATGGATTCTGCCGCGCAGCAACGCGCCGGCGCGTGCGCTGTTCGAAACGCAATTCAGGCGGATGAAGGTGAAGCCGCCTTTGCCGACCGTCGAGACCGCTGACCTCGCGGTGATTCGCGGGCTGCTGCTCGGCACCGACATGGCGGCGGCGTTGTCGGCGCAGCAGCTGCATCACGAGGTTCAATCCGGGCAACTGGTGGTGCTCGACGTACCGCTGCACAACACGCGGCGCGAGATCGGCCTGACGATGCGCGCGGCGGGTACGCCATCGCCGGCCGCACGGGCATTGATCGACGCGATCCGGCTGTCGGTCGTCGATGTGACGCGCACGGTCAGCATCGGCGCGACCTGAGCGTTGCCATCGATCAGTTCGCTCAACTGTTTCCGTCCGGGTCCGGCAGGCTGTCGAAAAACGCGCGCGACAGCGTGTCGGCGACGCGGATCTTCGCCGCGCGCGCCTTATCTCGCAGCGCATCGCGCCGCTGGTCGAACATCGACACCTGCGCGCCCTTCGCGGCCAATGCCGCACCGAGTATGCCGCCCGCTTCGCCGAAGCCCATGAATGAGATGCGCGTGAGTAGCACTTCTTCATAAACCTGCGAAGACATGCACCGTCCTGGATCACCGCGCGACGAAGCGTGCCAGTTCCGCTGTGAATCGCATGCGGAAAGAGCATAGCGAATGACGCGTAAATGAAGCATCGCCGTATCATCTGCGGCGGCAATTCTCCGACAATAGAAGAGCGCTCAAATGACCCCGCCAAGCCTCATCGACACCCGGAGAAAACGTAATGAACAAACGCCAGTTCCTGACCAGCGCCACGGTGCTGGGCGCGGCGGTCGCGCCCGCATTCGGCGCAAAGCGTGAGCACGCCGAATGCGCGCCGTCTCCAGTTCTCCTGACGATCTCCGGTGCGATCAGGAACAGCAATCGCGGCGCGCTCAATCCGGCTTTCGATCAACTGCTGGCGAAGCACCAGGTGAAGTTTTCGCAAGCGTATGGCGTCGATCTGCCGTTGCTCGCCAGCATGAAATCCGTGACGATCCATCCGACGATCGAATACGATGCGCACCTGCATACGTTCAGCGGCCCGCTGCTGACCGACGTGCTCGCGCATATCGGCGCACCGGATGCAGGCAGCACGCAAATCGTCATGCACGCGGTCGACGGCTACGCGGTGCAGACGACGCTCGATAAGGTGCGCGAGTATCACTTCATCGTCGCGACGCAAATGGACGGCAAGCCGCTGGCGCTCGGTGGCGTGGGGCCGTTATGGGCGATCTACGACGCGGATCAGATTCCCGAACTCGCGGCCAAGCCGCTGAAGGACCGCTTCGAACTGTCGCCGTGGGGCCTGTATCACATGCAGCTCACCGAGGCGTCATAGCGCGCCGCCGAATCGCTCGACGCACGCCTGTCGCACGCGCTCGACCGAGCTCGCCCAGTCTTCCCCTGGCGCGCGCCGGAACAGACGCAGCGTGTGCGGATACCACGGCGAATCGTCGCGCTCGCGCGGCCGTGCGGCGGATGCGCCGCTGTTGCGCCGTTTCGATACGCGCACCTCGCGCGATTACACAACATAAGTGATTCGCCCCGGCTTCAGCGCCGGGAAGTGAACGCTTTTTCACCGTCTAATCCGCCGCTATACCTGACATTACGAATGAGAGGATCGCGTGGTGATGCTAGAATCGCCCCCGTCTTTTCTTCGACGCTCATGACTCGACGCTCCCGCAACCACCTGACCGCATGGCTTGGCCTCGTCGCCATGTGGCTCGTCGTGTTCGCGCCGCTCATCAGTCAGTTGCTCGAATCGGGCCGCGGCCACGAGCCGATTGCCGTGCTGTGTTCGGCGCTTCATCCGACCGGCGCGAGCGATATCAGCGATGCGAGCGTCGTCGCTCAAACCAGTCCCGCCCCCGTGCATCTGAGCCACGACGATGCATTCGGCGCCTGCGGATACTGTCATCTGCTCGAACATCACGTCGCGATGCCGACGCTCGCCGCCGCCGAGCTGCCGGCCGCGCTGCCGCTGGCCGGCACCGCGCCGCCCACGCTGTCCACCCGCTTCACGCCGCTGGGCGCGTTCCCGTCGGGACGTCCGCGCGCGCCACCTGTCGTTTCCTGATCTCTGCCGGTTCTGATCGCGCCTTCGTCGCTCACGTCGACGAAGCCTGCGATCACCTGTTCAATGCATCGAGGAAACGCTCATGTTCAACTTCGCGCTGCGAAGGCTGTCTTTTTGCGTCCGTCGTGACGCTGTCTGTTCCACTCATCGCGTGGCTCGTCGTTCCGTTCGTTGGCCCGCGCTCGTGCCTGCTTTCGTGCCGGCTTTGGTTGCAACACCCGCGCAGGCCGCCGACGCGGATGCGACGCTGCCCGCCGTCAGCGTCAATGCAAGCGCAAGTGCGAGCGCCGCACCACGCGCCGTCGACCCGAACCTGCCCGCCTCCATCGAAACCGTCACGCGCGATCAGTTCGCGAACTGGAACGTCGTCAACACCGAGGACGTGCTCAAGTACCTGCCGAACCTCGCGGTACGCAAGCGCTTCATCGGCGACCTGAATTCGATCATCGCGGTACGCGGCACCAGCAATACGCAGAGCGCGCGCGGCCTCGTCTATGCGGACGGTTTGCTGCTGAGCAACCTGCTCGGCAATAGCTATTCGTTTCCGCCGCGCTGGTCGATGGTGTCTCCCGACGAAATCCAGCAAGTCGACGTAATCTACGGGCCGTTTTCCGCGCTGTACCCTGGCAATTCTTTAGGCGCGACCGTGCTCATCAGCACGCGCGTGCCGAAGCAGTTCGAGGCCAACGCCGACATCAAGGCATTCACGCAGCACTTCAGCCTGTTCGGCGTGAACCAGAGCTTCAACGGCAGCGAAGCGAGCGCGTCGCTCGGCGATCGGATCGGCAAGTTCTCGTACCTGCTCGGCGTCAATCATCTCGAGAACACGAGTCAGCCGCTGCAATTCGCGACGCTCGCGCAATCGACCACGCCCGCGAAGGCCGGCGACACGCCCGTCACCGGCGCCCATTTCTACAACAACCAGACCAATACGCCGACGGCCGTGCTCGGCGTGAACGGCGAAGGCATCGAGCACACGGTGCAGAACCAGTTCAAGCTGAAGATGCAGTACGACTTCACGCCGACGCTGCAGGGCGGCTTCACGCTCGGCTACTGGCACCAGACCTACAACAGCGAAACGTCGACGTTCCTGCGCGACGCGGACGGCACGCCGGTGTACAGCGGCAACGTATCGATCAACGGCTACCACTACACGATTCCGGCGGCAGCGTTCGCGCCGAGTCTCGGACACAGCGAGAACTGGCTCTACGGCGTGTCGCTGAAAACGCGCAATGCGACCGGTTGGAACGGCGAGGCGATCGCGTCGTATTACGACATCGGCAATAGCGTCGCACGCACCGCGAATGCGGGCGGTCCGGGCAATGGCCCCGGCACCGTGCTGTTCGGCGACGGCACCGGCTGGAAGACGCTGGACCTGCGCGGCACCTACACGCCCGCGACGAACCAGCCAGGGCTGGCCAATCACGCACTGAGCTTCGGCTACCACTACGACAACTACTTCGTCGACAACCAGACCTACAACACGATGGCTTGGCGCGACGGCGACGCGGCCTCGTTCGCCAACGCGTTCACCGGCAAGACCCAGACGCAAGCTCTCTATGCGCAGGACGCATGGCGCTTTCTGCCGCGCTGGAAGCTCGTCTACGGCGTGCGCTATGAAGACTGGCAAGCCTACGGCGGCGCGCAGTCGCTGCCCGGCGCGACGATCGCGTACAGCGACGCCAGCCAGCGTCACTTTTCGCCGAAGGCGTCGCTATCGTTCGATGCCAGCGACGATTTGACTTTGCGCGCGTCGATCGGTCGCGCTTATCGCTTTCCGACCGCGAGCGAACTGTTCCAGGGGCAAATCAATGGCTCCGCGATCGTGAACAACAATCCGCATCTGCAGCCCGAGGACGATCTGTCGAAAGAACTGAGCGCCGAATGGGCGCACTGGAATGGCGTGTTCCGCTTGTCGCTGTTTCAGGACGACGTGAAGAACACGATCTTCAGTCAGACCGACACCACCGTGATCCCGAACGTGACGAACTTCCAGAACATCGGCAAGGTTCGCTCGCGCGGCGTCGAAACGAGCTACTCGGGCGAAGACGTGTTCGTGCGCGGACTCGATCTGCTCGCGAGCGTCGCGTACACGCAGTCGAAGATCCTCGAAAACGCTCAGAATCCGGCCTCGGTCGGCAAGTACTTTTACCGCATTCCGCTGTGGCGCGCGAATCTTGCCGCGACGTATCACTTCGACGCGCGAGCGGCGCTGACGCTCGCCGCGCGTTACTCGGGCCGTCAGTACAACACGCTGACGAATACCGACACGAACCCGAACGTGTTCGGCGGCACCAGCACCTACACGGTCGCCGACGCAAAGTTCACGTTCAAGCCGACGAAGCTCAGCGAACTCGGCATCGGCGTCGACAACCTGTTCGACGCGCGCTACTTCGTCTACCACCCGTATCCGGGCCGCACGTTTTATGTCGAAGCGAAGCTGCGTCTCTGAGTAACCCATCGCCCCATTTGCCCGACGAGGATTTCATATCCACGACTCCAACCGCCGAACCCGTACGTGCGCAGAACAGTACGGCCGCTGCCGCCGCCAGCGGCCCCGCACATCCAGGCTATAGAACACTGTGGCGCTGGCATTTTTATGCGGGCCTCTTCGTGATGCCGTTTCTGCTCGTGCTCGCCATCACCGGCACACTGTATTGCTTCCAGCCGCAGATCGAGCCGCTGCTGTATCGGCAGCAGATGGTCGTCGCACCGCAAGCGGTGCCGAGACTGCCCGACAGCGTGCTGCTCGCGCGAGCGCGCGCGGAGATGCCGCCCGGCTCGGTCGCGACGACCGCCGTGATCACACGCGATCCGCAACGCAGCGCCGAATTCGTGTTTCGGCTCGCGGACGGTACGCAGCAGAGCGTCTATCTGAATCCGTACAACGGCGATGTGCTGGGCACGCTGAGCGTCGAGCGTCGCTTGATGCAGGTGGATCGCATGATTCATCGCAAGCTGCTGCTCGGCAAGCTCGGCGAGCTGCTGATGGAACTGGCCGCATGCTGGACGCTCGTGATGATCGGCACCGGCATCGCGCTATGGTGGCCGCGCGGCAAAACGACCGCGCGCGCTGTGCTGCTGCCGCGCCTCGCGCTGAAAGGACGTCCGCTATGGAAAAGTCTTCACGCGGTGATCGGCATCTGGTTCGCGCTGGGCGCGCTGGCGTTCGTATTGACCGGTCTGCCGTGGACCGGCTCATGGGGCAAGCAGTTCAAGGTGTTTGCGACCGCGACGAAGCTTGGCGCGCCGCCGGGCGCGTGGGGCGGTTTGCCATTGCGCTCCATCGTGCCAGGAGCGCAATCAGAACAGGCCGACCACGCGAGCGGCACGAGCGCGCATGCCACGCATGCCGACATGGACTCGATGCCCAGTATGGTGATGGACGATCTGCCGTTGCCGCTGACGCCGTGGGCCGCGGGCAACTCCAGCGTGCCCTCTTCCTCGAACAGCGACGCGGCACAGCCTCTGTCGCTCGGTCATATCGTTGCGCTCGCCGCGTCGCTCGGCATCTCGGACGGCTACAGCATCGTGCTGCCGAATTCCGCAACCGGCGTCTACACGCTTTCCTGGTTCCCCGCGAATCCGCGAGACGAACGCACGCTGTACGTCGACCAATACAGCGGCGCGATCCTGAAGGACATTCGCTACGGCGATTACGGGGCGATCGCGAAGGCCGTGTCGTACGGCACGTCGCTGCATATGGGGCGCTACTTCGGCATCGCGAATCAGATACTGTGCGCGGCCATTTCGCTCGGCCTTGCCGCGCTCGCTGTGACCGGCTTCGCGATGTGGTGGAAACGCCGGCCGCAACGCTCGCTCGGCGCGCCGTCGCGCGAGCGCGCCGCGCCGCCGATGCGTGGCTGGAAAGCCGGCCTCGTGCTGCTCGGCGTCGTGTTCCCGCTGATGGGCGCGACGCTCGTCGCGGTGTGGCTGCTCGATCGGCTGGTTTTCGGCCGTGACTCGCGACCGGAATTGAACGAAGTCGCCTGATGCCAGGGCAAGCCGCGTCAGGCTGCGCTTGCGCTTAACGAGCGTTTACGATACATTTTGCTCGTTTATGATCGGTTTGCACCGAAACGGAGACGAGACCCATGCAGCGAACCCGGGAAGAAGCGATCAACGGGCTACTACCCGAGCAGCGCGAAGCGCTGATTCTGGAGCGATTGCGCACGCATGGTCGCGTGCTCGCGGCCGAGCTTGCCGCCGAGCTGCAGATCTCTGAGCACACGGTGCGTCGCCATCTGCGCGATCTCGCGGATCAAGGCCACTGCAAGCGGGTGTATGGCGGTGCGCTGCTGATGTCGCCAGCAGACAAACCCGCGGCGCTGCGCATGCACGAGGCCGTCGATCGCAAGGCACGCCTTGCCGCGGCGGCCGTGTCGATCGTTCGTCCGAAGCAGATCGTGCTGCTCGACGCGGGTTCGACGAACGTCGCGATCGCGGCGGCGCTGCCCGACAACGCCAGCCTGACCGTCGTCACCAATTCGCCCGACGCGTGCGCGCGGCTGCTGAACCGACCGGGGATCGACGTGATACTGATCGGCGGCCGCATCGCCGGGGGCGCGGCGGGCTCGCTCGGCGCGACCGCGCTGCTGCAGATCCAGCAGATCCGCGCGGATCTCTGTTTTCTCGGCGCCTGCGCCTTCGATCCCGACGAAGGCGTCGCCGCATTCCACGCTGAAGATGCAGAACTGAAACGCGCGATGGTCAAAGCGAGCGGCCAGATCGCCATCGCGCTGACCTCGGAAAAGCTGATCACGGCGGCGCCGTTCGCGGTAGCGCCGGCTTCGTCGGTCGATTATCTGTTCGTCGAAGCGGACGTACCGGGCGCGCGTATCGCGAGCCTCAAGGCCGTCTGCGATAACGTGATGGTGGCACGCCCATGAACTTACTCGTCAGGGAACGCATCGCGACGCTCGCCGTCTTTCTCGCCAACGGTTTCGGCATCGGCGCATGGGCGGTCGAGGTGCCGCGCATCAAGGAAAGCCTCGCGCTCAGCGACACCTCGCTCGGCATCGCGCTGTTCTGCTTCGCACTCGGCGCCATCGTTGCGATGCCGCTCGCGGGACAGCTCGCGCCGCGCGTCGGCAGCGGCCGCGCCACCGCGCTGCTTGGCGCGGCATTCGCGATCGCGCTGCCGTTGCCCGCGGTCGCGCCCGGCATGCTGACGTTGTGCGTGGTGCTGTTTGCGCTCGGCGCGTCGAATGGCGCGCTCGACGTGTCGATGAACGGACATGCGAGCGCGATCGAAACACGCTGGCGGGCGCCGATCATGTCGTCGTTTCATGCCGCGTGGAGCGCGGGCGGCCTGCTTGGCGCGGCGAGCGGCGCGATGCTGCAGAAAGGCGGCGTCGGCGTCCTGGGCGGGCTGCTCGTCCCCGATCTGTTCATCGCGGCCCTGATCATTTTCGCTGCATGGTTTGCGTTGCGCGATATCGGTCCCCGCGCGGCCGCCGCGTCGAGCGGCTTCGCATGGCCCGACAGCGCCGTGATGAAACTGGCGCTGCTCGCGTTCATGTGCATGCTCGTGGAAGGCGCGGTGGCCGACTGGAGCGCGGTGTACCTGCGCTCCGCGTTGAACCAGGAAGCGAGCATTGCCGCGATCGGCTACTCCGCGTTCGCGTTTTCGATGGCGGCGTGCCGGATCGCAGGCGATGCGTCGGTGCGACGCTTCGGCTCGAGCAAGGTCGTCGCGCTCGGCGGTCTGATCGCGTTCGCCGGACTCGCGCTGGTGCTCAGCCTGCCGACGGTGCTGACCGCCTGTGTCGGCTTCGCGATGGTCGGCATCGGTCTCGCGAATATCGTTCCGGTGATTTTCAGCGCGGCGGGCCGTTCGAGCGCGACGCCGGCGATCGGCGTGTCGATGGCGGCCACGTTCGGCTATGCGGGCTTTCTGGTCGGGCCGCCGCTGATCGGTTTCGGCGCCGGCGTGCTCGGCTTGCGCGCGGCCTTGGGTGTGCTGGTGATGGCCACGCTGATCGTGTCGCTGCTGGGCGGCAAGGCGGTGCGCGGCGCGCAACCCGCTTAGCCAGTGCTATTTCGCTTTCTTGTCGAGCACGGCAAGCGGCTTGCGAACGGGTAACGCATCGCGTCCCGCATGCTGACCCAATGGCCAGCTGAACGCGCCGAGAAGTGAGCTCGGCTGCGTGCCATCGTCGAGACCGGTGGCGGGCCACTCGTGTTTCGCGGGCACCCAGCGCGTGCCGAACACGTGATCCCACATCGGCAATAGCTGCGTGAAGTTGTGATTGAGATGCTCGGCGCGAATCGAGTGATGCAAACGGTGATACTGCGGATTGTTGACCCACGTGACGTAGCGGCCGAGGTCCACGCGCAAATTTAGATGCGCGAAGTAGTTGCCGAACATGAACACGATCGACGTCGCACCGACGATCCACGGCTCGACCTTGAACAGTACGCCGACGAGCGGATAAAGCAGGCAGCCCTTGATGAGCACTTCGATCCAGTGATGCCGCAACGTGATCGTCACGTTGAAATCCACCGCGCTATGGTGCAGCGAATGCAGCTTCCACAAGATGGGCCACGTGTGCTGCAAGCGATGAAACGCGTATTCGAGGCAATCGATCGTCAACAGTACGATCACGAACGAAGCGAGCGCGCCCCACCCGTGCGACACCAGCACCACCATGCCGCCGCCGAGTGCATTCACGATCGCGACGCTGGCGGCCGCGGTCAGCGGCTTCGTGGCTTCAACCAACGCCAGATACAGGCCCGCGTACGCCATGTTCAGACGCTGCCCCGCGCGCGATTGCAGCAATGCGGCCGGCCAGCGGCGCTCGAGCAACGCGCCGAGTCCCATCATGACCAGCACGAGCGCATAGCCTTGCAGCCACAGGCTCGCGTGGTGCAGCAATGCCGGAAACGGGCTCGACGCTAACATGGCATTCCCTGATGCAGCGGCTGCATCCCGTGTAGAGGAGCGTTAGCATGATCTTCGCAGTCCGCTGGTCCGCGCGCAAGCGCCCTTTCGCTCGGGCCGCCGCGCATTTGGCTGCACCCGCAAGCACGGAAAAAATGGCGGGGTCATCGCTTCACGCCGTCACGATCGCGAGCGGACGTTAAATACAGCCGTATCGTCCGCTTGCGTCGTCGTTGTTTGTCGACATCCGTTTGGTGGTGGCCCCGCCGTACTTCGCATGTTGCGCCAAGCTCCCCGAGCGCGAATCGCGAAGACGTTTGCTGCCGTCGGCATTTATTCACTGCGTGAAATTCCGGCTGCAACATGTGTAGTTCTTGTGCCGGAATTATTGCAACGGCTATGCCATGCTGGGACAAAGCGTTGCCACGTATGGACGGATGTGTACCGATGCACTTCGAAGCGGGCCTGATCGCTCGCAATGCATCGGAAATGAAACGCCGCGCGAATGTTCCGACGAGTTCGTGCTGGTGCGCACACGTCGTTCGACGCGCGCGGGAATACCCGAACGCGGATTGACAGGTCAAGGTTTGCGACACGTATCGGCCAGGATCGCCGGAGCGCGATGCGACGAAAGAGTACCTGGGTCAGGCGGACCGGCGTGTCGCAAAGTTGAGACGACAAATGGCTTACAGCAGCGCGGTCAATTGCGCGACCCGCAACTCGAACTGCCGCAATTCATCGGCGGCAAGCGCCTTCTTCTGCGGCAGGTCGCTCGAACGCGGGCCCCGTGCTGACGCCGTCTTTCGAGTAGTAGAGCGGTTCACCTTGCGGATTCTTGTGAAGGAACACGTCGTGCGCGGTCGAGCCTCGTACGATGCGCACCGCGAGCGGTTCGCGCGCTGCGTCTTTGCCGTTGCCGCTACTGGTGTCGAAGACGGCGCTCACGCGGTCGCCAGCTTTCAGATCGCGCGACAGATCGCGGCCGGGTCAAGACAACGAAGCAAGCATGTTCGACAGACGCCGGACATGGGCCTTGAATGCGTCGCTCGTTTCGCGGTTAGTGGTGGGATTCAGATGCGAGCTTTCGGCGAGTTCCGCCTGCTCGTGAAAATCGTTGGCGATTTTGCGCTTGATGTCGTCAGGCAGCGACCGCACGATGGAGACCAGCAAAGCCTCTTCGGCATGCAGCATGCCGAGAATCGAATGTGTGTCCATACGAGAACCTCCGGGGGGAACATCGTCGGTGCCGGCCGGCAGTGGCGCCGGCGCTCTTCATGTTACCCCGTTGATTCCGCGTCGTCGGACGTACGCGTTACTCGGCGATCGAATAGCGCGACGGACGGGCGCGCGGCTGTTGTACCTCACGCTCGACGCGCGGACTCGCGCCGCGGATGAACAGGACCGCGCAAAACGCGACCATGGCCCAGATGCAAAGAAAGACGGTCAAAGCGCTCATGTCAGCTTCCGGAACTTCGGGACTGCGGGTTAGTACTGTGTTGCTGCCGCGTTCGCCGTCAATGCAGCGTGGAGCGCTCGGGCGCACCGAACAGCAGCTCATCGATCAGGGCGGTGGTGAACGTCAGCTGCGTTTCGAGCGATTGGCGCGCGGCTTGCGCACCCGCTTCGTCGCTTCGGGCGACCGCCGCGTGTGCCTGCGTGGCGAGACGCAGGATGGCTTCGGAACCGCGTTGCAGTTCGCGCATTGCGAGGTCGTCAGGACCCGGCGTCGGCTGATCCCATTCCGAGGTGGTGAGTTCAGGCAGGTCGGCGTCGAACCGGCGGGGTTTGTTGTGACGGGAAGACATCCGGGGCTCCTGACGGAAAAGCGCGATATACGCGACGGGACGAACTCAGTGTGCGCCGCCCCCCGGCGTTTCAATTCGCCGAACAGAAGCCGAATCCGAAGCTAATCTGGGGGCTTCGAGAAAAACAAGGGTTTTTACCGGGCAATCAGCGCTGGCGGGCCGCCAATCCCGTCGCCGGGGCGTCGGAATTTGCGGCAGCGGTAGAAAACGTCTAGCTTGTGGAAGCGGAAAAGACTCGAGCGGCCTTAAGCTGCCGGAACCACGTCGATGCGCAATGCCTCGCCGCCGGCGGCAATCGCCAGCAGGTGATCGACGTTCGGATGGGCGCCCGGACGGTTGCGCGCGTCGGCCGTATGCTCGGCGAACAGCGCGAGGCCGTGTTCGGCCGCCTTCGCGTCGAGCGTGCCGAACGCGCCGCGCAGGTAGTTGTACACCGCGAGCGAGCCCTGCTTGCCCGGTTTGTTCTCGATGCTAGCGACCACGGCACCTCTGCCGTTGATCAGATCGATGCGTGCGATGCCGTCGATTGCCGGCATTCTGGCGAGATTTTCCTTGAAGACGTTGCTCGGTTCGATCATTGAAACCACTCCTTCCGTTCTAAAAATGCATGGCGGGCCGTATCTTATCCGATGGGTGGCGAGCGGGTGAATCTGCGGCCGCGACCTGGTTTTCCCAGCGAATGTTTCGCACGGGCGATGACCTCGACAAACCAGAATACGGGTAGCAGCAATACCCAATCGGAAACTCTTCACGCAACATGCGGTAGAACGTTCCGCGTCAGTGGAAATCGTTCACGTGCCGCAAATTTGGACACTGTTTCGCAGCAGTGAGATGCGCGCATGCTTAGCGGCGATCGCATCGGCGACAAAAGATGCGTATGCGGCAGGCGCGAGCGTCGTCGCGTTTGCTCATCCGTGGATGGCTCGGGCTGCCGACCTCGCGAGCCAGGCGAGCGAAGGCAAGCCCCCCCTCGATAGTGCGCGCGCAGCGTTGAATACCGTTATGCGGCGGCTCAACCAGGCGTCAGCTGAAAAGCGTTGATGGATAAGCCAGCGGGCGGGCAGCAATCGAGCACGAAAAAAAGCCCGCTTGCGCGGGCAACCCTTCTCTGCGCAGCATCGCCACGCGCCAACATCTTCACCCCTTCGTCGCGCCAAACGTCAGTCCCGCGACAAAATGCTTCTGCATCGCGAAGAACATCATCACCGATGGCAGCGCCGCCAGAATCGATCCCGCCGAAACGAGATTCCACGCGGTCGTCCACTGCCCTTTCAGCGCGGCCACGCCGACCGTGATCGGCGCTGCGTCATCGCCTTGCGTCAGACACAGGGCCCAGAAATAGTCGTTCCACACGAACGTGAACACGAGGATCGCCAATGCCGCCAGCGCGGGTCGAATCAGCGGCAGCACGATCCTGAAGAACACGGTCCATTCGTTCGCCCCTTCGATGCGCGCCGCCTCGACCAGTTCGAACGGCAGCTGCTTGATGAAGTTGCGCAGAAACAGCGCGCAAAAGCCGGTTTGGAACGACACATGAAACAGAATCAGCGCGCTCACGGTATTGAACAGCCCGAGTTGCAACGACAGATCGCGCACCGGAATCATCAACACCTGGATCGGCACGAAGTTGCCCGCGACGAACGTCGCGAACAACGTCGAATTGCCACGAAAGCGATAGATCGCCAATGCGAAGCCCGCCATCGCCGCGAGTGCGATCGAGCCCACTACCGAAGGCACCGTGATCAGCACGCTGTTCCAGAAGTAATGCAGCATCGGCGACGTCGTCAACGCCTCGCGATAGTTGTCGAACATCGCGAAGTGCTTCGGCCATCCCCAGTAGTTGCCCTCGCTCAGTTCTTCGGTCGAACGCACGGACGTAATCAGCACCGCGATCATCGGCAGCAGCCAGATCAGGAGTGCAATCGGCAACGTCAGTTTGTATGCACGGCGCGTGGCCGGCTTCCATTTGTCGATCGGAATCGGAAACATCAGCGGCTCCTTATTGCTCGGCGCGCAGCATCCGCCGCAGGTGATAGACGATGTACACGAGCATGATGCCGAACAGCACCACCGCGATCGCCGCCGAATAGCCGATGCGGTAATACTTGATTGCCTGGTCGTACATGAAATAGGCAAGCACTGTCGAGCTTTCGAACGGACCGCCGCCCGTCATCACCGAAATCAGATCGAAGCTGCGCAGCGCACCGATGATCGTCACGACGATCGCCATGAACGTCGTGGGCCGCAACTGCGGCAGGATCACGTGCCACAGCATCGACCAGCCCTGCGCGCCTTCCATTCGCGCGGCTTCGATCTGCTCGGCGTTCAACGTGGTCAAGCCGGTCAGATAAAGAATCATGCAATACGCGGTTTGCGGCCACAGTGCCGCGAACACGATGCCGAAGGTCGCATAGCGCGGATCGCCGAGCACCGGCACGCCGCGGCCGAGCATCATCGCGAGCAGGCCGAAGGTCGGATCGTAGAACCACGAAAAGATCAGTCCGACCACCACGCCCGACAACACGAACGGCGCGAAAAACAGCGACTTGACGATCCGGATGCCCGCCACCGCCTGGTTCAGATACAGCGCGACGGCGAGGCCCATCGGCGGGGCGAGCAGGAACAGTACGAGCCAGATCAGGTTGTTTCTCAGTGCCGTGTAGAACGTCGGCGTATGGACCAGCTCGATATAGTTCGCGAGACCGATGAAGGTCGGCTCGGTCATCCCGTCCCAGTTGAAGAAGCTCAGGCGGATCGTCGAGAGAATCGGCCACACCACGTACACGGCCACCATGAAGCAGGCCGGCGCGAGAAACAGGAACGCGGCGCGCCGCTGCCGCCGCGCGGTCGGCGTCGGGCCGCGCCGGCGCGACGCGACGGGTGCGCCGCCCAGCGCACCGCCCGGCGCCGGCAAGGTCGGCCCACCGGATTCAACAGGACCGTCGACGCTATGACGGCTGACGGAATGCGACACGATCAATCTCCCGATCCGATCTGATACAACGCAATGCGTCGGACAGCGGCCTTGCGGCCGCCGCCGCTCACTTCTTGTAGATACGCTGACGCGTCTGCTCGAGCTGCGCGAGGATGTCGTCGAGTTTCGACGGATCGGAGACGAACTGCTGCATCCCCTTCATCCCTTCGTCGGCCATTTCCTTCGTCATGTCGCGATCGTAGAACTGCGCGATACCGCCCTTCGTATTCGACAGGATCTGGAAGCCGATCTTCGAAATCGGTTCTTCAGGCTCCGGCGATTTGCTATTCGCCGACAACGAGCCGAGCCCCTTTGCGAGTTGTTCGCCGATCTCGGGCGTCGCGACAAAAGCAAGGAACGTGTGCGCATCGGTCTTGTTCTTCGCCTTCGACGGAATATGCAGCGATTCGACCGGCCCATCCTCGGCGGTCGGCACCTTGGAGTCGATGATCGGGAACTGGAAGTAGCCCATTTGCGGCTTCACGTTATCCGGGAAACCAGCCGCAATGAACGTGCCCATCAGCATCATGCCGGCCTTGCCCTGGAACAGGAACGGCTGCACCGCGTCGAGATCGTAGGACAGCGAGTTATTGATGAAGTAGCCGTCGTCGATCAGTTGCTTCCACGTCGTATAGACCTTCTTCACACGCGGATCGGTGTACGGAATCTCGCCGGCCATCAGCTTCTGATGGAACGCGTTGCCGTTCAGACGCAGATCGAGGTAATCGAACCAGCCGGCCAGCGTCCACGCATCGCGGCCCGCTACTGCGATCGGCGTAATGCCGGCGGCTTTCAGCTTTTTCGCGGCGTCGAGAAACTCGTCCCACGTTTTCGGCTCGCCCTTGATGCCGGCCTTCTCGAACAGATCCTTGCGATAGAACATCCCCCACGAGTAGTACACGGTCGGCGCGGCATACTGCTTGCCCTTGTACGACGACGCTTCCTTCGTCGACGCATACATGCCGTTCCAGCCGTTCTTCTGCCAGTCGCCACTCAGATCATCGAACAGACCACGCTGCGCGTAATAGGCCATCCGTTCGCCGTCGTGCCAGTTGACGATATCGGGTGCGACAGTCGAAAGCCAACCCGGCAACTGAACCTTGTAGGCCTCCTCGTCGATGAACGACACCTTCACGTCGACATCGGGATGCGCCTTCTTGAACTCGTCGACCACCTGCTGCCACACCGCGCGCTGGCTCGCGCCCTTGTACGCGATGTTCAGCGCGAGTGTGCCCGCCTGTGCGGTGCTGACGACGGAGGTCCCCGCGGCAACCGCGGCCAGCGCGAGCGCCAACAGAATCTTGCGTGGTTTCAGTTTCATCCTGACTGTCTCCTTTATGCCAAGGTTTTTGCGACGTTGTCGCTTCTGTTTCGAATGACTGCGTGGAGTTGCTACGACTGGACTTCTATTACGAGCGGTAGATCGCTACACCTTGCGGCGCCAACTCGCGTGAACCTATCACGAAAGCGTCGTCGGGAATGTGGTCGAGCGTGCGGGCTTGATCGCCATAGTTGAACACATAGGTCAGCGCGCCGCGTCGGCTGATGCGCACGCTGTCGCCGAGCGCCTGCGTTTCGAGGCCCGCTTCCTGTGCGATCTGGGCGAACAGATGCACCGTCAGCGCGTCGTCGAACAGGCTCGCGAAGTAGTGGAATGCCCCGCTTCGCACGTACGCGGGATGACCGTCCGCGAAACGCGCGCGCACTTCGAGCGCCGATGACGCATCTGTGTCAATGAAATCGCGCCAGTGACGAGCGACACCATCGGCCGCACCGCCCTTCTGTTCGAGCACCACCGCTTCCGTCACGTTCGGCCGCATCGATTCGACGCGCCAGACCCGCAGCGGCAATACCGACGTCAATGCGCCAGGCGGCAGATTCGCCGGAATCCGCAGGTCGCGCGTCTTCGATCCGGTGCGCGGGCCGAGCACGACTTGCGCGCCCGAGCGCGCGAGACGTTCGGCGAAATCGTCGGGGACGACCGGCAGCGGCGGCACCACGATCAGGCTATAGCCCTCGAACGATGCGTCGACCGGCACGACATCGACGTCGAGCCCCAGCGAGCGCAAAGCCGAGTAGTACTCGAACGCGAAGCGCGGATAGTGAAAATCCGCGCCCTGCGGATGAATCTCGAACAGCCACTTCGCTTCGTAGTTGTAGACGAGCGCGACTTTCGAGCGGATCGACGCATTCGCATCGGCAGTCGCCGCGAGCACCTTGTGAATTTCCGATGCCACCTGCGAGGCTTCATTGCCGCCGACGTCGAGCCGGTTATCGGGCGTATTGAGCCCCGCATGCATTTGCTCCTGCGCGAACGGCGCCTGACGCCAGCGGAAATACGACACGCAGCCCGCGCCGTGCGCGAACGCTTCCCAGCTCCACAGCCGCACCATGCCCGGCAGCGGCGCCGGGTTCCATTGCGCCCAGTTCACCGGTCCCGGCTGCTGCTCCATCACCCACAGCGGCAGCTTCGACATGCCGCGATACACGTCGTGATTGAACGACGCGAAATCCGGATGACCGGTACGCAACCAGCGCGCCTTGATGTCCGGCGCGAACCACTGTTCTTCGAGCGCGCCGAGCGGATAGCTGTCCCACGTCGCGACGTCGAGATCGGCCGCGACCTTGTAGTGATCGAACTCGGTGAAAAGCTGCATGAAGTTGTGCGCGACCGGCCGGCCCGGCGAATGCGCGCGAATGATCTCGACCTGCATGCGGTTGTAGCGCGCCACTTCGTCGGATGCGAAGCGCCGGTAGTCGAGCCGATGCGACGGATGCGCCTCGGTCACGGTGCCGACCGGCGCGTCGATTTCTTCGAAGCCGCGATACTCCATGCTCCAGAACACCGTGCCCCATGCTTCGTTCAACGCCTGGATCGTGCGATAACGCGCCTTCAGCCACTCGCGAAAGCGCGCGAGCGCGGCCGGCGAATAGCTGACCACCGTGTAATGACAGCCGAATTCGTTATCGGTCTGCCAGAAAGCGACCGCCGGATGCTTGCCGTAGCGCTCGGCCACCGCCGTGCAAATACGACGCGACGCCTCGAAATACGCGGGCGACGAGAAGTCGTAATGACGCCGCGAGCCGAACGCGCGTGGGCGTCCATCGGCGCCGACCGGCAGGATGTCCGGATGACGATCGATCAGCCACTTCGGCGGTGTCGCGGTCGGCGTACACATGACGACCTTCAGGCCAGCCGCGCCGAGCACGTCGACGGCTCGATCGAGCCAGCCCCAATCGTATTCGCCGGACGTCGGCTCGATGCGGCTCCACGCGAATTCTGCAATTCGCACCTGCTCGATGCCGAGCGCTTTCATCCGGCGTGCGTCGTCTTCCCACATCGACTCGGGCCAGTGCTCCGGGTAATAACAGACTCCTAAACGCATCCCTGTGTCCCCAATGTTCTTCAAGCGTAGTGTTCGACGGATTCGAGCGACGCGGCCGCGAAGCCGTCCTCGGTAAACAGATGACAGGCGGTACGCGGCACCCGCAGGCTCGCGCGATCGCCTGGGGCGAGGCGCGTGTTGCCCGGCGCCTTCGCGATCAGCACGGCCCCGCCGGGTTGATCGAGGTGCACGTAGCTGTGCTCGCCAAGCTGCTCGACGAGCGATACGGTGCGCGCGAGCACGCCGTCTTGCGACGCGGCCGATGCATCGACGAACTCCAGATGCTCGGGACGCACGCCGAGCGTGACCGGCTGCGCTGGCTGCAAGCCCGCGCTGCTGACCGGCACGCGCACGTTCTCGCCGGTGTGATCGAGCGTGACGAGCACGCCTTGCACATCGAGCGAGGCCACCTTGCCCGGCAGGAAATTCATTCGCGGCGAGCCGATAAAGCCGGCCACGAAGCGGCTTTTCGGGCGGTGATACAACTCGAGCGGCGCGCCGGTCTGGGCGATGCTGCCGTAGCGCTCGGTGTCCTTGCCCGAATGCAACAGCACGATCTTGTCGGCGAGCGTCATCGCTTCGATCTGATCGTGCGTCACGTAGACCACGCTCGCCTTCGCGAACTGCTTATGCAGGCGTGCGATCTCGACGCGCGTTTGTCCGCGCAAGGTTGCATCGAGATTGGACAGCGGTTCGTCGAACAGAAACACGCCGGGCTCGCGCACAATTGCGCGTCCGATCGCGACGCGCTGCCGCTGCCCGCCCGACAGTGCCTTCGGCTTGCGCTCGAGTAGTGCCTCGAGTTGCAGGATGCGCGCGGCTTCACGCACCTTGCGCTCGATTTCATCCTTCGGGGTCTTCGCGAGTTTCAGGCCGAACGCCATGTTCTCGAACACGCTCATGTGCGGAAACAGCGCATAGCTCTGGAACACCATTGCGACGCCGCGTTGCGCGGCCGGCACGTCGTTGACGATCTTCCCGCCGATCGACAGGTCGCCGTCGGTCACGTCTTCGAGTCCGGCGATCATGCGCAGCAGCGTGGATTTGCCGCAGCCCGACGGGCCGAGAAACACGCAGAACTCGTTTTCGCCAATGTCCAGATCGACGTTGCGAATCACCGGCGCACCGTCGCCATATGCTTTCTGCACGCCTCGTAACGAAATGCTCGCCATTGCATCGACTCCGTGATTTAATCGGCGCGAAGTCGGAGATTAAGCGCTTAATCACCGCGACCGAAAAAATCGACCGCAAGGCGATCGTTGGGTCTGTCTCCGATATCGTTTTGTACTTGGTTGAGGGCAGATGTTGCCGCGCCTCGCGCCGCGATGCAAATGCCGGACAGCCATCCCAAATACTGACCTATCATGCCTACACTCAGCGAAGTCGCGCGTCATGCCGGCGTTACCCCGGCCACCGTGTCCAATGTGCTGCGCAATCGCGGCCGCGTCGGCGAAACGACCCGGCAACGCGTGCTCGATGCGGTCGCGGCGCTCGGCTATCGCCCGCATCTCGCCGCGCGCGCGCTCGCCGAAGGGCGCGCGCCGACGCTTGCGCTGATGGTGTCGAGCATCGCGAATCCGTTCTATCCGGAGTTCGCGCTCGCGGTCGAACGCGCCGCGCGCGCGAGCGGCCACTTCGTGATCATCTGCAATACGAACGAGGATCCGCTGAGTGGCCGCGCGTACCTCGACCAGATCGCCGGCACGCTTTCCGAAGGTGTGCTCGTGACCAACGCGAACCTGGATTTCGCCGATCTGCACAAGACCGAAGCGCGCGGCACACCAGTCGTGCTGTGCATGTGGGAGCGGCCCAGCGAGCCGCCCGGGTTGCCGTGCGTCGCGGTCGATTTCCGGCTGGCCGGCAAGCTGGCCGGCGAGCATCTGCTCGAACTCGGGCATCGGCGCTGTGGTGCGATCGTCGGCAGCAAGGCGTCGGGCATTCACGCGGCGCGCTACGAGGGTTTCGTCGACGCGTTGCGTGCGGCCGGCGTGACGAGGAATCGCGTGCGGCACGCGCTCGACACGATCCACGGCGGCTACCTTGCGACGCGCGCGCTGCTCGAAGCCGATCCGCAGCTGAGCGCGATCTTCGCGACCAACGACCTGCCCGCGCTCGGCGCGATGCACGCGGCGGCGGACCTCGGCCTGCGCGTGCCGCACGATCTGTCTGTGATCGGCATCACCGACATCCAGCTCGCGCGCGAGTCACGTCCCGCGCTGACGACGGTGGCGGTACCGACGGTCGAGGTAGCGGGACTTGCAGTGGAACTGCTGCGCGAGCTGATCGAGACGTCGTACGGGCAAGCTGGACGCGCCGTGGGGGACGTGCCAGCGCACGTGCCGATGCGGATTTCGTCCGAGCCGAAACTGGTGGTGCGCGCATCGACGGCCGCGCCCCGCTCGCGTTGATGTGGCAGTAGCAGCCACGGCGCAACGTGTAGTCGCCGACGCTCAGCCGGCTTGCCGCGCATCAACTCGCGTGACGAGGCACACGCGCGCCGACCGCCAACGCAATGCAGGCCAATACCGCGGACACCGCCGCGAACGCGACGTTGGCCCACAAATGCCCGACCCGGCTCGACAGCAGCGCTATGCCCACCGCCGGCAACGAGTTGCCGGTGTAACAGCACAGCAGATACGCCGATAGCAATTCGGCGCGTTGGTCCGCGGGCGCGATCCGGTTGACCTCCTGCAAGCTGCCGCGAAACCCGAGCGCGGCTGCGATGCCACACAACGCCGTCGCCGCGCTCAGCACCACGATCGACGCGGCGACCTGCGCCCACAGCAGCAACGCCAGACTCGGCGGCAACAGCCACAGACCGGCGAACATCGCGGTGCGGGCGGCGAGTTTCGACGTAACCATCACCGTGATCGTGCTCGCGGCGAACAGTTCGGCGACGAGCGCCCCGCTCAGCGCGGGGCTGTGCAGATGCATGCTGTTCGCGATCAGATTGGGCAGCAGCGCCGCGAAAAAGCCGAGCAGCGCGAAGGTCGCGAATGCGGTGACGGCAGGCACGACGAATGCCACGCGCAATCGCGCGGGTACGCCGATGCGTGGCGCGAACGACACCTGTGCAAACGTCCGGGCGCGCTCCTGCACGG
Organism: Paraburkholderia youngii; assembly: GCF_013366925.1. Lineage (NCBI taxonomy): Bacteria > Pseudomonadati > Pseudomonadota > Betaproteobacteria > Burkholderiales > Burkholderiaceae > Paraburkholderia > Paraburkholderia youngii. Next base: position 2,052,015 of record NZ_JAALDK010000001.1, read on the forward strand.
TTTCGCATGCGAGCGCCGCCAACGCCGCGGTGACCAGAAGCGTCAACAGATAAACGACGAACACCGTGTGCAACGGCCAGGGCGCGAACTGCGCGAGCAGTCCGGTCAGCAGCGGCCCCACTCCGAGCCCGGCCAGATTGACCGCCGCGGCAAGACGGCTGGCGGGCGCCTTGTCGGCGCCGGCGTGCAATTCCGCGATCCACGCGGTCGCCGTGGCGGCACCGACGCCGATCGCCAGTCCGCTTGCCGCTCGGGCGACGAACAGCCACGTCGCATGCGTGGCGAATAGAAAGCACATCGTGCTCGCGATCGCGGCTGCGAGCACCACCAGAGTGACCGATCGACGGCCGGCCTGGTCGGATACGCGACCGAACAAAAACAGCGCGCCGAGGTTGCCGATCACGTAGGTCGCGTACACGAGCGTGATCGTCAGCTCGGACAAGCCAAACCGGCGTTGATAGAGCGGATAAAGCGGCGTGACCATCGTGCTGCCCGCGTACAGAACGCCGATCACGAGGGCGGCGGCGCTCAGCGATGCGCGGGAGCCGAGTCGTCGCGGCCACCAATGCGAAGGCATGGGTCTCTCCGACAGGTTCACGTCCTGTCGACGCGAGCAAGTGCTGTTCCGCCGCGACCTCGCCTCCGGATTCAGCGAACCCCGAAAACGCGCGTTACGTGCCGCGAAATGTGTTTAAAAGCCATCGCTCAGGCTTCAAATAGCTTTCAGTCGATCCAGGACTTTCCCGAAGCCCAAAAGCGCTGCTTCGCACCGCAACACGCCTTCAAAGCCTTGCCACGCAAGGCTTACAGCCTGCACGCGGTGCGCCGCGCGGCAAATTTCCGCTCTCACATTTCCTTGACGATCGGCTGCGCGCCTGCTGTACTAAATCAACCAAAGTGATTTAGGTGATTTCCTTCGGACCACGTCGAATCGAAGCGTCATCGCCGAACGTCGACCCAGCAACTTTGCAGTTTCGATCTATCAGCAGTCTCACACGTCGTTGCCAATAACTGGAGGAGCGTCTCATGAATCTGAATTCCCACAGGCGTCCTGTCGTCAGGACAATCGTGTCGATGGGTGCCGCGGCAGCGGCGCTGTGGTGCGCGAGCGCGAGTCAGGCCGCCGACCAGCCCGTCATCGGCCTGATCACGAAGACCGATACGAACCCGTTCTTCGTCAAGATGCGCCAGGGCGCGGACGCGACCGCGTCGAAAGACGGCGCGAAACTGATCACGGCCGCCGGCAAGTTCGACGGCGACAACGCGAGCCAGGTCACCGCGATCGAAAACATGATGACGGCCGGCGCGAAAGCGATCCTGATCACGCCGAGCGACACCAAGGCGATCGTGCCGAGCATCAAGAAGGCGCGCGCGGCCGGCGTGATGGTCGTCGCGCTCGATACGCCGACCGATCCGCAGGACGCGACCGACGCCCTCTTCGCGACCGACAACTTCAAGGCCGGCGTGCTGATCGGCAAATATGCAAAGGCCGCGCTGAACGGCAAACCCGCGAAGATCGCCACGCTCGATCTCGCACCGGGCGTGTCGGTCGGCGTGCTGCGTCACAACGGCTTCCTCGAAGGCTTCGGTGTCAAGGAGGGCGATGCGTCGATCGTCTGCAGCCAGGACACGCGCGGCGATCAGGCGAAAGGCCAGACCGCGATGGAAAACTGCCTGCAGAAGGCACCCGATATCAACGTGGTCTACACGATCAACGAACCGGCCGCGGCCGGCGCGTATCGCGCGCTGAAGGCAGCGGGCAAGGACAAGGGCGTGATGATCGTGTCGATCGACGGCGGCTGCGAAGGCGTGCGCAACGTGAAGGCCGGCGCGATCGCGGCGACCTCGCAGCAGTATCCGCTGAAGATGGCCTCGCTCGGCGTCAGCGCCGGCGTCGATTACGCGAAGACCGGCAAGAAGGTCTCCGGGTATCAGGACACCGGCGTCACGCTGATCACCGATAGACCGATGTCCGGCGTCGATAGCAAGGACACGAAGTTCGGCCTCGATAACTGCTGGGGCAAGTAACGCGCATTGCACAGCGGCCCGTTGCGCGTCGTAGCGGGCCGCCATCTGATTCGCCGCGTGACCTTCACGTCACGCTCATGTACCGAGGACTGCCATCATGTCGACCCCTTCCGCGCCCGCCGGCCGCCCGCGCCCGTCTTTCTCCGAGCATCTGCCATCGCTGACCGAAATCGGACCGTTGATCGCGCTGGTGCTGGCCTGCGCATTCTTTATTTCGCAAAGCAGCCGCTTTCTATCGTTCCAGAACCTGTCGCTGATCCTGCAACAGACGATGGTCGTCGCGGTCATCGCGATCGGCCAGACGCTGATCGTGCTGACCGGTGGCATCGATCTGTCTTGCGGCATGGTGATGGCCTTCGGCTCGATCATCATGACCAAGTTCGCGGTCGTGCTCGGCGTGCCACCCATTCTCGCAATCCTATGCGGCATCGGCGCCAGCACATTGTTCGGCTTACTGAACGGCCTGTTGATCACACGCATCAAGCTTCCCGCGTTCATCGTCACGCTGGGTACGCTGAACATCGCGTTTGCGCTCACGCAGATCTACTCGAACGCGGAAAGCGTGTCGAACCTGCCCGACGCGATCATGTTCTTCGGCAGCACGTTCAGGCTCGGACCGGCGGAAGTCACGTACGGCACCGTGCTGACGCTGCTGATGTATCTGGCCACGTGGTTCGTGCTGCGCGACACGGTGCCCGGCAGGCATCTGTACGCGCTCGGCAACAACGCCGAGGCCGCGCGGCTGATGGGCCTGTCGTCGCAGCGGATTCTGCTGATCGTCTACACGCTCGCCGGCGCGATCTATGGCATCGCCGCGCTGCTGTCGGTAGCGCGCACCGGCGTCGGCGATCCGCAGGCCGGGCAAACCGAGAATCTCGACAGCATCACCGCGGTCGTGCTCGGCGGCACGAGTCTGTTCGGCGGACGCGGATCGATCGTCGGCACCTTGCTCGGAGCGCTGATCGTCGGCGTGTTCCGTAACGGCCTGACGCTGATCGGTGTGTCCTCGGTGTACCAGGTCTTGATCACCGGCATCCTCGTGATTCTCGCGGTCGCCGCCGATAAACTCTCGCACCGCGGCCGTTGATCCCGCACAGGAGCCTTGTCATGCTGACCTCCACCTCCCCTTCCACGTCCGCCGCGATGCCGGTTCTGCAAGCACGCGGGCTCGTCAAACGATATGGCAACGTTACCGCGCTCGACGGTTGCGATTTCGAAGTGCTGCCCGGCGAGATCCTCGCGGTGATCGGCGACAACGGCGCCGGCAAATCGTCGCTGATCAAGGCGCTTTCCGGCGCGACGGTGCCCGACGAAGGCGAGATTCTGCTCGACGGCAAACCAGTCAAGTTCCGCAGTCCGCTCGACGCGCGCGCGCAAGGCATCGAGACCGTGTACCAGGAACTCGCGGTTGCGCCGGCGATGAGCATCGCCGAAAACCTGTTTCTCGCCCGCGAATTGCTGAAGCCAGGCTGGCGCGGCTCGCTGTTCAAGATGATCGACAAGCGCCGCATGCTCGACGAAGCGACCGCGGCCATGAAAGACTTGCAAATCGGCATCCGCTCGATGCGCCAGGCGGTCGAAACGCTGTCCGGCGGCCAGCGCCAGGGCGTCGCGGTGGCACGCAGCGCGGCGTTCGCGCGCCACGTCGTGATTCTGGACGAGCCCACCGCCGCGCTCGGCGTGAAGGAAGGCAACATGGTGCTCGAACTGATCCGGCGCGTGCGCGATCGTGGTTTGCCGGTGATCCTGATCAGCCACAACATGCCGCACGTGTTCGAGATCGCCGACCGCATCCATATTCAGCGGCTCGGCCGGCGCGCGGCGCTCGTCAATACGAAGGACGTGCACATGTCGGAAGCGGTCGCGATCATGACCGGCGCGAAGAAAGCCGACGTGAAAGCAATCGCGTGACGCGCCGCTCAACCCGCTGAGCCACGAGGCCGATACACGACGATGGACACCTCCAGCACCAGCCCGCGCTCGCCGGTCAAACGCACGGTCGGCTCGAACCAGGTCGGCATGCGGCAATTCAACGAGCGGATCGTGCTGCAAACGATCCGCTTGCATGGCCCGCTGCCGAAGGCCGAGGTCGGCCGCCTCACGCGTCTTTCGATGCAGACGGTGTCGATGATCGTCGATCGGCTGATCGCCGACGGCCTGCTCGAAAAACAGGCGCGCGTGCGCGGCAAGATCGGCCAGCCGTCGGTGCCGATCGCGCTGCGCGCGGACGGCGCGTACACGATCGGCATCAAGGTCGGACGCCGCAGTCTCGACGTGCTCGCGATGGACTTCGCCGGGCGCATCGTGTGCCGCGACGTGTTCGAGTATGCGTATCCCGACCCGCGAACGCTGTTCCCCGCGCTCGAAAGCAAACTCGCGCGCGTGAACCAGACGCTCGGTGCGAAGGCCGGCAAAGTGGTTGGCGTCGGCGTCGCGGCGCCGTTGTGGCTCGGCGGCTGGCGCGACTTTCTCGGCGCGCCGCCCGGCGCGCTCGAAGCCTGGAACGACATCGATCTGCGCGCGCGCATCGCGACGATAAGCGGCCTGCCCGTCGAGTTCGCCAAAGACACCACGGCCGCGTGCGCGGCCGAACTCGTGATGGGCCAGGGCCGCGGCATCCACAACTTCCTGTATCTGTTCGTCGGCACGTTCATCGGCGGCGGACTCGTGATCGACGGCCGTCTCCATGGCGGTCCGCACGACAACGCCGGCGCGGTCGGTTCGATCCCGCTGCGCGAAGGCAGCGCACGCAAACCCGCGCGGCAGTTGCTGCACGCGGCATCGGGCTTCGTGCTCGAACAACTGTTCAGCGACGCGGGCGCGCCGGCCGCCGCGGCGCACGATCATCGCGCACTGTCGCCCGAGTTGTGGCGGCATACCGAGCAATGGCTCGATAGCGCATGCCCGGCGATCGCAAACGCGCTGACCAACGCGGCCGCGCTGCTCGATCTCGAAGCCGTCGTGATCGACGGCGAGTTCGACCGGCTATTGCTGCGCGAGATCATTCGCCGCACCGAGCGCGTGCTCGATCGTTTCGAATGGGAAGGGATGGTGCGGCCGCAATTGCTGGAAGGCGCGATCGGCGCCGACGCCCGCGCGATGGGCGGTGCGATTCTGCCGCTCTATGGGCATTTCGCACCGGTCCATGAGCTGTTTCTGAAGCCGGCGGCGTCGGAGGCGGGTTTTGACGAGCGGTAAGCGGTTCAGTGCGCGGCAACTTTCGTCGCTGCTGGCGGCGCTTGCGCCGGCACCGTCGTCACGGTTTTCTGAACCGGCTTATCGAGCAACGGCTGCAACGCCGGAGCCATCGACTTCAGCAACTGCACCGCCAGCGCACTCGTGAAGTCGTAACGCGCGGCGTAGGGCTCGTGCACCCACGCGGTCAGCGTGCCGTAGAAGCGGTCGCCGAGCGCGAACACGAAGGTCGCGCTGCGATTCACCTTGCGCGACTCGATCAAGCGCGCGCCCTTCGCATACACGTTCAAGCGCTGATCGCCGGTGCCGGTCTTGCCATAGACTTCGAGCGTTTCGCCGTTCGGGAACGTCATACCTTGCGCGAGGCGCCTCGCGGTACCCCCCGTCACGACATCACGTAACAGCATCCGTACCTCGCTCGCGATCTCCGGCGACACCTGCTGCTGCGGCGCGATCACCGCGCGCCTGAAATGCGTTTCGTACGGCGTATCCTTCGCGAAGTCGATTTGCGTCAGCGTTTCGGTCGGCACCTTGTTGCCGCCGTTCGCGATCACGCCGATCAGTTGCGCGAGCGCCGCCGGACGATCGCCCGACGCGCCGATCGCCGCCGCATACGACGGCGTCAGCGACGCGAACGGATAGCCGAGCGCCTGCCACGATTTGCCGATCGCGTCGAACGCGCGCAGTTCGACCATGCGCTTGATGCGGCGATCCTGAGTCGCGTGATAGCGCGTCTTGAAGAGCCACGAGTAGGTGGACAGTCGCACGTCCTGGCTTGCGGTTTCGATCTGCGCGAGCGTCGCATCGGGATGCTTGCGCAGATAATTCAGCGTCCACAGTTCGAGCGGATGCACGCTGGAGATATAGCCGCGGTCGTTCAGGTTGAAGCGGTTGATGCCGTACTTGTCGTACAGATTCGCAAGGTCTTCGTCGTCGAGCATCGAAGCCGACGGGGTGTTCTTCAGCGCCGCGTACATCATCTTGTTGAACCAGGCGTTCGATTGATCCGGCGCGACGCTGCGCAAAGCGGTCGCCACTTTCGGCGGCGATTTGCGCACGCCGAGAAGCAAGAGCGTGATCTGCTGATCGGGCGTCTTGCCGTGATACTTCGTGTAGAAACGCTTCATGTACACGCGGCTTTCCTGATCGGCGAAACGCGTCAGATACATCTTGCGGGTCGCTGTATCGCCGAGCCATTCCGACGACGGCCCGGTGGTCTGCACCATTTCATAGTGCACGATATCGCGCATCAGGCGCACGAACACGAGGTTCACCGAATGCTGGAACGCACGATGCACGGTCAGGATGCGGCTGTTGTCATCGGACTCGAAGTTCGTGAAGGTCTGCGCGCCGCCGCCCGTAAAGAACGTTTCGCCGGGGCTCGCCGAGTATTTACGCTCGACGGCGGCGTCGAGCATCGGCTGCAGCGAGTGATCGCGCGTGTGCAGCAGATAGTCGATCGCCCAGCGCGTCAGCCGATCGTTCGGATCGGGCGTGACTGCTTTCAGCTCGGCATTGCTCAGCGAGGCGTAACGGGTGTGCAGATCTGTGACGATCTGCAGATACGTGATGACGGTGCGCAGTTTCGCGGTCGAACCCAGGTTCAGGCGCGCGCCCGAATTGATGTCGAACGGCTGGTTCACGCTATCGGTCTGCACGCGCACGAGGTTCGCGTCGCCGTGCCGTTCGAAAAGCGTGAAGCTGTAGGCGATATGCGTCGGATCGTCGGACCCGCGCAGCATTTCGTAGCCGACGAGCCCCGCGGCCTTCGCGCCGTCTTTGGTCGCGGCGGCGGCGAGGCGCTCGGCGACGGCCTGTTGCACATCATTGTTCAGCGTGCCTGTGGCCTGCACGTCGAGGCGGTCCAGTTCATAGAAGCTGCGCACACCGAGCGCGGCGAGCAGATGCGAGCGCATCGACGTCACGGCCTTGCGCGACACGAACGAACCGAGATCCGGCGTGCTGCGCGGCGCGCGATGCAGTTCGACATGCGCCGCCAACGCCGCGTCGCGCAACTGCGCGGTGATCACGCCGCCACTCGCGAGCAGCCGCAGATAGCTGTCGGTCAGCCGTTCGAGCTCGGGATAGCCGCGCTGCAGGAAAAACGACGGCGCGCGCTGCGCAATCATTAGCGACAGCACTTCGCGAAACGCCAGGCCCTGGTCGGGCAGATTCGCGTCGGTCGACGGCGCCTTCAGCAGACGGTTGGTCTCGCGGAAATCGCGCCCATACCAGGCGGCGAGACCATCGCCGATCCCGTTGATTTCGCCGACGCCGGGCTGCGCGGCGAGCGGCACCGAGTTCAGATAGTGCACGACGATCTGTTCGCGCGCGGGCAGTGTTTGCGGTCCGTTCAGATAAGCGCGCACCGACGCCGACGCGATTTGCCGCAGCTTTTCAGGCGGCGTCGCGGTGCGGCCGCCCGCCGAGTGACGGAATTTCTCGATCTGCGTTGCGAGCGTGCTGCCGCCCGGCGTCTGCTGATGACGATTGAAAACGCGCGCGCCCTGGTCGACGAGCGCGCGGCTGAAGCGCCCCCAGTCGATCGCCGGATTGCGGTTCGGCTGACCCGGATCGAGCAGATAGCGGTCTTCGATGAACAGCAGCGAGTTCACGACGAGCGGCGGAATCGCGTCGAAGCTGTCGTACACGCGGCCCGGAAACTGAGCGCTGTATAGCGGCACGCCAGTGCCGTCGAACAATTGCAGGCCTGCCGTGTCTTTTTCGTCGTAAGGCAGGAACAGGCCATCATCGGCCAGCGACAGCATGCGTTCTGAATCGCGCGCCTGCGAGCTGATTTCGAAGCCATGCTGCAACAGGCGCTGCTGAATGGCAGGCAACAGCGCGTAGCCGAGGCGCGCGTCGTACGGGCCCTTGTCGGCTTGCGGAAAGCGGATGGAATGACTGGGACCGTCGGCGACCGAGAAACCGACGTCGCGGGTCAGCTCGGAAAGGTAGCGCGCCTGCAGCCGCGAGGTCTCGATCTCGATCTGCACGAGCCGCGCAATCAGCGCCATCGCGAGCAGGAAAAACGCGGCCAGGCCCCATTTGAGCCAACGCCAACTCCGCACGGTCACGGTGCTGGTCGCGCGAAGCGGAAACCGAAGCGGTGGCCGATTCATGGCTGCTCTCCCCGAGCGATGGCCAGGATGTCCAGCCTGGCTCAGTTGATATAAACCAGTGTAGCTCGGAACGAGAAACCGTCATCGGCTCAGATTGACGCGACAGTGTCGCGGCTACAACATCCGCTGGCGTCGAATGACAAAACGCGAACCGGCATGAGATATTGAAGGACGTTTCACCCGTATACCAAACCGCCTTTTCGGGCGGTTTTGCCGTTTCTGGCGGCGCTTGCCGAAACAAAGTCGCTTTTTGGCTGGCATTCTTACCGGCAACCGGGCGAACGGCCGAGCAAGCCGGTGGCGGTGCGGCTAAGCTCGTATTTTCGTCTGCGTCCGTTGTGTCTGTGCGCGCAACAGCGCGATGAACCGCTCCGCCGGCGGCGACAGCACGCCGCCCTTGCGCGTGACGATGCCGAAAGTCTGCGATGGCGATTTGAGCCTGACCGGCACGACGCGCAGCATCTTGTGCCGTACGAACGGCCCGGCAATCGCGCTCGGCAGCAGCGAAACGAGTTCGGCGCTGCTTTGCAGCAGCGCGACTGTCACGAAAGTGGAAGCCGTCGAAATCGGATTGTCGGGCATATCGAGGCCGGCGAGATCCAACTCGCGTTCGAGCAGCGCATGCAGCGGCATATGTGACGGATACATGACCCAGCGATGCCCGCCGAGCTCGCTCAACGTCATCTCGCGACGCGGCAACGGCGCATGCTGATACCCGACCACCACCGCCAACGGCTCGTCGCCGAGCGGGCGATACTGATACTTCGACGGATCGGCCGCGACCGCCGCGCGGCCGATCACCAGATCGAGCCGGCCGTCGTCGAGCTGCGCGAGCATCCGCGCGCTGGTGTCTTCGACCACCTCGATCGACAGACCCGGTTGCGCCGCATGCAACTGGTTCAGCGCGGGCACCACGCAGTCGGGAATCGCGCCCATGATCGCGCCGAGCGCGAGCCGCCCGCCACGCCCCGAACGTATTTCCGCGACGTCCTGACACAGCGCGGTGAGGTCCGACGTCACGACGCGCGCATAGCGGATCACGCAATGGCCGAGCTGGTTCGGGATCATGCCGCTTTTCGAGCGCTCGAAAAGCGGCGCGTCGAGCATCGATTCGAGCTCCTGCAGGGCCTTGCTCGCCGCCGATTGCGTCATCGACATCACGCCGGCCGCTTTGTGCAGCGATTTGTGATCGTCGAGCGCGATCAGCAGATGCAGCTGCTTCATGCGCAGCTTCGACAGCAGGACGTTGAGCGTGTCTTTCATTGTGCGGGTGAGTCGCAAAAGCGATCACGATATGGAAACAATTCAATATACCTGCGACGCCCGGGGCCGTATAGTCGCCGCAGGAGACATTCATCCAGTTGCGCCGCTCGCTCGCGGGCTCGAGCGCAATCCTTCCATCCCAGCACGGACCACATCGCCATGAGCCAAGCGTCACACTCCCCCGCCCTGCGCGGCGTCTTCCCCGTCGTGCCGACGATCTTCGACGACGCCGGCCGCCTCGATCTCGAAGGCCAGAAGCGCTGTCTCGATTTCATGATCGACTCCGGCTCGAACGGCCTGTGCATTCTCGCGAACTTCTCCGAGCAGTTCGCGCTGTCCGACGACGAGCGCAGCACACTGATGCATCTCTCGCTCGAACACGTCGCGGGCCGTGTGCCGGTGATCGTCACGACCACGCACTTCAGCTCGTACCAGTGCGCGGAGCGCAGCCGCGCCGCGCAGGCCGCGGGCGCCGCGATGGTGATGGTGATGCCGCCGTATCACGGCGCGACGATCCGCATCGGCGAGCGCGGCATCTACGAGTTCTATCGCACGGTGTCCGATGCGATCCAGATTCCGATCATGATCCAGGATGCGCCGGTCAGCGGCACGCCGTTGTCCGCGCCGTTCCTCGCTCGCATGGCGCGCGAGATCGACAACGTGTCGTACTTCAAGATCGAAACGCCACAGGCCGCCAACAAGCTGCGCGAGCTGATCGAACTGGGCGGCGACGCGATCGTCGGTCCGTGGGACGGCGAGGAAGCGATCACGTTGATGGCCGATCTCGATGCGGGCGCGACCGGCTCGATGACGGGCGGCGGTTATGCCGATGGCATCCGCCTGATCATCGATGCCTATGCGGCCGGCGATACCGAGGGCGCCGCCGCGCACTATCAGCAGTGGCTGCCGCTGATCAACTACGAGAACCGCCAGGGCGGCCTCGCATCGTGCAAGGCGCTGATGAAGGAAGGCGGCGTGATCGCGTCGGACGCGGTGCGTGATCCGCTGCCGCAAATGCATCCGGCGACGCGCGAAGGGCTGTTGAAGATCGCGCGCCGGCTCGATCCGCTGGTGTTGCGCTGGGGTCGATAACACACGTTGAAATGCAGCGGGGCGCCCGCCGACGTGCGGGCTTCCGCGGGCTGGACGGCGACACGCGATTGCCGCTAACCTAGGGCGTGTCCACGAGCTCGCGCCCCATGCAAAGTTTCTACGAAGCCACCGTCACTCGCTCCTGCGCCTATGCGCCCCTCAACGGTCGACGCAGCGCGCACGTCTGCATCATCGGCGGCGGACTCGCGGGACTCTCCACCGCGTTGGGACTCGCCGAGCGCGGCGTCGAAGACGTCGTCGTGCTCGAAGCACAGCAGGTCGGCTTCGGCGCATCGGGACGCAACGGCGGCTTCGTGTTCGGCGGCTACAGCCTCGATTGCGCCGACCTGCTGAAGACGCTCGGGCCGACTCGCGCGCGCGAGCTCTATGCGCTGACCACCGACGCGGTCGAGCTGATGCGCAAACGCATTGCGCGCTATCGGATCGATTGCGACGCAACCGATGCCGGCGTGATCCTCGCGAACTGGTTCGACGAACCAGCGCGTCTCGAGGCGCAACGGCGTCTGATGCGCGATTCGTTCGGCGTCGACTGGGAGCCGATCGCCGCCGACGAACTCGCCGCGCAACTGAAAACGAGCCGCTATCACGGCGGACTGTTCGAGCGCAACGCGTTTCATTTTCATCCGCTCAAGTACGTCCTCGGCGTCGCCGCGGCGGCCGCGCACGCGGGCGTGACGATCCACGAGCGCTCGCCGGTCGTCGGCTTGCGGCGCGACGGCGCGGGCTTCGTTGTCGAGACACCGCAAGGTGCGCTCGACGCCCGTCATGTCGTGATGGCGGGCGGCGGCTATGCGCGCAACGTGTATGCGCGCGTCGAGCGCGCGGTGCTGCCGATCGCCACCTACGTGATGGCGACCGAGCCGCTCGGCGAACGCTTGCACGACGCGATCGCGACGCGCGCCGCGGTCTACGACACCCGCTTCGCATTCGACTACTACCGGCCGCTGCCCGATTCGCGCATCCTGTGGGGCGGCCGCATCTCGGTGCGCGATCGCGAGCCCGAGGCGATCGCGCGTCTGTTGCGGCAGGACCTGCTGAAGGTCTATCCGCAGCTGCGCGACGTACGCATCGAGCATGCGTGGGGCGGACTAATGAGCTACGCGCGGCACAAGATGCCGCAGATCGGCCAAAGCACGGACGGCGTCTGGTACGCGGTCGGTTTCGGCGGACACGGCATGGCGCCGACCACGGTGTCGGGCGAATTGCTGGCCGCGGCGATCTGCGGTGAACGGCCGGTGCCCGATGCATTCGCGAGCTTCGGCCTCACGCGCACATACGGCGCGCTCGGTCTCGCGGCCGCGCAGCTCACGTACACCGCGATGCAAACACGCGACGCCCTCGCCGCGCGCCGCCGGCCCGCGCGACCGGTCGCGTAAGCGCCACGCAAGCTCCTTCGAAATACCTGCACCGATGCCCGAGACCCGCGCCAGAGGCCCATTTCACCATGCTAGAATGCGCCGTCACTGCCGCTCGAAACCACAATGAAAAAGGGAAGCAAGGCCGCCGAGCCTGATACCAACGGCATCGTGTCGGGCGCGCCGCACGCCGACGCGCGACGTACCGACGCCAAGCGAGCCGACGCCAGCCGTGTCAACACCCGGCGTGCGGACGCCCCACGCAAATACGATCCCGAGCAGACGAAGCGCAACATCCTCGACGTCGCGACCCAGGAGTTCTCCGCGATGGGACTGACGGGCGCACGCGTCGACGCGATCGCGGAGCGCACGAACACCACCAAGCGCATGCTGTACTACTACTTCGGCAGCAAGGAAGGGTTGTACCAGGCGGTGCTGGAAAAGGTGTATGGAGACATTCGCGCGCTCGAACAGGATCTGCACATCAGCGAACTTGATCCGGTCGAGGGCATGCGCGCGCTGGTCGAATTCACGTTCGACTACCACGACCGGCAGCGCGACTTCGTGCGCCTCGTGACCATCGAAAACATTCACGGCGCGAAGTACGTCGAGCAGGTCAAGACGTTCAAAGGACGCAACGTCACTGTGATTCACACGATCGAGGATCTGCTCGCGCGCGGCATCGCGTCCGGCCAGTTCCGCAGCGATATCGATCCGATCGATCTGCATCTGATGATCAGTTCGCTGTGCTTTCATCGCGTGGGCAACCGGCATACGTTCGGCACCGCGTTCGGGCGCGATCCGTCGCATCCTCGATTGCGCGCGCGGCATCGGGCGATGATCGTCGATGCGATCTTGCGGTTCGTGAAGAAGGACGATTGAGGCCGCTTGCGTAGCGACCGGCTGAAAATGAAAAACGGGATGTGGCTTTCACCACATCCCGTTTTTGCTTCGACACCCGTCACCTGAAGCGACGTCTCAACAGGAAGCCTCAATCCGCCAGCACGATCCGCTTGATATCGCCGACGATGAAGATATACGACAGCGCGCCGATCAACGCGATGACACCAATGAACACCAGCGCACCGACGAACGAACCGGTCGCCGCGACGATCAGGCCCACCACCAGCGGGGTCACGATACCCGCCAGATTCGCGGCGAAGTTGAAGATGCCGCCGGTCACACCAAGCAGGCCCTCGGGCGCGATATCCGACACCAGCGTCCAGCCGAGCGCGGCCATACCTTGCGCAAAGAATGCCACCGACAGAATCGCGATCACGACCACGTTGCTCTCGACATAGTTGGCGAGAATGATCGTCGATGCGAGCAGCAAACCGGCGATGATCGGCAGCTTGCGCGCGACGTTCGGCGATTTGCCACGACGCAGCAGCCAGTCGGAAAACACACCGCCGAACATCACGCCGATCGACGCCGCAATGAACGGCATGATCGCGAAGAAGCCGATCTTCAGCCACGCCATATGACGCTCGGTGGCGAGATACGTCGGGAACCACGTGAGGAAAAATACCAGCGTCGAATTGCCCGCGAACTGGCCGAGGCAGATGCCGGTCAGCTGACGATGCTTGAGCAGCTGGCCGATCGTGCGCCATTGAAAGCCGCTCGTCTTCGATGCCGCCGCATCGGCCGCACCCGCGACATCCTTGTGGCGTTGCGTGAGACCGCCGCCCGCCTCGATATAGTCGAGCTCTTCCTGATTCGCCGACGGATGATCGCGCGGCTCGCGATACATCAGCCACCACACCACGCCAAACGCGATACCGACGCCGCCGACCACGAGAAACAGCGAGCGCCACCCAAACGCGCCCATCAGCATGAACAGGAACGGGCTGAAAAACGCGAGGCCGATATATTCGCCGACCGTGTAGGTGCCGGTCGCCATCGCGCGTTCGCTTTGGGGAAACCACGTGGCGACCACGCGGCTATTGGTCGGGAAGCACGGTGCTTCCGAAACGCCAAGGCCGAGACGGAACGCGAACAGGCCGGCGATGCCACCCACGAGCCCCTGCGCGAGCGTGCACAGTGACCAGAACGTCATCGACAGGAAGTACGTGAGCTTGCTGCCGAAGCGGTCGAGAAACAGGCCGCCCGGAATCTGCGAAGCCACGTAGCTCCATGAAAACACGGAGAACAGCAGGCCCATCAGCGCGGCGTTGATGCCAAGCTCCTTCGTCAACTGCGGCGCCGCGATGCCCAGAACGGTGCGGTCGAGATAGTTGATCATCGTGCCGACTGCGAGCAGTCCGAGGATCTGATAACGGGCTTTCGAACGGCGCGCGGGGCTGGCCGACTTGCTCTGCGCGGGCGAGCCCGCGGAACTGGATTGGAACGATTGCGTCATGTCGTACTGGTCTCCTCGATCAGCTTGGATGCCGGTCTCTACGCGGCCGGTTAGCGTTGCAACAGCGATTGAAAATGGGTGTAGACGCGCTCGGCGTCCGGCTCGAGCCCCGTAAAAATGCGCATCGCGTCGACCGCCTGGTAGACCGCCATGCCGCCGCCGCTCAGCGTGCGGCAGCCGAGCGCCTCGGCTGCCTGCAGCAGCGCCGTGCGAATCGGGAAATAGACGATGTCGGCAACCCACAGGTCGCGGTGCAGCAATTCGGCCGGCAGCGGCAGGCCGGGCATTTTAGCCATGCCGGTCGGCGTCGCGTGAATCAGCCCTTGGGCGGCGGCGAGCGATTCTTCGAGCGAGGTGCCCGCGCTGACCTTGGCTTTCGGGAAACGCGCCTGCAATTCGTCGGCGAGCGATTGCGCGCGGCCGGCATCGACGTCGAACAGCGTCAGCGACTGCGCGCCCATGTTCAGCGCCGCGTGCGCGACCGCCGCGCCGGCGCCGCCCGCGCCCAGTTGCACGACGCGTTCCAGCGACACGTCCGGCAGGCCGCGTTGAAACGCGCGCGCGAAACCGGACCAGTCGGTGTTGTGACCGATACGCTTGCCGTCCTTGAACAGCACGGTGTTGACCGCGCCGAGCGCGCGGGCGTCGTCGGACAGTTCATCGAGCAGCGGAATCACCGCCTGCTTGCACGGATAGGTGATGTTCAGGCCGTTGTAACCCATCCGTTCGGCCGCGGTCAGCAGCTCCGGCAGTGCGGCGGTATCGAGCTTCTGCGCATCCAGATCGATGCGTCGGTACACGTAATGCAGACCAAGTTTGCTGCCCTCTTCCTCGTGCATTGCGGGCGTGAGCGAACCGCTGATGCCCGAGCCGATCAGTCCGACCAGAAAGGACTGGGGCGTGGCCCGCAAACTCGCCTGCGCATTGGCCAACGCGGTGATCTGCGCGTCGGACCGGGGATTTTCCTGAGTGTTCGCTTGAGTGTTCGCTTGAGTGTTCATTTGGCCGCCCTATTCTTAAGAATCGTCGCCATCCGTTCCAGCGCGAGCACATAGCCCTGCGTGCCGCAGCCGACGATGATCGCGTCCGCCACCGCCGACACGTACGAGTGATGCCGGAACGCTTCGCGCCGATGCACATTCGAAATATGCACCTCGACGACGGGCTTTTCGATCGCCGTCAGCGCGTCGGCGATCGCGACCGACGTGTGCGTGTACGCGGCCGGATTGATCACGATGCCGTCGACCTTGGTGCGCGCCGCGTGCAGCCAGTCGATCAGTTGATGCTCGGCGTTCGACTGGCAGAAGTCGATCGCGAGATCGAGGCGCTCGCCCGCGTCGCGGCACAGCTTCGCGACGTCGTCGAGCGTTTCCGAGCCATAGATGGCCGGCTCGCGCGTGCCCAGCAGATTGAGGTTCGGTCCGTTCAGGACCAGTACGGAGGCAAAGCTCATGACAACGACTCCCACAAAATAAAGCGCGACTCGAACCGCGGCACTCGCGACGGTTCTTCGACGCATGGCGAAGTGTGCGCTCATCGGCCGTCACCGTCATTCGGGGTTTCTACGAATTTGTACCATCTAGTTAGTTTGTATAGACTATCGAAACTCCCAGCTAGTGTGGGGCATTCTGGTCCGCGTCTTGCTACAGTGCGTAACGAAGTAGCTCATTTTGCGCATTGCAACAAGCCCGGTAGGCAGCCTCCATAGGCGCGCCGCAGTGGTTTGTCTCCTTGTTTCCCCTTCGTTTGTCCGTCTTTGCAGGAGCCGTTCATGCAACGTTCGATAGCCACCGTGTCGATTAGCGGCACCCTCGTCGAGAAGCTGAGCGCGATCCGCGCGGCAGGCTTCGAAGGTGTCGAAATCTTCGAGAACGACCTGCTGTATTTCGACGGCTCGCCGGCCGACGTGCGCCGCATCGCCGACGACCTAGGCCTGAAGATCATGCTGTTCCAGCCGTTTCGCGATTTCGACGGCGTCAGTCCCGAGCGGCTCGAGCGCAATCTCGACCGCGCGAAGCGCAAGTTCGACGTGATGCACGAGTTGGGCACGGACCGCATTCTCGTGTGCAGCAACGTGTCGCCCGAGACGATCTGCGACGACTCATTGATGATCGACCAGTTGGGCGCGCTGGCGCGCGCGGCCGAAGCGGCCGGCGTGATCGCCGGTTACGAGGCGCTCGCTTGGGGCAAGCACGTGAAGACCTACCGCCACGCGTGGAAACTCGTCGACGCAGTGAACCATCCGAGCCTCGGGCTCGTGCTCGACAGCTTTCATACGCTTTCGCTGAATGACACGCCCGACGCGATCGCCGACATTCCCGGCGAGCGCATCGCGTTCGTGCAGATCGCGGACGCGCCGAAGCTCGCGATGGACGTGCTCGAATGGAGTCGCCACTACCGCTGCTTCCCCGGCCAGGGCGACTTCGACCTCGCGAACTTCACCGCGCAGGTCGTCAAAGCCGGCTACAAGGGCCCGCTCTCGCTGGAAATCTTCAACGACGGCTTTCGCGCCGCCCCCACCACGATCACGGCCGCCGATGGCCATCGCTCGCTGCTGTTCCTCGAAGAGCAAACTCGCGCGCTGCTCGAAGAGCAGCAGCAGCCGCAGAAAACGACGGGCGAGTTGTACCGCTCGCCCGCCGCACCCGCGCACGTCGGCTATCAGTTCCTCGAATTCGCGGTCGATCACACCACCCGCGCGCAACTCGCCGACTGGCTCGGCAAGCTGCGCTTTCGCCAGGCCGGCCAGCATCGTTCGAAGGACGTGACGCTGTATCAGCACGGTGCGGCATCGATCGTGCTGAACGCGGAGCCCGATTCGTTCGCGAACGCGTTCTTTCAGCAGCATGGCTTGTCGCTGTGCGCATCGGCGTTTCGCGTCGACGACGCGAGCCAGGCGTTCGAGCGCGCCGCCGGCTTTGGCTACTCGCCGTTCTCCGGCCAGATCGGGCCGAACGAGCGCGTGCTGCCAGCCGTGCAGGCACCGGACGGCAGCCTCAACTATTTCGTCGACGAAACGCCGGATCAGCCCACGCTGTTCGAGGCCGATTTCGTGCTGACTGACATCAACGGGCCGACCGAGGTGGGACCGCTCGAGCGCATCGATCACGTGTGCCTGTCCGTGCCGGCGAGTGCGCTCGACACGTGGGTGCTGTTTTTGCGCACCGCGTTCGGCTTCCAGGCCGAGCCGGGGGTGCTCGTGCCCGATCCGTACGGCCTCGTGCGCAGCCGCGCGCTGCGCAGCGCCGACGGCTCGGTGCGGATCGCGCTGAATGCATCGGTGGATCGCCACACGGCGGTGGCCGAGGCGCTGCACACGTATCACGGCTCGGGACTGAACCACGTCGCTTTCAGTACCGGCGACATCTTCAGCGCGATCCCCGAATTCGTCGCCGACGGCGTGCCGATCCTGCGCATTCCGCGCAATTACTACGACGACCTCGCGGCCCGCTACGCGCTGTCCGACACGCTGCTCGAAGCGATGCGCGCGAACAATATCCTGTACGACCGCGACGAACGCGGCGGCGAGTTCTTCCACGCTTATACGGAGCAACTCGACCAGCGCTTCTTCCTCGAAATCGTCGAGCGGCGCGGTGGTTATGACGGCTACGGCGCGGCCAATGCGGCGGTGCGGCTCGCGGCTCAGGCACAGCGCCGCAAGTAACGGGCAGGCAGACACCCCAGGCACGGCGGCGGCTTCGTCATTGGCAAGTCGCCGCGACGATACAGGATTTGGTGTTTCAGGCACGCGATTTGCGCGCTCGATCGGTCAGTTCGCCGTCTCGATATAATGGCGGCTGTTTTGGGGTCCAGCCCGCGCGACGCGTGGACCCGCGGCCGAATCGCCGAATCAACGCCAGGAGAGATATGAAGAAGTTCGCTGCAGTCCTGTCCCTTTCGCTGCTTCTCAACGCTTGCGCGTATTTCCAGAAAGACCCCGATTCCGGCGAACCCGTCACGGACACGACGACGCAGCGTTCCGTCGACGACGTGGTCGCCTGTCTGACGCAGTTGGCCAATCACCACAACGCCGCGTTCAAGTCGACCGGCATCCCGCAAGGCCAGATGCTCGATTTCGGCGACTCGAACATCATCAAGGTACGCAGCGACAACGGCGCGACAACTTACCGTTTCTATGCGGGCAAGCGTCATGTAAGCAATCTGTGGATCGAATCGGCAGCCAAGACCTGCGCGCCATAAGGCTTGGTGGCGCATAAAGGCGAAGTTGCGGGGGGCCGGAATCTGACCCATTGCAACGTTCATGTCACGGTGTTACAGGACAATGGAGTCTTAAGAATCGTTTAAGACTTCGTCCGCAACATCCCCGGACATGTCCCCGCACGAGGTGCGCTCCATGAACCAGCCCGAACCGAATACCAACGAAACGCCGGCCAAGCGGCCCACTATCCTGCGCCGTCTGTTGAGCCATCACGAACTCGCGACGCTGCTGCTGCTGTTGCACGCACCGATCGATGCATCCGCAAAACCCGAAATTCCGCAGCTTTACGAAGCAGGTCTCGTCGAGACCGTTTCGAACGACGCGGGCACGCAGCATATCCGCCTGACGTCAGAGGGTAATGCGGTGTTGCGGGGGCTTGGGGTGAAGTAAAGCACGACCATCATAACGATTTGAGGCCGCGGCGACGATCGACGTTACCGCGGCCTTTTTCATTCCGGCCTCTCAAGCCTGCCACACCCCATACCCCGCCTCGCGCAACCCGATCGCCAGCTCCACTTCCATATCCTGCGCGCCACGGTAAGGCATCGGGTTGAACACTTCGTACAGTTCGGGCATCAGACGCAAGCCGTAGTCGCGCACATATCGATTCGCCTGAACGCCTGCCTTGTGCCGATCGAAGCGCAGGTCCGGGTCGAGCCCGGTCATGCCGACGTACACGCACGGCTTGTCGAAACGGTAATCGGGATTCGCGCGACGAAAGCGCGCCTCGCTCCACACCTTGTCGTCGAGCGCGACGACGTACACGTAGTAGTGATGTCCGCGACCGGCCATGACACGCCCGACGCCGCTCAGCCGCGCAGCGTGCCGTGCAGCAACATCCGGTATTCGGTTGGTGTGACGCCGACGGTCGCCTTGAATTGCCGCGTGAACGCACTGTGATCGGTGTAGCCGCAACGCGCGGCGACGTCGGTGACCTTGTCATGCGAAACCAGCAGCGCGGTCGCCGCATCGAGTCGCGTTTTCAGGAGCACCTGGCGCGGCGTCAGATGAAACACCTTGTGAAAGTAGCGCTCCAGCTGCGCGACCGACATGTCCGCCATCGCCGCAAGCTGCTTCAGGTTCAGCGGCTGCACGTAATTCTCCTGGATCGAACGCACGACGGCCGCAAGCCGGCTGTAGGCCGGGTGGCTGCTTTCGTCGGCTTTCAGATCGCGGGAGATGCCGGCAAGGCCGACCACCTTGCCGCTCGCATCGCGCAACGGCTGTTTGCAGGTCAGGCACCAGCCCGGTTGACGGCCGGGATACAGATGCAATTCGAGCTGATCGAGCATCTGGTTGCCGACGCCGATGATCGCCTTGTCCTGCGCGGTATAGATGCGCCCGAAGCGGCGCGGAAACACGTCTTCCGCGGTCTTGCCGAGCAGCGCCGCCTTTTCCTTGAAGCCGCAACGCGAAGCGAGCGTGCGGTTGACGAGCGCGTAGCGCGCGTCCGCGTCCTTCACGAAGAACACGACATCCGGCATTGCATCGAATACCGGCTCGAGCAACCTGAAATGCGACAGCATGCCGGACAGCGTCGTATCGCCCGGTTCGAGCGGATGAGCCAGCGTGTTCATCGTGCGGTTCCGTTGATGCGTGCCTGGTTGATTGCGTTAGGTGCGTTCGCGGATTACTGCGCCGGTGAGGCCGCGCAGCCTGCTCGTGCAGTCGATAGCGATCGATTATAGAGCGGCGCGCCGCCTGCCAATATCTGTCGAGGGTAAGCGCGGAGCCGTCACAGCGCCGCTGTCGGCGGCTCGGCGGCGCTCATCAGCGTGCCAATTTGCGCCGGGCTGAATGGCGGACGCGGCGCGGCGGCCGGCCAGCCGAAGTACAGGCTCGCGGCCGCGCCGCAGACGCGCCCCTGGCAAGGGCCCATGCCGCAGCGCGTCTGCAGCTTCGCGTCACGCCAGTCGGCGCAGCGGCGCACCTCGCCGACGCTCACGTCCTCGCAACGGCACAGCAGCGTCGCATCGGCAGGCGGCGTGCGAGCCGCCTCGCCCAATGCGAACGACGCCGCGACGCGCGCGCCAAAGCCCCGCCAGCGCGCGCGCTGCGTAACGAGTGCCGCCAGTGCGGCGCGTTGGGTAGCCACCGCGCCGCTCGCCACGAGACCGGCGATCTCGCCTTCCGCGCAAGCGAGTTCCGCGCCGCCCACGCCCGTGCACTCGCCCGCCGCATAAACGCGTTCGAGCGAGGTGCGCTGCCCAGCGTCGACGGCGATTTCGCCCGCGTCGTTGATCGCGCAGCCGAGCGCCTGGGCAAGCGTGACGTTCGGCAGCAGTCCGTAGCCGCACGCGACGCGCTCGCAATCGAGCGTCACGTCGCGCTCGCCGCGCCGGATCGTCACCTGCTCAACGCGCTCGGCGCCGCGGGCTTCGCGCACGATGCTGCCGCTCCAGTAGCGCAGTCCCGCGAAGCCGCGCGTGAGACTGATCGCCTGACGCAGCTTCGCAGGCTCGCGCAGCAGCGACACGCCGAACCGCGCGACCTTCGCCGCCGATGCCTGCTCGACCACCGCGATCACATGCGCGCCGGCCTCTCGCGTGGCGGCGAGCGCCGCCATCAGCAGCGGGCCGCTGCCGGCGATTACGATGCGTTCGCCGCGCACCGGCATGCCGCCTTTGATCAGCGCCTGCAATGCGCCCGCGCCGGTCACGCCGGGCAAGGTCCAGCCGGGAAATGGCAGAAGACGCTCGCGCGCGCCGGTCGCAAGAATCAGCCTGTCGTAAGTGATCGACACGCCGCCTTGTTCGGCGGATTCGAGCAGCAAAGCGTGAGCGCCGAGCGGCGCGATCACGCGCGTCGCTGGCCAGTAAGTGAAGTTTCGCTGCGATAGCAACGCCGCGAGCAACGCATGCAGCGGCGCTTGCGGCGGATAGCCGGGCCCCTGGCGCCAGATCTGGCCGCCGGCGCGCGGGTTGTCATCGATCTGCGCGACCGTCGCGCCTGCCTGCGCCGCCGCTCGCGCGGCATTGAGCCCGGCCGGACCACCGCCGATCACCACGATGTCGAAGTGCCGCGTCATGCGTGTACTGTCCCGTTTCGTGTCAGCACGCGCTGGCCGTCGCGGCACAGCGTCTGGCACGCGAGCACGTGCGAGCGACCGTCGATCGTCACGCGGCACTCCTGGCACACGCCCATCCCGCACAGCGCGGCGCGCGGCTCGCCTTTGACCGACAGACGCGAGCCGCGGATGCCCGCAATAGCGAGCGCCGCGGCCACGATCGTGCCGGGTTTCACTTCGATGCTGCAACCGTCGACCGTCAATCGGATGCTAGCCGCGTCAGGGTCAGTCATGGGCCACCTGTTCAGCAAAACGGACCGGCAGATAAGGTTCGAACGGAATCGGCGCGGCGTGGGCCGCGATCTGCGCGGCGAGCAGTTTCGCGGTCGCGAGCGAGGTCGTTACGCCAAGCCCTTCGTGACCGACCGCAAGCCATATGCGGGACGTGGAACCAGAGCCAACTTCGGGCGCAAACTCGCCGGCCGGTCCGATCAGCGGCAGGCCGTCCAGCGACGCCGCACGAAACCCCGTCCACGCGCGGATGCCGCTGAGCGTCGGCAACGCCGGCAGATACAGCGCTGCGCGTTGCAGCATCTGCGCGAGCACGGGCATCTCGACGGCGGGATCGGTCGTTTCGAATTGGCGCGACGAGCCGATCAGCAATTGCCCGGTCGGACGCGGCTGCGCGTTGAACGCGACCGACGTGCCGGTCGCGTGATGTGCGCTCTTGATATAGCCGAGTTCGAGGAGTTGATGCTGGATCAGCTCCGGGTAGCGGTCGGTGATGAGCAGATGGCCTTTCTTCGGCTGCATCGGCAGCGACGGCAGCAATTGCGCCGCGCCGAGGCCGTTCGCGACGACCACGTGCGCCGCGCTGATGCACTCGCCGCTCGCCAGCGTCACACCGCCTCCATGGATCGACATGACCTGCGCACCGAGCCGCACGCTGATATTCGCCGCGTGCGGCGATTGGGTGAGCAGCCATTCGGCAGTGGTCGGCGCATACACGATGCTGTCGTGCTCGATGCGCAAGCCGCCGGCCATCGATGGTGCGAGCGCCGGTTCGCAGGCGCGCAACCCGGCCGAGTCCACCAGTTGCGCGGCAACGCCTTGGCTTCCAAACGCCGCATGCATTGCGCGCGCGGCTTGCCACTCTTCGTCGTCGGCTGCGACCCACAGTGTGCCGCAGCGCGCGAACGCGTCACGCGCGCGCAGCTGCGGCGCGAGTTCGAGCCACAGCTCGCGCGAATAGCGGCTCAGTGCGAATTCGGCGGGCGAGTCGTTCATCACGACGATATGGCCCATGCCGGCCGCCGTCGCGCCGCCGCCGATGCGCTGCGCGTCGAGCACGTCGACGCGCATGCCGAGCGCGGCCAGTTCCGCCGCGCACGCGGCACCGACGATACCCGCTCCGATGATCAGCGCGTCCGGGCTCATGCGGTCCGGATACCCCACGCGAACGGATCGCGCTCATCGAAACACAGACGCCCCTCGGCCATCACGTGCGCGTGACCGGTGATGGTTGGAATCACATGGACGCCGTCGCCCGCGGCGCGATAGCTCGCCTCGAACACGCTGCCGATGATGCTCTCCTGGCGCCACACCGCGCCTTCGGCGAGCTTGCCGTCGGCCGCGAGACACGCGACCTTCGCGCTCGTGCCGGTGCCACACGGCGAGCGGTCGTACGCATTGCCCGGACACAGCACGAAACTGCGGCTGTCGAGGCCCTTGCGCGAGCCCGGTCCGAACAGCTCGATATGGTCGATCAGCGCGCCGTTCGCGCCGGTGATGTTCTGTGCGATCAGCGCGTCGCGAATCGTCGAGCTGAACGCCGTCAGGCTCGCGATGTTCGCGGCTTCGAGCTCGTGGCCATGCTCGGCGACGAGGAAAAACCAGTTGCCGCCCCAGCCGATGTCGCCGGTCAGCACGCCATAGCCAGGCACGTCGACCTGCACGGCCTTGCGGTGGCGATACGCGGGCACGTTGCGCACTGCGACGGCGCCGTCTTGGTTCAGCGCCGCCTCGACCGCGCCGACCGGCGTTTCGATGCGGTGCCGTCCCGGCCCGATCCGCCCCATGTGCGCGAGCGACACGACGAGCCCGATCGTGCCGTGCCCGCACATGCCGAGATAGCCGACGTTGTTGAAGAAGATCACGCCGGCCGCGCAGCCCGGATCGTCGGGCTCGCAGAGCAGCGCGCCAACCACCACGTCCGAGCCGCGCGGTTCGGTGACGATGCCGGCGCGCCAGTCGTCGAAGCGGGTGCGGAAAACGTCGAGCCGTTGCGCGAGCGTGCCGCCGCCCAGGTCCGGGCCACCCGACACCACGAGGCGGGTAGGCTCACCGCCGGTGTGCGAGTCGATGATGTTGAGGGTTTTCATGTCGCCCATGGTAGGAATCGCGGGCGGGTGGGTCTTGGTGCGCGTGCGCGCGGATTGAGACGATTTCGGCATACCGGGACGATGCGTGATCCGCCGCGCGCGCGGCGCGCGAAACGTCCCGCTATTCGGTATCAGCGTCGACAAACATCACTCCGGACACGGCACCGAACGCCACTGGCCAACCCAACGGCCTACAACGCGGATTTCAGCATATACCCGGCCGACTGCAAATCTTCACCCCCCGAGCACATGGTCGCCGACCCGCAGCAACCGGTAGCCGCTCCTGTATACAGGCTGCAGCCGGAAACCATTACGCGGCTCGATCGCGAGCGACAGACGCAGCCGCGACACGTGACTGTCGATGGTCCGCGTGTATTCGCGCAGCTCGCGGCCCCACACCGTCGCGAAGATATGGTCGCGCGACATCACGCGATCGATGTTGGAAAAGAGCAGTACCGCGATCCGGTACTGCGTGGGTGACAACGGCACCGGCTTGCCGCGCAGCGCGACGGCCCGGCGGACCGTGTCGAAACGGTAAGGGCCGATCTCGAAGCAGGTCGCGGCGCTGAAGCTCTCCGGGTAAGCGCGCCGCAGCAGCGCCGCGACTCGCGCGCGAAACTCGGCGTCCCGCAACGGCAACGCGAGGTATTCGTCGGCACCGCCAGCGAGCGCGCGCACCATGCTTTCCTCCGATCTGTCGTTCGACACGAACATGATCGGCACGTGCTCGCCTGCCACGACGCGCATCGAGCGCAACAGGTCCGCGCCGGCGGGCCGCGTATCCTGCCAGTCGAGCACCAGCAGATCCATCGTGGAGTGCACGAGCGATTTCGACATCGCGCGGCCGTCGTCATACGCCGCGCAGAAATGGCCGGCTCTCACCAGCATTGATTCAATGGACCGACGCATGACCGGGTCACGCTGAAGGACAGCTACGCGCATGGAATGGACTCTCGATAAGGACTCGCGGGCCATTCTCCGGGACGCACCCCGATCCCTCCCTTCGGAGCATTCCTAATTTCCGCGCTTTCTTCGCTCAATTGGGCGCTTCCGCGGCACTTCCCCTTTCATCCTGTAAAATCCGCGCCGGCCTCAGTCGTCAGCGCGCCCGCCCTATCCGGACGGCGCGCCCGTGTTCCGTGCTCTACCCAGCGCTTGCCACACTTCTCGCCCGACGACCGCCATATGTCCACGCGTGACCCGCGTGGCTCCCAATTCAACGAAAGACATGGCAATGCAAGCAACAAATCTGGGTGGAGCACAGGCTGTCACCCCACGCCCGCTTGGGCACAGCGATTACAAGACACTCGGTCTCGCCGCGCTCGGCGGAGCGCTCGAGTTCTACGACTTCATCATCTTCGTTTTCTTCGCGCCGGCGATCGGCCAGCTGTTCTTCCCGGCGGCGATGCCGGACTGGCTGCGTCAAGTGCAGACCTTCGGCATTTTCGCGGCCGGTTATCTGGCGCGGCCGCTCGGCGGCATCATCATGGCGCACTTCGGCGACCTGTTCGGCCGCAAGCGCATGTTCACGCTGAGCGTGCTGCTGATGTCGGTGCCGACGCTGCTGATGGGCCTGATGCCTACCTACGCGAGCATCGGCGTGCTCGCGCCGGTGCTGCTGCTGCTGTTCCGCGTGATGCAGGGCGCGGCGGTCGGCGGCGAAGTGCCGGGCGCATGGGTGTTCGTGTCCGAGCATGTGCCCGGGCGGCACGTCGGCTATGCGTGCGGCACGCTGACGGCCGGCCTCACGGCCGGCATTCTGCTCGGCTCGCTGATCGCGTCGGCGGTCAATCGCCATTTCACGCCGGCCGAAATTTCCGAGTTTGCTTGGCGCATTCCGTTCCTCATCGGCGGCGTGTTCGGCATGTTCTCGGTGTATCTGCGCCGCTGGCTGCACGAGACGCCGGTATTCGCCGAGCTGAAGCAGCGCAAGGCGATCGCCGCGGAAGTGCCGCTGAAGGCCGTACTGCGCGATCACGGCCGCGCGGTGATCGTGTCGATGCTGCTCACGTGGATGCTGTCGGCGGCGATCGTCGTCGTGATCCTGATGACGCCGACGCTGCTGCAAAAGCAATTCCACATCGAGCCGGCCACCGCCCTGCTCGCGAACTGTGTCGCGACGCTGTGCCTGACGATCGGCTGCGTGATGGCGGGCTCGATCGCCGGACGGATTGGCGCGGGTCGCACGATTTTCGTCGGCGGCGTTGCGCTTGCAATCACGTACTACGTGATGTTTCGCCAGTTGGCCGTCGACACGTCCCTGCTCGTGCCGCTGTATGCACTGGCCGGGCTGTTCGTCGGCCTGATCGGCGCGATTCCGCTCGTGATGGTCCGCGGATTCCCGCCGGTGGTGCGCTTCTCGGGCATTTCGTTCTCGTACAACGTCGCGTACGCGGTGTTCGGCGGTCTGACGCCGATCGCCGTGTCGCTGATGATGAAGTCGAACCCGCTGGCCGCGCCGCTGTATGTCGCGGCGATCTGCGTGCTGGGCGCGCTGACCACGCTGTTCATCAAGGACGCGCCGCAGGGGCGTTGAGCCGACGCCGGAGCTCGCTTCGTCGATCCGCATCCAGCGCGTCGACGAGGCGCTCCGCGACGGCGCGGCCTTCGACGCGCCGTCGCTCGCACGGGCGACATCCATACTTCACGCCACACCGAAACGTGGCACGCTGCATCGGGCATACGATGCAGTCATGAACTCATCCACACCCTCCTTTTCGCCCGCCCTCGGCCGCGTTCTCGCGACCGTCAGCGTCGGCTTCGTGGTCACGCAACTCGACGTGACCATCGTCAATATCGCGCTGCCACGAATCGGCGCGGATCTGCACGCGAACGTCGCGGGACTGCAATGGGTCGTCGATGCGTACACGCTCGCGTTCGCCGTGCTGATGCTCTCGGCCGGCGCGCTCGGCGACCGCTTCGGCGCGCGGCGCATGTATGCGTGCGGAATCGTGCTGTTCGCGCTCGCGTCGCTGGCCTGCGGGCTCGCGCTCGACGCCCCGATGCTGGTCGCCGCACGCGCGGTGCAAGGCATCGGCGCGGCCGCGATGCTGCCGAATTCGCTCGCGCTGCTCAATCAGTCGTTCGGCCACGAACCGAAGCTGCGGGCGCGCGCGGTCGGCCTGTGGACCGCGTCCGGCGCGATTTCGATCGCGGCCGGGCCGGTGGCCGGCGGTCTGCTGATCGCCGCGTTCGGCTGGCGCAGCATCTTTCTCGTCAATCTGCCGATCTGCGCGGCGGGCCTGCTGGCGACGCTGCTGTGGATTCCGCATCCGCAAACCGCGCAGCGCGGCACGCCCGCCGCCGCTCGCGGCAACATCGGCGCGATACCGCGCGGCATCGATCTCGGCGGCCAGTGTCTCGCGATCGTCGCGCTGACCGCGTTCGTCGCCGCGGTGATCGAATGGCGGCCGCTCGGGCTTGCGCATCCGCTGGTCGCCGGCGGCTTCGTGCTGGCGCTGCTGGCGGCGGTCGCGTTCGTGTTCGTCGAAGCGCGTGTCGCGAGCCCGATGCTGCCGCTGTCGCTGTTCGGCACGCGCACGTTCAGCGCCGCGGTGCTGTTCGGCATCTGCGTAAACCTGACGTATTACGGCATGGTGTTCGTGCTGAGCCTCTACCTGCAGCGTGTGCGCGGCTACACGCCGCTGCAGGCAGGCCTCGCGTTCCTGCCGCTGACGGGCGGCTTCCTGATCTCGAACGTCGCGAGCGGCTGGGTGATCGGCCGCCTCGGGGTGCGCGTGCCGATGATCCTCGGTGCGATCACGGCCGGTCTCGGCTACGGCCTGCTGCATCTGGTCGATGCCGACACGCCGCTGATTGGCCTGCTGCTGCCGTTTTTGCTGATTCCGTCGGGCATGGGACTCGCGGTGCCCGCGATGACCACGGCGGTGCTCGCATCGACCGAAGCGCGGCGCGCGGGCACGGCGTCGGCGGTATTGAACACGGCGCGCCAGGCCGGCGGCGCAGTGGGCGTGGCGGCGTTCGGTGCGCTCGCGGGCGGCGCCGCCGCGACCGAGATCGTGCCGGGGATGCAGGCGGCGACGGCCATTTCGGTGGGATTGCTGGTGCTGGGTCTCGTGCTTGCGTGTTTCGTGCATCCTGAGCCGCACGCGACGGCATCGTCTGGGCGCGGGGCGAGAGCCGCGAGTAAGTAAACGGCGTGTGTAACGCAGGCGCCTACAGCGACGCCTCCTGAATCGTGCCGGTATCGATTGCGCGCTCGATCAGGCCTTCGTCGCGCGCCTTGACGATCGCATCGGCGACCAGTTTCTCCGGGTCCTCGATCTCCGCCTTCAGCGTGCCGATGAATCCGGACGCATCGAGAACCACCAGCGTCTTCGCAGAATCGGCGAGGCTGATGATCACGCGATGCGGCGTCGCCCCTTCGCCGAGACTCGCGCACAGTTGTGTCATCTTGCCGCCGATCATTTGCTCGAAGTTCTGAATCATCATCTGCTCCCTTGATTGGCGCCGACCGGAAACCCTGCTGGTAGCAGGATGCGGGCCGCGCCCTACAGGCCGCCGAGTCCGCTGCGCGGCGCGCGCGCGTTGTCGATGCTCAGACGCCCCGCGCCAGTGACGAACAGCAGCAGAAAACCGCCCGCGATTCCGATGTTCTTCCAGAAATGAATCACCATGTCGTGCTGCAACGCAGGGTCGGTGATATTCCAGAAGTCGTGGCCGAGCACCGCCGTCGCGACCGTATACACCGCCATGATCAGCGCGAGCGGTCGCACCTTGAAGCCGACCACGAGCAGCAGGCCGCCGAGCACCTCGACCGCGGTTGCGATCGGCGCGGCGATCTGCACGAACGGCACGCCCTTCGAATGCAGGTAGCCGACGAAGCCCGCATAGCCCAGCAGCTTCATCACCCCGCTCCACAGGAACAGCACGGAAAGCGCAAGACGGGCGATGAAAATAATGCCGAAATCGACGGGACGCGACATGGGGGGACTCCTGTAATGAATAAGCAGCAGACCCGAATAGACGGGCTCAGTTCCCCGCCTCGCCCCTGAGCATATGTGCAATGGCGACGATTTCCAAGCCCGCTCAGGCTGGTGGATAGGTGGCGACCTCGATCAGGTTGCCGTCCGGGTCGCGGCAATACACCGAGGTCATCTTGCCGCGCGCGCCGTCGCGCTGCACCGGCCCCGCCTCGATCGCTACGCCTTGCGCGAGCCAGTGCGCCTTGACTTCGTCCGGGCTCGCGGTGGTCACGAAGCACAGGTCCGCCGTTCCCGGCACCGCCTCGCGCGACGTGAACCAGACGACGGTATCGGCCGACGCGGGACGCAGGTTGATCTTCTGGTTGCCGTAGGTCATCGCCACGCGCATGCCGCTGCGCGACATGAACTCGGTGCGTCGCATGCCGAGCATCCGCGCGTACCACGCCGCGCTCGCTTCGACGTCCGCGACGTTCAGAACGAGATGATCGAGACTGACTAGCTGGAAGCTCATGGTTGTGCGTGCGGTGCGTCCGGCGCGAGCAACACGCCCTTCGTGAACACGAAGCAACCATAGCCGCGCTCTTCGCCTGTCGCGATCACGCAGTATGCGCGGCGCGCACGCTCGTAAAACGCGAAGCGCTCGATCGACACGAAGGGCACCTCGCGCCCCTCTCCCGCATTGACTTCGGCTTGCGCTTCGCGCTGCACCGCGGGAATCGCGTGCGGCTCGCCCACCACTTCCATGCGCGAGGCGGGATGCTCGATGAAGGTGTCGAGCGGCAGCACCGACAGCACCGCGCGGATCGCGCGCGGCGAACTGACGCCGTCGAGGCGCAGCGGCCTGCCGAGCACGGTCTCGCGCGCGACCGCGTCGGCCGGGAAGTTGGCGTCGCAGATCACGAGCTCGTCGCCGTGGCCCATTGAGCGCAGCGCGTGCAGGATATCGGCGTTCAGCAGCGGGTCCAGATTTTTCAGCACGGGGTCTCCTGGTCGTTCGGTTGGGAACATGCCGCGGCGGTGAAGTCGTGCGTGTCACGCAATCATCCGCACGACGATCGATTGTAGCAAGCGCGTCGCGGATCTTGCGGCGCTGCGCTCGCACCGCATTGCCAGCGCAGCCATCCGACCACGGCGAGCAGCACGAGCCCCGCGCCGCCGAGCACCGGCTCGCGCCAACCGAACAGTGCGATGAACATGAACGCCCGCGCGCCGCCGAGCAGCGCAAAACTGGCGATCGCGCTCGATACCGCATCGAACGCGGCCGCGACGCGCAGCAACGCGAAATGGACTTGTGCGGGCCTGGCGGCGGCGGGGTCGCGCATGATCGTCTCCGTGAAAAGCGCCTCAGGCGGCGCCGGGGGTTTCGTCGAGGAAACCGGTGACCGCTAGCAAGCGTCCATGCGCGTCCACCACGCC
This sequence comes from Paraburkholderia youngii, assembly GCF_013366925.1. Lineage (NCBI taxonomy): Bacteria > Pseudomonadati > Pseudomonadota > Betaproteobacteria > Burkholderiales > Burkholderiaceae > Paraburkholderia > Paraburkholderia youngii. Next base: position 2,082,419 of record NZ_JAALDK010000001.1, read on the forward strand.
GAAGTCCGAGCCCTTCACGATCGCCTCGCCGGCGGGCGTCGTCAGTGCCCACGAGAAGCGCAGACGATTCGCGAAGCCGTCGACGTCGGTCGTGCGGCGAAACGTGTGATGCGGAAAACGCTCGTGCACCGCGCGGATCATCGCGTCGATGCCATCGTGGCCCGCCCCCGCCAGCAGCGGGTCGCGATAGTCGGCGTCGGCGCTCCACGTGGCCGCGATCAACTCGCGACGACGCGCGCCATCGGTTTCGTTCCAGGTATCGAAATAACGGTCGATCAGATCGGTATGTGCATTCATCTCAAACTCCTCGATTGGCAGGACTGAGCACTTCGCGCGTCATACGCATCGCATGCGGCGGGCTCGGAGTGAAGATTGACGGTTCGCGTGCATTGCGTCGATTACGTGAGAGGTAATCAAGCGGATGCAGCGTCTTTCACTGTCCTTCACGCCAAATAGGCCATTCGGCCGAGTCGTCAAGAAACCTTCGCATCGCTAACCTCACGAAGCCTGCCGATGACATCGCGAGGCGGGCAATGCAATGAACAGGAGGACGGTTTGGACCGCTTTATCGAGACACTTTTTTCGCTTGCACGACCGTATCCTAGGGGATACAATCATCCGCAGATCGAAACACCGCGCGTGTACACGATCAACTGCACCGAGGAGTTCGATCGTTGGCTTCACGGCCTCACCGACCTCAAGGCGAAGGCGCAAATTCTCGTGCGAATCCGGCGCGCGGAGCGCGGGCTTTTCGGCGACGCGAAGTTGCTGGAAAACGGCGTGTTCGAGATGCGCATCGATTGCGGCCCGGGTTACAGGGTCTACTACGCGCGCGAGGGGCGCATGATGTATCTGCTGCTGTGCGGGGGTAACAAGTCCACGCAGCAGGCCGATATCAGGCATGCCGGAACAATGTGGGCAACCATCAGAAAGGAACGGTCATGAGCAAGATCAAAACCGCACGCTTCGACGCATCGAAGTACCTCGACAACGACGAAATGGTCGCGGCCTATCTGAACGCCGCGCTCGACCAGGGCGACTCCGATCTCCTGCTCGCCGCCATTGCGGACATCGCCAAAGCACGCGGCATCACGAAGATCGCCGCGGCAGCCGGCCTGGGCCGCGAAAGCCTGTACAAGACACTCGCGCCCGGCTCCAAGCCACGCATGGACACGGTCCTCAAGCTGGCGAGTGCGATCGGCGTCAAATTCACCGCCGTGCCGCTGCGCATTGCCGCTGCCTGAGCCGGGCGCGGCGCTGCCACGGTGTCGCGCGAGTTCGCGTGTGGCGGCCGAGGCCGGCGCAATCGTTGGTGTGAATCGACGGTATCGGCCGCGCGTCGCGTTGGTTGAAATTGGCGGGGCATTACCTCTCAGGTAATCGATTGCTTGCACGCTTTGGCTATCATCGGTGGCATGAACACACTCTCTATCGCACAAACGGCTCCGTCATCCCCGTCGAGAGGCACTCGGGCGGTCGGCGAACTTCTCCGCGAATGGCGGCAACGGCGGCGCAAGAGTCAGCTGCTGCTCGCCACGGAGGCCGACATTTCGACGCGCCATCTGAGCTTTGTCGAATCGGGGCGCGCGCTACCGAGCCGGGAAATGGTCATGCATCTCGCCGAGCGTCTCGACGTGCCATTGCGCGCGCGCAATGCCCTGCTCGTCGCGGCCGGCTACGCGCCGCTGTTTCGCGAACGTCCGCTCTCCGACCCGCAGCTCTCCGCCGCGCGCGAAGCCGTCGAACTGGTGCTCAAGGGACACGAGCCCTACCCGGCCCTCGCGATCGACCGGCATTGGACCATCGTCGCGACCAACAATGCGCTTGCGCCGTTGTTGAGCGGCGCGAGTCCCGAACTGCTGAAGCCGCCGGTCAACGCGCTGCGACTGAGCCTGCATCCGCAAGGCATCGCGGCGTCGATCGTCAACTGGCATGCATGGCGCGAGCATGTGCTGGCCCGGCTGCAACGGCAGATCGACGTCAGCGGCGACGACACGCTGAGCGCCCTGCGCGACGAGTTGGCCGGCTATCCCGCGCCGCCTGATACAGACGCGTCGATGCCGGACGAGGCAGTCCTCAACCAGATCGCCGTGCCATTGCGGCTGCGCACGCCGCTTGGCGTGCTGTCGTTTTTCAGCACTACCACGGTGTTCGGCACGCCGGTTGACGTTACGCTGTCGGAACTCGCTATCGAGGCGTTCTTTCCGGCGGATCAGCAAACTGCGGCCGCGCTGCGCGAGTTTGCCGAACACCAGCGCGGCTAGTCCCCCGCGGGCCCGGTCCCGACTCACCACGAACAAGTGATATGTCCGTCAACGCCGACACCCTGCTCATACGCCAACTCGGACCCACCGACCGGGACGCCTATTTCCAGTTTCGTCTGCGCGGGCTGAAGGCGCACCCCGCTTCGTTCGGACAAAGCTACGACGAAGCGCTCGCGAAAGGCGCCGCGCAGCATGACGCGACGTTGCTGGGCTCGGAGGCGGAAGGCTCGTTCCTGCTCGGCGCGTATGCATCGGCGGATGCTCCGCTGATCGGCGTCGTCGGTCTGCTGCGCAACCAGGCCCACAAGGAACGGCACAAGGCGAACGTCGTCGGCATGTATGTTGCACAGGAAGCGGCTGGTCGTGGGGTCGGGCGTGCGTTGCTCAGCGAGCTGTTGACGCGCGCCGCACGCGTCGACGGCTTGCGGCAGGTGCAACTGACGGTGGGTAGCCGCAACGACGCGGCGCGCAAGCTGTATGAATCGCTCGGCTTTCGCAAATATGGATGCGAAGTCGGCGCGTTGGACGTCGACGGCGAATTCCATGACGAGGATCTGATGGCGAGATTCCTCGCATAGCGCCCCGGAAGCATTGACAGCGCCCCCCTGAGGCCGATTCCGGTGCCTCGGCAAGGTTGTAAATATCGGCGCCCATTGCAGCAACATATCTGTCAGGCATCCTGCACGGCTCTGGCTCCCCGTCGTGCTCGTCGGCAATGTAAGCGGCACACGTTTGCGACGGCTTTTCGGTCTCGGGGCCGAACGAATCCGCCCGTCCGCCTGCCGACCCGCACCAAGCCGTTACAAATCCCGCCCTTTGCGCAGTTGTAACTGGGGGCGCATCTTGCCGTTACACCCCTCATCCGTCCCTCGCCCGAGGCGCAAGACGAGTATTTATTACCGTCTATTCCATCGCTTCTATTTCCTTTCCAATTCAAAACGAATTTACCGAGCGCCGCGCGGTGGCGGATGCGTGGCGCGAACAAGTACGCTCGGTGCCCACCCAGCAAGGGTTTTCATGGATTAGAGGTGACTCTCGAAAGGCTAAAAATTCACTTGGCATCATTCATTACAACGGCGTGAAAAAGTTACCGAAAAATGATGTGGTTTTTTGAGATATTTTTTTATGAAGGGATTGATTTCTGGTTTTACCCTTCATACAATTCGTCCCAGCTGTTACGAAATGTAACGGCTTGTATCAAATGTTCGCTGTCTGTAGCAGGTAGCAACATGTAGCCGGAGGCAGCGTTTCCGGCGAGGCAGAAAAGACATAACGGCGCAAAGCCGACATAGAAATTCGGGGCTTCGGAAACAGAGAAAATGGACCGTAGCAGCGAGACGCTGGATTCAATCCGCGAGATCAATTTGTCTTACATCATGCTCGCGCAACGCATGTTGCGCGAGGACAAACCGGTCGGAATGTTCCGGCTGGGACTGTCGTCGGAACTGGCTGATTTGCTTGCCGGGCTGTCGCTCGCGCAAATCGTCAAACTGGCCTCTTCCGACCAGCTTTTGTGCTTCTTCCGTTTCAACGACCACGCGATGCTGTCGGCGTTGACGCAAACGACGAAGCACGCCGCAGTTGCACCGACCCACACGGCGATCCTGCTCGCAGGCCAGCCCGCCGAGCAATTTGCCTGATCGAGATGACTGCAATGCTCAAGCGAAGCCTGACCGAAGATGCACAGGAAGTATTTCGCGCGATCGCACTGATCGAGCTCGGCGCCCGCATGCAGGTGCTCGAGAGCGAGCTGACGCTGTCGCGCGACCGTATGATCCGCCTGTATCGCGAGGTCAAGGGCGTATCGCCGCCCAAGGGCATGCTGCCGTTTTCGGCGGACTGGTATATGACGTGGCTCGCGAACATTCACGCGTCGCTGTTCTACAACACGTACCTGTTCCTGAAGAACGAAGCGCGCTGCTCGCATCTCGATGCGCTGACCAAGGGATATCGGTTATATCTCGAACATTGTCAGCACAGCGAAACCGAGCCGGTGCTCGATCTGACGCGCGCGTGGACGCTCGTGCGTTTCTTCGACGCGGACATCCTGCAGCTGACCCGGTGCTGCCGCTGCACCGGCAAGTTCGTCGCGCACAAGCACGACCTGCAGCACAACGTCGTATGCGGCGCGTGCCAGCCGCCGTCGCGTGCCGGCAAGACGAAGAAGGCAGCCGCCGCGCGCCGGGAAGCGCTCGGTGCGGCGCAGGCCGCGCAGGCCGCCTGACCGTTCGAGGCGCCCGTCGCGAGACGCGGCCAAGCCGATTCCGATTCAAACCGAAGCTCACGTGGATCCGCGCAGTGATTGAACTGCGCGGATTTTTTTGCCTGCGCGCCGGGCCAACCGGCGTTCCGAATGAGTCCTCGCCGCCGGTCAGATCAACCGACCAGGCCCACCGTCTGGACCACGAGCCACAGATTCGCGGCACTAATCACAACAAACAGCGTCCACACGAGCAGACGCGTCGGCAGCGTGTTGGCGAATTCGCCCATCAGCGAACGGTCGCTCGTCATGCGGATCAGCGGATAAAGTGCGAACGGCAGTTGCAGGCTCAGCACGACCTGACTCGCGACGAGCAGTTGGCCGACCGCGCCATTGCCGAGCATCCGCACGCCGATCAGCGCCGGAATCAGCGCGAGCGCTCGGGTGATGAAGCGCCGCTGCCAGCACGGAATCTTCATCTTCAGGAAGCCTTCCATGATGACCTGCCCCGCCACCGTGCCGGTGAACGTCGAGCTTTGTCCCGACGCGAGCAGCGTGATCGCGAACAGGACCGCGGCGAAGCCGGTGCCGACGATCGGCGCTAGCAGCCGGTAGGCGTCCTCGATCTGCGTGACCTGGTCGTGGCCCGTCGCATGAAATGCGGCGGCCGCGAGAATCAGGATCGCCATGTTGATCAGCGCCGCGAGCACGAGCGATGCGATCGTGTCGATACGCGACATGCCGATCGCCGAGCGGATGCTGGCCGAATCGCGCTTCACCGCGCGGGTCTGCACGATCGACGAGTGCAGATACAGGTTATGCGGCATCACCGTGGCGCCGAGAATGCCGATCGCGAGATACATCGGCTCGCGCGAATTCAACGCCTGCCACGACGGAATCAGCCCCTGCGCGACCGACGGCCAATGCGGCCTGACGAGCGCAAGCTCGATGATGTAGCCGACGCCGATCGTCGCGATCAGGCCGAGCATGATCGCTTCGAGGTCGCGAAAATTCTTGCCCTTCAGGCCGAGCACGATCAGCGTGTCGAACGCGGTGAGCAACACGCCGGTGGTCAGCGAGCAGTTGAACAGCAGATGAAACGCAAGCGCGCCGCCGAGCACTTCGGCGAGATCGCAGGCGATGATCGACAGCTCCGCGAGCAGCCACTGCGCACGAGCGACGCCCGGCGCATAGCGCGTGCTCGACAGTTGCGCGAGGTCGCGCCCGGTCGCGATGCCGAGCCGCATGCTCAGGCATTGCAGCGCCATCGCCGCGAGGCTCGACAGCAGCACGACGAACAGCAGACTGTAGCCGAATCGCGAACCGGCTTCGATCGCGGTGGCCCAGTTGCCCGGGTCCATATAGCCGATCGATACCAGCAGACCGGGCCCCGCGAATTGCAGGATCTTCTTCCAGAACGGCGAGCCCGCGGAGACGGCCACCGAACCCTGTACCTCGGCCGGGCAGAACGGCGCTGTGGCGGTTGTAGGTAGTTTGAACAGCAAGCCGGAACTCTCTCGGGAGGAATCGACGCGACGCCTCGGGCGGGCGTCGCAAACGGCCTCAAGTGTACAGAGAAACTTCCGGCAATGTCCCGCTAAGCGCGTAGCGGCCGACGTCGCGCACGCGATAGTCGAGCGGATCGTGCAGCGTGTGCACGCGCGCGTTGCGCCAGAATCGATCGAGCGCGAGCGGCGCATGAGTCGCGCGCGCGCCGCATGCGTCGAAGAGTTTTTCGCCGATGTCGAGCGCCGCCCGATGCGCGACGATCTTCGCTTCCGAGGTCGCGAGCGCGACCCGCGCACGGCTCTCGGCATCGAGCGTTGCGCGCTGCTGCCACGCTTCGTCGAGCGCGTTCGCGGCGCGCGCGGCCAGCGCCGCGGCGCTGACCGTCTGGATATGCATCTCGCCGAAGCGCTGGATCAGGTAGGGGTCGTCGGTCGCTTTGGCGACGCCGGACGCGATCCACGGCCGGCCATGTTCGTGCACGTAGGCTCGCGCCTCTTCCAGCGCACCCTGTGCGATCCCGACGAACAGATTGGTCAGCACCTGTTGCGAGATCAGTGTGCGCAAGCTCGCGTGCGGCGTGTCGGGTCGTTCGAGCACCTCGTGCGGCTCGACCCTGACGCGCGCGAACGACACGCTGCCGCTGTCGGTCTGCCGCTGGCCGATCGGGTCCCAGTCGTCGTGAACGGTGATGCCTTCGCGCGTGGTCGGCACCGCCGCGAACAGGGGTTTGCCGGTCGATGGATCCTGAGCGGACACGGTCATCATCTGCGAGCCGCGCGTACCGGAACAGAAGCCTTTCTGGCCGTCGAGCAGGTAGCCGCCGTCGTGCGTCGAAGTAGCGATGAGGCGCGTATCCAGCGGATTCACCGCATTGCCCCACCACCAGCGATGCTCGACGGTGCCGCGCAGATATTTCTCGCGCTGCCGTGAATTGCCCCACAGGTCGATGCTGACCACCTGCAGACAGGTGAAGCCGACCAGATGCGCGAGCGCGCTATCGACGCGCGCCAGTTCACGCACCACGTCGTAAATCGCGGACCAGCGCGCGCCAGCACCGCCGAATTCGCGCGGCACGGCGAGCGTCAGCACGCCCGCGTCGGCGATCCACTGCTTTTGCTGCGCGGCATGACCGCCTTCGCGATCGCGCTGCGCGGCGCTCGCGCGCAACGCGGCTAGCAATGTGGTGAGGTCGCGCGCGCAATCCATATGCTGCTGCTCGCTAATCTGCGCGATGCCGTCATGCACGAAAGTCACTGGTTTGCCCTAGGGTCGTCATTGGCTGGATCGGACGATGATAGGGAGCCGCGCGCACGTGGTCTACGAAGCGATTTGCACAAGGAAAGCGCGAAAAACGATTTGCATGAAAAACGCCGGGCGGCGCTTGCGCGGCCCGGCGTGGTTGATGAGGCTGATGAAGCGCTTGCTACAGGGTTAGGTAGTCAGCGCTTCGCCACTTGCTGTTGCGCCGAAACGTCTGCAGCTTCAGCCGCGGAACCGGAAGCACCAATCGGCACCGGCACCGCCCCCCACCGCCGTACCCCCCGCCGTCAGATCGCCCCAACCGCCGCCGAGCGCGCGAATGAGATTAACAGTTGCAACAGCCTGCGTGCCCGCCAGATGGCTCGCCTGCAATTGCGACTGCAGCACCTGCCGCTCGCCATCGATCACGTCGAGATAGCTGACCGCGCCCTCCGTGTACTGCGTGCGCGACAGATGCGCGGCGCGCTGCGACGCATCGACCGCGTCGTTCTGCTCGCGCATCTGATCGTCGAGCAAACGCAGATCGGCGAGATTGTCTTCGACTTCACGGAACGCCACGAGTACCTGCTGGCGATATTGCGCGACGTCCTCGTCGTACTTCGAACGCGCCTGCGCCAGATTGGCCTTGCGACGGCCGCCGTCGAAGATCGGCATCGTCAGCGCGGTACCCACGGCCGGACCGAGGATGAACGCGCGGCTCGACCACATGAACAGATCGCCGAGTGTCGCCGATTCAAAGCCGAACGCACCGGTGATATCGAGCTTCGGGAAGAACGCCGACTTCGCGAGCCCGACGCGCGCATTCGCTGCCTGCATCGCGCGCTCGGCTGCCGCGATGTCAGGCCTGCGTTCGAGCAGCGCCGACGGCAAACCGGCCGGCACGCGCACCGTCACCAGCGAGAGCGGCTGTTCCGCGAACGTGAAATCCGCGGGCGGCTTGCCGAGCAGAATCGCGAGGCTATGCTCGGAGGCCGCCCGCTGCCGCGCGACGCCGACCGCATCGGCACGCGCGCTGGCGAGCTCGTTACGCGAACGCGACAGATCCAGCTCGCTGATATCGCCTTCCTTGAAGCGCCGCTGTACGAGCTTCAGCGTGTCCTCACGCAACGCGACGGTGCGACGGTACAGATCCTGGTCCGTGTCGAGCTCGCGCAACTGGAAGTAGTTCTGCGCGACGTCGGCCTGCAACGACAGCTGCACTGAACGGAACAGCGCTTCGCTCTGCTGCTCGTCCGAGCGCGCCGCGTTCACGTTCGAGCTGACGCGCCCGAACAGATCCGCTTCATACGACGCGCCGACCTGCGCGCGCCAGATCGTGCCGGTCGTGCCGCCCGCGCTGTCCGGCTGGAATTGCGATGCCGCCGACGCGCGTTCGCGCGTCGGGCCGAAGCCCGCGTCGAGCTTCGGGAACCAGTCGGACTTCGCGGCCTGCGTGACCGCGCGTGCCTGCTGCACGCGCGCGGCCGCGGCCTTCAGGTCCTGGTTCGCGGCGGCGGCCTGCTCTTCGAGCGCGTCGAGTTGCGGGTCGCCGAACACCTTCCACCATTCGCCGCGCAGCGCGTTGTCGGCGGGCTCAGCCGGCTTCCACGTGCCGTTGTTTTGTGTCGCCCCGGCCGAACCAGCCGCAGCGCCCGACGCCGCCGCAGCCGACGTCTTCACCGCGGGCGCTTCCTTGAACGCCGCCGGCGTATCGACATCGGGACGCTTGTACGTCGGCTCCACCGAGCAAGCGGCCAGCAGCGCAATCAGCAAACCGCTCGCGGCGGCGCGGCCCCATCCGCGCAAGGATACAAAGCGAGATTCAAAGCGTTTCATTGTTGTTTTCTCCTCAGGCGTCCGTAACGGGCGCGCCATAGCGCGGCGCATCCTTCTGCGCGACGTGTATCGTCCCGCCCGCGAGCGAACGCAACACCACATAGAACACCGGCGTCAGCATCAGGCCGAACAGCGTGACGCCCAGCATGCCGAAGAACACCGCGACGCCCATCGCGTGACGCATTTCCGAGCCCGCGCCGCTCGACAGCACCAGCGGCACCACGCCCATGATGAAGGCGATCGACGTCATCAGAATCGGCCGCAGACGCAGACGGCTCGCTTCGATTGCCGCCTGCAGCGGACTGCGTCCATCGTGTTCGAGCTCACGCGCGAACTCGACGATCAGAATCGCGTTCTTCGCCGACAAGCCCACCAGCACCATCAAACCGATCTGCGTGAAGATGTTGTTGTCGCCACCGGTGAGCCATACGCCGGTCAGCGCCGACAGCACGCTCATCGGCACGATCAGGATCACCGCGAGCGGCAGCGTCAGGCTTTCGTACAACGCTGCGAGCACGAGGAACACGAGCAGCACGCTGATCGGGAACACCCACAGGCCCGCGTTGCCGGCGAGGATCTGCTGATACGTGAGGTCGGTCCACTCGAGCTTCACCCCGCGCGGCAGCACATCGGCAGCCACGCGTTCGGCCGCGGCCTGCGCCTGTCCCGACGAGAAGCCGGGCGCCGGGCCGCCGTTGATGTCGGCCGCCGTGTAGCCGTTGTAGCGCACCACCATCTCCGGCCCGTAGGTCGGCGTCACCGTGACGAGCGACGACAACGGCACCATCTCGCCCGCCGCGTTGCGCGTCTTCAGTTGCAGAATGTCGTCGGCGCGCTGACGGAATGGCGCATCCGCCTGCACACGCACCTGATACACGCGGCCGAAGCGGTTGAAGTCGTTCACGTACAGCGAGCCCAGGTAGATCTGCATCGTGTCGAACACGTCCGTGACCGGCACGCCGAGCTGCTTCGCCTTCACGCGATCGAGATCGACATTCAGTTGCGGCACGTTGATCTGATAGCTGGAGAAGGTCGGCCCGAGTTCGCGCGTTTGCGCCGCGCGCTTCACGAAGGCTTCGGCTGCCTTGTTCAGTTCGGCGTAGCCGACCGCGCCGTGATCCTCGAGCTGCAACTTGAAGCCGCCGAGCGTGCCGAGCCCGAGCACCGGCGGCGGCGGGAACACCGCGACGAACGAGTCCTTGATCGCGCCGTACTGCTGGTTCAATGCACCGGCAATCGCGCCCGCCGACAGCTTCTTGTCGCCGCGCTCCTTGAACGGCTTCAGCGTGACGAACACGATGCCCGCGCTCGAACTATTCGTGAAGCCATTCACCGACAGACCCGGGAACGCCACCGCGCTTTCGACGCCCTGTTGCTTCAGTGCGATCGAACTCATATCGCGGATCACCTTCTCCGTGCGATCGAGCGACGCACCGTTCGGCAACTGCGCGAACGCGATCAGATACTCCTTGTCCTGCGCGGGCACGAAGCCGCCCGGCACGATCCGCGCCATCAATACGGTTGCACCGACGAGGATCGCGTACACCGCGAGCATCGCGCCCTTGCGACGCAGCACGCCGGTCACGCCGCGGCCATAGGCTTCCGACCCACGATGAAAGACCTTGTTGAACTGCTTGAAGAAGCCGCCGAGGACACGGTTCATCACACGCGTCAGCCAGTCCTCCTTCTCGCCGTGACTGCGCAACAGCAGCGCGGACAACGCCGGCGACAGCGTCAGCGAATTGAACGCCGAGATCACCGTCGAGATCGCGATGGTCATCGCGAATTGCTTGTAGAACTGGCCCGTGAGACCCGTCATGAACGCGAGCGGCACGAACACGGCGACGAGCGTCAGCGCAATCGCGATGATCGGCCCGCTCACTTCGCGCATCGCCTTGTAGGTCGCATCGCGCGCACTGAGCCCGCTTTCGATGTTGCGCTCGACGTTCTCCACCACGACGATCGCATCGTCGACGACGATACCGATCGCGAGCACCATGCCGAACAAGGACAGCGCATTGATCGAAAAGCCGAATGCCAGCAGCAGCGAGAACGTACCGACGATCGAGACCGGCACCGCGATCAACGGAATGATCGACGCGCGCCACGTCTGCAGGAACACGATCACGACGATAACGACCAGTGCAATCGCTTCGAGCAGCGTGTGGATCACCGCCTCGATGCTCGAACGCACGAACTGCGTCGGGTCGTAGACGATCCGGTATTCGACGCCGGCCGGCATGTCTACGGCGAGTTCCTTCATCGCCGCACGCACCTGCTCCGAAATCGCGAGCGAGTTCGCGCCCGGCGCCTGATTGATCGCGAGCGCCACCGCGGGCTTGTTGTCGAGCAGCGAACGCAGGCCGTATTCCGACGCCGCGAGTTCGATCCGCGCGATATCGCGCAGATAGGTCACGCCGCCATCGGGCGCGGTCTTCACGATGATGTCGCCGAATTCGCTCTCGGTCTTCAATCGGCCGCGCGCATTCACCGACAACTGCAACTGCGTGCCGGGCACCGACGGCGATGCACCGATCACACCGGCCGCCACCTGGATGTTCTGCTCGCGAATCGCGTTGACGACTTCAGTCGCGGTGAGACCGCGCTGCGCGACCTTCTGCGGATCGAGCCAGATCCGCATCGCGTAGTCGCCCGAGCCCCACAGCTGCACTTCGCCGACACCTTGAATCCGCGCGAGCCGATCCTTCACGTTCAGCAGCGCGTAATTGCGCAGATACGTCATGTCGTAGCGATCGTTCGGCGAGATCAGGTGCACGACCATCGTCAGCGTCGGCGAACTCTTGATCGTCGTCACGCCGAGTCGCTGCACGTCTTCAGGCAGACGCGGCAGCGCCTGATTGACGCGGTTCTGCACGAGCTGCGTCGCGAGGTCGGGATCGGTGCCGAGCTTGAAGGTGACCGTCAGCGTCAGATTGCCGTCGCTATTCGCCTGCGACTGCATGTACAGCATGTTCTCGACGCCATTGATCTGTTCTTCGAGCGGAGCTGCGACCGCCTCGGCAATCACCTTCGGATTCGCGCCCGGATACTGCGCGTGCACCACCACCGAAGGCGGCACGACTTCCGGGTACTCGGAGATGGGCAGCTTGAACAGCGAGATGATGCCCCCAAGCAGGATCAATACCGATAGCACGCCTGCAAAGATCGGGCGATCGATGAAGAATTTGGATATGTTCATTGGAAGCTCTTAACTTTGGAACATGCGGGTTGGAACACGCGGCTCACGAATTGCCTTTCGCGCCGGTGTCCGCCGCCTTGCCGTGCGACTGTGCGAGCGCGGCGCTGTTCGGGTCATCGTCGGTCGTCATCGGCACCATGTGCGCGCGCACCGCGTCGCCGGGGCGCACACGCTGAACGCCGTTGACGACGATGCGGTCGCCCGCCTTCAAACCGTCCTTGACGACGCGCAGATTGCCCTGCATCGAACCCGTCGTGATCTCGCGATAAATCACGTGGTTGCCCTGATCGACGACCAGCACGAACTTCTTGTCCTGGTCGGTGCCGACCGCGGCATCGTCGATCAGTAGCGCCGGATGCGGGGCGCTACCGCCCACCTTGACGCGCGCGTAGAGGCCCGGAATCAGCGCCCCGTCCGCGTTGTCGAACTTCGCGCGCACGCGGATCGTGCCCGACGACGTGTCGAGCCGGTTGTCGACCGACTCGATCGTGCCGCTGCGCGAATAGCCGGATTCATCGGCGAGACCGAGTTCCACCGGCACCTTGCCGCCGTCCTTCGCGCGGCTCAGGTATTGCAGATAGGTCTGTTCGTCCGCGTCGAACGATGCGTAGATCGGCGACACCGACACAAGCGTGGTCAGCGGCGCCGAGCTGGCGCCGGCCGACACGACGTTGCCGACCGTGATCTCCGCGCGCGACACGCGGCCCGATACCGGCGCGACGATCTTCGTGTAGCCGAGATTGATGCGCGCCGTTTCGAGCGCGGCTTGCGCGGCCTTCAGGTTCGCGCTCGCCTCGCGCGCGGCGTTCTGCTTCTCGTCATAGTCGCGCTTGGCGATCGCGTTGTCGACGATCAGCCGTTGCGCGCGTTCCCAGTCGCTCTGCGTGTAACCGGTACGCGCCTGCGCAGCCGCGAGCTGGGCTTCCGCGCGATCGACTTCGGCCGCGTACGGACGCGGATCGATGACGAACAGCGTGTCGCCCTGCTTGACCAGCGCGCCGTCCTTGAAATTGACCGACACGATCGTGCCTGGCACCTGCGAACGCACGTCCACTTTCTGGACGGCTTCGAGACGGCCCGAATAGGATTGCCAGTCGGTGATCGTCTTCTGCACGACGGTCGCCACGTCGACTTCCGGCACGATGGTCGGCGCGGCCGGCGAGCTTGCATCCACGCGGATCGCGCCGAACGTGCCGAGCCCGGCAAGAACGACGACCACTAGCGCGGCAAGCGCCACGCGGCGGCGGGAAAGAGGAAGGATAGTCATTGTGTAGCTCCCGGTATCGTTGATTGAATTTCTGTTTATCGATGAGCGCGCGCATCGAAGCGCCACTGGAAAAAGCGCACCGCTTCCTGCAAAGCGGGCGGATGATCGGCGAGCGCCGCGTGCGACACGCTCGGAAAGCGCACCACTTGGGTCTGCACGCCCGCGTCGATCAGATTGCTTGCATACTTTTCTGCCTCGACGTGCAGCACGTCGTTCTGCGCGGTGGCGATCAGCGTGGCCGGCAAGCCGGCGAGCCGCGCCGATTCGAGCGGCGCCGCATACGGATGCATGCGCTGCGACGCTTGCGGCAAATACGCGCGATAACACGCGGCGCACTCGCGCGCGGTGATGTCCGAACCGAGCCGCTTCTCGTCGCCAAGCCGCGTCAGGCTCGGGTCGAGCATCGGACCGAACAGCGCCTGCGCGCTGATCTGCACGTCGCCACGATCGCGCGCGATGAACGCGAGACAATTGGCGAGTTGGCCGCCCGCGTCATGGCCCGCCACACCGATCTTTCTGCTATTGCCACCAAACGCTCGCGCCCGCGTCTGCACCCACAGCGCCGCGCGATGCGCATCTTCCGGCGCGGCTGGAAACGGAAACCGCGGCGCGAGCGAATAGCCCACCGACACCACGAGCGCCGGTAAGTGTTCTGCGAAATACCGCGCGGCGAAGTCCGCGCAATCGATCGAACCCTTCGTAAAGCCGCCGCCGTGAAAATAAAGCAATACTGGCAATGCGGTTTTTTTCGTCAGCCGATACAGGCGTAACGTAATGGGCTGAGCGTACCCATCGATACCCACGTCGGTGACTTCAAGTGTTGCGTCATTGGCCTCAGCGTCAGTGTCTTCGGCGGAAACGCCGATGGAAACGGACGGGTACGGCGATTTGAATGCATCCATGTCGAGCCGCGCAAAATGCGCATAGAACTTCAATGGTGCGAATTGTGGGTTCAGCAGACTCGCAAATAAATGCCTATAATCCGGCAACACAATTCGGTGCCTTTGAACAATCCGGTTGCGATTGTTTTTGCGGACTCCATTCCCGCCTGCGCACCTGCCCCTACTGGAGGTTTGCAATGGACCGGCTTCAGGCCATGCAAGTGTTCACACGTGTCGTCGACACCAACAGCTTTACCCGCGCAGCGGAGACGCTCGACCTGCCGCGCGCATCGGTTACTACGATTATTCAGAACCTCGAAGCGTTTCTCGGCACGCGGCTGATGCACCGGACCACCCGCCGTCTGTCGCTGACGCCCGATGGCGCCGCGTACTACGAGCGCTGCGTGCGCATCCTCGCTGACGTCGAAGAGACCGAGGCGAGTTTCCAGAGCGGCAACAAGAAGCCGCACGGCAAGCTGCGCATCGACATGCCGGGCTCGATTGGCCGTCTGCTCGTGATTCCAGCGTTGTGCGAATTCCACACGCGCTATCCGGACATCGATCTGCAACTGGGCCTGACCGACCGGCCCGTCGATCTGCTGCAGGAAGGCGTCGATTGCGTGGTACGCGTCGGCGCGCTGCAGGATTCGTCACTGGTCGCACGCCGCATCGGTCTGTTCGAGGGCGTGACGTGCGCGGCACCCGACTACATCAAGCGCGCGGGGATTCCCACTTCGCTCGAAGATCTCGAAAATCACAAAGCCGTCAATTACTTCTCGAGCCGCACGGGACGCACGCTCGATTGGGCGTTCCTGGTGAACGGCGACGAGGTGGAGGTGAAGATGAAGAGCATCGTGTCGGTCAACGACGCCGATGCTTACGTGACCTGCGGACTCGAAGGCTTCGGCCTGATTCAGCCGGCGCTCTTCATGGTGCTGCCACATCTCCGCTCGGGCCAGCTCGTCGAAGTACTGCCGGAACTGAAACCTTTGCCGATGCCGATTTCGGCAGTCTATCCGCACAGTCGTCATCTGTCGCCGAAAGTCCGCGTTTTCGTAGACTGGATTGCAGAGCTGTTCGATCGGTGCCCATTGCTCAGCGGACGCGGCAGTCTCGACGCCACCTGCACGAAGCGCACGTTCGAGCAGCGCGAGTCTGCGCCGGCGCTCGACACGCCGGTGATGTCCGAATGGGTCGCCTGAAGTACGTTAATTGAAACAGTGAATTCCAGCCGCGGCGCCAATGCCGCGGCAAGCGTGCAATTGCACTGCTTCTGCAAGGCTCGCTCGCGATTGTTCCTGAATCGCGACAATTCATTTCGCAAAACCGCGATTTATCCGCAACACGTCAACGTCTACATTTCACCCTGTCGCAGCGCAATCACGCTGCCAATGAATCGACAGGAGTGAATCATGAAACGTAATCTGTTGGCAGGCCTCGCCCTGTCGCTGCTCGTCAGCGTTCCGGCATTTGCGGAAGGCGGCGGCGGTATCGGCCGTGCAGGAACCTATGACACGCAACCGGCGCCGAGCGCGAGCACGAAAACGCGCGCCGAGGTCAAGGCCGAACTGGTCGCCGCGTATCGCGACGGCTCGCTGCCCTCGTTGAATCGCACGTCGTATCCGAACAAAGGCCTGATCGGCCAGACGCAGGCCGCGCGCATCGCGTTGCAGGAAGGGACCAACGGCGAAGTGACGCGCGTCGCGAAGGGCCAGTAACGAGTTGGCAGAGGTTGATTCGGAAACCGGCGCGCCTGCCGCACTAGAAGCGCGCGCCTCTTCATCAAGGAGCACATCATGACACCATCGGAACTCGATAACTGGGATACCGATACGCCGGTGTGGACGCCATATCGCCCGGTACAGCATTGAGTGTTGGCTTTCTGTCGTTCACGGCACTCGCCGCTATGCGCCCGCGAAGTGGCTTCGCGGGCGCATTTGCATTGAAGCGATCGAAAGCGCAAGCCGTTTTTTGCTGACCTGGGAGCGTTCAATCGGTGCCGTATTTGGGTGACCGTGGCCCGTACAACAGTCCGTTCGGCGGCCCGGCATGCAGAAGCCGATAGCTCGTCACGCCGGCGATATCGTGTCCCCTGTCCGTCAGCGAATTCGCAATCTGCTTGATCGCTGCCGTCGCCAGCATGCCGATCAGACCACCGCCGACATAGTTGTCGCCCTCGTTGCTGTTGGCGCTCGCACTACCCTGCCATAGCACGTCACCGGTCTTGAGATCGACCAGTCTGGCGGATGCCGTGACGACTGTCGCACTGTCGAGTACGTGATATACGGTGCCGTACTGCGTGATCTTCGAATACAGGGCCGCGTCGGCACCGAAGATTTCGCGCAGCTTCGCGGGCGAGGTCGCTTCGATCTCCGTCGCGATCGTCAGGCCGTTCTGCCTGAATGTTTCGTCCATCACCGCCACCGGTACCACGTAGTAGCCGGATTCGCCAAGCGGCATCGTCATCTGCGAGAGCATGCTGTTGGTCGCCTGAACATCAGTCGTTTCGTTGATCGGCGGCAGCACGAGGATCGAGCGTGGCCGACTGTTCCTGAAGTCCGCGTAGTCGGCGTGCTTAGCGGGTTGCGCGCACGCGGCCAGCAGTGCGACAGTCGACAGAGCAAACCAGAGTTTGAGGGAAAGGATCTTGGACATGGTGACTCGCTCAGGGCTGTTTCGGTTTCTTCATCAGGAAGTCCATGTAGGTCGAGGATTCCGGAAACAGCTGCTTCTCGGACTCGAATCCCTGCATGGCCTGGGTGTCGTTGCCGACATTCGCGTACAGCATGCCCAGTTGCGCATGAAATCCGGGCGGCGGCGTGTGCCCGTTGCCCCGGATATCCTGGAGGGACTTTTCGAGCGCCTCGATCTGCTCCTGCGGTGCCTTTTCACCCTTGAGATAGTCGTACACGGCCGGCTGGTAGCCGGTCCACTGGTAAAGCGGCGGAGGGCTGTTGGCCGCGCATCCCGAGAGGAGTACGGCTGCCATTGCTACTGGCAAATAGATTCTCCGCATCATGCGGTTATGTTTCATCGTGAATCGCGTCATCATGTTGATTGCTTGTGCGGTTGGACGTGGATCGAACGCAATAGACCAGCACGCATTTACTGTGCGGCCCTGAGCGTGCCTGCATCGACCTGCTCGACGAGGTGATTGACGGCCTCCTGGATCGCCAGATCGAGCACCTTGCCGTTCAGTGTGGAGTCGTAGCCGGCGGTGCCGCCGAAACCGATGACTTCACGGTTCGAAAGGCTGAACTCACCCGCGCCCTGGCTCGACGCCACGACTTCGGATGTCGTCGTATCGACGACGTTCAGGCTGACCTTTGCATAGGCCACCTGACTCTTGCCGCGGCCAAGGATGCCAAATAGCTGCCGGTCGCCAACCTCCTTACGACCGAATTCCGTGACGTCCCCCGTGACGACGAAGCGCGCACCCTTGATCGACTGGGCCTTTTTGAGGAAGCCCGCTTCCTGGCGGATTTCGTCGAGGTTGTCGCGATCGAGCACATTGAAGCGGGCGCTCTGCTGGAGAGACGTGATTAGAATGGTTTTGGCCTGACCACCGAGACGGTCAACGCCGTCCGAGAAGATCCCGCGCATATAGCTCGAGCGGTTGTCGAACTTGCCCACTGAAATGCCGATGGCTTGGCCCACCGCTGGCTTCTGCGCACTGGCGACGGGCGGCACCGGCAGTAAGCGTGAGGACTCGGTTGCACATCCGCCCAACGCCACCACGACGGCAACAGCCACGGTTCCAAGCGCATATGTTTTTGATGACTTCATTTTGTTTTTCCTCTTTGTTGAAACGACAGAAACCCCGATAGCGTCGGCGGGGAAAATTTCAGAATTGCGCGGTTGCCTGGAAGCCCAATACGACGCGTGCGGCATCGAATCCGGCCGGCTTGTAGATCGGCGTGCCCGCGAACACGTCATAGCTGTATGGGCCGAAACGTGACGGCATGGAGCCTTTCATGCCGATGGCCGCCCCCGCGAGTTGCGTGCCCGCGAGGTTCGCTGCCGACGGTCCCCATAGGTGGCCGTAGTCGAAACCCCCATACAGCACCTGTCCCGTCTGCCCAAGCGGATACTGAAGTTCATTGCGCCAGTAAAAGCCCTTTTCCGCCGCGAGCATCGTCTGGCCACTGAAACCGCGCACCGTGTAGCGGCTGCCGATCGTCAGGTCGTCGATGTAGTTCAACTCGTCATTGGTGAATTGCCCGCGTACGGTTCCCACGTAGCGCAGCGACTGGCCTGCCGCCTGGAACGGCACTGAGAGATTGGCGTCGAGCGTCGCCATGTGCAAGCGGTAGGTTGGGCCGCCCGGCGTGTCGGACTGTGCGCCGAACCCGCCGGTACCTTGGCGGTAGGCCAGTGTTCCATCGAACTGCGCCGCGCCGAAGTAATGCCGGTTAGTGAGCCCCACCTCGATGAAGGTGTTGTCGCGCTGCTGCTGCGGAATTTCGGTGCCCTCGATAAAGCTTGCCCCGAAGCGCTTGATCAGCTGGAATTCGACTCCCGACACATCGTTCTGGCTGCGGTGAAAGACACGTTCGAGCTTTAGACCGGCCGTCTGCGCATTGCCGCTTGCCACGAACGTGCCGTTGACCGCCGCGATCTGCTGGTAGTAGGTGTTCGTGTAGCCATACAGCGTGCCGGTCCAGTAGCCCCACGGCACCGAATACGAAGCGTTCCAGCCGTGTGTACCGAGGTCGTGATTGCCGAACTGCAAGTCCTGGTTGTAACCGGCCGAGAGAATGTCGTTCAGGCCGAGCAGGTTATATAGACCAAGCGTCACATTGCCGATATATCGGCCCGTTTCGGTCGTGCCTGAGTTGCCGGCCGACAGGGCGAGCGACCATGGCTTTGAACGCTTGACAGTAATTGCCACGTCGCTTTCTGCGGGCGCGTCGCCGGGGACGATCTGCATGGTCGTGTCCTGATTGGGCACGCGCTTCATCTGCTCGAGTCCCTGTTCGAGATCACGAAGCTGGAGCACGTCGCCGTCGCGCGCGGGGAAGGCTGTCTTCCAGGTGCCGCGTGTGGACTCGTCGGCGAACTTAAGCTGACGGACGACGCCGGGGACGAGGGCGAGTCTTAGCGTGCCCGTTGAAAGATCCTGCGTTGGCAGCATCACGCGCGTGGTGATGTAGCCGCGGCTCAGGATCTCTGCCTGCAGGCCCTTTGTGAGCACGTCGAGCCCTTTCTGGCCGACGCATTGGCGCTGGTAGTGATCGAGCCATTCGCGCGCGAACGCGAAGCGGTCCTGCGGTAGCGCGGATGCGCCTTGCGAGCGGACTGATTCCGGCAGGGTGGACGGCACGCCGAGCGCGAACTTATCGATGCGGAAACAGGGCGTTTCGGCTGGCAGTTCAGGCCAAGCTTCGTTCACAGGTACCGTTGACCGCACGACAGGTGCGGCGACAGTTGCCGCTCGCTGCCCGGCGTCGTGCTGCTGCTGGACTTGTTGCTGCTGTTCGGCGTTCGCACGGCCCGCGGCCGCCTGTTCGGCGGAGATAGGCGTCTGCGCCGCCGCGTCAAAGGCCACTACGGATGCGAAGAACAGCAGGGAATTTGTGCGCAGGGTCATTGGGAGGTGCGCAAGATTGGCTCGTCTATGCTGCCGCAACGCAATGGCGCTGCGTCCGTCCGGATAGCCGGTCCTCGCAGGTCGTGGCTCGTTTTGCGAAACGCGGCGATGAGGGATCGACCGGTGAAGACCCTGAGGTTGAAGTACGCCGGATGCGCCTCTTTGCGCTCGAAGAATCGCGAGTGCAGTCGCCGGTGGATGTGTGCGGCGCTCCAGCGCGCGAACGGATAAAGAACGACCGCCAGCGGACACACGACGACCGCCTTCTTGACCCGGTCCGCGGTAGCAAAGACTAGCCCCGCTCCGCGCGCTGCCATCACATAGCCAAGGGTGTAAACGTCGATGGGTGATATATGGCCCTTGTCGAAGGTCGATCTTTCATCGCCGATCAATTGCGCCGAGGGCTTGAATTGATAGAAGTACCCGCACATCAACAGAACGATGCGGGACCACAGGCACGAAACATTTGGGGTGCTGATATAGATCAGGCCGCCGGCTTTTGTCACACGTACCAGCTCGGAAAGCAGTTGCCGCTGCCGAAGCACGTGCTCGATGCCTTCCATGCATACCGTGACATCAAATGTTTCACTCGGGAAGGGAAGAGGTTCCTCCATGTTGACCTTCACGAACTCGGGGTACGCCTCGTTCAGGTCTGCACAGGTGACGTCGTATCCGAGAACGCGCAGGTGCTCCCCAAACAGGCCGTTTCCCGCAGGTAGGTCGAGAATGCTCGAGCCTGGCGCAGCGCGCTTCACGATATCGTCGTGAATCATGCGCATGTACGCCGTGTACCCTGACACGTGGCTGAAACGTGGTCTACTCATTTGTGGTTTACTCATTGTTGATTGTGCATGGAGGTACAACCCGCAAAACCGTCCATCGATAAAATCATGCGCTCTCGCATGCACCTCCCCAAAAAACAAAGGGCGGCTTCTGGGCGTGGACTACGAAAGAAAGGGAAGACGCTATGTAACCGGCAACGGCACGACATACGCATAAACTGCATTGATTATTTGAACGCCGAAGAAATTTTTAAGTTAATTTCGCCACTATTTTCATTAGCAGCGCCCAAACAATTGATCGTGATCGTGTCGAATCCCGCATTGCCCCGTGTAGTGGTCGAGCCATTTGCGCGCGAACGTATCAATGCCGTGCAGCTGCTGTGTTGTCCGCTGGCGGCGGCGTTTGCTGTGCGAAGGAGAGCGATGCCACGGCCGTAAGTGGGGACACCACCAGCCTCTTTTTTGATTTTCATAGCCATTTCGAATCTTATTCTTTGAACGCGCCACGAATGTGCGTCCATTATCTCAGGCCTCGCTGTCCCGCTTGAACCATGGACCAAATTTTTTGGGATCGTCACTCAGCATCCCGGCCTTGCGAAGATGGTTTGGCAGATATCGGATGAAGACAGTCAAGATAACCACGAAGGATGGGATCCCAATACCAAATACAGAAAAATTGTCACTCAAACCAATTAATTTTCTGCATATGCCGACCACGATAACGGCGTAAAATCCGGCCGCCGCAACCGAAATCCCACCAACAGCACCCACTATTTGGCTAACTGCATACAGACGCTTCCAGTTCACTTGTCGCCCCCGCTATTACGGATGTCGTTTATAAGGGCCAATCCTTTCATCCCTACACCAAATAGCAAGACGCCTTGATTTGTTCCGTATGGCGTTGCCCGATCGATGAACGGAATCAACTTATTGTTGCTAATTTGTGGCACCGTCACGTCAAACATCGAATTTGGGCGCCGCAAGCCATCTGACGTGCCCATCTTGAGGGGGACAGGAGCATATAGAGCAGCAATTGCGGCGGCAAGACTTAATCCGTTATATGCGACGTTTCCCCACCCCGAGGGCAACACCTCATTGAACCCGTAACGTAATGGATTCACACTTGGCGCATTGATACCGTTGTATCGGTTGTACAGTCCATCCGCGCCTTCGGCCATATCACTCAAACCGACCGACGCCATAGGCACACCGGCTGCACACCCGAGCGCCGTCGTGCAAAGTCCGACCCCTGTTTTGGCTGTCACGCCACCCAACACCAGTTTCGCCCCATCCTTCGCGACACCGACTGGATCACTATGAACCGCGTCGCCAATTTTTTGCGTCGGCGTATAGACGAACAATCCCGCCTCCTGCTGACGGTTCACCCACTGAATCTCCGGACCAAGCTGAGACGCCTCAAGCTGACTCACATAGTTCGCGTTGTACTCCTCACTTCCCGGTGCGTACTCCGCCCAGCACTTCAAGGCATAGCACGCCGCACGCGTGAGCCTGTCCTCTTCGGCCTTGTCTCCATTGGCCTGCTTCGCGATAGCGGTCTTTTCCTCCGGATGCAACTGCCGATTGAAACGATCTACGTTGTAACCCGAGAATGCCCCCGATTCGCCGCCGACGGCACCGCCAGCCCCCGTGGCGATCGCATTCGCGACAATGTTGCCAAGCGCTTCGTTCATGCTGGCGTTACCGGTCGGGTCCGCGCCCGCAATCGCACTGCTCAGTTCGTTCAGCTTGCCTCCGGCGATCGACGCGACCGCCGCGCCCGCCGCACCACCCACGGCATTCCCGCCCGCCAGGCCCGTCACCAGCGCCGCGCCCGCACCCTGAATCAGCGCACGGCTTGCCCCGCCTTCCTTCCAGGCATCCATCCCCGCCTGGTCGCCCGCGTCCTTTGCTTCCTTGTACTTCGAATCAGCGTAATCGCCGATCCGGCGCGACACCGCCTCGCCTGCCGCACTCGCCGCCGACATCATGTCCGCCTGCCGGTCCAGCATGTTCTGCATGTCCAGTAGCTTCGCCACCGTGCCGTTCGTATCCGTCGTGTCGCGGTTCAGGCTCGCCAGATCCTGCTGCTGGTTCGCCGGATCAGTCACCGTGATCGTGCCCGCGCTGACGCCGCTCTTCGTCGTCGCGCTGTCGTTGCTGCTGTCGTGCTGACCCAGCATCGGCGAAGCACCACCGGTATTCTTGCCCGACGTATTGCCGTGCGTGCTGTAGTTCGCACCGCCGTCTCCCGTCGTCACACCCGCGCTGAAGCCGCTCGATTTCACGTCGTAGTTGGACTGGTTCTGGATGTCCGAGAAAGACAGCGAACCCGTCGTCAGCGAATTCTTCGACGCATCCGCGTCGCTCGCGATCAGCCCACCTTTCAGGTCCGTGTTGCCCTTGACGTTGATGCTGAAACCACCGTCTCCCGCCTGAATTCCAGCCTGTTCGTTGACACCCGCGTAGCTGCCCGTCGCGTCACCCCTGCTCTGGCTGAAGCTGCCACTGGCACCGCCCAGGCTCGCACTGAAGCCGCCGCCCGCACTCGACTGATGCGCCGAGCTCACCAGCGTATCCTGCACACTCGCGATGTTCAGATTGCCGCCCACATCGGCGCTCACCTGATTGCCACTCACGTTCGAGCCAATGATGTTCGTATCTCCGCCCGAGATGATCGTCACGGTATTCGACGCGATCACACGGCTGTTGTTCTGCGTTGCCAGATCGCTATTGCCGTCGCCATTCGCCTTCGACATCGCCGCCGAGACGCCGAATCCGCCCGTGCCGTACGAAATCCCCACGCTCGCGCTCTGCGACTCGTTCGAACTGCGCGTCGAATCCGTATCCGTGGTATTGACGATATTGACCTGATTGTTCGCCGCCAGAATCACGTCGCTGGCATTGACGTTCGAACCAGCAATCGTCACATTACCGCTGCCGGGCGTGGCGTCACCAGTTGCCGCAAACACCACCGTGCCGCCCGCGTTCACGCTTGACCCTACGTTTGTCGTGGAGCCCTCTGAGTACGTGCTTTTCGAGCTACTGGAGCCGAAACTGAGTTCGACCTTCATCTGGGGCGTCGTGCCCGCCGCAAGATCGTTGACCAGCCCGCCTGCGGCCATGTTCGCGTCCCACGCCGCGCTCGCTGCCGCCATGCCGTGCAATGCCGCCGCACGATCATCCTTGCTGTTGCTGGCCGCGTGTGCCTGGCCAGCCGCATTCGATATCGCATCAAGCACCGGCGCTTTCACGGCAAGGGTGAACCCGCTCTGTTTGACCGCATGCGATTCGTCATGGTGCGTGGTGTCGGTGGCCGCGTCGATGATGACGTTCGCGCCATTGCCCGTGACGTTCTGCGCTGCGATGAGGTCGCTGCCGGTCACATGCAGATCATTGCCCGCGACGATGTTCAGATTGCCCGCGAGCGAGCCGACGGTGCTGCCCGTGTTCGTTACCTGCGACGTATTGGTGGTATCGGTCTGCGTCTTGCTGCCGACCGATATGCCGATACCGCCGCTCGTACCGAACCCCGACTCATGTTTCTGATAGTACGTGGACGTAGTCTCTGAATCCTGTGATGTCGTAATGTTGACGTTACCAGCAGCTGTCAGATTCACGTCATTCGTGCCCGCCACCGTCGAGCCTTTCACAGTCAGGTCCTTGCCCGCGCTGATGCTGACTGAGTCCCCTGCAACCGTACTTCCCACGCCGATATTCGCATGCGTGTCCTGGGTCGTGTCGGAGGTGGAGCTATGGAACGCACTACCGCGCTTCGACCCGGTTGCTACATAGGAATCGTGTTCCTCGCGGGCTTCGTTGACATTCACGTCGCCGCTTGCCGCGATGATTGCTGCACCGGTACCCGCTGTGAGTGTCGAACCGGTGAGCGTCACATTGCCCTTGCTGGTGTCCGTGCCGGCCGCCGCGAGTATCGCATTGCCGCCTGCCGAAAAGGTCGTGCCAACTGCCTGCTCGTCGTAGATGCGATCGACTTCCTTGCGCGAACTGTCGTCAGTCGCGACGTTATTAAAGGTCGCGGTGTTCGTGACCGTTGTCGCCGTCAGGTTGCCGCCGGCCACCGCTGCTAGGTCGCCGCCTGCCGTGACCGTCGTGCCCTTGAACGTCATGTCATTGCCGCTCTGCATCGCGAGGTCGCCACCGGCCGATATCGCGCTCGTCTGGTTCGTTGTGCCGCTCGCCTCCCAATGATGCTGGTCATTCAGCGTCACCGATTGCGTGGTCGTGGACTGCACGGTGTCAACATCAATGTCGTGACCAGCGCTGATCGACGCGTCACCGCCCGCGTTGATGTTCCCGCCGTGCACGGTCAGATCATTGCCTGCGGCAATGACCATGTCGCCGGTCGAGGCGATGGAGCCCAGCGCGCCGAGCAGCGTCTGGCCGACCTTGCTGTCACCGGCGGCCGAACTGATTCCAGTCGCGTCGACCAGCGTCGTATTGATGATGTTGTTGGCCGCCAGCACCGCGACGCGGTTGCCGCTGATCAGACCCGATGCATTGACCACGTCGCTGGTTGCCGACACGACCGTCGTGCCATCCGTGCCGCTACTCGTAATCGTGCCCGCCCGGTTCACGATATTGGTGCCCGTGACGACCGTCTGCGTACCGCCCCTGATCGTGCCGCTGTTGTTCACGCTGCCCGCCGCGTGCAATTCGACATCGTCAGCGGCAATGAGCGCGCCCGTAGGCTGCAAATCGTTGGCATGCGTCTGCGCCAGATAAACCTGCGGAACCAGCACCGACTGCGTCGTGCCATCCGGCAGCGTGACTGTCTGGCTGACCAACCACACGATATCGCTCGTCAACGCATCCATCTGTGCCGCGCTCAGCGCGACGCCAACGGCCAGGCCAAACTGCTGCGCGACATTCACGCCCGCCGTCATCAGCGCCGTGTATTCGTCGAGGTTGCTGCTGTAGCCTCGCAGGTAGACGCGACCGGTGAGTTGCGTAATCTGGTTTTGTACCAGCTGTGCCTCGTAGAGTCCGTCGCCGAGGCGCTTTTCCACCCTCTGAGGATTCAGGCCCAATGCGCCAAGCATGTAGTCGCTGCTGATGAACTTCGTGTAGCTCGTAAAGCGCGAATCGGTCTCGACGAGGTAGGGTGCGTTCGGTGCAGTACGTAGCGAATACAGGCCGCTCGTCGGCAGCGTGACATGGAGCGACCCGGAACTGTCCGCGACCGTCTGCGGCGCGTTCGCTTTCTGGCCCGTCAGCACCTGGTTGGCGCCGAGCGTGCCGCCCGTCGCTCCGGTTGCGGAGTTCGCCGCAGCAACGTTGGTATTGTTGATGTCCGTGCCACTGATAACCACCGCCCTGTTCGCGATGATCGTGCCGCCCGTTCCGCCGATCGCCACCGGCGCGAGCACGACCGACGGTTCCACCACCTGACCCACGTCCTGCGTGATGTTCTCGTTCCATGCGTAGGTCGATACGATGTCCTGGCGCTGGTACTGGTACAGCGTCTGCCCGGTGTTGTTCACCTGGGTGCCGCCGTAGTTGCCGCTGCCCGACGGATCGAGCGAGCCGTCCTGCGTGGTACTGCCAATCTGGATCGAGCCACCCGCCGCAATCGCGCTGTAGTTGTTGTTCAGCGTGCCGATGTTCGCGAGCGTCATGTCACCGCCCGCAAGCAGCTGACCCTGCTGTGCCTGCGCGCCCGTTACCTGATCCTGCTGCGTGGTGGTCGTCGTATCGCGTGCATACTCGACGCGCTGGTAGCCCTTGTGTCCGTCGCTGCGGGTTGCGTACTCGGTTGACGGCAGGTAGTTGATATTCGGGTTGTAGTCGTCCCAGTAGTTGACGGTGATCGTGCCGTCGCCGTTGGTCGTGATCGAGTTGTACCAGATCGTCTGCTGCGTGCCATTGACGTTCACAACGAGCACATTGTCCGTCGGATTGGGGCCCGCCGTTTGTGAAATGATCTGCGAAGCGGAGAACGTCGTGTCGATCGGCGCAATGTAGCCGTTATCCCACATCGACTGCGAGCAGTAACCGCTCACGGCATTGCCTGTTGCACAGGCCATGTATTTGCCGCGCTTGGTCTGGTGGACCGTCTCGACGTCGGTCGTCACGGTCTGAACCGTCGGCGCGGGCCGCGAGTTGGTCAGCGTCTGTGCGGCGATTTCGAGGTTGCCCTGTGCCTGGATCGTCGACTGGTCGTTCGTGACCGTGTTCGAGCGGTTGGACAGCAGGCCGTTTGCGTCGCGCGTGCCATCCGCTGCGAGGTTCACGTCTGCGAGGCTGAAGACGTTCGCGCCGCCTGTGTTCGATATATCGCCGGGCGAATAGAGGTTCACTTGCGCCGCCGCGGCAATGATCGCGGCGGCGCCGGTATTTGCGATGGACTGGCTGCCGGTCAGCGTCACCGTATTGCCGATGATGGTCGCCGTATTGGTCAGCGTCGTGCTGTTCGTCGTGACCGTATCGCCCTCGATGCGGCCTTCGTTGGTGATTGCGTTCGTTGCATTGACGGTCGTGCTGGCCGAGTTCAGGTCTGCGCCCGCCTGGTTGTCGACGTTCGCAGCATTCACCGTCAGCACATTCACCGCGCCCAGCGTGCCCTGGTTTGTGAGCTTGCCCGCGACAGTGAAGCTCAGATTGCGGTTGGCCTGCATCTGGTTGGCAGCATGGTTCACGTAGTCGCCATTGACCGTCACCGCACCATCCCGACCCGCGATGATCGTGCCGTCACCCGCCAGCCGGTTCGTCGTGAGCGTCAGGTTCTGATCGCTGCCGATCGCGCCGTTCTGATTCGTGAGGGTGCCGGTCGTGATGACGACGCTGCCACCGCTGCCCTGATCGTTGCCGATCTTGCCCGAGGTGTTGTCCAGCGACGCGGTATCGAGACTGAGCACGCCATTGCCATGGATCGAGCCGTTCACATTGGAAACCGCCGCGCCTGCGCCGTTGAGCGTCAGGTCGTTCGCGCCCGATAGCGTACCGTCCGAATTGTCCACGGACTGCGATTCGTAAACGGTCAGGTTGTTGCCCGCGACGATCTGGCCACCCTGGGTATTCGACAGCGACGCGCCTGAGACCATGACATCGCCGTTCCCGCCGATGACCCCTGCGCCCGCTACGCCGCTCCCATTGCTGTTCCTGATCGATCCAGCGCTGACCGTCGTTGCGCCCGTACCGGTATTGGCGATGCGGCCCGAAGAATTGTCGAGCGATGCGCCGGCAATCTCCAGGGTAGCCGACCTGCCGTTCGTGCCGATCTGCCCACCCGCATTGGTGAGCGCACCTTGTGCGGAGA
Organism: Paraburkholderia youngii; assembly: GCF_013366925.1. Classification (NCBI taxonomy): domain Bacteria; kingdom Pseudomonadati; phylum Pseudomonadota; class Betaproteobacteria; order Burkholderiales; family Burkholderiaceae; genus Paraburkholderia; species Paraburkholderia youngii. Next base: position 2,110,462 of record NZ_JAALDK010000001.1, read on the forward strand.
CAAATGCATCACCATCCGACTGGATGAGACCCGCCGCATTGTTCAGCGTACTGCCCGACTGCGCGCCCAGCGCGCCGCCCGCGACCAGCGACCCGCCGCCATTGTCGATGCTGCCGCCCGACACCGACACGTCGCCGTTGCCACCAATCAGGCCGCCCGCTGTGTTCGACAGTGCACCCGACGCACTGACGGTAGTCGTACCCGTACCAGCGTTGGAAATGCTGCCACCGTCGTTCGCTACCGTCTGTGCGTTGATGCCTAACGTGTCGTCCGCCTGCACGGTGCCGCCGGCGTTGCTGAACGCCCCGGTGTCCGCAATCGATACGTCGCGGGCGCTGATCTGCCCACCCGCACTGTTGTCCAGCGAGCCAACCCTGAATGCCGCCAACGACTGCGCCGCCAGCGTGCCGCCCCGGTTCGACACCGCTCCTGCCTGCACGTCGAGCGAGCCATTGGTGGCAAGCGTGCCGCCATTGTTCGACAGCGCGCCTGTCTGCACGGACAGCCTTCCGGCGCCCGAACTGGTGATCGTGCCGTCGTCGTTGAGGATCGTGGCAGGCCTCAGCACCAGATCGGCGCTGTTCGTCTGCAATGAGCCGCGGGTGTTGTCAAGCGTGCCGGAGACGGTAACCGTAATCGGCCCCGTGCCGGTCTGCGTGATCGTGCCGCTGCGGTTCGTGAAGTTGCCTGCACGGATCGCAAGTTGCGGCGCGTTGAAGGTGCCGCCGCTGTTGTCGAGCGTGCCTGCCGCATTTGCCGTAATGGACGAGCCTGCGCCGGTGATTGCGTTGACGAGGCTCAGGTTACCGTCCCTCGCTGTCAGCGCGAGCGCCGTACCTGCCCACGTCTGCGCATTGGCCAGATCGAGCGACACGCCGTAAAGCGTCACGATGCCGGAGGCGACGTTCTGGCCCGTAGCGGACAGCAGCCCCGCCGAGGTCACCGACAGATTGCCACTGCTGCCCAGACTGCCGTCAGGATTGACGCCCGCGCCGAGCAATCCCGTCGACGCGACGCTGCCCGCCGTCGCCATGAGGTCCTGCTGCGCCGCAAGTGTTCCGGAGTTCGTCAGCGCGCCTGTCGCGCCGATCGTGGTATTCCGCTGCCCGTAGATCGTGCCGCTATTCGCGACGCTCGCCGCACTGATACCGATGCTGCCGCTTGCGTTCATCGTGCCGGACTGCACGAGCTGGCCCGAACTCGTCAGTGTGAGGTCGCCCGCCTGCGCGGCGATCGTGCCTGCATTGGCCACACCGACACCCTTCTCCGTACCGACCAGCGTGATACGGTTCGCGTACATGCCGCCGAGCTGCGCTACGTCGATGGACACGCCCGGCGCGGCTCCGCTTCCAGTGATGGGCGTCGCGTTCAGGCTCGCGTAATCGACGCTGTTCGCACCCGCGACGGCGTTCAGCGTATTGGCGTAAATCGCCGCATTCGCCCGCACCGCGCGTGCGATGAGGTCCACCTGATCGATATTCGAGGTGTTCAGACCCGCACCTTGAACCGTGATCGTGCCGCCCGTAACGTTGAACCCGGTTAGGTTGCCACTGCCGTCGATCAGCGGATTGCCGGTCGTGAGGATGCCGCGCGAGGTATTGATGAAACCGCCGCCGTCCACGACCAGCCCCGATGAATTGGCGATCACGACAGCCGCCGCTTTCTGGCCCGCGACCTCGACATAACCGCGCAGCAGCGACGGATTATTGCTATTGACCTGATTGACGATAATTTTCGCGGCGTCGTTCGGTTCGAAATTCGGATTGCCGTTAATCTGCCCCGCCAATTGCGTACCCGTTATAACGGGCGAATTGTTGAGAATCGCGCCATTCTTCTGGACGTCGAACTGTGAATAAGTGTTGAGAGAAACACCCGCACCGGACGGTTTATTGATATTAACCTGCGGCAGGCCGTTTGCCGTGCTGACTACGCCAGGCGCATGGGTACCTGATGGGACAATCTGCGCGTCTGAAAGCGCGGGCGCGAGTCCGCACAGCACCAGCACGGCAAAGGCCGCATGACGCATTGCAAAGAGTGTGACAGACTGTAACGCAACCGATAAGCCGGTTTCACCGCGACTGGAGTTCCCGTGACCGATCGCAGTTTCTGCAACGGCAGTGAGCATACCTCGAAGCGTGCTGAAAACAAGCCGATAACAACGGTTATTCATTGCTTATACCTGTGATTCCCGATGAAGCCCTGCGCAATGCAACGGCATCAAAAGGTTATCAAGGAGAGCAAATGGCGACTACGAGACAATTCTGAATTATTCTGAATTTGTCGATATTTAACGATCGTAGTTATCCACCGCTTTTTCAGAAAGTCCAACGCTTCATCAAATCCACGCCTTTTGCAGACTTTTCTTAACCGTCGTTCACGTCACTCGCCATTTGCTTTGAAGCGATCGAAAGCGGCCGCGGCCCGCGACGACGCGCTTGCGGTCGTTTCCCTATAATCGAAGGTCTTTCCCTCGCAGCGGGTTTGTGCGCTTCACCATAGGAGAGCAACACGATGGAATATGTGAAACTCGGCCGCACCGGCCTCGATGTATCGCGTCTCTGTCTCGGCTGCATGAGTTATGGCGTGCCCTCGCGCGGCACGCATACCTGGACGCTCGACGACCAAGCCGCGCGGCCATTCATCAAGCAGGCACTCGATCACGGCATCAACTTCTTCGATACCGCCAACGTCTATTCGGACGGCACCAGCGAGGAAATCGTCGGCCGTGCGCTGAAGGACTTTGCGAAACGCGATGAGTTCGTGCTCGCCACCAAGGTCAATAGCCGCATGCATCCGGGCCCGAACGGCGCAGGGCTGTCGCGCAAGGCAATCATGGCGGAGATCGATCACAGCCTGCGGCGGCTCGGTACCGACTATGTCGACCTGTATCAGATTCATCGCTGGGACTACGGCACGCCGATCGAAGAAACGATGGAAGCGCTGCACGACGTCGTGAAGGCCGGCAAGGCGCGCTATATCGGCGCATCGTCGATGTACGCATGGCAGTTTGCCAAGGCGCTGCAGGTGGCCCAGCGCAATGGCTGGACCCGCTTCGTGACGATGCAGAACTACGTGAACCTGCTGTATCGCGAGGAAGAGCGCGAAATGCTGCCGCTGTGCGAGAGCGAAGGCATCGGCGTGATTCCGTGGAGTCCGCTTGCACGCGGACGCTTGACGCGCGACTGGGACACCGAGAGCGCGCGCTCGGAAACCGATGAGTTCGGCCGCACGCTGTACGCGCAGACGCAGGAAGCGGATCGGCGTATCGTCGAGCGGGTCAGCGAGATCGCGAAAGAGCGCGGCGTGCCGCGCGCGCAGGTTGCACTAGCGTGGGTGCTGCAGAAGAAGCCGATTACCGCGCCGATTGTCGGTGCAACCAAGCTGCATCATCTCGACGATGCGGTCGCGGCGCTGTCGTTGAAGCTCAGCGGCGAAGAGATTCAGCGGCTCGAAGAATTGTATGTGCCGCATGCGGTGGCAGGGTTCAAATAAGCGCTTTCACGCGTACTGAAATCCGGTTAGCACAGGCGGAATGGCCCGCAATTGCGGTGCGGGTCGTTGCGCCCCCTCTTCGTTAACTACGGGGCACATCCGGTTCGAAGAACACCCAGCGCACCTGAGGAAACGTGGCCTGCAAGTCGGCCTCGATGACGTTGATGGCATCGACCATCGCGCGGCCGCTCGCATAGTCGATCATTTCCGCCTGCACCGCCACCACCACGTGACGTCCCCACTGCAGCGTGATCATGTTGATGATGCTGCGAATCTCGGGACGCGCGCGCAGATGCGCGTCGATGGCGCTGCGCACTTCCGGGCTCGCCGATTCGCCGACGATCATCGACTTCACTTCACGCGCGACGAGCCACGCGATCGTCATCAGCAGAAGACCGACTCCGACCGAGCCGAGCGCGTCATACACGGGGTTGCCGGTCATCATCGTCAATAGCACAGCGACGAAGGCGATCGCGAGACCGAATAGCGCGGCGATATCTTCGCCGGCTACGACCAGCAGGTCCGATTCGCGCGTCTCGCGAAACCACTGCCACAGATTCTTGTCCGGATACGTCTTGCGAATCTCCTTGATCGCGCCCCACAGCGATAGCGCTTCGAGCACCACCGACACACCGAGCACCGCCAACGCGACGAACGCAAACTGCAACGGCTCGCGGGCAATGAGCCGATGCACGCCCTCATACACCGAAAACGCGCCGCCGACGAAAAACAGCAGCAACGCAACCAGCAGCGAATAGAAGTTGATTTCGCGGCCGCTGCCCATCGGATGCAAAGGGCTTACCGGCTTGCGCGCTTCGCGCAGCCCGAAAAGCAGCAGCAGTTGATTGCCGCAGTCGGCAGTGGAGTGAATCGCTTCGGCGAACATCGAGCCGGAGCCGGTGAACGACGCCGCGGCGAACTTGCAGACGGCGATGCCGAGGTTGGCGGCGAGCGCGTAGAAAATGGCTTTCGGCGATTCTTCTTTCATCTGCGGGCGGACGTCCGTGAAGGTGCTGGGTATTGTTGGCGATTGCACGACCGAAGCGATCGGCAAGCACCCGGTATTATGGATGACAACGACACACTAGGCCGCAGGAATCGGACCTGATGTGTCGCCGTGCCGCCAGCACCCGAAGCGCCCTTTCCACCATTCGCGCGGCTCACGCCCGCTCGAGCGCCGCCATCTCCCGCACGACCACCAGCAGCACCGAAAGACTCGCGCCACCCGTCGCACGCAAATCGGTCAGCAGACGCGTATAACGCTCGAGCTGCGCCGCGCGTTTCTCGCGCCACGTTTGCACCAGCGAATCGGGCGTCGACGCATCGGTCGCGCCAGCCAACGCGCTCGTGGTCAGCGCGCGCTTGAGGCGTGCGAGTTCAGCGAGCGCCGATGCGCGCGCGAGCATGTCCCAATGCGTCGGCGCCGGCAACGAAGCGGCGCGCTCGCTGATCCAGCTGTAGTTCAGCAGCGTGCCGAGCGCGAAGTAGACGCCCGCGACCTGTTCGAGATTGCGCTCGCACGTCGACGCGACTTCGGCGATATCGAGCAGCGCGGCCGACACCTCGCCGCTCGCGATCCGCACCGCGAGATCGCTATCGACACCCGCATCGACGAACGCCCGCTGCCGCTCCGACAACGCTTCGAGATCAGCGGCCGGCAACAGCGCCGGCCATTGCGGCGCGAGACGCTGCGCGGCATCGCGACAGCGTGCGAGCAGGCCGCTCACGTCGCCGTTGGCTGCGCCCGTTTGCAGATGCCGCAGGAACCACAGCGCCGAACGTTCGACGAGCCGCGCGACCTCTGCGAACATGCGCGCCTGCACGTCGTCGGCGACGCGGTTGTCGAGCGCGTCGATGCTGCGCCAGATCTGATCGAGATCGAACACGTCGCGCGCCATGATGCACGCACGCACGATGTCGCCGGGCTGCGCATCGGTCTCCTCCATCAGCCGATGCACGAACTCGCAGCCGACGCGATTCACGAGCGCATTGGTCAGATGCGTCGCGAGGATTTCACGGCGCAGCGGATGGCGCTGCATCGGTTCGCGGAAACGCTGCCGCAGCGGCTTCGGAAAGTACTCGATCAGCATGTCGCTGACGAGCGGGTCCTCCGGCATCGACGATTCGAGCAGCGCGTCATAGAGCCACATCTTGCTGTACGCGAGCAGCACCGCGCGCTCGGGTGTCGTCAGTCCCTGCTTCGCGGCCGCACGCTCGGCGACGTCTTCGTCGGTAGGCAGAAACTCGATCACGCGATTGAGCCGCCCCGCCTTCTCCAGATAGCGCATCAAACGCGTTTCGGCATCGAGCAGCTCGACGCCGAAGCGGCCCGCGATCGACAAGGCCTGCGTCTGGTAGTAGTTGTCCGTCAGCACGAGCAGACCGACTTCATCGGTCATTTCTGCAAGCAGCGCATTGCGCTGCTTCTCCGTCATCTCGCCATCGGCGACGACGAGACCCAGCAGAATCTTGATGTTGACCTCGTGATCCGAGCAATCGACACCGGCCGAATTGTCGATCGCATCGGTATTGATGCGGCCGCCGTGCTGCGCGAACTCGATGCGGCCGAGTTGCGTCAAGCCGAGATTGCCGCCCTCGGCCACCACCTTGCAGCGCAGGTCGGCACCGTTCACGCGGATCGCGTCGTTCGCACGATCGCCCGCCTGCTGGTTGGTCTCAAGGCTCGCCTTCACGTAGGTGCCGATGCCGCCGTTATAAAGCAGATCGACCGGCGCCTGCAGAATCACCCGCATCAGCTCGGCCGGCGACAGCGCCGCGGCGCTGGTGCCGAGCGCCGCCTGCACCGCCGGCGACAACGGAATCGTCTTCGCGCTGCGCGGGAACACGCCGCCGCCCGCCGAGATCAGCGACGGATCGTAATCCGCCCAGCTGGAGCGGTCGAGCATGAAGAGCCGCGCACGTTCCGCCATGCTCGCGGCGGGATCGGGATTCGGATCGAGGAAGATATGGCGGTGATCGAACGCGGCGAGCAGCTTGATATGCGCAGACAGCAGCATGCCGTTGCCGAACACGTCGCCCGACATGTCGCCGACACCGACCACCGTGAAGTCCTGGCTCTGCGTGTCGACGCCCATTTCGCGGAAGTGCCGCTTGACCGACTCCCACGCGCCGCGCGCGGTGATGCCCATTTTCTTGTGGTCATAGCCGACCGAGCCGCCCGACGCGAACGCGTCGTCGAGCCAGAATCCGTACTCATGCGAAATTGCATTCGCGTAGTCGGAGAACGTGGCCGTGCCCTTGTCGGCGGCGACGACCAGATAAGGGTCGTCGGGATCATGGCGCACCACGTCAGGCGGTGGCACGACGTCGGTGCCCGCCAGATTGTCGGTTACGTCGAGCAAGCCGCGCAGGAAGGTCTGATAGCACGTGACGCCTTCGCGCATCCACGCATCGCGCTCGCTCTGCGGCGGCGGATTCTTGACGACGAAGCCGCCCTTCGAGCCGACCGGCACGATCACGACGTTCTTCACCATCTGCGCCTTCATCAGGCCAAGCACTTCCGTGCGGAAATCCTCGCGCCGATCCGACCAGCGCAGGCCGCCGCGCGCAACGCGCCCGCCTCGCAGATGCACGCCCTCGACGCGCGGCGAATAGACCCATATCTCGAACATCGGCTTCGGTTCGGGCAGGCCGGGCACCTGCGCGGGATCGAACTTGAACGACAGGTACGGCTTCGGTTGCCCCTGAGCGTCGTGGCGGTAGTAGTTGGTGCGCTTGGTCGCCTTGATCACGCCGAGGAACTGCCGCAGGATGCGGTCTTCGTCGAGATTCGGCACCTGGTCGAGCGCGCTGTCGATCGACTCCAGACAGGCGTTGACGCGGGCTTCGCGTACCGTGCCGAGCGCCGGATCGAAGCGCGCGACGAACAGGTCCACGAGCATGCGCGCAATCGCCGGATTGCCGGTCACCGCGCGTTCGATATACGCGTCGCTGAACGTCGAACCGACCTGGCGCAAGTACTTCGCGTACGCGCGCAGAATCGTCACCTCGCGCGCATTGAGCTGCGCACGCAACACGAGGCGGTTGAAGTCGTCGCTTTCGATCGTGCCGGTCCACACCTGCTCGAACGCCTGCTCGAACAGATCCTTGACCCGCTCGATGTCGAACTCGGCATCGTCCGCAACTTCGAGGCCAAAGTCGTGGATCCACGCGGGCATCGCGCCCGGCGCCTCGATCAGATAAGGCCGCTCTTCGTCGACGCGCACGCCCAGATGTTCGAGCATCGGCAAGCTGCGCGACAGCGCGATCGGCATGCCCGCGCGATACACCTTGAAGCGGAACGCCCGCGGTCCCGATTCGATCGGCCGGTACAGGTTCATTGCGAGCCGCTCGCTGCCTTGCACGCGCTCGATCAGTTCGATATCGCGCACCGCCGTGCGCGCCGGATAGTCGTCGCGATAGCCGGCCGGAAACGAGTCAGTGTAGTGCTGCAGCAAACGGTTGCCCTGCTCTTCGCCGTAGGCGTCGAGCAATGCGTCGGCCAGCTCGTCCTGCCAGCGTCTCGCGACCTGCACGAGGCGCGCTTCGAGCTCGCGCGTATCGACGCTCGGCATGCCGCCCGCTTTGGCATGGACGACGAAATGAATTCGCGCGAGTGTCGACTCCGACAGCAGCGGCGTGAATTCGACGTTCTCACCATTGAACGCGTCGGCGAGCAGATTCGCGATGCGTTGCCGCAGATCGGTGTTGTACTTGTCGCGCGACACGAACACGAGGCACGACACGAAGCGATCGAAGCGATCGCGCCGCACGAACAGCCGCGTGCGCTGATGCTCCTGCAAACGCAGCACGCCGAGGGTGGTGTCGTACAGCTGATCTTCGTCGGCCTGGAACAGTTCGTCGCGCGGATAAGTTTCGAGCACCGTGACCAGCGATTTCGCCAGATGACCTTTCGGCAGGAATGCGGCGCGTCTGACGATATTCGCGCATTTGCGCCGCACGATCGGAATCTCCGCGGCCGACACGAAATAAGCGGTCGACGTATACAGGCCGATGAAGCGCCGTTCGCCCGTCACCCTGCCATCGGCGCCGCTCAGCTTGATGCCGACATAGTCGAGATAGCCGGGCCGGTGCACCGTGGCGCGCGAATTGGCCTTGGTCAGGAAGATCGGCGACGAGCCTGAGATGATCTCCGCAGCCGCCGGCGGCAACGGCGTAACTTCCGGCGCGCCGCCCGCACCCTGCGCATCGCGCAGAATGCCGAGACCGGAGCCCGCCACCGCCCGCAAACCATAGCCGCCATCGAGCTGCACCAGTTCGTAATCGCGCTGGCCGAGGAACGTGAAATGATCGGCGACCATCCATTCGACGAACGCGCGCGCTTCGACGCCCTCGGGACCGGTCTCGCGCGCCTTCATATCCTGAATCGTCTGCTTCGCGCGTTCGATGATCTTCGGCCAGTCCTCGACCGCCGCGCGCACGTCGCCGAGCACCCGGGCGATATCGTCGCGCAACGCGTCGAGTTTTGCGGCATCGCCACAACGATCGACTTCGAAATGGATGCACGAGGTCAGATGCGAGCGCGTATCGCCGGCTTCTTCGGCGCCCTGGCTCACGCGTGTGATGCTGCCGTCCGCCGCGCGCCAGACCCGGAACACCGGATGCACGACCGAATGCAGCGCGAGCCGATGGCGGTTGACCGTCATCGAGACCGAATCGACGAGGAACGGCATGTCGTCGTTGACGATCTCGATCACCGTGTGATCGGAATGCCAGCCATGCTGTTCGAGGATCGGGTTATATACGCGCAGCCGCTGCTCGCCCGGCACGAAGCGCTGCGCGGTCTGCCAGTGGGCGAGCGCCGCGCCGTACAGATCGGCGATCGAGCGGCTTTGCAGATCGCCTGCGTCGACGAAATCGTAGTAATGCCGCAGGAAGGGTTCGACGATATTGAAGGTCGGTTCCGGCAACCGCCCCCGCGCAAATTCGACGACATCGTTCAGCAGGTGCGTGACGGCTTCTTCGTTCTTTGCTTGCATGATCGACTCCCCTGGCTGGCGGCAATGGTGAGTATCGCGTGATTCGCAGGCAACGTCTGACTTGGAATTATGCGCCTGCAGTGTGCAATGCGTCCGTTTCGCGCAGTCAGGTAATACCCGCTGACGGGTCGTCGAAGAATTGTCACAGTTGGGTTGGAAAGGGCCGCGTCGCTGCGGCGCGGCAATGCCGCGCGAGGCTCAACGCGCGGGCTTGGCCGGTGCGGGTCCCGGCACGGCCGCATTGCTGTCGTCGGCGCGCTGAGTGAGCCACGCGCGAATCTGCGCGGCGGTCCACGCGGGATCGTCGTGCGGCAAGTCGTGGCCGGCCCACGGATGCTCGCGATGCGGCGCGCCCCACGCCGACGCGAGCTTCGCCGAACAGACCGGATTGACGAGCCCATCTGCCGCCGATGACAAAATCAGCAGTGCACACCCCGGCGCGGCGGGCGCCGCGCTAAAGCGGGCGGCCGCCCACAATTGCCGCAGCGCATTCGCGCGACTCACCGGTGCGCTGCGGCGGATGTTGGTCCAAGCGGCGAGATCGGCTCCCAAGGTGTCGAGGTTGTTGCACGTGAGGCGATGGATACCGCTCTCGGCATCGGTTGCATCACCCCAATGCGCGGCGACGCCGAGCAGACCCGGCCACGCCGAGGGCCGCAGCCGCTCGTGCATGCGGCTGAATGGCCGCATGCTCGTATTGATCAGCACGAGCCGTTCGATTTCGCCGGGATGCCGCTGTGCCCAGTCGGTCGCGACCATGCCGCCGAGCGACATCGCGATTATGTTGTAGGGGCCCGGCATGCCCGTTTCGAGCGCCGCCTGCCGCACGAAGGCGACGATGCCCGCGACGCTCGCGGGCGCGCGCCGCCGCACATATTCACCGTTGCCCGGCAGATCGAGCAGCAGCAAACGGAGGCCGGTCGTGGTCGTTGCGTTGGGGGTGGCGGCGTCCGGGCTCTGGCCCAGGGTTTCGCGCAACGCCGCCGGCAAGCGCCCCCAATGCCGCGTTTCGCGCGTCAGTCCGCGCAGCAGGATCCATGTGCTCATTCGCGATCCGGCCTGTACCAGTGGTCGAGCGCGCTTTGCAGCAACTGCTCGCGATGGTTGCCTTGCGGCAGCCAGCGCCGCGACGAAAACGCCGCGCGCGCGAGGAAGTCGAACAGGTTCGCATGGCGCCGCAGCACGCGCGCGGTGCGATGCTCCATGACCGGATTGAACATGCCCTGCCGCGAAAACAACTGGCGCGGGTTCTTCTTGATCCACAGCCACGAGCCGAGTTCGAGCGTCATCGGCAGGAAGATGTTCGGCACCGGCGTGCGGTCGTACGCGTAGTCCCACAGATCGCCGTGCAGCAGATACTGATGGCTTTGCGGCTCGAACGTGTAGCCGTGATGCGGATGCGCGTGTTCGAACATGCTCTTCAGCATGTACATCTCGGGAAGATGCGGCATCTGCTGACGGGTTCGCGCGTACGGAAACCAGATGCTGTCGCTCCAGCCGTAGCCGGAATGGCAATCGAGCGCGATGCTCAGCGGCCGCGCGGCGAGTTGCGTTTCGACCACGTGCAGCAGTGCGGCCGCCTCGACCTCCATCGGCTCGCCCGCGCGGCCGCGATACCACGGTAGCCACGCGCCGACGCGCTGGCCGCCCGCAAGCAGAGGCACACGCGCGTCGGCGTCTTGCGGTGCGTTGCGCATCAGGTCGACGCCGCGCGGATTGGCACGCGTCGCTGCCCACATGCCGCCGGGATTCGCGATCGGTAAAAAGATCAGCCGGATGGACTGCAATTCACGCACCAGCAGTTCGTCCCATTCGAGCCGCGCGAGCAGCGAGCGCATATAGTCGAGCACGAGTTGCGAACCGATTCGCTCGAGCCCGTGAATGCCGCCGAAAAAGCCAATGGCCGGCGCGAGCGGATCGGATGAACCGATGCTCGCGGTATAGATGGAAAAGCGCCGGCTGCGTACCTCGGTCTCGCAGATCGCGCGGATTTCGAAGCTCGCCCTGCCCTGGTCGAGGATTGACTTGAGATCTTCATATTCGGCAAAACTGTCCGGAAGGAAGCTCAAAGGTGTCGGCATGACGGCGTGACCGGGGTGTCGGGATTTTTAAGGGCGGCCGGGAAAGACGCACTATAGCCTGGCTGTGTGTCAGTAGGCGCGGGCGTCCAGCCAAGCGGCAGCTGCGTGGGATCGAGGTCTAGCGCCGCGTCGATGCGTGGGCCGTGCCGCGGTTAGAGACAAGGAGATAAGCAGATGCAAACGCTTGACGCAGCTGACGCACCCCGTGAATTCGTAAACATCGACTCGGGCATGCCGGGAAACGAAACTCGTCGGACTAACGCACAGTTAACCAGACTCGGAAGCACGGAATTGACTGGACTTCCCGGAAAGCGCCGACAACGGGAGCGAGTTCTCTGGTCGTCTGCTGGACATATGGGCGTACCACTACAAGGTACAGATCGACCTCAGCCGTCCAGCCAAACCGACGGATAACAGCTTCATCCAAACATTCAACGGTTGCTCATTCCGGGACGAATGCCTGAACCTGCACTGGTTCGAATCTCTGGCGGAAGCGAAACGCCAGATCGAGGCCTGGCGGCGGGACTACAATGAGACCCGGCCTCACATGGCGCTGGACGATTTAACACTGGGCGAATTTGCCCGGCAGCACAGTCTTCGGTCGTCGGCATAAGGCTCATGAAAGGCCAGACACTAACACTGCTACATGTCCAGAAAACCAAAGCGGTTCACCATCGTAGGATGCTCACATCATCTGCAAGTGACAGTCCTCAGATCGGCAACCCGATACCGGCTCTGTAAGTAAGCCGGCGCGAGGGGAGATGGTCGGTCGCTTAGTTCTTGTCTTGGACCGAAAATTGAAACGGTATCTCTGGCTGCGCAAATCTGAGCCGAAGTTGGCTTAGAGCCGGGACCGGGACAAAGCGCTGATTCTCAAACGCGTAGTACGTCACTAACAACCCAACGCGGGATTCTTGTGCATCATCGAACAGGTAACTGTTCTTCGGAAAGGCAAGCTTGCCGTCCTTCGTCGCCACTACAGCCAGACATGACGAAAGCAGACTTGGCAGATGCAACAATGTCGGCTTGCGAGCTAGAGGGTTCACCAAAAGGAATATCTGCTGGTGCCGGTCGGCTTCGCCTGAACCACTGCCGTACTCTTCCATACACAGAAGCGGAGGACGATTGCTCGTCCCTCCCGCCAAGAACACCTGAGCGTTGCCCGGATAAATGTCTATTGCATACTCATCCGGAAACGTCGTCGCGCGCGCAAAGCGATAGCTTTTGCCATTGACCGTTATGCGATTCTCTGCAACCTCGATTCGCACAGGCTTTCCGTCCAGAGTGGTTCTCAGTTCCGTGTAACTACCCTGCCCCCCGAGATCTGAATAAAGTTGGAGAGGCCCGGCAGGTTGCTTGATCGGGGCACCGAACACCACGCCCGGCTGGGCGGAATAGAGCGCATCGTAACTGTCGTAAGATCGGACCGCGTGTGCATTGCTCGACATGACGGCCAGAGCCGCCATCAGCATCACGGTGGATTTCATCGGTATGCCTTTGCTCCGTTAGCGTTCAGGTAATCTGGGTTGTGCCGCCAAAATACGGTGCCACCGTGAGCGGCCGTCGAAACCCATACCGAATCGTAGCGGCCGCGTTCGCCGCCGTCGACGATTTGCCCAGTCTTCTTATTACGGACTCTCCAATACTTGATGACTTCGCGCCGCTTCTCTGGCACGCCGAAAATGTTGTCAGATGGGGAGCCCCATTTGAACCCGTCTAGCACCTTGGGACGGCTCGCGTATCTGGTCTTGAAGTCCAGCCCGTCCCACCAGAATGCACCGTTCGACGGGTCCGGTCCATCGTTGGCTAATGCCTTTTGAGCCCAATCGAGAGCCAGCTTAATCCCAGGATTCGGTTCAATTTCACTGTCAGTGGCACGCATCAATTTGTTGAATCTAGCGTTGGAACCATCCCATGCGTAGGAATAGTTCGGGTCTGCGGCGCGCAACTCGGACACGGTCTTTCCGCCCCATGCACGACACCGATTTGCCACGGCAAACGCAATTCCCCCGATTTCATGCGGGTCGTTGGCCGTGGATGCCTCCCCGTAAGCGATCGCGGCAAGCAATCGCACCTCCTGGCTGATTGCGCCGCTCCTCGCACATCCCCCTCACGCCACGCCACGAAGGTTAGATTCGGATGCCGCTTCAATGAGAACGCGCGCGTTCTCCCGCCTGCCAGCGTCGCGTCGTCGACAAGACATTGACCATCGCTGGATAGCCTATAGGTCATCCCTTCGACGGGAGACTTGGTCTTCGCGTCAACAAGCTCGAAATATTGCTCGAGTTCCTCAAACTTCGGCGCTGCCTTGCGTCCGCGACAATTGCACGCCCATGCGTAACCCAGCGCTTCGGCCATGGCATAACCGGATTTCATCTTACGAACCCTGTCAAACGGAAAGAACTCGCCGGTTCCAGCGTTCAGGGCCTGAGCGCGCGGCGTCGGCGGGAAGTTTGAATAGATCGAAATAGGTGATACGGCAAAGGTCGCATTCTTCCTCGACTGTCCAATCCTTTCCACTGCTTTGCTGATTCAGTTGCTCCATTACACTCCTCAAGAGTTTTCAGACGACGCCTCGCGAATTAATCATCGAAACGGACCACGGTCAACCGCTTTAAATCGGGATAAGCCCGTTTTGGACAGAGTGGCCGTTACGAATCCTTCCTCAACGAAGCACTGACCGGGTTCAATCCATAACGATAGGGCGACTCAATGTCGCCATTCTTTCATCCTGCGCCAGCAGGAATATGCAATAGAAATCAAGATACCGGACACAGTCGTAAATAGTTGTCAAAACGCCCTTATCCCGATTTAAGGCGGTTGACGGCTAAGCATCTTGGATGGTTTATTCGCGGGTGTGCTTCAACCTGAACCATAGCCCGTCGGACACTGGTGCCATTGTTACGCATGGTCGAGGTCTGATGGTCTGAGATCGACAATTAACCTATGGATGTCCAATGTACGAAAGAATGCGCTCCGCAAAGGAGATCATTGAAGAAATGAAGGCTGGCTTTTCGGATATGTTCGAGGGATCAGATGGCCGGGAATGTCTTGGTTGTCGTATTACATTCAAGATATACAAAGGATTTACTGATATGCCTCACGCAATGACGACGAACAAGAAAACCGGAGAGTGGATTTCGATTAATGCGATCAGGGCTCTCCCAACTGGTTACGACATGACGCGGGCTTTAGGGCAAGACGACGAATGCCGCTGTCGCAATCGATCTGCGGGCCCGTTCGATGAACAGTTCACGCTAAAAGACCACAACGGGCGCGCGCTACCCGAAACCCTTTATACGGTCCGTTTGCCATCGGGCGAACTGACGCACGGCGTTACAGATCACGCGGGGCGTACAGCCCGGTACAGGACACGCGGCGCGCAATCCATCGACATTTACATCGGTCATAGGGGGCGCAATGCCTGATGCGCTTGCAACAGTACTAACAAATACAGACCCGAATTCGTGTGTTGACGTGCATTGCAGTAGGCACGGCAAACCCTGGCGTCTTTCGAATGATGGATTGGCGTTTATGGCCGTGTGTGAAAGTGGCGTTTTGAACGGAACTTATAAGGGCTTGCCCGTTGTTGATGGGATGATCCTTAAAGTCTATGTTGATAGCAAGGGATATCCTACAGTTGGATTCGGGCATAAGGTTCTTCCCTCAGATCATCTGCACGTTGGCGATGTGATTTCAGTGGAGCGTGCGCGACAACTCGCAAAAACAAATTTTGAAGAATGTGAGTCTGCCATTAATCGCCGGATACGGGTTCCGTTGCTCCAGTATGAATATGATGCACTAGTAAGCATGGCTTTTAACGCCGGACCGGGACATGGAATTGCAGAGCTGGTTGACAAGGTCAACACCGCAGAATACGGTAAATTACCGGCCTATATTCGCGCGTATCGCGCGCGAGGAATTGAATGGAGGCGCGCACTTGAGGCACGACTTTTTGAAACAGGGAATTATGATGCACAGCACGGGAAAGGCATTGTCATATAGACTTATCAAATGTTTTGTATTAGTAGTGGCTTTGGGCGGCTTTCATTCAATATATGCCGACGAAGCTATAGATGATTCGAACTGTCTACAATATCTAGGCGGTGGTGGATTCGGAGACTTCGATTGTTACGAAGATCATGCCAGGAGCCTGGAGGCTGATAACAAGAAGGTTTCTAATGCAATTTTGGTCGCGCACGGCGTTTCCAGAACGAACAAGATCGAGTTGATCCGTTATATGCGAGTGCAAGATGACGCTGTGAAAGCTTGCGATCTTGCGATTAAAATTGAATATCCGTCAGCAAAGGAAAGAGCAAAAAGAAATCACATAGAACTATATGATGTGATGGCGGCCCGTTGCCACTATTCAATTCGGAAGCAGCAAAACGAGTTCCTGCGCGACCTCGATTCGATCAAAACGGATTGAAGATCATATAGACGCACGTCAACCATGCCCCCGCTTCGGCGGGGCTTTCATTTGGGCGGTGCGTCGTGGCAGATCGCGCGCCGTGTCACGCGACGAACCGGCACCACCACTTCGCATAGGCCATGTCGCCGATGAACTCGATACAACTATTAACGACTGTGTCGGGTATCTCGATTTCAATTGCATATTCCTGCTGGCGCAGGGCGAAAAAAAGGCGGCATTGCGCCGCCTTTATCGACAGGGATCGAAACTGGTTAGTGTTGCGTCCACGAAGCATCCATCGCCGCCAGTTTCGCGTTCACGCCTTCCGTAGCGTCAGCGAGAATCGCAAATCATGTCATCCGTATGTCACTCTCCGTTCAAATCAGCGACTTCAAGCTGACTTCGTTCTGCCATCCCGACGACACATGACGCCGCGGGAAAATTCGACACAGAAAGATATAGTCGTCTAGACGTTGCGATGCCTTCACTCAACCGTCACAGTCGCTTTCTAGAATGAGACCCACACATGCCGGCAGTGTCCGGATGCATCGAGGGAATACAGATGGAAGCGATCCGGGAAGCTATTCGAATCGAACGTTTGAGCAAAACGTTCGGCAACGGCCGTAAAGCGCTCGACGAAATCGATCTGCGCGTCGCGCCCGGTGAAATGGTCGCGCTGATCGGCGCGTCGGGCTCGGGAAAATCGACGTTGCTGCGGCATATCGCGGGCTTTACCGCGTCGGACGCGCAGCCGTCGCAGATCGAGATTCTCGGCCGGCCGATCCAGCAGAACGGCCGCATCGTGCGTGAAGTACGCAGCATTCGCCGCGACATCGGCTTCGTGTTCCAGCAGTTCAATCTGGTGAACCGGCTGTCGGTCGAAACCAACGTGCTGATCGGCGCGCTCGCACGCCTGCCGTGGTGGCGGCGTCTCTCCGGCCGCTTCCCGCGGGCGGAGCGCGCGTTGTCGCTGGCCGCGCTGCACGAGGTCGGCATCGGCGAGCATGCGCGCGAGCGGGCCGCGAACCTGTCGGGCGGTCAGCAGCAACGGGCCGCGCTCGCGCGGGCGCTGGTGCAGCGCGCGCAAATCGTCCTCGCCGACGAGCCGATCGCGTCGCTCGATCCCGAGTCGTCGCGTCGCGTGATGGACATGCTGCAAGCGCTGAACGTCGAGCATCGGATCACGGTGCTGGTGTCGCTGCACCAGGTCGATATCGCGATGCAGTACTGCCCGCGCACAGTCGCACTGCGTCGCGGCAAGGTGGTCTACGACGGCCCTTCCAATGCGCTGACGCCGGCGGTGCTAAAGAAACTCTACGGCGACGATGCGCGCGAACTGTTCGACGACGCGACGCACGACGCCGACGACACTCACGACGCGCCCGACGCCCCCGACACCGCCGCCCCCGCGCGGCCGGACACCGGCCCCGCCGCCGCGCGCTACGCGTTCGCGCTGAACGCCGCGCCGTCGAACTGAAGCGCGCACGCCGTCGCGACCTCCTGATTCGCTCCATCCACTCAACCGGACCTCAACCGATGAAACTCCTGCGCTCCCTGATCACGCTCGCGGCCGGCGCTGCCGCTTTTACCTGTGTCGCCGCGGCCCACGCCGAGGACATCAACCTCGGCATCATCTCGACCGATTCGTCGGCGGTGCTCAAGCAACGCTGGGAACCGCTGATCGATGACATGAGGAAACAGACCGGCCTGGACGTGAAGGCATTCTTCGCGACCGACTACGCGGGCATCATCGAAGGCATGCGCTTCAACAAGGTGCAGGTCGGCTATTTCGGCAATGCGTCGGCGATCGAAGCCGTCGATCGTTCGAATGGCGAAGTATTTGCCAAAGTCGAGCACGCGGACGGCCAAAGCGGCTACTACTCGCTGCTGATCACCAATGTGAACAGCCGCTTCAAGACGCTCGACGACGTGTTCAAGGACACGAAGAGCGTCACGCTCGGCTTCGGCGATCCGAACTCGACCTCGGGCACGCTGGTGCCGGGCTACTACCTGTTCGCGAAGCACAACGCGCCGGTCAAAACGTCGTTCAAGAGCGTGCTGCCGTCGAGCCATGAGGCGAATCTTCTGGCCGTCGTCAACAACAAGATCGACATCGCGACCAACAACAGCGAGATGATGGACACGCTGAAGCAACAGCATCCGGACAAGTACGCGCAGGTGCGTGTGCTGTGGACCTCGCCGCTGATTCCGTCGGACCCGCTGGTGTGGCGCAAGGATCTGCCTCAAGCGACGAAGGACAAGCTGCGCACATTCTTCCTGAACTACGCGAAGACCGGTCCGCACGAAAAAGCAGTGATGGCCGCCATCACCGGTTACAGCGGCTTCTCGGCATCGTCGGATCAGCAACTGCTGCCGATCCGCCAGATCGTGCTGTTCCAGCAGAAGCAGAAGATCGAGAGCGATACGCATCTGTCAGATAGCGACCGCAAGACGCAATTGGCCGCGCTCGACGCGAAGCTGAGCGCGCTCGGCGCCGCACAGCAGAAGCAATGAACACGACCGATCTGATCGTGTCGCCGGCGCGCGCGAGCGAAGCGGCCGCCGCTCAGGCGGCGCAATCGAAAGATCGTGCCGGCAAGCGCAGCTGGTGGTCGTTGCTCGGTTGGATCGCGGTGCTTGCGGTGCTCGGCGGCGCGTGGCACGGCGCCGACATGCGTCCGCTCGATCTGCTCAGCGACTCCGCCAACATGGGCACGTTCGCGGCGGACTTCTTTCCGCCCGACTTCACCGAGTGGCGCACCTACTTGCACGAGATGTACGTGACGCTGGCGGTCGCGATCTGGGGTACCGCGCTTTCGCTCGTCTGCGCGGTGCCTTTTGGACTGATGTCCTCCCACAATCTCGCGCCGCAATGGCTTCTGCAACTGGTGCGCCGCCTGATGGACGCGTGCCGCGCGATCAATGAAATGGTCTTCGCGATGCTGTTCATCGTCGCGGTCGGCCTGGGGCCGTTCGCCGGCGTGCTCGCGCTGTGGGTACATACGACGGGCGTGCTCGCCAAGCTGTTCGCCGAAGCGGTCGAGGCAATCGATCCGCGCCCGGCCGAAGGCGTGCGCGCCACCGGCGCCACGCGCCTCGACGAAATCGTCTATGCGGTGCTGCCGCAAGTGCTGCCGCTGTGGATCTCGTACGCGCTGTATCGCTTCGAGTCGAACGTGCGCTCGGCGATGGTGGTCGGCATGGTCGGCGCGGGCGGCATCGGGGTCGTGCTGTACGAGGCGATCCGCTCGTTCAACTATGCGCAGACGGCCGCCGTGATGATCATGGTGATCGTCGTCGTGACGGTGATCGACCTCGGCTCGGCGTGGTTGCGTGAGCGGGTGATCTGAACACCGTTGGAGCGCACCGCGCTTCAGTTCTGAAAGACAACGGGCAAAGCGTACGGCGCTTTGCCCGTTTTTCATTGTCTCCCCGGCTCAAATTTGCCTTCGAGTTGCCCGACAGCACACTTCCCCGGAAAGTCTTCCGCCAGCCAGCAACGCCTCGTCCCCTTTTCCGCGCCGGGCTCCTGGTGTATTTATGGAGGAGAGAAAGTACCTCGGACGATCCAATCGACCGTCGGCTACTGGTAAAGTCCTCTTCAGATATTGCGATTCTCGCAACGCGCGACGATCGTGTCGCTGCGGCGATGCCCTGCTCGGCCTTGGAACGTATGACAAACGTAGCTATGCGCGGCACCCAGCGTCTGGCGGTCATCGCCGCCCCGAGCCTGTTGCTGGCCGGGTGCGTGCTGCGCGGCGCGCCATCGTTCGAGATCTTCGGCGCGTACTTCCCTATCTGGCTGCTCGGCGGCGTAATAGGCCTGCTCGCGGCGCTGCTCGCCCATCGCCTGTTCGTTGCGACAGGCTGGGCATCGATCGTCCCGCTTCAGCTTTCCGTCTGCCTCGCGATCGGACTCACGGTCGCGGTGCTCGTCTGGCTTTCGGGCACGGGACACCTGCTATGAAAATGGCCGGCACATCGAGGGCTCCGCTCAAAGGCCGCCTGATCGCGGGCGCGATTATCCTGATCGGCCTTGCGGCCGCGTATTTCGCCTACGACCGCACGACGCGCTTCCCCTCCACCGACGACGCGACGATCGACGCCGACGTCGTGCATATCGCGACACCGGTCGGCGGACGCATCGTCAGGCTTGCGGTGCAGGAAAACCAGCGGGTCGCACAAGGCGACCTGCTGTTCGAAATCGATCCCGTGCCGTACCGCCTCATCGTCGCGCAGGCGCGGGCCGATCTCGAGCTCGCGCGCGCAGCGCTCGAAACTCGTCGCAGGACGATCACGGGCGAGCGCGCCAACGCGGCGGTCGCCGGAGATCAGGCCAGCAAGGCGGCGCACACCTACGCGCTCGCGACGCGCAACGTGGAGCGCCTCGCGCCGCTGGCGGCGAAAGGCTACGTACCGGCCCAGCAACTCGATCAGGCGCAGGTTGCGCAGCACGAAGCCGGGCTGTCGCTCAGTCAGGCGCGCGAGCAGAAGCAGGCGAGCGCCCAGACGATCGGCGACGATGCCGATGCAATCGCCGCCGTGCACGCGCGCGAAGCCGCGCTCGCGCTCGCCCAGCACAATCTCGATGAAACCGTGGTGCGCGCGCCGCACAACGGCTACGTCACCGGCCTTTTCGTGCTGGCCGGTGAAACGGTCGCACCGAATCAGTCGATCTTCACCCTCGTCCACGCGGACGAATGGTTCGCTGTCGCGAACTTTCGCGAAGGCGCACTCTCACGGATCGCGCCTGGCGATTGCGCGACCGTGTATTCGATGATCGACCGCAGCCAGCCGATTCACGGCAAGGTCGTCGGCATCAGCGCGGGGGTCTCCGATACGGATCGGCTCAACCTGCCGCGCTCGCTGCCGCTGGTGCAGTCGTCGGTGAACTGGGTGCGAGTCGCGCAGCGCTTCCCGGTGCGCGTGCTGCTCGACGAACCGGCCGAGCGACTGGTGCGCGTCGGCGCGAGTGCGATCGTCGAGGTGAGGCATGGCGCGGCGTGCCGTTGACATGGACAGCGCGGCCGCCGCCGGTTACGTCGAGCGTCCGCTGCGGCCCGGCGTCGCCGACCTGTTGAAACTCCTTGCGCCTTTTCCCGGACGCGCCGCGACCGCGGCACGCGTCGCGCTGATCTGCGCACTGACGGTATGGGTCACGAGCGCGTACGGCACGCCCGAAGCGGCACTGTCGGCCTACATCGTGTTCTTCATGATCCGGCCCGACCGGACCACCAGCTTCGTGACCGGCGTGGCGCTTCTGGTGCTCGTCAGCATCGTAATCGGCCTCGTGCTGGCGGTGGCTATCGTCGTGGTCGACTATCCGCCGTTGCGCGTCGCGGCCATGGCCTTGCTGTCGGCGAGTCTGCTGTTCGTCACGTCGGCAAGCAAGCTACGGCCGGTGGGCGCCATCGTCGCGATGATCGTCGGCTTTGCGCTCGACCAACTGGGCCGCGTGCCGGTCGGCGAACTGGCGACTCGCGCGCTGCTGTATGCGTGGCTGTTCGTCGCGATTCCGGCCGGTATGTCGGTCGCGGTCAGTCTCGTGTGCGCGCCGTCGCCGCGTCGGCTCGCGTCGCGCGAACTGGCCGAACGTCTGCGCCTCGCCGCGCGTGGCCTGCGCGAACCCGGCCCCACGCGCGATGCGCTCGACGCGGCGCTGCGCAAAGGCAACGCGGAGATCGGCTCGTGGCTGAAGATGTCCGCTCTGGAAGGAACGTCGCTGCGAGCCGATGTCGTTGCGCTCCAACGTGCCGCGGTGTCGAGCGTCATGCTGCTAGCCGCGGTCGACCTCGCGTGCGGCGAAGCGTCGGCGCGCCTGCCGGCTTCGTTCGTCGAACCGATCGCGACTACGCTGGAGGAGATGGCGCGCATGCTCGACGCTGGCGGCTACCCGGTCGACATCGAACTGACGTTGCCCTCGTCGGCGCCGCTCACTCCGCTCGCACGTGCGGTAGCCGACACGCTGCACGATACGATCACGCGGTTTGCCGAGCCCACTGTCGAATCCGGAGCCGCGCACGACGCGCCCTCGCAACCGGCGCCGCCCGCGCCGCACGCCGGCTTCTTCGCCGCCGACGCTTTCACGAATCTCGACCACGTCCGCTACGCGCTGAAGACCACAGTCGCGGCGATGTTCTGCTATCTGCTGTACTCGCAGCTCGACTGGCCCGGCATCCACACCTGCTTCATCACTGTCTACGTCGTGTCGCTCGGCAGCACCGCCGAGACCGTCGAGAAACTGGCGCTGCGCATCGCCGGTTGTATCGCCGGCGCGCTCGCGGGCACCGCAGCGATCGTGTTCCTGATGCCCGCGCTGACCTCGATCGGCGAGTTGATGGCGGTCGTGGCCATCGGCGCGGGCTTGTCGGCGTGGGTTGCATTCGGCTCGCCGCGCATTGCGTATGCGGGCTTTCAGATCGCGTTCGCGTTCTTCCTCTGCGTGATCCAGGGCGCGGAGCCCGCCTTCGATCTGACGATCGCGCGGGACCGGACGATCGGCATCCTGATCGGCAACGTGGTCGTCTATCTGGTGTTCACACGGGTGTGGCCGATCAGCATCGCCGCGCGCGTCGAACAGGCGCTGGCCGCACTGCGCGAGCAATGGGCACGCCTTGCCGCGCCCGGGTACGCCGGCACGCGACGCGCCGACGTGGCGGCCGCGCTGGCCCGCGGCCGGGCGCTGCGCGAGGATGTTGCGCTGATGCATTACGAGCCGTCGTGGGTGCGGCCCGGACCACAGTGGCTCACCGCGCACCACCGCGAATTGGCCGGCCTCGCCGCGCTCGAAGCGCCGATGCTGCTGCTCGTCGAACGACAGCCCGCCGCCGCGACGATCGAAGGCTGGCTGCAACGGCTCGCGGCCGTCGCGCATGGGCAACCGCCCCGCGTCGATGCAACGACCACGACGCAACGGCCGGCGCCCGACGTCACCGACCCGCCAAGCGCCGCGCTGCAAAGTCTCGGCGACGCACGCCTTGACGAATTCGAACGCGCGGCGTCCGCCGACGCGGCAAAGGAGTAGTCGAATCATGCGTCGACTCAACCCGCCCATCGCGCTGGCGATATTCGTCGCGGCAGGCTTGAGCGGGTGCGCGACTTCATCGCTCGACATGGCGCCCGACAGCTCCGCGACGCCGTGGCAGCCACAGACCGATGCAGCGGGCGCCATCGTGCCGGGCGCTCACGCGCCGGGTGCGCCGTCGGCATCGACCACGCCCCGCTATCAGCTGCCCGCCAATCCGGCGCTCGCCGCCGTGCCGCCGCCACCCGCGCTCGATCCCTCGCACGCGTACGAACTGCCCGAGTTGATCGACATCGCGGAGTCGGCCAATCCGTTGACCCGCATCGCGTGGAACGATGCGCGCAACGTGGCGCTCGCGGCCGGCATCGCGAAGAGTGCTTATCTGCCGCAATTGTCGGTCGCGGCGATGGCTCACTACACGGGCGGCAAAAGTTCGGACACGTCGCAGCTCGGTCAAGCGTCGATCAGCGGCGAGACGCACGGCGTGACCTCGGTGCTGTCGCTGGAGTGGCTGCTGTTCGATTTCGGCGGGCGGGCCGCACGTGTCGAGGCCGCATCGCAGGCCTCGGTGGTCGCCAACATCGGCTTCACCGCAATCCATCAGCAGGTGATCTACGACGTCAGCGTCGCGTTCTACGCGTACCAGAGCGCCCGCGCTCGCCTCGGCACCGCAAATCAAAGTGTCGCGAACGCCGACGCGATTCTGTCCGCCGCGCAATCGCGCTATCAGCGTGGGGTAGGCACCGTGATCGAAGTGGCCCAGGCTCGTCAGAACTTCGCGCAGGCAAAACTCGGCCTCGTGCAAGCCGAGGGGGCCGAAAGCAACGGTTACCTCGCATTAATCTCCGCGATGGGCATCTCTCCACTCGCCAAACCCGCGATCGCCGACATGCCTACCCACACACTATCGCCGGCGATGAGCGAGCCGATCGACCGGATCGTGGCCACGGCGATCGCGCGGCGTCCGGACGTGCTGAGCGCCTACGCGGCGGAACGCGCGAACCTTGCGAAGATCAAGGCAGCCGAGTCCGACTTCAAGCCGAAAGTGTTCCTGTCGGCGTCGGCGGCGTACAACTCGAACAGTTCGTCGATTTCGGCGGTGCCAGGGATCGGCCAGCAATTGCCGACCGTCAATCTGAGCGGCAACCGTTATGGCGGCACCGTGGTGGTCGGCGTGTCGATTCCGCTGTATGACGGCGGCTTCCGCTCGGCCGTGCTCGCACAGGCACGCAACGACGCCGACAGCGCATCGACCCGTCTCGCGCACAGTCGCGAAGAGGCTGTGCGGCAGATCGTCGGCGCGCAGAACGCGCTGCAAACGAGCCTGAGCGCGCACACCGCCGCGAAGGAACTGCTCGCCGCCGCGCAAACGACCTACGACGCCGCGTTCGACGCCTATCGCCACGGCGTAGGTTCGATCACCGATGCGCTGCTCGCGCAGAACCAGTTGCTGGCCGCGAAGAATGCCTACGCGGACAGCTATAGCGGCGCGCTGTCGGCGGCGGCGGCGCTTGCGCTCGCGACGGGTTCGATCGATGCTCCGGCCGGTGCGGGCCCGGACTCGCCGCTGGACGCGCCTGTCAACTAACGCCGCGCTGCTGCGTCGTCCCCTTCCTGCCGCCGTGCATCTGCTGGAATGATCACGGGCTCGCGACCGCACTGCGGTCTTTCCTTGCCTCTTCGTCCGATCCCGCTGTGGACGGAACCCTTTGTCGTCCTGCCGGTGCTGTTCTCCGCACTGCTTCACGCATATCGCTGGTCGGTGCGATCGCCGAAGTCACGCTGAGCGACGGTCGCGAATTCGGGCATTTCACGATGTGTAGTCAACGCGTGTAATTCACCACCGGCACGGAATAAGAAGTCGGCGCGAAATCGGTCCGGCCGCCGCGCTGCGACGAACCATTCGACGGCGCACCGTAGCCACTGTTCTGCGCAGCCTGGTTTTGCCCCGCGACCTTTGCTTCGCCCGCCTGGATATTGGCCGGATAGTCCATCGAATTCGCGTTGGACGGATCGTGCACCTGCGCGCGCGAGAGCGGCTGATTGGCCTGATTCGACTGCGCAAACGCCGCGATTGGCGCGGCAATCAGAGCGGCGATAACCCCTGCTTCGATCAGCGACCTGATGGACTTCATGATTTCCAACCTCCAGAGATGGCTTCATCCGATTGCCGCGGAGCCTCGCGCGGCAGCAAAACCAGTTTAGGAGCCGGTCAGGCCGCGCAGTAAGCCCTGAACCATGAATTCACTGTTGCCATAGCGACCACAATTCGAAGTCACCACGTTCCGGCGCGGCGTCAACGCGATGAACTACACTGATAACGCCAAAGACGCGCCACAGCCATCGCATTCGATCGAGGAGATAGACGCTCATGTCGCATCCCGTTGCCCTGCCGTCTTACCGCGACAGCGTGCGCGCCGAATGGGTCGACTACAACGGCCACATGCGCGACGCGTTCTACCTTCTGATCTTCAGTCTCGCGACCGACGAGCTGATCGATCTGATCGGCTTGCCCGATGCGGTGCGCAAAGAGCGGCATCGATCGATCTACACGCTCGAAGCGCATGTCAACTATCTGCATGAAATCAAACGTGGCACGCCGGTGCGTGTCGACATGCGCGTGCTCGGATACGACGCGAAACGTCTGCATGTGTACTTCGAAATGTTTGCGCTGGACGCGACGCAAAGCCAACGCACCGATCCCGTCGCCGCTGGCGAGCAGATACTGCTGCACGTCGATACCAGCGGACCGCGCGGCGTCGCTTTCGATCCGGACGTCAAAGCGCGCGTTCACGAACTCGCGCAATCTCATGCGGCATTGCCGCCGGCGCGTTTCGCGGGACGTGTAATCGCATTGCCCTGCGCAACGCAACGGGAAGCACTACCCGAACGGAGTGACCATGCTTGAGCCGGAAATCGCCGCGTTTATCGAACGAGCCAGTGCGCTCTATCCGTCGCATCACGCGGCGATGACGACGCGCGAGCAGCGCGAACTGTACGACCGTTACGCTGCCACGCTGACGCCGCCGCTGCCCAGCGAACTCACCACACAGGACGCAAGCTTTCGCACCGACGCGGGCCATGCGATCCCGCTTCGGCTCTACCGGCATCGAGCGAAGGCAAGCGAACACGGCACGAACCGCGGCACGGTGCTGTATTTTCATGGCGGCGGATTCGTGCTCGGCTCGCTGAACAGTCATCAGATGATGACCGCGCGCCTCGCCGCGGACACCGGCCTCGACGTGATCGCGGTCGACTACCGGCTCGCGCCTGAGCATCGCGCGCCGGCCGCGCACGACGACTGCCTCGAGATCACGCGTGCCGCGTTGAACGACCGCCTGCCGTTCGATCTGCCTGACCCCGCCGGATTGCAACTCGCCGGCGATAGCGCCGGCGGCACGCTCGCGGCAAGCGTCGCGCTGCGCTTGCGCGACAACGGCGTGAGCGGGGTGCGCGGCATCGCGCTGGTTTATCCGATGCTCGGCACCGAACCGCAACTACCCGCGCGCGACACCGAGGCCAATGCGCCGATGCTGACGCTCGCGGACGTGCATAAGTTTCGCAACGCGTACTGGGGGACAAGCGGGGGAAACAGCGGAGGAAGAGACGAAGAGAAAGGCGACCGCACGCCCGGCCCCGCATGGACGATCCCGCTCGCCGCAAGCCGCTTCGACGGACTGCCGCCGACGCTGGCCATCGGCGCCGAGCACGACCCGCTACGCGACGACGCGCGCGTGTTCGTCGAGCGGATTCGCGAGGCTGGTGGAGATGCCCGGCTGCTGATCGGCACGGGGCTCGTGCATGGATGCTGGCGCGCGCTTGAAACGAGCCCAGGCGTGCAGGCCATGCACAGGGCTGTATGCGATTTTCTCCGCGAACGCGCACGCCATTAGCGCAGCGACACTAACCGCCGCGCCCAGTGCGCTCCCGCGCGGTTCAGCGATTGCGCTCAGCGCGCCACCGCGCGAACGTGACGAGATCGAGGCCGACCTCGCCCGGCTCGATGCGGGTCCAGCCGAAGAACGCGTCGTCCCAGCCGGGAATGCTTTGCGGCGTCAGCGACCGGAACTTCATGCCGGAACGATACGCGAGGTCCGGCCAGAACAGTGGCATCACCTCGCGCGTGGCGAGCTGGCGCAGCAGGTCGGACGGGCCACCCTCGTCGGCGACGATTTCGCCCTGCGAGATCCAGTCGTTCTCGGCCCACGCGACAAATACGCTCGGGTTGCCCGCGGCGTCGAACATCAGGATCACGTTCTGCTCGGGCCGCCAGTAATACTCGACGATGCCCTGCGCGGCCACCACTTCGTCGATCACCTTGCGGGTGCGCGGATCGCAGTAGGTCATGCCGTTTTCACCGAGCGCGAGCCAGCCCGACTCCCCGCAATGGCGGCTCTTTGCGTCCTTCAGGAAATGGGTGAGGCGATTGGCCGAATCCGCATCGGTCTTGCGCAAGTACAGATCGACGATGCCGGCGTTAAAGGCTTTCACCGCGACGGTTTCATCGGCGACGCCGGTGAGCAACACCTTCGCGCAACGCAGATGCGAGATCGACGACAGGAATTCGACGCCGCCGATGCCCGGCATGTCGTAGTCGACGACGACCGCCGCCACTTCCTCGAAGCGCGACGGCCGCGCGACGATGTCGCGTTCAGCCGAGGTCTCGACGAAGCGCTCGACACCCGGCTCGCTCAGACACGCCGACGCCGCCGCGAATTCGAGCGAATTCTCGCGCGCGTGCTGGCGGATATAGTTGAGGGCCGCTTGCGGCCGCGTGAAAAACAGGTTCGTGTAGGTGCCCGGAAAAAACCGGCGAAGCGCGTCGAGGTAGCTGTCGTTGTCGTCGACGAAAACCACCGTGGACGGATAAAAAACGGGAGGTCGAATAAAGTTGTTCATATCTTCACGTGTTTCCCACGCCGCCGCGAACGCGCCAGACCAACCGGTCGGCTGGTGGATGTGGCGTTTCACAAAGCGACTGCCCAAGGTATGCCGGGCAATGTCTCGCCCGCGGGTCCGCATGATCAATGGGTTCTTGTCGCTACTTCCGGTCACCGCCTGCCGTCGCCGCTATCGACGCTGTTCGTGCATCTCGGATGGCTCAGTCTGGCGGGCCTGCCGGCATGTGCACTGCGAGCCAGTCGCTGCAAGTCACATTTACACGCCGGATAATCGAACTATGGCAGCCGGTCGTCTGCAATGGTTCGTATAGTACAGGGTCCGGGCATTGACGGCACAACTTAAATCGCTTTCCTGCAGGCGCCTATCGCGCAAATGCGGCGCGACTGATCGATCGAAAAGAAAACCGCGGAACAGGGAAAAAATGCCCGCTTCGCTCGCGCCGGCCAAGCCTATCGCGGCAGCCGCGCACCGTTCCGGTGCCAGGTCCGATCAGACATCTACCATCATGACGCGTCGCAATATGCCGACGAGAAGCGTCGCTGGCGAAATGGTCGTTTATCATCAGTCAATCGCAGTTGCTTAATGGTTGTTGCTTAGATATGACGAATACCGGGAAGATGATGATAGTTGGGCTGCTCGTGATCGATGCGGGCGTCGCCGGTTATCTGCTGTACCCCAGGGACGATCAGGTGCCGGCCGTGACCGGCTCGGTGACTCGCAGCGTCACCGGCACGGTCGAATCGCAACCGCAGACGGACACGGCGCGTGCCATTGGCGGCAGCATGAGGCCGGCGCAACCGGTGAGCCCGCCAGCGCCGCGGGCGGACATCGCGAACAACGCCCCGATCGCGCCGCAATCGGCGGCCCCGCGGACGGAGTCGGCTGCTCCGGCACCACCCGCTCCGGCCCAGGCTCAGGCACTCGCCCCGGCACCGCCTCCAGCTCAGGCGCAAGCTCCGGCACCCGCTCCCGCACAGTCCTTCCCCGCAACAGCGGCCTCGCCCGCGCCGAGCGTCACGCCCGATGCCGGCCAGACCGCCAGCGGCCGCATCGACAACGCAGCGCCGGCTGCGGGCAATCCGGCCGCGGTCGCGCGCGAGCGCTCGAAACCGCAGTCGTACGCGCAGCAAAGAGCCCAATCGAGGCCACAGTACGGGCCGCGCATCGACCAGACGACCCAAGGCCGCCGGCGCGACGACACGCACCCGAACGGCGCCAACCCTGTCGCCGCGATGCTGACGGATCAACTGGTCAAGGAATCGGCGAAACCGGACCCTTCGCTGCCGATGCCGTCTGGCGTCACCGTGCCGATGCCGTCTGACAATGGCCCCGGACCTGGCCCGGGTGTCGGCCGCGGCAGCACGAATCCGGTCGCGTCGGCGATGACCGATAAGCTCGTGCGCGAATCGTCGAAAGTGGGACCCACTCAGGGGCCCACTCAGCCCCCGGCTGAGCCGCCGATCCTCAACAAACCCTGAGCGACGCCGGGCTCACGGCCGCGACGCCACCTCGTCGAGATGCGCGAGCAGATCGGCCGGATCGTCGTAGACGCGCAGTGCGCCCGCGCGCTCCAGTTCCTCGGTGCCGTAGCCACCCGACAGTACGCCGACGCCGAGCGAGCGGCAGCGGCGCGCGGCGAGCATGTCCCAGATGCTGTCGCCCACCACGACCGTGTGCTCGATCGGGACGCCGAGCCGCTCCGCCGCGGCGAGGAACAGGTCGGGATCGGGCTTCGCGTATTTGACGTCGTCGCGCGTGACGACGACCGCCTTGGCCGGATCGACGCCGAGCGCCGCCAGATTCAGCGACGCGGTTTCCATCCGCCCGCTCGTCGCGACGGCCCACGGCGTGCCGGCTTGCGTCAGCGCGGCGAGCAATTCGCGCGCGCCCGGCAGCGGGCAGACCTGCGCGCGCATCCGCTGATAGGCGGCCGCATGCGCGTGCCGCAGCCGTTCGGCGCGTTCGACGCTGATCTCGCCGTGGGTCTCACGCAGCAGCTGGTCGGTGAACAGCCCACCGCTCATGCCGATCTTGCGATGGATACGCCAGACGGACAGCGGGATACCCTCGCTGTCGAGCGCCTCTTTCCACGCCAGCACGTGCTGATAGACGCTGTCGACGAGCGTGCCGTCGAGGTCGAAAAGAAAGGATGTCTGGATACGCATGCCGGCCTCCGGTGATGATGGGTTCAGTCACTATGCCATGTGTCGATGAAGCGGCCAGGGCGGGCCGCCGCCTTTCAGCACGTCCCGGCACTAACCGATTTGCGCGAATTACCACGGATTCGCGCGTATTTCCCCCGATTTCGCCGTGCCCTCGCCCGGCGCACACCGGAACACGGTAAGCTTCGCCCCTTCGTTGTTTGCGCCGTCACCGTTTTTCGAAAAAATCCCCGCTTTATTTCTCCGCTGGACGACCCGAGCGCGATTTCCGCGCCCCGCGTCGGGCCCGAGCACGCCGCGTGCTTGTGGCTGATTCGCTAAATCACCCGCTACCCGGTTATCCAGCCATCGGCTCACTGCTGTCCGGAATAAAAAGCGAGGAAATAACCGACGCTACGACATCCAGCGAATCGCGCAACGAGCCCAATCAGTCCAAAAACACGTTAGTCAATCAAGGAACCCGCGATGAAAAAGACCCTGCTCGCCGCCGCGCTGTGCGGCGCCTTCACGATATCGGCGCACGCCCAAAGCGGTGTGACGCTGTACGGCCTGATGGACGCTGGCATCGTCTATACGAACAACCAGCTCGGCCACAGCAACTGGCAGCTCGCGAGCGGCACCACGCAGAACACGGTATTCGGCCTGAAGGGTTGGGAAGACCTCGGCGCGGGCCTGCGCGCAGTTTTCAAGCTCGAGCAGGGCTTCATGATGAACAACGGCGCGCAGGCGTTCGCCGGCAGCGGGTTCGGCTCGCAGGCATGGCTCGGCCTGCAAAGTGATTCGTACGGCACGCTGACGTTCGGCCGCCAGTTCGACATAATGAACGACGCCGTCGGCCCGCTGACGGCTGGCTACAACACGTGGGGCGGTAGCCTCGCCGGGCATCCGTTCGAAAACGACAACCTCGCCGCGAACTCGGTCGTGATCAACAACTCGGTCAAGTACGCGAGCCCGCTGTACCACGGTCTCACGGTCGGGACGATGTACTCGTTCAGCAACAAGGCCGGCGGCTTCGCGAACAACCGCTCCTACGGCTTCGGCCTTTCGTACGCGCGGGGCCCGCTGAACCTGGCGGCCGGCTACCTGCAGTTCGACAACGCAGGCAACGGCGCCGGCGCCGTGACCACCGCCGACACCAGCGCGAACTTCATCGCCAGGCGCCAGCGCGTGTGGTCGCTCGGCGGCAACTACACGTTCGGACCGGCGAGCGTCGGTCTCGTCTGGAGCCACACGCAGATCGACGACGTCGCGGGCGTGTTCTCGTTCGGCACCGGCGGCTATCTCGGCGCGGCCGGCGACGCCACCGGCACGCTCAGCGGCGCGCTGCGCCTCGACAACTACGAGGTCAACGCGAAGTACGCGCTGAGCCCCGCCTGGAGCGTATCGGGCGCATACACCTTCACGCACGGCGCGTATAACGGCTCGTCGCCGGCATGGAACAGCGCGATGCTGCAGACCGACTACGCGCTCAGCAAGCGCACCGACTTCTACCTGGAAGGCGTGTACCAGAACGCGCACGGCGCACCGGCCGATTCGGTGTTGTCGCACGCGATGATCAACACACTGTCGCCGTCGTCGACGAATTCACAGGTCGCGGTCACGGTGGGCATGCGCCACGCGTTCTGATGCGCGCGCGCCGCGACGGTGAGATGCCCTCACGACTGCGCCGCCGCGATCACCTGCGACGCGAGCGCATGATGCTGGCCGCGTCGCGAGCGGATCGCGTGAATCTCCTCGATTACGCCGTCCGCGCGGCCGAGCCAGCGCAAGCCCCGCAATAACGTGAGATCGTCGGCGCCGAGCTCCGCCAGCGGAAACACGCCGAGCCCGCGCGCCGCGAACACCGCCATCAACGCGCTGTCCTCGAATTCGCCGACGACGCGCGGCCTGATTCCCTGCGCCTCGAACCAGCGGTCGAGCCGCGCGCGCAGTGCGCCGTGGCGGGTCGGCAGCAGCACGGGCAGGTCCGCGAGACAGTGCGGAAAGCCGTCGCGCGCCGGCTTGCGCACGATCTGCGCGGGCCCGTACCAGTCGACCGGCGAGCCCCCGACGCGCTGACTCAGCACGCGCAGGTCCGCGCCGTGTGGCGCCGGCTGACAGGCGAGCACCAGATCGAGCCGATGCAGCGCGAGCTCCGACAACAGTTGCGCGGGCTCCCCCTCGTGACACAGCAGCCTTAGCGACGGCGTGGCTAGCACCGGCGCGAGCAACGCATGCGCGGCGAGCTTCGAAATCCCGTCCGACAAACCGACCGCGAGTCGCACCGAGTCCGCGCCGCTCGTCTCGCGCATCTCATCGAGCAACGCCTCGCCCAGCTGAAATATCTGCTCCGCACGATTGAACGCCTGCTCACCGGCTTCGGTCATCGCGACGCCACGCCCGGCGGGCTTCAATAGCTGGCGCCCGAGCGCTTTCTCGAGTTCGCGAACCTGCGCGCTGATCGTCTGCACGGCCATGTCGAGTCTCGCGGCCGCGCGCGCGAAGCCGCCCTCCTTCACGACGATCCAGAAGTAGTACAGGTGACGATAGTTGAGCATGCGGATCCGATACTTCGAAAAAACCGAAATGTTGTTCAGATTAGCACTGGTTCATTCGAACCGTGAACAGGCCGATGATGGCGGTTCCGCCGCTCGCGGCGCACTCGCTTGCCCCACCTCATGGACTCCCTGTTTGCACTCGTTGCCGATCCCGCCGCCTGGGCCGCACTGGTTACGCTGATCGTGATGGAAATCGTGCTCGGCATCGATAACCTGATCTTCATTTCGATCCTCAGCAACCGCTTGCCGGAAGCGCAACGCGCACGCACACAGCGCACCGGGCTGCTGCTCGCGCTGGTGATGCGGCTGATTCTGCTCAGCACCGTCGCCTGGATCGCGCAGCTGACCGCGGTCGCGTTCACGCTGTTCGATCATGGTTTTTCGTGGCGCGATCTAATCCTCGTCGCTGGCGGCCTGTTTCTCGTGTGGAAAGCGACCACCGAAATCCGTCAGCACATGATCCCCGATGACGAAGTCACCGCGAAATCGAACTCGACCGTACAGCTGACCGTAGCCGCCGCGATCGGTCAGATCATCCTGCTCGACATCGTGTTTTCGGTCGACAGCATCATCACCGCGGTCGGCATGACCGAGCACCTGCCGATCATGTTCGTCGCGGTGATCGTATCGATCATGGTGATGCTGTTCGCGGCGCAGCCGCTCGCGCGTTTCATCGATCGCAATCCGACCATCGTGATGCTGGCGCTGAGCTTCCTGCTCGTGATCGGCATGACGCTGATCGCCGATGGTTTCGGCTCGCACGTGCCAAAGGCCTATATCTACGCGGCGATGGCGTTCTCCGCGTTCGTCGAGGGGATGAACATGCTCGCGCGGCGCGCGAAGACGAAACGGCTGGCAAGCAACGAGGAGTAATGCCGTGATGAAATGCCCGGCGGCTTGGCGCAAGCAGCTTCCAGCCGCCGTTGGCGCGTTAGCGCGCCTTCCTGCGAGCGCCCTTGGCGGTCGTCGCGGCGCGCGGCGCTTCCTTCTCGACCGGTGCGCCGCCGTTCATCTGCTCGAGCCACGACAGCGTATCGACATACGACAGAAACTGCTTCAGATACCCCGGCGACAGCTCGCGCATCAACGACAGCGCACGATGCACGAGGCTGCTCGAATTGAGCGGCCCCGCGTTGCCGGGTACCTGCGCGAGCGACTGGCGCAACTGCTTTTCGGTGCGGACTTTCGACCAGACTTCGCGGAAGTAGTCGAGCGCGGGGAGTTCGGGATAGGCGGCGGCGTGCGGAGCATCGGCCCGCGCGTGGTGGCGGGCAAGCCGTTCGATCAGCGCCGCGAGCGTGGCGTCGCTGGCCGCGTCGGTTTCAACGGGAGTGGCTTGCAACGCGCTCTCGGCCACGGCCGCACGCTCGACCTCGGCCGCATATTCGGCCAGTAATGCCGCCAATCGTTGCTCGATCACCCGTCGCGTCTCGCCGCTGTGCCGCGCCGCGCGCCGCGCAAGCGCTTCGAGCAGATGAAAGCGCAGCGGATCGAGCCGATCCGCACCGCTCGCGCGCCATGCATCGAGCGTCGCGCGAGCCGCGTCGATTGCGTCGTCAAGCACCGGACTTCTCCGCCGTCGCCGCGCTCGACGGCCGCGGCACCGGCGCGATTTCGACGCGGCGGTTTTTCGCGCGGCCGGATTCGTCGGCATTCGAACTGACCGGCTGCTCGGCGCCGAACGCCGCCGCAAACACCGACGACGCCGGCACGCCCTCGTCGATCAGCGTGCGCGTGACCGTCAACGCGCGCTGCGCTGACAGCTCCCAGTTATCGGCGAAGCGTCGATTGCCTTCGCGCAGGCGTTGATCGTCGGTGAAGCCGCTGACCATCAGGATCTGATCGCTCGCGCGCAGATACGCGGACAGCGGACCGGCGAGGCTCTTCAGCAGCGCGCGGCCCTCGGGCTGCAGCTGCGCGGAGTTCAGCGCGAACAGCACGTTGCCGCTAATGCCGATGCGGCCATTGACGAGCGTCACGCGCCCCGCCGCGAGCGGTCCCGCGAGCGCCTGCTCGAGCGTCTTGCGCCGCTGCGTTTCGGCCTGGCGCTGCTTGACCTCCTGCTCGAGCTTGTTCGATAGCACGAGCTGCATGCCGATCACGCTCACCAGAATCAGCACGAACGCGCCGACCAGCACCGACATCAGATCGCCGAACGAGGCCCAGACCGGCGCGGCCGTTTCCACGCCGCCGTCGATGTCCTCGCTCATACCGCGTCGGCTCCGGCGGTCGCGCGCTGCGCGGCCAGCAACTGCAGGTCTTCGACGATCTGCTTCTGCGACATCACGCTGAGATCGACCACATCGCGCGCCTGTGCGACGTAGTAGGCGAGCTGTTCGTCGCTACGGGCAAGCGATTTGTCGAGCGCCGCTTCGATGCGTTCGAGATGCGCGACGAGCTTGTCGTTCGCTTCGCCGAACATTCCGACGGCCGCGCCGAATGCTTCGCCGAGACTCGCGACTTCGGCCGCGCTGCCGGTGACCTGCGCGGCGACCGTGCCGAGCTTGCCGGTCTCGTGCTCGAGGTGCTCGGTGAAGCGATTGCCGACGCGTTCGAGCAGATCCGCCGACGTCGAGACCAAGGCATCGACGGCGCTGCGCTGTTCGGTCGACGCGTGATTGACCGCGTCCAGCAGCGTCTCCAGCGTGGCGAGCAGACGGCTGCGCTCTTCCAGCATCGCGGTGTCGCGGACCATGCTGTCGGAGAGCTTCTGGCGCAGCTCCGCGACGACTTCGGCGGCGGCCTTCGGCGCTTCCGATGCCGCCTGCACGAGGCGCTCGATCTCGGCGATCGTCGCGCTGGCGTGGGTTTGCGTCTGCGCGGAGATATCGTGTGCGGTCTGCGCGAGCGCGTCGCAGATCTGCTGCTGACGGGTCGCCGTTTGCGAACCCGTCTGCTGCCATTGTTCGCTGAGCTTTGCGGTCATCGCACCGAGCGCTTCGGTCCATGCGGCGAAGCGCTGTTCGTCGCGCGCGGCGAGTTCGGCTTGCAGGTTTGCTGCGGCCTTCGGTGCTTCGGCCGCGGCCTGCACCAGTCGATCGATTTCGGCGATCGTCGCGCTCGCATGCGTTTGCGTCTGCGCGGAGATATCGCGTGCCGTTTGCGCGAGTGCGTCGCAGATTTGCTGCTGATGGCTTGCAGCTTGCGAACCCGTTTGCTGCCATTGCTCGTTGAGTTTCGCCGTCATCGCACCGAGCGCTTCGGTCCACGCGGCGAAGCGCTGTTCGTCGCGCGCGGCGAGTTCGGCTTGCAAGTTTGCTGCGGCCTTCGGTGCTTCGGCCGCTGCTTGCACCAGTCGATCGATTTCGGCGATCGTCGCGCTGGCGTGCGTTTGCGTCTGCGCAGAAATTTCGCGCGCCGTCTGTGCAAGCGCGTCGCAAATTTGCTGCTGATGGCTGGCGGCTTGCGCACCCGTCTGCCGCCATTGCTCGCCGAGCTTCGCGCCCATCGCGTCGAGCGCCTCCGCCCATGCGCTCAAACGCTGCTCGTCGCGCGCAGTCAGCTCCGTCTGCAAGTTCGTATGCGAGCTACCGACAGCACTCAGCAACGCCGCGGCATGCTGTTCGAACGTCGCGGCGGCGCGCGCCAACGCCTGTTCGTTGTTGGCGGCGAGCTTGTCGCCCGCGCTTTGCTGCTTTGCCAACGCATCGCCCCACGCCTGCGAGATGCCGCTGGCCGTCGCTTCGAGCCGCGCGGACACGCCTTCGAGCAACGCGACCGAGCGCTGTTCGAACGCTTCGGCAACGCGTTCGACCGAAGCGCGCTGTTGCGCGGCCAACTCGTCGCTCGCCTGCCGATGTCCGGCGAGCGCGCTGCTGCAAATGTCGGCGAGGTTCGCGCTGGTCGCCGCGAAGCCGCTCGACATGCCGTCGAGCTGGCGCTGCACGGCCTGGGTCACCGCGTCGTGCAACGCGGCGGTTTCGCGCGAAAGGCCGGCCATCGTCGCTTCGACGACCGGCTGCAGGGCCCGGCCCGCAGCCTGGGCGCTGCCGGCCACGCTGTCTTTCAGCGACTGCTCGATCACACCGGCCAGACGCAGATAAGCCGCTTCGGTGCGTCCGTAAAACGCGTCGAGACTCGCGATCTGCCGCTCGTTCGACGCGGCGCTCTGCTGTTCGAGCGCGCTCATCATCGTCTGCAGACGTTCGACCAGCAGCGGCGTCGCTTCGGCCTGGCGTTGCAGCAGCCGGAAGCTTTCGTCGCGCTGATGGCTCTGCGAGTACACGCGCAAAGTCGTCGCGATCTTCACGTCGAGCTGTTGCGCCGCTTCGAGCCGCTCGCGGCGGCATAGCGCCGACAGCAGCCCGAGCATCGCCGACGTCGCGACACCCGCGATCGAGGTGCCGAACGCAAAGCTCAGCCCCTTGACCGGCGCCGCCAGCGATGCGCGGATCGCCTGCAGGTCGCTTGCGCTCTCCAGCGCGAGGCCGGTGCCGCGCAGCGTCATCACCATGCCGAGCAGCGTGCCGAGCATGCCGAGCAACACCAGCAGGCCGACCAGATACGGCGTCAACGCGGGTCCCGGCAACGCGACGCGCTCGCCTTCGACGCGCAGCCGCACGCTATTGCGCAGACTCGGATGGACGGGTTCGAGAAACGCGGCAAGGCTCGGCGGTGGTCCGGACAGCGCAGCAAGCGCGCCCGTCAGCGTAGCGGTCGCCTGACTATAGCGGCGCAATTCGAGCGCGCCCAGCACATAGAAGACGCCGATCAGCAGCGTGACGGCGAACGCGAGCGCATTGGAGACGGCGTAACCGACGGCGATCCAGCACGCCGCGGCGAGCCCCGCGAGAAATACAACGAGATCGATACGATATCTGGACATGGGGTCCCAGTTAGCAGGCGCGAAGAGCCGCGAGCAGCCCTTCGACCGGTTGAAAACGAACGTCCAGCTCGGCCAGCAAAACGCTTTGCATGTCCTTGCCGAAGGCGTCGAGCCATGCGTCGGACGCGAGCGGCGCGGCAGCGTTGCTGGCGTCGGTCGCTTCCGCCTCCGCGACCCTCCGGGCCTCCCCCTCTTTCAAGCGCTCGAAGTGCCCGCCGAGCAGGCCGGGCACCGCGCCGAGCAAAGTCCGCTCGCGCTCGCCGAGCGCACGCTCCATCACCGCATCGACGACCGCGAGCCGCGCAAGCGCCGGCGCTTGCGTCGCCAGCAGCGCGCGCAGCCGCCCGCGTAACGTGCCGATCGCAGTTTCCATCGACTGCTGGAGCGCGAGATAGCGCTGCCTGAAGACCGCATAGTCGGTCTGCGTGTCGACGACGGCCACGCGCGGTGCCGACATCCGGGCAGACAAAGACGACGAGCCACGCCGCCGTGAGCCCGCGAGCACACTATCGCTGGCGATTGCGCTCACCAGCGAGCGGCGCACACGCGTGCACTCTTCCTCTTCCGCGCGACCGAACGCGCGCGCGCCACCAGCGACGGCGGGCGGCTTGCCGTCGAGCGCCGATGACAACGCGATAGCGTCGGTCCAGCCGAGCCACTGGCTCAGCCGATCCGCCAGCGATTGGCGCGATTCGGCGACGTCGGCCTCGACGAGACGGGCCAGTAAGCGAACGAGCGCGGGGCCGCTGAGGGCGCTGCGCTGAGGGGCTTGCAACATACCACCGGACGCAAAAAAGTCAGCAGTTTACACGCTGGGGCCAACGAGTCCGAAGTCGCTTGCTCGATCGTGCGTCGAAAGACCCGGTTTTGCCCGATCGAACCTGGCATTCGCGCGTTTTATCGAGCGCGGTTTTTTGCCAATAGCGAAGCGAGCCTATCCCTGTATAAGATGAAAGCTGGCGCATCGCCTCGCACTGAACACTGCGGAGCGTCGACAACACACAGAACACACGCAAGGCGGACAGGCAGCATGAAATTCGATACCGTGGTGCTCGGCGCCGGCATTGTCGGGGTATGCGTCGCCGTGCAGCTGCAGAAGCGCGGGCGCGCGGTTGCACTGATCGACCGCAAGCAGCCGGGCAACGAGACGTCGTTCGGCAACGCCGGGCTGATCCAGCGCGAAGGCGTCTATCCGTACGCGTTTCCGCGCGGGCTCGGCACGCTGCTGCGCTACGCGCGCAACCAGTCGCCCGACGTGCGCTATCACGCCGACGCAATGCTCCAGGTTGCACCGTTTCTGTGGCGCTACTGGCGCAACTCACATCCGGCGAAGCACGCGGAAATCGCGAAGTCGTACGCGACATTGATCGAGCATTGCGTCAGCGAACATCGCGCGCTCGCCGCGGACGCCGGTGCGAGCGCGCTGCTGCGGCCCATCGGCTGGATCAAGGTGTTTCGCCACACCGCCGCGCGCGATGCCGAAATCATGCTTGCCGAACGGTGGCATCGCGAATACGGCGTCGAGTTCGAAACGCTCGACGCCCCGCGCCTGCAACAGCTCGAACCCGATCTCGACAAGCGCCTGCAAGGCGGGCTGCGCTATCCGCAATCCGATTCGGTCAGCGATCCGAACGCGCTCGTCACCGCGTACGCGCGGTACTTCGAAGCGCTCGGCGGCCGGTTCTTCATCGGCGATGCCGATACGCTGCGCGAAGGCTGGCAGGTCGATACGCGGGACGGGCCGATCTCGGCCGCAGCGGCGGTGATCGCGCTCGGGCCGTGGTCGGATCGCGCGAGCACGCGGCTCGGGTATCGGCTGCCGCTCGCGGTCAAGCGTGGCTATCACATGCACTACGCAGCGCGTCGGACCGCGCACCTCAACCATCCGATTCTCGACGTCGACCACGGCTATGTGCTCGCACCGATGGCGCGCGGCATCCGATTGACGACGGGCGTCGAAATCGCGCGCCCCGAAGCGGTCAAGACGCCGGTGCAGCTCGATGCGGCCGAACCCATCGCGCGCACGCTGTTTCCGCTCGGCGAACGCCTGGACCCGGAACCGTGGATGGGACGGCGCCCGTGCACGCCGGACATGATGCCGATCATCGGGCCCGCGACGAAACATCAGGGGCTGTGGTTCGCGTTTGGCCATGCGCATCATGGTCTGACGCTCGGACCGGTGACGGGGCGGCTGATCGCCGAGATGATGACCGGCGAGCAGACGCTGGTCGATCCGCGGCCGTTTCGCGTCGAGCGGTTTTAGCCGGATGGTCCGAGGCGGCTCGATCGAGCGCCTGATTTTGTTACTTCCGTGAAAGAAACGACGGACAAGAGTGCCCGCAATGGGCCTCTTGAACGACCGGTTTTCGCCCTCTTCCGCAACAGGGCGAGGACAGCGATTCTCAAAACTGCTCCTCGCCACGCCCTTCGCGCCATCCCTCCCAGAGATAGGCTATGCACGGTATAGCCGCCAAACACCCGCCTTCATACAGCAATTCTCAGCGATCTCACTTTCAACCCACATTCGCCGCATATCTTCCCAAGCAGCTCCAGCCAAAATTTCTATTGAGAACGCTTCTCAATTACGTGGCAATTGAATACAATCCGTCGCGAAATGACTTTGTAATAAACATGGAATGCCCGGGTAAGGAAACTAGCACCGGCCCCGGCTTCCCGAACTCGACGGGGATAAACATGAAGTTGCGGTCCGACGATCCGAAGCTCGGCAAAATCAGCACGACACTGTGCGGCGTACTGGCCGCCGGCCCCGCCCTCGCGCAGGGCACCACGGCCGCCGCGCCCCCCGAGCGCGAGGGCCAGCTCGCGCCGATTTCCGTGCAAGGCCAGTCGGACGATGGCTTCAAGACCAATCACTCCGCGTCGGTCAAATTCACTGCACCGCTCGTCGATACGCCGAAGTCGGTCACGGTGATTCCCGAGGAGCTGATTCGCAGCACCGGCGCATCGACGCTAACTGAAGCGCTGCGCACCGTGCCCGGCATCACGTTCGGCGCCGGCGAAGGCGGCAACCCGCTCGGCGACCGGCCGTTCATTCGCGGCTACGACGCGCAGGGCAGCACGTTCGTCGACGGCATGCGCGATATCGGCGCAACCACGCGCGAAGTGTTCAACATCGAAAGCATCGAAGTGACGAAGGGTTCGGACGGCGCGTTCGGTGGCCGCGGCGGCGCGGGTGGCAGCATCAACCTGATCACGAAGACGCCGCATCTGGGCACGACCGCCGACGGCAGCGTCGGCCTCGGCACCGACCGCTATCGCCGCTTCACCGCCGACGGCAACTGGCAGATGGCCGACCACGCGGCGTTCCGCCTGAACGTGATGAGCCACAACAACGACCTGGCCGGCCGCGATGCGGTCAACAACGAGCGCTGGGGCATCGCGCCGTCGTTCACGTACGGTCTCGGCACGCCGACCCGCGTGACTGCAAGCTACTATCACCTCACCACCGACGATCTGCCCGACAGCGGCATCCCGTACTTCTACACGACGACCAACAAGCCGGCGAACGTCAGCACGATCTTCCCGGCGCCGGTGGACCGCCACAACTTTTACGGCCTGATCGACCGCGACTTCCGCAAGACGAGTTCGGATATCGGCACCGTGCGCATCGAACACGACATCAACGGCGACCTGACGATCCGCAACACGACGCGCTACACGAAGTCGACCCAGGACTACATCTGGACCCAGCCCGACGACAGCCAGGGCAACGTCGTCAACGGCAAGGTGTGGCGCCGCGCGAATACACGCGCGAGCAACGTGTACAGCCTCGCGAACCAGACCGAATTGTTCGGCGAGTTCAAGACGGGCTTCCTGAAGCACAGCTTCACGACCGGTATCGAGTTGTCGCGCGAAACCAGCGTCAACGATTCGTACACGGTGGCGGCCGCGACCGGCGCGATCTGCGCAAACAAAGGCATTGGCGCGGCGTCGGGCTATAACTGCACGAGTCTTTGGACGCCGAATCCGAACGATCCGTGGGCCGGATCGATCAGGCAAACCAACGACCCGAGCCAGCAACGCACCACCACCAAATCGATCTACGCGTTCGATACGATCGAGTTGACCAGGCGCTGGCAGGCCAACGTCGGCCTGCGCGTCGACGATTACTCGACCGAACTGCGCAATACCGTCGCCAACGGCGCGACGCGTGTGTCGCGCGACGACACGCTGTTCAACTACCAGTTCGGCCTCGTGTTCAAGCCGGCATCTAACGGCAGCATCTATGCGTCGATCTCCACGTCGTCGACGCCGGCTGGCGCACTGCTCGGCCAGGGCAGCGAAACGCAGTCGCTGATTCCGTCCCGCGGCGTCGGTCCGAACGCGGCGTTGTTGTCGCCGGAGAAGAACCGCAGCGTCGAAGTGGGCAGCAAGTGGAACGTGCTCGATAACAAGCTATCGCTGACCGGCGCGCTGTTCCAGATCGACACGACCAATGCGCGCGTCACGCTGCCTGACAACACCTACGCGATGGTCGGCAACAAGCGCGTGCAGGGGTTCGAGTTCGGCGTGGCGGGTCAACTGACCAACAAGTGGCAGGTGTTCGGCGGCTACACGTATCTGAAGAGCGAGCTGCGCAACAACGGCAAGACCAAGTCGGATAACGGCCATCAGTTCCCGAACACGCCGAAGAACAGCATCAGCCTGTGGACCAATTACGAAGTGCTGCCGAAGTTCACGATCGGCGGAGGCGCGTTCTATATGTCGCAGGTGTATGGCGATACCGCGAATCTGCGGGCGGTGCCCTCGTACTGGCGCTTCGACGGCATGGCGACGTATCGCGTGAACAAGCACGTCGATCTGCAACTGAACGTGCAGAACATCTTCAACCGCACGTATTACGACCAGGCGTACGCCTCGCACTACGCGTCGATCGCACCGGGACGCTCCGCGTTCCTGACGCTCAACGCGCACTACTGATGCCGCGCGCGCAGAACGAGGTCTCGGTGCGGGCGCTCGCGAGCGTGTCGCGCGATGAACTCGCCGCCATCCTCGCGGGGCCACCCGAGCGTGCCGCCGCGTGGGTCGCGGCGGCCGCGCGCAACGGCATCGTCGAGGCGCAGGCCGTGTACGGCCAGTACCTGCTCGAGGGTCACGGCGTCGAGCGCGACGTCGACGAAGCGTTCGTCTGGTTCCGGCACGCGGCCCGGCGCGATCATCCGATGGCGATGAACATGTTGGGCCGCTGCTACGAACATGGCTGGGGTACGGCCGCCTGCGCGCCGGTCGCCGTGTACTGGTATCGGCTCGCGGCACAAGCCGGGCTCGACTGGGGCATGTACAACTATGCGTCGGCGTTGGCGCTCGGTCATGGCATCGAATGCGATCGCGCGCAGGCATTGCAGTGGTTCTTGCGTGCTGCCGAACTCGGGCATGCGAAGTCGTTGAACTTCGTCGGCAGCTTTTACGAGGACGGCTGGAGCGTCGATGCCGATGCGGATATCGCGCTGGACTACTATCGACGCGCCGCGCAAGGCGGCGATTTTCGCGGGCAGTTCAATTACGCGCGGCTGCTCGCCGAGCGTGGCGAAATCGCGGAAGCATTGCAATGGTTGCAACGTGTGCCGCACACCGCGACCGGCGCTTTCGTTGCGAAGATGCGCGCATGGCTGGCCGCTTCTCCCGTTAGCGCGTTTTGCGCACTCGAACGCAGCCTTGGCGCAAACGCCAATGCGAATGCCAGTGCGAATGCGAGCCTCGACATGAACACGCAAATCAGCGCCACGCCAAACCTGACGCAGGAGCCGCGCAG
This sequence comes from Paraburkholderia youngii, assembly GCF_013366925.1. Lineage (NCBI taxonomy): Bacteria > Pseudomonadati > Pseudomonadota > Betaproteobacteria > Burkholderiales > Burkholderiaceae > Paraburkholderia > Paraburkholderia youngii. The sequence continues at coordinate 2,153,668 of NZ_JAALDK010000001.1, forward strand.
ATGATGCTGCATTTACCCGCCGTACTCAACAAACAGCAGGTCGCGCAATGCCGCGAAATGCTCGACGCGGCGCAATGGATCGACGGTAATGCGACTTCAGGCCAGCAATCGGCGCAAGCCAAGCGCAACCAGCAGCTGCCCGAAGGCTCACCCGCCGCGCGTACGATCGGCGATGCGATTCAGGACGCGCTCGGCCGCAACGCGCGCTTCTTTTCCGCCGCGTTGCCGCTGAAACTCTTCCCGCCGCTCTTCAATCGTTATGCCGGCGGCGACGGCTTCGGCACGCACGTCGATAATGCGATCCGCCAGTTGCGCGGCACTGACTTCCGCATCCGCAGCGACCTGTCGGCTACGCTGTTCCTCGCCGAACCGGACACCTACGACGGCGGCGAGCTTTGCATCGAGGACACCTACGGCGTGCATCGCGCGAAACTGCCGGCCGGCGACATGGTGCTCTACCCCGCTTCGAGCCTGCATCACGTGAGCCCGGTCACGCGCGGCGTGCGGGTCGCGTCATTCTTCTGGATTCAGAGCATGGTGCGCGACGACGGCCAGCGCGCGACACTGTTCCAGCTCGACAACGACGTGCAGACGCTCGCGGCGGAACGAGGCTCGAACGACGCGACCGTCGTGAGCCTCACGGGCATCTATCACAATCTGCTACGTCGCTGGGCCGACGCCTGATCGGCGCCAGGTCACCAGCCGCCGATGCAAAAAAACGCCGCGGGCCAACTGCCCCGCGGCGTTTTTCATCGAGCCGGACAAACGTGGATCAGGCCGTCACGGCAGCCCGACGCGGCGACACTGCCGACACCACGAAGCTCACGACGATGTTCGCGACCAGCGCGATCAGGCCGATATACAGCGGATAGTTCTCGTGGCCGAAATGCAGGCCGTACACCGGCTTGAGCCCTTGCGAAATCGCGAGGCCGGTGCCGAGCACGATACCTACCAGCCAGCCGAGGAACAGACCCGGCGTGTTCAGACGGCGCGTGTACAGCGTGAACACGATGGCCGGGAAAATCTGCAGAATCCACACACCGCCGAGCAGTTGCAGATCGATCGCGTACTGCGTCGGCAGGAACACGATGAACAGCAGCGCGCCGAACTTGACGACCAGCGAGACGATCTTCGCGTTGGCCGCTTCCGCTTGAGGCGAGAGGTTCGGCGACACCAGCGGACGCCACAGATTACGCGTGAACAGATTCGCCGCGCCGATCGACATGATCGCGGCCGGCACCAGCGCGCTGATCGCAATCGCGGCGGCCGCGAAGCCGACGAACCACGACGGGAACAGCGTACCGAACAGCGCCGGCACCACGTCGCTCGCCGACTTCACGTTCACGCCCGCGGCGATCGCCATATACCCGAGCAGCGCGATCAGGCCGAGCAGCACCGTGTAGGCCGGCAGGAAGATCGCGTTCTTGCGAACCGTCTTTGCCGACGACGACGACAGCACCGCCGTCATCGTATGCGGATACATGAACGCGGCGAGCGCCGAGCCGAGTGCGAGCGATGCGAACGCGGTGTACTGGTTCGGCTTCAGCAGGATGCCGGTCGCGCCGCCCTTCGCCTGGAAGTGCGCATCGGCCAGTTCGAACACGTGCCCATAGCCGCCGAGCTTCACCGGGATCAGCCATATCGCCGCGATCACGACGATATAGATCATGATGTCCTTGACGAACGCGATCATCGCCGGGGCGCGCAGGCCGCTCGCATACGTATAGAGCGCGAGGATCACGAACGCGACGATCAACGGCAATTCGCCGCTGACGCCGAGACCCTTGATCACGACCTGCATGCCGACCAGTTGCAGCGCGATATACGGCATCGTCGCGACGATGCCGGTCAGCGCGATGGCTGCGGGGAACCACTTGCCGCCGTATTCGCCGTGCACGTAGTCGGCCGCGGTGATGTGGTTCTTCGCGTGCGCAACCCTCCACAGCTTCGGCATCACCGCGAACACGAACGGATAAACGATGATCGTGTACGGCAGTGCGAAGAAGCCGTACGCGCCCACCGAAAAAACGAGCGCGGGCACTGCGATCACCGTATAAGCGGTGTAGAAATCGCCGCCGACGAGGAACCACGAAATGATCGTGCCGAACTGCCGGCCGCCGAGGCCCCACTCGTGCAACTGCGTCAGATCGCCGCGCTTCCAGCGCGCCGCGAAAAAGCCGATCACCGTGACGAGCACGAAGAATGCGATGAATACCGTCATCGCAACCGGGTTCACAGGATTCAGATCGCTCATTTGAGACCTCGATACACGATGTAAATCAGCAGCGAGGTCAACGGCACCCACAGAAACTGATACCAGTAGAAGAACGGAAAGCCCGCGAGCGACGGATGCGTGTCGTTATAGAACGGCAGCCACAGCAGCGCGATATAGGGGATCAGCAAAATGAGCCAGAGCCATGAACGGCCGGCCGGCGGGGAGGTCTCCACGAACGTCTCCTTGAGTATTATCGACAGCACGCGCGATGGCTCGTGCGGGGAAATCGGCAACGCCGCACACGCGCCCGCCAGGCCTGGCGCAGCGCGGGATGCGACGGGCATGTAGTATTCGCCTTCGCGCCTTTCCTTACAAGCGCGCAACTACGTAAGCCGTCTACGTAATAATACGTAGCCCGTTGACTGGCTTTTTTCAACGATGAAACTCAAAGCAAAGATTGTGCTGCTTGCGATCGTGCCCTTTCTGGCGGCGATCGCGAGCATCGAGACCGGCGTGCGCCGCGAAGCGACGGCGTTAGCCGAGCGGCAGCACGCGACCACCCAGGCCGCCTACATGGCCAGCAAGGAGGTCGAGCTCAAGCACTATGTCGAGCTCGCGACCACCGCGATCGCGCCGCTCTACGAAGCCGGCGGCGCCAACGCGCGCGACAACGCGCTGCTGCGCACGCGCGCGCTCGCGGTGCTCGAGAAGATGAATTTCGGCGAGGACGGCTACTTCTTCGTGTACGACCTGCACGGCCGCACGCTGATGCATCCGCGCGAGCCGGATCTGGTGGGCCGGGATCTATGGTCGTTGCGTGACAGCCACGGCGCGCCGACGATCCAGCAGCTACTCGCCGCGGCCGCGCGCGGCGGCGGCTACGTGCGCTATCTGTGGCACCGGCCGTCGACCGGCAAGGAGGAGTCGAAACTCGGCTACGTGGTGCCGCTCGAACGCTGGGGCTGGATGCTCGGCACCGGCATCTATCTCGACGACGTCGACACGGCGCTCGCGCATATCGACGAGGAGGCTGCGGCCAATATCGATCGCACGATGAAGTGGATCGACGCGATCGCCGTGGCCGGCCTCGCGGTCATTGCGTTGTGCGCCCTCGTGCTGAACGTGACCGAATATCGCAGCGCCGACGCGAAGCTGAAGCGGCTCGCGCAGCAGGTCGTCGAGTCGCAGGAAAACGAGCGTGCACGCCTGTCGCGCGAACTGCACGACGGCATCAGCCAGATGATGGTGTCCGTGAAGCTGCTGCTCGAATCGGCGCTCGCGCGGCTCGAACGCGGCGACGCGCGCGTGCCCGCCGCCGAGGCCGCGTTGTCCACCGGACTCACGCGGCTCGGCGATACGCTGCGCGAAGTCCGGCGCATTTCTCATGCGCTGCGTCCGTCGATGCTCGACGATCTCGGCGTCGCCGCCGCGCTCGAACAACTGACGCGCGAACTCGGCGACGAGTCCGGCATCGCGATCGGCTTCACGCAGATCGCGCACACGCATGCGGCCACGCTGCCCGATACGGTCAACACCGTGCTGTTTCGTATCGCTCAGGAAGCGCTGACGAACATCGTGCGGCACGCGCAGGCGTCGAGCGCGGCGCTTGCGCTCGAAGTGTCGCGCGACGCGGTCACGCTGACGATCTCCGACAACGGCCGCGGCTTCGACGTGGCCGACGCATTCGTCGGCGGACTCGAAGGTGTCGGTCTACGCAACATGCGCGAACGGCTCGAAGCGCTCGGCGGCACGCTGTCGCTGAACTCGGAGCCGGGACACACCGCCGTTACCGCGCGCGTGCCGCTGCCAACGACGCACGCCACGATGCCGCCCCTGCAGGAATTCTCGTCATGAACGACACGGCCTCTCCTTCCATCGCGCGTCTGCTGCTCGTCGACGATCATCCGCTCGTGCGCGACGGTCTGCGCGCACGGCTCGAAGCAGTGCGCCACTTCGAAGTGGTCGGCGAAGCGGGCGACGCGCAGGAAGCGCTCGCTGTGGCCGAACGACAGGCGCCGCATCTGGCGCTAATGGATGTCGGCATGAAAAGCGGCATGAACGGCATTGCGTTGGCAGGCCTTTTTCACGAGCGCTTTCCGGCGATTCGCGTGCTGATGCTGTCGATGCACGACAACCTCGAATACGTGACCCAGGCGGTGCGCGCGGGCGCGAGCGGCTATGTGCTGAAGGATTCGCCGGCGCTCGAGATCATTCAGGCAATTGGCGCGGTACTCGACGGCAAGACGTTCTTCAGCGCGGAGATTAGCGCCCGACTGATCCAGGCGTCGGCGACGCAATCGCCAGTCGAACGTTTGACGCCGCGCGAGCGCGATATTCTCGATGCGCTTGCCGAGGGACTGTCGAGCAAGCAGATCGCGCAGCGCAACGATCTGTCGGTGCGAACCGTGGAGACGCACCGGCTGAATCTGAAGCGCAAGCTCGATATCGAAGGGCAGGCGGAGTTGATCAAGTTCGCGGTCGAGAATCGGCGCAACAAGCGTTGAGGTTCGCTGGCGCGCGATAATGAGCCGGTCCACACCTGGGGCGACCACAGCATGAAACGCGTGTTCGAACTGAGTCTCGCCAGCCTGATGCTTTGCGTGGCCGCGGCTCGCGTTTATGGCGAACCGGCGCGCGTCAATCGCGGCCACGATCCATTCATACAGATCTCCAAAGCTGTCGCCGATTGCCCGACGCCGCTCGGCCCGTTCGAAACCGAAAAGGAATGGCTCGACGATAGCCATTACCGGATTGAACGCGGCAATAGCTGCTGGATCGAAGGCCGTTGCCGTTTGCCGAACGCGTATCTGTACGACGCGGAAATCGCGGACAGCGTGCAACGGCGTCTCGCGAATCTGAACGTCGCGACGCACTGGCGCGAGCAATCGACGCTATGGCTGACGCTGCAACGCCGCTTCATCTACGTCGAAGGTTGCGTCGCGCCGGGCTTCGACAAAAAGACCTTCCTGAACGAACTGGCCAAAACGGCGGACGTCGAGCGCGTAATCGACAATACGATCACCGATCCTCACGCCACTCAGTTGCCGTACCGCACGCAGGCGGACCCTGATAAGCCCGTGCTCAATCGGGGCAATTAACTCGGCAACTGGCGATGTTTTCGCCTCTGGCATTTGTTGTCTGCTATATCGGCAAACGTCGATAGCAACGCAGAAATCGTTCGTTTGGCCTCGATAACGTCATTGCTAACATCAGCGGCCCTACCCTACGGTCCGCAATAACAATGACAACTCCTCGATTTCGCCGTACCAGCTATCGCACTTCATTGCGTCTCGGCGTGATCGGCGCCGCTGTCGCGAGCCTCGTCACGCTCGCCTCGTGCGGCGAAGACAACCTGCCGGCCGCGTCCGCCGCGTCGAATGCCGCGCCGGTCGTCGCGCAAAAGCGGCCGAACATTCTCTACATCATGGCCGATGACCTCGGCTATTCCGACATCCACGCGTTCGGCGGCGAAATCAACACACCCAATCTCGATGCGCTGGTGCAAAGCGGCCGCATCCTGACGAATCACCACACGGGCACCGTCTGCGCGATCACGCGTTCGATGCTGATCTCGGGCACCGATCACCATCTGGTCGGCGAGGGCACGATGGGCGTGCCGACCGACGAGCGCAAAGGACTGCCGGGATACGAAGGCTATCTGAACGATCGCGCGCTATCGGTTGCGCAGTTGCTGAAGGACGGCGGCTATCACACGTACATGGCCGGCAAGTGGCACATCGGCTCGGGCATCGTCGGCAGCGCGACGGGCAGCGGGCAGACGCCGGACCAATGGGGCTTCGAGCACAGCTACGCGCTGCTCGGCGGCGCCGCGTCCAATCACTTCGCGCACGAACTGGCCGGCTCGAAGAACTACACCGAAGACGGCAAGTACGTGCAGCCGGGCCAGCCTGGGCAACCGGGCGGCGCGGGCGGCAGCCCAGCCGTGTTCTACTCGACCGACTTCTACACGCAGCGGCTGATCTCCTATATCGATTCGAACAAGGGCGACGGCAAGCCGTTCTTCGCGTACGCAGCCTATACGTCACCACACTGGCCGCTGCAAGTGCCCGATCCTTATCTGCACAACTACGTCGGCAAATACGATGCCGGTTATGACGCGATCCGCGATGCACGGATCGCCCGGCAGAAAGCGCTCGGCATCATTCCACAGGACTTCGTGCCGTACGGCGGCGCATCGGAGACGCTGGCCGCGAGCCCGGCGACCGCGAACAACGGCACCACGAACGCGAAATACGTGAGCGCCGTACACAGCGCCGTGCAGGGCTACACCGACTACGGCCCCGGCTATGTGAACAAGAAGTGGGACAGCCTGTCGCCGGCCGAGAAGAAAGCGCAGGCACGCTACATGGAAATCTACGCGGGCATGGTCGAGAACCTCGATCACAACATCGGCCTCTTGATCCAGCATCTGAAGGACATCGGCGAATACGACAACACGTTCATCGTGTTCCAGTCGGATAACGGCGCGGAGGGTTGGCCGATCGATTCCGGCGCGGACCCGACCGCCACCGACACCGCGAACGCGGCCGATCCGACCTACTCGCAACTCGGCACCGACAACGGCAAGCAGAACGCGCAACGTCTGCAATACGGCTTGCGTTGGGCCGAAGTCAGCGCGACGCCGTTCCGCCTGACCAAGGGTTATTCGGGCGAAGGCGGCGTGTCGACACCGTTGATCGTGCATCTGCCGGGCCAGACTTCGCAAAAGCCGACGTTGCGTGAATTCACGCACGTGACGGACAACACCGCGACGTTCCTCGCGGTCGCGCAGATCGCGCCGCCGACCACGCCCGCGCCCGCGCTGATCAACACGCTGACCGGCGTCGATCAGAACAAGGGCAAGGTGGTCTACAACAACCGCTATGTGTATCCGATCACCGGAAGATCTCTGCTGCCGCAACTCGAAGATCAGAGCACGGCGCCCGTGCATAGTGCGTCGTTCGGCGACGAGGCCTACGGCCGCGGTTATCTGCGCAGCGCCGACGGCCGCTGGAAAGCTCTGTGGACCGAACCGCCGCTCGGCCCCGTCGACGGTCACTGGCAGCTGTACGACATGAGCGCCGATCGCGGCGAAACGCAGGACGTGTCCGCGCAGAACCCGTCGATCATCGATGGTCTCGTGCAGCAGTGGAACGACTATATGACGAGCGTCGGCGGTGTCGAGCCGTTGCGTCCGCGCGGCTACTACTGAGCACACGATGGCGCTTTCATTCAAGCTCAAAGGCGGCGTGGCGCTCTATGGCGCATACGCCGCGATCGCGGCGGCCGCATTCGCCGCCGCGTTTGCCGCGCCGTCCATCGGTGTGGCGAGCGCGGCGGTATTCGGCGGCGGCCTGTCCAGCGCATTCGACAGCCTCAACCGCTCGCGCCCGCTCGCCGCGCTCGGCTCCGAGCAGCAATGCGAGCGATACTCTGGGGTGCCTGCGCGCTGGCGCGACGACCCGCATGCCGGCATGGTGCATCTGCATGGTGGCGACTTCGTGTTCGGCAGCAAGCTCGGTTACGAAGACGAGCGCCCGGCCGGCAACGGCAAGACGCACGTTGCCGGCTTCTGGATCGACCAGACCGACGTCACGAATGCGCAGTTCGCCGCGTTCGTGCGCGCGACCGGCTACGTCAGCGATGCGGAGCGCCAGGGCGGTGCGGTCGTTTTTCACACGCCGACACGCGAGGAAATGAACGCGCGCGATCTCGCGTGGTGGAGTTGGGTCAAAGGGGCCGCGTGGAATCATCCGAGCGGCCCCGGCAGCAATCTCGACGGCCTCATGAATCAACCGGTGACGATGGTCACGCAGGCCGATGCGCTCGCCTACGCACACTGGCTCGGCCGCGATCTGCCGACCGAAGCCGAATGGGAATACGCGGGCAAAGCCGGCCATGAAAGCGCGGATCTCGACACCGCGCCGCGCGACGCGAACGGCAAGCCGAGCGCGAACTACTGGCAAGGCGTGTTTCCGGTGCTCAACACCAGTGAGGATGGTCATGCCGGCCTGTCACCGGTCGGCTGCTATGCGGCGAACGACTTCAGGCTTTACGACATGATCGGCAATGCGTGGGAATGGACCAAGGACGTGTACAGCGGTCCGCACCAATCGCATACGAACGGCGATACCGCGGCCGTGGCGCCGCTCAGTCGCCGACACGATACGCCGATGGTCATCAAGGGCGGCTCGTTCCTGTGCTCGCGCGACTATTGCGTCAGGTATCGCGCGGCGTCGCGCGAGCAGCAGGAAGCCGATTTGCCGGCTTCGCATATCGGCTTTCGCACGGTGTCGAGGGATCGGTCATGAAGCGATATGCGATTGCCGCGCTTGCGTTCGCGGTGTTGACTGCCTGGCTGCCCGAACCCGCGTACGCCGCCGCGCAGACCATCAAAGTCGGGGTGAGTTCGGGGGCGCAAGCGGAAATCATGAACGAAGTGCGCCGCGTCGCCGCGACCGAGGGCCTCGCGCTCGACATCGTGGTGTTCGATCAGCCGTCGCGGATCGACGCGGCGCTCGTCGCGAAACAGATCGACGTCGCGAGCTTCGAAGACGAGCCCGCGCTCGACGCGCAGCGCAAACAGCATGGCTATGCACTGACGAGCGTGGCCACGACCGTCACGTTTCCGGTCGCGCTCTACTCGCGCAAGCTGACGAATCTCGTGCAATTGCAGCGCCGCGCGACGATTGCGATACCCGACGACCCCGCCGGCACCGCACGCGCGCTGATCCTTCTGCAAAACGAAACGCTGCTGACGTTCCGCGACAGCGCGGGCCTGCACGCGACGCTCGCCGACATCACGAGCAACCGCCTCCATCTGAAGATTCGCCAGGTGCCGCGCGCGCGCCTGTACGACTCGTTGGACAGCGTCGCGTTCGCCGTGATCGACAGCGACACGGCGGCGCGCTCAGGTCTTCGCCCCGCTCGCGACGGCCTCAGTCTCGAAGACGCGCGCTCGCCGTATGCAAACGTGCTGACCGTGCGCGACAGCGATCGCCAGCACCCATGGGTCGCGCAACTGGTCGCCGCCTATCATTCGAACGACGTCGCGCATTTCATCCTCACGCGTTATCAGGACTCGGTGCGTCGGCCGTGGTGAACACGTTTTCGTTTTCCTGCTCCGCGTGCGGTCGATGCTGCAACAGTCCACCGTCGATGACGCTGGCGGAGTTGTTTCGCCATCCCGACCGGTTTATCGGCTGCATTGCGATTGGACGCGTGGCGCGCAGGCGGCCCGGCGAACGGCTGCGCGTCGGCCGGCATGAAGCCGTGCTCGACGAAGCCGACTGCGCGGCGTTCGAAGTGCTCGCCGATACGCTGCTGTATCGCGCGGGCGATACCTTCAGCATCGTCGCGCAGGGCTTCGACTATCCGTCGCTCGCGCGCTGCCCTGCTCTCGCGGACGACGGACGCTGCGCGATTCATCTGCAAGGCAAGCCGCTGACCTGCGAAGTGGTGCCGCTCGACCCGCTAGTGCCGGACAGCCTGCAACATCTGGTGCTGGCCGAACGCGGCTCCAGCGCCATCTATGTCGGCAGCGCATGCATACAGGAAGGCAAACGCGACGATGCGGCGTTGCTGGTCGACGAAGGCCGCATTGCCGATCCGCACGCTAAAGATGCGCTCGCGCGGCGGCGTCGTGCGTTAGAACAGGAGCGCGCAATCTGGACGCAAGCCGTATTCGAAGCGTTGCGCTCCGACCTGTTCGATTCACCCGCCGCGCTGGCACGCATCCCCGCGGGCGGTTTTCTGACGATCTCGCTCGTGCCGGCACTGCTAAGCGTCGCGGCGGCATCGTCGCGCTGCCGCGAACTGTGCATCGACTACATCGACAGCCAGTTGGCGTTGATCGAACGCAGCATCGTGCAAGCGCTCACACGACGCCGGCTCGACGATCGTCCGGTCACGCAGCAACTGCGCGGCTTTGCCAATGCGTATCGACATGCGAAAGCGCGCCTCGTCGATGCGGCCGCCATCGAGCAACACAATGGCACGCAGGCTTTGCGCCCCGACATCGAAGCGTATCTGAGCGGCGCCGTTCACTGATCCGTCGGCGCATCGACACTTTCTATTCAGCTATTCAAAGCTGCGTGTCCAGCAGCCGTACGAACTTTTCGACGACCTTCTCGGTAAACGAACGTCGCGTCCATGCTTCGAGCGTGATGCGCTTCGACTTCGCGATGTCGTCGTTGAACGCGGCGGTCTGCTGTCTGGCGAAAGCGCGGTCGTAGATATTCAGGTTTGCTTCGTCGTTCAGCTTGAACGAGCGGTTATCGAAGTTCGTCGAGCCGACCGACACCAGGTACTCGTCGACCACCAGCAACTTGCAATGGAACATGGTCGGCTGGTACTCGTAGATCTCGACGCCCGCTTTCAATAGATCGCCCCAGCATGCCCGCGACGCTTCTCGCACCGTGTGCGTATCGATGCGTTTGCCCGGCGTGACGATCTGTACTTTGACGCCGCGTTTCGCGGCTTCAACGATCGCGTTGATGGTGAGCTTGTCGGGCACGAAATACGCGCTCGCAAGCTGCAAACTGCGCGTCGCGGCAGTGATGGCCATCAGATACATCAGTTGCATGTCGTCGCTGCCGCCCGACGGCGAACTGCTGAACATATTCGCAAAACCCTCGCCCTCTCCTTTCGGCTCGGCGTCGATGTGCGGGAAATACCTGGGACCGTGCAAGACGTTGCCGGTCGCCTTGATCCAGTTATCCATGAAGACGGCCTGCATATGGGCGACCGCCGGACCGGTCAAGCGGAAATGCGTATCGCGCCAATGCTTTTCGTCCTGCGCATGGCCGGTCCACTCCGGTGCAATGCCGACCCCGCCCGTAAAACCGATCCGGCCGTCGATCACCAATAGTTTCCGGTGCGTACGATCGTTCATGCGACCGAGTCCGGTCCAATGCGGTTTGTGAAACTTGACCACTTCGGCGCCGGCCTCGCGCAGCAGTTGCAGATAGCGCCGATCCATTTTCGAACAACCGACCCAATCGAGCAGGACATGCACGGCGATGCCTTCACGCGCCTTATCGGCAAGCGCACGCGCAATCTGCTCGCCGATCTCGCCAGACCAGTAAATGAACGTTTCAAATGTGATGGTTTCGCGCGCCGACCGAATGCCTTCGAGCATCGACGGAAAGATCTGGTCGCCGTTGAGCAGCATCTCGAAGCGATTACCCGGCACCACGGGCGGACCGAGCAATAGACCCATCGAGCGGAGGAATTGCGGATCTTCGCTCTTATAGAGCCGCTCGATCTTATGTTCTATTTTCTTCTCGCCGCTCGACAGATTGGCGATCACGAGAACGATCACCAGCGTGACGAACGCGGTAATAGCAATGGTCAGCATGCATGGCCTCGATGGCAGGCGGCGGGACACGGCATGCGCATCCCTCGTCCGACGGGAAAGAGCCGGACTCGTGCCCGGCTCTCACGATCCTCAGGTCATGCACGGCGCGTGCCCGCATCGGGACCGCGCCTTGCTTTCCGGTTCCAACGCGTTATCTGACCAAAGCAAATGCCTCGCGTCTGGCTATTTCGCCCGCGCCGAATACGCCGATGACCGTATAGTCCGAAGCCACGCATTCGAACGTCGATGCCCGAAACGTAATGACGAAATGCCGCCGCGCCGGTGACTCGGCAGCAATCGCGATCGGATCAGTCGTCACGGCGGCAATCTCCGCGCACAACGACGAATTGACGATTTCATGCACCGCGTAGCCAGTGAGACCTTGCGCCGCGAGCGGATGAATGGCGAGAGCGTCATCGCCCGGCGGCCCGAGACGATGAAACACGGCGTCGGCGAACAATACCGCGCAAAAAGGATCGTCGTCGGGATCGAATGGCCCGAACCGTTCAAAGTCCGACTCCGCGATCGGATAAGTGAGGATTACACGGCGATCGCTGGCAACGATGAATGGTTCGGCGGCATCGGCTGCCGGATGAGGAACGGAGTCCAGCAGGAAGACCTGATCTTCCTGCCGGGATGCATCGAACGTGCTAACCATCTACTTCACGGCTCCGCGGCTATTACGCGCCTGCTTGCGTCTCGGGCGTTTGCGGAGCCGCCGCGACGGGGGCGGCCGTGCTCTTTGCAGCAGCCTTGCGGGCCGGTGCTTTTCTTGCCATCTTCACAGCGCTTTTGCGGCCAGCGGTTTTCTTCACCGCGGCTTTCCGGCTTGCCGGCGTTGCCTTTCCGGCTGCGGTCTTTTTCACGGCCGTCTTGCGCGTTGCTTTTTTCGCCACTGCTTTTTTCGCCGTGGTCTTCTTGCCTACCGCGCTTGCGGTCGCTTTCGCCTGGCCGCTCTTTGCCGCCGTTTTCACCGCTTTCGGAGCGGCAGCCGCGCTCGTGCCATCGATCAGGAATTTGCTGCGATCCTTAACGGAAGCAAGCCATGCCGGCGCCGGACCGCGTCCGCTCCACGTCGCGCCGGTTTTCGGATCCAGGTACTTCGGCGGCTGGGCGCCTTTCGGCTGACCTTTGCCGCGCTTAGCGGCGGGAGTAGCCGCGGCTTTGCTTGCGCTCGCAGCGTCGATCAGGAACACCGTGCGGTCCTTCGCGCCGGCGATCCAGCCAGGCGCGCGGCCGTGACCCGTCCAGGTCGCGCCGGTTTTATGGTCGCGGTACTTCGCCGGCGTTGCCGACCTGGCGGCTTTGCTCACGCCAGCAGGTCTTCCCCGGCCCGTACCCGTATTGCCATTCAGACCTCGCGCGGAGCGTCGTGCCTTTGCCTGTGCTTCGATATCGGCAGTCGTCAGACCGTGCTTGAGCATCAACTCGCGAATCTGATCGACCGCGGCCTGTGCTTTTCTGGCAATGAGAACGTCAGCTTGCGCCTGGAGCTTCTTAAGCTTTGCTTGGATTTGCTCTAACGAAGGCATTTGATTGCTCCTTATGTGGTAATCGTCGAACTATGCCATGAATGACGGAAGAAAGGCAGTCTATTGACCTATCCTGAGCTTCAATACATCGATACCAGCGCCGATGCAGCCTTCAAATAACAAAGCTTTCAGGTTTTCTAGCGGGTCATCGAAGATTTCTTCCTTTTCCTTCCCTCGTGATTCTTCTTTTTCGTTTCGGTTCCACCACTCAGATCGGTGTAAAAACGACGACCTGGCGATCGGCAATGTACCTCACACTCCGTATAAAGCGGTAGTGTTGACCGTCCGCCGTTATCCGGTTCAGGCCCACGCGGGTCAGTAGCAGCATTTCATCTGCCTGGGAAGCATCGACGACACCGGAATCCGTTAAATCCTCCAATGCACCGGATGGATTTCCGACATAAACGCTGCGCGCCTGCTTGCCGATCCGCATGACGACCACGCTTTTTCCCTCGTCGAGCGCCAATTCGAGAAAGCTCGCGAGCGTACGCAACGACTCCGGTGTGCAAGTCCTGGTCTGATAGATCGCTGCATTCGATGGCGTCATTTGTGTTTTCCCGTCATCGGCATCGACGGCAAAAGCGCGCCGTCATGCTTTCTGGCTTTAGTCGCTTCTACTATAGCCCGGCATTTGAATATTCAAAGGAGAGTAGCCCACTTTTTATTTGAAAACGGTCTTTTTTTGGCGAACCGCTATAGCGAACCGATTCAAGCGTGTGCGAAACATCAGTGACGATGCCTGCAAAGCCCCCGGCTCCGGTAACTTGCCGTTACCGATCTTGCAGCACCTGTTGCTCCTGCTCTGCGCAGGTCCATTTACACTTGGTATCCGTGCCCAGCGGCGGATGCCGAGCCAATAGAGAGTCCTTTGTCAGCCGCCAGCCTCGCGGCGGCTATTGAAAAAGACGCCGGGCCACCCTAACTTCGATCCACTCAAACACGATGGTACTTACAATGAAAGCTGACTTTATTCGGACCGCCCTCGGGGCACTGGCAGTCTCGTTGGTAATGGCAAGCACCGCGAACGCGGCCGGTTGCCTGAAAGGAGCGGTAGTGGGCGGCGTCGCCGGACACTATGCGGGACATCATGCGGTGGTCGGCGCGGTCGGCGGCTGTATCGTCGGACGGCATGTGGCCAAAAAGCACGCCGAAGAACAGCAGGCAGCGACTCAGGCCGCGCCACATCAGCAAGCCAAAATGCAGTAACTGGCGCCCCGCTCCATTCACTCAGGCAATGCGTAATCCGCGCGCGGGCAAGATCTCCTGGGTAGTCACGAAACGATGCTGTTTGACCGCGTCGTGAAAGAGGCGGTAGTCGCTCTTCTCGAAGGCGGTCGTCCACTCCGGTCTGTCCCCGGTGTCGTCATCGCACAACAAACCGGTGGCCTGGTACTTCCACGAACCGTGTCCTTTCGCGATATAGCCGGGCACGGGTTCTTTCAAACCCGGAATACGGCCGGCATTCACCCATTCGCAAACGGTTCTCAGACGCAGGTTGTCGTCGGGTTCGCGGTTCGTATCGAGCAGTCGGGTCAGTGCGTCTTTGACGTCGTCCGGGATGCCGGGCTGGTTTTCGAAATCTTCGCGTCCGGCCAGATAAGCTCGCACGACACGACAACTCATGTCCGCCGCCTGCACGAAATCCGGCAAATTGTGTCGTGAGATGAAGTGATTGCAGCCGTCGATGTAATGCCAGCGTGCCCACGGCTGGTCGGGATAATGCAACGCGGCGCCGTGGCCGACCGGCAACGCGATCGTCAGAACGTCCGTCTCGACGCGCTCGATCAGATGCGCAACCGCCAGTTCCAGGCTCGCGAGCCAGCCTTTGCGCGTGCAATCCTGCGCTTCGAGAAGATGCACGCGATTCCACGGACTTTCGATGCCCGCGAATCCCTGGTGCGCCCAGGTATCGACATACGTATGAAGCGTCACGCCGAGCCGGTGCAACGCGGTCTCCGAATCGCGCTGCCGGATCGCGCGCCGCACGACTTCGCGCGCGACTTCACTGTCGGGCCGGCAAACCGCCTTTTCCTCGAGACTGTCACCCACCCCAGCCGGCAGAAAATGGAACGGCGCCCACACGAGCCGATTCTGGTCGTTCTCGGTATTGGCGTAATCGAATAACTTGTGCGCGGTCGCGAATCGCTCGAATGTCTCGCCGCCTTTGAACCGCAGTATTCCGTTCGTCGTTGCGTCGTCGACGTATTGGCAGGCATGCGCGACGGTTTGCGCATCGCCGGCCGTCATGCCGCCGACGCGCGCGGCAATGTAGACCACGCCGTAATGGAAGTCGATGTTCATGGCAGGCGCTCCTGGCGCGCATAATCACGGCCGGTCTGTGGCCGGCGATAGGGCGAGACGAATACAGGGATCTGCGCGTGAGTAGATAGTAGACGAACGAGCTGCACTCGCCTTGAAATAACATGCGTATTGGGCGTGTTCTTCCACGTTCGCGCCACGCTACTATTCGGGCTACTGAAGGAAAACGCCGGCCGCGCCAGCGAGATCCAACCCGCCGGCACAGCAAGCCGACGGGCAACGAGGCGGAAAGCGTAACCCGGCCCGACCGGCGCCGGTCAGGTCAAATGTGTAACGGAAAGACGATTGTTCCAGTGCTGGTTCAGATACTCGAGCGCGAACATCCGGTGACAATGATGTGGTAAATGTTCACTGCAAAGCAGGCAGCCCGATTCAAATAGCGCGATATCCAGATTGCTTTCCACACGGCGGCGCGCGATGAGGTCGAGATATTCCTCGCGAAAGTTCTCCCAGCTCAGTTGCTTGCCCTGGTAGCGTTTGAGCAATTCCGGCTCGGGAGCCAACTCCGGAATTTCCACGTACGCCGCATTGCACAACTGCTCGAGAAAGAAAGGCAGATCCTGCTTTTTCGCAAAACCCGCCAGCTGCGACGTGTTGTTGAGGCGAATGTCGAGCACCGTGCGCACTTGGGCCTCTTTCAACAAACCGAAGAACTTCTGGGCGCTCTTGCCGGTAAAACCAATGCTCGCCACCTGTACGGTACCTTTGTCACGTTTCATCGTGAATCCCCTTGGCGGGCCATTCGGCGCCCATAAAAAAGCCTCGCTGCGATTGGCGCAGCGAGGCTCGGTGGCAGTGCATCTTTAGCGCCGCTCGCGCGCTTTACTTGACGATGTCGACCAGTTCGACTTCGAAGGTCAGATCGGTATTCGGCGGAATCGGGCCGACGCCGCGATCGCCATATGCGGTCGCCGCCGGGCACGTGAGTCGCGCCTTGCCGCCGACTTTCATCTTCTGCACGCCTTGCGTCCAGCACGGAATCACGCGATTGAGCGGGAACGTGGCCGGGCCGCCATGCTTGGCCGAGCTATCGAATTCGGTGCCGTTGGGCAGCGTGCCGCGGTAGTTGACTTTTACCACGTCGGTCGCGGACGGCTGCGGGCCCGTGCCTTGCGTCAGATGTTCGACGATGACGCCGGACGGCAGCTTCTCCGTGGTCGGCGCGGCAGCCATCGCGGTTGAGGACAGCACGGCTGCGGCCAGCAAAGCAACGAGTGATTTCAAAGCAAATCTCCAATGGGGTAGTCCGTTTGATTGTAACGGATCGGGTGTCGGCCGAGGCTCCCAAATACTGCCGGATGCCGCGGGTCGTTGCGCGCCTGTCACGAACTTCGCTGAACCGCCGCGCGAGCCCGCGGTCCACATGAACATCCGGCGCGAGTCGCCGGCACGCGAATCCGCCGCACCCGTTGAGAGCGCTTCCGATGACCGAGCCGGCCCCTTCCGACAACCCCGCTGACAACCCGACCGCCGCGCCAGCGCCCGCCGACGAGCGCGTTCGCGCGCCAAGGCCGCGCCGGATTCCGCGCAGCCGTGCCCAACAGGCGCGGCTCGATGCGCGCGAATCCGCTTTCGAGCCGCTGCCGTTCCCCTCGTATTCACCCGACGACGCGCGCCGCCCGTTCGCGGACAAACTCGACGCATGGTTCGCCGCGCGCCGTTGGCAGCCGTTCGATTTTCAGCGCGAGGTTTGGCGCAACATCGCCGCTGGCGCGAGCGGCGTACTGCACGCAAGCACCGGGGCCGGCAAAACCTGGGCCGTGTGGTTCGGCGCGCTCGCCGCGTTCGCGAGTGCGGCGTCGACGCCGCGCAAGCACCCCGAACCGCTGACGGCGCTCTGGATTACACCAATGCGCGCGCTCGCGGCCGATACCGCGCGCGCGTTGCAAAGCTCCGCGGCCGAACTCGCGGTACCCTGGAGCGTCGGTCTGCGCACCGGCGATACGTCGGCCGCCGAACGCGAGCGCCAGAACCGACGCATGCCGTCCGCGCTCGTCACGACGCCCGAAAGTCTGACGCTGATCCTGACGCGCGCCGATGCGCGCGAAGTACTGTCTCAGGTGCGGCTCGTGATCGTCGATGAATGGCACGAACTGCTCGGCAACAAACGCGGCACACAGACGCAACTCGCGCTCGCGCGTCTCACGCATTGGCGGCCCGGCTTGCAGGTATGGGGGCTGTCGGCGACGCTGGGCAATCTGTCGTTCGCGACCGAGGTCCTGCTCGCGCCGGTCGCGACGCCGCGCGTCAGTGTGCACGGCGCGCTGCCGAAGGCACTGATCGTCGACACGATCATTCCCGACACGATCGAGCGCTTTCCGTGGGGCGGTCACATGGGTATGCGTCAGGTCGATGCGGTCGCGCGGGCGATCGACGAAGCGCGCACGTCGCTCGTATTCACGAACACGCGCTCGCAATGCGAGGTGTGGTATCAGGCGCTGCTCGACGCGCGCCCCGAATGGGCCGGCGTGATCGCGCTGCATCACGGCTCGCTCGATCAACACGTACGCGAGTGGGTCGAACACGGATTGAAGGACGGCTTGCTAAAGGCCGTGGTGTGTACGTCGAGTCTCGATCTCGGCGTCGATTTTCTGCCGGTGGAGCGCGTGTTCCAGATCGGCTCGCCAAAAGGCGTCGCGCGTTTGATGCAGCGCGCGGGCCGCTCGGGACACGCACCCGGTTTGCCGTCGCGGGTGACGATCGTGCCGACGCATGCGCTCGAATTGATAGAAGCGGCGGCCGCGCGTGAAGCCGTCGACAAACGGCAGATCGAAAGCCGCGATACGCCGCAAAAGCCGTTCGACGTGCTGGTGCAACATCTCGTCACCGTCGCGATCGGCGGTGGTTTCGACGCGCGCGAGTTGTACGATGAACTTCTGCATACCTATGCATATCGCGATCTGACGCAGCAGGAGTTCGACTGGGCTCTGGGTTTCGTCGAAGGCGGCGGCGCGACGCTGCGCGCGTATCCCGACTACCATCGCGTCGCGCGCGATAGCGACGGTCTGTACCGCGTGCCGCGCGACGATCTCGCGCGCCGGCATCGCAACAACATCGGCACGATCGTCGCGAACGGGACGTTGAACGTGGCGTATCTATCGGGCGGTCGCATTGGCGCAATCGAGGAATCGTTCATCTCACGGCTCAGACCCGGCGATGTATTCACGTTCGGCGGCCGCGCGCTGGAATTGATCCGCGTGCAGGATATGACGGCGTGGGTGCGGCGTGCGAGCTCATCGCGTGGCGCAATGCCGCAATGGGCCGGCAGCCGCATGCCGCTATCGTCCGAGCTCGCCGACGCGACACTGACGATGCTCGCGCGCGCCGCCGACGGCATCTACGACGAGCCGGAAATGCGCGCGGTACGGCCGCTGCTCGAATTGCAGCAGAAGTGGTCGGCGTTGCCCGAGCCGGGTGTGCTGGTCGTCGAACTGCTGAAATCGCGCGAGGGTTACCACTTCTTCTGCTATCCGTTCGCCGGGCGCACCGCGCATATCGGGCTTGGCGCTTTGCTCGCGTGGCGGGTCGCGCGCGACGAGCCCGGCACGTTTTCCATTTCGATGAACGACTACGGTTTCGAATTGCTGTGCGCGCAGGCGTTCGATTGGGACACGCACTTGCGCAATGGCCTGCTTTCACCTGACGAACTCGATCACGACATTCTTGCAAGCCTCAATTCGTCCGAACTCTCTTTGCGACGTTTTCGTGAGATTGCGCGGGTGTCGGGCCTCGTGTTTCAGGCGCATCCTGGACAGCAGAAAAGCGCGCGGCAATTACAGGCCTCGAGCGGGCTTTTCTACGAGATCTTTCGTCAACACGATCGCGGCAATCTGCTGCTGGGCCAGGCCGATACCGAAGTACTGCTGCAGGAACTCGACGTGCGGCGCATCCGTATCGCGCTCGAACGAATGAACGCGAGCCGCGTCGTGCTCACGCGGCCCAGCAAGCCGACGCCGTTCGCGTTTCCGTTGATCGTCGGACGCCTGCGCGAAAAAGTCAGCACCGAGAAGCTCGCCGATCGCGTCGAGCGAATGCTGGCCGAACTCGAAAAGGCGGCGCAACGATGACGGCGAACTCTCTTGCGATCGACGTCGGCGGACAGCCTCTCGTGCTATCGAGTTTGCGCGCGTGTTTCGATCCGGTGCTGCGCGCGCTTTTTATCGCCGATGCGCATTTCGGCAAGGATGCGGTGTTTCGCGCGCGTGGCATTCCGGTGCCGACGGGTTCGACCGTGGAGAATCTGCTGCGAATCGATCGTCTGATCACCGAGTTCGAGCCGGCGATGCTGGTGTTTCTCGGCGATCTGCTGCATGCGCGCGAGTCGCTGTCGACGCCCACACTCGATGCGTTGCATGTGTGGCGCGCGCGGCATGCGTCGATGCGCGTGGTGCTAGTCGAAGGCAATCACGATCGGCATGCCGGTGCGTTGCCGCCTTCGTTGGATGTCGAGTCTGTGCGCGAGCCGTGGCATTTCGGGGCGTGGGCGCTGTGTCATCACCCGCATGCGGTCGATCACGCGTATGTGCTCGCGGGGCATGTGCATCCGGTCTATCGGATCGCGACGCGGACCGATTCAGTGCGCGTGCCGTGCTTTCGCTTCGGGATCGATCGGGGGGTGCTGCCGGCGTTCGGGAGTTTTACTGGAGGCGCGCGTGAGACGGGGCGCGTTTTGGGGGAGCGGGTTTTTCTGGTCGTGCAGGAGAGGGTGATTGAGTTGAGCGGTTGAGCGGACGGCGGGGGCCGTCCGCTTTGTTGCCTGATTGCGTTTTTGTTTGCGGGTTGGCTTGCTGATTCGCTAGCCTGGTTTTTTGCTGGCTTTTTCGCTGCAAATTCCCCGCGGTGCTCGAGCGCGGTCGGTGTGGAGGCCGGGCGGCGCCGGCCTCCCTTCCTGGAGAGAGCCCCGCAGGGTTCGCGGGACCCTTGCCACTGCCTAATGGTTGCTGCCGCCGTGGCCGCCACTGCCGGAGCCACCGCCGCCGTAGCCGCCATGGCCTCCGTGCCCACCGTTACCGAAGCCTCCGTTGCCGAAGCCGCCACCGTTGCCGCCGTTGCCTTGGCCGCCGCCGTTGCCACCGTTACCGCCGTCGCCGCCATGGCCACCGTGACCTCCGTTGCCGGAACCACCGCTGCCTTGGCCACCACCGTTGCCGCCGTTTCCGCCCTGGCCGCCGCCGTTGCCACCGCCACCACCGTTGCCTCCATGGCCACCGTGTCCGGAACCGCCGCCGCCCTGGCCGCCGCCTTCGCCGCCCTTGCCGCCGCCTTCGCCGCCCTGGCCGCCGCCTTCGCCGCCATGGCCACCGTGTCCGGAGCCTCCGTTGCCCTGGCCGCCACCGCCTTCACCGCCATGGCCACCGTTGCCCGAGCCGCCGTTACCCTGGCCGCCGCCTTCACCTCCATGGCCGCCGTGTCCAGAACCGCCGTTGCCCTGGCCACCGCCTTCACCGCCATGACCACCGTTGCCCGAGCCGCCGTTGCCTTGGCCACCACTGCCTTCACCACCATGGCCACCGTGTCCGGAACCACCGCCGCCCTGGCCGCCACCGCCTTCACCACCATGGCCACCGTGTCCCGAACCGCCGTTGCCCTGGCCGCCACTGCCTTCACCGCCATGGCCACCGTGTCCGGAACCGCCGTTGCCTTGGCCGCCACCTTCACCGCCACGGCCACCGTTGGCAGAACCGCCCTTGCCTTCGCCACCGCTGCTACCGTGGCCGCTGTCACCATGACCGCTGCCGCCGTGGCCGCCGTCGCCGTGACCGCCCTCGCCATGGCCGCCGTCACCATGGCCGCCGTCACCGTGGCCGCTTTCGCCGTGACCGCCCTCGCCGTGACCGCCCTCGCCGTGACCACCTTCGCCGTGACCACCTTCGCCGTGACCACCCTCGCCATGGCCACCCTCGCCATGGCCGCCGTCACCGTGACCGCTTTCGCCATGACCGCCCTCGCCGTGGCCGCCGTCACCGTGACCATGACCGGCATCTCCATCACCACCGTGGCCGTGACCATGACCGCCATCGCCGTCACCCTCGCCACCGAGACCATGTCCATGACCACCGTCGCCATCACCATCACCGCCATGGCCGTGGCCATGACCGCCATCGCCGTCACCCTCGCCGCCGTGGCCGTGACCATGACCGCCATCACCGTCACCCTCGCCACCGTGGCCGTGGCCATGACCGCCATCACCGTCACCTTCGCCGCCATGGCCATGACCATGACCGCCATCACCGTCACCCTCGCCACCGTGACCATGTCCATGACCGCCATCACCGTCACCCTCGCCACCGTGGCCGTGGCCATGACCGCCATCGCCGTCACCCTCGCCGCCGTGGCCGTGACCATGACCGCCATCACCGTCACCCTCGCCACCGTGGCCGTGGCCATGCCCGCCATCACCGTCACCTTCGCCGCCATGGCCATGACCATGACCGCCATCACCGTCACCCTCGCCACCGTGACCATGTCCATGACCACCGTCGCCGTCACCCTCGCCACCGTGGCCGTGGCCATGACCGCCATCACCGTCACCATCGCCACCGTGGCCGTGGCCATGACCGCCATCGCCGTCACCCTCGCCGCCGTGGCCATGACCATGACCGCCATCGCCGTCACCCTCGCCACCGTGGCCGTGGCCATGACCATGACCGCCATCACCGTCACCATCGCCACCGTGGCCGTGGCCATGACCGCCATCGCCGTCACCATCGCCGCCGTGGCCATGACCATGACCGCCGTCACCATCACCATCGCCACCGTGGCCATGTCCATGACCGCCGTCGCCATCACCATCACCACCATGGCCATGGCCATGGCCATGACCATGCCCATGCCCATGCCCCCCACCACCGTCCCCACCATCCCCGCCGTTATCGCCGCCACCGTTGTTGCCGCCATCGCCGCCCGTGCCGCCATTCCCCGAGCCATCGCCACCGCTTCCAGCGCCGCCGTTACCGTTGCCGCCGGAACCGCCGTTACCATTGTTGCCGCCGGTATTTCCCGAGCCCACCCGCCGGTGCCGGAATTAGCCGAACTATTTCCGCCACTGCTGCCCGCGCCCGGCGACGACGTCCCGCTGCCCGGCGACGAGCCGGTGGACGACGTCGGACCGAGCCCCGCCGCCGCGATGCCGAGGGCACCCGCCCCGAGTTGCCCGAATCCCCCCGAGGTGCAGCCCGGCCCGCCGCCCGACGGACATCCGCCGTACACGCTCGCCTCGGCGAGCACCATCACTCCAGGATTGGTTGCTGGCGCGGCGGTGCTCCCCGAATTCGTCTGCGCACCCGCCATCGCCGCATAAAGACTGACCGCGACCGCCAAAGCCGCCCGCCGCGTGCCAAGTATCCACGCGTCCCCGTTTTGCTTTTTCATTTCATCCTCCTAATTATTTCCCCTGAGCGACCGGTCCAATTTACGAGTGAATCTCCGCTCGTGAAAAAAAACGAAAGTCAAAGCCTTTGCGCAGCTTCGCCTTATGCGAATTAAAATGCGCTCGCACTAAATACTTCTCTCACGGAAAATCCCCGGTCCGATTTGGCGTGCTTCGAGAGAATGGGCTGGCCGTGCGCGCACATGATCGTGAGAGCCGCACAGCGAGGCTTGATGGACGTTGAAGTTATTCGCAGTGCAATCGCGCGACCGTGCGCTAGACCACGCAATGCGATATTGCCGATGCGGCGTGCCAGGCAGGGGAAAACGACGATGCGTCCGCCAAATCCGCTAATCCAGATTCTTCATACGGGAAGTTAAAACTATCACGCTCGATGCAATTTGAGCGACATAAAGAAAATTAACATTTGGTTTTATCGGATGAATTCAGATCATTTACACATCATCCGTTTTATTCATGTGGCCATTCGCACATAAACAAGAAAATTGGAAAAGCCGAATGAGAGAAATCCAATAGACAACACCATGAAAATCACCGAAATGCGCGCGCGAAACATTACGCGTCGTTGCATAACGCCTGTGCGTCGCAAAGAGCGATGTCGCGATGTGCGCTGCCGCGCACAGTCGCCGAACGTGCGGCTCAGCCGTACGCGATCGCGACCCACTCCATCGGCAAAGTGTCGCGGCACAACCACCAGCGCGTCAGATAACCAACACATCGGCACGCACGCTTTTTCCGGAGCATTCCCACCATCTTCCGCGCCACCGTCGCGTATCGTCGTTGCGCTGCCCGCAAACGCCCGTCCCCGCGAGCTACTGCGCGGGATCGCCCCCATACGCGGGTAAACCTTTGTTTGACTTCGTCGCGCCGCCCCGTTTACTGCACGCAGCCGAACCTCTCAATCCGCTTTCATTCACCGCCCGCATTTTGTTTGGTCTGCTGAGCAGTGTTCTGCGAGCGCCCTCCCCTCTCCGACGAGGTACAACATGGTTACTATCTCCAGCAGCGCCGTCGACGAATTCAAATCCACACTGCGCGGCCAGCTTCTGCTGCCCGACACGCCGGGCTTCGACACGGCGCGCAGCATCTGGAACGCGATGATCGACCGTACTCCCGCGATGATCCTGCGCTGCGCGGGTGTGGCCGACGTGCGCAGCGGCGTCGCCTTCGCGCGCGACAACGGCCTGCCGCTCGCCATTCGCGGCGGCGGCCACAATATCGGCGGCAGCGCTGTGTGCGACGATGGCCTCGTGCTCGATCTGTCCACGATGAAATCGGTGCGTATCGACCCGCAAGCGCGGCGCGCGTATGTCGAACCCGGCGCGACGCTGCATGATTTCGATCACGAAGCGCAGGCATTCGGACTCGCGACACCACTCGGCATCAACTCGACGACCGGCGTCGCAGGTCTGACGCTCGGCGGCGGCTTCGGCTGGCTGAGCCGCCGCTACGGCATGACGATCGACAACCTCGTCGCGGCCGACATCGTCACCGCCGACGGTGAGTTCCGCCACGTGAGCGCCACTTCGCACGACGATCTGTTCTGGGCGATTCGCGGCGGCGGCGGCAATTTCGGCGTCGTTACGCTATTCGAGTTCGCGCTTCATGAGGTCGGCCCGCTCGTGTATGGCGGCCTCGTCGTGTTGCCGCTCGCCGACGCGAAGGAAGCACTGATCAAATACCGCGATGCCGCGCCGGCAATGCCCGACGAGCTGGCCGTCTGGGCGGTCGCGCGGCTCGCGCCGCCGCTGCCGTTCCTGCCGCCCGACGTACACGGCAAACCCGTGCTGGTGTTCGCGATGTGCTACAACGGCCCGGTCGACCAAGGCCCGGACGCGGTAGAAGCCGCGCGCGGCTTCGGCAAGCCGCTCGGCGAACATCTTGGTCCGATGCCCCTCGAAGTCTGGCAACAGGCCTTCGATCCGCTGCTCACGCCGGGCGCGCGCAACTACTGGAAGTCGCACAACCTCGCCACCATCGACGATGGTCTGATCGACGCACTGATCCGCGCGATCGACACGCTGCCGTCCACGCAATGCGAAATTTTCTTCGGGCTGATCGGTGCGCAAACGCAGCGCGTGGCGGTCGACGCAACCGCTTACCCGGCTCGCGAGACGCTATACGCGATGAACGTGCACGGCCGCTGGGACGATGCGCGCGACGACGAGCGCTGCGTCGCATGGGCGCGCGACTTTTTCGACGCGGCGCGCCCGTTTGCGCTAGGCAGCGTGTACGTCAACTTCATGACCGAGGAAGAAGGCGGCCGTATCGCGGATGCCTATGGGCCCAACTATGAGCGGCTCGTCGCCGTGAAGAACCGCTACGATCCGCACAACCTGTTCCGCCATAACCAGAACATTCGCCCAACGCTGTAGCGACGACGCGCAACGGCAAGCAGCGCAAAACCGCGAACTGCAAATCGCCGCGCCGCCCTCGCGCAAGGCGGCGCGGCCCTTGGGCACGCTCCCTGCTATTTTGTCGGCCGCGGATGCCCGCGATGCGTGCTTCGCGCGTCGCGGCACGCCCGCTCAACGACAATCATCGCGCGCACGGAACCTCTCGTGCGCAAATGAGAACAAAGCAAAGCAAGGCGGCAATTCGCCGCACTCTTCCATAACGTACAACATGCGTGAGAAACGCAAAGGAAAACAGTCATGCGCAGACGACAATTCATCATGACCGGCAGCGCTGCATTGGCCGTCGCAGGCCTGAGCCTCACCGGTTGCACGACGACTTCGCCGTCCTCGAACGCATCGCCGTCGGCCAATGCCGGAAAGCGCGACACGATCAACGCCGGCGTCGACTCGACGCTCGCGCGTCTCTACGAAAACGTCGACGGTTCGCGCGAGCTCGTTGCGAAAGCGCGCGGCGTGCTGGTGTTTCCGTCGGTGATCTCGGCCGGCTTCTGGGTCGGCGCACAGTATGGTGAAGGGGCGATGCGCATCGGCGGCCGCACGGTCGGCTACTTCAGCACGGTCGCGGGCTCGTTCGGGTTGCAGATCGGCGCGCAGTCGAAGGCGCTCGTGTTTCTGTTCATGACGCAGGAAGCGCTCGACGAATTCATGCACAGCCAGGGCTGGGCGGTCGGCGCGAATGCGACCGTCGCCGTGCTGAAGGTCGGCGCGAACGGCGCGGTCGATTCCTCGACCGCAACGAGTCCGGTGCAAGCTTTCGTGTTGACTAACGGCGGTTTGATGGCCGGCGTGTCGCTCGAAGGCACGAAGGTGTCCCGGCTGATTATTTGAGTATCTGAGCGGAGCGCCCAGCGGACGCATCCCTCGCGCGCACGGCGCGCGGTATCTGCTCGCGACCGTGATCCTGAGCGGCCTCCTGATGGTGCTGTTCGGCGTATTGCGGGTCGGCAAACTGATCCGCATGGTCCCGCATCCGGTGATGCGAGCGCGCGTGAGGTGTGTGCTCGCGTGACCGTCGACATGAGCGCCGGCAACGCGGCCTGGCGGTTTAGCGCTGCTCCGGCAACTTGAACACCGAGATCGCCGCCGACAATTGCCCGGTCTGCGTCTTCAGCACATCGGCCGCCGCGCTCGCTTCCTCGACGAGCGCCGCATTCTGCTGCGTCGTCTGATCCATGCTCGCGACCGCGATGTTGACCTGCTCGATGCCCGAGGTCTGCTCGGCCGACGCCGCGCTGATCTCGCCCATGATGTCGTTGACGCGACGTACCGCCTGCACGACTTCCTGCATCGTGTCGCCCGCGCGTCCGACGTGCTCCGAACCGCCCGCGATCTGCGCGGCCGATTCTTCGATCAGCGCCTTGATCTCCTTCGCGGCCGCCGCGCTGCGTTGCGCGAGCGTACGCACTTCGCCCGCGACCACCGCGAAACCGCGGCCCTCCTCGCCCGCGCGCGCCGCCTCGACGGCCGCGTTCAACGCGAGGATGTTGGTCTGAAACGCAATCCCTTCGATCACGCCGATGATGTCGCCGATCCGGTGCGACGACTGTGAAATCCCGCGCATCGTGTCGATCACCTGGCCGACCACCGCGCCGCCGCGCGCCGCGGTCTCCGAAGCGTTGTGCGCGAGCTGGCTCGCCTGCTTCGCGTTGTCGGCGTTCTGACGCACGGTCGCAGTGATCTGCTCCATGCTCGACGCGGTCTCGCCGAGCGCGGCCGCCTGCTGCTCGGTGCGGCGCGACAGATCCGAATTGCCCGCGGCAATCTCGTTCGATACCGACGAAATCAGCGTCGCGCCGCCGCGAATCTGCTCGATCGCCTGCGCGAGACGCTGCTGCATCCGTTTCATCGCGGCGAGCAGGCTGGTACTGTCGCCGGTCTTCGTATCGACGATCACGTCGAGGTCGCCGTCCGCGATTCGCGACGCGATCTGCACCGCGTACGCCGGTTCGCCGCCAAGCTGACGCAGAATGCTGCGCAGAATCACGCCGATCACCAGCGACACGAGCGCGCAAAGCACTAGCGCCGCGATCACGTATTGCACGAGGGTGCGGTAGAACATCGCCTCGATGTCGTCCGTGAACACGCCGGTGACGATGGTCCAGTCCCACGGCTTGTAAAGCCGCATGTAGTTGCTCTTCGGCGCGAGCTGGTCGGTGCCGGGCTTCGGGAACATCAGATGAACGAATGCCTCGCCTTCGCGCTGGGTTTGCTCGGAACCCTCCTTGAACACATGACGGCCGTCCGGATCGGTGACGGTGGTCATGTCCTTGCCGACGAGGTCGGCGCGCGTGGCATGCATCAGCACGTGCGCGTGGCTGTCTTCGAGCACCAGGTAGCCGCCGGCGCCGTCGTAGCGCATCGCGCGCAGGTCGTCCATCGCGGCGCGCTGCGCGTCGGCGAGCGGCATCGTGCCGGCCGCGGCGAGCGCGTTGTAGCGATCGAGCACGCTGTACGCGATGCTGACCACGCTTTTCAGCTCGTCCTCGCGATCGGCGATCATCGTGTCGCGAGTTTTGTACGCTCCCCACAGGCCGATCGCCAGAATGCCCATGCACATCACCGCGAGCGCGAGCCACAGCCGCACTTTCAGGCGAAACCGTTCCATCTTCCGTATCCCTTGTCGTGGTTTGCGGCGGTCCGCGCAAGCGGACGCCGCAAACGTTTCATGTCGTTGTCGGGATTAACGGCGCGACGGCGGAAAACTTCAGTGCTACTCCAAGGTTGCGGGTTTCAGTCCGCCGGCAGCGTCAGCGCCGCCACTTCGCAGCGCGGCCATTGCCGCAGCACGTCGGGCGACATCAGCAGCTTGGCCGCGCGCACGCCGGCGCCCATCACGATCTGCGCACGGTCCATCACCGCGGCGTCGACCAGCACGCGCCATTCGGCCGGCAGACCAAAGGCGGTGATGCCGCCGAACTCCATCTGGCTATGCTCGACCGCCGCCTCGCGCTTCGCGAATGACAGCCGCTGCGCGCCGAGCGCGGCCTTCACCGCGCCGTTGATGTCGAGCCGCCGTGAGCCCAGCGACACCAGCGCCGCATAGTGCTCGCCACCGTCTTTCTTGTAGCGGATCACGATCGTGTTCGCGCAGTCTTCGAGGCCGAAGCCATAGCGCGCGCTGAATGCGGCGGTGTCGGAGGCGTCGTCGGTAACCGCGAACACCGTGATTCCGTGCGCCGGCAATTGTTCGATGACATGCGCGGGCAGATGCGCGCTCCACTGGTCGCGCTCGATGACGTCCAGTTGCCGTACGAGTTCGTGCGAATGCATGATGAGCGGAAAGGTGACATTAACCCGCTGCATTCTAGCGGTACGCGCGGGCGGCCGCGGAACGGGCCATGCAAGCAGGCAATGAAGCCCACCGCTTAACTTGTATAGTGATGGGCACGAGGTTTGCGGCGAAGCAAACACCGTGAAAGCGCCGTCACGATTCAGACACGATCATGGACATCGACACCCTTTCTCGCGAGAACCTCCAGCAGGCCGCGCGTCACCAGGCCAATTGGGCGATGGGCGCACTGCGGCAGTTCACGGAGAACCGCTGTCTGGAGATGGCGGCGAGCATCGCGTTCTATGCGGCGTTCTCGCTCGCGCCGACGCTCGTGATGGTGATCGCGGTGGCCGGCTGGTTCTTCGGACCGGCGGCAGCGCGCGGCGAGCTGTTTGGCCACATCAACGGCCTGATCGGCGACCAGGCCGCGGCCGGCGTGCAGACGATCGTCGAAAACGCGCACCACGCGGGCGCCAAAGGCGGCATCGCGACGATCATTTCCTTTTCACTGCTGGCGATCGGCGCGTCGGCGACGTTCTCGTCGCTGAACAGCGCGCTCAATATAGTGTGGCCGTACAGCGGGCCGCGCACGGCCAGCTGGCTCGCGCTGGTGCGGGTGCGGCTGATTTCGTTCGGGCTCGTGCTCGGCGTCGCGTTCCTGCTGATCGTGTCGCTGGTGCTCGATACGGTCATCGCCTTTATCGGCGAATGGCTGTGGGGCGACTCGCCGTATGTCGTGATCGGCAATCTGCTACAGCTCGGCGTCGGTCTGCTCGTGTTGGTCTTCGCGTTCGCCGGACTGCTGAAGTTCCTGCCCGACGCCCGGGTGCTATGGCGCGATGCGCTGGTGGGCGGCGTCGTCGCGGCCGTGTTGTTTACGGCCGGGAGAAAGCTGTTCGCGCTCTATCTCGCGCATGCGGGAATGGCCAGCGCGTTCGGCGCGGCCGGCTCGCTCGCGGTCCTGCTGATGTGGCTGTACTTCTCGGCGCTGGTGCTGCTGCTCGGCGCGGAGTTCTCGGCGGCGCGCGGCAGGCTGCACGATCCGCGCGGCGGCTGGGGCATGCAGGCAGAAGCGCCGCCGGGCAGCCGCGCGAAGCTCGCGTCGGTGCTGGCGGCATCGACCGTCGCGGCAAATGCGGTTTCTTCGGCTCGCTCGGCTGTGCCTGTTGGCGGCCAAACGACCGCGCCGCTGCTGCGGTCGGGGATCGACGCGGCGGCGCAAAAGCGCTCCGCGCATGAAACCGCGGTCGACGTGACGCGCAAGGTGCTCGACGTCGAAGCGCAAGCCACCCGTCTCGCGGCGTCGGCGATCGTCGAAGCACGCCGCCAGGCGACGGCCGCCGACCGCTACGTTCGACGCAACCCATGGACCTCCGTGCTGCTCGCGGCCGCCGCGGGGCTCACGGCCGCGGCCGTGGCGCGCCGTGGCGCCGATAGGCGCTGAAACGTGTTGCGCCGTCAAACCGCTCGATGGCGCTTGGACACAGCGCGCCTTTTCTGTCCAGCCTGTCTAGTCATTTTGTTGGCTGTTTCTTTATGCTTTCGCTACAAAATCAGGCAGACGTGTAGACGACTAGATTACGTTTAGCATGCAAATCGACGCCGAAAGTGCGTCAAATCACCCGGTCACTATCAACAAATCAACAATAATGCGCATCAGGCCAATAAATATTGCGCAAACAGAAATAATTGTTGATGGCTTTAAATACAAGGGTTTGCCTCGATTGTCAGTTTTTGGCGACACTCTTTTTTTTCCGTTTCTACCCGGCGGATGCGCTGAGCTATTCTGCTTTCCGCAACAACGAACAATCATCTGCGTGGAGAAATGGATGAAACGAATCGCACTGTCTACCCTCTCGCTGGCGCTCCTGGGCGTCGCCGGTATCGCACACGCGCAAAGCAGCGTGACCCTGTACGGCGTGCTGGATGAGTCGATCCAGTACGTGAACAACGCTACGCCGAAGGGCGGCAGCCTCGTTCAATTGTTTGGCGGCAACCTCCAAGGTAACCGTTTCGGCCTGAAGGGCACGGAAGACCTGGGCGGCGGCCTGAAGGCAATTTTCCAGTTGGAAAACGGTTTTGACATCAACACCGGCAAGCTGCAGCAAGGCGGCTCGATGTTCGGTCGGCAGGCTTACGTCGGTTTGACGGGCGACGCATGGGGCACGTTCACGGCCGGTCGTCAGTACGACCCGCTGGTCGACATGATCCAGCCGCTGACGGGCGACAACTACTTCGGTAGCACGTTCGCTACGCCGGGCGACGTCGACAACAACGACAACAGCTTCCGCGTCATCAACTCGCTGAAGTACGTGTCGCCGGTCTGGTCGGGCTTCCAGATCGAAGGTCTGTATGCTCTGGGCGGCGTCGCAGGCGCGACGGGTTCGGGCCAAACGTGGTCGGGCGCAGCAACGTATGCAACGGGTCCGTTCAGCGTCGCTGCAGGCTACCTGCACGCAAGCAATGCCAATTCGCCGGCTACGCGTGCGACTGCAGGCGGCTGGGCAGGTACGGCAGCGCCGGGCGCCACGTTTGACACCAACTTCCCGAACAACGCCGGCATCAACCAGGCATATGCGTTCTCGAAGTCGATCGGCATCGCTTCGGTAGCGGTTCAGTACGTGACGGGTCCGTGGACGGGCAACCTGTCGTACAGCAACGCACAGTACCGCCCGGACGCAAACTCGGGCTTCGCGACGACGCAGAAGTACAACGTCGGCCGCGCATACGTGGGCTACCAGCTCACGCCGGCAGCGCTGCTCGGTATCGGCTATGCGTACACGCACGGCTCGGGCGACGCAACCGCGACCTACAACCAGGTTTCGCTGGGTGGCGATTACAACCTCTCGAAGCGCACGGACTTCTACCTGGTCGGCGCATGGCAGCACGCAAGCGGCAACCAGCGCGTTCCGGCTACGGCTACTACGGGTGCCGGTACCCTCGTGCCGTCGACGGCTTCGATCGGTTCGTACGGCAACCAGTCGAGCACCAACAACCAGGTCATGGTCAGCCTGGGTATCCGCCACAAGTTCTAATCGAACTTCGAGTCGGACCTGCTACGCAGCTGACGAGCTGCGTAGCCAAAAAACCAGCCACAGGCGATGCCGATGGCTGGTTTTTTTTCGTCCCGAGGTTTTGGTGTGATTCCGACGAGCGCGACACGCGCTCCGAATCCGACCCAGCTAGCGCCGCTGCGCCTTGCCCTTGTCGGCTTGCGCGAGAATCTGCGCGGGCGACACATCGTGCTCATGCTCGACCCCATCGGCGCCGACCGGCGCGCGATATAGCACCAGCGCCCGCTCCGGATGCGGCGACGGCGCATCCAGCGACTGCTGCCAGTCCGGATCGGGAATCTCGGCGAACACCTGGCGCAAACGCTCGCCCCACGTGCGGTGAATCATGTCGAAGTACGCGTTGTCGCGATCGATCGACACGAATCGCGTGACGCGCAGCGCATCGTTCTCGTACACCAGCAGATCGAGCGGCAAGCCCACCGACAGGTTCGAGCGCAGCGTCGAGTCCATCGAGATCAGCGCACACTTCGCGGCCTCGTCGAGCGGTGTGGACGGCGTCAGCACGCGGTCGATGATCGGCTTCCCATACTTCGCCTCGCCGATCTGAAAGTACGGATTCACCGCCGACGCCTCGATGAAATTGCCCGCCGCGTAGATCATGAAAAGCCGCATGCGGTTGCCCGCGATCTGGCCGCCGAGAATGAAGCTGCAATTGAAGTCGACGCCGAACTTCTGCAGCGCCGCGGCTTCGCGCTCGTGCACGCGGCGCACCGCGCTGCCGACCACGCGCGCGGCGTCGGCCATCGTCGGCACGCTCCACAGCGTCGGCTCGCTGGCATCGGCGGGCTCGGACAACTCGTGCAGCACCGCCTGCGTGATCGACAGATTGCCGGCGCCGAGCAGCACCAGCACGCGTTCGCCGGGCTGCTCGAACACCGACATCTTGCGCGCGGTACTGATGTGATCCACGCCCGCATTGGTACGCGTATCGGACAGGAATACGAGGCCGTCGTTGACGGCCATCGCTACGCAGTAAGTCATAACGAATCCGCAGAACGCGAGGGAACGGGGCTATTGTAATGCGGCGCACTGGCGCCTTTTATCCGTGTTTACGGCCTTTTTTTATGGCCTTTTTCGCAGCCTTTAGCGTTGCAACGCGGCTACTGCGACATCTGCGTGCTGACCGCCACCGCCACGTGAAGCTCCTCTTCGAGGCCGCCGATGCGTCGACCGCGCACCGGTGCCGCCGCCTCATAGTCGCGCGCGACCGCGAGGCGGCAGTAGATCTCGCTGGCAAACGCGGCATGCGTGACGTCGAGCGAAATCCAGCCCTTGCCTTCGAGCCAAACGTCGACCCATGCATGACTCGCACCATGCGGCACGTCGCCGGGTTCGATATAACCGCTGACGTAGCGCGCCGGCACGCCGCGCGCGCGGCAGCACGCGAGCATCAGATGCGCATGGTCCTGGCACACGCCGTTGCCGAGCGCGAGCGCCTCGGCGGCCGTGCTCGTGACCTCGGTCACGCCGGGCCGGTATTGCACCCGGTGCACGATCTGCTCGGCAAGCGCAATCAGGCTTGCCGGACTCGCCAGATTCGCCACCGATTCCGCCAGTTCGCGGATCGCGCCATCGGCTTCGGTCAGACGCGTCGCGCAGGTGAAATGCTCGAGCGGAATCGGACCGGGCGGATCGCGCAGCACGCCGTCGACGAGCGGCATCGTATCCACCTCGCCCGACACGCGCAGATGAATCTCATCGTGCGGCTTGTTGATGACGAGCGTATGCAGCACGTTGCCGTAGGCGTCGAGTGTGGCGTCGAGCTTGCCCGGCGCGTCGATGCTCCAGCGCCGCACGGTCTGCCCGGCGCCGCTCGAGGGCGTCAGGCGCAACTGCTGGATCGAATAATGAACCGTTGCTTCGTAGCGGTAAAAGGTGTCATGGCGGATCGTCAGGTACATGAGAAAACTCCGTCAGGCCACTGGCAGCATCAGATAAGTACGCGCCACCAGATTGCCCAGCTCGAACACGCGAGCGAGGAACTGCGTCAGATAGCCATGCAAACCGCTCTCGAAAATCTGCCGGATGTCGGCATACAGCAGCTCGGCGCGCAGCTTGCCGGCGAAGCGCTCGCACTGGTTCGAGCCCGACGTGCGCAGCATCGCGAGATTGCTGCACACGCCGTCGAGCGAGGCGAGCAGCGAGCGCGGCATCTGCTGATTGAGGATCATCAGCTCGACGACGCGCGCGGGCGTCACGACGTCGCGATACACCTTCCGATAGATCTCGAGCGCCGACACCGAACTCAGGATCGAGGTCCAGTAATAGAAGTCCTCGAGCTGGCGCGCGGCGTCGCGCGAGTTCGGCTCGACGTTCGCAAAACGCACATCGAGAATCCGTGCGGTGTTGTCGGCGCGCTCCAGATACGTGCCGAGCTGCGTGAAAAAGAACGCGTCGTCCTGCAACGCAGTGCCGATCGTCACGCCGCGCGACAGATGCGAGCGGAACTTGACCCATTCGAACAACGAGCCGGGATTGCCCGCGGCCTGCCCGCTCGCGAGCCGCTCGTTGAATTCGAGCCACGTGTCGTTGATGGTTTCCCACCACTCGGTCGTCAGCGTGCCACGTACCGCGCGGGCGTTTTCGCGCGCGGCTTGCAGGCACGAATGAATGCTCGACGGATTGCTCGCGTCGGCGACCATGAAGTCGAGCACGTGGTCGCGCGTCGGTTCGTCGTAACGCTGGGCGAAGGCGCTTTCGAGCTCGGAAATGCGCAGCACCGAGCGCTGCGCGCGAGCCTCCTGTTCGGGCGTCTGCGGCAGCAGTTGCGCCTTCAGGTTGATGTCGAGCATGCGCGCGGTATTCTCCGCGCGCTCCATATAGCGGGCCATCCAGAAGAGGTGATCGGCGGTTCGGCTAAGCATGACGGCGTTCCATGTCTGTGATCTGAACGCGCGAGGCCTTCGTCAGCGACGAAAGCCCGCGCTGGTTATCCGTTGAGCGACGGCGGCGCACGCTCATTGCGTGCCGCTTGCCGCGCATCAGTCGACCATCCAGGTATCCTTGGTCCCGCCTCCCTGCGATGAATTGACGACGAGCGAGCCCTGTTGCAGCGCGACGCGCGTGAGGCCGCCGGCCACCATCGTGGTGGTCTTGCCCGACAGCACGAACGGCCGTAGATCGATATGGCGCGGCGCGATGCCTGCTTCGACGAAGGTCGGACACGCGGACAGCGCAAGAGTGGGCTGTGCGATATAGCCGGCCGGACGCGCGATCAGCCGCTCGCGGAAGGCCTCGACCTCGGCCTTCGTCGAGGCGGGGCCGACCAGCATCCCGTAGCCGCCCGCGCCGTGCACTTCCTTGACCACCAGCTCCGGCAGATGCGCGAGCGTATAGGCGAGGTCCTCGGGCTTGCGGCACTGATAGGTCGGCACGTTGTTCAGAATCGGCTTTTCGCCGAGATAGAACTGGATCATGTCGGGCACGTACGGATAGATCGATTTGTCGTCGGCGATGCCGGTGCCCATCGCATTCGCGAGCGCGACACGGCCGGCGCGATACGCGGTCAGCAGACCCGGCACGCCAAGCGCGGAGTCGGGGCGAAACGCGAGAGGATCGAGAAAGTCGTCGTCGACGCGCCGGTAGATCACGTCGACGCGCTTCGGTCCCTGGGTGGTGCGCATGAACACGTAGTTGTCGTCGACGAACAGATCCTTGCCTTCGACGAGCTCGACGCCCATCTGCTGCGCGAGGAACGTATGCTCGAAGTACGCGGAGTTGTACATGCCCGGCGTCAGCACGACGACGACCGGATCGTCGACGCCTTCCGGCGCGACCGAGCGCAGCGTATCGAGCAGCAGATCAGGGTAATGCGCGACTGGGGCG
This sequence comes from Paraburkholderia youngii, assembly GCF_013366925.1. NCBI lineage: Bacteria > Pseudomonadati > Pseudomonadota > Betaproteobacteria > Burkholderiales > Burkholderiaceae > Paraburkholderia > Paraburkholderia youngii. Next base: position 2,189,069 of record NZ_JAALDK010000001.1, read on the forward strand.
ATGCGGTTCTGCACGAACAGCTCGGGGAAGAGCCGCATCATCATCTTGCGGTTTTCGAGCATGTACGACACGCCCGACGGCACACGCAGATTGTCTTCGAGCACGTAGAACTCGCCTTCGTCGCCGGCGCGCACCACGTCGACGCCCGCGATATGCGCGTAAACACCGAGCGGCACGTCGACGCCCTGCATCTCCGGACGATACTGCGCGTTGGTATAGACCTGCTCGGCCGGCACGATGCCCGCGCGCACGATGTTGCGATCGTGATAGACGTCGTGGATAAACAGATTGAGAGCCTGCACGCGCTGTCGCAAACCCGCTTCGAGCGTCTGCCATTCGCCGCGCGGGATGATGCGCGGAATCAGATCGAAAGGGATCAGCCGCTCGGTGCCGGACAGGTCGCCGTTCACCGCGAACGTGATGCCGACGCGCCTGAACAGCAGGTCCGCTTCCGCGCGCTTGCGTGCGATCGCTTCGTTGCCCTGGCTGTCCAACCATCGCTCGAAGCGCGCGTAATGCGGCCGTACGCCATCGTCCTGATAGCGCATCTCGTCATAGCATCGCATGTCAGCCCCAGTCTTGTTGTCAAATAGAAGGCGAATGCGCTGCGCATTCGGTATTCGACCTTCGATCAAGCAAGCGTTATGCCATTGAATATGTCGTGATGATGCGCGTTGACGTGCACGGTAGCGGCGCATCCGCAGCGCGTCGGATTGCCTTGATCGTACTGTCGTGGATCATGATGCGCCAGTCAGGTGCGCGCGCGCCATCAGGGAGCACACTATGAGAGTCGCACCCGTCGTTTCGCCAATGGAGGCAATGAGCGCTACGAAGCGAGCGCATAAAAAAAGTCCCCGCGGATTCTCATCCACGGGGACTTCGATCACCTGCATGCAGGCGCTTTTTCACGCACTCAAACGTCAGGCATGATAAAACACAACCGCGCCATAACGACGCCCGAGCGTGAGAACAACGCGCTTAGGCAGCCGCTGCGTCCTTCAGCTTCTTCAGCGCGCGTGCCTTGATGCGCACGCTTGCCGGCTTGGCCGGGAACCAGCGCTCTTCACCCGTGAACGGGTCCTTGCCGAAGCGCTTCTTCTTCGCCGGCACAGCCTGCACGACGATCTTCAGCAGACCCGACAGCGTGAATTCGCCAGCGCCTTTCTTATGCACCGTGCCGAGGATCGTGTCTTCGAGCGCGGCCAGCACAGCCTTGGCGGTCTTCGGTTCCACTGCAGCACGCTCAGCGATGTGAGCTGCCAACGAGGCCTTCGTGAAGGTGTCCTTGATCGGCGTCGGTGCGCCAGACGCCTTCACGGCGACCTTCTTGGCTGCGACGGCTTTCTTCGCAGGGACTTTCTTTGCAGCAACCTTCTTGGTCGGTACCGGGGCAGCAGCCTTCTTGGCCACCTTTTTTGCGGAAGTCGGCATGTTTCTCCTACCTGTTGTGGTCAGTGAATTGCTTGAAGCGCACACCGTATGTGCACGCTTCAACGCCGGATTCTACAAGCGCTAAAGCGATTTGCGCGACTCTTTTATGTATTGCGATGAAGTTTTTTGCGTGGCGCCAACGGTCCAACACGTTTTAGTACCTGTTTTAGCGGCTAAAACGTGCGCGGCAAGGTTTTTAACAGGCAGGAGTAACGCTCGTTACAGTTCGTTTCGGCGGCGGTTTCGAGGTGGTCGCGGCGAGGCGAGCTGGTGTTTTCGCCCCTTGAATCAGGGCATTTTCTTCGTTTGACACGTCAAGCAACGCAACCCCGACGCTTCGGCGATGCCTACGCCGCGCTTGCGCCGAGTTCCGGTTCAGCGGGCGATGCGCGGCAGGATGCCGGCGAGCTTCGTCAGCGCCGTGTCGATATGCTCGGCCGCGATGCTGCCATAGCCGAACATCAGCCCAGGCTGCGGTGTCACGCGATGGTGAAATGGCGCGAGTCCATAGAGGCCGATCGACGCTTCACGCGCGGCGGTGACGAGCGCCTCTTCGCCGAGCGACGCCAACGGCCCCTTCAGCCGCGCCGCCAGATGGATGCCGGCAGTCGGCACGATCGGTTCGAACCAGCGCGCGAGGTCGCCTTGCAGATGCTCGAGCAGCATCGCGCGGCGCGCCGCATAAGCCTTGTGCATGCGCCGCAGATGGCGCGCGAAGTCGCCATTGAGCATGAACGCCGCGAGCGCCGTTTGCGTCAGCGTGCAGCCGTGACAATCAGCGATCTGCCGCGCCTTCAGCAGCGGGCCGTGCAACGACGCCGGCGGCACCAGGTAGCCGATGCGCAGCTCGGGAAAGATCGTCTTCGAAAACGTGCCGACATAGGCGACGAGACCGGCGCGATCGAGGCTCTTCAGCGGCTCCATCGGCCGGCCTTCGAAACGGTACTCGCAGTCGTAGTCGTCCTCGATGATGACCGCGCCGCGTTTTTGCGCCCATTCGAGCAGTTCGACGCGACGCTCGAGGCTCATCGGCATGCCGAGCGGAAACTGATGCGAAGGCGTCACGTAGACCAGCCGTGCCTTGTCCGGCAGCTTGCCGACGATCAGGCCTTCGCTATCGACCGGAACCGGCACCACGCGCGCGCCCGTCACCGTGAAGCAGGCATGCGCGGGCGGGTAGCCGGGGTCTTCGATGGCCGCGATTTCGCCGGGCCGCAGCGTGATGCGCGCGATCAGATCGAGCGCGTGCTGCGCGCCCTGCGTGACGATCACGTCGTCCCAGTTGCTCGATACCGCGCGGTTGAAGGCGAGGTAGCGCGAAATTGCGAGCCGCAGCTGCTGCTCACCGGCGGCCTCGCGATAGGTGCCGGGGCTGCGCGCCTGGCTGCGTAGCGCGTGATTCACGCAGCGGCGCCAGACGTCGAAGGGAAACAGCGTCTTGTCGGTCGCTCCGCCGATGAAGTCGAGCGGCGACGGCACCGACGGCCGCGGCAACGGCAGACTGTCGGGCAACTGCTGCCACAGCGGCTGCGCGCGTGCGGCGGCCTTCGCTTGCGCGGCGTCGCGCTCGCGCGAACGAGCCGCCGCGCGCGCCTGCGCGGAGCGCTCGGCGGGCAGCCGTTCGAGCCCGTCGGCGACGAAGGTGCCCGAACCGGCGCGGGCGCTCAGATAGCCTTCGGACAGCAGCCGCTCGAAAACATCGAGCGTAGTCTTGCGCGATACACCGAGCTGCGTCGCGAGATCGCGCGTGGACGGCAGACGCGTGCCGCCGGCGAGACGCCCTTCGAGAATGCCCGCGCGCAACTGTCGATAAATCTGTCCGGATAGATCGTGATGGCCTTCGACCGCGATATGAATGTCCATTCGGGTGGTTACCTCAAATAACGGCGAAATGGTTATTTCGAAAGACCAGTGGCGAACGTAAGCTTACCTCCACGGACGCCCATTTGGACGCCCTTCGCACGTTCACGAGGACTCTCTGATGCAAGCACGTCTCGACTTTTACAAGGCCAGCCCGAGCGGCACGCGCGCGATGCTCGCGCTCGAGGAAACGATCGGCAAGAGCACGATCGACAAGACGCTCGCCGAACTCGTGCGGATTCGCGCGTCACAGCTCAACGGCTGCGCGTTCTGCCTCGACATGCACGTGACCGACGCGCGCAAGCACGGCGAAACCGAACGGCGTCTCGCGACGGTGGCCGCGTGGCGCGAAGCGCCGTTTTTCACCGCGCGCGAACGCGCGGCGCTCGAATGGACGGAGGCAGTGACGCTGGTCGCGCAAACGCGCGTACCGGATACGGTATGGGAAGCAGTGAAGCCGCATTTCAGCGAGCAGGAAATCAGTGACCTGACGCTGCTGATCGTTGCGATCAACGGCTGGAACCGGATTGCGGTGTCGTTCAGGAAGATGCCCGAGTAAGCGGCGCGCCTTCGCGGGGCCTCAGAAGATCACGGAAACCGCCACCGCGAGCCAGATCGCGGTCACGCCCGTGAGAAACAGATGCCGCGCGATGCGCACGCGCGAGTCGCTGTTCTCCGGCTCGACGGGACTCGTCGCCATCCAAGGCACGAGCCCGAGGCATGCGAAACCGGCCAGCGCGAGCACGAAGACCACGATGTCGGCCTTATGCCAGGCGGTCGGCTCATACATGCCCCAGTAGCCGAGAAACACGATGCCGATCGAGAACACGGTCGCGGAAGCGGCGCTGAGCGCGGGCACCGAGCCAGTGGGAGTCGGCATGCTTGACCTCCGATCGTCAGGTTGCGGCGGCGCTCGCGCGCGGCGCGCCGTTCGCCCGATCCGCGTTCGCGCCGGCCGCGGCGAGCCGTCAGGAAGTGCGGGTCTGGCGCGCTTCGTACGTCTTCAGATGACTATAGGCGATGCGCAGCAGCGACAACGCGTGTTCGCCCTTTTGCGCGTCGCCGCCGCGCGTGATCAGGTCGCCGAGAATATGATCCGCCTCGGTGTGCGAGCGGTTTTCGACGTCGCGCAACATCGACGCGGTCAGCGGCGACGGCGTCAGCAGCACCTGGGCGGCGCGCGTGTCGAAGTCCGCGTCCATCGTGAAGCCGTTGTGTTCGGCCACCGCGCGGCATTCGCCGAGCAGATTCTCGATCACGCGCTTGCCGTCAGGCGCAGCCAGAATATCGCCGACCGAACCGCGCATCAAGCAGGTACTCCCAGCCAAGGTGGCGAGGAACACCCATTTCTCCCACATGCGCAGCAGGATGTTGTCGCTGACCGCGACGTCGAACTTCGCGCCCGACATCGCATCGGCAATCACCTGGGTGCGCTCCGAGGTGCCGCCCACGAGTTCGCCGAACGTGATCGCCTGCATGTCGTTCAGATGCATGATGTGCTGCTCCGCATTGAGCGTCGCGGCGATCACGCACTGGCCGCCGAGCACGCGCTCCTTGCCGAAGCGCGCGCTCAGCACCTCGATATGGCGCATGCCGTTGAGCATCGGCAGGATCAGCGTTTCTTCGCCGACGAATGGCGTGAACGAATCGATTGCGTCATCGAGACTGTAGGCTTTGCAGCTCAGCAGCACGAGGTCGAACGGCTCGCTGGCGACACCGGCCAGTATCGTCTTCACGTCCCGCAACTGGAGATTGCCCCGTGGGCTGTTGATGACGAGGCCGTCGCGCCGCAGCTTCTCCGCGCGACCGGCGCGGACGAGGAAGGTCACGTCCTGCCCCGCCGCCGCCAGACGTCCGCCAAAATACCCGCCTCCCGCGCCCGCCCCTACTACCAGAATTCGCATCGTGAGCCTCTTGAAAGATTTCGGTTTGCCGATCATGCGCGTCGCTGGTGGACGCATCCCGATAGTGCCGCGTGTGTGCTTCTTGTGCAGAATGTAGCAAAGATTGGGAATCGGTTCCGGGGAGGCTCAACTGCGGCGCGAACGCTTTCAAAGTCCCGCGCCTTCTGGCTGCAATCGCGCTATCGCGTGCCTTACTGTCCGGACGCGACCGTTTCCCCCTGCTCCCACCCGCCCCCAAGCGACCGGTACAGCGCGATCGCCGAAAGCGCATGCTCGCGCCGCGCCTGGTTCAGCGACTCGGAGTCGCGCAGATACGCTTGCTGCGCGTCGAGCACATCGAGGAAGCTCGACGCGCCGCCCTTGTACAACTCGGTCGACAGACGCAGCGCATGATTCGACGCATCGAGCGCACCGGCGAGGCGCTGCACCTGCGCCGCGCCGCTGACGAGATCGCTGCGATTGTCCTCGACCTCCTTCAGCGCCTGCAGCATCGTCTGCTGCAGGCCGAGCTGCGATTCGCGCATGCGGCTCTCGCTCGCGTCGATGTTCGCGGTGATTCGCCCGGCGTTGAAGATCGGGCTCGTTGCATTCAACGCGGCGCTGAACAGATTGTCAGTCAGCGTCGGCAAGCCGAGGTACGACGATGCAAGCAGCCCATTCGTCAGGTTGATCTTGAACTGCGGATAGCGCTGGGCTTTCGATACTCCCACTTCCGCCGCACGCTGTTCGACGAGCGCATAAGCGGTGCGCACGTCGGGCCGATGCAGCAACGCGTCGGACGGCAATACCTGCGGCGCGTTTTGCGCAGGCACCGGAATCTCGCGCGCGTTGGAAAGCAGCAGCGTATCGAGACTTTCCGGCGTACGCCCCGAATACACGGCGATCAGGCTCAGCTGATGCTGCACCGTCGATTGCATGCGCGGAATCTGTGCCTGCAAGTCCTGCAACTGATTTTGCGCACGGGCGACGTCGAGCTGAGTCGACAGTCCATAATGCAGACGCTGCTGCGTGAGCTTCAGCGCGCGGCTGCGAATCTGCTCGTTGTCGTCGAGGATCTGCAATTGGGCCTGCGCCCAGCGCAGATCGATATACGCAGCCGCCGTGTTCGCCGCGAGCGCGAGCCGCAACTGGTTCAGCGCCGCAACGCTGCCCGACACCTGCGCCTGCGACGCGAGCACCGCGAGCCGTTCGCCGCCGAACACATCAGGCGTCCAGCTCGCGGCGAGGCCAAAGCCGGCCTGGCGCACATAGCCGAGCGGCGGCGGCGTATTCTGCCGCTCGGTCGATGCGCCCGCGTTCGCATTCAGCTCCGGCAGCAGAGCCGCGCGATTCTGCGTCACCAGGTCCTGCGATTGCTTCACACGCTCGGCCGCGGCCTGCACGTCGAGGTTGCCGCTCAATACCGATTCGATCAGCTGATGCATGACCGGGTCGCCGAATTGCGCCCACCAGGCATCGGTGTTCACGCTGTCTTGCGGTGCGTCGACGCTCCAGGCGGCCGGAGCCAGCGTCTGCACCGCATGCGGCAAATCCGCGTGCGTGGCCGGTTGCACCGCGCAGGCCGCGAGCGTCAAAAATGCCGCGCCCGCCACTAACTTCATCACCATCCGTTTCATGTTGGACTCCTAGTGGGCATCGGGCGGGGGCGCGGTGTTGCCGAACGGGCGCGAGAACAGCACGCTCAGCAAGGCAACCACGAAGCACAGCGCAACCGCCAGAAAGGCATCGGAGAACGCGAGCACCAGCGCTTCGCGCATCAATGCCTCGTGCAATTCGGCCAGCCCCGCATTCGCGGCATTCAATACGTTGCCGCCGACTGCCGACAGATACTCGGCCTGCTTCTGCAAGATCGATTCGACGACCGGACGGCCCGCGTTCAGATGTTCGTCGAGCCGTTCGTAATGAAGATTCAGACGGTCGTTCAACATCGTGCTGCTGACTGCGATGCCGATCGCGCCGCCGAGATTACGCATCAGATTGAACAGCCCGCTCGCGGAGCGCAGCCGCGACGGCGGCAGCGCGCCGAGCGCCATCGTCACGATCGGCGGAATACAGAACTGCTGGCCAATTCCGCGCAATGCTTGCGGAATCAGCAACTGCTGCCAGCCCCATTGGTTCGTCAACGGCACGTACAGATAGCAGCCGATGCCGAACAGCGCGAGGCCGAACACCATCAGCAAGCGCATATCGACAAAGCGCGCGAGCGTCGAGTAAGCGCCAAGCGCGAGCAACTGAAAACAACCGACCGACAGCAACGCGAGACCGATCTGCAACGAATCGAAGCCGCGCACGCGGGCAAGAAACACCGGCGTCAGAAACACGGTGCAGAAGATCCCGATCCCGGTGATGAACGACAGCAGACTGCCGATACCGAAGTTGCGCAGAGCAAGCGCGCGTAGATCGACGATCGGTTCCCTCGCGGTGAACGCATGCACGAGGAACAGAAACCCGCAGATCGCCGCGACCCACGCGCACAGCACGATAACGTCGTCGCCGAACCAGTTCTTGCGCGGCCCTTCTTCGAGCACGTATTCGAGGCAGCCGAGAAAACCCGACATCAGCAGGATGCCGATGTAGTCGCCCTTCTTCAGCAGCGACAGATCGACCCTGTCGATATGCACGTACTTCGGCACCAGCAGCGTGACGGCGACGCCCGGCACCAGGTTCAGATAGAACAGCCAGTGCCACGACCATTGCGACGTGATCCAGCCGCCGATCACCGGGCCGATCGTCGGTGCCAGCGACGCGAGCGCGCCGATCGTCGTCGATGCGATCAGACGCTGCTTGCCGGGAAACAACACGAACGCGGTCGTAAACACGGTCGGGATCATCGCCGCGCCGAGCGCGCCTTGCAGACCGCGAAACAGGATCATCGAGTTGATGTCCCATGCGAGCCCGCACAGCATGCTGGTCACCGTGAAGCCGAGCGCGGAGAACGTGAAGAGCCACCGCGTCGAGAACACGCGCGTGAGCCACCCCGACATCGGAATCACGATGATCTCCGCGATCAGATACGAGGTCTGCACCCACGACAGTTCGTCCTGGCTCGCGGACAGCCCGCCACCGATATCGCGCAGCGACGAGGCGACGATCTGGATATCGAGCGTCGCCATGAAAAAGCCCACGCACATCAGCGCGAATGCGAAGACCTTGGTGCGGGTCGGCTGGTCGGCGGGGTTGTCGAGAACTTCGGTCATGATCGATTCATCCTTGCGCGGCCGGATGGCGCGCATCGACGTGCACTTTCACCGTCGCGGAGAGGCCGGGACGCAACACGCCTTGCAGGTCCTTCGGCACGTCGAGGCGCACGCGCACCGGCACGCGCTGCACGATCTTCGTGAAGTTGCCGGTCGCGTTTTCCGCGGGCAATACGCTGAAAGTCGCGCCGGTCGCCGGCGCAAGGCTTTCGACCACGCCGTGCAGCGCGGTATTCGACGCGTCGAGCTGGACCTCGACGCTGTCGCCCGCGCGCATCTTGCGCAGCTGGTCTTCCTTGAAGTTCGCGTCGATCCACAGGCCGCTCGCGGGTACGACGGTCAGCAGCGACACGCCGGTGTTGGCGAGCAGCCCGACGCGCGCGGTCCGATTGCCGACATAGCCGTCGATCGGACTGCGGATCGTGGTGTATTCCACGTTCAACGCGGCGACGCGCTGGGCGGCCTGCGCGGTCGCGATGCGCGCTTTCGCGTCGCCGATCTGCGCGTCGAGCACCGCGATCTGGCGTTGCGCCGCGAGCAGCGCCGCGCCGCTGCGATCGACCGCGGCGCGCGCTTTGGTCAGATCCGCATCGGCTTTCTCGACGACCTGGTTCGACACCGCGTCGTCCTTCACGAGCTCGCGGTAGCGTATCTGGTCGGCCGCGCTGCGCGTCAGCTCGGCGCCCGACGCGCGGACCTCCGCGGCCTGCTCGTTGATCGCCGCGAGTTGCAGCGATTTCTTTGCTTCGAGCTCGGTGACGGAGGCCTGCGCGCTTTCCACTTCCGCGTTGGCCTGCGCGAGACGCGCGTCGTAATCGCGGGCGTCGAGTCGCACCAGGACCTGGTTCGCGTGCACGAACTCGTTGTCGCGCACCAGCACCTCGGTGACGAAGCCGTTGACCTTCGGCGCCATCACCGTGACATCACCGCCGACGTAGGCATCATCGGTCGTCTCGATGAAGCGGCCGACGAAGAACCAGTGCGACGTGGCCAGCGCCAGCACGACGAGAACGGACAGAATCGCGAGCAGCATCCACGGGATACGCCGCGCCGCTCGGGCGGGTTGTACCGCGCTCGGGGGCGCGACGGTCGAGGGAGTTGTGGACATGATGTCGATATGTGCGTATGCACTCTTCAGGTTGAAAAAAACGGCGCAGTGCGCCGGCCTGCTACCTTCAGCGTTTATGTCAAAGCGAAACTTTGGTGATGGCAAATAGCTCGCTGCGCAGCGCGGCCGCGCGCTTCACGCCGAAGCGGTGCTCGAACTCGGCCTGCGCGGCGTACCAATACGCGCGGGCTGAGGCTAGCCGCTGTTCGCCCTCGGGTGTCAGCGAGATCAGCAGCGTGCGCGCATCCGCGCCCAGTGCCTCGCTCGACACGAGCCCGTCGCGGCGCAGCGGCTGGATCGTGCGGACCAGCGTGGTGCGCTGCATGCGCATGGCTTCGGCTATCTGCTTCATCGTCATCGGGCCGGTGTGCTTCAGACGCCCCAGCAGCGAAAACTGCGTGATGGTCAGGCCGACATTCGACAGATGCCGGTCATAAATCTGCGATACGTGACGCGCAGCCTGGCGGATCGCAAAGCAGTCGTCGTCTAGGAGCGCTTCCATTCGCTGCACTTCCCTTTGTTCATTAGTGCATATGCACACAAAGCGGCGTTATAAAACCCGCCGAGGCGGGTTCCGGTGCCGCTCTAGTCGGTGATGCTGAACAGCTCCGCGCGCAGCGTCTTCGCGCGGGCGCGACCGAACTTCTTTTCGAATTCGTCCTGCGCGGCGCGCCATGCGACCGAGGCCTGATCGAAGGTGGTTTCGCCCTTTTCCGTCAGGCTGAACAGCAGCGTGCGGTTGTCGTGGTCCGCCGCTTCGGCCAGCACGAGGCCGTCGCGCTGCAGCGGCTTCATTGCGCGGACCAGCGTGGTGCGCTCCATGACCATCGCGTCCGCGAGCTCCGCCATCGGCAGGTTCGGGGTGCGCGCGAGCTTTGCCAGAATCGTGAACTGCGCAGCCGTCAGCCCCACGCTGCCGAGATGGCGCTCGTAGATCTGCGTGACATGCCGCGCCGCCTGGCGCAGCGCAAAGCAGTTGCATTCGTCGTAGGAGACAGGGCGGTTCATGCAAGCAAGTCTATGTGTGCATATGCACGGTGTCAAGTTTTTCTGTGAGCGGCTGGTAAATGCCTCGTCGGTAGCGCGACGGCGCGTTGAGTTTGCGACTTGCCAGCCTCGCTTGTTATGTTATAACATTTCTGGAGATCGGTGCTCCGGCGCTGTCGTTGTCTCAGATGCGCCCACCGCGACGCTCAACAAAATCCGTCCGACCTATGAGCGGACTGTCCATACTCAATCGCCGCTTATGACCAAGTTGCCTCCCGTTCCCATCGAAACGTCGTCCTGATTGATCGACGGGCTTGCCGTCGCCCGTCGTCCACCTCCAGTTCGCCTGTCCTTCCCTTGCCAGCCAGGGGCGAGGTCGGTGAGCTATTGCCGAACACTTTCGATTCATCAATCGCATCGTCCATAGAGCGAGCAACAACAATGAAAAAACGCACAACAACCGCGCAGGCGGCGATCGTGTTCTGTGCCGTCATCTCGGGCGCATGGGGCGCGCCGGGCAACGCCGTATTGACGGGAACTGTCTCCGATCCTCTGGGACATCCCGTCGCTCACGCGAAAGTCGAGATACAGGACGCGAGCGGCGCCTCCGTCAACATGTCCAGCACGGACACGTCGGGCCATTTCTCGATCGACGGGGTGGCACCCGGCACGTATGCGATCGTCGTCACCGCTACCGGCTTTGCGAGCGGCAGCAGCATCGCGACGACCCAGTCCGGCGCCCCGGCGAGCGTCAGCGTGCAACTGCAAAAGAGCGACACACTCGACGTGCAGGTCAACGCTCGACGTCTGAACGCGGCGCGCAACGGCCTGCTGCCCGAGACGGGCAGCAGCGTCTACCGGTTCACGCAGGCGGATATCGATACGATGCCGGCGGGCGCGAACACGCCGCTCAATCAGGTCTTGCTGCAAGCGCCCGGCGTCGCCAACGACTCGTTCGGCCAGTTGCACGTGCGCGGCGAGCACGCCAATCTGCAATACCGGATCAACGGCATCATCATTCCAGAGCCGATCAGCGGCTTCGGCCAGTCGCTCGACACGCGCATCATCGATCAGCTGAACCTGCTCACCGGCGCCCTGCCCGCGCAGTACGGCTACCGCACGGCCGGGATCGTCGACATTCGCACCAAATCGGGCGACACGGGCAGCGGGGGCTCGATCGACGTGTTCGGCGGCAGCCATCAGACCGTCAAAACGAGTGCCGATGTGTTCGGCAGCCAAGGACCGTTCAGCTACTACCTGAGCGGCTCGCTCGGCATGAACAACCTCGGCATCGAGAATCCGACCGCAAGCGCCAATGCGATTCACGATCACACGCGCGAGGGCAATGCGTTCGGCTATCTGTCGTATCTGATCAACCCGCTCACGCGCGTGAGCCTGCTGTTCGGCGCGACCAGCAACCAGTTCGAGATTCCGAACACGCCGGGGTTGACGCCGAACTTCGCGCTCGCCGACCACACCACGTTCGATTCGTCGCAACTTAACGAAACGCAATCGGAGCTGAACAACTTCGCGGCGCTGGCGCTTCAGGGCACCAACGGCGGCGCGCTCGACTACCAGGTCGCCTTCTTCACGCGCTACACGCGCACGAAGTTCAATCCCGATCCGATCGGCGACCTGATGTTCAACGGCGTGGCATCGGAGGACTTCCATAGCAACACGGCCAACGGCGTGCAGGTCGATACGACCTGGCGCGTCAACGACAGTCACACGGTTCGCGCGGGTGTTTTCTTCCAGCAGGAGCATGCGGTATTCGACAACAGCGTGACCGTCTTCCCCGCCGACGCGAACGGCAACCAGCTCTCCGACGTACCCTTCAACATCCAGGACAGCAGTAGCAAGACCGGCTATCTGTACAGCCTGTACGCCCAGGACGAATGGAAGCTGACCGATCGGCTCACGCTGAACTATGGCTTGCGCTACGACCGCATGGACGAGTACACGAGCGCGAGCCAGTTGAGCCCGCGCGTGGGCCTCGTCTACACGCTCACACCGTCGACGACACTGCACGCCGGCTACGCGCGCTACTTCACGCCACCGCCGTTCGAACTCGTATCCGGCTCGACGATATCGAAATTCAACGGTACGACCAATCAGAGTCCGACAACCCAGAACGATCCCGTACAGCCGGAACGCAGCCACTACTTCGACCTCGGCATCACGCAGAAGCTCGGCCCTTCCGTCACGCTAGGACTCGACGCGTACTACAAGAAATCGACCGACCTGCTCGACGAAGGACAGTTCGGCTCCGCGCTGATCTTCACGCCGTTCAACTATCAATACGGCAAAACGTATGGTGTGGAATTCACCGCCAACTACAAACAGGACAACCTCTCCGCGTATCTGAACCTCGCCTATAGCCGCGCGCAAGGTAAGAACATCAACTCCGCGCAGTTCAACTTCGACGCGGACGAGCTGGCATTCATCTCGAACCACTGGGTGTTTCTCGATCACGACCAGCGCGTGACGGCATCGTTCGGCGCGGCCTACGACTTTCACCAAACTACCTTCACGTTCGACGGCATCGTCGGCTCGGGTCTGCGCAGCGGCTTTGCGAACACCGATCGTCTGCCCGTTTATGCGCAGTTCAACCTCGGCGCGATCCAGCACTTCAACGAGCCAATGATCGGCAAGTTCGATGCGCGGTTGGTGGTCATCAACGCATTCAACCGCGTTTACCAGTTGCGCGATGGTTCGGGCATCGGCGTCGGCGCGCCGCAGTACGGTCCGCATTTCGCCGTCTATGCGGGCGTGACGAAGTACTTCTGAACGACCGTTAGGAGAACCATCATGCAGGAATGGACAGGGTTTATCGCGGCGATGCGTACTGGCGGATGGATCATGTATCCGCTCAGCGTGCTCGGCGTGCTCGCGTTGACGATCATCATCGAGCGGGCCTATGTGTTTGCCCGCTTCGCAAGCGCACCGGCGCGTCTTCTGCAACCCGCGTCAGCCGATGACCACCGGCTCGACGGTCTCGCCCCGTACCACGCGTTTCGGCGCATGGCCGCGCCGTGGCAGCCAGAAACGAATGCGCCGATGTGGCTGCGCGAGGCGTCGGCGCAATCGATCGCGTCGCAGATCGAGCGCGACATGGGGCGAGGTCTGTGGCTGCTCGAAACGATCGTCACGGCGGCGCCGCTGCTCGGCCTGCTCGGCACGATCGTCGGGATGATGAAATCGTTCCAGCTGTTCGGCGGCAATGGGCTCGTCGATCCGGGCGGTGTCACGGGCGGGGTCGCGCAGTCGCTGGTGGCAACCGCGATTGGATTGATCGTCGCGGTCTTCGCGCTGTTCGCGTTCAATTATTTTTCACGACGGCTCGAGCGTCTGATGGATGACCTTGAACTGTTCGCCAACGCGCGACTCAGCGCACTGCGCCTGCAGCACGAGACGCGCGGAGAGCGAGGATGAAACTCAAACGCTCGCGCGCCTCGCGGCGCGGCCGCATTGAAATCATTCCGATGATCGACGTGATGTTCTTTCTGCTCGCGACCTTCATGCTCGCCTCGCTCACAATGCAGCGTCTCGATGCGGTGCGAATCAATCTGCCTTCGGGACACGCGCAGCCGATCAGCACGAGCGAGCCGCTGACGATATCGGTGAGCGGCAACGACGAGGTCTCAGTCAATCGCCATGTCGTTCGCGCGGATCAGATCGAGCCCGAAGTAAAGCGCCTGCTGCGCGCGGACGGTAACGTCGTGATCGCGGCCGACGATCACGCGGGTCACGGCGCGGTCGTGCAGGCGATGCTCGCGGCGCGTCGCGCGGGCGCCGAACACTTTCTGATCGCCGTGCATCGTGATTGAAGGTCGCCGCGATTGGTTCGAGAGACGCGCTGCGAAGACGCTGCGTACTGCCATCGCGACTCTGATCGCGCTCGGTATCTGGCTGCTGATGCTGGTCACGCTGTCTGCCGGATTGCTCAGGCCGGCCCGGCCAGTCCCGCCGCCTGCTCCGCTGGATATGCAAGTCGTCGTGCTCGACGAACCCGCGGCGTCAGAATCCCGCACGCCGCAACCTGCTACCCCGGTTCCGGCGAAACAGGCACCAACGCATCTGCAGACGCAATCGCGCACATCGATGCGTCGCGCGATGCCGCCTGCGCCAGGCGAGCCACGAACGCAGACGACGACCGCCGCCGCAACGCCGTCTGCACCGGTTGCAAGTCCAGCGCAACACCCGCCGCAAGATGAGCGGCCGGAACAAACGGCTGCCGCGGGATCTCGGCAATCATCCGCACAGCACGACGCCGCGCCGAGCGCCTCAACAAGCTCCGACACCGCCGCCCGCTCCATTTCGCAACCATTGCCGTCCCTGCCCGACGACCTGCGCGAACAGGCCTATCAAACAACGGCGACAGCCCGCTTCACGATCCACGCCGATGGCTCGGTCGACGTCGAGCTCGTTCGGGCAACACCGAACCCCCGTCTCAATCAGCTGCTGCTCGTCGCGTTGCGGCGCTGGCGCTTTTTTCCCGCGCTGCGCGACGGCCGGCCCGTCGAAAGCACGCAGGACGTCCGCGTGCATTTCAACGTCAGCTGAGCCCTCACCGCAGATCCGCACGCAGATCACGCACACCTTTGCCGAGTCGTTGGCGCAACAGCGTGCGTAACGTGGCACCGTCGACATAACCGACCTCGGCCGCGATCGCGTCGATGCCGAGGCCGCTGCCATGCAGCAGCGACTGCGCATGCTCGACACGCAGATCCTGAAAGTACGCCAACGGCGATTTGCCGAGCACGTCCCGGCAACGACGCTGCAGCGTGCGCGCGCTCGTCGCCAGTGCGGCCGCCGCGTGCTGCAGCGAGAACCCTTCCTTCAGATGATCGCGCGCCCATCGCTCGAAGCGCTGAATCAGCGGATCGGCCTGCGCCAGGTGGTTGGGAATGATGTACGGTGCCTGCGATGAGCGCAGATCTGCGAGCAGATAGCGCGACACGAGCGCGGCCAGTTCGGGGCTCGCGCGACGGATCAGCCACAGCGCGAGATCGAGATGCCCCATCGCCGCCCCCGCCGTCACCCCGACCTCCGTTGGCACCAGCATGCGCGACTCGTCGAGCAGCACCGCCGGATAGCGTTGCCGGAACAATGGACTCAGCCACCAGGTCGTGGTCGCTTCGCGATGATCCAGGAGTCCGGTTTCCGCGACGAGGAACGTGCCGATGCACGACGCGGCGAGCAACGTGCCCTCTGCATGCCACGCGAGCAATTGCTCCGTGGCGTCGCGCACGTCCGGCCGTTCGAGCGCCGGCACCAGTTGCTCCGGTGTGCCGGTGCCGAGCGCGGGAATGACCACCCAGTCCGGTCTCAGGTCGGCGGTGATCGCTTGCACGGGGATGGCGAACCCCTGCCCCGACTGGACCTTCCTGCGCACGCCGACGATCGACAGATCGAAGTGCGGCCGCCCGCCCATTTTCGCGGCCGCGAACCGGTTGGCGAGCGAGAACGCGTCGAGCATGACGGTGAGGCCGGTGTCGAACAGCCCCTGCAGGGCGAGGATCGCGATGCGCATGGCGTAAATGACCCTAAAGTTGTCATTTGCGACGATACAGCTTTTTCCGGCCGAGGGCTACAGTGAACTCCGTTGTACATCGCAACGAACGTCGACCAAGGAGGTCACTGATGAAAGTTTTCGCCATCGCATCCGCACAACCGACCCTCACCCCGGACAAGCTGCAGCAGCATTTGCCTCACGAGGTGCCGGCCACTCTGCAGTTCTATCTGGACGGCAAGATCGAGCAGTTCTGGTTCCGCGACAAGGCGGGGCCGATCTTCCTGATGAACGTCGCATCGGTCGACGAGGCCAGGTCGATACTCGACGCGTTGCCGCTCGTGGCCGACGGGCTGATGAAGTATGAGTATTTGCCGGTGGGACCGCTCGCGCCGCTCGGGCGGCTGATTCAGAAGGGTTGATGTTGCTGGCGGGATGAACGGTGCCGCCGGCCTGGCCGGTGGCACGCTTGCAGAAGCATCACTGCCCGACCTTCTCCGATTCAACCAGGAGGTCCAGTACATAAGCCACCGACGGCCCGTCGGCAGGCGGGTTCCTGATCGTAAAACGCTTGACGCGCACCACGTTACGGATGCCCGGCGTGTGCGTATAGCCTTCGATATTCTGATTGAGCGGCTGCCACGGACCGGGCGTGCCGGTGGCCAGCCCCTGCTCGTCGAAGAAGCGTTCGCGCACGAGCAGACATTGCCCGTCCGGCATCAACGGATGGGTGCACGGCACCGACTGCGGCGCCACCTCCAGGAACGCAATTTGACCGGGGCCGCCGTAGCGCGTCTCGGCCGTCGGCACGCCGGTAAAGCTCAGCGTATCGCCGTTATCCGTGACGAGTTGCAGGCGCGGCCCGTTGTCGCGCGCGAGCAGGTTCACGTTGACGCTGCCGCGCACTCGCTGCGAGATCGCATCGTCGAGTGCGGCAAGCGCGGGGTCGTTGCAGGCCATCATCGTGGTGACCATCGGGCCGATCTGCAGATATCCCTTCCTCACCGTGTAACCCGCTCCCATGTTGTTGCAGCTATTGACGACGGTGATCCGATACGGACTGAAGTCCAGTTGCACCGGTTTGTCCGGGCGGGCGAACAGCGCATCGATGCGGTTGCCGTGGCTGTCGATCGCGTTGCTCAGCTGCCAGTGGTAGCGGGTCAGCTGATCGGTGCCGGTCGGCGCCGCCGGGTTCGCCGCGGCCGTGGTCGCCGCGGGAGCCGGCGCTGTCACTTCGGGTGTCTGCGCGCACGCGGCGAGAACGAGCGGCAGCAGGAGCATGCGGTATTTCACGTCGGCACCTCGGTGAGTTCAGTGGTTGTTCCGGGCGTTGGCCCGCGTCGCCTGGCGAACGGACGCGAGCATCAGGTCGCATACCCGAAAGCCGGAAAAGCCAGTGAAGGTCACCACCCGGCCACATTACGCCGGGTTTGCGCACCTGCGTCGCTCAGGCCGCGAGCATCGACTCGACGACCGACAGCATAACGCAGGTAGATGGCGGAAATATGCTATTCGATGTTTGCCTGGATTGTTGATTAGGTTACCGAACTGCGGCAGGTAACGCCGGCTACGCCTTGGATATGTCGCGACGCACGGCAGGCGCGGCGTGAAGTCTCCTGAGCCGGGGACGCAGCATCAGATAAAAGGCGGCAACGTGCGTGATCGCCAGCGTCGGTACATAGATGATCGGGATCGCGTACATGGCGCCCAGTTCTCCTGAATGCGCGGGCAGATCGGCCGCTGTCGCGTGGTAGTAGTCGACAAGCAGATCGGCCATACCGACCAGATTGAAAGCAACCACGAACGACCAGAAAAGCGGCCGTATCCGCGCCGTCAGCAAGGCCAGCATCGCCAGCACGCCCGTGGCGAAATCCCCATAAGCGGCGAACGCGGCGAAGCTCGCGGACAGTTGCGGACTGACGACGCCAGGCAGCAGGAACGCGAGCCCGAAGAAACGGAAGCTGTGCAAGGTGGCGATCGCGCGTTGCGCGTCGAACGGCGCCATCGACCTGAGCTTCGGCCACACGTAGGTGCCGAAGCACAACAACCAGGCAACGTAGCCCAGAACGAGATGCATCTGAAAGAGAAGCCGCGCTGACATGGTGCCTCCTGTCGAATGTTGGATGCGCAGGTGATAGGTGTACCATCGTCTCGCGCGAGCGACTATTCCTCACAATGTTGACAGGCTATGAAGCAGAACTTCACAGTCAGGCAGGGTGCACTCGACGGCGTCGAAGTCTTCCTCAGCGTGGCCGAGCATCGCAGTTTTCGCGGGGCCGCCGCGGCGCTCGGCGTGACGCCGTCGGCGGTCAGTCAGGCGGTGCGTGTGCTCGAAGCGCGCATCGGCGCGACGCTTTTCATTCGCACGACGCGCAGCGTCGGCTTGACCGAAGCCGGCGAGCGCTTTCTGGCGCGCGCCAAACCCGCTTTCGAGGAACTCGTCGCCGCCAGCGAGGTGGCGCGCGGACTCGGCGAGCGGCCGTCCGGCCTGTTGCGTCTTTCGGTGCCGCGCGCGGTCGTGCCGATCCTGCTGGAGCCGCTGATCGCGTCGTTCTGCGAGGCCAATCCAGAGGTCGAGGTCGAGATCGCGGCCAGCAAGGAACTGATCGATCTTGCGGCGGAAGGCTTCGACGCCGGCATCCGGCTGGGCCAGTTCGTTGCCGCCGACATGGTCGCGGTGCCGTTGACGGCGCCATTCCGCTTCGTCGTGGTGGGGAGTCCCGGCTATTTCGCGGCGCGCGGCCGCCCCGAACACATCGACGATCTGCGTACGCATGCCTGCATTCGCTGGCGGCGCTCCAGCGGCGCGCTCGCGTCGTGGTCGTTCAACGACAACGGCCAGCCGATCGAGCTCGCCGTTTCCGGTCCTTTCATCGCCAGCGATTTTCTGGGCATGCTGGGTGCGGCGAACGCGGGCATCGGCCTTGCCCAGCTACCCGAGCCGATGGCCGCCGAGGGGTTGCGAACCGGAAAGCTCGTACGCGTTCTGGATGCGTATGCGCCGATGATCCCTGGCGTGTTTCTCTACTATCCGAGCCGCCGGCAGATCATGCCGAAGCTGCGTGCGTTCATCGATCATGTGAAGCGCCGCACGGCAAGTACCCAGAATGGACACTGATTGCCTGATCTCACAGCACCTCGCCCAGGGACTGGCCTCGGAGCGGATTCCAACTCATTAGCCCTGTAATATCGACCGCCCCAGAACTAATAACTCGTTGAACTGCGTGACCAGTTCAAAACACAAAGCAAACGACAGCGTATAGGAGGGCCCGGGAAATCTGTGCATCCACCTCAGAATCGGCGCCGCAATAGGTGTTCTAACGGCGTCCCGAGTCATTATCCATGTGATGGTCGCTCCGATCGCCGCACCCGCGATTATGTCGGTCGGATAGTGCCATCCGAGATAAACGCGGGGCAGACATATGAAGATCGTGGTGTATAAAAGCGCGAGCACACCGACGCCGCGGGACACCAGAAAGATCCCGGTTGCGACCGAAATCCACAGCATCGCGTGGTCACTCGGGAATGAACTCCAGGCTGGCAACACGGCCGCATCCAGACCACCCGATGGAAAATTCAGGTGTAGCTCAGGATTAAAAAGAGGCCGCGTACGGAATGGCAAATAATGCGAGACGAGTCTGAATATCGCGAGCGCAAGGAGGCCGCTCGCGATCGTCGCGACGACCATTTCACGCTCCCAATCGCCACGCTGGCTGCGTTTGCACCATATCCACCACAATGCGGGCATGAGCACCAGGCCCTTGAATGTGTATAGGTCCGCGATGATTCTTATCGCGTGGTTCAACGTGGCGCAATTCGGCGCCATGTGCGTCAGGAAGGTTTGGATTGCGGTATCGAAAGGGTCCATTCGTTGCTCAGGTGCGTTTATCGCGCAGGGATCGATTCGACGTTTCTACGTCGCGCAGCCGGGCGACCTGCGGTGGATGGTTGATGGGGCCTTTCATGCAGTGAGCTAGTCCGCCATTTCGTTGGCGTGCATCGAAGCTTGAAAACGACCGCCATCCTAGTGTCCGCAATAATTTTCGAACAATCGGTGCGATAGCGAACGTTTGCACTTAACGGAACCCGTGCTGAAAGCCTTCCTCGCCAAACACGACAATCAACGACGTCAACCCTCGCGACCCGCCAGCCTGCTTCTCTTAAGCAATTCTTCAGCATGATTACCTTACGATCGCGCCGAACCGGACAAGACGAATAACCGACGCGCATTCAAGGGATCTGTTGCGATGCAGTTGCTGTTGATGGGAAAGGATGAGTCGATCGCTCTGCCGGCCGTGGATACGTTGCGACGTGCGGGCCATATCGTCGACTGGATGAGTGTCGTTGGCGAGCCCATGAGTTGGCCGGACTGCAGCTTGTACGACCTCGTCATGCTCGACCCCGACCTGTCGGGAATCGACGTTATTGACGCGTTGAAGCGTTATCGAGAGTGCGGTGGCCATGCCTTCGTCATCATCGTGACGGCACAGAGGGAACTGGAAACTTGTATTGCCGCACTCGACGCAGGCGCGGACGATTACCTGGTCAAACCATTCGACGTCGATGAACTTGCGGCGCGCGTACGCGCGTTGACGCGTCGCAGAGTGGTACGGACGGTTCCCGTTCTGGCGTACGACGGCCTCATGCTGGATGCAGCCTCTCATCGAGTCACCCTGCATGGAGAGCCGCTCACGCTGGCGCCGCGCGGGTTCGCTCTGCTACAGGCGCTGATCGAAGACCCGGCGCGCGTTTTCACTCGCTCAGAACTTGAAGCGAGGATATGCGATCCACGCGAGGAAATCGCCAGCAATGCCATCGAAGTGCAGGTGTGTGGCTTGCGACGAAAAATCGGAGCAGGACGGATCGTGACGGTTCGCGGCGCAGGCTATTGTCTGAGAACACCCGACTCGAAAGTCCGCTTCGCTGGCTAGCGGACGTTGCCGTTTTGAGCCCGGTTACCCACCTCGTTGCGAGAAACCATCGTGAGCGCGAGTCCGGCCAGCACGAGAGCCACGCCGACCACGAAGGATGGACCGACCCTGTCGCCGAACATCAACGATGCAGCGGCGATGCCGAAGACCGGCTGAAGGAACTGAACGCTCGCGGCAACCCGCGCTGGAACGATACGCAGCAGGTTGAGCCACATAAACAGGCCGGCAACAGTCACCATCACCCCGAGATATACCGCGGCTGATACACCCTGCGTGGCTACGTGAAATGGAACGTGCCACATCTCCCACGCCGCCCACGGCAGCAGTGCTATGAAGCCGAACAGCGTACTCCAGGCTGCTACCGTCGCAGTGCCATATGCGGTCGTGAGTTCGACGCTCCAGACGTAATAGAACGCAATGGCGAGCGCGGACAGCAGCACGCAAATTGCACCGCCCGCGGTGGTATCGGACAGCGTCGCTGCGCCGTGCTCGCGGGCGAACGCGACCAACGCGATGCCCGCGAATCCCGCGAGCAGTCCCAGCTTTTGCCAACCCGATACATGCTGTTTGAGGCGCAGCGCCGCAAAGAACACGATAAAAACCGGAATGGTCGCGGAGATGATGGTGCCGACAGACGCCGAGGTGCCCGAGACACCAAAAGTCTGCGCGACCTGTCCGATGCCGATGCCCAGCACGCCTAGCATGGCGACGCGCGGCCATGCGTGCCGCGGCAACGGATGCCGGCCCACCGCGAAGATGAGCAGTAGCGGCACGGCTACGGCAAAGCGCATTGCGGTGAGCGTCAGCGGCGGTAGCGACTCGAGTCCCAGTTTGGTCACCGGTATCGATAGTCCCCACATCACCGCGAGGACCATCAATGCGCCGAAACTGCGCATCGTCACCGTCTTGGCTGCGTGGTCGTTAGCGACCATCCCGGAACGGGCATCACTCAGGCTTGGGCTCGACATTGGCGTTGGTGCGGAAAAGACATTGAATGGAGATATTCGCGGCCGCGCGGCTCGTTGACAAACGATTTGTCGTCATATAATGCGTGAGCAAAACTCACACATAACGGCCCACTATGTTCGTTGCACGCTGCTACATGAAGACCGGATGTTGGCCAATTGGGAACAGTGGTTCGCCTATGCAGACGTGGCCAGGAATCGCAGAGGTCGAGGTCCCGCATACAGTCATGGAAGCATGGCCATCGAGGCAGCTTTTCGTGGTGAAGGCATAGCCCTCGGACGCAGTGCCCTGGTAGGCGATGACATCGTGGCTGGACGCCTCGTCGCGCCGTTTCCCGACATTCGCCTGAAAGTCGAGCGCGGCTATGATCTGGTCTATCGCGTCGGCAATCGCGATCATCCCAAGGTCTCCGCGCTTCGCGACTGGTTAGCAGCCGAAGTGCGGCGATTTCTGACAGACACGAGATGCAGTTTTCAGACTAGCGATAGTTCACGAAGTCGATCAGGTCGTTGAGGAACCACGGCAGAATCAGTTGCGTGTCGGAATAGCTGGTGCCGACGGTAAGTCGCGGTGGTCTCGCAGCGGCGTCGGGAGCGTGCAGTATGTAGGCGTTCGTATCATGCGCCGCCTGAGGATTCGCCGGCGGCGAGGTCGACGTGCAGCCGGCAGCGAAAACGAGAAATGCTGCGAAGCAAAGAGACTTCATGAGCGGGCGAACTCCGGCGACGTTTTCTCCATTATGGCCGAACTCAGTCGAATACCGGCAACGAGCGCGCCCGCTTCACAACGCCAGCACCGTCACGCCCACTTCCATCCGATGCGCGCCGCCGCCGAGAATCGTCCCGCGCAGCAACGACACATCGCTGTAATCGCGCCCGATCGCGAGCGTCACATGATCGAGATCGGCGAGCACGTCATTGGTCGGATCGAGATCGATCCAGCCGCTGGCCGGACAATGCACCGACACCCACGCGTGCGAAGCATCCGCGCCAATCAGACGCGGATGGCCCGGCGGCGGATCGTTGCGCAGATAGCCGCTGACGTAGCGCGCGGGCAAACCGAGCGAGCGCAGGCAGCCGATCATCACCTGCGCGAAATCCTGGCACACGCCGCTCTTCAGTTCGAATGCGCGTTCGGCCGGCGTATCAAACAGCGTCGCCGACGGCTTGTACGCGAAGTCCTCGTGAATGCGATGCATCAGATCGATCGCACCTACAACTAGCGGCCGGCCGGGAGTGAAGCTCGGCAACGCATAGGCGCGCAAAGAAGGTCGCAGCGCGATATTGGGCGACGCGAAGCAATACTCCGCCTCTGGACGGAACGCGCCGCCCACGCGAAACCGTAGCGCCTCGGCCACCGTCTCCCAAGGCGGCGTGGCCTCGGCGTCGAGGTCGGTCCAGCGCGGCGTCAGCGCCACCGTGGTCTCGCTGACGAGTTGCAGACGCTCGTGCGGTGTATCGAGCGCGAAATACAGCACGTCGTTGCCGAACGCGTCGATGCGGCTATGCCTATACGACGGCTCCGGCTCGATCCGCTCGCTGCGCGAGATCACGCGCTGCCACGGACACGCGAGCGGCCGGATCGTCGCCAGATGCTGCGCGGTTTCGACATACGTCGAGTAATGGTAGGTAGTGCGATGCGAAACCGACAGCACCGTCGACGCGTGCTTCATACCCACACCTGCGAGGCGACCGTGGTCGCGTGACTGAAATAGCGCGCGCTGATTTCATGCGCGGCCGCATTGGCGAAGCCGCCGATCTGATCGCACAGCGCAATCAGCTTGCCATACGAGCCGTGTTCGTCGACCTCGCACAGCGATCCCAGCGACGGCAGCATCTCGACCGGCGGCAGCAACTCCGCGAACGGCCGATGCCGCACGCTGCCCGCCGCGACGGCGATCTCGTCGAGCTTGTTGCGCAGCCGCTCGTACACGCCGTAAATGCCGCGCGGATTGTGCGGTTCGATGACGAGCAGATCGAGCAGCGCGGGCACTTCGAAACGGCCCGGGTACAGCGAGCGATACGTGAGCGTGCTGTCGAACATCTGCAGCAGCAGATCGAAGCCGGCCGGCGTCGCGAGTTGGCCGTTCGCGGCGACGCCGCGCATGAACGCGGCCATCGTCGCGACGCGTTCGATATGACGCCCGACGAACAGCAGCCGCCACGCTTCATCGCGCGTCATGCGGTCGCCCTGCGCGCCGCTGATCGCCGACAGTTGCACCGACAGATGTTCGAGCGCGTTCGCGAGCGTCACGCGATCGTAGCGATCGAACGCACTGCCGGTGCTCGTGGCGCCCGCGCCGCCGTTGCCTGCGCCCACGGCAGGCAGCAACACCTGCAACGCATCCTGAAAGTCGTTGCGCGCCGCGAGGATCATGCGCCAATGATCATTCGACAACCGCCCGCGCACCTCGCCGTTCGCGCGCGCCTGGCAGTTGAGGTTCTGGCTGATGCTGACACTGCCCGCGCTCTCGCCGAGATTCGCGACGAGCGCACGCTCGAAGGTCTGCGGCGAGGCCGGCCCGTGCGGCGACGCCAGGTCGCCAGGCTGCACGAGGCCGCACCATGTCGCGAGTTCGACCAGCGTCGCGAACATCGCGTCGGCGTCGTTGCCTTCGAGCGAGCCGAGAATCAGCCGCAGCAACCGCACATTGTTTTCCGCGCGCTCGCCGTAGCGGCCCGCCCAGAACAGGTTCTCGGCGGCGCGGCTCGATACCGTGCGACGCTTGCGCGTGAGGTCGGCGGGCTGCATCGGCGAAGGCAGCAGCGTGAACGTAGAGCTTGGCTGGCTCGACAGCACCCAGGTATCTACGCTGCTGCCGCCATGCTGCATCGATACCGTGGTCTGACGCTCGGCGGCCATGCGGGTGAAGCCGCCCGGCATCACGTGCCAGCCCCCGTCGACGTCGGCGATCGCATAGACGCGCAGCACCGACGGCCGCCCGCCGATCGTGCCCTCCTCGTAGCGCGGCGTGCAGGAAAAGCGCTGCTCCTGCTGGATCGTGAACGCGTCGGGCAACGCGTCGATACGCTCGCGCCATGCCGCGAGCGGCTGTCGGCCCCGTTCGATGCCGGGCGGCGCATCGCGTCCCGCGAGCGGCCAGGTCGGCACGATGAACGCGTCGTCCAGATGCGCGAACGCATGCTCGCGCGCGGCCTGTTCGCCGCACCACCAGGTCGGCACGCCGGGCAGCAGCAGCTCTTCGCCGAGCAACGCTTCGGCGATACCGGGCATGAAACCGTGCAACGCCGGCGACTCGGCGAACCCCGAGCCCGGCACGTTCGACACGATCACGTTGCCCGCGCGCATCACCTGCAACAGCCCGGGCACGCCGATCGTCGAATCGGCGCGCAGCTCGACCGGGTCGCAGAACGCGTCGTCGAGACGGCGCAGCACGACGTGCACGCGTTCGAGGCCTGCCAGGGTCTTCAGATAGAGCCGGTCGCCGCGCACGGTCAGATCCTTGCCTTCGACCAGCGTGACGCCGAGATAGCGCGCGAGAAACACATGCTCGAAATAGGTTTCGCTGTACGGCCCCGGCGTGAGCAGCGCGATATGCGGTGAAGCGTCGGCGCTTTCCTCGTCGCGCATCGTCGCTTGCGCGGCCTGCACGAGCGTCGCGATCAGTTGCGAATAGAGCGGCGCAAGCCGGCTCACGCGCAGCGAGCGGAACGGCTCGGCGAGCAGCGTCGACACGATCAGGCGGTTTTCGAGCGCGTAGCCGAGACCGGACGGCGCCTCGGTGCGATGCGCGATCACGCTCCACTCGCCGCCCGGCGTGCGCGCGAGATCGAGCGCGACGACCTGCAGATACTGGCCACCGGCCGGCGTGAAGCCCTTCACCGAACGCAGATAGCCGGGATGGCCGAACACCAGCGCGGGCGGCAGTTGTCCATGTTCGAGCAGCGTCCGCGGTCCGTAGATATCGGCGACGATCGCGTTGAGCAGACGCGCGCGCTGCGCGACGCCGCGCTCGAGCTGCGCCCACTCGGCCTCGCTGATCAGGAACGGCAGCAGGTCGAGCGCCCAGGGCCGCGACTTGCCGTTGTCCGCGTAGACGTTGTAGCTGATGTCGTTATCGCGGATCTGCTGCGCGATCGACGCGTGATGGTCCGCGAGCCGCGCCACGCCGTCCTCGTCGAGCAGCGCGAAGAACTGCCGCCACGGCTCGCGCAGCGCGCCCGACGCGTCGCGCAGCTCGTCCCAATGTCCGTCATGACCCGGCAGCAACCGCAATAGGGACGAAGCGTCCGCCGGCATCGCGGACGCTTCGAAGGGCAAGGTCGATTGAAAGGCCAAGGTCGTGTGATGTCAGCGATGCGTGTTGTTCAACTGTGGCGCAGATCGAGCGTGAAGGGAAACTCGAGGCTGCGTTGCGGTCGGCCCACGGCGAGCGGTCCCGGCGTATGACCCGACGCGAAGAAACGCGCGCGCCGCCGGCTTTCCGCCTCGTAGGCGTTGACCGGGAAGGTCTGATAGTTGCGCCCGCCCGGATGAGCGACATGATACTGGCATCCGCCGAGTGAGCGGCCGCTCCAGGTGTCGACGAGGTCGAACGTGAGCGGCGCGTGCACGCCGATCGTCGGATGCAGCGCCGATGATTGCGCCCAAGCGCGAAAACGCACGCCGGCCACGTACTCGCTGACGCGGCCGGTCGGTTGCAGCGGCGCCGGCACGCCGTTGACGCTCAGCACGTGACGATTGCCGTTCAACCCGAGCGCGCGCACCTCGAGCCGCTCGACCGACGAATCGACATAGCGCACCGTGCCGCCGGGGGAGCCCTCCTCGCCCATCACGTGCCACGGTTCGAGCGCGTTGCGGATCGTCAGGTCGATGCCGCTCAGCGTCATCTCGCCGACGAGCGGAAAGCGGAATTCGAAGTGCGGCGCGAACCACGCGCTATCGAAGGCGAAGCCCGCTTCGCCGAGTTCGGCGAGCACGTCGTCGAAATCCATCCTTACGAAGGTGCCGAGCAGGAAGCGGTCGTGCAGCTCGGTGCCCCAACGCGTGAGCCGCCGCGTGTACGGCATGCGCCAGAATCGCGCGACCAGTGCGCGCAGCAGCAATTGCTGCACCAGACTCATGCGCGCGTGCGGCGGCATCTCGAAGGCGCGCAGTTCCAGCAGACCGAGGCGGCCTGCGGGTCCGTCGGGCGAATACAGCTTGTCGATGCAGAACTCGGCGCGGTGCGTGTTGCCGGTCACGTCGATCAGGATGTTGCGCAGCGCGCGATCGATCATCCACGGCGGCAGGTTGCCGCTATCGCGGCCGCCGAGCAGATCGACCTGCCGTTGCAACTCGGCAAACGCGATTTCGAGTTCGTAGACCTGGTCGTTGCGCGCTTCGTCGACGCGCGGTGCCTGGCTCGTCGGTCCGATGAACAGCCCCGAAAACAGATACGACAGCGACGGATGGTTGTGCCAGTACGCGATCAGGCTCGCGAGCAGGTCGGGCCGCCGCAGGAACGGGCTGTCGGCCGGCGTCGCGCCGCCGAGCACGAAGTGATTGCCGCCGCCGGTGCCGGTGTGGCGCCCGTCGAGCATGAACTTCTCGCTGCTCAGATAGCTGTGCGCGGCCGACTGATACAGGTACTCGGTGTGATCGACGAGCTCGTCCCAGTTCGCGGCCGGATGAATGTTGACTTCGATCACGCCGGGGTCCGGCGTCACCTGCAGCACCTTCAGGCGCGGATCGCGCGGCGGCGGATAGCCTTCGAGCACGATCTGCATCTTCAGCTCCCCGGCCGTCGCTTCGACCGCGGCAAGCAGGTCGAGATAGTCGTCGAGATCGGTCAGCGGCGGCATGAACACGTGCAGCAGCGTGCGGCCGCTGCCGAAGGAATCGGCTTCGGCTTTCGGGCCGGCCGCGCGCTTCGGGTCGCGCGCTTCGACGCACACCGCGGTGCGCAGCGTGTCCTTCGACGATTCGCCACGCGCCGGCAGCGCTTCGTCATGGCGCGGCGGCGCATACGCGAGCACGCCGCCTTGCGGCATGCCGCTCAACAGATCGGCCGCCGACAGCGACAGCGCGGCCGCCTGCCGCGCGCTGGTCTGTTCCTCGGCGATCTGCCGGCTCTCGCGCCCGCCTTCGTACTGCACGCGCAACTGCGCGGCCGTGCGCAACGGCTGCGGCGGCGCGAACGGATCGTGCGCGTGCTGATACGGATAGTCGGTCTTCGACACCCACGGCAGCGAATCGAGCGGCAGCCGGTAGCCCATCGGTGAATCGCCGGGGATCAGATACATGCGTTCGTCGCGGAAGAACCAGCGGCCCGTGATCCACTTCGGCCCGATGCCCGGCGCGCCGCGCTCGCGGCCGAGCGGCAACACGTAGCCGGCCGGACTCGCGAGCCCGGCGTCGAACACGCGCCGCAGCCGCACGCGTTCGAGCTCGTCGTCGAGGCGCGCGTCGAATGGATCGACGTTGACCGGCAGGCGACGCTCGCGCCACAGGTAGTACCAGGTGTCCTCGTAGCCGGGCTGGATGCAGTCCGCGTCGAGCGACAGCTTCGCCGCCAGATGCGCGATGAACCGTTGCGCGTCGCCGGCCGTGTAGCGGCCAGGCTCCCGTTCATCGGCGAACAAGGCCGGGTTGCGCCAGCATGGTTCGCCGTCGGCGCGCCAGTACAGCGACATCGCCCAGCGCGGCAGTTGCTCGCCCGGATACCACTTGCCCTGGCCGATATGCAGGAAGCCGTTCGCGCCGTAGCGCTCGCGCAATCGGTCCATCAGCGCGACCGCGTAGCCGCGCTTGGTGGGTCCAAGCGCGTCGGTGTTCCATTCGGCGGCATCGCGATCGCGCACCGACACGAAGGTCGGCTCGCCGCCCATCGTCAGTCGCACATCCATGTCGGTGAGTTCATAGTCGACCCGCGCGCCCATCTTCAGCACGTCGTGCCAAGCGGCTTCGCTGTACGGCTTCGTGACGCGCGGCGACTCCAGCACGCGTTCGATCGACATCGTGTGTCCGAATTCGACCTCGCATTCGTCGACCGCGCCCGAGATCGGCGCCGCGCTGCCCGGCTCCGGCGTGCAGGCAACCGGAATATGGCCTTCGCCGGCGAGCAGCCCCGAGGTCGGATCGAGCCCGATCCAGCCCGCGCCCGGCAGATAGACCTCGCACCACGCGTGCAGGTCGGTGAAGTCGACCTCGGTGCCGCTCGGGCCGTCGATCGATTTGACGTCGGGCGCGAGCTGCAGCAGATAGCCGGACACGAAGCGCGCCGCGAAGCCCAGTTGCCGCAGCGTCTCGACGAGCAGCCAGCCCGTATCGCGGCACGAGCCCGACGCGTTGACCAGGGTTTCCTCGGGCGACTGAACGCCCGGCTCCATCCGGATCAGATAGCGAATTTCGCGTTGCAGCCGCTGGTTCAGCGCCACCAGGAAGTTCGCGGTGCCGGCCGGCGCGCGGTCGATGCTCGCGACGAACTCGGCGAAGCGCGGCGTCATCGGCCGTTTCACGCAGTAGGGCGCGAGTTCGGCTGCGAGTTCCGGCGCGTAGTCGAACGGAAACCGCTCGGCCGATGGTTCCAGAAAAAAGTCGAACGGGTTGTAGACGGCCATCTCGGCGACCAGATCGACGCTCACCTTGAACTCGCGCGTCTGCTCGGGAAACACCAGCCGCGCCTGATAGTTGGCGAACGCGTCCTGCTGCCAGTTGATGAAGTGTCTCGCGGGTTCGATGCGCATCGAGTACGACAGAATCGGCGTACGGCAATGCGGCGCGGGCCGCAGCCTCACGACCTGGGGCGACAGCGTAACCAGTCTGTCGTAGCGGTAATGAGTAACGCAAGGCGACGCGTATGGACACTCCGGACTCCTCGACGAAAGGTGCAGCCCGCCAAAAAAGCAAGCTCTATGCCGTTGTTGGACAAAACCCGCGTGAATCGTTTGGTGTTGCCTGAATTGCGTGTGCGTTTTGCGTATCTGTTGTCTTGCCGTTGGGCTACGTCGGACCGTGCACCAAAGCGGCGCAGCACCGATGCACGATCATGACCGTACTGTGCGTTAAAGCGGTGACGTCTGGCAATCGCGGCATGAAGATTGCGATCGTTCGTCACCGCAACCGACATCGCACTAATCACAAGGCCGGCCCGATGAAAACCTTCCACTGCAATCGCTGCGCGCAATTGTTGTTCTACGAGAACGTCCGCTGCGAGCGCTGCGAGTCGCTGCTCGGCTATCTCCCCGAACTGCGCGAAATCAGCGCGTTCGAAGACGCCGGCGACGGCCGCTGGCGCAGCCTGCATCCGGAGGCCAACGGCGCGCTGTTCCGGCAATGCCACAACTACGCGGTCGAAAACGTCTGCAACTGGATGATCCCCGCCGATTCGCCCGATACGCTGTGCCGCGCCTGTCAGTTGACTCGCACGATTCCGAACCTGAGCGAACCGGAAAACCGGCTCTACTGGTACCGGCTCGAAGTCGCGAAACGGCGCCTGCTGTACACACTGGGCGAACTCGGCCTCGATGTGCAATCGCGCGACGCGGACCCCGAGCGCGGTCTCGCCTTCGAATTTCTCGCCGACGGCGGCGATGGCGAGCCGGTGATGACCGGTCACGACAACGGGCTGATCACGCTGAACATCGCCGAGGCCGACGACGCGCATCGCGAGAAAGTGCGCACCGCGATGGGCGAGCCGTACCGCACGCTGCTCGGCCACTTCCGCCACGAGACCGGCCACTACTTCTTCAGCCAGCTGATCGAAAACGAGCCGCGCTGGCTCGAACCGTTTCGCAAGCTGTTCGGCGACGAGCAGGCCGACTACGGCGAAGCGCTGAACGACTACTATCGCGACGGTGCGCCGGCCGACTGGCAGGCGTCGTACATCAGCGCGTACGCAACGATGCATCCGTGGGAAGACTGGGCGGAGACGTGGGCGCACTATCTGCTGATCGTCGATGTGCTCGATACCTCGACGTCGTACGGACTCGCGCTGCTGCCCGACGATCCGAGCGAGCCGACGCTGACCGACCGCACGCCGGTCGAGGATGCGAGCTTCGGCAATCTGATGAAGCGCTGGTTTCCACTCACGTACGCGCTGAACAGCCTGAACCGCAGTCTGGGCATGCCCGACGGCTATCCGTTCACGCTCGCCGCGCCGGTGGTCGACAAGCTGCGCTTCGTGCATCGGGTGATCGCGGCGGCGGGCGGCAAGCGCGACAACCGGAGCGACCGCGAGCACATGAGCGCATAAAAGAGCCCGCTGGCGGATCAACCGGCAGCGGGCTTTCATCACACGGTCATCGCTTCAGTACGCCACATAAGGCCCCTTCCCACCCGGCGTCGACTGCTGCTCGATCGCCGCATAGACGTTGCGGCCATAAAAGAACGGCAGCCCCCAATCGAACACCGTCGATGTCACGAACGCCGGTCCCGCGAGCAGCGGCAATGCCGAGTCGCCGCTATAAGTCTGCGCGATCGACATCGCATTGCCGACGCTGAACGTTACCGCGCTCGTCGTGCCGTTCACACCTTCGATCATCGCGCTCAACTGCTGCGTCGAAGTCGGGCAGTAATACGCGCTGTTCGGACTCGCGCAGGCCGGCATCGAGGTGGTCTGAAAGAAGAGTCCCGTCGAGCCGCTGTCCACAATGCTGCGCGTGTACGTGGTGCCGTTCTGCACCGTCGTGAACGTGCCATTCGACGGACTCACGCCGATAACCTGCGCCGCGCCGAGCGCATTGTTGCCCTGCGTGCCGATGCCGAACACGAGTTTCCCCGACACCGATGGCGCACCGCCCGACACGGTCGGCAGACTGAGCACCGAGCCGTTGTTGTCGGTCGCGAAGTACGGCACCGGATTGGCGACCTGATACGTTTCCGCGAGCGGTATCGACGTGCAGTTGGCGCCGCTGCAACCGTAGTAGGTCGCGGGAATCGCCTGCTGCACGCAGCTCGCGCCGCAGTCGTGCTTGAACACGCCGATGCCGAGAATGCCGTTCGCCTGCAAGCTGGCCGGCGTATTGCGCGGCGCGCCGACGGCCGCGCAATCGCCCGGCAGCGATGCGTAGCCCGGATCGATCAGCTGGATTGGCAGCGACGCGGCTTTCTCGCCGGCGATCTGCACATCGGCGAGCTTCACCGCGCCCCACGTATAGCCGTCGAAGAACTGCATGCATTCGGCGACGGAATTGCCCGCGCCGTCCTTCTGCTGCGGCAGGCTCATCGACGCCGGCAGTTGCGATGCGAACACGCGCACGCCCCACGAGCCGGTATCGACGAGCACGTGATCGATCGTCTGGCAATTACCGGTGCCGGGCGCGCAGATCGTGATGCTGACGAACGGCATGTTCGGCACGTTGCTGATGCCCGAGTCGACCGTCACGCGCACCGCGTTGGCGGCCAGCACCTGCGGCGACGGCGACGTATTGGTCACGGTCGAACCCGATGAGCCGGTCGAACTCCCGGACGAGCTCGAATTGGCCGTGGTGCTCGCGCTGCCGCCACCACCACCCCCGCCGCCGCACGCGCTCAGCAGCAGCGCCAGAACCACGACGGGCGTCGCGCCCAGCCGAGTCATCCACGAAGACCTGGATCGCATGTTCGCTCCGTTATTGAATGACGCTGACATCGACGCCCCCCGGCACCGCCTGCGGCAGATACGCGTAGCCGGTGAAGGCGCGCAGATGGCCGCTCGAGAACACTACGAGATCGCTGTTCGACACCGCGAGCGGCACGCCGCGACGCGTCGCGCTGGCGGCGACGTAGACGTCGAACGATGCGCCGAGCATCGCCTTCAGATCGGGCAGCGTCGGGCCATCCCACGCGACGCCGAACACGATGCCGTTGGCCGCCACGAATTCGCGCACCTGGGTGCCGGACGGCAGCGTCAGCGCGTGCACCGAATAGGCGCCCTGCGCGCTGGCCGCATGAGCGACTGCGTGCAGGCGCGTCTGATCGCCGTCGACGGTGCTGGCGTTCTGGCCGAGCGTCGCGTGCGCGGCGAACGGCAACGCGCAGCATGCCCCGAGCACTGCGCAGGCAATGCGGGTAAGAAGCTTCGGATTCAAGAGATTTCCTTCCCAGGTGAAAACGCGAAACGAGGGCGCACACCTGACCGGCTAGGCCGGGCTGCCTTCACGCCGGTTGGGCTGCGTGAATGCGTCTACGGAAAGGCGGGGCGAAACTTTAAGTCAGGGGAATGGCGCGCGGCAATCGTTTGCTGCGCGATTCGAGCCTTTGGAGGTTGCTGGATCGTTCGACTACGTTCGATCAGTGCGGACAAAGTCTTTTGGCGACAATGCCTTGGTTTTCTTCTGATATTTAGAAGCAGCAGGCTGCGGAAATTTCGGTCGTCATGCGTAGAAGCTGTGAATCAGGGCAGCGTTTTTTTATCGATGTAAGCGTCTACCGAATAACGGGCAAAAAAATCGCGGAGGGCTTGACGGCCCTCCGCGACATAGATGGTTCGGAACTCGCGGCGTGCGCTACTTCTTCTGCTGCTGAAGAAGCGACTTCAGTTCCTGCACATTCTCCTCTACGCGTTTCGCGATCACCGCATACGACTCCGCCTGCGTCTGATAGGCGGCTTGCGCGAGCTGCTGCATATCGGCGAGCGATTTGTGCAGGCTCTGCTGGATCAGCTCCGCGGTTTTGCTCGACGGCGCGGCGCCGGCCGCGGTGAGTTGCGCAGTCAGCGCCTGCAACTCGCCCAGCGTGCTGCGCAGCATCTCGGCCTGTTTCTGCGCGAGCGACTGCATCCCCTGGAATGCTGTCTGATTCGCCTGAACCAGCGCTTCCATGTCCTTGCGGCGTGCTTCCATGATGGCGGGTACGTCGAAGCCGGGGAGCTTGAACTGTTCCAGCATTTTGGTCAGATCGCCAAACGGATTGGCTGCATCGGGTCGGTCCATGCGAAATCCTCCTTGCGGTTGAAGACTCATCGCCTCTGCGCCGCCCACACCAGGCGCGACGCCGATGCCGGCGGCTGCGTGTGCCGCGCGTGCCGCCACGGCGACGTGCTTTTGGGGGTCGCACGGCACATCGCAGCAATCATGCGCTATCCGGCTGCGTTGCGCCAGCGGCGCTCACCCTGACGCAAACGCGTGCGCGATGACGTGCGTCGCGTCGAGATGTATGCGCATGCTTCGAAAGGCTCGGAAAGTTACTGAATGGCTTTCGTAACCCGGTGGATCAGCGTGTCGACTATCGTTACGAGGAGCCGGTCCATCGTGGCGCCGGCGCTGTTTTCGCTGGGAGCGACATCATGAGAAAAGCAATCCTCAGCGCGGCCGTGGCCGCGGTTCTTGGCATCATCGCAACGGCCGCGCTTGCCGACGACGGCATGCCACCGCCCCCGCCCGCCGCGATGCACGACGGCGGTCCGCGCGGCGACGGGCCGCCGGGGCATGGTCCGATGATGGGTCATCCGAGTCCAGCTTTCGCGGTGATCAACGATCTCGAACAACTGCGCCGTCTGTATGCGCTGAGCGGCCGTCAAGGCGAGATCGTCGCGGTCTACCACGACGTGCTGAACAAGACCCAGGACCCGATGCTGCGTCACTACGTGTACGACTCGCTGGCGCGCGAGCAGCTGAAGCCCGCCAATCCCGAGCAAGCTATCGCGACACTGCGCACGAGTCTCGCCGAAGATCTCGCTATTGCGAACAAGGCGCCGCATGGCACGCCGCCGGGTGAGCCGGCGGCGCAAGCGCAATAAATCTTCATCGCGAGTTGCGAATGGAGCGCCCCGCCACGCGGCACTTTTTTTGCGCCGGAGCATGCGGGCGCAATCGAGCGATCGGTCCACCGCTGCCTCTCGCCGATAGGTGAAGCGCTCCCGCAGCCCCGCTACGTGCGGCTACGCGGGACTTCGTTGCCTGTCCCACATTGGCGCTTCACTGACGCTTTTCATCTTCCGTCAGGTGATTACGATAGGAGCTCCGCAACGTCAGGACAGGGTGAAGGAATGCGCTATCCAATGGACATGGCCATTGCCGCCGCCCTGCTCGTGTTCGTGCTGTGCTGCATCGTCAAGCTCGCTTTGAACTGATCGGCGGCCCGACGTCCGCGCCTTTTCTCTTCTTCATCCCGCTCCCCGCCGTTTCGTGTCGCGCGTCGCCGCGGCTCCTCGCGCTTCGCGCCTTCATGTCGCCGTGACATCGCTCGAAATAATTGTTGAATGGAGTTCGGCGGCCCGCTCGCCCATACTTCGTTCGCTGCCGGTGCGTGACGAATCACAGACGCATGAGATCGAAAGGCTTCACGTGCGAATCCCTTCGCCGATGATCGACGATCCCACGGTTGCCCGATCATCGGCGATGGACTCGAACCCACTGGCACCGCGTGCCGACGACAGGATCATCATGTTGACTTCAGTGAACTTCATCAAAAAGAACGCCGCCCGTTTCACCTGCATGGCACTCGTGTGCGGCAGCGCGCTGCTGAGCGGCTGCGCCGGCGCCAGCGTCACGAATCTGAGCGCGACGAGCACGTCCGCGACGGCCGGCGCAGGCACGCAGTCGACGATGCATCCTGACACGATCTACGTGTACACGTTCGATGCCGATCCGCAGCAGGTCAAGCTCGATAACAGCGGCATGCTGCAGAAACTGAAGACGCAGATGTCGGGTTCGTCGGACGCGCAGAAGCAGATTACCGATGCCACCAAGGTGCGCGAGCAGGTCGCCGACGAGATCGTCCATCAGCTGCAGGCGATGGGTCTGCACGCGGTGCGCACCGACGCGCCGGTGCCCGCCGGCCAGAACGTGCTGCTCGTGCAAGGCAGCTTCGAGACGATCGACGCCGGCAATCGCCGCCGCCGCACGCTGATCGGGCTCGGCGCGGGCAAGAGCGAGGTGAGCAGCGCGGTGCAGATCGTCTACCAACCCGCTGTGGGCGCGCCGCGCGTCGTGCAGAGCTTCACGGCCAACGCGGACAGCGGCAAGATGCCGGGCATGGTCGAAACCGCCGGAGTCGGCGCGGCGGCCGGCACCGTCGCGACCGCGGCAGCGGCCGGCGCGGGCCTGCACGGCGTGACCGAAACGAAGCGCGCGGGTGTGTCGGACGATGCAAAGCGCCTAGCCGATGCGGTCGCGAAACAGATCGCGCAGTTCGGTGTCGAAGCCGGCTGGATGCCGGCCGCGCGGAAGAGCTGAGCGATTGAGCGCGGCGGCTTGCGGGCCCGACTGAAAAGCACGGTTGACAAGCCCGGCGGTGTGGAGAGATGTCCACGCCGCCGCGTTTTTTGTCGACGCGAGCGCCGTCTTCATCCGCGCCACAGCCCTCGCAACAATGCGAGCAGCGCGGCAGGCGCGGTGCCCTTCTGGCAATAGCCGTCGAAATTGTGACGCTCGCGGCCGGTTTCCCTCACATGATCTTCGTCCAACGACGTGAACGCGACGATGCCGAGGCTGTGCGTCGGCAGATAGCGGCGCAGCGCGCTCGCCGTTTCGTAGCCATCGCGCTCCGGCATCATGATGTCGAGTACGACGACGTCGGGAACCCAGTTGCGCACGCAGCGCAGCGCCGCCGTGCAGCCGGTCGCGGCGCGCGCCTCGACGCCCTCGTAGGACAGCCAGGTGGCAAGCGCTTCGGCGGCGCTCTCGTTGTCGTCGACGACGAGCACGCGCGGCACGTCGTGCAATAGCTGGACCTCTCGGGCGCTCCATCTCTGGCAGGTAGTCGAATTTCGTGACATGTATGGCGGCCTGCGGTTAAACCTTTGGGCGGTAGCAAACGCTGTACCGTCCTCGCGGTGCCGTCAAACCCGCGCATCACGGCGTCATGACGCCATCAGAAACACCCACTTTTGCCATCTGTCCGGTAAATCGTCGCAGTTCTTCTGCAGTTCTCCCGCAGTTCTTCAATAAGAACGATTCGCATTTGAACGATAATCGGGCCGGGCGACTCGCATGCATGACTAAAACGCTGCCAGGCTTTCGGGCCTGGCAGCGTTTTAGCATTCACGCGCGGATTGAACGGCGTGGTGCCGCCCCGCGTCACTCGACCGGCGGCTCGCCTTCGGGTTTCTTCTTCGGCCGCTGCGCATCGGCGGCGCGCTGCGGCAGCTTGCTCTTTTCGTTATCGCTGTGCTTGACGGGCTGGGGATGATTGAACTGTTCGTCGACGACTTTCATGGTGTGCCTCCGTGCCAACGCAACGCAACACAACTCTCAACTCAACACAAACAACACAACGCTCATGAATGTTCGGCGGACCGCTCGGTCTCGCCCGTGCCTGCGACTGCGGCCGGCGCACCAGCTGCCGCGCCCATCGTCACCAGCACACTGCACGTCACGCGATCGAGCAGCAGCCCGTCGTGCCGGCCACCCCACCATCGCGCGAGTCCGTGACTGCGGCGATGACCGACGACGACCAGATCGACCTTCAGATCGTTAGCGAAAAACGGAATCTCGTCGAGTGGTTCACCGATCGCGAGATGACCGGTCGCGCGAATTCCGCGCGCGGCGAGTTTCTGCAAGCCCTCGTTGAGCAGCGCTTTGGCGGATTCGTTGATGAAATCGACCGGCACCGCGGACGTGATGTCCGCGCCCTGCATCCACGCCGTATTGTTGAGCACGGAAAGCAGGTGCACTTCCGCGTTCAGGTCTTGCGCTAGAGCGGCACCGTCCTTCAATGCGTGTTGTCCTTCGCGTGTTCCGTCGTAACAGAGAAGAATGCGCTTGAAGCTCGACATGAGAACCTCCTTGCGCCGCGCGGCAAGTCATCAATTAATTATATGTCAGTTCGTGACATATACCGCGCGACACCGATACATGCAAATACCTACAGAAACGCCGTTAAACAGGCACTATTCGCGAGATTCGGTGGCCACCGAATCCCTGCCATGGAATAGCGAAATGCGCCGGAACCGTGTGATGATGATCGGCCCTTC
This sequence comes from Paraburkholderia youngii, assembly GCF_013366925.1. Taxonomy (NCBI): domain Bacteria; kingdom Pseudomonadati; phylum Pseudomonadota; class Betaproteobacteria; order Burkholderiales; family Burkholderiaceae; genus Paraburkholderia; species Paraburkholderia youngii. The sequence goes on from NZ_JAALDK010000001.1 coordinate 2,226,803, forward strand.
GGCGCCGAACGGTCCACCGCTGCCGATCGCGATCGCCGACGCCAATGGCTTCAGCACGGCGACCTTCGGCGACATTTTGCTCTTGCCGAACAGGATCGCCTCGATCGCTTCGGGAATACCGTGCCCGCGAATCTGCTCCGATCCGAAGCGCGCCATGAGCCCGACGATCAGACCGCCGACTACAGGCACGACGATCACCCACAGCCCTAGCGTATGACTGCGCGGCGAGCGGTCCGCGATCGACAGCGTCTGAAAGAAGAACAGGTTGATGAAAAAGCGGATCAGGTGCAGCAGGAAGTCCGCGCCGAAGGTGCTCAACAGGCCGACCACGGCGGCAATCACCGTGATTCGCAGAAGCCGGGTATCGGTGGCGAAATCGCCTTTTGACGCGTGGGTCTGCACTGCCGCTCCTCATGGTCGGATCGAGATAGGGAATGGGTGTGCCGTCGTAACAGCATCGCGCACGCATTAGCCGTACCTGAATGCATGCGGTTGCTCGGCGCGGCGATCAGGAACGCCGCGCTATGACTCCGGCCACAGAAAGAAAACATGAGCAGCGTTTGCCGCGGGATCGACGGGCAAACCATGGCTGTGCGACCGAGCGGTCCATGCCTCGTGCGGCGAACCGTTCGGCCATTTCACGAGCACCACCGCTCCACTGGACAACTGGTCGACAACGGTGCCGCCATACACGCCAATCACGCTGCTTCGCAGCTCGGTGTCGCGCGACGCGGCACATGGGTCGCGCATCGGCTGCTGGTATCGGCCGGTTTCCCGCTCAGGTGAGAACGCGTGGGCAAGCGGAACGGCGCAAACCGAAATAAGGAGGATTGCGAAGCGTCGACGCGACGTCAATCGTTTCATCGCGATTCCCTCGACGAACTACAGCCCCCAGATGATGTCAGCGTCCGAGTCACGCGCCGCACGCATCATGTCCAGAAACGGCCACGCGCGCTGCGATAGCCGGTTGCGCGACTCGCGTTGATTACTCGTTGAACAGTGCAATGCTTCGAGGGTCGTTTCCGCGGCCGCGTCTTCGGTGATGGCGGCTTCGAGACGATCGATCGCGTGGACCAGCTCGTCGTGGCTGATGACGCCCCGCTCGCCGAGCCGCTTGCCGATCAGGCCTAGCAGATATTGCGCGAGATCCCTCACATGACGGCATCCGGCGACGCCGTCGATTGAAATGTGATCATCATGATGGCTCCCTTATCGGTCTATCAGGCAACCGGCCAACGAGTGCTCCCAATCGGTCTGCCATCATTTTATATCACAACGTGATAAAAAAGAACGTGCGGATCGGTGTTTGGAGCCAGGCCGAAGGAGGTCGGGCGCGCACTCGACTTTCTGCGATATGCGACAGATTTCGCGCGCCGCGTGGGGGTTGGAGAACTTTTTATATCATATTGAAATATAATCATGACCAGACTGTATTCGCGTTGCCAGGGTTTCCCCGGTAATGTCGGGCCCGGCATCATCGACTACTTTCCGCTCCTATCTTGTCCCGCTCTCCTGCTCTCGGCTGGCTTGCCAGCTTTCTCCCCGCACCGGTCACCGTGAAATGGCACGAGCGTGCGCGTTCGTGCCTCGGCGCGCTGCTCGGCATCGCGTTCACCGGCGGTCTGATGTATCTGCTGCTCGGTCCGGCTGCAAACATTCCGCTGCTGGTCGCGCCGATGGGCGCCTCCGCGGTGCTGCTGTTTGCCGTGCCCGCGAGCCCGCTCGCGCAGCCGTGGTCGATCATCGGCGGCAACCTCGTGTCCGCGACGGTCGGCGTGACCTGCGCGATGCTGATCGGCGATCCGACGCTGGCGGCCGCCCTCGCGGTGGCGCTGTCGATCTCCGGCATGTTCGCGCTGCGCTGCGTGCACCCGCCGTCGGGCGCGGTCGCGTTGACCGCGGTGCTGGGCGGCCCGGTCATTCATGCGCTCGGCTACCGCTTCGTGCTCGAACCGATCGCGATCCAGTCGGCCGCGCTGCTGTTCGCGGCGCTCGTCTATCACGCGGCAACCGGCCACCGCTACCCGCATGCGGGACGCCAGGACCGCGCGACGCCGAATCAGGCCGCCGACGAAGCCGCGCGCGTCGGCTTCACCCGCGACGACGTCAAAGCCGTGCTTCGACGCCGTGACGAAATGCTCGACATCGGCACCGACGACCTCTATTCGTTGCTGCGCGAAACGCAGCTACAGGCCTTCTCGCGCAGCTTCGACGAACTGCGCTGCGAAGACGTGATGTCGCGCCATGTCGTGTCGGTGTCGCCGGGCGCGCGCGCCGCTGCCGCATGGGAGCTGTTCAGGCGCCACAATGTGAAGGCGCTGCCGGTCGTCGATGTGAAGCAGAAGCTGCTCGGCATCGTCACGCGCGCCGATTTCGTCGACAGGAAAAGCTTCGGCGCGCTCGGTCCGATCCTGAACTACTTCGACGGCTGGCTGCGCGGCGATGCGCTTCGCACGTCGAACGTCGGCAGCTTGATGACCACCGACGTGTGCACCGTCGGCGCCTCCGATCCGATCACGGAACTGGTGCCGATGTTCGCTAACTACGGGCACCACCACGTGCCGGTGCTCGATCGCGGGGGGCGCGTGGTCGGCATGATCACGCAGGTGGACCTGATCTCCGGCCTGTACCGGCAGACCGCCACCCAAGCCCGCAAGGCGGCCTGATTTTCAGTTAAAAGAGCAAGGAGACCTGCCGCGGGATGCCGTTGCCACGGCCGTAATCCACCTAAATACATCATGCCGTGATATATTTTCCGTTTCTTCACATCGGCGGATATCCCATGAAAGTACGGACTCGCAAGCTCGTCAAGAGCGATTTCGAGCAGTTGTCGGAGTTTCGCTACCAGATGCGGCGCTTCGAGCGCTTCTCGGAGCAGGCCGCGCAGAACGAGGGCATCACGCCGTTGCAATACCTGTTGTTGCTGCATATCAAGGGCTATCCCGAGCGCGACTGGGCGACCGTCGGCGAACTCGCGGAGCGTCTGCAGGCGCAACATCACGGCGTCGTCGCACTGGTATCGCGCTGCGAGGCACTGAGTCTCGTGCGCCGCCAGGTCAGCGAAACCGATCGTCGCCAGGTTGAAGTACACATCGAAAAAGCGGGAGAACGGGTACTCGAGCGGCTCGCGGAACTGCATCGCGCCGAATTGAGATCGCTCGAAGGCTCCTTCCAGATTCCTCAGATCGATCTCGACTAACCATGAGCATGGATTCCCACAAGCGCGACTTCGCGGCGAATGCACGGCTGCCCGGCATTTTCGCGCTCGCCGCGTGCATCGGCCTCGTCAGCACGTTTGCCGCTTTTGTTCTGCTGAACCTGATTCACCTGTTCACCAACCTGTTTTTCTTCGGCACGCTGTCGTTCGTCGACCGCTCGCCCGCCGCCAATACGCTCGGCATCTGGGTGATCGGCGTGCCGGTGATCGGCGGCTTGATCGTTGGACTGATGGCGCGCTTCGGCTCCGAAAAAATTCGTGGCCACGGCATTCCCGAGGCGATCGAAGCGATCCTGTTCGGCAAGAGCAAGATGTCGCCGAAAGTGGCGGTGCTCAAGCCGTTGTCGTCGGGCATCGTGATCGGCAGCGGCGGGCCGTTCGGCGCGGAAGGCCCGATCATCATGACCGGCGGCGCGCTCGGCTCGCTGATCGCGCAGTGCGTGAAGGTCACGTCGGCGGAGCGCAAGACGCTGCTCGTGGCCGGCGCCGCGGCCGGCATGACCGCGGTGTTCGGCACGCCGCTCGCGGCCGTGCTGCTCGCGGTCGAGCTGCTGCTGTTCGAATGGCGCCCTCGCAGCTTCCTGCCGGTCGCGGTGGCCTGCGCGGTCGCCGGCTTCGCTCGCGCGATTTTCTTCGGTACAGGTCCGCTGTTTCCGCTGCAGACCGCCGCGCCCGATGGCTGGTCCCTGCTGTCGTGCGCGGTCGCTGGCGTGTTGTCGGGCGCGCTTGCGTCCGGCCTGTCCGCCGCGCTCTACAAGGTGGAAGACCTGTTCGGCAAGCTGCCGATCCACTGGATGTGGTGGCCCGCGCTCGGCGGTACCGTCGTCGGCATTGGCGGCTGGCTCGAACCGCGCGCGCTCGGCGTCGGTTACGACGTGATCGGCGATTTGCTGCATCAGCATATTGCAGTGCAGGTCGCGCTTTTGCTGCTCACCGTGAAGGCTGTGATGTGGGTCATCGCGCTCGGCTCGGGCACGTCGGGCGGTGTGCTCGCACCGCTGTTGATGCTCGGCGCCGGACTCGGCACGGTGCTCGCGCACTGGCTGCCGGGCAGCGAGCCGGCGCTGTGGCCGCTCGTCTGCATGGCCGCGACGCTTGGCGCCACGCTCGGCGCGCCGCTCACGGCCATCGTGTTCGCGTTCGGCCTCACGCACGACGCCAACGCGCTGCTGCCTCTGCTGACCGCAACGCTGATCGCGCACGGCTTCTCCACGGTGGTGATGCGGCGCTCGATCATGACCGAGAAAATCGCGCGACGCGGTTATCACATCTATCGCGAGTACGGCGTCGATCCGCTCGAGCGCCACTATGTCGACGAAGTGATGACCGCATCGGTCGAATCGGTCGATGCCGCCACGACGGTCGGCGCAACGCTGCAGACGCTGTTCGGCGCGAACCAGCTGCGCCGCGCGTATCCGGTGGTGCGCGACGGCGCGGTGATCGGCGTGGCCGAACGCCCGTTGCTCGAACGCTTCTGCGCCGAGGACACGGAGCGCAAGCGCGCGATGACCCTCGCCGCCGTGTTCGCCCAGCACAACACCGCGTTTGCGTTGTCATCCGAGACCTGCCGGCTCGTGGCGACGCGGCTCGCAGTGCTAGGGCTCGAACGCCTGCCGGTGGTCGCCGATGGCAACAGCATGCGTCTGATCGGAATCGTGTCGCGCAGCGATCTGATCAAGCCGTCGCTCGTTCACTTCGAAGAGGAACACAAACGCGAGCGGCTCCGTCGTATCGGGCCGTCGCTCGGCAAGCGGCGCTTCGCGCCGGTTCGTAAAACCAGCTAAAAGACCGCTGCAATAGTCAAAGGCCGAGCCCCGCGAGGGCCTCGGCCTTTTTTGTTCGCGCATGCAGCTATTTGCCCGCGCCACGCGGCTCGACGCAACCCAGCACGAGCGTGTCGCCCGATTTCGCGCCCGGACCCAGCGCCGCGGTGTGGAAGTCCGCGTGATCGCAATGCCATTCGGCGTGGAAGTCGCGCGCGCATGCCAGCGTCGTGCCGCCTTTGTGCAGACCGGGCAGCGGGTAATCGCAAGTTTCCCGTCCGTTGCAATGACGCTCGAGCTCGCGAGTCAGGTTGCCCGGCGGCGCGCCGCAATTCCCGCCATAGGTGCCCGATACGATCGTGATCGCGCGCATGGGCGCGTCGGCGTTGGCGGACACCACGAATACGCCGCTTGCTAGCGCCAGCACGGCAGGAAGGATCCCACTGAGGAAAACCTGTCTGCGCCGTGAAGTTTCCATCGGCTTCTTCACTTTTCGCCTCCGTTCCCTCTACAGGCGACGCTGAACCGAAACACGCCGCCTATAGCCAGGTATAGAGGAAAGAGCCAAACGCTGCCACACAAAAACCCGTGCCTACAGGCAATCGCGGCAAAACCCGTTATTCGAGCGCCTTGTCGTTCGGCTGCGCGTAAAGCTGCTTCAGCGAATCGCTCATCGGAAAGTCGAAGCTGATGTTCTTCGGCGGCACCGGCTTGACGAACCAACGGTCGTACATCGTGTGGATTTCGGGTCCTTTCATCACCTGTTCGAGCGTGTCGTCGACGAGCTTTCTGAACTCGGGATCGTCGCGGCGCAACATGAAGCCGTACGCTTCCGACGATTGCGGCGTGCCGGTGATGATCCAGTCCGACGGCTTGGCGGTCAGCGTGCGCGTGCCGGCAAGCAGCACGTCATCCATCATGTACGCGACGGCACGGCCGCTTTCGAGCGTGAGGCGCCCTTCGCCGTAATCCTTCGCGCTGATGATCTGCATGTTCATCTTCTTGTCTTCGTTCATCTTGCGCAGGATGCGCTCGGACGTCGTGCCTTGGTTGGTCACCACCGTCTTGCCCGCGAGATCCGGGAAGTCCTTGATGCCGGAGTCCTTGCGCGTCAGAAGACGTGTCGTCGCGACGAAGAACGTGTCGCCGAAGCTCACCTGGCTCTGGCGCGCGGCGAGATTGGTCGTCACGCCGCATTCGAGATCGACCGTGCCGTTCTGTACGAGCGGGATGCGATTCTGCGAGGTGACCGGGATGAAGCGAACCTTGAGGTCCGGACGCTTCGTTTTCGTTTTCACCGCATCGATGATCTTGTTGCACAAGTCCTGCGAAAAGCCGATCACTTCGTTGTTCGCATCGACGTAGGAAAACGGCACCGAGGTCTCGCGATGGCCAATCGCGATCACGCCGCTTTGCTGGATCTTCGCGAGCGTGGACGTCGTGTCCTGCGCGAACGCGGCAGTACTCACCGCTGTTGCCGCCACGAGCACGGCGACAGCGGACCAATTCATCACTTTCATAGGTTTCTCCGATCGTTCTGCAGGTTCCTGATGGATGGCGGGCTGCTGTGCCAGCCGTCTACATATGTTGCCATTAAAAAAATACTTGCAACATATGTTAACTACCGAGTGTCGACACGCCGTGCAACGGCGTTGTCCGCTCATCAATTCACCATAGATCCGTACCGGACACCCTTTTCAAAACCGTACAGGTACTGTACCGGGACCTATCGCTAGAATGAGCTTCACCGTTTCTGTTGGCGACACCGGAGCCCATCCCCCCATGTCTTTCGTCACTCTCAGCGCGCTGCCCGCCGGCATTCTGTTCGCGCTCGTCACCTCGATCACGCCCGGTCCGAACAACACGATGCTGCTCGCATCGGGCGTCAATTTCGGCTTTCGCCGCACGCTGCCGCATCTGTCCGGCATCAGCGTCGGCGTGGTGCTGTTGATGTTGTCGGTCGGCGTGGGCCTCGGCGAAGCGTTCGTGCACTTTCCCGTGCTGTACACGGTGCTCGAAGCCGTCAGCGTCGCTTATCTGCTGTATCTGGCGTGGAAGATCGGCACGTCGGGAGAGCTCAAGCTCAGGAACGGCGAACGGCGCCCGATGCGCTTTCATGAAGCAATCGCGTTTCAGTGGGTCAATCCGAAGGCGTGGATGATGGTGCTGACCGCCGCGACGACGATTCATCTGAGCAACAGCTTCGGCATGAACGCCGTTGCAATGGCCGCGGTGTTCTATGTGATCGGCTTTCCGTGCATCTGCGTGTGGGCTGGTTTCGGCACGGCGATGCGCGAGGTGCTGTCGAACCCGAAACGGCTGCGCGTCTTCAACGTCGCGATGGCGCTGCTGCTCGTGGGGTCGCTGTATCCGATCGCGCTGAAGCTGTTCGGGCATGGCGGCTGAGCGTCCGACGCGCCGCCGCGTCTACCACGCCCCCTGCCCGACCCTCTCGATGAAGCGCCACAACGCGTCGTCGGTCGAATACGGCGCGTTGAAGCGGAACCACGCGCTCGGCGCGTCGTCGGGACGGAAGTAGGAGCCCGGCGCGAGCCAGATGCCATGCGCGAGCGCGGCGGTCGCGACCTCGGCGGCGTGCTCCGCTTCGATCGGCAGACGCGCCAGCATGAAGAGCCCCGCGCGCGGCCGATGAAACACCTCGAGCCCGAGCACGTCGAGCCGTTCTTCGAGTGCCACGTGCGCGAGCTTCAGCCGCTCGTTGACCATCTCGACATGGCGCGCGTAACGCCCTTCCACCAGCACCTTGTCGACGATCCGCTCGATCGTTTCCGACGACGTCAGTCCCACCGCCATCTTCGTGCGCGCGAGCTCGCGCAGCACCGCCTGCTCGGCCACCACGTAGCCGCAGCGCAGCGACGGCGTCACCGTCTTCGAAAAGCCGCCGACGTGCAACACGCGCTGCAAGCCCTCCATCGCCGCCAGCAGCGGCGCGCCGGCCGGCGCGAGTTCGCGGCTCACGTCGTCCTCGATGACCCAGATGCGTTCGCGCTCGGCGATCTGCAGCAAGCGGAACGCGGCCGACATGCCGAAGGTCGCGCCGGTCGGATTCTGCAGCGTGGTGTTGACGAAGATCGCCTTCGGCTTGTGCCGCGCGACCAACGTTTCGAGAACCTCAGTATCGACGCCGGCCGGCGTGCGCGGCACGCCATGCACGACCAGCCCGGCGAGCTTCAGGATCTGCAGCAGGTTGCAGTAGCCGGGGTCCTCGACGATGACCGCATCGCCTGCGCGCAGCAGCGTGCGCACAATCAGATCGAGTCCCTGCGTCGCGCCCTGCGTGAGCAGCACGTTCGCGACGTCGACCGGCAGCCCGCGCCGATCGAGTTGTTCGGCGATGCGCTCGCGCAGCGGCGCGAAGCCGTACGGATGGCCGTAGTCGCCGAGACGCGCGGCCGGCACCCGGCTCAGCGCACGCAGCGAGTGCTGCAGGCCGCTCTCGTTGGTCCATTCGCTCGGCAGCCAGCCGCAGCCCGCCTTGATCGGCACCGAGTGATCGGCGAACACGTCGGACAGCAGCCATGTCGCGGTCAGGCTCGGCGGCGTCCAATCGGCGACAGCCGCGCGCGCGGACGGCGAGCGCGCCGCCACCCGATAGCCGGAGCCGCGCCGCGCGACCACGAGCCCCATCGACACGAGCCGGTTGTACGCCTCGGTCACCGTGAAGGTGCTCAGCGCGTGGCTTTGCGCAAGCTGCCGCACCGACGGCAGCAGCGCGCCGGCGCGCAGCGATTGCGCATCGATCGCGCGCGCGAAGCCTTGCACGACCTGTTCGACGAGCGTCGGCGCCGCACGCCGGTCGCGTTGAAGGTCCAGTTCGATCATGTTTTGGGCGAAAAACCTAGAAAAAAAGACCAAGCGTGGACCGCCCCGCCTACCGGGACAGTTCGCGCGAATTCACCAGCACAGTTGGCACCACACTTCGTCAACTGTTTATGCCGCCATTAAACCGCGAGGACTACAGTTTGGCTACGCTCAAAGCCCTCAACCGACACCCACTTCGAGGAGATGCCATGACTTCGCGCCCCGTCATCGACGATCTGTCGTCCTTCTGGATGCCCTTCACCGCGAACCGCCAGTTCAAGGCCGCGCCGCGCCTGCTGGAATCGGCGAAGGGCATGTACTACCGAAGCACCGACGGGCGCGAGATTCTGGACGGCTGCGCGGGACTGTGGTGCGTGAACGCGGGCCACAGCCGCGATGAAATCGTCGCCGCGATCACGCAGCAGCTGTCGACGCTCGACTTCGCGCCGACCTTCCAGATGGGCCACCCGCTCGCGTTCGAAGCGGCGGCGAAGGTTGCCGAGCTGATGCCGGAAGGGCTCGACCGTATCTTCTTCACGAACTCGGGCTCCGAATCGGTCGACACAGCGCTGAAGATCGCCCTCGCCTACCATCGCGCGCGCGGCGAAGCTCAGCGCACGCGTCTGATCGGCCGCGAGCGCGGCTATCACGGCGTCGGTTTCGGCGGCATTTCGGTCGGCGGCATCGCACCGAATCGCAAGACGTTCTCGGGCGCGCTGCTGCCGGCGGTCGATCATCTGCCGCACACGCACAACCTCGAACACAACGCGTTCGCGAAGGGCCAGCCCGCATGGGGCGCGCATCTGGCCGAGGAATTGGAGCGCATCGTCGCGCTGCACGACGCTTCGACGATCGCCGCGGTGATCGTCGAACCGGTGGCCGGCTCGACCGGCGTGCTGATTCCGCCGCAAGGCTATCTGCAGAAGCTGCGCGAGATCTGCACGAAGCACGGCATCCTGCTGATCTTCGACGAGGTGATCACCGGCTTTGGCCGTCTCGGCAACGCGACCGCGAGCGAACACTTCGGCGTCACGCCGGACCTGATCACCTTGGCGAAGGCGATCAACAACGCGTCGATTCCGATGGGCGCAGTCGCTGCGAGCCGCACGATCCATGACACGGTCGTCGGCAGCGGCGCGCCGGGCGCGATCGAGCTGTTCCACGGCTACACGTACTCGGCGCATCCGGCCGCGGCCGCGGCCGCGATCGCGACGCTCGACCTGTACCGCCGCGACCAGCTGTTCGAGCGCGCGGCCAGCCTCGCGCCGACGTTCGAAGCCGCCGCGCATGGGCTGCGCGGCGCGAAGCATGTGAAGGACGTGCGCAATCTCGGCCTCGTCGCGGGCATCGAACTGGAATCGCGCGACGGCGCGCCGGGCGCGCGCGCTTATGAGGCGTTCGTCAAATGCTTCGAGGCGGGCGTGCTGATCCGCTTCACCGGCGACATCCTCGCGTTCTCGCCGCCGCTGATCATCGACGAAGAGCAGATCGCGCGGCTCTTCCGCACGGTTGGCGAGGTGCTGGCGACGGTGCAGTAAGTAGGCAGGCAAGCCCGCCAGCGGGCGACAACAACAGAGCGGCGGCACGCGCATGCGTGCCGCCGCCCTTTTCCATTGCCGCCGCTTTGCGAGCCGCAAGCTCAGTGATGCGCGCGCGCCGCCCGCGTTTGCGCGGCCTTTTTCGCGGCAGCGGAGCGTCCAGCCGCGCCTTTGGTCGCCGCGGCCTTCTTGGCTGCGGCGGAGCGGCTCGCGGCAGGCCGCTTGGCCGCCGCCGACTTCGCCTGCTTCGACATCGCCGCCGACGACGCCCCGGCCTTGCTCTCGCGCTTGAGCACGCTTTCCGACACACGCGAGCGTTTAGCGCTCGACTCCTTGCTCGCGCTCTTCTTCGCAGCGCCGACGTGCTTGCCCGCCGCACTGTCCTTCTGCGCTTTCTTGCGGGTCGCCTCGCTCGTGGCGCCCTTCTTCGGCGGCTTTAGGTCGACGCCGGCGCGCCGCGCCTCGGACAGCCCGATCGCGATCGCCTGCTTCGGCGAGCGCACGCCGTGCTTGCCTGCGCGGACCTTGTCCACCTGTTCCTTGACGAACTCTCCCGCTTGGGTACTCGCTGATTTGCCCGCGCGTTTATCGGCCGCGGCACGCTTCAAGGTTTTCTGCTCTGGCATGACGGTTCTCCGGTTGTGGGTGAGGCTCTTATGGTTCAGCAACGAGCGTGCCGCAACGCCCATCTGCGTCTTGGTCCGGCGGCAGTTACGGGCGGGACTCGCGTGCGTCGGCGGGACGGCGTATGGTTGTGGACATGGGACGGGAGTCAGCGCCGAGGCGCCGACTCAAATCGACCGCTTGCACGGAGACAGCCATGAAGACAGTTACGGTTCGCGCTGGCGCACATATCGAGGGCGTGCACTGGATCGCCGAGTACGTCGAAGACGTCCACGAAATACGCCTGTTTCGCGAGGGGCAGGAAGTGGACGTGCACGACGCGCCGTCCACACTGTTCGGCGATGAAGAAAACGCGGGCTCGAAGAACACCGCCGATCATCGCGCGATGGAAGCGGCCGTGCTCGCTTATCTGAAGCGCTTCGTCACGGAGCACGACGCGGAAGAGTAGGTTTTGCTGGCGGCAGAGGCCGCTGCGCAAGCACATTCACCAGCACTCACGCGGCGAATCGCGCGGCAGTCACGACGGAGCGCCGCGCGCCGCGTCCTCAATCCGCCGGCCGCAGTTTTTTCACCTCGGCGTCCGATGGCTGCACGCTCGCGCCATCCACATAGCGGTACGACGTCATCACACCCTTGCCGTCCTTCACGCCGGTCACGCCGACATAAGCGCCCATCGTCGACTGATTGTCCTGCGCGCGGTACGTGATCGGACCGAACGGCGTCTGCACGTTGAGCCCCTTGAACGCGGCGGCGAGCTTGTCCGCATCGGTCGAACCCGCCTTCTTGATGCCGTCCGCGATCGACATCAGCGCCGAATAGCCGACCACCGAGCCCAACCGCGGATAGTCGTGATATTTGGCCCGATACGCGTCGACGAACTGCTTGTTCGCGGCGGTATCGATCGAATACCAGGGGTAGCCGGTGACGATCCAGCCGGTCGGCGCTTCGGCGCCGAGCGGATCGAGGTAGTCGGGTTCGCCGGTCAAGAGCGACACCACCGCGCGATCCTTGAAGAGCCCGCGCGTATTACCCTCGCGCACGAACTTGCCGAGGTCGGCGGCAAACAGCACGTTGAAGATCGCGTCCGGCTTCGCGTCGGCGATCGCCTGGGTCACGGCGCCCGCGTCGACGTTGCCGAGCGGCGTCGCCTGTTCGACGACGAACTGCACGTCCGGCTGAGCGGCCGTCAGCAGCTTCTTGAAGGTCGCCACCGCCGATTGCCCGTACTCGTAGTTCGGATACACGATCGCCCAGCGCTTCTTTTTCAGCTTCGCGGCCTCGGGCACCAGCATCGCGACCTGCATATAGGTCGAAGGACGCAGACGGTACGTGTATTTGTTGCCATCGGCCCAGACGATCTTGTCGGTCAGCGGTTCGGCGGCGAGGAAGAAGATCTTCTTCTGCTTCGCGAAGTCGGCGAGCGCAAGGCCCGTGTTCGACAGGAAGCCGCCGAACAGCAACTGCACCTGCTCACGCGCGATCAGCTCCTGCGCGACGCGGATCGTGTCGCCGGGGTTGCCGCCGTCGTCGCGCGAAATCACTTCGAGCTGCTTGCCGAGCACGCCGCCCGCCGCGTTCACCTGCTCGAGCGCGAGATTCCAGCCTTGCCTGTAAGGCCCGAGAAAGGCTGGCTGCGCCTTGTAGCTATTGATCTCGCCGATCTTGATGGTCTGCTGGGCGCTCGCGCCGAGCGCGGCAAACGAGCACACGGTCGACACCATGAGGCGAGAGATCCATCCTGCGCGCGTGGTCATGCGTTAACTCCGTAATCAAAAGGAATGGTGGGTTTTGTCAGACGTGCGAACGGGCAAGCGCGCGGACCCGCGCACCCGTGGACGACGGCCGGCGGCTCATTGCTCGCGCGGTTCCGCGCGGATTCTGGCCACGTTCGCGGCGACGTCCCTTCATGCCGGCTCGCCGCCCGCGAACTGCGCGCGCAGGTGCGACACGAGCTCGGCGACCTGGGCGTCGTTCAAACTATCGCGGTAAGCCGGCATCGTACCGAGTTCGGGCCGCGCAGGCGAGCCGATGCCGTCGAGAGTCACGCGAATCAGGTTGTCCGGCGCCGCGCGGTCCCCAATCGCCGGCGCCATCGGCCTATCCTTCCGCCGACATTACCGGATGAATTCACACGCTCAGATAAGCGCGCCTCACCGTTTCGTTCCGTGCGAGCTCGCCGATCGTGCCGCTGAAACGGATTTGCCCTTTTTCGAGCACATACGCGCGGTCGCTGACCAACTCGGCGAAGTGCAGATTCTGTTCCGACAGCAGAATGGATAGCCCTTCGCGCTTCAGTTCGAGAATCATGTTCGCCATCTGCTCGACGATCACCGGCGCGACGCCTTCGGACGGTTCGTCGAGCAACACCAGATACGGATTGCCCATCAGCGTGCGTGACACGGTCAGCATCTGCTGCTCGCCGCCGCTCATCTGGCCGCCGGGGCGCCTCGGCATTTCGCCGAGATTCGGAAACAGGCGGAACAGCTTTTCTGGCGTCCATTGCGGCGCGCCGTCGCGCGGCGGCTGGCGGCCGGTGTCGAGGTTCTCCATCACCGACAGATCCGCGAACACGCGGCGGTCCTCGGGCACGAAGCCGACGCCCATGCGCGCAATCTTGTACGGCGCAAGCGCACTGATGTTCTGGCCGCGAAACGTGACTTCGCCGTGGCGGTGCGGCAGCAGTCCCATCACCGCTTTCATCGTCGTCGATTTGCCGGCGCCGTTGCGGCCCATCAGCGCGACCACTTCGCCACGGCCGACTTCGAGGTCGACGTCGAACAGGATGTGCGCGCGGCCGTAGAACGCATTGAGGCTGGAGACTTTCAGCATCGGTTCGCTCATTGCTGCGCTCCCCGGCCATTCTGCGAATTGCCGTCCGCGTCCTGCAGCGCCGCGTGCGGCCGGAACATCTTGCCTGTGCCGAAATAGACTTCCTGCACGCGCGGGTCGTTGCGGATCGTATCGCCGTCGCCCTCGGCGATCAGCTTGCCGCGCGCGAGCACGATGATCCGGTCGGCGTGTGCGAATACGACGTCCATGCTGTGCTCGGTAAACAACACGCCGATCCTGTGTTCGGTCACCAAACGCCTGGTCAACGCCATCAATTCGTTGCGCTCCTTCGGCGCCATGCCGGCGGTCGGTTCGTCCATCAACAGCAGCTTCGGCCGGTTCGCGAGCGCGATCGCGAGTTCGACGCGCTTCACGTCGCCATACGCGAGCACCCCGCACGCGCGTTTCGCGTGCTCGCTCATGCCGACCTGTTCGAGCAGCGCGAACGCTTCGTCGGCATAGCGCGAGCCCGCTGGTTTCCAGAGACCGAAGGTCTTTTTTTCGCGCGACACCAGCGCCATCTGCACGTTTTCAAGCACCGTCATCGAGTTGAACGTCGCGGCGATCTGGAACGTGCGGCCGACGCCGCGCCGCCAGATATCGCGCGGCCGCATGCCGACGAGTTCATGACCGTCGAGCAGGATCGATCCCGACGACGGCCGCAACTGACCGTTGACCATGTTGAAACAGGTCGATTTGCCCGCGCCGTTGGGGCCGAGCAGCGCCAGCAGTTGACCGGCTTCGAGCTCGAATGAAACGTCATCGACCGCCTTCAGTCCTCCGAACGATCGCGACAGACCGCTCACGCGCAGCAGGCTCATAGGCCCTCCTTGACCGCGGCGGTCCGTTGCGATGGCGACGCGGCGCCGCCGTTGGACTTATCGGCCTGATCGTCGTTCGTGTCGCCGAAACGCTCGCGAATGAAGCCGACGATTCCCTGCGGAAACGCGATCACCAGCAGCAGGATCGCGAAGCCGAGCAGCGCCTGCCAGTAGTCGGTCTGTCGCGCGACAGTGTCCTGCAGCCACGTGAACACGGCCGCGCCGACGATCGGCCCGCTCAAGGTCTGCAAGCCGCCGAGCAGCACCATCACGAGGCCATCGACCGAGCGGCTCACGCTGATCACTTCGGGCGAGATATTGCCCTTCGAAAACGCGTACAGCGATCCGGCGAGTCCGCAGAACAACGCCGCGATCACGAACGACGCCCACTGCACGCGCTTCACGTCGATGCCGATCGCCTCGGCGCGCAGCGCGGAATCGCGCGACGCGCGCATCGCGTAGCCGAGCGGCGAGAACAGCATGCGGCGCAACAGCCCCACGCCGAGCACCGCGCACGCTAGCGTCAGGTAGTAGAACGCGACCGGCGACGACAGCCAGTTCGACGGCCATAGTCCGAGAATGCCGTTGCTGCCGCCCGTCACATCGTCCCACTGGAACACGACCGACCAGACGATCTGCGCGAACGCGAGCGTCAGCATCGCGAGATAGACGCCGGACAGGCGCACGCAGAACCAGCCGAACACGAGAGCGCCGATCACCGCGAGCAGCGGCCCGAGCAGCAACGCGGCTTCCATCGGCAGATTCAGCACTTTGAGAAACAGCGCCGCGCCGTATGCACCGAGTCCGAAGTACGCCGCATGGCCGAACGAATGCAGACCGCCCGGGCCCATGATGAAATGCAGACTCGTCGCGAACAGCACCGCGATCAGGATTTCGACGAGCAGCACCGGCATATACGGAAACGCGTTGGCCGCGAGCGGCGCCAGAACGAGCACTAGCAACACGACGGCGGCGAGCCACTTCAGACGCTTGCCCGCGGGACGCAATGGCGCTTCCGGCGCACCCATCGCGCGCACCGCGGCACTTGCGCGGCCAAGCAGCCCCCAAGGCCGCACCACCAGCACGACCGCCATCACGACGAATTCGGCCACCAGCGTAAAGCGGCTCAGCGACAAACCGATGCCGAAGATCGTCACATGGCCGATGCCAATGCACAGCGCCTTGATCTCGGCGATCAGCAACGCCGCGATGAACGCGCCCGGAATCGAACCCATGCCGCCGACCACGACGACCACGAACGCGTTGCCGATCGTCTCCAGATCGAGCGACAGGTTCGCCGACATGCGCGGCCCTTGCAGCGCGCCGCCCAGTCCCGCCAGAAACGCGCCGATGAAGAACACGCCGGTAAACAGCCATGCCTGATTGATGCCGAGCGCGCCGAGCATCTCGCGATCCTGCGTTGCGGCGCGCACCAGCGTGCCCCAACGCGTGCGCGTCAACGCGTACCACAGCAGCAGCAAGACGACGGGACCGATCACGATCAGTGCGATGTCGTAAGTGGGCAGCGGATGGCCGAGAAAGTCGACCGCGCCCGCGAGATACGGCGCGCGCGGACCGAACAGGTCGTCGGGGCCCCAAAGCCAGAGCGCGGCGTCGCGAAAGATCAGCACGAGCGCAAAGGTGGCGAGCAAATGGAACAGCTCGGGCGCCTGATAGATCCGCCGCAGCACCACGATTTCGACGAGCGCGCCCAGCACCGCGACCGCGAGCGCGGCCGCCAGCACCGACAGCCAGAAGCCGCCCGCGGTATGGCCAAAGCGGCTTGCGATGCTGTACGCGACGTAGATGCCGAACATATAGAACGAGCCATGCGCAAAGTTGACGATGCGCGTCACGCCGAAGATCAACGACAAACCGGCAGCGACCAGAAACAGCGTCGACGCGTCAGCGAGTCCATTGACCAGTTGTACCAGCAGATTCGAAAGCATCGTGACCCTCGGCAGCTCGCCGAACGGCGCGCGCAACATGCGCTGCGGCCCGATCGACGGACGTTGCAGCGCGGGCGGCACCATGCGCGCCCGCGTCAAAGGCAGCACACTACCAGCGAAACAACCCGCGCAACAAGCGAAGGGCGTCCTTGTGGGCGAGCGGCACGTCGATCGCGGTGCCGAGCGTGCCGATCTTCTTCGCCGACGGCACCGGAGCCGCGCCTTTCTCGGCCGCCGCGCGCAGCGGCGCGCCAAGCTCCGGATGCAGGATCGCGGCCGCATGTTCGCGCTCGCCCGCCTCGCCGACGATCGCCAACTTGCCGTAGCTTTGCGCCTCGCCGGGCGCGATGCAGATTTCTTCGACGCAGCGCTTGCCGAGCAGCGTGCAGAGTTCCTCGCCGGATTCGATTGGCGGGTCGAGCTTCGCCTCGTATCGTCCCGCATACGCATTATCGATCACCGCAATCGCGACCGCACGGCACGCGGGCGGCTCGACGGCTGCCTGCACGACCAGCTTGCGAGGCCTGATCGCCATCTGCGCTCTGCGAGGTTCGTTGCATTGCCGTTTGCCGTGACTTGGTGCGCACCGCTTCAGTTTCAGCGCAAGCCATCCTTGCCGACGACCGCCCCCTTCGCGAGGCCGCCCACCCGCGCATGCACGCACTGCCCGTGCTCATCTCGAGGATGTAGACGATCTCCATATCCGGATGCAGATCAAACTGACGCATATCTTAAAAATTGCGTGCAACCAGTCGGTCTGGTTTAATCGTTGGTTCGTACAACCAATGAGAAAAAGACGATGGTTTGGATTTACAAGCATGAGAGCCACTTGTTGTATCACAACGACAAATTAATCACAGATAAGGGATATTCCGGCAAGGGAGAGCACAAGAATAAGCACAGTAGCCAGTATGTCCGCGACCAGGGACCAATCCCCGTTGGCCTGTATGAAATTACCGCACCATTTCCGCACCCTAAAACTGGACCGCATTCCATGCGGCTCAACCCCGTTGCGGGAACCAGCCTGGGCGGGCGCGACGGCTTCATGATCCACGGCGACAGCATGAAGGAACCCGGCAACGCGTCAAATGGATGTATCGTTCTGCACCTCCCATACCGCAAGCAGATCTGGAACAGTGGCGACAGAATGCTTAGGGTGGAACATTCATGAAACACATTTTTGCAGTCCTGCTGCTATCCCTTCCCGCGCTGTGCCTGGCGCAAGGCAGACCGAACCCGCCATGCGACAGGTGGCCGACCAACATCGCCGAAAACAGCCTGAAAGACGCAGGCATGATTGGCAGTATCGACTATACGAAAACCCAAGCCGTGCAACTGGCATCCGAGAAAATTGGAAAATCGGAGGATGGCGAACAGTTGTGGCGTGAGGTCTATCACATCACCTTCCACGAAAAAAACGGAAACAAGGTCAAGGTGATTACTGTGGACGACGCTGGCGAATTTGAATGCTCGATGAGTTCCGTAGAGGTCTTTGTCGTTTCGAAGCATTTGTTGCCAAGAGCCGAGAACGACAGAATGTTCAAGCAGATAGAGTGAGGCCCTTTGAATCCATGAAACACGTTTTTGCAGTCCTACTGCTATCTTTTCCCGCGCTATGCTTGGCGGAAACCAGCCCATACCCCCCATGCGGCGACCGATTTCCGGCCTATGTGGCCCAGATGGCGGTGAGAAAAACAGACATCCTCTCCTTGGATTTCGATGCTACGAAAACAAAAGCCGTGCGACTGGCGTCCGAGAAGATCGGTAAATACGAAGATGGCGAACAAAAGTGGCGCGGGGTCTATCAGATCACCTTTGAGGAGCGAAATGGAAATAAGATCAAGCTGGTTGCTGTGTATGAGATAGGCGAACTGGAGTGCACGATTCGCGACGAACAGTTTCTTATCGTTTCGAAACAGTTGCAGCGTGTCAGCGGGGACACTCGGTACAGGCAGATCGAGTGACTCGCGCCGGTTCAGACGCGGACCCGCTTCGCACGGGTCTTTTTTACATTGAGCAAGGAGTCGGCCTTGCGTCGTTGTACTTAGCTCTGCCCGTCAATTTTAAAGATGGAGGTAGGCGTGGGCGCTCTTTCCATTTCGCACTGGCTGGTGTTTGTTCTTGTTGTCGTCATCGCGGAGATTATCCCACTATGGCTGATCCTGAAGAAGGCGAGATATGCGGGAGTCTGGTCGCTGCTTGCCTTCATTCCGGTGGTGAACGTCGTTCTACTGTGGTTCATTGCCTTGGCCCGCTGGCCTGCATTGAACTCGAGACAGTCCTGACCTGTCGCGTCCGGTCTGAATGTGCAGATGCCCGCAAGCGTCATAGCGACGACCGCCGCATAAAAAAACGCGCGACGGAAATATCCGTCGCGCGTTTGCTGATTGGCTCTGAAAACTACGAGCGCTCGGTCGTTACGACTTCGCCACCGCGGCCGCCGCATCGTCCTCGCGGAACAGCTTGTCGGCCAGGTGGAACGCTGAGTTGGCCGCCGGCACGCCGACATAAATCGCGGTCTGCAGCAGCACTTCCTTGATCTGTTCGCGCGTCACGCCGTTGTTCTTCGCGGCGCGCAGGTGCAGCGCGAGTTCTTCGCTGCGATTCAACGCAACCATCATCGCGATCGTCAGCAGGCTGCGCGTATGACGCGGCAGACCTTCACGCGTCCAGATCTCGCCCCACGCATAGCGCGTGATCAGGTTCTGGAACTCCTCGGTCAGCTCGGTGCGGTTCGCGAGCGAACGGTCGACGTGCGCGTTGCCCAGCACCGCGCGACGTACGCCCATTCCGGCTTCGTAACGGTCTTCATCGTTCATTTTGCCTCCGTCAGGAAGTCGAGCACGGTCTTCGTGAACTCGTCGACCTTTTCGATGTTGGAAATATGCGAAGCGTCGAGCTCGACGTAGCGTGCGCCCGGAATCGACTGTGCGAGTTCGCGGCCCTGCGCGGGCGTGGCGGCGAGGTCGTGCGTGCCGCTGATCACGAGCGTCGGCAGCTTGATGCCCGGCGTTTCGGGACGCAGATCGGCCGCGTCGATCGCGTCGCAGTTCGATGCATAGCCTTCCTTGTCGGTATGCACGAACACGTCGCGGATCATCGCCAGCACGACCGGCTCACGCTCGATGAAGTCTGCCGTGAACCAGCGCGGCAGCACCGCGCCGGCGAGTGCGAGCATGCCTTCCGAGCGCGCCTTCGCGGCGCGCGGCACCCAGACTTCCGGCGAGCCGATGCGCGCGGCCGTATTGCACAGCACGACGCGCTCGAAGCGGTCGCCGTGACGCGCGGCGAGCCCGATGCCGGTCAGGCCGCCCATCGAAATGCCGCAGAAATTCGCGCGCGCGATCTTCAGCGTATCCATCAGACCGAGCACGTCGCCGGTCAGTTGCTCGATCGTGTACGGCCCCTTCGGCGCTTCAGAATGACCGTGACCGCGCGTATCGTAGCGCAGCACGCGGAAGTGCTTCGACAACGCCGCGACCTGCGGCGTCCACATGGACATATCGCAGCCGAGCGAATTCGACAGTACGAGCCACGGCGCGTGGCCGTGACGGTCGCCGTCGATGCGATAGTGAAGCTCGGTGCCGTTGACTGCGGCGTAGGGCATGCCGGTTACTCCTTGGAATGGGCGCGCTGCGCGCGCGTGGTGTGAAGCGTCAGCGCGGCGTCGACATATGCGTGCGCCTGGCCGACGTATTGAGCGGGATCGAGCAGCTGCTTGAGGCGCTCGATCGAAAGATGTTCGGTGACGGCCGCGTCGGCGGCAAGCACGTCGTACAGCGTCTTGCCGTCGCGGATCGCCGCCTTCGACGCGCGCTCGACCAGATGATGCGCGTCGAGCCGGCCGATGGCATCGCCGAGCGCGAGCATCACCGCTTCGCCGAGGATCAGCCCGTGCGTGACGTCGAGATTCTTCGCAAGTCGCGGCACGTTCACGTTCAAGCCGGACGCGATCTGTTCGATGTTCGCGAGCGCGCCGCCCGCGAGACGCGCGAGATCCGGCAGCGCGTCCCATTCGGCTTGCCAGCCGCCGAGCGCGCGTTCGTGCTCCTGCACCATGCCGGCGAACACGGTTGCGACCAGGCCGGGCGCTCGCGTCGCGGCCGTCAGCACCGCCGCGCAACCGACCGGGTTGCGCTTGTGCGGCATCGTCGACGATCCGCCCTTGCCGGCCGCGGCCGGTTCGGCGAGCTCGTCGATTTCGGTTTGCATCTGCAGCGACACATCGCGCGCGATCTTGCCGAGCGTGCCGATCAGCATGCCGAACAGCGACGCCGTCTCGGCGATGCGATCGCGCTGCGTATGCCACGGCAAGGTCGGCACCGCAAGCCCGAGTTCCTTGGCGAGCGACTGCGTGACCTGCGGCGCCGCCTCGCGCAGACTCGCGAGCGTGCCGGCCGCGCCGCCGAATTGCAGCACGAGCACGCGCTCTCGCAGTGCATCGAGCCTATCGCGATGTCGCAGCAGTGCGTCGAGCCATTGCGCGAACTTCAGACCCAGCGTGATCGGCAGCGCCTGTTGCAGCCATGTGCGGCCGATCATCGGCGTCGCGCGATGGGTGGCCGCGAGTTTCGCGATCGC
This sequence comes from Paraburkholderia youngii, assembly GCF_013366925.1. Taxonomy (NCBI): domain Bacteria; kingdom Pseudomonadati; phylum Pseudomonadota; class Betaproteobacteria; order Burkholderiales; family Burkholderiaceae; genus Paraburkholderia; species Paraburkholderia youngii. Next base: position 2,247,947 of record NZ_JAALDK010000001.1, read on the forward strand.
GTCGCAGGTGGCTTGCAGGCCGCTGTCGAGCAGGTCGAAGGTGTCGCGCAGTTGCAGCACAGTCGCGGTGTCGATGATGTCCTGGCTCGTCGCGCCCCAATGCACGTATTTGCCCGCTTCGGCGTCGGCGGCTTTGACGCGTGCGGTCAGTTGCTTGACGAGCGGAATCGCGAGGTTGCCGCCGAGCGCGGCGTCGCGTGCGAGCGCGTCGGCGTCGAGCTGGTCGGCCTGGCAGGCCGCTTCGATCGCGGGGACGGCGGATTCGGGAATGACTTTGTGCGCGGCGGAGGCGCGCGCGAGTGCGGCTTCGACGTCGAGCATTCGCTGCAGCGTGGCACGCGGCGCCCAGATGTCGTTCATCGGCTGTGTGCCGCAAAGAAGGCCAGTCAGACGGGCGCTGGAGTCGAGCATGGTGACGACGATGTTTGAGGGAATCGGAAGTGAAGAAACGGCGCGGCGCGGCGGGTCGAAGCAGACACCGCGGTGGACCGGCGCTTGTAGCGCGCTCGTGCCATACGTATGCCGCACTTTGTGCTGCGTATTGTGCGCCAAACGCGGGCAGGCTGTCGCTGAAGTTGTCAGGCCAGCGCTGACGAAGAGTTTGCCTCGTCAGCGCTGGCCCGTTCGTGCAATGCTGCCTTCAGACGAGGCGCCATCGATGCGGCCGCAAGGCAGGCCGCCGCCGCGACGCCTCAGCCACGCATCAGGCCGCGCGTGCGGCCTGGGTGCCGTCGGTCATCGGCACGCCAGTCAGCTTCAGCAGTTCGTCGAAGCCGATGTCCGTGAAAATCTCGCGCACGACGAGGCCTTCCTTTGTGACGTCGATCATCGCGAGGTCCGTATAGATACGGGTCACGCAGGCGATACCGGTGACCGGGTACGAGCACTCGGCGGTGATCTTGCTTTCGCCTTGCTTGGTCAGGTGCTCCATCATCACGTAGACCTGCTTCGCGCCGATCGCGAGGTCCATCGCACCGCCGACCGCCGGAATCGCGTCGGGCGCACCGGTGTGCCAGTTCGCGAGGTCGCCCTTCGCCGACACCTGGAACGCGCCGAGCACGCAGAAGTCCAGATGGCCGCCGCGCATCATCGCGAACGAATCCGCGTGATGGAAGTAAGCGCCGCCCGTCAGCAGCGTGACGTGCTGCTTGCCGGCGTTGATCAGTTCGTCGTCTTCCTCGCCCTTCGCCGGTGCCGGGCCCATGCCGAGCAGACCGTTTTCGCTGTGCAGGAAGATTTCCTTGTCGGCGGCGAGGTGGTTCGCCACCAGCGTCGGCACGCCGATGCCGAGGTTCACGTAAGCGCCTTCAGGGATGTCCTGGGCAACGCGCTTGGCCATTTCATCGCGGGTCAGTTTCTTCATGTCGGTCTCCGGGTCAGGCAGCAGCGTCGTGAGGATTGGGCGTGGGGAGATGCGCCGCTTGCGGCACTTCGATCACGCGTTGCACGAAAATACCGGGCGTGACGATTTCTTCCGGATCGAGGCCGCCGAGCGGCACCACTTCCGACACCTGCACGATTGCGGTCTTCGCGGCGCTCGCCATGATCGGCCCGAAGTTACGCGCGGTCTTGCGATAGATCAGGTTGCCCCAGCGGTCGCCCTTGTACGCCTTGATCAGCGCGAAGTCCGCATGCAGCGGCGACTCGAGCACGTAGTGACGGCCGTCGATCAGGCGGGTTTCCTTGCCTTCGGCGAGCTTGGTGCCGTACGCGGTCGGCGTGAAGAAGCCGCCGATGCCCGCGCCCGCCGCGCGGATGCGCTCGGCGAGATTGCCTTGCGGCACGAGTTCCAGTTCGATTTCGCCGGCGCGATAGAGCGCGTCGAAGACATACGAGTCGGTCTGGCGCGGGAACGAGCAGATGATCTTGCGCACGCGCTTGGCCTTCAGCAGCGCCGCGAGGCCGATGTCGCCGTTACCTGCGTTGTTGTTGACGATGGTCAGGTTGCGCGCGCCCTGTTCGATCAGCGCGTCGATCAGTTCGGACGGCATGCCGGCCGTGCCGAAGCCGCCGATCATGACGGTCGCGCCGTCGTGGACATCGGCGACCGCCGATTGAAGTGTCTCGAAAATCTTGTTGATCATGTCGAATTTCCTTTGGGGGCGCTACGTGCCGCTGGGCTGACAGCCCTCACCGACCAGGCTCGCGGCAAAGCTCGCGCGGAAACAGTCTCCGGGCATGCTGGCGACGGCTCGCGAGGGAGAGGGCGGGCTGGCGCCTTCGATTGATTCGCCGCTGAATTTTGTTCGTTACATGAACAGTGATTCGTTTAGCGAACGCTCCGGCGATTATGGTTGTCCTGTGGGCGGATTGTCAAGGCAGGGAAACCCCCTTCATCATAGGTCGCCGCTCGCGGCGGCGAAGGCGCGGGTTGTCCTTGCCCGGCGCTCGTCTTGCGCGCGAAAAAGCCGGCCGCGCAAAATCCCACTATGCTTATGGGCGATTTTTCAACTAGGCTCTATAGCGATACGGCATAGGCACCCCCTTGCCTCGCCCGGCCCGCGAGCCATAACTAGTATGTCCGAGACACATCTGGATCTGAATCTGATCCCCTATCTGGTTGCGATGGAAGACACGCGCAACGTGAGCCGCGCCGCCGAGCAGCTCGGCGTGAGCCAGCCGCGCGTGAGCACCGCGCTTGGCCGTCTGCGCGAATACTTCGACGATCCGCTGTTCGTGCGCACATCGAAAGGCATGGAGCCGACACCGCGCGCGCTCGCGATCCTGCCCGCCGCGCGCGACGCGCTGCTGCGCATCGAGAAAGGCATGCTCGACGTGCAGGACTTCGATCCGGCGACGAGCACGCACACGTTCTCGATCGCGCTGTCCGACGTCGGCGAGATCGTGTTTCTGCCGCGTCTTTTGCAGTTGTTCGCCGAGCGCGCGCCGTCGGCGAATCTGCGCTCCGTGACGCTGTCGCCGTCGCAGGTGGAGCGCGGGCTCGAATCGGGCGACGTCGATCTCGCCGTCGGCTATTTTCCGGACCTGGCGGGCAACAACTTCTTTCAGCAGCGACTCTTCACCCACCGCTTCATCTGCCTGATGCGCAGCGGACATCCACTGTCGAAGGGGCCGCTCACGCTCGAGCAATATGTGGCCTCGGGGCACGCGGTGGTGCGCGCCGAGGGACGCAGCCAGGAAGTGCTCGAGCAGTACCTCGAAAAGAAGCGCATCAAGCGGCGCGCGGTGCTCGAAACGCCGCACTTCATGAGCCTGCCTTTCATCCTCGCGCGCACCGATCTGCTCGCGACCGTTCCGCACGCGATCGGCTTCGCGTACGTGTCGGAGCATGCGTCGATCATGCTCGTCGAGCCGCCGCTGCCGTTGCCGCGCTTCGACCTGCGGCAGCACTGGCATCGCAAGTTTCATAACGATCCGCGCCTCAGCTGGCTGCGCGGCGTGGTCGCCGAACTGTTCAACGATGCGATGGACGAATGGCCGAAGTAGCCGCTCGAGGCAAGTCCGCGACCGCCCCGGCAGCGAAAGGGGCATCGGCATCTTCGGGCGCAAAACATGGAACAATGACCTCAGTTACTGACCCCGCGCGCAGCGCAGCATCGACACGCGATCCAGGAGGACGACGCATGACCAGCAGCAAGGCAAAGAAAACCAAACCCGCAGCGGCCGTCGAACGCCCGAGCCGCGAAGAAGCTGAGGCAGCGGTGCGCGTGCTGCTGCGCTGGGCCGGCGACGATCCACAGCGCGAAGGCCTGATCGACACGCCGGCGCGCGTGACGCGCGCTTACGACGAGTTCTTCGCGGGCTATCAGGTCGATCCGCGCGAAATCCTCGCGCGTACCTTCTCCGAAGTGGACGGCTACGACGAAATGATCGTGCTGAAGGACATCCGCTTCGAAAGCTACTGCGAGCACCATATGGTGCCGATCATCGGACGCGCGCACGTCGCGTATCTGCCGAATCATCGCGTGGTCGGCATTTCGAAGCTCGCGCGTCTAGTCGATGCGTTCGCGAAGCGGCTGCAGATCCAGGAAAAGATGACGGTGCAGATCGCCGATACGCTGAACGACGTGCTGCAACCGGCCGGCGTCGGCGTAATTCTCGAAGCCGCGCATCAGTGCATGTCGACGCGTGGCGTGCATAAAGCGGGCGTCACGATGGTCACCTCGCGCATGCTCGGCACGTTCCGCACCGATCCGTCGACCCGGCGGGAGTTTCTGGCGATCGTCGGGAATCCGGGCGTGGTGGCCATGCCGAATGCCTGATGCGGTGAACCCAGGGGCCGTTTGGGGTTCGGTGACGATGCAGCCCCCGCCCCTGCGAATCCTGCGTGCGGCCCCGCGCGCACTCTCTTCACGCTCACCGGCAACGTCGTGGTGGGCCGGTGGGGTTGACAGTTAGTTGCGTCTCATCGATCACCCCGCCCAATCCACCCTCCCCACGCGCACCGCGCACCGCCCACAAGCCATCGCCTATGCTGAAATCCAAGGTGCGCATGCCAGCCCACCAGCAGCAACAGGAGCGGCTCAATTGGTCGAGTTTCCGTTGTCGGCGATTTCAAACTGGGGCAGCGCGATCGTGTTCGTCAACGTCCTGCTGACGCGCCTCGGCGTACCGATCCCGGCCGTGCCGATGCTGCTGGTCGCGGGCTCGGCGATCGCCGCGGGCACCCTGTCGTTCTGGCCGACTCTCGGCGCGGCGGTGCTAGGCGCCTTGATGGGCGACGGCACCTGGTTCGCGGCCGGCCGGCTGTATGGGCGCAAGCTGCTCGCATGGCTCGGCCGCCTGTCGCCCGTCGTCGATACGAGGCTCGAAATGGCGCGCTCGCTATTCGAACGCTATGGCATGCCGCTCGTGTCGATTTCGAAGTTCGTGCCTGGGCTCGGCCTGATCACGCCGCCGTTGATGGGCACGACCGCCGTCGACATCCGCATCTACGCACTATGGGATCTGGCCAGTGTGATCGCATGGGCGACTTTCTGGCTGCTTGGCGGCGCGGCGGTGGAGCGCGAGGTGCATATGTTGCGCGCATTCGTCGAACGGCGCGGCGGCACACTCGCCGACATCCTTCTTGTGGTGGCGCTGTTCTATCTGCTCTGCCGGCTGTATCTGCGATATGACGAACAACGTCGGTTCAGGCGAGCCGCGTCGGCCCCGGCCACGCCGATGCTGGCCACGCCGATGCTGGCCGCGCCGACGCACGCGTCACCGGCGAGCGACGCATCGAGACTGCCGTGGAGCTGGCGGCACTCCGGTCGCCTGAGCCGCACGGCGCCGTCCCGCGTGCTCGATGCGCGGCCCGGCGCACCACTGCTCGATCTGCGAGGCCAGATCCCCGACGCGCTCGCGCTCGATCCTCACTCGCCCGAACTGATCGACGGTGCACTGCGCACGCACGACGTGGTCATCTATTGCATCTGTCCGGACAGCGCGACCGCGCTCGAAGTCTCGCAACATATGCGCCGCAACGGCTACACGCGGATTCGCGCACTACGTGGCGGGCTCGACGCATGGCGGCGGCGCGGCTTCCCGGTGGGCTCGCTGGCTTACGCGGACGGTATGGCGGCCGATCAGCCACGCCCGGCGTGGCGGGGCGAAACTGCAGCTGCAGTGACGTTGCGCGGTTTCGCGCCGCGCAGCGTGGAGCGCGCCTGAATCGCGCTGCGTCGCGGCCATTAGGCCGAGCGAGCGCTCACGCTCACGTGAACGGATACCTGGCGTCAGAGCGCCGTGCCCGTACTCGACGCCCCCTGCACCGCCGAATACTCGTCCCACTGCGCCGACCGGGTGCGATTGCGCCCTTCGTTCTTCGCCACATAGAGCTGCGCGTCAGCGACGGCCAGCAGCTCGGCTCCGTTGGCGAAATCCGTGGCGCCCGGCAGCGCCGTGGCGCAGCCGACGCTTACCGTCACCGCCTGCGGCGCATCGTGTCCACGCACGATGACGCGGTTTTCCACCTTGCGTCGAATTTGCTCCGCGACCGTGAACGCGCCCCGCGCGGAGGTATCCGGCAGCACCACCGCGAACTCTTCGCCGCCGTAGCGCGCGACCAGATCGACCGAGCGCCGCGCCACGGACGCGATGCAATCCGCCACCGCGACCAATACTTCGTCGCCGCTCTCATGGCCGTAGGTGTCGTTGAAACGCTTGAAGTGATCGATATCGATGAACAGCACCGACAGCGGCTTGTCGTCGCGCCGCGCGCGCTTCCATTCGTCGTCGAGCCGCTTGTCGAGCACGCGGCGATTGCTGAGCCCGGTCAGCGAATCGGTCGAGGCGAGACGCAGCAGCGCGGCCTGCGCGCGCTGCTTGTCGCGCAGCGCGAACGCGAGCAGCCACGACACGACCACGAACACCGCACCGAACCCGATGGTCAGCGCAGCCGCCACGTGGCTGCGATGCTGCCACGGCGCGAGCACGTCGTCGACGGCGGGCGCGATCGCCACGATCAGCGGCGTGCCGGGTACGTGCGCGTACGTAACGATGCGCCGCACACCGTCGACCGGCGAGACCGATACGTAGGTGCCGGAGTCGTGCGCGGTCATCGGTACGAAGGTCGGCGACTTTGCGACGCTCGCGCCGATATCGCGCCCGTCGACCGGCTTGCGCGCGAGCAGCGTGCCGTCCGCCATCACGATTGAAACCGAACCCTGCTCGCCGGTGTCGATCCGGTCCAGCAGGTGCTGGAAGTACTCGATGCGAATCGCGAGCAGAGCGATGCCGGCGAAGTTGCCCTGCGCATCGTCGATGCGCCGCGTCAGCGCGATCGACGGCATGCCGCCGCGCAGCCGCGACATGAACGGATGCGAGAAATACAGGCCCGCCGCCGGGTTGCGCAGCTGCACCTGAAAGTATTCGCGGTCGTCGAGATGGACGGTGGTGTTGGCGTCGTCGTACTGTGCGGCGGCCACTTCGCCGTCGGCGCCCACGACATACGCACCGCCGAGAAAGGCGGCGGTGGTCGCGCGATCGAACAGCCTCGCCTGGCGTGCCGGGACCGGCAGGGTCCAGGTGTCCGGACTGCGCGCGGCATCCACCATCGATTGCAACGACAGATTATAGATTTCGACGTTGCGCGCGAGATCCGCGGAAATGATCGACACGAGGTTTTGCGAGGTCTGGCGCGCATGATCGAGCATTTCGCGGCGGCCTTCGCCGACTTCCACCGCAGTGAGGATCGACATCGCCAACGCGACGAGCGTGCCGGCGACGCCGGCCACCCACGGGCGGTTGCCCACATAGCGGGTCATCCCGGCTCGAACGGCATGCAACGCCAGGCGCAACCGATGACGCAGCGAAAGCCCATGCTGTGCCACGCTCCTCGCCTCCTTTCGCGGACGATTCTTTCGGACCAGTAGCGCGGTGCGCCGTGCAATTTGGGCTGCGGGTGCTCCGTGCCAGCGAGACCAGAGCGCTCGCTCAGCCCAGTAGCTCCGACGCCGCGCGCAAGCGGCGTTTGCGTTTCCTGTCGAGCCAGGCCAACGCGGCTTCGATGTGGTTCGCGTCGGCAAGCGACGCCGCATTGTCGCGCAACAGCGCTTCGCTGGCGACGGTATCGTTGAGCAACCCGAAGCGCTTCTGAAGCTTTTTCAGCCGCTTGAGCGTGCGCTTATGGCTGATTTTAAGCGCCGGCCCGAAAAACTCGAACAGATAGCGCAGTTTCTTGCCCGCTTTTCTGACATCGTGGAAGGCCGCGTAATTCGAGCGTTTTGCATGGCGCGCGCGTTTGATGCGTTTTTTCAACGAGCGCTCCGACGCCCGAATGCGCCGAGCGGCAAATTTGCGCAACGCAATATCGGCATCGTGCGTGGCGTGCAGTTCCCCGGAAGTGGTGGCCAGCGCATCGCGCAACAGATGTTTGACGTCGGCATTCAACAACGTCTCGCGGCTGGTCGCCAGCGTGTCGCGGCGCGTCTGCTCGAGCTTCGGCATCAACGCTCGTGCGTCGCCGCCTTCCTGCTTGAGCAACTCGATCAGGATGTCCCAATCGCGCGTTTTACCCGCCGCGGTGGCAAGGAACTTATAGACGGCGCGCTGGCGAGAATTTTCGCCCTTGTCGAGCAGCGGTGCGAACGCCCACCACAACGAACGCAAACGCCGCAGTGACACACGCAGTTTGTGCAGCGCTTCGGGTGACGGGTCGTCGTGTATGCCTTTGGCGAGTCTGACCGCCTCATCGACCAGTGGCGCGGCGTAGGAAGTAAAGGCCCGCTGCGCCGATTCTTCGGGTACCGGCTCGTTGGCTGTTTCACTGTCTTGCTTCATCGATGCTCCCGGAAACGTGACCGTATTTCCAACGTAGCAAAATCGATGCTCACGAGGGATTCACCGCGCAAATCGGCGGGTTTCCCAGTTACGCGGTGGCGTGTCGTGTCGGCAGCGCCTATGCTCGACCGATGGGGCCGCTTATCGCGCGGTCCGGCGAATGCTCCGGCTTGACGATGCAGTGTGTGGCGCGGCAAATGCCGCAAACAGACCAGAGGAGGATGTATGCGAATACTCGTTGTCGGTGCGACCGGCCTGCTCGGCTCGCACATCGTGAAGCTGCTGGCCACCGAGCATGACGTGGTCGGCGCAAGCCGCAAGGGCTCCGACCTGCACGTCGATCTGTCCGACAAACGCAGCATCGAAGCGATGTATGCGCAAGCCGGCAGCTTCGACGCGATCATCTGCGCGGCCGGCTCCGCGAAATTCGCGCCGCTCGCGGCGCTTGGCGACGAAGACTTTTCTTTTAGTCTTGCCAACAAACTGATGGGGCAGGTCAATGTTGTGCGCTGCGGCGTGGACCATGTGTCGCAAGGCGGCTCGTTCACACTGACGAGCGGCGTGCTCGCGCAACAGCCGATGGAAGGCAGCGCCGCGGTCAGCATCGTCAATGCGGGCGTCGAGGCGTTCGCGCGCTCGGCCGCGCTCGAGTTGCGCGGCAAAGCCCGCGTCAATGTGGTGAGCCCGGGGTGGGTCGCCGAAACGCTCGAATCGATGGGCCGAGATCCGTCGCAAGGGATACCGGCGGAAATCGTCGCACAAGCCTATAAACGCACCCTCGGTGGCAGCGCAAGCGGCGAAGTCGTCAGCGCATCGTAGGCGCGACTGCGGTGCGTCCACTGCCTGGTTTTATTCATCACTTGCTTAGTCCAGTGCGCGGCGGCACAAGCCGCGCCGCGACCATTTTTTAACCCCCATTGCCGTCACGCAGTTGTCATCATTGCGACACGCAGCGAAAGCAGCATCGAATACTCTGCGACCACATTTTTGGGGCTCACGCCATGCCGGAACTTTCGTATCCGCAACCAGGCGCCGCCAGCGGCAAGGGCCGTAGCGCAGGCCTGGTGATTTTCGCCGGCCTGCTCATTGCGGGCGTCGTGTACTGCGGTGTTCATCTGATAGACGATCTGCAGCCCGTGCGCGAAAGCTCGGTGCTGCCCTATCTGTTGCTCGGCGTCGCGCTGCTGATCGCGCTCGGTTTCGAGTTCGTCAACGGCTTTCACGATACGGCCAATGCGGTCGCCACCGTCATCTATACCCACTCGCTGACACCGAATATCGCGGTCGTCTGGTCCGGCGCATGGAATTTTCTCGGTGTGCTGTTGTCTAGCGGTGCGGTCGCCTTCGGCGTGCTGCAACTGCTGCGTGTCGAGCTGATCCTGCAGGTCGGCAGCAGCGCCGGGTTCTCGATGGTATTCGCGCTGCTGATCGCCGCGATCATCTGGAACCTCGGCACGTGGTCGCTGGGCCTGCCGTCTTCGAGCTCGCACACGCTGATCGGCTCGATCATCGGCGTAGGCCTGATGAATCAGATGATGCACGGTGCGAATGGCACCAGCGGCGTCGATTGGACTCAGGCGCTCGGCGTCGGCAAGTCGCTGCTGTTTTCGCCGATCGTGGGCTTTCTGCTCGCGGGCTTGCTGCTGCTGATCCTGAAGGCCGTCGTGCGGGTGCCCGCGCTGTATGCCGAGCCGAAAGGCAAGGAGCCGCCGCCGTTCTGGATTCGCTGCCTGCTGATTCTGACCTGCACGGGCGTGTCGTTCGCGCACGGCTCGAACGATGGCCAGAAAGGCATGGGCCTGATCATGCTGATCCTGATCGGTACGGTGCCCACTGCGTACGCACTGAATCGAGCGGTCACGCCGGAGCAAACGCAGAACTTCGTCGCGGTCGCGCATCAAACCGCGGCGACGCTAGCGCGCTACACGCAGGGCGCGGCGCCTTCCGCGGATCCGCGCGCCGACGTCGAGGCCTTCGTGCGCACCCGTCAGTTGACACCCGCGACGCTGCCGGCGCTGCGGCAATTGACCGAGCAGATCGGCCGCCAGGTCGGCGAATTTGGCTCGATGGCCGCGCTGCCGCAAGGCATCGTCGATAACGTGCGCAACAACATGTATGTCACGTCCGAGGCGATCCGTCTGATGCAGAAGGCCAATCAGCCGCAGTTCTCGCCCGAGGACGCGAAGGTCATCGCCAACTTTAGAAAGCAGATCGATCACGCGACCAAGTTCATTCCGCCGTGGGTCAAGGTGGCGGTCGCGATCGCACTGGGTCTCGGCACGATGGTCGGCTGGAAGCGCATCGTCGTCACGGTGGGCGAGAAGATCGGCAAACAGCATCTGACGTACGGCCAGGGCGCGTCGGCTGAACTCGTCGCGATGGTCACGATCGGTGCCGCCGACGTCTACGGTCTGCCGGTGTCGACGACCCACGTGCTCTCTTCCGGCGTGGCCGGCACGATGGCGGCCAACGGTTCGGGCCTGCAATGGGCCACCGTGCGCAGCCTGATCCTCGCATGGGTGCTGACGCTGCCCGCGTCGATCGCGCTCGCGGGCGGGTTGTACTGGGTGTTCCGTTCGGTGTTCTGAGTTCGCCGATCTGGCGGAACCCATCCAGCACGAAAAAAAGCGCGATACGTTCTATACGTACCGCGCTTTTTCGTTGGCCCGCTAGTCCATACGATCCGCTTTTTAGTACACCTCGGGCACGATCATCGCGTCGGGCACCGGCTGGCGGCTATAGTCTTCGTGATAGACGCGCGACGGCAATTCGATGTGCGGGTGCTCGATCTCGTGATATGGCACCTGGCTCAGCAGATGGTGAATGCAGTTCAGGCGCGCGCGCTTCTTGTCGACGGCCTGCACGACCCACCACGGCGCCTCGGGGATATGCGAGCGCTGCAGCATCACTTCTTTCGCCTGCGTATACGCTTCCCAGCGGCGCCGGCTTTCCAGATCCATCGGACTCAGCTTCCACTGCTTCAGCGGATCGTGAATGCGGTTCTGGAAGCGCAGTTCCTGCTCTTCGTCGGTGATCGAGAACCAGTACTTGAGGATCTGCACGCCGCTGCGCACCAGCATCTTTTCGAACTCCGGCACCGAGCGGAAAAACTCTTCGTATTCCTCGTCGGTGCAGAAGTTCATCACGCGCTCGACGCCCGCGCGGTTGTACCAGCTGCGATCGAATAGCACCATCTCGCCGCCCGCCGGCAGATGCGATACATAGCGCTGAAAATACCATTGCGTGCGCTCGCGATTATTCGGCGCGGGCAATGCTGCCACGCGGCACACGCGCGGATTGAGGCGCTGCGTGATGCGCTTGATCGCGCCGCCCTTGCCCGCCGCATCGCGCCCCTCGAAGATCACGACGAGCCGATGTCCGGTCGCGACGATCCAGTCCTGCAGCTTGACCAGTTCCCCCTGCAGCCGGAACAGTTCACGGAAGTACTGCCTGCGCGCCTCGCGATGCTCGGGCGTAAATCCGGCCGGCCCGTCGATGATGCGGTCGTCGACCTCCATTTCGAGTTCTTCGTCGTAGGCATCGATGAGGTCTTCCTCGAAACGGCGTTGCCGCTCCGCCATCAATTCGAAATCGGGTCTCGGGTCCGGCTCTTTCATTGCGGCTCTCCTCGCAACAGGAATGGGATGGCGCGCGGCGGCTAGCGCGACGCGGTCGCGTTCGATTATCGAAGCGCGAGGTGTCAGCCGTGTTACCGCGTGGGCGGCCGCTGCGGATGCGTGGAAACACCCATGATAGCGAGTTTTGCCTGGGCTGCCGCCGCTAGTGCAGCGGCCGCGCGAAGCTCAATTCGTGGCCGTCCGGATCGGTGATATGAAAATAGCGTTCGCCCCACGGCGCATCCGCCGGCGCGAGCGACGGCTGCAAGCCCGCGGCCAGCGCCTTGGCATAGATCGCGTCGACGTCCGACACGTAGATGATCACGCGCCCCCACCAGTTGACCGGCGCGCGCGCATCGGCGATCAGGTTCAGATACGAGCTGCCGAACGCGAACGACGTGAAGGCCTCGCGCGGACCGCCGTATTTGAGCGGGAAGCCGAGCGCTTCGTAGAAGGCGACGGCGCGCTGCATGTCGCTGGTGGCGAGCGTGATTGCGCTCAGAGACTCGATGCGTGGTTCCGGCTGCGGAGGTTGCGGCGCTGAAGGGGTAGATGCGGACATGAAGGGGGTCTCCGTGGCGCGAGCGAGCGAGCGAGCGAGCGGCGAGCGACGGCCCGCCCCGGAAAGTGTCTCACACGCGCTGGCCGCCAGTGCGGCACTCCGGACGACCCCGGGCGCCCCGCCCCAGACGCCCTTGAAAACCCGCGCGACGCCCCGCATCTCGCAGCCCGTCTATCCGGAGCATCGTTATGGGAAGCCGTCCACGCTTCATCGATGACCTGTCGAGCGCCGCATCCGACGCCCCCGGGCCCCAATCCACCGAGCTTTTGACCGCCGACGACGACGCACTGCTCGACGCCTACTCCCGCACCGTGATCGGCGCACTGGAGCGCGTGCAGCAGGCGGTCGCGTTTATCGCCGTCGAGCGCCGGCTGCCCGGCGACGCGTCCGCGCATGGTCGCGGCGCGCGCGGCGGCACCGGCTCGGGCTTTCTGTTCACGCCCGACGGCTACCTGTTGACCAATAGCCACGTCGTGCATGGCGCGACGCATATCCAGGTGACGCTGGCCGACGGCGCGAAGTTCGACGCCGATCTGGTCGGCGACGATCCAGGCAGCGATCTCGCGGTGCTGCGCATCGGTTCGCCGGAGCCGCTGCCGCATGTCGAACTCGGCGAATCGTCGAAGCTGCGCGTCGGGCAGATCGCCATTGCGGTCGGCAACCCGCTCGGGCTGCAGCAGACCGTGACGACCGGCGTCGTTTCGGCGCTGGGCCGGTCGCTGCGCTCGAACTCCGGCCGCATGATCTACGACGTGATCCAGACCGACGCGGCGTTGAATCCGGGCAACTCGGGCGGACCGCTGATCAATTCGGCGGGTCAGGTGATCGGCGTGAATACCGCGATCATTCCTGGCGCGCAGGCCATCTGTTTCGCGACCGCGATCGATACCGCGAAGTGGGTCATCATGCAGATCTTCGCGCATGGCCGCGTGCGACGCGCGTATATCGGCGTGGCCGGCACGACGACGCCGCTGTCGCGGCGTGTGCAGCGCTACTTTGGCCTCGGCACGCAAAGCGGCGTGCACGTCATGGAGATCGTCAAAGGCAGTCCGGCCGCGCTCGGCGGCTTGCGCACCGACGACACGATCGTCGCGATCGACATGCAGCCGGTGCAGGATGTGGATGGTCTGCAACGCACGCTCGATGCTTCGCGTATCGACAAGCCGGTCAGCGTGACGGTGTTGCGCGGCGCGCAGCGGCTGGAGTTGACGGTGACGCCAGTTGAGCAGGCGGGGTAAGAAGACTGCGCCCGTATCTTGACTTACGCGCGCCCGCGGCTGCCGCGCGCGATCTCATCACCCGCGTCTCGCGGCAGCCGGCGGGTAATCGGAATCGACAGGCACGAGAACAGACCGACGACCAGAAACGCCGGCCAGAAATCGGAGAACACGATGTTCGGATGCCCTTGCAGACGATGCGAAATCAGCAGCACGATGCCCGAGATCGTCACGCCGAGGCCCAGCGACATCTGCTGGATCACGCTCGCAACACTCGTTGCGCGGCCGACGTCGCTGCTCGGAATATCCGCGTAGGCCAGCGTATTGAGCGACGTGAATTGCAGCGAGGGAAAGAAGCCGCCCACCAGCACGATGCACCAGATCACCCAATGCGGCGTGCCGGGAAAGAACAACCCGTACACGGCGATCGCAAGACCCGCGCACCCGGCGTTGACCATCAGCACCGTACGAAAGCCGAAGCGTTCGAGAATGCGCGACGCCACTGTCTTCATGAAGATCGAGCCGAACGCGGACGCGCAGGTGATCGCGCCGGCTCTGAACGCGGTCATGCCGAGCCCTTCCTGCAACGCGAGCGGCAACAGGAACGGCACCGCGCCAAGACCGATACGAAACAGCGAACCGCCGATCACGCTCGCATGAAAACTCGGAATGCGCAGCAAACGCAGATCGAGCACCGGCAGCGCGACGCGGCTTGCGTACAGCACATAAAGCAGCAGCAGCACGATGCCGGTCACGCACATGCCGACCGATTCTCCCGTCGACACCAGTTCGCCGCCGACGAGCGAGAGCCCGAGCATGAACAACGACGCGCCACTTGCCGACAGCACGAAGCCAAGCCAGTCGAGCGGGCCTGGATGCGGCTCGCGCGTGTTGGCGATGTACTTGTTGGTGAGCCAGATGCCGAGCAGACCGATCGGAACATTGATCACGAAGATCAGACGCCAGTGCAGATAGGTCGTGATAAAGCCGCCGAGCGGCGGCCCGACCACCGGCCCGAGCAACGCCGGCACCGTTAGATAGTTCATCGCGCGAATGAACTCCGACTTCGGCAGCGAACGGAAGATGATGATGCGCCCCACCGGCACCATCAGCGCGCCGCCGATGCCCTGCACGAAGCGCGCAAGTACGAAGGTATCGAGCGAAGTGGAGGCCGCGCACAGCAGCGAGCCCGCCATGAAGATGCCGATCGCGGTTCGGAACACGGTGCGCGAACCGAAGCGGTCGGCGACCCAGCCGCAGATCGGGATAAAAACGCCGAGGCCGATCACATACGCGGTAACCGCAAGCTTCAGCGTGATCGGATCATGACCGAGGTCGCGCGCCAGAACCGGCAGCGACGTCACGATGACCGTGCCGTCCACGTTTTCCATGAACATCGCGCACGCGACGATCAGCGGAACGATGAAAGCGCCTAAAGCGAGCAGCATTGTCATGGCGACGGGCGGCCCGCCATCAATGGAAAGTGCCGATTATGGCATTGCGGCGGCAACAAATGTTGTCGCGCGAGGGGTTTTGCCGCGCGCCGTCATGCGTGCTGACGCGCGGCGGACGCTTTAGCGCGATGCGCTGACGAGCGGCTGCAACTGCGGCAGGATTTCGTTGGCCGCGCGCGCGACGTCGTTCGGGAAGTCGATCTCGATCCACGGCGCGCCGGTCACGTCGGCCGTGTCGAATACCTGGCTGCGCTCGAGCAGCAGGTCGCGCACCGCCTCTTCGTGCGGCATGTTCGCACGGCCGCTGTCGATATAGCCCGCGACGATCTGGGTAAAGCGTCGCGCGGTTTCCTCGCGGAAGCGGAAGAAGCCGACCGACTCCCCGATCGTGTCGAACTCCAGATTGACCGCGAGCTGCTTGCGCAACTCGACCGGCACGCCGTCCTTCAGGCATAGCTTGACCGGCTCGTCGCCCGCTTCGAAATCGCGGTCGATCAGCAGTCGGTTGACCGACTCGCCCGCCACCAGCGCGTTCAGGATGCGCTCGTCGTACAGCACGTCGGCGTCCATCAGCAGCACGTCGCCGCCGCGCGTCAACGAGTCGGCAACGGTATGCACGGTCAGCACGCTGCCCAGATCGAAACGCGGATTGAGCACGGTCTCGATCTTATGCGGCCAGTTGATGCGCGCGAGTTCCGCCTGCACGGATTGCGGCTGGAAACCGAGCGCGAGCACGACGTCGGTCACGCCGGCGGTTTCGAGCATCTGCAGATGCCGTTCGAGCAGGCTCATGCCGTCGAACTGCAACAGGCATTTCGGAAACTGGGCTTGCGGCGGCTGCTGGAGACGCAGGCCGAGGCCCGCTGCGAGAATGATGGCGCGCATGCGCGGTCCTTTGAAAAAAGTACGGAGGTCAATCGGCAACCGGCATACGCCGCGGGGCGCGCCGACGTTGCCAGCTTCGTTCGCTGAAGTGCAATACCAGCAGGCCCGGCAGGCCCAGCAGCATTTCACGCGCACGCTTGGCGAGCGACAACGCCAGCGCCGCGTCGGGCGGCAAACCCACCAGCGGCGCGAGCAGCAGATAGCCGCCCTCCTGCATGCCGAGCGAGCCCGGAATCATGAAGGCCGCGCCGCGAATCGCCTGGCCGATGCTCTCCAGCAGCAGCGCGTCGACCCAGCCGACCGGATGGCCGAGAAAACGCAGCGCGAGCCATACCTCGGCCGTGCCGACGACCCAGCCGACGAGGCTCAGCGCAAAGCTCGCCGCCACGCGGCCGCGCTCGCGGTACAGCGACTGCACGGCGGCATCGACGGCTTCAGCGCGCGTCATCAGAGACGACCAGTCGCGCTTGCCGAACACCTTCGACACCACGCCGAGCAGACGCCCGAACAGGCCGCGCCGCTGCGCGAAGTAGAACCCGGCGATCAGCGCCCCGAGCACGCAGGTCGCGATCAGCGTTGCGGTTCGCAGGTCGTGCAGCGTGCCGTGCGCGGCATACGCGCCGAACATCGCGAGGCCGCCGAGCGCGAACACGATTTGTGCGAGCGCCTGCCACGTCGTGCTGACGGTGATCGCGGCGGCCGCGTCGCGCAGCAGCATGCCGCGCTGCGACAGTTGCCGCACCATCACCACCGGACCGCCGATCTGTCCAGCGGGCAGCAGGCTATTCACCGATTCGCCGATCCAGCGCGCGGACAGCGCATCGCGCAGCGAGAGTCCGGCTCCCGCGCGGCTTGCTGGACCTTCATGCGCGCCGTCACGCGACGGGTGGCCGCGCTTGAACAGCACCGCGATCGCAGCCGCATCGATCACGAGCGGCACCACGTGGAACGCGGCGACGACCGCAAGCCCCCAGCCGGCTGCGAGCAAGGTGGACGCCACCGAGCCGAAGCCCTGCCACGCGAGCAGGCCGACGAACAGCGCCGAGCCGATCGACAGCAGAAGCAGCGCCGCGCGACTCATGCGGCGTCCTTGCCGCGCGAGGCCATCTGACGGAACACCTGACGGAAACCGAAGTACGCGATCGCGTCCTTCATGTTCGAAACGAAGCGGCGCCACGGCCGCATGTTGGGATCGGTGACGTATTCGAACGTCAGCGACACGCGCATCTCGTTCGGGCCGGCCGGCGTGATGCGATGACGCAGCTTGTCGCCATCGAAAAACACGAGGCCACCGGGCGGAATCTGCACCGAACCCGGCTGGTCCGGCATCTTCGGATTGCGCGTATGCAGCTCGTAGTCGAGCCGGCACGACGATTCGTCGATCACGCCGAGAAGCAGCGTGTAGCGGCGCCCGTCGTAATACGAAGTATCGTAGTGCCAGCCGATATGGTCGCCGGGGCGCGTGTAGTAGTAGAGCGCGTAGGCGTGCGGGTCGTCGGCGGGCGACACCTGCAACTGGTCGCCGCTCAGCTGCTCGAGCCAGCCGATCAACTCCTTCGAACGATACAGCTCGGCGATGAACGGCGCGAGACGGTCGATCGTATGGCGGCTGACACTGCCGCCCTGCTTGTGGCCAGGCAGATAGTTGCGGTTCACTTCGTCGAGCAGCGAGCGCGCGCTGTGAACCAGTTGCGCGGTGACTTCCGGCGCGAGGAAATCTTCGAGATACAGAAACGCGTCCTGCACGGCGAAGTCTTTGCGCAGACGCGCGTTGTCGAACGTGCGGGTACGGCTCGCGACCGCGCGGTCGGCATCGGGCGCGGGCGTGAGCGCCGCCACGGGCGTGCCTGTCGACACGGGCGCGATCACGTCGTCTTCGGCGTGCAGATTCATTTGCTGGCCCACTGTTGACTGGTTTCTGAAGTGGCGGGGGCCTTGGCCGTCAGGCGAGCGCTACGGCGCGCGACGCGCCAGTAGTCGATCACCACCCATGCGGCGAACAGCGGCGCGCCGATCGACGCGACCACCACGAACGGCGCGACGACATTCGTCAGCGTGACGATGGGCAGCAGGTAAAGCACGTCCTCGGTTTCGAAGCCCCCCACCGACGCCTGCTTCGTGCCGGCCTTGCCGACCATTTCCTCGATCCGCATGCGCAAGAAGAAGATCAGGGCAACCGCGACACCCGCAACCGCGCCGAGCATGCCGGGCGCGAGCTTCAAAGCATCCATCTGCGCACCGCCGACACCGATACCCATGCCGACGAACAGCATCACGGTCACGAGAGCATCGCAGGCGAGATCGTAAAAATGACCGATACGGCTCGACTTGCCGCCGACGCGCGCGAGTTCGCCGTCGGTGTGATCGACGAAATTAGACAGGACTATCAGAAGTGCTCCCGCATTGGCCCACCCGAATCCCCCGTGCGCAAGGCACAGCGCGCCTGCGACGCCGATCAGCAGGCGCAGCGTGGTCAAATGATTCGGGGTGACCCAGGTATCGATTAGCGGTGTCACGAGCCGGCGAGCGAGCCGGGCATCCCACGTACGTGGCGGCGGGACGTTTATTGGAGGTCGGGGTTGCGAAGTCATAAGGCGGAAATATATACGGGATTCTGAAAGCTTGCTGTTTTGTCGGTATATTTCCCGGCAATTGCAAATACCGTTTGTATGTCCGCCACAAAGCGGAATTCGCCGAATCGCTGTAAAGTGCGAATCCAGTTGTGCCAGTCACGCGGAATCTGTTCGATGTGCAGCACCGCTCGCGCCCCTCCGGGGGATGGCGCAGTGGTTGCTAATCCACGGCATCGACTGTGGACGCCCGCCTACACTCATGAACCGTCTTCTTGTCCCTCTGCTGTTTGCCGCAGCCGCCGCGCTGCCGCTGTCCTCTTTTGCCGTGGAGCTCGACGCGCCACTCGTATGCAATGAGAGCGGCCACCAGTTCATTGCTGATCTGATGCAGCAGCAACTGATCAACCCGAAGCCAAGTCACGTCGAAAGCAACTCGATCAACGCGTTCTCGCCGATGCCCGGTGCGCATCTAACCGCGTTCGGTTTCCGCGTATTCGCAGTGGTGGGCTTCGAAAAAGACGACCCGATGTTCCGGGTCGGCGACGGCGAACCGGTCGCGCAGTCCGCGTATGGCGCCGTCGTGTTCGGCGGCGACGACAAGGTTAAAAGCGCGCTCGAGAACGCCGGCAGTACGGCGATCGTGCACCACGTCGCACCGCTGATCACCGCGATTTTTTGCAAGCGCAACTAGGGGTTGGTGGCGGCACGCGCTGGCTGCGGCCATCGGTATTGAGATAGCTCGGAGCAGGATTGGCACGGTATAATCCTGCCAGATAGATTTTTCGGGGCTCCGCAAGGGTGTCTATCTGCCTCCTGGTCAACAGGGTCCAGCCGTGCTGGTTACGTCGGTCGCACCGATCAAGCGCTCCCGCGAAGTTATGAGGCCCCCGCGCGGGGCCTCACCCGTTTCTGGCCCGGCCGCTCTCACACATCCAATTCTTTTCTACTGCCGACCCAGGCTCGGATCGCGGATCGATTCGCCTCTCAAAATCTTGGCCGCCATCACGCGAAACCGCACGATGCTCCGGCGGTTGCGAGGAATACCCGGCTTGCCTGCCGCTTGCGGGCTGCCAGGGTTGCGCACATACGCGCTCTCGATCACGAGCCGCAGTTGCGCTGCCGCCGCCCGGCGCAAACGGAAAAACACCTCGTATTCGACCGCTTCGCCACGATCATCGATATCTTCGATCACGAGCCAGTTCGAACGGCCAGTGAAATAGCACCGCCGCTCTGCCAACTGCGCGATGATCGCCGGCAGATTGAGCGACCAGCGGTGTCGGTCGGGGCAAAACGCGCGCGCCACATTGCGGTGATCGAGTATTCTGCGCGCGTTGCCGAGCACTTCGAAATCGAGTGGCCCGGTCGCCCGCTCCAAACGACACGCAATGCGACGTGTATTCGACGTGGACCGTTGCCGACACTGCCGGAAATCGCGGCGCGGCGGGAATCGCGAAAGTAAACGCGCTGGCAAGCAGATGAGCGAGGTCATAGCGAACATCCGCCACGTCGATAAAACCTCGTCGCAAAATCGAAATCCATTTCAAGTCCAGCTCGCGAGGCCGCCAAAAGAGACCGCAAATTATCGCGAGATTCCCGTTCGCTGGCTCCTCGGCCGGATGGCCTAAGACGATCCGGTCACGACGCAACCGCGCCTGCAACCGCCATTTACCCCGGCCGGCGAAACTCGTTCGCCACCCACGCCGCGGCGCTCGCCTTGCTGAGCTTGAAGGTCGGCGCGACCTGCACCTGCGCGATCTGCTCGCCGAAAATATCGAGCGCGCTCAACAGCGCGTACGGCTCGTCTTCGTCCGGAACGATGTCGAGCGTGATGTCGAATTCGTCGTTGCCGTCCGCGCTCGGCACGCGCACCGCCTTGTGCAGTTGCGCGCGCAGTTGCTGCTCGTGGCGACGCAGCACTTCCGCGGCGGTTTTCACCAGCGTGTTGAACGCCGACACGTCGAGCGGCTTCGGATCCTTCTTGTTGCGACCCATCGTCCAAGGTCCGACGAGCGCGGGCTCCGCCTCGCCGTCCTTGATCATTTCGACGGCCCAGCCTTCGTCGTCTTCGTTCTTGATGATGCGCGCGGTCCAGCCGTTATCGCGCCACAGACGCTCTTCATGCACGCTTTCGTCCGGTCCGGACGAGTCGTCGGCCAGGAACCCGGCATTCGTGTCGGTCGAGGGAAAGGGCGTGTCGTTCATCACAGGTTCACTCACTTCGCGGGGCGCACAAACAGATTTCGAACCCGCGATTCTACCTGCCCGGCCCGCTTCGCCCTGCTCGCTCTGACGAACGGACAAGGCGCGCTCGGAACGGCGAAGCCGCTCGAGGGGCGAAAAATTCTATTTACCCTTACGCGAGAATGTATAAAAACCGCTTTAAATGTCAGATAAAAAAACGCGGCCCGAAAGCCGCGTGTAAAAATGAAAAAGACACCCTTTGGTCGAAGGGGTCTATCGAAATTATAAGTGGCATCCCACCTTGATTTAACGCTTTCTTCGTAAGACTGCGTTGCGCAAAAAGGTGGGAATCGGCGCAAATGAGGGCCTCCGATGCTGGCCGGGAGGCCTTGTGTCGTAACGGTCCGGCAACGTCGCTGGACTTGACGGCGCAGCCGCCCATTCCTTTTTAAAATAATTCCTTTTGGCGGCCTGCACTTACACGATTAATTCACATAATCTCGACTTCGAAAATGAACTGTTGTAAGACGAATAATTAAATATCTGCATAGCGGTAATTACACTTCGCTGGGAATGGCGCTCAACATGCCAATTCTCCACGTACCACGGAGTGAATCCCGAACATGCAAAGAAGCCCCACCACGGCAGGCCTGATGAGCGCCTTCGCAATCACCGTACACGCGCAAGGCAGCGTCACTTTGCACGGCTCGCTCGACGCGGGTCTCGTCTACTCGAACAACCAGGGCGGTCACAGCAGCTGGCAGCAGGGCAGCAGGGCAGCGGCTCATTGTCGAACACCTGCTTTGGTCCGCGTGGCAGCGAGGAAGGTGAGCGGCTCCAACGGCTCGGGCAAGCCGAAGTGGCACACCGTGTCGCTGCAAGGCGATTCCCTGGCCGCGCTAGTGACGACGCCGGCGCTTGCTCGGTATACTGCCCCGGCCGCCGTGCGACGCCGCGAAACCGCGCCGCCTGCACGGCAGCTTCGTCGCGAAGCATCGCGCTGTCCGCCAGCGCATCGCGCTTCGCCCGCGCCTCACCTTCCCATGCATGACTGGGAACGCCGACGATCGGATCATGAAAAGACTTCTCCTGCTTGCCCCCGCTGCCGCCCTCACTGCCACCCTCGCCGCTTGCGGTTCGTCGGGCGGCCCCGCGCGCGATGCGTCCGCGCCGCTCGTGTACGTGTCGTCGTCACGCACGCCTGCGTCCATCGCCGCCTGCCTCGAAGGACGTCTGCCGCGCGTGCGTACCTCGCACACCGGCGCCGCGACCGAACTCGCGGTCGGCGCCGATTCGCACAACTCATACTTCGTCACGCTGACCCCGCTCAACGGCAGCACGGTCATCAAGGTCATGCATCCGGCCAACGCGCCCGACGATCCACCCGAAGAGGAAATGCGCTTCGCTATCGCACGCTGCGCGACCTGAGCGGCGCGGCGCACTTGAACGCCGTGCGCATCACTCACGGAAGGCCGATGCGCGAATTTATATCTCGCCCATCGGCTATTTTTTTACGCGCTCATCTGCGAACATAGCCGCCCTTTGTTTTTCGCGCGGCACTTGTGTCGCGAATGTCGATGGCATCCAGCAAAGCGCATCATGCGACCGGTTTCGCAGCCGGCATCATCGCGGCGGCGATCGTCGCGCGCAGCGGCGGCGGTCCGTTTCACGCTGGCGTGCTGCTGAGCTTCATCGCCGGCGTGGCTGGCAGCACCGCGCCGGACTGGCTCGAAGTTGCATGGTGGTCACGCGCGCGGCGGCTGTGGATCGCGCATCGCACGTTGACGCATTGGGGCATCGGCTGGCTCGCGCTGCTCGCGGCGTCGTATCACATGCTCGGACATTCGATCTACGCGGCGCCCGCGTTCGGCTTCGCGTGCGGCGGCCTGATGCATCTGCTCGCCGACTGGCCGAATCCGCTCGGCGTGCCGTGGATCGCCGGGCGACATTCGTTGAATCTATGGAATAGCGGGCACTGCGATCTGATCGTCGTCGCGGCGTCGTGGGTGGCCGCGTGGTTCATCGGCGAGCATGTGTGGCGGCATGGCATGCATGCGTTGCCGTGGTTACGCCATTGGCCGATCAGCTAGGCGCAGCGATGCAGCCGGCCGCGGCCAGGCGACCATCACTGCCGCCCATTGTCGGTGCGCTCTCCTTCGCGGATCTTGCCTTGCGATACGCTGCTGCCCGGCGGCACGCTATGCGTGAGCCACACGTTGCCGCCGATCACCGATCCGCGCCCGATCGTCACGCGTCCGAGAATCGTCGCGCCCGCGTAGATCACGACGTCGTCCTCGACGATCGGATGCCGGGCGTTGCCCTTGATCAGCATGCCGTCTTCGTCGGCCGCGAAACTCTTCGCGCCGAGCGTGACCGCCTGGTAGACGCGCACGCGCTCACCGATGATCGCGGTCTCGCCGATCACCACGCCGGTGCCGTGATCGATGAAGAAGCTCGGCCCGATCGTCGCGCCCGGGTGAATGTCAATGCCGGTCGCCGAGTGCGCGATCTCGTTGATGAAGCGCGCGAGCAGCGGCACGCCGAGCCGATGCAGCGCATGCGCGAGCCGGTGATGCGTCATCGCCCACACGCCCGGATAGCACAGCAGGATTTCGGTGATGTGCTGCGCGGCGGGGTCGCCGGTATACGCAGCCTGGATGTCGCTGACGAGCAGCGCGCGGATGCCCGCCAGCTGCGTCGCGAACTCGCGCGCCACCGCGAATGCGCGCTCGCGCAACTCGGCGTCGGGCGTCGCGCCGAACTCTGGCAGGAAGCGCAGCGCGCGGCGAATCTGTTCGGCGAGCAGCCGCAACGTGCTTTCGAGCGTGTGGCCGACGTAGTAGTCGACCGTCTCGTCGGTTAGATCGGGCGCGCCGTAGTGCGTCGGAAACATCGCGGCGCGCAAGCCGGTCACGATATTGACCACCGCTTCGCGCGATGGCAACTCGCGAATGCCGAGCGGATGCCGCGTGCGATGCAATTGCTCGCGCGAGGCGCGCAGATCGGCGACGATCTGTTCAAGGCCCCAGTTCGGGGAAGGCTCGTTGGGCATAAGGGACGGCGCCGTGCAGCGTGCACGGTTCAAAGTGGTTATCCAGCAGAGATTACCGCGTTTTAACGCTGCCCGCCCGGCGGCGCGCAGATCGGCTCGGCTCGTTGCGTCGGCGCGTGCCTGCACGCATGCATCGTTCCCTGACGTCAGATTGTCAGACTGCTCGCGTCGATCCAGCGCACTGCCCAATCGCGCGCGTGCGCGATCGCGGCGGCTTCGTCTGAGAAGCGCAGCTCCGTGGGGAAGAAACGGTTGGCGACCAGTTCGCCGTCGCTCGAGCGCGAGATCACCACATACGGTTGCCAGGAGCCGTCGCCCGAGCGCGCCGGTTCGCAATTCAATAGATAGCCGCGATGTGTGAATGCAGCATCGAAGTGCATGAGTCACCCGCCCCTGAAGCCCCGTAACATTTTCTCGGTCGCGCGGCCATTTGTTTGTTAATTTTTTCCGACCATGGTGAACAGCCGGAGCATGCCGCCAATTTATCCGCGCGTCGGTCGCAGGAGTAGAATCATACTCTGTAGAAAATACGCGTCCATTAAAAAAAACGAAATGAATCGCGGACCTCATCGCCATTCAATCGCGTGGGCAACGCCACTCGCATCGAATCATGGCGGACAACGCATCGCGACTCCCGCGCAAAGCGGCGCCGTGTCAGTCGGAACGGCTTTTGCTCTTTCTTCGAATGTCCTCTTCAGGAGATGCACGATGGACAGCGCGATCAGCAAACCCGAAAATGCCGGCACGAAACCCGACCCGAAGGACCCACCAACCACGGACCTGCACAACGATCGCACGCACGACAGCACCGTCGACACCGACGGCAAGAACCATGAAGCGGCCCGTCTGGCGGGCCACGGCGCGATCTCGCCCGACGAAATCACAACCAGCAATGCGACGCTCGAGAACAGCGTGCCCGAGGCGCGCGACGGCATGGCCGGCTTCGACAGCCGGCTTGGCGGCAATCATCTGCTGCTCGCGCTCGAGCCCGGTTACGCGGTGATCGACAAGGGCATGGCCGAGCCGCTCGCCGTCTACTCGGCCGACAACCAGTACGTCGACCCGCGTCCAGTCGGACAGCGCCAGGATCGCGGCCGCATCCACTACGCGCTCAATCATTTGCGGCCCGCGCGCGTTATCGAATTACACCGCGTGAAATAGGCGGACGCGCGCGTATCATCCCTTTATACGCGCGCGTTTGAATTACCGCATTTAATCCGATTAAATCAGGCATTCACGTCGCACGCACCGTTTTATTCTGGTGCGTGCTTTGCTTTGTTTAAGGTTGGTTCGTTTAACGGAGTTGCGGATGAAAAGGATCGTCGTCATCGGTGCCACGGGCACGCTGGGCCACGCCGTCAGCGAGGGGTTGAAGGCGCGTCACGAAGTGATCGAGGTGGGCGCGACGCGCGGGCAATATCACGTCGACAGCACGGACCCCGCGAGCGTCGAGCGGCTGTTTCGCGACATCGGCAAGGTGGACGGCGTCGTCACCGCGACCGGCAACGTGCATTTCGGTCCGCTGGCGCAGATGAGCATCGAGCAGTTCTGGGTCGGGCTGCGCGACAAGCTGATGGGCCAGATCAACGTCGTGTTCGCGGCGCTGCCGTACGTGACCGACGG
This sequence comes from Paraburkholderia youngii, assembly GCF_013366925.1. Taxonomy (NCBI): domain Bacteria; kingdom Pseudomonadati; phylum Pseudomonadota; class Betaproteobacteria; order Burkholderiales; family Burkholderiaceae; genus Paraburkholderia; species Paraburkholderia youngii. Next base: position 2,273,334 of record NZ_JAALDK010000001.1, read on the forward strand.
CGGTTCGTTCACGCTGACGAGCGGCATTCTGGGCGACGAGCCGATCGCGCAGGGCGCGAGCGCGACGACCGTCAATCTCGCGCTGGAAGGCTTCGTGCGTGGCGCGGCGATCGAACTGCCGCGCGGGCTGCGCATCAACGTCGTGAGTCCGACCGTGCTGACCGAGTCGATGGAGGCTTATGCGCCGTTCTTTCGCGGCTTCGAACCCGTCAGCGCACAACGCGCTGCGCTTGCTTATCTGCGCAGCGTGGAAGGCGCGCAGACGGGGCGCGTGTATCGCGTCGGGTATTGAGCGTCAGTGAATTTCCGGCTCGCCCGAGCTTTCCGGACTCGCGCCGCCGCGCTGCAGGAAGTCGAAATCGCAGCCTTGGTCCGCCTGCATCGCGTGCGCTTGATGTAGGGCGCCATAGCCGCGCTCGAAGCGCGCCGCCGGTTTGACCCACGCAGCCTTGCGGCGCGCGAACTCTTCGTCCGATATCAGCAGGTTCAGCCTGCGGCGCGGCACATCGAGCTCGATCAGATCGCCGCTTCGCACCAAAGCCAGCGGCCCGCCGACGAACGCCTCGGGCGCCACGTGCAGCACGCACGCGCCATAGCTCGTGCCGCTCATCCGCGCGTCGGAGATGCGCACCATGTCGCGCACGCCTTTTTGCAACAGCTTGCGCGGGATCGGCAACTGACCCCACTCGGGCATGCCCGCGCCGACCGGCCCCGCGTGCTGCAGCACCAGCACGCAGCTTTCGTCGATGTCGAGCGCGTCGTCGTCGATGCGCGCGGCCATGTCGTTGTAGTCGCTGAACACGACCGCGCGGCCCGTATGCACGAGCAGATGCGGCTCGGCCGCGCCGGGCTTGATAACGGCGCCATTGGGCGCGAGATTGCCGCGCAGCACTGCGAGGCTGCTGTCACGGAGTAGCGGATTCGTGCGGCGGCGGATCACGTCGTCGTTGAAAATCTGCGCGCCCGCGAGGTTCTCGCCGAGCGTGCGGCCGTTCACGGTTTTCTGCGAACCGTCGATCAGCTCGCCCAGTTCCGCGAGCAGCGCGCGCAAACCGCCAGCGTAGAAAAAGTCCTCCATCAGATAGGCGCCGGTCGGCCGGATGTTCGCGAGCACGGGCGTGCGGCGCGCGATCTCGTCGAAGCGATCGAGCGTCAACTTGACGCCCGCGCGCCGTGCAAGCGCGATCATATGCACGACCGAATTGGTCGAGCCGGACAGCGCGACACAAGTCGTCACCGCGTTATCGACCGATGCCGGCGTAATCAGGTCCGACGGCTTCAGATCCTCCCACACCATCTCGACGATCCGCATGCCGGTTTTCGCGGCCATCTGCGCATGGCGCGAATCGGGCGCGGGAGTCGACGCGAAGCCGGGCAGCGTGAAGCCCAGCGCTTCGGCCGCGCTCGTCATCGTCGACGCGGTGCCCATCGTCATGCAGTGACCCGGCGAGCGCGCGATGCCACCCTCGACACCCTGCCAGTCTTCCGGCGTCAGCGTACCCGCGCGCAGTTCGGCCCAATAGCGCCATGAATCGGAACCCGAACCGAGCGTCACGCCGTTCCAGTTGCCGCGCAGCATCGGGCCGGCGGGCAAAAAGATTGCCGGCAGGTCCATCGAGATCGCGCCCATCAGCAACGCGGGCGTGGTCTTGTCGCAGCCGCCCATCAGCACGACGCCGTCGGCGGGATACGAGCGCAGCATCTCCTCGGCTTCCATCGCGAGGAAATTGCGGTACAGCATCGTGGTGGGCTTCTGGAACGGCTCGGAGAGGGTCTGGACAGGCAACTCGATCGGGAAACCGCCGGCCTGCCAGATGCCGCGCTTCACTTCATCGACGCGCTGCTTGAAATGCGTGTGGCAAGGATTGATCTCGCTCCACGTGTTGAGAATCGCGATGACCGGCTTGCCCGCGTATTCCTCCCGGTTGTAGCCCATCTGCGCGGTGCGCGAGCGGTGGCCGAACGAACGCAGATCGTTCGCGCCATACCAGCGATGACTGCGCAATTCCTCGGGGGTTTTTCTCTTCGCCAACGTCTACTCCACGATTGACGCCGACCACGCGTCAGCGCCGCTGTTCTTTCACGCGAGACACGATCTGCGTCGGGCTCACGAATTGTAGTGCGATCAGCACCCAGATCAACGTGATCGCCATATAGATCATCGCCATCGCATCGATCGATTGCGGCGCGCGCACGCCGGTCGAAAACACAGCGTAGTACAACGCGACCACCAGCGTTTGCGTGGCAGGACCGGCCGTAAAGAACGTCAGCTCGAACATGCCGATCGTACGCACCAGCACGAGCAACCCTGCGGCCAGCATACCCGGCACGAGCAGCGGCAGCAGCACGTAACGGAAGTAGCGGAACGTGTTCGCGCCGAAAATGCGCGCGGCTGCTTCGAGATTCGGATCGATCTGCTCGATGAACGGTGTCATCACCAGAATCACGAATGGCAGCGCCGGTACGAGGTTCGCAAGAATCACGCCCCATAGCGTGCCGGCAAGGCCGACCTTGTACATCACGGTCGCCATCGGAATGCCGTAGGTGACGGGCGGCACCATCAGCGGCAGCAGAAAGATCAGCATCGCAAGGCGCTTGCCGCGGAATTGCACGCGCGCGAGCGCATACGCGGCAGGCACGCCGAGCAGCACCGACAGCAGCACGACCGCGCCGACCACCTGCACGGTCACCCACAGCACGTTCGCGAGCTGGAAGTCGCTCCACGCCTGTGCATACCAGTGCAGCGTGAAGCCTTGCGGCAACGCGGTGCCGAACCAGCGCGTCGCGATCGAATTCACCGCGACGGTCGCAATCAGCAGCACGACGTTGATCAGGAAAAACGCCATCACGGCCCACACCAGCACCTGCCAGATGCGGCCCGGCAAGTTCGCGCGCTGACGCGCGTGTTGCGCGGGCTCGCGCGCGCCATCGCCCGGCTGCGGCGCCGCGGATGCGGAAGCGGAGGTGGACGCGGGCCAGTCGGGCTGCGTCGCGCGACGATCGGTCGTCATCAGCCTTTGCCTCCCGTAACGGGACCACGATAGAACCAGCGGCGCGCGCCGAGCAGCGCTGCGACCACCAGCAGTTGCACGAAGCCCATCACCATCGCGATCGCCGACGCGAGCGAATAGTCGTAGCTCTCGAATGCGGCTTCGGCCGCGGCAATCGACATCACGCGCGTCGGACCCGCGGGCGCGCCGAGCAGCACCGCCGACGGAAACACCGAGAACGCCTGCACGAACGACAGACACGCGGCCATCGTGAGTCCCGGCACGAGCAGCGGAAAATAAATGCGGCGAAACTGCTGCCACGGACTCGCGCCGAGCGTCGCCGCCGCGCTCGCGAGCGTCGGGTCGATGCCGGTCACGTACGAAAGCGTCAACAGAAACGCGAACGGAAAGCCCGACACGATCAGCGACAGCAGCACGCCCGTGAAGTTGTGCGTGAGCCGCACCTCTTGCGTGTACAGATGCAGCGCCTGCAATGCCTGCGGCAGCCAGCCGTGCGGACCGAAGTACGTGAGCATGCCGTCGGCGATCAGCACGGTGCCGAGCGTCACCGGAATCACCAGCAGCGTCGTGACGATCTTCTGATAACGCGAGTAGCGGCGCAGTGCGAATGCGACCGGCACCGACACGCCAACGTTGATCAGCGTGGCCGGCACCGACAGCTTCAGCGTGACGAGAATCGTCGGCCACATCGAGGTGTCGGTGAAGAACGTCAGATAGTTGGCCCATAGGCCGCCGCCGTTCATCGGCCGGAACGACAGCGCGAGACCGTACGCGAACGGATAGATGAACAGCGCGACGATAAAGAGCAGCGCGGGCGCGACGAGCCAGGCCTTGGCATCGCGCGGCGCGCGGGGAGTAAGCGGGGGGACGAGCGTCGGCGTGTTCATGCGGCCTCGGCATCGTAGACCAGCACGCACGACGGCCGCACGCGCAGCATGATGCGCTCGCCCTCCGCGCATTCACCGGTCACGCGCGCCCACACGTCGCCGTACGCGGTCTTCACCCGCAGCAGCGAATCGTGGCCGCCGTATTCGACCGCGTCGATCAGCGCCTCGAACGCGTTGTCGGCGCCGGGCTCGGCGCGCTCCATGTCTTCGGGGCGCAGCGCGACGCTCACGCGCTTGCTGTCGAAGCCGGCCATCGCCGTGCCGATCAGCCGCACACCGTTCGCACTGACCACGACGCCCTCTCCTTGCATGCCCTCCAGCGTGAACTCGGCGACGTTGCGATAGCCCATGAAGCGCGCGACATGCAGATTGCGCGGCCGCGTATAGACCTCTTTCGGCGTCGCGACCTGCTGCACGACGCCCTCCCTCATCACGACGATGCGATCGGCCATCGAGAGCGCTTCGTCCTGATCATGCGTCACGTACAGCGTCGCGCGTTCGAGCTGCGTATGGATGCGGCGAATCTCCGCGCGCATTTCGATGCGCAGCTTCGTATCGAGATTCGATAGCGGCTCGTCCATCAGGATCAGCGGCGGTTCGATCACGATCGCACGCGCGATTGCGACACGCTGCTGCTGGCCACCGGACAATTGGCCGGGCAGCTTCTGCTCATGCCCTGTCAGTTGCACCAGTTTCAAGGCCTCGCGTGCACGGCGCGCGAGCTCGCTCTTGCCGACGCCGCGCATCTTCAGCCCGAAGCCGACGTTGTCGAGCACGCTCATGTGCGGGAACAGCGCGTAGTTCTGGAACACCATGCCGAAGCCGCGCTTTTCCGGCGGCAGCACGTCGATGCGGCGCTCGTCGAGCCAGATGCCGCCGCCGGTGAGCGGCTGCAATCCGGCGATGCAGTTCAGCGCCGTCGATTTGCCACAACCCGACGGTCCCAGCAGCGCGATGAACTCGCCGCGCCGGATCGTCAGATCGAGACCCTGCAGCGCGGCGATCGCGTGACCTTGCGCGTTCGTGAAACTGCGGCTCACCGAGTCGAGCCGTAACTGCTCAAAGTGATGCTTCATACGGTTTCCTGATCCGCGTGAGACGACGGCTGTCGCAAGTGCCGCGCGTGCGGTGCGCGCGGCGCATCAGGCAGTTAAGCCGAGGCGCGCGTGGTCGCCGCAAACACGCAGCGCGGCGCTACCTGACGCCGCGCTGCGTTTCGCCTCGTTTTCCGTCGCAACGGTGAAGGCCTATCGGGTCTTCTGCGCGCCGATGTCTGTATCCCACTTCCTGAAGGCCGCGACCATTGCCGCCGCATTCAGCGGTAACGCATGCGGACGATCGCTCAACATCTTCGCGTATTCCGGTCGGCCATACTTTTGCAGCACCTCCTGGCTATGCGCGGGCGCCTGTTCGATCGTGACGCCCTTGATCGCCGGGCCCGGGTAGAAGTAGCCGTCGTCGTAGGTCAATGCTTGCTGCGCGGGCTCCAGCATGAAGTTCATCATCTTGTACAGCACGTCTAGCTTTTCCTTCGGCACGCCCTTCGGAACCACCATGTAGTGCGCGTCGTTGACCCACGTCATGTTGTCGAATGGCTGTACGCGGAATTCGGCCGGCACGATGCCGAGCGCGCGCGGATTGATGTCCCAGCCGGTCACGGTCACGGTCATGTCGCGCGTGCCTTCGCCCAGTTCCTTCATCACCGCCGAGGTGCCGCCCGGATAGTACGGAATGCAGTCGTTCAACTGCTTCAGGTACGCCCACGTCTTGTCCCAGCCGTGCACCGGGTCCTGCGGGTCCTTGTCGCCGAGCACATAGGGCAAGCCCATCAGGAACGTGCGGCCAGGACCGGAATTGGCCGGCCGCGCGTAGATCAGCTTGTCGGGGTGGGCCTTGCACCATTGCAGCAGTTGCTCGGGTGTCTTCGGCGGATCGCTGACCTTGGCCGGGTTGTATTCGAGCAGCGGACCAGCCGGCATATACGCGACCTCGAGACCGTAGCCCTGCGCCAGATCCTGCATCTTGCGCGGACCCGGCGCGTACTTGTCGAGCACACCGGGGAACTGCGCCGCGTTATCGGGCAGCAGCTTGATCCACAGGTTCTGTTCGATGCCGGCCGCGAGCGCGTCGGTGCCGGTCAAAACGAGGTCGATGTCGGAGCGTCCCGCTGCCTGCATCGCCTTGATCTTGCCGGGCAATTGCGGTGACGGAGCGTTCGTGAACGTGATGTTCGCAACGAGATTCGGATTCTTCGCCTTGAACGCCTCGAAGCCCTTCTGCGTGAGTTGAAGATCGCCGGCCACGTCGACGATGTTGATCGTGACCGGATCGGCCGCGTGCGCGGCAAGAGCGAACGCCGCACTCGCGGCGATACAGACGGATACCAGCTTGAACGACAGCCTGTGCGAAACAGTCATTGCGTCTCCTCGCTTCTTGGTATGGAAGCCCGCTGGTCGATGTGTTGCATGCGGGCGGTATCTTTCTACCAAGGGAACATAGCGAAGCGTAACAGCCGATGTCAAGCAAATAGTCGAGAGCGCGAGGCCTGGTCAAAAGTGGCTCGATTGACGTGAAATCCTTGCCGTTCAATGCCTGGTAACGCGAATTAAGGGCAAACCCGAGCGTCCGCAGTGGCTGCAACAGCTGTTGTCTAGTTAGCGGACAACTGCTCACCCCCGCGCACGCCCTGCGTATTGACGAACAGCGAATACAAGCCGTGGCTCGCCGCCATGAACAGACGGCTGCGATGCCGTCCGCCGAAGCAAACGTTCGCGCAACGCTCCGGTAGTGCGATATGGCCGAGCGGCTCGCCTTGCGCGGTGAAGACGCGCACGCCGTCGAGTTCGTCGGTGCCCATGCCCCAGCCGCACCACAGGTTGCCGTGCACGTCCACCCGAAAGCCGTCGGGCGTGCCCGGACCCGCGTCGATCAGCACGCGGTTGTTCGACACCGTCGTGCCTTTGCCAGTGGCCTCGACATCGAATACGCGGATCTTGCGCGGCTCGCCGCGCGATTGGACCACGTACAGCAGCGACTCGTCCGGCGAAAACGCGAGACCGTTCGGGGCGAGCACGTCGTCGATGACCATCGAGACCTCGCCCGACTGCCCGTCGATCCGATACACGCACGGCTTCAGTTCGGACTGCTGCTGCTCGCCCTCGTAGAAACCTTCGATGCCGAAGGTCGGGTCGGTAAACCAGATCGAGCCGTCCGATTTGACGACCACGTCGTTCGGCGAATTGAAGCGCTTGCCCTGATAGCGGTCGGCGAGCACGGTGATCGAGCCGTCGTACTCGGTGCGCGTCACACGCCGCGTCAGGTGCTCGCAACTGACGAGACGCCCTTCGCGATCGCGCGTATGGCCGTTCGCGTTGTTCGACGATTGACGGAACGTGCTGACCGCGCCCGTCGTTTCGTCCCAGCGCAGGATGCGGTCGTTCGGAATATCGCTCCACAGCAGATAGCGGCCGTCGCCGAACCACACCGGCCCCTCCGACCAGCGCGTGCCCTGATACAGACATTCGACCGACGCCGATGCGATGATCAACGACTTGAAGCGCGGATCGAACACACGGATGGAAGGATCGGGATAGCGTCGGCTGTGTTCGGTCATGTGCTTGCCTGCGTGTCGGAGCGGTTCGATTGGGTGGGTGCGAACTCGCGCTCGAGAGCGAGCAGCGTGCACGCGGTCTGCGCGATCTTCGCATGATGCTCGCGCGGTGTCGAACTGAGCAGCGGCAGCAACGGCCCCATGTCGGCGAGGCCCGTGAACGTGATCGCGTCGTGCAGCACGCGGATCGGCGAGATGTCGTTACGCAGCGTTTCGAGCGGCATGAACGCATCGTACAAACGCTGGGCGGTGTCGTTGTCCGCGCTATCGGTGCCATCGGCGCTCCGGCCGCTTTGCACCGCGCGCAGCAACGCCATCACCATGTTCGGCGCGATGCAGCCGCTGCCGGTCGTCCACGCTGCCAGCCCGAACTCGCGCAGATGCACGAGCGCTGGCCGCTCGCCCATGCCCGATACAATCTTCGCGGCCGGCACGCATTGCAGCAGCCGGCGCAGATAGGGATCGTCGGCGGGATCGTCGCGCGGGATCGCGTATTTGACCGCGCTCAACGTGCCACGCTCGACGAGCCGCGCGAGCGCATCGACAGCCACGTAGTTTTCGCTCTTGATATACAAGGTGAGCGGCATGCCGGCCGTGTCGGCGATCCGCGTGAGGCCCGTCTCGACGCCCTCGGACGTAGTAACGCCGCCGAGCGGCAGCACCATCGCGGTGCGGTAACGCGTCTGCGCGAGGATGCGCGCCTGATCGAGCATCTTGCCGTAGTCGGGACCGAGCGCCGGAATCACGCGTGTCCCCGGACTCGCGGCTTCGGCGAGCAGGTCCAGTAGCTCGCGGTATTCACTGACCGCGACGTGATAGAGGTTCGCGTTGCCGCCATACAGTAGCGTGCGTACGCCACCCGCTTCGATATGGCGGATCAGCGCGAGATTGCGAGCAGGGTCGAGCGTGTAGTCGGCGCGGCGCGCGAGCGGCGGCACGGCCATGACCGACGCGGCGAACGCGCCGTCGCGCAGCGGAGAATCGTTCATGATGGTTGACGCGCACACGTGCTGGGCGGAGGTTTCACGGTAGCATCGGCATTACAATGTTGTCAAACAACCTGCGGATGGCGATCGCCCCCAAAATGCCGCCGGCGGCGAATTGCCCACGAACCGCTCACGAAATTTCCTTTTGTATAACAATGGAGCCACAGCCCACATGCAAACCGCGCAGGCGCTTGTTTGGCAAGACCGACGCGACGCGCAAATAACCCGCGTTCCCAACTAATCGAGTAAATGCGATTAATTCCGAATCACGAAAGAAATAATGCTGTCAATGAAACACATTAAAATGCGGTAGCCGGATGCCGATTAGCCGCATTTCTCGCCCGAGACCCGGGCGGGTTAAAAATCTATTTCAATCAGCATAATAATAGGCAACACCGCCCTTGCTATCACATGGCTGCTATCGTTTACCCCGCGCAGCAGCAGCGCATTGCTTTCGAGTTTTTAGTGATAGATTATGCGGACCAAAAGAGCGGACCGAAGTTTGTCTGCCAATAACCGCGAATGGGATGTTTGCGAGCCTGAGAGAGCCAAAAAATTGTCGCTACACTTTATCGAGCAGATGGCACCGCTACTGGACGCCGCCGATGAGGCGGAATGGTTCGGCGTGATTACGGGCCTCGCCGAAACGTGGGGCTTCGACAGGATACTGGTCGCGATGCTGCCGCGGCCCACCATGCGTCTCGAGGACGCTTACCTGCGCAGCACTTACGCGCCGGCATGGCGGCAGACCTATGACGAACAGGGCATGGTGCATATCGACCCGACGGTCGCGCACTGCCTGTCACGCTCCGCGCCGCTCATCTGGACGCCAGAGATTTTCGCCACCCCGCCACAGCAAGCCCTGTACGAGGAAGCCCGCTCGTACGGCTTGGGTGCGGGTGTGACGCTGCCGATTCATGGGCCGAATCAGGAAGCCGGCATGATGTGCTTCGTCAATGACGACAAGCCGTCGGACGGGTTCAGGCGCCATGTGAACGCCGCGTTGCCGAATCTCGTGCTGTTGCGCGACCTGGTGATCGACACCAGCAAACAGCATCTGGATTCGCATGCGCAGAGCTTGATGCCGAAGCTGACTCCGCGCGAGCGCGAATGTCTGAAATGGACCGCGCGCGGCAAATCCACGTGGGAGATATCCCACATCCTGAGTTGCTCGGAAGCCGTGGTGAACTTCCACATGAAAAACATCAGGGCGAAATTCGGCGTGAATTCACGGCGCGCGGCCGCCGTGATCGCGGCCCAGCTTGGGCTTATTGACCCGGGTTGAGCAGCGCGGCCGCGTCGCGGCTGTACATCACGCGCTCGGCGCGACCAAGATCGGCGTCCGACACGGTTTTCATGAAGTAAAGGCCAAGCAGGATCGACACCGGCGCCGGGATCTCCGCACCCGACTCGAAGCGGCTCCCGCGCGACTGCGTGACGCCGAAGCGAGCCCAGAAACGACGCTGGCTCTCTTTTTTCTTCTTCCGGTAGGCAATGATCAGAACACGATCCACTGCCGAAGAGACCTCCGAGGGACGCGCCTGGAGGTGGGTTTGCGGTTGCCAGTGATTGTCGAGGAGTTCCATTTTGGACCCTTGTAGGTTGGGGGCGGATACGTGTGTGAATTTTGCGATACCCGATAAGCATCCACACCTATCCAGGTAGGTAGGTGGCGCAAAGATTCAGAATGCATAAGTTTTCCTGCGTATCTGGCAGTACCCGACACGCACAGGAGAACGTCATGCAAACCACGATCCGTATTGGACTCCGGCAGGAATTCGACAACGAACTGATCAACGAGATGTACCGGCTGCGCGCCCGGGTCTTTCACGGCCGGCTCGGCTGGGAAATTCCGACCATCGCGGGAATGGAGATAGACGGCTACGACGCGCTCGGGCCGTACTACATGCTGATTCAGGGCGAAGACGAACGGTTGCGCGGCTGTTGGCGACTGATGCCGACCGAAGGTCCGAACATGCTGAAAGACACCTTCCCGCAACTGCTGCATGGCGCGGCCGCGCCGGTCGGCCGACATATCTGGGAACTCAGCCGCTGGGCGATCGAAACCAACGGGGAGGAACAGTCTTTTGGTTTCACGGATATGACAATTCGCGCAATTCAGGAAGTGATGCGCTTCGCACAGCGCATGGGCATCACGCATTACGTCACGGTGACTACCACGCCGATCGAGCGCATGCTGCGCCGTGCCGGGCTCGATATCAGCCGGCTCGGGCCGCCGCTGCAGATCGGCGTCGAACGGGCCGTTGCGCTCGACGTCGCGGTAAGCGCGAAAACGCTGACCTCACTATTCGGGCCGGTCGCCGACGCGGCTTGAGCCGCGCCGGAGCGTGGCCGCACCGAAATCTCGACACCTTCACCCGCGCGCGCGGACTCAGGAACCGAACATCCGTTCCAGCGCGTTCTCGAGATGCGCGCGCATCGCGGCGCCCGCGGCCGCCGAGTCCTTGCGGCGGATCGCGTCGAGCACCGCCATGTGCTCGGCCTGCACCACCCGCTGCCGCTCCACCGTTTTGACCAGCGACAGATTGCGCGACAGGTTCATGCTGAACAGGATCTGTTCCTCGATGAACGACATCACCGTGATGAAAAACGGATTCTTCGACGCCCGCGCGACCGCCTGGTGGAACAGGAAGTCGTCCTTCGCGCCGATGCCCTGCGCCTCGATGATGCGCTCGAGCTCGTCCCACGCATGCTGGATCGCGGCGATGTCCTGGGCGTCGGCCTTCAGCGCTGCCTGCGCGGCCGCGCCCGCCTCGGTCACGATGCGAAACTCATAGCAGCGGCGGATATCGGACAGCGTTTCGAGCGGCGCGAAGCGGCGCACGTCCGGGTCGGGGCGCCGCGCGACGGTCGTTCCAGAGCCGTGCCGCGTCGAGATGATGCCGTCGGCCCGCAATCGCGCGAGCGCTTCGCGCACGGTCGGCCGGGACGTGGCGAAACGCTCCGCCAGCGCATGCTCGGTTGGCAACCGTTCGCCTTCCTTGTACTCGCCTTCGAGGATGCGGTTGAGAATGTCGCCGTAGATCTGGTCGGGTAAGCCCTTGGTTTTTCGATCGTTCATCAGCGGACTGGCCAGCTTGTCTGAATATGGCCTGATTGTAAGGCCAACCTTGTTCCAGCTTCAGCAAACTTATGCGGTTTGTAAGCATGCAAGGCCACTCGCGCGCGCCGCCGCGCCCGCCATTTCGTCCGCGCCCGGTCTGAATATTTGGCAAATGTTTGATTTACATCCTGGTCGAGTGCATCTTTTCCGGCAATCATCTAAGCTCCATTGGTATAAAAGATCAATAAAACCCCGCCGCGGCTAGCAATGTGGCAGACGCTTTTTTGACGTGGAGCCGATATGTACAAACGCATCCTTGTAGCGGTCGACGGCAGCAATACCTCGCGCCGTGCGTTCGAAGCGGCGCTCGAACTCGCCAAGTCGAATGGCGCTGTGCTGCGGCCGTTTTATGTCGTCGAAAATACGCCGATGTACTTCGAGGCGCCCGGCTACGACCCGTCGATCCTGCGCAACCGGCTGATCGAGGAAGGCCAGGAGCTGCGTGCGGAGTTTTCGAAAGTGATGGCCGAGCAAGGTGTGAAAGGCGACCCGGGGGTTTCCGAGGCTTCGTCGCTCGGCGATGTCGCCGAGATCGTGCTGCACGCCGCCGCCGAATTCAACGCAGACCTGCTCGTGATGGGCACGCACGGGCGGCGTGGCTTCCAGCGGCTGATTCTCGGCAGCGTCGCCGAACGCTGCGTGCGCCAGGCCACGCTGCCGGTTCTGCTGGTACCGTCCGCCGCGGGCGCCGACAAGCAACCCGTCTGACACGGTCATCATGCGCAAGACGGTGAGCCACGACGACATAAGCCGCGGCGGCTCACCTTCCCACCCTCGTCGGGGCAGCACCGTCGCCAGGAAAGCGAAGCAGCGAACGCGTCACTTTGCCACCCGTTGAGGGTCATAACGGGTGGGACAATTTCACCACTACCAATAATCAATCGCGCGCAGAACATGCTGAATCCTACCGCCGTGCCCCGTTCCTCGACCCGCTCCGCCGGCTCTGCCGCGAGCGGCAGTCGCGAGTCCATGGCGGGACGCGCCACCGCACGCACCGCCGCGCGCTGCTCCAGTTGTTCGATGCGTCAGATCTGCATGCCCCAGGGGCTGTCGGCGGAGGAGCTGCCGAAGCTCGAAACGCTGATCTGCTCGGCGCGCTCGGTGCCGCGCGGCGAAGCGCTGTATCTCAGCGGCGACCGCTTCGACAGCATCTACGCGCTGCGTTCCGGCTCGATGAAGACCGTGATGGTCCACCGCGACGGCCGCGAGCAGGTCACCGGCCTGCGTCTTGCGGGCGAGCCGCTCGGGCTCGACGGCATCAGCGCGGACATCCATGCGTGCAGCGCCGTCGCGCTGGAAGACAGCACAGTGTGCATCGTTCCATACAGTGCGCTGAAGCAGCTATGTCGCGAAATCGGTTCGATCCAGGAGCGCATGCACAAGCTGCTGGGTGCGCAGATCGTCAGCGAGGCCGCGCAGATGATGGTGCTCGGCTCGCTGTCCGCCGACGAACGCGTCGCCGCCTTCCTGCTGGACGTGTCGCAGCGCAATGCGCAGCGCGGCTACTCGTGGTCGGAATTCAACCTGCGCATGACGCGTGAGGACATGGGCAGCTACCTCGGCATGACGCTCGAAACGGTCAGCCGCACGCTGTCAAGATTTCAAAAGCGTGGCCTGATCGACACGCGGGGCAAGCATATTCACATCGTCGATCTCGAAGGCTTGCGGCAGGTCTGAGCGGCTGGCCGGGGCTGAACGGTCGCGCGGTTCGTCTTGGCACGCCGTCTGCAAGGGGGTAAAGTTTTCAGACCGCCCCCACGGCGACCGTGTTGCATGGAGACCCGGCCCCAATGAATCGCGACCCTGCCCCGCATCATCCGCTCGTGCAGCGCCTGCACGACGCGCGTCAAGTCACTGATGACCTGTTTGCAATCGTCAAACCCGACTACCTCTATGAACGGCCGATCCGCGAGCGTCACCGTGTCGTGTTCTATATCGGCCATCTCGAAGCGTTCGATCGCAATCTGTTCGACCAGCGTCTGTTCGATCTGCCGGCTTTCGCACCGGAACTCGACCAGCTGTTCGCATTCGGCATCGATCCGGTAGACGGCGGCTTTCCCACCGATCAGCCCAGCGATTGGCCGTCGCTCGACGCCGTGGGCGAGTATGCGATGCGCGCGCGCCGCCAGATCGACGCCGCGCTCGACGAACTCGGCAACCCGGTGGGCGATGAAGCGGCCGTGCAGTTGCTGAACGTCGCGATCGAGCATCGGTTGATGCACGCGGAAACGCTCGCGTACATGCTCCATCAGTTGCCGCTCGCGCAGAAAAACACCGCATTGCGCGAACCGGTGGTGACGCGCACGGAGCGGCGCGACGGGTTATCGTCGATGGTCCGCGTGCCCGCCGGCACGACCGTGCTCGGCATGCCGCGCGAGGCCGGCCGTTTCGGCTGGGACAATGAATTCGGCGAGATGGGCGTGGAGGTGCCCGCGTTCGAGATCGATCGATACATGGTCACGAACGGTGCGTTCCTCGAGTTCCTCGAAGACGGCGGTTATCGCGAGCCGAAGTGGTGGTCGCCGAAAGACTGGGCGTGGAAGGAAGCGGAGTGCATCGAGCATCCGGCCGGCTGGTCGCAACGCACGTCGGAAGACGGCCGCACCGCATGGACGCTGCGCACGATGTTCGACGACGTGCCGTTGCCGCTTGACTGGCCCGTCTACGTGAGCCACGCCGAAGCGAGCGCCTACGCGCGCTGGGCCGGCAAAGCCCTGCCGACAGAGGCGCAATGGCAACGCGCGGCGCACGGCGCGCCGCACGCGGCATCGGGGAATTTCGATTTCCGCAGCTGGGACCCACTGCCCGTCGATGCGCATCCGGACAACGTCAGCACGTTCGGTGCGGAAGGTCAGTTCGGCAACGGTTGGGAATGGACCTCGACGCTATTCGCAGCGCTGCCGGGGTTCGAAGCGTTTCCGTTCTATCCCGGCTATTCGGCCAACTTCTTCGATGGACAGCATTACGTGCTGAAGGGCGGCTCGGCGCGTACGGCGCTGTGCATGCTGCGGCCGGAATTTCGCAACTGGTTTCAGCCGCACTATCAGTATGTGTATGCGGGGTTTCGGTGTGTGCGGGGTTGATCTATAAAGCGATAGCTGACGCGAAATCTTGACTATCGCTTTACTGTCAACCCACTCATCTATCGGTTAGTTTGTTGTTTACGCTTCTATCTCCAATGTTCCCTCGACGCGCTCACGCACACAGTTTCTCGAGCGGCGTCGAAACCCACTGAAACAGGCGATCCGACGGGTCCAACCAACGTTGCCATCCACTGGACGGATAGAGCCGGAATCAGCCTCGCAGACCGCTCTGGGGTGGACGTGTCGGGAAAGTAGCATCAGCACGAGTAAGCCCTCGTTGCGATGAGGATGGTCCTCCTCACCAGTGAATAGGGCTTTGCGGATCACGTTGACGGCTCACGCTATACCAATGTCAGCAGGGCGTTATTCATTCCGAGCGCGGAACGCCCTTGTCAGTACTCGGCCTGTCTATCTCAGCGGGGTTGAAGCTAACGCGGATCTGCTCGCCTTCGTGCACAGCTAACGTTTAGCATAGGCCCGCTTCGGCGGGATTTTCGGTGCGGCAATGGTTTCGATCGGCCGCTCGACACCGTTGTCCCCGTCAGGTCTCAGTTGTTCGACTTGGATGCGCCATTCATGGACAATCTGGATCAGGATTCCTTGATCCAGTGTCCCCAATGTTCTTCGTCGAGATAAACCCGATGATTCCACTCCACCGTAATCCGGCTTTTTACCAACTGCTTTCCGACAGTTACGCCCGGCTAGTCGGTCACCGGCTGGTTCCGCACGTCATGTCCGTTATTGAAGCGACCGAATGGCTCTATGAACATGCCCCATTCGCGGTACTCGCGCACAATACCGATCCAGACCCGGTCTTTATTTACGGCAACAAGGCCGCACAGCGCCGCTTTGGATATAGCTGGAATGAAATCACCAGGTTGCCGTCCCGGCTTTCCGCCGAGGCCCCGAATCGTGAAGAACGGCAGCAATTCCTCGAACGCGTGCAGCGGCTCGGCTACGAGACGAACTACAGGGGCGTGCGTGTTACCAAGTCTGGCGAGCGCTTCATCATCGAGCAAGCCACACTGTGGCAGCTACTCGACGCGGACGGCACACTGCACGGCCAGGCGGTGGTCATCCCGCGCACGCGCGACATCTGATCGCGCGAAGAACTGTGTGGAATGCACGATCGTGTATGGCACGCCCGAATCGCGAATGAGTTTTTCCTGCACGATCTTGGCGCGCGGAAATAGCCGCTTTGCGAAAGCCGGTCGGTGCCAACGACAGAAGGCGCGACCTGATGCCGGACACCGGCCTCGATTTCCGCCGCGAACAGATTGCGGCCCGATGTTTCGAAGAAGGCCAAAACGGCGTTGTCCTTGAATTGGCGAGATCGACGACGACGTCGCACCCCTCGAGCGCCTCGCGCAGTCCTTTGGTGGTGAGCGTATTCACGCCGGTTGCCGGCGAAGCCGCGACGGCGGTATGACCGCGCTCGCGAAGATTCTTCACCACTTGCTGCCGATAAGTCTCGTACCGCCAATGACGATGATCTTCATGTAGTTTCTCCGTGCGATATTGCCTCTACAGATTTCCGCCGCGCGTGGCGCCATATTCGGCGTGCGCGGCGACGGCGGTCCATCCACGAGCGATCTTACGTACGCGCTGCTTCCTGCGGTAGGTCGTTGCCGGCAACCACATTGTTGCGTGCGGAACATCAATCAACAGGGCTTCGATTGTTGCCGTTCGGACAACACGGTGAACGCATTCGCGATACTACTGACGTTCGCCCGCCTAACTAAAATCGCTCACACCGCGGAAGTGGAGTTCTGGAAAAATCCGGACTTCAGCAAGACGGTGATGCCGGAATCGGTTCCTCCCGCCCTTCGCAAGGCTGCGCGTCATCACCTAGGCATTGCCCCGATCATCGTTATTTCTACAATACCCCATCCGAACAGAATGAAGGCAAAGTACTTACGCGCGCTTGTTGGGCCGGCCAAGAAAATAAATTGCTGGAAACCTCAAAAAACACGTAACCTATAAAGAACATGCCTGCGGCTAAACTCCCCGCCGCACATTTAGATCTTAATGCACTCATCGGAAAAGACATTTCGAGATGGAACTGATTCAGAAAATAGCATCGGCTTATAAGTCGGGCGGCACCCGAAACTTGCTAAGACGTGCCTTTAGTTACATTGATACTCGCGCTCGCTTGAAGCTCTTCAGTGCAGCGCCACCGTTTCTCGGAAAACCAAAGAATGATTCAGCCGTAAAGATTCTTGCGAAGCAGGCAGGGGACGAACAATCAATCGAGATGCTGATGTGGCTTGTTCCCAATCTCAATTCGCTGAAATCGGATGATCAGTTGACCATTGCGGTCCCAAACTACTGGAAAAAGGTATTTGGGATGGTTCGTCCGTTGTTGCTGAACGGCAGGCTGAAGCTGTGTCCTATCGGAGAATATTCTCCGCAGGTGCGCTTGATGGTAATCAACCGGGCAATGTTGAATCAGGTTCCGCCACAGTACGCAGAGAGGATCGCGCAGATGCAAGTCCCGTTTGCGAATGGCGCGTATATCGTTATTGCCGACAGGAGTCTCCGCCTCAGTACGGTGCCCAATCCCGAGTCACCGAGGCAACTCGCGGAGCAAGTGGCGGACAACAAGGCACCGGGCGACGTAGTCATCGTAAGCAGGTACGGTTTTCAGTTTGCGGTGCGAACCGGCACAATGGATGAGGGTATTGTCGATGAGGTAAGGTCCGAATATCTCGACCAACTGTCAGGAATCGACTTCCATGGCACTACCGTACTCGATCTCGGCGGTCATATCGGTTCGTTCTCTATCCAGGTCAGTGCGCTGTTGAAACAGCCCATGCAGATAATCATTGTCGAGCCGGCACCTCGTAATGCCGAGTTGATTCGGAAGAACATCGGCCTCAACCAGCTCCAATCTTCGATCGAGCTGAAGGAGATGGCAGTGTCTTCGGCGTCTGGCGTGGGCACGCTGTTTATTAGCTCCGACAACACTGGTGGAAATAAGCTGAACATGGTCGAGCATTCCTCAGCGGAGACAGTCGAGGTCCCCGTAACGGATTTTCCGACGCTACTGCGGGGCTTTTCGTCGGAAATCCTGGATTTGTTGAAGATTGATGTCGAAGGCTCGGAGCATGCCATTTTGTTTCCGCACGGCCGACTGTTGTCACAGAAGGTTCGCGTGATCGTTGGCGAGGCAGGTGGATCTGATAGGGGTGACGGTTTGGCATTTTTGCGGTTCCTCGAGCAAAACGGCTTTACCGTGAGCCATAAAGGCAACGAATCCCAGTTGATTTTTCTGGCGGTTAACAAGCATCTCAACTAGTGGTTGCCGCTGCGCACAGACGTAATGGCGCTCTACTCGATCGCGCTGCCTGGCACGACGTGTACTGGGACACCGATGCCACGACCGCTACGTTATCCATTCCGTTATCATTTCGCAAACATGCGCGGCATTTGCCGTTATCCCATATGTAGTCTCCAACCTTTTCCCCGTCATTGCGGGGACGCGCTCTGAAGTCAGCGATGAAAGTCGATCTAGCCACCCTATACCTTCTCGTGATTGGAACCTTATTAGCCAGTTCCGCGATGATGTATTGGGAACACTTGTCTCATCCGAAGCGCAGCAAGGAATTGCGAACGCTGGCGATCGGCTACGCCACCCTTGGACTGGGTTGCGCGGCCGCCTTGTTTCGGGTTCAACTGCTCGGCGCCGCTGGCCCGGCAGTGAGTAATCTCGTGATTCTCACCGGCTATCTGCTCGTCCTCGACGGTGTGGCAATGTTCAACGGCCGGCGCTATCTCGCGAGTTCGATCGGTTTGCTCGTGCTGACGGCGCTCACGTGGACGGTAGCCGGCGTGCGTTGGCAGGCTGCCGTCTGGATGTACGTCAGTGCCATCCCGATCGCGCTGGCTTCCGCCATGACGTCGCTCGAACTGCTGCGAGGCGACGGCATGCCGGCGGTTCAATCCCGGCGCGTCGCCGTGGTGGTCACGGGCATCCACGCGCTGTTTTACGTCACCCGGGCTTTCGTGCTGCCATGGATGGTGTCGATCTTCGGGCCACGCGTGCTGGCTGTCTCCAGCGAAATCACGATGTACGAAGGAGTTCTCTACTCGGTCATTTTGCCGATGACCTTGCTCCGGATGACCCGGGAAGAAATTCATGGTGAACTTTTGCAAGAGTCCCGCACGGATTACCTGACCCGCCTCGGCAATCGAAAGCTGTTTTTCGAAGAGGGCGAGCGGGCCATCAGCGACCACCAGACACATCGACGACCCGTCACGCTCCTCGCGTTCGACCTCGACCACTTCAAGAGAATCAATGACCGCTACGGACACAAGACTGGCGACGAGGTCTTGAGATCATTCGCGGAAACCGTTCGAGCCGTGACGGGCAGAGACGCGATTCTTGCACGCATCGGCGGCGAAGAATTTGCCGCCCTGTTGCCCGGGCACGACAGCGAACGCGCAAGAAAGGTGGGCGAGACCGTTGCCAGCCGGTTCGCTGCAATGTCCCATGGCGCCGACGGCGACCGGATCCGCGCAACCGTCAGCATTGGACTCGCCGAGTCGAGTCGCGAAACGGCTTCCCTCGCCGACCTGCTCTCAGCCGCCGACCAGGCGTTGTATCGAGCCAAGTCGCTAGGCGGCAACCGTCTCGAACGGACGCCAAGGGCTGCGCTCCCTGCCGATAGCTACTCCGCGGATCGAAACCAGATTTGATCGCTCAGTAATGTGGCATGCACCTTCATATCGGTAGTGTTCGTCAAATTTTCGCCAAGGTACGTCAAGGATCGGTGAGAGGTATGCTTAATCGCCCGCTACCGCCCGAGCTCACATCGCCAAACCGCCGCTTGCGCACGTAGGCCCAACAACATGGATGCACCCAAACCCGTCACGCGGCCGACACAGCCAATGCCCCGTCCGGTGCTGGTCTGGGACGCGCCGGTGCGACTGTTTCACTGGCTGGTGGTCGTGCTGGTCGCTGCGGCTTATATCACCCTGAAGCTGAACTGGATCGACTGGCACGTGCGCGTCGGCGAGACGCTGCTCGCCCTGGTTATTTTCCGGCTGCTGTGGGGCTGCTTTGGCAGTGAGACCGCGCGCTTTCGCAGTTTCGTGGCGTCGCCCGCGGCCGCGCTTCGTCATTTGCGCCGGCTGTTTCATCGCGAACCGGATGTGCAGGTCGGCCACAATGCAGCCGGCGGCTGGATGGTTCTATTTCTGCTCGCCTTGCTGCTGACCGAGACGCTGAGCGGGCTCTACGTCAACAACGACATCGCCGACGAAGGCCCGTTGAGCGAACTCGTGCCCGCGTGGCTAGCCAACGCAATCTTGGCGCTGCATGGGGTGGTCTGGTACGTGCTGCTCGCGGCCGTCGCGCTGCATGTGCTCGTGATCGCCGTCTACGCGGTAGCGAAGGGACACAACCTGCTTCGTCCGATGCTGACCGGCTACAAACTGCTGCCCTCGTCCGTGGACGCGCCGCGGCAGGCGCCAGCGCTGCTGGCGCTGCTGCCGCTCGGCGTCGGCGTTGCCGTGGTGATGCTGCTCGCGGCATATCTGTGAGCAAGCCGCGCACCCGATCTCGGGGCGGCTACCGTGCCTGCTTCAGCTTCACTTCGGCGGCGTCACCTGGCCACGAATCTCGCCGTCCGGATTGTTCTTCGTGTGAACGTTGATGTACATCTCACCCGCTTCGAACATCTTGGCTTCGTCCGGAGATAGCGTGGCCTGACCGGTGATCGGGCTCGTCACCTCTGTGGAGCCTTTCTGCGAGATCCAGACTTTTACGCCGGCGTTTTTACCGGCCGGGGCGGGTCCGTGGAAGTGCGCCATCGTGGTCGGACTCGTCAATCCGCTGAAGGTGATGTTCCAGGTGACGACCCGTGTGCTGGCGTCGTACGTGAGTTTGGCGTTGCCGCTGCCCGGAGTTTGCACCGGTGGAACCTGTTGAGCGCCCGTCAAAGGCACCGCGAACGAGACGGGCGCCGCTTGCGCCAGGGTCAGCGTACCCGCTAAGGCCAAACCACCGAACACCATGAAAGCGCGCCGCGTGATGGATCGTGACATCTGGTTTTCTCCTGTTGGGTTTGCCCTTGGTGAACGGGCGATTATTGAAGACTGCAGAAGAGCTCGTCGACGTCGTAGACAGCCGAACAAGTGAGTCAAGCATAGACGCAAGCCGGCCGTTACGCGAAGTTCGCATCAGGCCGAACTCTGGTCAGGGCATGACGACCGCCCCGTTACGTCGACGTCCCACTAGTGTGGACAGCGAGCCGAAAGGAAAACGCTGGGCGAAAATCGTTGAAAAATCGATCCAAAGCGAAAAATTCTTCCGGTACGATATGCGCTTTGCGCGAAGGCAGCGGATGTAACCGGCGCGACCTCGTATTGCGCCAGGCGCCTTCATGGATCACACCCATCGTTACGCTGCCATGTCCATCCCGAACGCGCTAATCGGCATTGCGATTCTGTCCTGCCTGATGAGCGTCGCCGTTCTAGGCTCGCTGTTTCACACTCAGGTTCCGGGGATACGCCGTTGGTGTGTGGCGAGTGGTCTGCTGGCCGTCACGGCCACGCTCCTCCTGTTCCGTAGGTCTGATCTCGTCGTACTGGGCGCGAGCGTATTGCTGCTCGTCGCGTCGCTCCTCGCGATTCACGGCTTCCGGCAATTCTTTCATCGGCCGCCATCGGTAATCTGGGAGTACGGCGCGCTGTGCGCGATCCTGGCGGGACTCGTTTATTGGACTTACGTGTCGCCTGACGTCAGTGCCCGGGGCGCGATGATCTCGGGTTTTCTCGCCTACATCCGATTTGCGATCGCCTGGATCGTGCAACGGTATCGGCCGGCGGGCAGACCGAAATACGGCTACCACTTCGTGGCTGTTGCCGCGGTGTTGGGGGCGGTCGTCCACGCAGCCCGCTGCATCGTATATGGGTCGGGGCTAGCGCATGAATCGGTCTTTCTGGAGGAAACGCCGCTAAACGTCGCATTTCTCGGCATGGCGATACTGACTTTGCCATGCCTGTCGGTCGGCATGGTAATGCTGGCTCATGACCGGCTGGCGGAGCGGATGGAACGCCTCGCCACCATCGACGATCTGACGGGCGCGCTCGGACGGCGCGCTTTCATCGCGCGCGCGGAGGCGCTGTTCGAGTTGGCGAAGGTGGCGAAGTCGAAGCTGTCCATCGCGATCCTGGACATCGATAACTTCAAGGGCATCAATGACCGATACGGGCATGCCGCCGGCGACCAGGCCCTTGCGCATGTTGCCTTGACGATATCGCGCGAACTACGGCAAACCGACGTGCTTGGCCGCATCGGCGGTGAAGAGTTTGCGCTGCTGATGCCACTGACCGGCAAAGACGAAGCGGCCCATCTCACGAACCGGTTGCGCGCACTTGTCGCGGCGTCTATTGCGCGTGCTCCGACCGGTGATGTCGCCTGCACACTCAGCGCTGGCGTCGACGAATTCGGTAATGGCGATACCGTTGCCTCAGTGATGGCGAGAGCCGACACGGCGCTCTATGCAGCGAAAGCCAACGGCAGAAACTGCGTGATGGTTGCAGCATCTTCGCAGCCTGCCGATGGCCTCGTTTCCAGTTTTCCGGCTTAACGAAGGTTCCGCGCTGGGTACTGCCCCTGCAAAAAAACCGGCATGCAGTCGCCCGCATACCGGTCTGTGTTCGGCCCGTCCGCGTCACCGCGAACAGGGCCGTCGCGCTGATTCGCGCTTTACTTGCGCTTCAATTGCGAAATATCGCGCACCGCGCCGCGATCGGCCGAGGTCGCGAGCGCCGCATACGCCTGCAATGCCTGCGACACCACACGCTCGCGATTGGTCGGCTGCCATGCGTCGGCGCCGCGCGCTTCCATCGCCGCACGACGGCGTGCGAGCTCTTCATTCGACACCGCCAGATGCATCTTGCGCTGCGGAATGTCGATCTCGATCACGTCGCCGTCTTCGACCAGACCGATCGTGCCGCCTTCCGCCGCTTCCGGCGACGCATGGCCGATCACGAGACCCGACGAGCCGCCCGAGAAACGGCCATCGGTAAACAGCGCACAGCTCTTGCCGAGGCCCTTCGACTTCAGATACGAAGTCGGGTACAGCATTTCCTGCATGCCAGGACCGCCCTTCGGACCTTCGTAGCGGATCACCACGACGTCGCCCGGCACGACCTTGTCACCGAGAATCGCATCGACCGCGTCGTCCTGGCTTTCGAACACGCGCGCGCGGCCCGAGAACAGCCACTGCGATTCGTCGACACCCGCGGTCTTCACGATACAGCCCTTCTCCGCGAGGTTGCCGTACAGCACCGCGAGGCCGCCGTCCTTCGAATACGCGTTTTCCTTGCTGCGGATACAGCCGCTCTTGCGGTCCGTGTCGAGCGTCGCGTAGGTCGCTTCCTGGCTGAACGCGACCGTGGTCGGAATGCCGCCCGGCGCCGCGCGGAAGAACTTCTGCGCTTCGTCGCCCGCGCCGCCGGCGATGTCCCACTTCGCGATCGCGTTGCCGAGCGTGCCGCTATGCACGTTGCCGCACGACAGATCGAGCAGGTCTGCGCGCGCGAGCTCGCCGAGAATACCGATGATGCCGCCCGCGCGATGCACGTCCTCGATGTGGTATTTGTCGGTCATGGGCGCGGCCTTGCACAGGCACGGCACCTTGCGCGAGATGCGGTCGATGTCCGACATCGTGAAATCGACGCCCGCTTCCTGTGCGGCGGCCAGCAGGTGCAGCACGGTGTTGGTCGAGCCGCCCATCGCGACGTCGAGCGTCATCGCGTTTTCGAAGGCCTGCTTCGTGGCGATGCTGCGTGGCAGGACCGAGGCATCCTCTTCCTGATAGTAGCGGCGGCACAGCTCGACGACGAGACTGCCCGCCTGCTCGAACAGCCCCTTGCGCCATGCGTGCGTCGCGACGACCGTACCGTTGCCCGGCAGCGCGAGGCCGATCGCCTCGGTCAGGCAGTTCATCGAATTCGCCGTGAACATGCCCGAGCACGAACCGCAGGTCGGGCACGCGCTGCGCTCGACTTCGGCGACTTCGGCGTCGCTGATCTTCGGATCGGCGGCCTTGATCATCGCGTCGATCAGGTCGATCTTCGCGATCACCTGGCCGTCGGTCGGCGACTTGACCTTGCCCGCTTCCATCGGGCCGCCCGACACGAACACGACCGGAATGTTCAGGCGCATCGCGGCCATCAGCATGCCCGGGGTGATCTTGTCGCAGTTCGAGATGCAGACCATCGCATCCGCGCAGTGCGCGTTGACCATGTACTCGACCGAGTCCGCGATCAGTTCGCGCGACGGCAGCGAATACAGCATGCCGCCGTGACCCATCGCGATGCCGTCATCGACGGCGATCGTGTTGAATTCCTTCGCCACGCCGCCAGCCGCTTCGATCTGCTTCGCGACCAGCGCGCCCAGGTCGCGCAGATGCACGTGGCCCGGCACGAACTGCGTGAACGAGTTCACGACCGCGATGATCGGCTTGCCGAAATCGTCGTCCTTCATGCCGGTCGCGCGCCACAGCGCGCGGGCGCCGGCCATGTTGCGGCCATGAGTCGAAGTGCGTGAGCGATAGTTGGGCATCTGTATCCTCAGGGATTGCTGTTATCGGTTTTGAGCGCCCGCGCGGGCGTGGGGATCGCAGCGCGGAGTCGGCGCTGGAAACGAATAGTGCAAGAACGCCAGTAAGACGTCCAATATATTTTTCCTGCGAGATTAGGTCGCGAAAGATATTAATCGATGAAGCGACCGCTTAGCCGATCTACGCCGCTCGACTTCAGTCGAAGCAAAGGGCCGATGAAGCGATGCTTCATCGGCCCTTCGTGCTTTCAACGCTTTTGACGCGTCTGCGCTCTTACATCTTCACGACGTCGAGCAGCGACTTCTTGCCATCCTTGTAGTCGTACAGCGAGATCACGCCATGCTGAAGGTCGCCCTTCGCGTCGAACGTCGTTTCACCGGTCACGCCCTTGTAGTTGGTGCTCGACACCTTGGCCAGCACCTTCGCCGGATCGGTCGAGTTCGCGCGCTTCATTGCGTCGACGACGATATACACCGCGTCGTACGTGAACGGTGCGTCGAATTCGATCGGATGACCGAAGCGCTTCGTGTACTTCGCCGCGAATTGCGCGCCGCCGTTCATGCGCTCGACGGCCATGCCGGCCTGCGAGCACACCACGTTGCCCGCCGCCGGACCGGCGAGGTCCGCGAGGCTTTCGGTGCACACGCCGTCGCCCGACAGCAACTTCGCGCGCAGGCCCAGCTGACGCGCCTGCTTCGCGAACGGACCGCCGGTCGCGTCCATGCCGCCGTACATGATCGCGTCGGGATTCTCGCCCTTGATCTTGGTCAGGATCGCGCGGAAGTCGACCGCCTTGTCGTTGGTCGCGTCGTGCGAGACGACCTTCAGGCCGAGCGACTTCGCGGTCTTTTCGAATTCGTTCGCGAGACCCTGGCCATAGGCGGTCGAATCGTCGACCACGGCCACGGTCTTCACGTTCAGGGTCTTCGCGGCGTAGGCGGCGAGTGCCGGACCTTGCTGTGCATCGGTCGCGACGACGCGGTAGGTCGTCTTGAAGCCCTGCTGCGTGTAGGCCGGGTTCGTCGACGACGGCGAAATTTGCACGATGCCCGCGTCGCTATAGATCTTCGATGCCGGAATCGACGCGCCCGAGTTCAAGTGGCCGACCACCGCGACGACCTTGTCGTCCACGAGTTTCTGCGCGACCTGGGTTGCCTGGCGCGGGTCGCCCGCGTCGTCCTGCGCGTCGAGCACGAGCGTGACCTTCTGACCGTCGATCGTCAGGCCCTTCGCGTTGATTTCCTCGATCGCGAGGCGCGCGCCGTTTTCATTGTCCTTGCCGAGGTGGGCGGAGCCGCCCGTCAACGGACCGACGTGACCGATCTTGACGACCTGATCCGCATTTGCCGTACCGGCAATGCCCGCGAATGCGACGACTGCCGCGCTGAGCGGCAGCAGTTTGTGAAGCTTGAACGACATACGACACATCTCCTCTTTACTTACCTTGCCAACCGGACGGCTGGGCAATTCGCCAGCTCCGCCATTTTTGGTGCAGCACGATAACGCAAAACCGGCGCAAGCGACAAATTCCCGCGCAATGGGGATTGGCGCGGCGTCAATGAGCGGTCGTTTCGTCGCTCTATTGAAGCGGGAGATTACGCGTTCGATTTGCTGAGGGAATCGTCAGTAAAAGTGACGAAATAAGCGCCAACTCAGCCAATAAAGCTGAATCTCGCGCTTATTCTTCGGCAACGGTACGGAGCAATCAAGGCTTGAAGTCGGCCAGCATCACGCCCTCGCGGATATGCGCGAGAGCGGCCGCCACATAGTCGACGATCGGCGCCGGCGGATGGTCCGGCTTCGCCCACACGAAGCCCGAGCACTTGTGCGGCTCCATGTTCGCCGGTTCTCCTTGCCATGAACGGCACGCGAAAAAGAAGCTGATGCGGTTCGTGTCCGAGTCGCGTCGCATCACGAGCTTGAATTCGAGTTCGCCGGGCGCAATCGTCACGCCCGCTTCTTCTTTCGACTCGCGAATCGCACACTCTTCGATCGATTCGCCAGGTTCGAGATGGCCGGCAATCAGCGCGTACTGGCCGTCCCTGAAACCGGTATTCGCCCGCTGCATGAAAAGGCACTCGCCCTGCCCGTTCAGAAACAGCACGTTCACATCGACGACGCTTTGCATTCGGCTCATTTGCTTGCAGCCATCGTGATGGACTACGCGCGCTGCGCGCTCAGCAGCTTGATGCCGAGCGCGACGAAGACGAGCCCGCTGCCGCGTTTGATCGCCGCGATCCACCGGCTGGGTCCGACGCGCTTATGGATACCTTGCACGCCGAGCGAATAAATGGTGTGTACGAGCGCGACGGTGACCGAGATCGTCAGATACATCACGATGAACTGCTCCGGCAGGCCGCGCTCGTGGTCGATGAATTGCGGCATGAACGCCGAAAGAAAGATCATCGTCTTCGGATTGCTGCCCGACACGAGCAAGGCTTCGCGGAACACTTTGCTGCGCTCGAACGTATGAGTGGGCGATGCGACGCCCGTGGGCTGCGCGGCTTGCGCTGCCTGCCTGTTGCCGCCGCCGCGCAGTTGCCTGATGCCGAGATACATCAGATAACCCGCGCCAAGCACTTTCATCGCGACGAAGAGCGGCGGCAGCGTCGTCAATACCGCGCCGACACCGAGCGCCACGAGCGCGACGACGACTCCTTGCGCGAGCAGATTGCCGGCAACGCTCGCGGCCGCGCCGCGGCTTCCATAGCGAACCGAGTTGCGGATCACCAGCAGAACGTTCGGTCCCGGCGAAATGGTGGTGAGCAGATAGGCAGCGGCGAAAAGCAACCAGGTATGGAATGACATGGCAGGTCCGGGAGTTCGTTGTGATTGGATCCCAACAGACCAGACATGATGACACGGAAAAAAAACGCCGCGACCGGCGTCATCGCGCGGACCTCCTGAAGCGGCGTTCGATACGCGACTGCATCACTTCGAGCACCATCGACAGCAGCCAGTAAATCACCGACGCGCTGATCAGCATCTCCATGTGACGGAATTCGCGCTGCCCTTCGGTGGTCGCGACATAGGTCAGCTCCCACACACCGACGACGGATACCAGCGAACTATCCTTCAGCATCGCGATGAACTGATTGCCGGTCGGAGGAATGATCACACGCAGAGCCTGCGGCAGAATCACGAGCCGCATCATCATGCCGTGGCTGAGACCGAGCGCGCGTGCCGCATCCCACTTCCCTTTCGGAATGCTTTGAATGCCGGCGCGAAAGATCTCGGTCATATAGGCCCCATAGCACGACGACAAAGCGGCCACGCCAGCGGGAATCGGATCGACGACGCAAGCGGCGCAATCGCGCGCCCCGCCTCAACGTTTCGAGGCCGTCACCAGTTGCAGCGGCGTCTCGATCACCCTCGACAGCTCGCGCTGCTTGCGTCGCTCGGTCACCGCCTTTAATGCGAAGTCGATGCCGAACACGGTCTGGCGGTCGGCGAACTGGTTCATCGTCGCGAGCACGCGGCCGTCGGCGAGCAGCGGCTTGATCGCATCGATCGCGTCGTAGCCGGTGACGTAGACACCGCCGCCACGGCCCGCGTCGCGAATCGCGTCGACCGCGCCCATCGCCATGTTGTCGTTGCCGCATAACAGCGCGCGAAGCTGCGGATGCTCGGCCAGCATCTTCGCGGCCACGTCGCGGCCCTTGCCGTATTCCCAGTTACCCGACTCGACCGCGACGACCTGCACCTTCGCCGCATCCATCGCGTCGCGGCTGCCGGCCGTGCGCTGCTGCGCATTGCTGCTCACCGAAATGCCTTCGATGATGCCGACCTGATCGCCGGGCTTCAGCCGCGTGGCCAGATACTGGCCGACCTGCTTCGCGCCGCTGCGATTGTTCGGCCCGACGAACGGCACCGAGATGCCGGCGGCCGCCTGCGTCGCGTCGTCGAGCGGGTTGTCGATCGTGATCGTGATGATGCCGGCCTTGATCGCACGTGCAATCACCGGGATCAGCGCCTTCGAGTCGGTCGGCGCGATCACGATCGCGTTCATCTTCGCCCTGATCATCTCGTCGACCATGCGGATCTGCGCGGCGGTGTCGGTCTGCCTGGCCGTGCCGCGAATCGTCAGGCTGAATTGCGACGAGAAGTGCTGCTGGTAATTGCGCGCGGCGTCGACCATCGCGACCGTGAACGGGTCCGACATCGATTTGAGCACGAGCGCGATCTTCGGCTTCGCGCCGGGCGGTACCTGGGCATGGGCATCGTCCGCGAATCGCGCGACGCCGGTGAGACCGGTTGCTGCCAGCGCGCCCGCGAGCAGCACGCGGCGGCGCATGTTCTGCGTCATGGCTTGACTCCTTCGCGGAGGTGCCGGTTGCGGACGGACTGGTTGCCGATGTGCCGATCGAACGACGCGACGCTGGCGACGATTTCGTCGAACAGCGGCCGGCTGTCGATGTCTTCGCTCAGACAACGCGTCTTCAACGCGGCCAGTTGCCCGGCGATGTCCGCTTGCGCGTCGCAACGCTCCAGCAGTTCTTCGAGCAGACAGCCGTACGCCCTCACTTCGAGCCGCTGCAACGCGATAGCGAGCTCGCGATCGCCGGCATCGAAAAACGACGCCGCGCCGAAATCGCCGAGCAGCGCGCGCCCCGCGCCGCCGTGCAGGATATTGTGCGCGTACAGATCGCCATGCATTACGCCACGCCGATGCAGATGACTCGCGACCTTCGCGATGCCGCTCGCGATACCGAGCACCGTCTCGAGGTCGAAGCACGCGTCGTCGCGATAGATATCGCGGGTGCACGATGCGAGGCTCGGCGGACCGGCCAGACTGGCGAAGCGCGGATCGATCAATCCCATCACGAGGCCATGCGTGTCCGACGGATGCCCGATCACCTTGCCGAGCACGGGAATCAGGTTCGCATGTTCGCCGCCGCGAATGCAAGCAGCCATTTCGCAGTCGGGCAAACCGTCGCTCGTCACCGCGCCCTTGAACAGCTTGACGGCGACCGCACGCGGCGCGGGTTCGTGGTCCGCGTGCAGCGCCGCGCGATAGATGACGCCCGATGCGCCCTCGCCCAGCGGCCGTTCGAGCCGCAACGCATCCCAGCGAATGCCGCTGATCGGTGTGTCGATGAGCGCCGCCCGTTCGAGCGCCGCGTCGAACGGATTGCCCGCATACGCGAGCCACGCAAGCCGCGGCAGACGCAGCAACCAATGCGGTAACGCGTCGAACCGATTCGCCGCGAGCCGCAGCAGTTCGAGCCGCGTGCATGCGGCCAGTTCCTCGGGCAGCGCGCGCAGCCGGTTGCCGGCGAGCATCAGCTTCTGCAGTTGCGTGCAGCGGCCGAGTTCCGCGGGCAAGCTTTCGATGTCGTTGTCGGTCAGAATCAGCCAACGCAACAGCGGCGGCAGCGCGCTCGCCGGCACCTCGCGGATGCGATTCGACTTGAAGCCGATCATGCTCAGTTGCGCGCATTCGCCGAGCACACCGGGCAGTTCGGTGAACGGGTTGTTGGATGCGAACAGGATGCGCAGTTTGCGCAGGCGCGGCAGATCGTCGGGCAGCGTCGTCAGTGCATTGTTCGACAGGTCGAGCACTTCGAGCGTATCGACGAGATCGAAAATCTCCCGCGGAAATTCGCTGAGACCGCACGCGAGTTTGAGTTCGCGCGTACCCGCCAGTTGCCCGGCCCGCAGTTGTTCTAAAGTCGTGGTCACAGTCGTGGGAAAGAAGATCGGGTAGCGCGCGCAGCGCGTCGTACCGAAGCTATCGATTTTACTGAGTCAAAGGCCATCTGGGGTTCTCTGCGGTACAGTGACGTGATCGCCGCGATGCTCACGACAGTCGCGGCCGCGTCGAATGCGAATGAGACAGCAATATCCGGAGGGCGTTCAGGCGACGCGAGCGGGACACTCCCCTGTATCGGCGCAGCCTTCATACAGCTTTCCGCGTCCGGTCGTTCAAGCACGTCCGTCTCGCGGGTCTTGCGCCTCCACCCTGTCAGGAGCCTGAGAAAGTGACGTACGCATACAAGTTGATCGATTCGCCGGTCGGTCAGTTGAAGCTCGTGGCGAAAGGCGAATGCCTTGCCGCGATTCTATGGGAACGCGACAAGCCGAATCGCGTGCGACTCGGCGAAATGAGCGAAGCGAACGAGCTGGCGGTGCTCGTCGAAACCGAGCGGCAATTGCGCGAGTACTTCGCGGGCACGCGCCAGACCTTCGATCTGCCGCTCGATTTTCAGGGCACCGAGTTCCAGAAGCAGGTCTGGCGCGCGCTGCTGACCATCCCGTTTGGCCAGACGCGCAGCTACTCGGAGATCGCGCAGCAGATCGGCAAGCTCAATGCAGTGCGCGCGGTGGGCGCGGCAAATGGCCGGAATCCGATTTCGATCGTAGCGCCGTGTCATCGCGTGATTGGCGCGTCGGGCGAGCTGACGGGGTTCGCCGGCGGCCTCGCCAACAAGATGCTGCTGCTTTCGCTGGAGGCGGGGCAGACGTCGCTCGAAGCAGCGGCCGATGACGCGCAACGGCCCGCGCCGGAAGGAAAGGCGGCGCGGCCGGTCAGGGACGATGCACCCGCGAAACCGGCACATCACCCGCCGAGCCGGGGAACGCAGGGATCGCTGTTCGGTAGCTGAAGCCGCGCAGACACAGCACAACGCGCCACCCGTCGGCCGTAATCGCCGATGCTTCGTCCGCGATCAACGCCATCGGCCGCGCATGCAACACCTATCCTTGAGATGCCCGTTGAGGTATCGAATAGGAGGATGACATGCGCATGCTTCTCAACATACAAATACCGAACGAACCGTTCGGCACACTCGTGCGCGACGGCCGAATCGGCGAGCTGATGCAAAAGATCCTCGAGGACATGAAGCCGGAAGCCATCTACTTCACCGAGCAGCAGGGCAAACGCGGCGCGGTGGCGGTCGTCGATGTCGCCGATGCATCGGCGATTCCCGCACTCGCCGAACCGTGGTTCCTGAAGCTCGACGCCGAGTGCGAACTGCGCATCGCGATGCTGCCCGATGATCTGATGAAAGCCGGCCTCGACGCGCTAGGCGACAAGTGGAAGTAGCGCGGCCCTCAGGAATGCCCCGCCGATAGCTGCAGCAGCATCGAAGCCGCGGCCGTCGCGGCGACCTGGCAGCCGAGCACGATATGCTCCTCGGCCGTGTCCTCGATGAAGTCGTGACTCACGCCGCCGATGCTCGGCACGAACATCATGCAGGCCGGCATGCAACGCGCGATCACCTGCGCGTCGTGTGCGGCACCGCTCGGCATGCGCAGCCACTGGCCCGGCGCGATCGCTTCGGCGGCTCGCGCGATGTGCTCCGCGAGCGTGGCGTCCATGCTGACGGGCTCGATCGGCTCGTCGATCGTCTGCAAGTCGACGCTTATGGCGTTGTGCGCATTGAAGTCGCGCACCAGTTCCGCGAGCGCGTGCTCCATTGCCTGAAGCCGTGCGGGGTTCGCGTCGCGGAATTGCAGGTACATGTCGGCAGCGCCGGGTACGACGCTCATAGAGCCCGGATCGAGATCGATGCGGCCCACGGTCCAGACAGTATCCGCGTCGGCCAGTTGCTTGAACGCGTCGTTCATCCGCGCGATGAAGGCGACGAGCGCCGCGCCCGCGTCGCGGCGGATCGCCATCGGCGTCGTGCCCGCATGGTTGCGCTGACCCGTGAAGCGCAGCCGCGATTCGCGCAGCCCGACGATCGTCGTGACCACGCCGATCGACTTGCCGATCGCTTCGAGCCGCCCGCCCTGCTCGATATGCGGCTCCAGATACGCGACCTGGCGCCCTGCCTCGAAACGCGCACGCGGCCGGCCCGCGAGGCCCGCCGCCGCCAGTACATCGGTGAGACGTTCGCCCTGCCGGTTGGTCGCGCCGCGAATCGACTCGTCGACCGCCTCGCCGACGAAGCTACGGCTACCGAGCAGGCCCGAGAACGTGCCTTCCTCGTCGATCCACGACGCGACGTCGACGGCGAGGTGCCGCGTCGCGTCGTTCTCCGCTAGCGCGCGGGCGATTTCGAGCCCGTAGATCACGCCCATTGCGCCATCGAGCCAGCCGCCGGTCGGCTGCGTGTCCGTGTGTGAACCGATCACGAGCGCGGGACCGCTGTTGCGCGAGCGTCCGAACACGGTGCCCACGCCGTCGATGCGCGCGTCGAGCCCCGCCTCCGTCATCCTGCCGACCAGCCATTCGCGTGCCGCAAGATCGACCGGCGACAGCGCGAGCCGGACCACGCCGGGACCGGTCGCGCCTGAGCCGGCCGCGCCAAACCCGCGCAGCCGTTTGAGGTCGGCCATCAGCCGGTCCGGATCGATCTTTACCACGTTGTCATCTCCCTGAATTGATTGCGGATGCGGCCGCGCGAAAATCGCCCGGCGACATATCGTACGCACGTCTGAACGCGCGATTGAAATCCGACGCGCTATTGAAGCCCCAGCCGTACGCGACGTCGATCACCGGCCTGCGCGGGTAGCGATGCAGTTCGTCGGCCGCCTCGCGCAGGCGCCGGTTGCGAATATACGCGTGGAGCCCGCCCTCCGGCTCGAACAATCGATACAGCGTGGGGCGCGACAGCTGCGACATGGCCAGCACGCTGTCGACGGTCAGATCAGGTTGGCCGAGATTCGCGTCGATATAGCGGCGCGCCGCCGCGAACATCGCGGTGCGTGCCACCGCGCGCGCACCGCCGGTCAAGCCCGTTTCCTTGCCGAACGCCGCCGCCATCAGCAACGCGCAGGTGTGGAACGCTTCCTGCGCCGCGGGCGCGTCCATCGTGGGCAACCTGCGGCATAGATCGGCCAGATGCGCGGGAATCAGCCGCGCAAGCGGCGTTTCATATTCGATCATGCGGCCATGTATCGACTCCGCTTCCGGCAGCACCGGATCGATCAGATGGCGCGGCACAAACAGCGCGACCAGGCGGCACGGCCCCCGCGTCATCTGCATCGGCTGATTCATGTCGAGTGCGAGGATGCTCGGCCGCGTTTGCAGCGCGACGCGCTTCGGATAGAGGCCGGTGGTCGTCTCGAAGGTCCCTTCGACGGCCACGTGAAACACGAGCTGGCGCACGTTATCGGTCGAAATGCGAGCGACCGAGCGCGCTTGCGCGACCGGATCGGTGCGGCAATCCGTGAAGGCCATGCCACCGGCGCGATAGGTGTCGATGCTGCCGCGAAAGCCGTCGGCGAGTTGCCGGCGCGAGATCGGCACGTCGAGAAAATGGCCGACGCGCTCGCGCCACATAGGCAATTGCGCGCGCGGCGCCTTGGTGTAGGTGTCGAAGTGGGTGTAGTCGAAAGCCGCTGGCATTGCTGCGGCCGCGGTTGCGGTGCGGTTGGCTGCCTGATTGGTCGTCAAGGTCTCCCCGCCGGTTTTGTAGTGTGCGCGGCATGATAGCCGCGATTGGCGAAAACGTCATGAGCCTGTTGCTAGTGCGTCGATGCCGTGGCCGTCGAAGCTCATGCGCCCCCGCTCCGCTCATGCCTGACAGGCATCAGCACCAGCCTACAAAGTCTTTTTTCTTTGCGCAAGGCCTCTCATGCCGCCGCTCGAGCTCGCCTTCGTCCATGTCGCAGGCACTCGCGGTCCGGCCGAACAACATAAAAAATGGCCTCCAGACGGAGGCCATGTTATTTTTTTATAATCGGTTCGAAACGTAAATCGTTTCAAATGAACGCGCATCCAGCAGCTATCGGTTCGTCGCTGCGGCTCGAAGCATTGCCGCCAACGTGAATAGCCCTGCCCCCAATGGAGGCCCATAGTCATAAAAACGCAAGTGCCGCGCAAAGAAAATGGTGGACGTCGAAATTACTATCAAAACTGCAACGGCAATGATGGAAAAAACCACCAAAAAATCTTTATTCACGATTGGCTCCTTGCGTCGAAATCTCCCCGCTTCCGCATTCCGTCCCAAAACCAAAAAGGCTCTGCTTTGACGCGACAAAAATTTGCATAGTACCCTCCGTACGCTAGCAAGAGTCCTCCGTTCAAGAGCAACTCCTGGAAGCCGGTGAACAGTTCGCGCGGATCTGGCGAAACGAAAAGGTTGAGGAAGACAATGGTGACGCTGACGCCGGCCATTACGATCAATGCCAGCGGCACCCCGATGTTTAGCAGCAGCATGGAGCCAAGCACAACTTCCAGATATTTGACCATTTGGTAGAAGCCGATATCTGCCATAGCTCCTATATAGGCGCCCACTTTTCCCGCGTGGCTGAAATCCGGAATGTATCTGAAAACCACGAAATTCAGCCCGGAAGAGAGATAGTGGAATGCGAAATATAGCCTCATCCACATGACGACGAACTTCCAAGGTGATTCATTTGCTATTTTCATCGCTTTTTTATCCTTTCGCGGATTAGAAATTTTGCCATCGGCCGTTTACTCACTCCCTGAAAGGCATCGTGAGGAGTCAACCGCGGGTGTCCAAAGACCGTGAATCAAATAGCGCGTGCGATCTTGAAGTTGGTAACCAGTGACTGTAGGCGTTCAGCTTCCGCATGAACGCCACGGGCAGCGGCAGCGGCCTCTTCGACCAGGGCTGCGTTGTGCTGGGTCACGGTATCGATTTCGCCGATTGCCTTGTTTATCTCCATGATGCCCCGGTGGCCGTCATCGGATGCATGGGTGATCTCCTCCATCAGGCTCGAAACGTGGGCGAACTCACTCACCACCTCGTTAATTTTTGACCCGGCATCGTTCACCAGCTGAGATCCCTGATCAACGCGGGTGACCGAATTGCTGACCAATTCCTTGATTTCCTTGGCGGCCGATGCCGAGCGTTGAGCCAGCGTGCGGACCTCCTGAGCAACGACGGCGAAGCCACGACCTTCGTTGCCAGCACGTGCAGCTTCAACCGCCGCGTTAAGGGCCAGGATATTGGTCTGAAAGGCGATACCCTCGATAGTCGCAATGATGTCGGCGACTTTCCTGGATTGATCGGCAATGCCTGACATGGTGGTCACGACCACTTTCATGACCTCTCCACCGCCGTTTGCCAAATCGGATGTAGTCTGCGCGAGTTTGAGGCCCTGTCTGGCATTCGCCGCGTTGTTCTCCACGGTCGCCGTCAACTGCTGGATCGAAGCTACCGTCTGTTCGAGAGACGCCGCCTGTTCCTCGGTGCGCTGGCTCAGGTTCTCGTTACCTGCCGCGATTTCGGATGCGCCGGTCAATACGGCCTCGCTACCGGACCGGACTTGCTTCACGATATCCACGAGACTCTCATTCATGCTGCGAAGCGCACGCATCAATTGGCCGAGTTCAGTATCGGAATGCACCCTGACCTGTGACGTCAAATCCCCCGACGCAACTGCTTCGGCAATTCTTACGGCGTCATTTAACGGGAAGACGATTGATGTGGCAACCGTGTTGCAGACATATACCGTCGCAATGATAGCGATACAGATCACGCTGAATGTCAGCATCAGGGCCATGTCGTAGTCGTGAATGGCGTTTTCCGCAGCTTCATCCGCATTCTTCTGGATGAAGTCCATATGGGCGCTGAGCGTGTTCTCGGTGGACTTGAAGACATCAAAGATCTTGGTGTTGGCGAGCACCCGCGCGGTAGCAAGATCTGGATTGTCAGTCATTGCAAGTGTGTAGAGTTCTTTGTTGATCACCGCATACGCAGCAATTGCCCTCTTATCGTTCTCGAAATACTGACGATCCTCGCCCGGCAGCGCGTTTTTCTCATAGTGATCGACACCCTTTCTCAGCTGATCCAAGGCTTGGGCACGGATCGCCGCATTGGTATCTTTGGCTTGTTTGGAATCAGACAACACCAGACCCAGCGTGGCGCGACGATCCGTGCTGAGGGCCAGACGAAGATCAGCAATCGTTTTGATCGACTCCATCCAATTCTGTTTGATGTCCACTAGATGCGATTCGATCCGATGCGCCTGGAAAAGCGCAAATCCCGCGGCACCGCATAACAGCAGGATAACGATTGCGAAGCTAACAAACAGCCGGTTGCGTACTTTGAGATTGCGAAGAAGCATTAGCATGTTTTTTTGCCTACATTGATTGTATAACCTTGGATTTCGGCATAAATCCCCTGAGTATGGATAGGGGGCAAGCATGATTGTGAAATCCGGTCTGATGTGTTAGTGCCGGACTCGCGAGATCTTTCGACCGCTAAGGCGAAATCAACGCAGCACGGGCGCCAACGATGGCCGGTGTGCTCGGCTTTTCCTGCCCGTGAATGCGGCCTCCGGATAGCGGCATCGACCGCGACGATCATCGGGCGCACGTGCGAGAAGCCGAACGTCGATAACGGCGAAGGCACGGACGCGCAGGACTAGATATGCGCTGGCCACGTTGTAGTGCGAAGGAGAGAGCGTTGTCGGTCACGCCGGTGCGCCAATGGCGCCAAAGGACCTCGGGCTGACCGTCGAGGCAACTGCCGAAACATCGGCTGCCCCATGAGTTGCGGAATTCACGAGTAAGCGCTTGAGCAACACCATGAAAATATCCGCTTCGTCCTCGGTGAAGAGGCTAATCAATTTCTGATCAGTTGCCCCGAGAAACGCGGTGATCTTCGCGACCATGGCCACTCCGCTTCCCGTAAGCTGAACGCACCAGCAGCGACAGTCGTCTGGATGCCGGGACCTCATTACAATTCCAGCGTCGATGAGACGCGGAATGAGTCGGGATAGCGACCCCATATCGTAATTCAGCCGGCGGGCGAGTTGAACCTGCGTCATGAATTGCCGTCCAGCGAGGCAAATGATGACCTTAGCCTGCGCAGATGAAATCCCAAGCGATGACTTCAGATGTCGATCAGCAGACTCCGAGACCGCCCTGTCGACGGCGACAAAACGGGTTAGCCAATTCAAAGGGGCTTCAACCGCATGGCTTAGGGGTAGGTCCTCCTCGCTCTTCATATCTGCCGCTCCTTCAAATGTGATCGGAACCAGACGTCGGGTTTGCGCCTATACGTCCGAACACTACCTCGTACTATGGTTGATCGGTCGGTCCTGCGCCGCTACTGCGTGTCCGGCGCACTGAATTACTTATAATTCTAAATTGTATGCTATCATAGTAGACGAAAAGGTCCTCGTGGCACTTTCTGCGCTTGATCGGGGGGACTTTTTACTATTGCATATCCGTGAAGAGCACGACAGCGATGACGAAAACATACTCATCGCCGCCGCTCTCAATCAAGCATCAGAATCGATGCATCATGCCAAGCTGAAAAACTGACTGGATATTGCCGTTTGCCACGATGTTCCCGATTTCTGCAGCATATGCGCCGTTGGTGCGTTGAAATACACCAGCGGCATAGAGCGAGGTGCGTCTCGACAACGTGTATGTCAACTGCAATGCGGCCTGGTTGATCGTCACGTTCTTCAGCAGCTCGTTACCATTTTCGTAGGTATAAGCGCCGCCGAGGTTCCAGGCCGGTGAGAAGTCATACCCGACGCCACCTGCAAGCGCGTAAATCCTGGCACCCGTATGGGTGTTGCGCGCCTGGCTGTACATCCCCGAGACCGTGAAATGGGCGTACTTCGTCCTTGCGCCGGCGAGGAGGTTGGCGATGCCACTATGCCCGTTGTTGACCGGCGCGTAGTTCTGCTCGGTGTAAACAACCGCAGCACGCGTTTCCCCGTTCCTGAAGTTGATCGCGGCGCTCTTTCCAGCCCCGTTGTTGAAGTCCCCCGCCGTGCCGCCGAAGCTATACATCAAGCCAACCGACAGCCCGGCATATTCTTCGGAGACGACCTTGACGGCATTCGACATTCGTTTGCCGCCGACACGATCCCAGTTGATGGCCGCTAACCCAGTGATCTGGCCGTTGCTTGTGATAGGTGCGAACGGGCCGCCTGAGACGGCACCGGCGATCTGGGCTGGACCCGAAACGCCGAGCAGGTCGGCACCGAAGCTACCGGTGCGGAAGTTCAGCATACCGCCAGCGATGCCCGTGGCCGGATCGATACCGCCGAGCAGGTAATAGTCGAAGGCGAAGTCGTTCTGCCGCCCGAGGCGGAAGCTGCCAATCCCTGCTTGACTCAGTCCGACCCACGACGAGTTCTCGAACATCGCGCCGCGCGACTGCGGATCAAGTCCCCCTGTGCTTAGGCTGATCATCGAGTCGAGGCTGAAGTTGGCGCGCAGGCCGCCCCCCATGTCCTCGCTCCCGCGGAAGAAGAACTTGGTCGGAAAAATGGCGGAATCCTGCATTTGAAATAAACGTGACCCACCTGAATCACGATAGGTAGCGATCCCTTCGTCAAGGAATCCTCCAAGCATAACGCTACTTTGCGCATGCGCGGCCGTCATGCTCATGCAAACTGATGCGCATGCCAACGGTACCGTGGCCCATCGGCGTTTCCTCCCGACCCCCTGGTGATTCATACATTCTCCTGATTGTTATAAGTGCTCTTTGAAACTGACTGCTGGTGAATTGTTTCGCTGGTCGGTTGTCCTCCTGAAGTTGTGCAGCATCCAATGCGGGCGGCCGGGTCCCAGTTGAACACCCGAAGCAACTCATGAATCGTGCGAGCCGTGGCCGGCGCCAGCTGTACGGAGGCACCGGCCTAATAGAGAGGGGAGCCGGTCTCGGCGTGACGAATGACAGAGCTCGGCACGTTGGCGATCAGGATGTTGCGTTCTTGCATGCGAATCGATTGCTCAGATCGGCCGCTGCCCAAGGCAGTGCATTTGCCGTGAACTGCTTGGCGGCTCGAATGTTCGAGCAGGACGTGTTAGCAAAACCTCAACAGATTCGGGATGCGCGACCTGCCACAACCGGATTCGCACCGCACCCCGATATCATCGTGCGTCTGATCTTTGAATTCGTTATCATCAGTCAAAATAGTATTTACGACAGCCTACAATGTCAACGAACCATGCTCCGGTAAAAACCCTGGGCTTGGCTTTCCGGTCGCGTCGCAATTTGCCTAGGGCACAAGGGAATTCGCGGGGCGTCTGCGCTCGCACTCGTGCCACATCGTACGCGTTTGCCCTAGTACAATGGTAGTCTTTTTTGAATACAAAATCGCGCATCGTATCTGTAACCCAACATAAAGGAGACGTGACCTTGAACGCGAATCGAAAAATCTTCGTCGGTGCGGCACTCGCTTTCGCCGCGGTCGCCGGCATCACGATGTCGAGTCGTGGCTTCGCGGCACAGACGGCACCCGTCAAAGCCTCCATCGCCAAAGCACCGGCGAAGTCGGCGCCGGTCAAGCTGATCGCTGCCGGACCGAACCAGAATTCAGACCTGGTTGCACGCGCACTGGCACCGGCATTGAGCAAGGCGCTGGGCACCGATGTTGTCGTCGAAAATCAGGCGGACGCAGCTGCGGTGTCGGCAGCAAAAGCAGCGCCCGCTGACGGACTGACGCTTCTCGTCGGCGATACCGATCAAGTGGACGGCGCACGCCAGGATTTGACTCCGGTGGCACAGGTCACCGGTCACGCGGGCCTGGTTCTGGTCGCGGGCAACGGCGCCGGTTTGAGCGGCACCGACATCAAGGACTACGCCGATCTGATCAGCCGTCTGAAGGACAATCCGAACTGCTACATGTTTGGATCGACAGGCACCACGTCGCGTGAATATCTGGCGATGGTGGCGTTCCAGAAGCGAGCGGGCGTCAAAATGATTCATACCGCCTACAAGAGCGCCGCTGAACAGATCCCGGCGCTCTTGAGCGGCAAGGTGCAAATGATAGAGATTCCGTATGAAATGGCGGCGCCGCAGATCAAGGCCGGCAAGATGCGTGTGCTCGCGGTCCTGGGCTCGCGCCGTATTCCCGAGATTCAGAATGTTCCCGCACTCGGCGAAATGTTCCCAGGCTTCGATTTCGCGTCGCATACGGGTGTGTTGGCACCGAAGGATCTCCCGGCGCCGGTCCGCGATAAGATCGCGGATGCCGTGAAGATGGCAGTGCAGGACCCGAACGTCCAGAAGGCGTTGAACGTCAACGGTCACCAGGCTGCATATCTCGCATCCGCTGACTATGCGAAGGTTATCGCCACTGACCACGACAAGCTGAGTCAGCCCGCGAAGTAACGTTGTTCGTTGCGTGTATAGCAACTGGGGCTCGATGTTCTGAAAAGACATCGAGCTTTTTTCTTTTGTCGCTCATCCATCTCCTGTCGCAACTAGAGGCTACGGGGATTCTCCTCAGTACCTCTCACACTTACGAGCCGTCCAATCGCGTTGATCACGCGCGAGCGCTAACCTGCCGCCCTCGTGAATTTTCGCGCGCTTCATCTCGCGGCGTCACCTGAAGTTCGGCTGGATTGGCCACGCGCCGGTCTTAAAATTCTGCATCGAAAGCACCGAAGTGATCCGCCAGGTCTCGACCGTAATCACTTGAGCCCGGATATGTATTTGCGTGTGATTTAAAGGAATAGCTCATATCGTTTCTCGTAATCTAGCGCAGTTCCTGGCCTTCCTCCCTGGGAAGACCGGCGAATGCCACGACAGACAACAGGGT
Organism: Paraburkholderia youngii; assembly: GCF_013366925.1. Lineage (NCBI taxonomy): Bacteria > Pseudomonadati > Pseudomonadota > Betaproteobacteria > Burkholderiales > Burkholderiaceae > Paraburkholderia > Paraburkholderia youngii. Next base: position 2,314,041 of record NZ_JAALDK010000001.1, read on the forward strand.
AAATGCCCCGACAACGAAGAATGTCATCGGGAAATCGTCGATTACCAGATGATCTGCGCTGTGCCCATGAACCTGCGCGGTGATCGTCAGGCATGATGCGCAGACTGCGACACCAAAACTGATCGACGTCTGCTGCATCATTGTCGAAAGTGCCGTGGCCTTACTCATCAAGGTCTTAGGAATGCCGGAATAGCCAACCGTATTCATAGTTATCATCCCCAGAGAATTGACGATACCCGCTACGAAAAGCACGAAGCACATAAGCCCAACCGATGTCGTCGGTCTGAACAAGCCATAGCAAGCGAATGTCGCGCCCGTCATCGCGGCGCCCAGCATCATGATCGGCCTGAATCCCAACTTCCTTATTGCACGATCCATGATTGGACGGACACCGAATGCGCCGACAGAGAGCCAGGCGCTCATCAAGCCGGATTGAATGGGCGTCAATCCCAAGCCGACCTGCAAGAGCAGCGGTACGAAGATTGGAGCCGAGCCGACCGCGAGTCGGAGCGGAATGCCGCCAATCGTCGTGATGCTAAACGCTTGATATCCAAAAATCTTGAGAGGGATAATGACATCGAGACGTCCACGGCTATAAAGCCCGTATGCGACCATTGCCAGAACCCCAATAGCCGTGATTCCAATCGTCACGCTCATAGGGACGAAATTGCGGCCGACGGTTTCCAGACCACATACGATGCCCGAAAGCCCTATCGCCATCAGAATGAATCCCGTCATGTCGAACGGCTCAGACTTCTCCGAGCGCGAATCCGGCACAAATTTCAACGACAGGAGGATGCCCAATACACCGAATGGAATGTTGAGCAGAAAGATCCATCGCCAGGAGCCCATCGTGACGATCAGCCCACCCAGTAGCGGCCCAATCACACGCCCAATGGCGCCGGGAACTGTAAACCACACCATTGCTGCCACCAGCTGCGTTGCCGGAATACTTCGCAGCAGAATCAGGCGCCCTACAGGCACCATCATGGCTCCGCCAAGGCCTTGCAAGACCCGGAATAGAACGATTTCAGTGATCGAGGTGGCCGCGCCGCATAGTGCGGATGCCAGTGAGAAGATGGCGACTGCCGAACAGAATACGCGCCGCGTTCCGAACCTATCGGTGAGCCACCCGCTTGCCGGGAGGAACAGTGCGAGGCTCAACAGATAGGCGGTTATAGCGAAGTTGAGATGAAGTATCTCGACATTCAGGGAAGCGGCAATCGACTGGAGAGACGTGCCCAATATCGAGGTATCGAGACTCTGCAAAAACATCGGCACCGCAACGATCATTGGAATCAGTCGCGTACGCCGGGATGCAGATCGAGACTCCTGGGTGGAGTCTCGCGAATCCCCAATAGTTACATTTTTCTCAAGCACCGGATTGTCTAGCGTTTCGCTATTTGACGTCGATACATATCGACGATCTTGGGATCGTAGTTGCGGAAGAATTGCTGTCTGACGGGATCTGTAAGGGTGTCCAGTTTTGCTATTTCATCCGTCGCGACGGTATGAACCGTCATTCCGTGACGCTCAAGCTCAGCACGATCGGTTTTCGCCTGTTCTCGAATCAGATCGCGCTCAAAGCGCCCAGCTTCTATTGCAGCGTGTTGTAAGACATTTCGATCCTGCACCGTCAACTTCTGCCAGACCGCCGAATTGGCAACCACAGCAATGGCGCTGTATGAGTGATTCGTGACCGAAACGGCCGATTGAACGTCATAAAGGTGACCGGCCAAGATCTGCGAATAGAAGTTATCTTCCGCAACGATGCGTCCACTCTTCAATGCTCCGTATAGTTCAGAATACGGAAGTCCCACGACGTCAGCGCCCAAGACCTTGAACGTCTCAACGAACGCGGGTTCCGGGATCACGCGAACCGGCCGGTTCGCCAGATCGAGCGCGTGCCGGAACGGCTGGCCCGACGTCGTGATCTGTCGGAAGCCGTTCTCCCACCAGGCCAGACCCGTCAGACCGTGACCCTCGAGGCGCGACAACAGAGCTTGTCCGAACGGACCATCGAGCAGCGCCTGCGCCTGACGTTCGCTGCGGACAACATACGGCAGATCCATGATCTCGAATTCGGGCACGAGATGACGCAATGCCGGCGTCACCAGCAGCATCAAATCCGGGGCGCCCGGGCCACCTGCCTGCAATGCTTTGATCTGCTCACCCGGCGAACCCGGTACTGTATCGGCGCTCACGCTCACCACCAGACGACCGTGAGACTCCCGGTTCACGATATCTGCGAACCTGGCCATGCCGCGCATTGTCGGCTGGTCCGGCGACATATGCGCTCGATACTCTACGATCGTGAGCGTTTGAACAGGCTGCCCATGCGCGATCAACGGCTGCACGATCAACAGCATGCCAAATATCGCACCACTGATATCGCCACAAACTCGGCTCAATGACCAACCCGATTTAAGACGTAAAAATCTTTTCGTCATGTTCCAGGAAATATCGCCAAATATCTAAACAAAAAAAGCTACGTTACCGAAGCAACGTAGCCAAATCCCTCACTTCACATCCGAAATCAGATCAAATCAACAGCGTCCGACTTGAAAATTTTTGGCAGCTTCTTCCAGTCGCTGATGCGGCCGATCGTGGTTTTGAACGTCATCATCGGCAGGTAGTACTTGATGTACCAGACCATCAGAATCAGGTTCATATATAGGCAACCAACGCCCATGTACGGCGTGAACATCTTGTCGAAGCGATGGTTCAACACGATCGCGTTGTACCAGACGACGAACGACACCGGCAGAAGCATAAGCAGGCCGACCGGGACGAAGATACCGAGAATGAGCGAAAGGCCACCCAGAATTTCACACGTCTTCACGATATGGAAAAAGTGCGTGTGAACCATCGTGACCAGCAGCTCATTCGACTCGGGCAGCGTGCCGAACGGTTGCGGGAAGATCGGCGACATGCCGAGAGCCGTACGCCAGTAGCTGGTACCGCTGACGACCATCCAGCCGCCAAGATACAGCCGGCAGAACGTCAGGATGACTTTGCCGATGAGTTGCGGCATCGTTTTGCGATCATCGTTGTCCATAGTGTGCTTTCGTCCTTTGCTGTTTAGTTCGCAGCCTGCACAGGCGCCGCCTTCTGTTGCGTAATGCGATCATGGCGAATGATCCAGCCAGACCCGCTGATCTCGTAGACATCGACAACGTCTTGCGCCGGTTGGCCACGGGTGGCGCCGATCGTCTGGTAGACCGCGACGTCCATGCCTTGGACGATGATCTTCTTCACTTCGTGGGGAATGGGTCCGCCATCCTGATGATCGATCGTGTTCGGCGCGTTATCGACAGCCTTTTCCGAAAAGTAAGTCTTGTACGCTTCGGCGCCCTTGCCCTCCGTATAGGCCAGGTCCATGAACTCCTGAACGATGTCATGCGGCAGTTTGCCGGTGCCCGCATGCCAGTGCCAACGCGGATCCGAATGCAAACCGTGAGCGATCTGCGCGATGAACAGGAAGCCCACGATTGCCGTGACCACGCGTCCAGTCATGCTGTCCATCCACACGTTGATACGCGTGGCGATACCCCCCGAGGAGAGAACCCCTTGGTTATTCGACATCCTGCCTCCTTGAAAGCATTGTGAAGAGTTAAACGCTTCGGCTTGAGATGGTTCGGTCCTGCATTTTTGTATTTAATTTAGCCTACCGAATCGTATAGGTCGAAGAATCGTGTGTAAACGTCGGGGTTTCCCTATTTCCGTTGTTGGCGGATAGGTGCTATTTGATGTACGCGACATTTCCTTCGCGCGGAATGTAATCCGCGGGGAGCGACGGCGCCGGGCGGGCGGCAAGGTGGGCTTTGGGGCTGACGAATCCGTCAGCAGTGAGTCGGTCAATGGCAAGGAACCCGCATGCCGCGATAGTTGACGCGGCATGGTGGCAAAAGCCTTGCCCATCCATGGCCTTCCGTAATGCCCGAGTTCTCACCCGGATGGGCAGACAGGAAGATTCAATCCGCGAGCGAACACGATTCGCCACCGGCATTGGCCCTTGCAGCGCCCTACGCCGGATGATCGGGGTGTTGCGGCTAAGTTACTACTGGGGCGTCTGACCAGTTCGAGCGCCGGCCGCCTCATGCCATTGCGCCACGATCGCGCCTGCGCGTATCGCGCTATCGGGGTAGTCGAACCAGTCGTCGGACTGGTCGTAGCCCGCCTTCCGCCATTCGATCAGGTCGGCGCGCACCGTGGCTCGTGTGAGCGGCACCGTCGAATCGTACGGTTGGGCCAGCGCCGCAATCGACGCGAAACAGCACGCCGCGGCAAGGACGCCGAGCGCTATACGCGGAACGGAGTTCATGGCAAGGCCTTTCTTATCGGGGTTATCGCTGAAAGTATAGGCGTTGTCTTGACAAACGAAAGGCAAATCGAAACATATTCACTTCTCGCGTAGTGCATAAACGAGGGGCGGGAATATGGTCTGGCAAGCCGCCGACTAACGGCTCACCAAGCGCATATCGTTCGGCGCTGTCCTGTGTCAGCGGAGGAATTTCGAGGACACGGCCACTGCCAGAGCGAAGCGTTCGATGGATCGCGCGGCATCGAGGCGCGCCGCAATTGCCGATAGACTGCGCGCCGGAAGCTTCCCGCTGTAAGCGCCTTCTGTTCCGCCGAAAAGAGCTTCGCCCGCGGGCCTTTCACCATGCCGGCCTTAGACGCCTTCAACCAATGGCGCTCTATCTTTTTCTTTTGGAGAATCGCTCTGCACCATCGCTTTTTCCTTTGCAATCCCAAGCAATGACCACAAAGAAAATAGCGAGCTTCAGCTGTCATCCAGGGAATACCCGCGAACACAACATTTCTGAAATTTCCCACCTGTCATATGCAACATCGTATATTATTTTGCATGCGTACTGTTGTGCATCGCCTCGCCCTTGTGCAACGTCGACCACTCTACAAATTAACATCCACAAATAGGAGACACTGGAATTGCGTAAACTGCTCGTTAGCTGCGCCGTTACGGCAGCAATCGCGCCTGTGATGGCACAGGCACAGACCAGCGTGACGCTGTATGGCGTCGCCGATGCATTCATCGGCTACTTCGGAAACTCCGAAGGCCAACACGTCGTCAGCATGAACAGCGGCGGTGCCGGTGGTTCCCGTTGGGGCATTCGCGCGAAGGAAGATCTGGGCGGCGGTCTGTCAGCGATCGCCGTGCTCGAAAGCGGCTTCAACATCAACAACGGCACGTCCGGCCAGAGTGGACGTCTGTTCGGGCGTCGCGCCTACGTCGGCATCGACAGCCGCGACTTCGGCCAGATCATTGCAGGTCGCCTGCAAACGGCCGGCTACGAATGGGGCGGCACTTTCGACCCGATGCTGCTGGCAGCAGCCTCGCCGCTCGGCTCGATTGGCGGCGAAGAACCGCGTCCGTGGATTTTCAACATGCTGCAAGATCCCGCTCGCCAGGACAATACGATCCAGTATTCGTCGCCGACGTGGAGGGGTCTGAATGGCACGGCAGCGTATTCGTGGGGCAACAATCAAGGTCTGCAGAACGCGACGCACTACCAACTCGCGACTCTTACCTACGCCAACGGCCCGTTGCTCACGAGCTACGGCTTCGGCCACAGCCTGCAACCGTCAGCGACCATTGCACGCAATACGTACGAACACGTCTTGGGTGTGAGATACGACTTCAACTTCGTCGCGCTCTACGGTACGTACCAAGTGCGTCTGAATGATCCGGGCCAGACCGATAAGGGCTGGCAAGCCGGTGTCACGATTCCGACCGGCCCATTCGGCACCATTCGCGCTTCTTACGGCGGACTGAGCGACCAGAACATTACCTATGCCAGCACAAACGGTCCGGTAACTGGTAATTGGGCGATCCGATCGGCTGCTGTCGGTTACACGTACCAACTCTCGAAGGCGACGATGCTGTACGGCTTCTTCAAGAAGCTCTGGAACAGCGGGATCGCGCACCAAACGATCTACCCGCCCGGTGGTCTCGGTGCCCCGACCGGCTACCACGCCAATGTCACGGCAATCGGCCTGGGTTTGGCAACGCGCTTCTAAGCCTTCCTACTCCCGTGAAAAAAGCCCGCTTCGAGCGGGCTTTTTTTATTCATAGTCCTCTGCTTACCAAAACGTCGATGACCGTCCCGCTTATACGCTCTCGCTCATCGATCAACACCTGCATGATCTGTTCTCGGTCGCGTTGGACCAGCGCCGTCTTCAGCCTGCGCTCGAGCTTAGCCTACTAATCCTCTGCAGGCAGGCATCTTTCTGTCGCCAGTAGCAGGTACTTCTCCATCCGTTCAATCAGACGCAGTGCCTCTGTCTAAGGACTTTCAAACGCACTCGGGAACAAAGCGAGATTGGGATATCTGTCGCAGCTCATTGCTCGACAGATCAGAGACGAACCGCCTACGACTTGGGTCATGCGTACTCGCGCCCTGCGCCACCATCAGGTCGATCCTGCTGAACCCAACTCAGATGGACACGCCAAGCCGTTATCAAAAAAAAAAGTCCAGAGAGAAAATTCTCCCCGGACTTCCTTGAATCTACAACCGCGGTGACCGAAGCCTTATGCTTCGCCCTTGATCTTGTCGCGCACGAGCACGAAGATGAAGAGCAGCCAGGAGACGCCGAGGCCGAAGTAGTCGAAATTACGCAGCGGACGGTACTCCGTCCAGCCCCAACCCGTCGAGCCGTCGACGGCCGCCAGCGTCAGTGCGATACAGATGGCGATTGCGATCCAGGTATTCTTTTTCATCGCATGTGCTCCTTAAGCCAATTCTTTTTTCCGCTGTTCGAAGGCGGGTACATTTTGCTGCTGTTCGACGGCGGGTACACCCACCAGGCTCCCACCTTTGCCCTTCAGGCTGAAACCCTTCCAGCCGTCCCACAGCCACATCGGGTTGAGCGTCGGACGGAAGCAAACCGCCATGTAGCCGCTGTATGCGAGCAGCAGAATGCCGTTCATCAGGAGTTCTTGCGGACCCGAGAACAGTTGACGCGGCGTCGCCGAGATAAACGTGTTCAGCCAGAAAATCGTGACCGTCGTCGGCATCTCGAGAATCAGTGTCAGGAACACGAAACGGTTCATCAGCAGAAGTGCCCCGTAAACCGCTTCCATGTACTTAACCCAGTGATACATACCGATCGCATCGGCTCCCGCCACATACTGGCCGGCGAGACCCGGAATCATCGGGACATAGCCGTCGATCACGAATCGGATACCTGAGAAGAAAAGGTGGGCGCCGAAATACAGACGCAACCACGTGATTACATACTTCCACGGGGAAGAATTCGCGCTATTCATGGGAAGGGTATTTCCGTAAAGGTTCTTGCAGTACAACGTTGAAATATGGTGCCGCAGAAATTGCAATACGACAGGATATCTCAAAGGTGATGGAAACTTCCCATCACCTAAGAGCCGTTTTAAACGATGCCTTTACGGCGATCGCGAATCAGTACAGTAATGACGCAGATCCACGGAATTGCCAGACCAAACATGTCACGCGCGCGCAGAGGACGATATTCCGTGTAACCCAATCCCGTCGATCCGAAGAAGACCCAGCACGTCATGACCAGACACAGGGCGAGACCGATATAGAGGTTCCGGTTGCTCTTCATTGCAGTTCTCCCGATTCGACGATATCTCTGCGCGGTTCAGGTGTTTTCTTGAACTTGAGAGACTCTTTCCAGACATCGACCTTGAACCCTTCCCACAATGCCAGAGGCGTGAGTTTTGGCTTAAATACCGAAGCCATGTAGCCGCTGTAGGCCAAAATCAATAGACCATTCATCAGCAGTTGATTCGGGCCCGAGAACAATTGGCGCGGAGTCGCAACGATGAAGGTATTGATCCAGAAGATCGAAACCGAAGTCGGGAACTCAAAAATCGCAGCGAGCAGCACGAAACGGTTGCTCAGCATCAGGATACCGAGCACGCATTCCATATACTTGACCACCGGGAACATGTGAATCGCATCCAGCGCTTGCACGTATGCACCTCCGGTGCCCGGAATGAATGGAACCCATCCGGTGGAGATATAACGGAAACCCGACCACAGCAAATCGGCACCGAAATATATCCGGAGCCAAAGGACAGCGTACTTCCACGGCGGCGAATTAATACCTTGCATCAGATGTCTCCGTTGTTGGCTTTAGTTTTCGCAACGCGGCGGAATCGAGTCAGCCGCTGAATGCCCGTTTACGCCTGAACGACCCGATGGGCTGCGCCCGGCGTGATGATTTTGTTCAGGAGCTTTTCATCGACCTCGAATCCAAAGCCCGGCCCTTCGCTCGGATATGCCCGGCCCCGGGCAAACCGCTGACCGCCGATTGCCAGATCTTCGCCCGCCGGAATCTCGTCGCTGTTGAATACCGAATGCACGGCCAGAGGCCCCATGCTTTCGCTCATGAACTGGCACGCCCACTGATCCGAGACCATCAAATGCGTGCTCGGGCCCGACTCGATACCGCCGCCGATCAAGGTGGAGCAGAACACGGGGATGTCGTAGATCCGGCATGCCGCCAGGAATCGTTGCGCCTTGAGCAGACCGCCGACCTTTTGAATCTTCAGAATTACGCCGTCAGCCGAGCGGCGCTCCGCGATCTCGCGCAGGTCGCCAAGTTCCTGCGCCCCCTCGTCTGCGTAAATCGGCGTGTTCACGCGCTCGCGGAGTTTGGACATGCTGTCGCGGTATTGATGCGCCAGCGGCTGCTCCATGAAAGCGAGGTTGTATTCGTCCAGGCGACGCACCGTCTTCAGGGCCTGCTCGTAATTCCACGAACCATTTGCGTCCAGCGTGATCATCGCGTCCTGGCCGAGTGCTTTGCGCACTTCACGGGCCGTTGCCACATCGTTGTCGAACGTATGGCGCCCAACCTTGAGTTTGAAGGCGGAGAAACCAGCCTCCCGAACCTGGACTGCTGCCTCTGCCACTTTTTCCGGATCGCCGGCCGAGAGAACCCAGCCCAACGGAACTGACTCGCGAGTGCGGCCACCCAGAAGATCGTAGACCGGGCGACCGAGTGCTTTCCCCTTCAGGTCATGCAACGCACAATCGACGAGAGCTTTCGCCTGATTGTTGTCGCGTGCGAGCTGATCCATCATGCCGACGATTTTTTCGATATTGCACGGATCTTCGCCGAGCAGAATTCGCGGAGCGAAAATATCGGAAATCATTGCCGTCATCGAGGCCTGGCTTTCACCGCGATACCACGACGAGGTGTCGCCAGATTCAGCAACGCCCACCAATCCGTTATCGGCATAGATACGCACCACGAGCGTATTCAGACAGGTGATCGTGACGTTCGGAAGCTTCAGCGGCTTCTTAAGCGGCATTGAAACCGGAACGCACTCAACGCGGGTAATTTTCACGGGATTGAACCTATAGGAACTCGAGAGAGGAGTGCCCCCACCGGACACTTCTGAACCAGATATCAGCTATTTGCCGCCGTACGACGCAGTGCACCACAGACACGGATCAACAGAATGACTGCCAGTGCTACCGAGATCACATAGCAAACGACGAAGGAAGCGCCGAGTGCATTGGGACCCGTGAACAGTTTGGCAACGAGCGCGACGACGGTGGGCCCGAGCGCCAGGCCGAGCAGGTTGGTGATCAGGTAGTAGACCGCCGTCAGTTTTCCCATCATGTTGCCCGGCGTGAAGTTGGCCATCGTTGCGCCGCCTGCTACCGCGAACATCGAGAACATGAACGTCTGCACGAAATAAGCGATCAGGCCGACATTCATCGAGTGAATCAGCGGGAAGCATGCGGTGACGATTGCAGCGATGGCCGTCGTGACAGCGGCGACACGAACCGGTGCGTCGATCATGCCGCGTTCACGCAGCCAGTCAGCGATACGGCCCAGGATCAACAGGCCAGCAGGCGACGCCAACAGTGCCACACCGCCCAACGCCTTACCGATCTCCGGACGCGGGACATTCAGCGTGCGCGCGATGATTTCCGGAAGCCAGGCCATCTGCGAACCAACCGCAATGCCGTACAAGCAGATCGCAACCCAGAGTTGAACGTAGACGGCCTTGTTGGTCCACGCGAAACAAAGCGCTTGACGATACGTGACCCCACTGCCTGCGTTGACGTCGCGGCGTGCCGGTTCACGTACGAGCCACAGAAGCACGGCGAACGGAATGCCGATAAGACCCGGCACCAGCAGCACGAAATGCCATGGTTTGAGCCCCCCAACCAGCGGCAGGCCCGCAAATGCACCCGCCGATGCCGCCTTCAGAAGAAAACCGCCGAGCCCGAGAGCCAGACCGGTGCCGAGAAGCGGGCCGATGTTGTAAATGCCGAACGCGAGGCTGCGGCGTTGCGGCGGAAACGCATCGCGAATCATCGACGCGGCTCCAGGCGACAGCGCGGACTCGCCAACACCGAGGCCCACCCGCGTCACGAACAACTGGACGTACGTCTGACTCAGACCGCACAAAACCTGAACGGCGGACCATGCCATGATCGCGCCACCGAGCAGGCGCCGGCGCTCGTACTTATCGACCAGCGCACCCATGGGGACGCCAAGCACGCTGTACAGAAGCATGAATGAGAGCCCGAGAAGCCAACTGACTTCGAGATCGGAAATTCCGAGGTCTTCCTTGATCGGCCCAACGACGAGGGAAATCGCGCCCCGATCGATGAAGGAGACCACGTATGTCGCCGTCAAAATGGCGAGCATCCACCAAGCTCCCTTCGACGTTTTCGAATCCGAAGCGGCTTCGGCGGGTGCGAACGTCGCTCGCACCTCTGCGGTCTCACTCATTGTTCTCTGTCTCCTGGTTAGTTATCCGTGTAATCAATCAGCGAAGCTTCCGATCCTCGCTATCGGAAAGTGCGGTCTTCGCTGCTGTCATGCCTGATACGATGAACTCCGCAATATCGCCCATCGAGTTGTAAAACGGACCCCACAAGGATCCACACTCCCCAACTGCATAGAGACCGGGAATCGGCTTGTCCTGATGATCGAGAACACGTTGCCCCGCATCATGTTTCGGTCCACCGTGGGTATTGAGGTACGTCGGCAGCATGGGTCCGATCGCGTAGTACGGCCCCTCGTCGTTGAGCGGCACCAGGAACGTCTCGCGTCCGAACTCGGGATCGGCATTCAGACGGCACTGCTCGTTATAGCGCTCGACCGTCTCACGAAGCGCCTGAGGATCGAGGTGACCTGCCTTGGTCACGCCCGGGATTTCCGGCCATTGGCACTTCAACGCCAATTCTTCGAGCGTATCGGCCTTGATGATCAGACCTTCTTCGAGTTCCTTGAGGTTGTCCTGGCTCCACGGCGGCACGCGCGAATTCAGCGTGGTCATCGCCGCCCCACCGGCCCGAACCTTTTCGTCGAAGATGTGGAATGCCGGCACGTTGGTGAATTCCGGAATGCCCGGCGTCGTTGCTAGCCATGTGTCGCGATTCGCCAACCCGTGTTGAACGACCGACGTGTCGATCGTTTCGTTGTGGAAGCGCTTCGCCTGTCGGTTCACCCACAGCAGACTGCCGCCGTCCTTGAACGCGCCCGACTTGTAGCCGAAACCCGCTACCTTGTTAAGGTCATACGTGACGTAGACGTACCCTTCCTTAGTCTTGATGCCCATGTTGAGCGGGCCTGCCACGGCGTTCATGTGCCACAACTGGGCACCGACTTCCTGTGCCATGCGGATGCCGTCGCCGGTCAGATTTGGGCTGCCCAGGAAATAGATCGGGCATGCGGTGAGGAACTGCTTGCACATGGCCTCGTTCGCTTCGAAGCCACCGCTGGCCAGCACCGTTGCCTTGCGACCGCGAATCGTGATCGTCGTGCCATCTTCGCGTTCGGCTTCGACACCGAGAATCGCACGCGTCACCGGATGCTGAATCAGACGCGTAACACGCGTGCTGTACTTGACACGTGCACCCGCCTTCTCTGCTTGAGCCGAGATCGCGTTATAGAGACCTGCGCCGCCTGGCGCGGCCACGACGCTCATACCCTTGATGCTCTCGGCACCCGGAGCGCCCGCGAACTCGGGAAAGAAACCCGGGGCCGAGAACGGCTGCGGGTTGTCTTTGAGCGGCAATTCCAGTTTGTGCTGGAACGCAGGTATGTCTTTGAGACTTGAGACGAAATGACGAAGAACGCTCTCCTCGGTCTGACCTGCACACAACCAGTTCAGATACTTGAAAGACTCTTCTTCATCGACGGAGGTCATGATCAGACCACCCGCCACACAGACCGAGTTACCGCCACCCTGCGCACCCTTTTCGAGGATGAGCACGTCAGCGCCCTGTTCGGCGGCAGCGAACGCGAACGTTGCGCCCGCACCGCCATAGCCGACCACAACCATATCGGCCTGTTCATCCCATCGGGGCTCGGTCCAGTTCACTTCCATCTTTTCGTTATCCATCGTGTCTCTAAACATACCGGCGCGGGTTGAGCTGCTTAGGCTGCGGGAGATGCTGCCTGCTCGGCTTCTTCCTTCGTGCGAAGGCCGTCATAAATCTCGTTGTAACGCAGCACCGGCTGATCCATCGCCAGCATGATCATCTTGCGGCCCGGCACCTTCTTGATCATTGCCTGCTGCGCTTCGATGATTGCCTTGTCTTCGGCGAATGCCGCGTCGGCGATTCCGAATGCGTGTTCCTTCAGATCGGCGTGCTCATGATCCGGACCGAAGTTGTAGAAGAACATCGATTGCGTATCGTTGATCGGCGTAATCATCTGGCACGTGCAGCGACGGAAGATCGGTTGCTCGTTTGGCTTACCGTCGACGAAACGATTTTGAACGCCCGGTGCGAAGGAGTTGATCTTCAGAATGAAGACGCCCGGCACCAGGAAGGTGCTGACCACGTTATCGTCGGAAGGCAGATCGAAATACGGGTTCGTCGGCCGGCCCATGTGCCAACGATCGGCGACGACGCCACGTTCGAGAACCGTCGTGCCGCGCTTGGTCTCGCCATCCTTCTGAACCTTCAGCGACACCTTGTTATTCGCACCGAACGTCGATTCGTGAATGAACGGTGCGTGCGACAGGTCGAGCAGGTTGTCGGCCACCAGTTCTGCATTGCCGTTCATGACGAACTTCGAGCAGACCATCGAGTACGTGTCGCTATCCGGACCTTCGATCGGCGGAATCAGTGCGACGTCGGCCTTTGCCGGGTCACCCATCCAGACCCATGCGGCACCGTGCTTTTCTTCGATCGGGTAGCTGCGCACGCAGACCTTCGACGAAATCCGCTCCTGGCCCGGGATTTCGGTGCAGCGACCATCGGCAGCGAACTTCAGGCCGTGATACATGCAGCGCAGTTCGTCGCCTTCTTTGCGGCCAACCGTCAGCGGCGCCAAACGGTGCGGGCACAGGTCTTCCAGAGCGACGAGCGTGCCGTCGTCCTTGCGATAGAGCGCCAGCGGTTCGTCCATCACGGTGAACGGGACGATGTCGGTAGCCGAGAACTCGCTCGACCAGCCAACCATGTACCAACAGTTCCGAAGGAATTTCATTTGATGTCTCCTCAGAGAGAATCGAGAACGGACAAATCGAGCGTATTGCCTGACACATGCGGTACAGCCGACCCAACTTGCCCCGGATCGGATCTACCGCGCTCGATCGCCGAAAGTATTCAATTGGGTATTCTTTATCTTATCTTGTAGCACCGCTCGACAAGACTCGGGGATACCCTTAAATGCGAGAATCGGCGTCCCGCTTTTTCTTGTTGGAACGCCGTATCCACGTGGGCGAATATCAGCTGAAGTACACGCGTTCAGCGGTCGTGTGCAGGACCTTCCGCTGATCTGCTTCAGAGAGCGACGACACTGAATCCTTTGCCAACTGAACCATGTCCTTGTACTCACCCTTCGACTGCGCGATGTCCGAACCCCACATCACGCGGTCGGCTCCGAACGACCGGACGACACGCTCGACGACGGGCGCTGCCGGCAGCTCGAGTGCCTTCAGCTTGCTGAGGTTGATCATCGAGTACAGCAGGTAGACGTTCGGCGAGTCGACGAACTTGAGCAGCGCTTCGTCCACGCCGTAGTCCGGTGCACCCGATTCGCCGACGATGTTCGAAAAGTGATCGAGAATGACTGGCGTGTTCGGGAATTGCTTGACGACGTCTCGAAGCGCTTCGAGCGCGGCGACGCGATTCCAGCGGTAGAAGTGCAGGCGCACCGAGCCGCCGAAATCCGACACGGCCGACCATGCACGCATGGCTTCTTTCGACGCGAACCAGCTCGAGTCCGCGCCCTTGTGCGGCTCCGTCAGACGAATGCCGACCGAGCCACGCTGGCCAACCCAGTAGCGCACGGTTTCTTCCACGTTGTCGGCCAGTGCATCGATCATGCACAGCGACCGCAGACGATCGGGATATTGCTCTGCGGAGTCCACCACATAGTCGTTGTGGAAGCCGTAGAGGTGAGCGCGCTGGACCGCGAGCGCCTTCTCGACACCACAAGCGTCGAGCAGGTCGATCAGGCGTTCGGCCGTCACCGGGTTGTCGAATGCGTTGGCTTCGAGCGTGCCGCTCAACGGCGACGGCGGATATTTCTCCACGTTCGTGGAAATCAGGTGGGCGTGACTATCGATCATGACGTTACCTTCTCTGTAAAATTCGATATCAACAAACGGTAGGGCGTTATTTCCACGGATCGACACAGACGTGGATAGCGCCTTCGACGCCACGCCCGGCCGTCGCCAGGATCGCTTGGTGTGTCTGTGCGAGTCCGAAGGTGTGCGAGCACACCTCGTCGATCGGATAGCGGCCCGAACCGATATAGCGCAGTGCCAGTTCGACAGCCGCATAGCTACGGCCACGCGGTGCACGCACCGTCAGATAGCGCTTCTTGATCTCGCCGATCGGCACGTGCTGTTCCAGGCCGTTCAGGCTCAGGTAGGCGCCCTTCGCTGCCAGCGCGATCGCCTGCTTGACGATTTCGCCTTTGGGATCGCCCGTGGTATCGACAACGACGTCCACGCCACGGCCCTTCGTGATACGCATCACTTCGGCTTCGAGGTCTTGCGTCTCGACATTGATCGCGTAGTCGGCGCCAAGGCGCAGCGACAGATCGAGACGAGTCTGGTCACGCGTCATACCCGCGAGAATCACCGTGTACGAGCCAGCGGCCTTTGCCGCCAGCACGCAGCCCAAACCCTGCTGGCCAGGGCCGAAGACGAGCACGACCTTGCCGGGGCCTGCGCCACCGTCAAGACACGCCCACTGCACGCCGTTGCCGAACGGCACGGCCAGCGTCGCATGCGTGGCCGGCATGTCGTGGGGAATCTTGTGCATCACCGTGTTGAGCGGCATGTGCATGTACTGCGCGTAACCGCCCCACAGATGCGGCGGCTTGTTGGCGGTGGACATGCCGAATCGATCGGTATTCAGACGATCCTTCACGTTGAAGAAATCGACTTCCATGCACAGACGGAAATCGCCCTTCATACACCACTCGCAATTCCAGCACGGCAGGTATTCATGGAGAGCAACGCGGTCGCCGGGCTTGACGCCCCACCGCTTAGCCGCGATTTCGCCAACCTCTTCGATCGTGCCGACGTTCTCGTGGCCCATGATCACCGGAACGTGACCGGCCTTGCGATACAACTCGGGATCGCTGCCACCGACGCCGCTGGCTTCGATGCGCAGAATGCCGGTCTCGGGGCGCACTTGCGGATAATCGAATTCACGCAATTCGGTGGTCTCGACATCCGTCTTAACCGCGGCCAATACCTTCTTCGTCATGTCTGTCTCCTACTAGTTTTTCAATCTCAGGCTTTCGAAAATACGCGCAGGGCGGTGCCGCCAAAGATCGCGTCGAGATCGTCATTCGTCAGTCCCGCGAGTGCCTGACGCGTGAGTTTCAACGCCAGACCATATCCCTCGCGTGAACTCACGACGGGGAAGTCAGAGCCCCACATCAAACGATCAGCGCCAAACGCGCTAACTGCTTCGTGTAGGAGCGTAGGATGGGCATCACCAAACGGCCGGCCCTGCTGCCAGGTTTTCGAATCGCGAGGCAATAGTTCGCCAAGGCCCGGTACTTTCAGCATCACGTTGGGGAACGCCGCGAGTTTGAACACCTGGCGGCGCAGGGCCAGCGCTTCATCCGTTGAAGCCGGCGTGCTGGTGCCGCCAAGATGCTCGAGGACAATCGTCGTACCCGGCAATTTGGTGATCAATTCAATGAAGCCCGGCGCGTTGAACGCTTCAGCAGATCCAACGCAGCTCACTGGCAATCCCGAGGCCTGGATACCGCGCCAAGCCTCGGGAAGGCGACCGTCGTCAAGACATGCCGATGGTCTCAGTCGAATACCGCTGGCACCAGCACGGGCCAGCGATTCGATCGTTTTCGCGACGTCCGGGTCCTCGACATCGACCCAGGCCACGCTCGACAGACGGCCGGGAAATCGTTTGACGCATTCCTGCTGATACCGGTTATCCGTCTGTCCAATCATCTGCGTGAGCACGGCATGGCCAACACCGTATTCATTCATCTGATCGAGCAGCGTCTCGACGGGCTCATACCAATGAGGCGATACGTGAGCGTGGCTATCGACGATCATGCGAACCTCAGGCCTTCAGAGCGACGTCCGGGTTGAGGGGCACTTCTTCCTTCCACGTGCGGTCGTTCGGGAAGATCACTGTCGAAGCGTGAATCTGATTCCACGGAATCGTGTTCGTCAGCACGCTCGGCAGTTCACCGCTTTGTGCATACGCGCGTGCCGAACGAATCATCTGGCGACGCCATGCGACGACCGCGACGTCCGACGTGCCGAGGTGTTCCTTCGTGCGGTCGAGGATGCGGCCCTGCGTTTCGCTGACTGCGTGGTCTTGCGTCAGGATGCCCTTGATGCCCGACATCGACGAGGTCTTCATCGCCTCGCGGTCCTGCTTGTACCAGTTGTCGATGTTGAGTTCCTTGCGGAAGTTTTCGTCGACCCAGTGGCCGCCTTCCTGGATGCGATATTCGATATCGACCGGCTGCGTTTCGTCGAAGAACCACTGGATGTGCCACGTCGATTCGTCATCGCGCGGAACGAAAGCGTTGGCCATGCGGCGATTCTTACGGACGCCGAAGCCATCGGGCGGGATCAGCGTGAAGAACGGCAGAATCACTTCCGTGACGCGGGCGTGCAGCTTGCCTTCTTCCCGGAAATTGCGGACGCCGGCGTAGCGCAAACCGTACAGCGTGTATTCGACTTCGATCTTCGGACGCAGATCGCGCTCGTGTTCGTACTTCGCCGGCGCCGACCACGGCTGCTCGCGGTGAAGGACACCCGCGTGTGCCGAGTCGATCGTGCCTTCGACGGCCTGAGCGTAGTTGCAGTCTTCGAGAACCTTGAACGCTGCGACCTTTGCTGCCGGGTACGACAGGAAATCGAAGTCGGGGAACTGCGGAACCTTCGCCGGGTCGCCCATGTACGTCCAGATCACGCCAGCGACTTCACGCACCGGGTACGCGATCGCCTTGATACGCGAGCACAGCTTCGAATCTTCCGGCTCGGTCGGGGTGTCCATGCACTGGCCATCTACCGCGAACTTCCAGCCGTGGTACAGACAACGCAGACCGCCTTCCGAGTTGTCGCCCAGCGCGAGCGATGCACGACGGTGCGGGCACTGTTCTTCGAGCAGGCCGACCTTGCCGTCGCTGTCGCGGAACGCCACGAGATCTTCGCCCAGCAGACGCACGCGCTTGGGCGCACCACCCGGCTCCTGAATTTCCGATGCGAGCAGCGCCGGAATCCAGAATTGACGAATCATGTCGCCGTTCGGGGTGCCTTTTCCTACTTGAGTCAGAACGTCGTTGTCTTCACGGGAAAGCATGTTTGCTCCTAATCTCTTATATGTGAATTTGCGTGGGAGACCGAAATCCCCCGTCGGCCTTAAACGAGTGCGACCGCTTTTAGCAGTCGCTCGCGAGCGTCTACGGTGTTACTTTCGTTGCCGATCAGGTCGTGCGCTTCGATGACCAGATTGCGCAGCGCCACGAGGTTCTGCCCTTCGGCCGAGTTCGCGGCATTCCGTGCTTCCGCAGCGATATCGTTGTCGAGCAGTCGCCAGACTTCGTCCAGTTCGGACTCGCGATAAATCATCTGTTCGAACGTGCGCGAGTTCTCCACCCGTTCGATAATCTGACGCAGCGTTTCCGGCGAGTAATCCTCGATTGAATGAAGATCATCCACGTTCATTGGTAACTCCTATTTCTTAGGACCAGGGCCGAAGTTCGAAGGCGGCAGATCGAGTGCCTGACGTCCATAACTCGTCAGTGCGCTGTCCCACGTGAATGCGAAGTGCTGCGCGGCCGAATTGACGTCGCGCCAGATTCGTTGGAGGTCCGACGCGTTATAGATGCTGGTGCCACCCGCGGCTTCGAACAAACTGTTGGCCGCACGACGAGCCGTTTGCGCCGAATATGCCCAATCGCGGGAAATGCGCGACCATTCGAGCGGCGTCAACGACTTTGCGCTTTCTGCTGTGTCAATGCGACGTGTGTCTTCGAGAATCAACGCATAGGCGGCGTCGAGATCCGCCGTCGCGTGTGCGAGACGTTCGATCGTTGCGGACTGCTCTGCCATCTGGTCAGCCGGCATTGCCTTCAGACGTGGCGCCAGACCTTCGGTGAATGATTTGATTGCCGCGCGTGCCATGCCCAGGGGCGCACCGATCAGCGAGAACGGCGTGACATTATGGAACGGCATCCGGTAAATCGGAGCGCGCATGGCATCGGCGCCTTCGACATTGCCCGTCATCATTTCCTTGACGGACACCGAACGGTGTGCCGGGATGAACGCTTCGGCGACCTTGATCGTGCGGCTGCCGGTGCCACGCAAGCCTGCGGTGTGCCAGTCATCGACGATTTGGATGTCCGAGCGCGGGATCACGAAGAAACGCGGTTCGGGCGGGCCGTCTTCGCGCTGCACCGCATTGCCGACGATGACCCACTCCACGTGATCGATACCGGAGCAGAAACGCCCTTCACCGTTCACGAGTTTGTAGCCACCGTCGACTTCGGTAATCGTGCCGCCGAGGCGGAACACCGTGGCCGTCAGAGCGTGGCCTTTGCCCAGCACGTCTTGCTGTGCTTTCAACGGGAACAGGTTCAGCATCCAGCTGTGACCGGCGAGCACGCCGAACACCCAACCGGTCGAACCGCAAGCCGACGCGATTTCTGCCGTGACTTCGACGAGCGTCGTGAAGCCCAACTCGGAACCGCCAAACGACTTCGGCGTGATGATGTTGAAAAGACCCGACTCACGTAGTGCGTCGATGGTTTCTTTCGGCACCACGCGATCGCTTTCGGTCTGTTTGACACGTGAACGAATCACGTTGTGCAAACCGCGAGCAATAGCGAGGGCGTCCTCGTGACTAGCAATACGGCTCAAGGCGTTCTCCTGTTAGGGCTTGCTGCGCCGCGCTCGAGGAACCGGCGCGCAGAATAGTTTTTGTTTAGCCGCTGTGGCCGGGTCAGTGTTCGTTGCGGCCGTAACGACCTTCGACGTTCATGCGTTCCTTGGCATCGAGGAACCAGCGGTAGTGACCACCCTTCGAGATCGGCGGCACGTCTTCCGAGATCGCGTACCAGCTTTCTCCGTCGTTCTCGGTCGCGTAAATCTCGCCCGTCGCGGTACCGGCGATGAGCATGATCCTGTCGTCCCACTGATAGAGGCCCATGCCCTCGATGTTGCCGATGATTTCCTTGGGCAAACCATTACGCATATGGTCCCAGGTGACGCCACCATCGGTGCTCTTGAGAACCGTGGCATCCGCTGACTTCCGTGCACCCCAGTCACGCGGCGCGTTGCCCGGCCCACCGAGATACAGCACGTTTTCGTTGCGGGGATCGATGAACATCGCGTCGGGATAACCGATGAGGTCTTGACGCGTCATCAGGTGCACCCACGTCTCGCCTGCGTCTGCGCTGTAGTGCAGGCCTTCGCCGCCGCACATGAACATCTGCCGGGGATTGGACGGACGAATCAGCACGCGGTGGTTGTCGTGATAGAACTTGTCGTTTTCCGATTCGTAGCTACGCGGCTCGGTCCATGTCTTGCCGTCATCGACCGTCTTGAGCAGCGCGCCCTGTTCGATACAGATATAGAGCGTCTCCGGTTCGGCCGGATGGAACGCGATGTTCTTCACGTGCGCGACGTGCGGGGGCGGGGGGAACGTCCATTTGTCCTGGTCCGGCACCGTCATCATCTCGGGGATTTCGACCCACGTCGCACCCAGGTCGTCGCTGCGATAAAGCGCGGACGGCTCCGTGCCCAGGAACAGAACGATACGGCCATCGCGCTCCTGTTGCGCCATCGTGTAGATATGCGTGCTGTTCAGCCCGTTGTTGGCCGGTTCCCACGTCAGCCCGAGGTCCTTGCTGACCGACAGACTGCCTTGGCCGTGTGCGCCCGCGAACAACAGACCCGCTTTCGGCACGTAGAGCAGCGCGCTGACGTGACGATCTTCCAGCGCCTTGCGCGTGAGCTTCCACGGCGCATTGGCGTCGGCACGCTCGAACACGAGCATGCCGCGAATAGTGGCGACCAACAGCGTGGTTGCCGCACCCTCACCGTACGTGACGGTTCCACCGTTGGTGGTCAGAACTGCGATCATTTCTCCTCCCTAGGGGAATACCCCGTGTGATGTCGCCTGTTTTCCTCAGAAACGTAGTCGCTACAGCTTCCGCCAGACTCTGCGCCGAAGAGGCTTTGACTTTTTTCTGGTCAGGCCAAATAATATGCAAAAAAGAATTACGCGTCAAACGGCCCACGGAACTTTCAGTGCCCCGTGATTCTGACGTCAGAGGTCTTTAAACAAGGAAGCGTGATGTGTGATTCTTGCGCGCCGTTTGCGCGGTTCCCCGCGTTCTACGATTTTGGAGGTGACATGAGTGAACAACTGAATGAAGTGATGACCCTGCGTTTGACGGCGATCAACTATCTCGCCCGGAACACGCTGGCCTTCACATTCGAAGACCCCGAGGGCAATCTGCTGCCCGGGGCGGAACCGGGCGCTCACGTCGGAGTCGTTTTGCCGAACGGTCTGACCCGTCAGTACTCGCTATTGGAATACAGCAACAGCCTGACACAGCGTTCGTACGTGGTCGGCGTCAAACTCGATCCGCAGTCGCGCGGCGGTTCGCGCTATATGCACGAAACGATGCGTGTCGGCGATCTCATCCAGGTCGAAGCACCTCGCAACAATTTCCCGCTCAATGAAGATGCCGCGCACACCGTCCTGGTCGCCGGCGGCATCGGGATTACACCTATTCTGTGTATGGCCCGTCGTCTGAAAGAGCTCGGCCAATCGCCGCGTATCTATTACTCGTGCCGTGAACGCGTCGACGTCGCGTTTGCCGAGGAATTGAAAAGCTTCGAAGGCGCGCTGGTTCACGTCGATGCCGAGGCCGGCACATTCCTCAACATCGCGGACGTCGTCAAGAACGAACCGTCTAGCGCTCACTTCTACTGCTGCGGCCCCGGCCCGATGCTCGAGGCGTTCGAAGCCGCGTGTGCATCGCTGCCTCAGGAACAGGTTCACGTCGAATACTTCTCCGCGAAGCAGGAAGCCGCGCTCGATGGAAACTTCGTCATCGAATTGCGCAAGAGCGGAAAAACCCTGACGGTCCCGCAGGGCAAGACGATTCTCAACGTCGTGCGCGACGCGGGAATTCCCATTTCCTATTCCTGTGAAGAAGGCGTGTGCGGCGCGTGTGAAGTCCGCGTGCTCGAAGGGCAGCCGGATCACCGCGATGCCATTCTGTCGGAGCCCGAAAAGGCTGCGAACAACACGATGATCATTTGCTGTTCTGGCTGTAAGGGCGACCGTCTCGTCCTCGATCTGTAAGTAGAACACCGGGCGACGACGTCGCCCACATCTCACGTTAAGTCAAGGAGACAAGTAAGTGATTATCGATTGCCACGGTCACGTCAGCGCGCCCGCCGAACTCTGGGTCTACAAGGCACACATCCTCTCGCATCGCGGCGAGCATGGTCGCAGGATGCCGGAAGTGACGGACGAAGAGATCCTGCACTACGCCAACAAGAAGGAAATGGCGCCGGTCGGCCATCTCGACATGCTCGATCGCGTGGGCACGAACGTCCAGCTGCTGTCGCCGCGGCCGTTCCAGATGATGCACAGCCAGAAGCCGGGCAAACTCGTTCACTGGTTCACCGAAGAAACGAACAACATCATCTCGCGCACGGTCAAGCTGCTGCCGAAGCGCTTTATCGGTGTCGGCGGCCTGCCGCAAGTTGCGGGTGACCCGATCGAAACCGTGCTGCCTGAACTCGAACGCGGCGTGAAGGAACTCGGCTTCAAGGGCGTGCTGCTCAACCCCGATCCGTTCGAAAACAGCGGCAGCGAAGCTCCGGGGCTAGGTGAGCGCTACTGGTATCCGCTGTACGAAAAGCTGTGCGAACTCGACATTCCGGCGCACATCCACGCTACGGGTTCACATTCGGCTCGCTCGCCCTACACCGTTCACTTCATCAATGAAGAAACCATCGCGGTGTTCAACCTCGTCAACTCGAACGTGTTCAAGGACTTCCCGAAGCTGAAGATCATGATCTCGCACGGCGGCGGCTCGATCCCATATCAGATCGGTCGCTTCCAGTCGGGTGCCGCACGCGCGGGCCGCAACTTCCTCGAAGGTATGCGCAATCTGTATTACGACACCGTGCTCTACTCGGAAGAGTCGCTGCGCCTGCTGATCAAGACCGTGGGTGCCGATCGCTGCCTGTTCGGTGCCGAGTGTCCGGGCGTCGGCTCGGCGATCAATCCGGATACGGGCCGCACGTTCGACGACATCAAGCCGTACATCCAGGGCTTCGACTGGCTGTCGCAGGAGGAGAAGGACAAGATCTTCTTCGGCAATGCCCGCGACTTCTTCAAGCTCGACCTCGCGGATTACGAATAATTCCCGGCGCCAACAGGACTCGAAACCATGGCAAAAATCGTACTGGGAATGGGGACATCGCACGGTCCCATGCTCGTGACGCCGCCTGAAACCTGGGGCGCTCGTGTACCCGATGACCGACTGAGTAAGCATCACTTCGAGGGCCGTGAGTGGTCCTTCGATGAACTCGTCGATTATCGGCGTGACGAGAACCTCGGGAACCAGATCACGCTCGACGTATGGAAAGCCAGGCACGCCCAGTGTCTCGCGGCTATCGAGGAGATGGCGCGGGTTCTCACCGAAGCGAAGCCGGACGTCGTTGTGATCGTCGGCAACGATCAGATGGAAATCTTCGATACCGACTGCATCCCTGCACTCAGCGTGATGTGTGGCCCGACGATCGTGAACAACATGATCAGCCACGAGAAACTTCAGACGATGCCCCCGGGTGTGCGTCACGCGATGCCGGGCTATATGCCGGATACCGCGAGTTACTCCGGCGTTCCCGAACTCGCGAAGCACATCATCAAGACCGCGATGAACGATCAGTTCGACGTCGCAGCCCTTCAGCGTCTGTCGGAAACCGAAACGCCGCACGCGTTCGGGTTCGTGTTCCGTCAGTTGATGAAGGATCAGGTGATCCCGACCGTGCCGGTGCTCGTCAACACGTTCTACCCGCCGAATCAACCGACCGTTGCCCGCTGCCACGCGTTCGGTCGCTCGATCGGTCGCGCTATCCAGTCGTGGGACACGGATGCACGCGTTGCCGTCATCGCCTCGGGCGGTCTGACGCACTTCGTGATCGACGAGCGCGTCGACCAGTTGGTCCTGAGCGCGATGAAGAACCATGATTTCTCGCCGGTCTTCGAACTTGATGAAGCGATCTTCCAGGCAGGCACGTCGGAAATCAAGAACTGGATTCCGGTCGCTGGCGTGATGGACGAAATCGGCTTCGACATGACGGTGGTCGATTACGTGCCGTGCTATCGCAGCGAAGCCGGCACCGGCAACGCGATGGGTTTCGTCTACTGGAAATCGCCGGACCAGCAATAAGGATTAGCAAAGATATGAAAAGCAAAGACGAATACGTCCACCGCCTTCGGCGATTGGACTGCTGTGCCGTCTCGGATGCGCTGGACAAACTCGGTCTGACCGGTGTCGTCAGCGGTGTTCAGCAGGCTTCGGGCACGAGGCGGATCGCAGGTCGCGTGATCACGATGAAACTCGGTGTTGGCGATCCGCCTCCGGGCCCGCCGCGTCACCTCGGCACCACCGCGATCGAACTCGGCGGCGCCGACGACGTGATCGTTGTCGAGCAGCGCACGGGCGTCGAAGCCGGTTCGTGGGGCGGCATCCTCTCGTTGGGCGCCAAGGTTCGCGGCATCGCTGGCGTGATCGCCGACGGCCCGGTCCGTGATATCGACGAATCCCGCGAGATGGATCTGCCGGTGTTCGCGAACGCGTTCACCGCCCGCACTGCCCGCGGTCGCATCGTCGAGAAGGGCGTCAACGTTCCGGTCGAGGTCTTCGGTACCGCCGTCGAAGCCGGTGATTATGTGATCGCCGACAGCAGCGCGGTGGTCTTCATCAGCGCGGCCAACGTTGCACGCGTGATCGAAACCGCCGAGTCGATCGTGGCCCGTGAAGCCCTGATGGCGAAGGCTGTACTGGCAGGCACCCCCATCCACGAAGTGATGGGCGGCAACTACGAATTCATGCTTAAGGATTAGTCATGTCCGAAATCGAACAAGACAAAAACGTTGCTCGTGCAGCAAAACTCGAAACGGCAACGCTAAGCGACGCTCTCGATCGTCTGGGTCTCAACGGCCAGTGCAGCCGCATCAAGCCCCGTGACCCGTCCTTCCGCATGGCGGGTCGTGCATTCACGATCCTCTACGGCCCGGCTGCTTCTCCCGCAGGCACGGTCGGCGACTTCATCGACGACGTGCCGCCCGGCAGCGTGATTGTTCTCGACAACGGCGGTCGCACCGATGCCACCGTTTGGGGCGACATCCTGACCGAAATCGCACACCGTCGCGGCATCGCCGGCACGGTGATCGACGGCATCAACCGCGACGTCCATCTCTGCCTGTCGCTCGGTTACCCGGTGTTCTCCAAGGACAACTGGATGCGCACTGGCAAGGATCGCGTGCAAGTCGAAGCCACGAACGTGCCGGTCAACATCGGCGACGTACGTGTTGCTCCGGGTGACCTGCTACGCGGTGATGCCGATGGCGTTATTTCAATTCCCAAAGAACACGAAGAGCGTGTGCTCGCCGCTGCGGAAGAAATCGACGCAGCAGAAAGAGCCATTCGCGCAGCAGTCGCGTCGGGCATGCGCCTCGACGAAGCGCGCAAGCAGTTCAAGTACCATCAATTGCAAACGCGCACCACCGGGAGCAAAGCATGACCGGTCCGCGCTTGAACCCAGCAGAGACGACACGAGTCGACATTCAACGTCCGGATACCGAACTAATCAAGTCGGCGGGCAAACTGCCTTCTGCCACGCTGCATGAAGCGGCTGGAAAGATCGGTGCGCTGCCGGCTGCAATCCACCCTGTGGCACCGGGTTTCAAAGTGTGTGGCCCTGCTGTGACCGTCCATTCGCCGGGTGGTGACAACCTGTGGTTGCATCGGGCGATCTACGCCGCACAGCCGGGCGACGTGCTGGTCGTGTCGGTCAGCGAAGCCTATGAGCATGGGTACTGGGGCGAGATCATGTCAACGGCCTCAAAGGTTCGCGGGCTTGCAGGTCTCGTCATTAACGGGTGCGTTCGTGATCAGCGACTGCTGTCCGAGATCGGGTTCCCCGTCTTCGCCCGAGGACTTTGTATCCGCGGCACCGGAAAAGATTTTGGCGCTCGCGGCTGGATCAACGCACCGATCCGACTCGACGACGTGACAGTTAACGCAGGTGACCTGATCGTTGGCGACGAAGATGGTGTCGTCTGCATTCCGCGCGAGCAGGTCGCAACCGCTATCGCCGCGTCGGAAGCACGTGAGGCCGCGGAAGCACAGCAGTTGAAACGGCTCGAGGCAGGCGAAAGCACGCTCAGTATCTTCGGCTGGGACCAGTAACCAGCTAAGAGGTGCGAGTCTCTCTCACGGGCGGCCGTCTTTGGGACGCCACCCGTGTTTCTTTTGGTGTCACCAAATTTTGATGACCTGGGGGCGCAAATGAGCATCGAAGAATCTGAATTTAGGCGCGCCATGCGCAGTCTCACCGGGCACGTGTGTTTGATTACCACCGGTTCTGACGCTGACGGTCCACTTGCTGGTATGACAGCAACCGCCGTGACTTCCGTGAGTGCTGCGCCCCCTATCCTGCTCGTCTGCATCAATCGCGCGAATTCCTCGTTGGCACACGTGCAGGCGACCGGTCATTTCGTCGTCAATGTGCTAGCGCGCAGCGAGCAGGAATTGGCACAACGGTTTTCTCGCCCTATCTCGCCTGAGGAAAAATTCCAGGCCGGCACGTGGAATCGCATCAGGACCGGCGCCCCGGCGTTGGCCACGGCGATGGTGAATTTCGATTGCAGCGTCGAACGTATCGTCGAGATCGGCACGCATGCCGTAATTTTTGGCCACGTGTTGGGAACCGCCATTAATACGGACGCAAAGACGCCGCTACTGTATTCGCAGGGCTCCTATGGTGAATTTCAAACCAATAAGGCCGTCGATTTCCACGACATGCTTTGGATCTCGAACTGGGGGTCCGACTAATTTAGCAATTTGGCAGGAGTCTTCGCGTGGGCGTCAAATGACAAGCACGTTGCGCGATACCGGCTGTAGATGAAAAAAAGGGGCACCGTCGGCGCCCCTTCTATCGATCAGGTCTCTCTGGCCGCAAGCACCGCCATCAAGCCGCTCAAAACAATTGATCGGCCCTTTTCGTAAGTCGCGAGCAGCAAGTCTTTATCCTTACTCTGCAGCGCCTTCACCAACCGCGCCTCGATATTCGCACTGCGGTGTTCAGGGTTCGCTGAGATATCTGCGGCCAATGCACGATAGCGATCGGTCAACCGCATCAATCGCAGCACTTCGCGCTTAAGCACCTTGTTCGGTGACAGATCGAAAATCATGTCGTGGAATGCGCGGTGTTGCTCGATCCAGCCTTCGCGATTACCCGCACCGAGCAAATGCTCCAGATCCGCGAGCA
Source organism: Paraburkholderia youngii (assembly GCF_013366925.1). NCBI lineage: Bacteria > Pseudomonadati > Pseudomonadota > Betaproteobacteria > Burkholderiales > Burkholderiaceae > Paraburkholderia > Paraburkholderia youngii. Next base: position 2,341,060 of record NZ_JAALDK010000001.1, read on the forward strand.
TTGCCTTCAGTTGCTTCATCTGCGCGGGCGTCGGCCACTCGATGGTCATCAGCAATTCGGCTTCAAGCAGTTGCCGCATCCGATACAGTTGCCGCGCTTCGTCGCTCGACAGTTGGGCGACAAAGAACCCACGATTTGGATCGTGTTCAATGATGCCTTCAGCGGCCAGCAGTTTCAGCGCCTCACGCACGGGCACTCGGCTAATTCCGAAGCGCTCGGCAAGATCGGACTGTCGTAGTTGGAAACCGGGTGCAAGCACTCCCCGGTTGATCAGTTTGCGTGTCTCTGCCGCTACCTGAGCCGGAAAATCACTGCCGTCCAGTTCCTGAAGTTCGCCGGAAGTCACTCGGCCTAGGATCGCAATCGTATTCATTTTCGTATTATATCTCAGAATATCCCGACGCAAACGTCAACGTCAACGACACGTCGCAGCCGGCCCTTGGCCCGGACGCTCGCCGCCCTGCGTGTTGCCTCGGGCTCGCGAATTTCACCCTGGGTATTAGGTAGGTGCTTAACTGTATTTGCCGGTGCTCGACCGGTCAGACAATGTCAGCGAAGATGTCGCCCGTTCCCGATCGGGGGAATGATGCTTTCAGGTCGCGAACAGCCAAATGAACGGACACCGTCTGCCGAGTTAAGTGCTGCTCTACAACTTAACCGACGATTCCAATACCGTTTAGCATTTTATGTTGGCTTTGCTTTCAAATGCAATTCTCGAGAGACGCATCCGATAAGGAAAACTACGTTTGCGCCAAATCAAATAGTCCACATCCGCCATGTTGGCAACGCTATTGAACACGCAGGGTTTGAAGCGCACCTCGCAAACTCGGAAAAGGCTGCATAAGAAAACGGCCGCGCTGCAAAAAAACAGCGCGGCCGTCCGCTTCCGCCATTCACCAACTCATTTCCACAGCGTGCGGCCAAAGAACGTCAGCGTGCGATCCCACGCCTGTTGCGCCCAGACCGGATCGTATTGCGTCTTCGCAATGCGGCCCGACCCAACCGCCGTTTCGTTCGCGAACGCGTGACGCGCCAGATAACGATGAAACTCGATGTCGACCTTCGCGTCGGTGAGTTTCTTTTCGAGCGCGTCGACGGTGTCGGCGGCGAAGAACTCGTCCTGCTGACCCCAGTGGCCCATCACCGGAACCTTGATCTTCGACGCGTCGATATAGTCGAGCGGCGGGAAGCCATACCAGACGACGCCGGCCGCCAGTTCGGGCACGTTGCACAGCGCGAGAAACGTCAGCGCGCCACCCATGCAATAGCCGGTCACGCCGACCTTCGCAGCGTGCTGCTGCAGATACTGGACCGCGCCGCGCACATCCTGCGTTGCGGCATCGCCGAAATCGAGGCCGCTCATCAGATGGTTCGCCTCGTCCTCTTCGACCGTCGACTTGCCGCGATACAGATCGGGCACGAGCGCAAAGTAGCCGGCTTTCGCGAGGCGATCGGCGACGCCGCGAATCTGGTCGTTCAAGCCCCACCATTCCTGGATCACGACGATTGCGGGCGCGCCGGCGGTTTTTTCCGGCTTCGCGAGATAGCCCTGTAGCTGCTTGCCGTCCGGACGGTTGAACGTGATCATCGAACCTGCGTGTTGGGTCATCGGTCGCTCCTCGAGTAGACGAAACCGCTAGCATAGCGCCACTACCCCGTTTCCTGTTCTATCGGAACCGTGTCAGCGCGCGGGCGTGCTCCCGTTGAATCTGCGCATTATGTAAATCCAACCATACGACGTTGAACATCAGGAAAAGTGCATTAACCCATTCGCCGAAGTGCGGTTCCACAAAGGCGATTGACGACGCTATACTCCACGCCATGCTTTCTGGATCGACATTCGAAGGAAGAGCAATCGGCGGAACGCGCTCTCAATCGTCTCGTGCTGAAAGCTAACGTTAAAGTACGACGCAGGTCGATGCGCATCGCGGCGCCCCCGAAATACCGCACTGGCGCTGCTTTGCGGGTCCACGTCTCTCAGGTTCTGGCCATCATCCTCGGATGCCAGAATCTTTAGGCCGACACACTGTGTCGGCTTTTTTTTATTCGCGACGCTTTTGCAATTCCGACTCGCGCGACACTCTCGTCAATTGGCAGTCGCATCAAAAGTGCATTCGACACATACCAATTAATCACGTATTGCGATCCACGCTAGAACCGCTCGATCACACCGAATTGAACACCCGCCACCGGCGCACCCGGATAGGCGACCGGCAGCCCGGTCACGTTGACGCCGCGCAGCGTGAAGCTCGAGTCGTCGTGATTCGCGAGATACGCGGCGCTGAAGTACAGCAGCAGCGTCGGCGACATGCTGTATTCGAATGCCGCGCTGAACTGGTCGGCGCTGCCACCAGGCGTCGTGTAGTCGCGCACGTGCGCATAGCCGAGCGACGCACGCGCGTTGTTCGAAAAGCTGTACTGCGCCGATAGCGAGCCGCCCGCGCCGTGATAGACCGGCGCGCCGCCATCGCCATTGAAAAAGGACAGCCACACGCGCAACTTGCCGAAGGCGTAGTTCGCGCCGCCGAGATTCGCGCGCAGTGCACCGGCACCGTGGGTCTGCTGGCGCGCGTACAGCAGATGCAACTGGTCGAACCGATACGACGCGGTCACGTAATAGCCGTCGATACCGTTGCCGTCCTTCTCGGACGGATCGCGCATCGCCATCATCAGCGTCGCGCTAAAGCCGGCGATGCGCGGCGACAGATACGCAACCGCATTGTTCGCGTATGGGGTGATCTTCGACAGGTTGTTGAGCCCCGAAGCGATCGTGCCGGCGCCGAACGCGTCGAGATCGCCCTTGAACGGAATATAGATTGGCGAATACTGGCGTCCGAAGCGCAGTTCGCCCCAGCCGCCGCTCGCGCCGATCCATGCCTGGCGATTGAAGATCGAGCCGGGCACCTGCAGGCTGCCGTCGGTCGAGCCGAAGCCGTTTTCGAGCGTGAACACGATCGCGTTGCCGCCGCCGAGCGGCTCCGCGCCATGCAGCCCGACGCGCGAACCGCGATATGCGCCCGAGTCCATACGCGCGACCCAGCCCGACCCGGGGTCGGTGATTTCGACGCTCGTGTCGATCACGCCATACAGCGAGACGAAGCCGGCGTTGGTTCCCGAAGCGGAAGCGGCTCCGGTGCCAGTATCCATGTCGGTGACGGCGCCCGCGCCGTGCGCGTAGAGCAGCAGCGCGCCACCTAACCAGGCCGCTGTCACGCCGACGCTGATCGTCAAGGCTTCGCGGACTGGGTTCTGCAGGCAAGCCATGACGTGACGCAGGACGAGGTCCTCCTCAAATACATCGATCGGATATTCCGCGAGCGAACTTACCACGTTTGGACGAGACCATGCGGGCCGTCCAGTACGCTGGCGCACACCCGAACGATGGATGTGCGCGCGGGCAGCGTCGGTCGCAGCGTGTTTTTTCGCGCGACGAATGGTTTCGAGTAGGTGAAAACCCGTATAATCCTCAAGACGTCAGACAACTTGCGTACAATCGCCGGGTGCCTGACCGTCCGCCGCGCAGCGTCCACCCCGAACCGCCTTCTGCCCGATCCGTGAATTCCACTGCCCCCCGCCGCCAGTTCCGCCGCAGTTCCCGCGGCCCCCGCCCTGCCGTTTCGCCACGCGCTTTACGCGATGCTCGGCATCGGCCTTGTCAATATGCTGGTCGCGCTGGACCAGACCGTTGTCAGCACCGCGTTGCCGTCGATCGTCGCCGAGCTGCACGGCTTCGAATATTTCGCGTGGATCGCGAGCGCGTACCTGCTCGCGTCGGTCGTCACGGTGCCGGTGTTCGGGCGGCTCGGCGACTACTTCGGCCGCAAGCGCTTCGTGATCGCCGCGGTGATCACGTTCACGGTCGCGTCGGTGTTGTGCGGCCTGGCCAATAGCATGCTGTTTCTCGCGATCGCGCGCGGACTGCAAGGCGTCGGCGGCGGCATGATGGTCGGCACCGCGTTCGCATCGATTCCCGATCTGTTCCCCGACCCGCGCACCCGCGTGCGCTGGCAGGTCGTGCTGGCCGCGACCTACGGCATCGGCACGGCGACGGGTCCGTCGCTCGGCGGTTGGATGAGCGAGCACCTCGGCTGGCGCTCGACGTTTCTCATCAATCTGCCGGTCGGCGCGGCCGCGCTCTATTTCGTCTGGATGCATCTGCCGAACTTCCGACGGCCGCAGGAGGGCGAAGTCAAGATCGACTGGCTCGGCGCTGGGCTCGTCGCGTGCGTGCTCGGCGGTTTGCAGGCGTTCATCGAAGCAGTGCCGAAGAGTGGCCTCACGCTGGGCAATCTCGTGCTCGGCGCGTGCGTGATCATCGGTGCTGTCGCGCTCTTCAAGTGCGAAAAGCGCGCCACGCATCCGATCATTCCGCTCGATCTGTTCAAGGACGCGCAGCTCGTCACGCTATTCACGCTCGGCATGCTGTCCGGCTTCGTGATGTTCTCGCTGATCTTCTTCGCGCCTTTGCTGCTGCAAGGCGGCTTCGGTCTGTCGCCGCAGCAGGCCGGCTTGCTCGCGACGCCGATCGCCGCGTGCATCGCGCTCGGCAGTCTGCTGAACACGCGCATCGTGATTCACATGAAGAAGCCCACGCGCATTCTGACGATCGGTTTCGGGCTGCTGATGTTTGCGTCGATCGCGCTCGCGTTCGCGAATCCGGACACGCCGCGCTTGCGCATCGTGCTGCCGATGGGCGCGGTCGGCATCGGCCTCGGCTTCATCCTGAACAATCTGAACGTGTTCGGCCAGGAGATCGCCGGACGTGAGCGCTTCGGCATCACCACCGCACTGCTGCAATCGACCCGCATGGTCGGCGGCATGCTCGGCACCAGCATTGTCGCGACGGTCGTGCAGCATCACTATCGCGACGTCGTCACGCGCACGATGAGCGTGCTCGGCGAGCCGGCCTCATCGCAATGGCGGCCGCGTTTCGTCGATCTGCGCATCCTGATCGACGATGCATCGCGCACGCAACTGATCGCGGACATGAAGTCGTCGGGACTCGACACGCTCGCGCTGATCGATAGCGCGCGCGATGCCCTCGTGCAGTCGATTCATATGGGCGTGTGGCTGACGGCGGTGGCATCGCTCGCGGCCGCGCTGCTGGTGCAACGGATTTCGCACGTGGTGTTTCGCAAGAGCTGAGTGCGCGAATAAGACAAAGAGACCCGACGCCGTCACATCACGGCTCTCAATCGCATCCCAAGGATGACGAACGTGATTTGGCCGCTTACTGAATGGTGGCTTTCGCTCTAAGATCCTTCACCATCCTGTCGACGAGTTCCGCTTGTGCCTGCTGGTACAGCATCGGCTTCATGTCTTCGAACGACGGAACCTGCAAGGGGCGAGTGTCATCGACTTCGATCACATGAAAACCGTATCCGGTCTTGATCGGCGTGCGCGTGTATTCGCCCTTGTGCAAATGCGAAACCGCGTCAGCAAACGGTTTGACCATTTTGCTGGAAGTTGTCCAGCCCAGATCTCCGCCGTTATATCGAGTGTCGGCATCGATCGATTCCTTTGCGAGGTCGCCGAATGACGCACCCTTGTTCAGCTTCGCGATGATGTCTTTTGCCTGGCCTTCATCCTTGACGAGGATATGGCGGACTTTATATTGCGTGCTTCCGCCTTTTGCTTTCATGTCGTTGTACATCGCCTTCAATTGATCGTCACTGACAGGATTCTTTTTCAGAAAGTCCTGCATGTACGCTCTGACGATCTCGATCTCCCACGTCGCCTGCGCCTGCGCGAGAATCTTTTGCCGCGCGGCCTCGGCGCGTGCCGCGACTTTCGGGTCGCGGTCGAAGCCACTTTTCTGCGCCTGCTGGAACAGTACTTCGCGCCGGATCAGTTCGTCCCGGACATGGTCCGTCAATTGTGGGGAATCGGAAAATCCTTGCGCATGCGCCTGTCCGATGTACAAATCGGCATCGGCCTGAGAAACCGGTTTGCCATTGACCGTGACGAAGGGCTTTTCTGTCGCACCCGTCGCCAATGAGAGCGTTGCACCGAGCACAAGTGCCAACATCCGTCGTGATAGTACTTTCATTAAGCGGACCATTTTCGTTGGTGTGTGTAACGCCAAGTCCGATCAGGCATCGAAGCTGATCAGACCCGGCGCTTTACTCGACTTTATTTAGTAATAGTTCCCGCAAGAGTCAGGCTGCGCGACGAGTTCCCGATATACACCGAGTAGGAACCCGTCGGGGTCGTCCACTGCTGCGCATCTTTACTCCAGGTGCTGAGCGGATGATTCGGCGCGGCGGGATCGATCGAGATCGACACGGTCTGCGTTCCGCCTGCATTCAGACTCACCTTCTGGAATCCCACCAGACGCTTGGGCGGCTCTCCCGCCGACGTCGGCAGCGCAACGTACACCTGCGGAACTTCGGCGCCCGCGACGGAACCCGTGTTCTTCACGACCGCGCTAACCGTGTACGTGCCGTTTGCTCCGGTGCTGACGGTCGGATTGGTAATCGTGAAGCTCGTGTACGAAAGACCATAACCGAACGGGAATGCCGGCGTCTTGCCCATTGCGTCGTACCAGCGGTAGCCGACATTGAGCGCTTCGGAGTAGGTGACCGTCGCGCTTCCGTTGATCGACACGCCCGGGTACTGGTAAGGCGTAATCGAGTCCATGAAGCCCTGGCCGACCTGCGGGAACGTCACAGGTAGCTTGCCGGACGGATTCGCGACACCCCACAGCAGATCCGCCACGATGTGCCCGTCTTCCTGGCCGGGGAACCACGTCTCGAGAATCGCGCTCGCGGCGGATGTCCCGCCGGTGAGGATCGACGGATCGAGCGCTTCGGCGGCACTGTCCTTCAGAACGAGCACGGTGTTGCTGTTCGCCGCGACGATGGTCTGCAGCAGCGCGAGCGTGTTGCTGTTCCTGGCGGTACTCGAGGTGGTGATCGAGCTCGACTTCGGCGAATACCAGTCGAGCGTATTCAGGTACTTGCCTGTGTCGAGCGTCAGGCCCGTCGAGTCGGTAAAGGTCGCCTGGTCGGCACCTTCCTCCGACATGGAGCCGGCCATGAAGATCACAGCGTCGGCGCCGGTCGCCGCTGACGTGACATCGGAGATGGTGGCGGCCGCGCCGTCGATCGTGCCAGTCGAATTGTTGTCGTCGACGAGCGCCAGATGAACCTGAGCACCGGCATTGCCGAGGTTCGCTAGCGTGTCCTTGATGCCCTGCACCGGCGTCACGGTGTACAAGGCGACGACGTCGGAGCTGCCGCCGCCCGAACCCATCGGGTGGCCGACCGAGCTGCCGCCGGCAACAGCTTGCTGCGCATAGACCTGTGTCGTCTTGCCGACCACAAGGACATTTCGAACCGTCTTTTTCAGCGGCAAAGTCCCGTTGTTTTGCAGCAGCACGGCCGACTGTTCGCCAATCTGCTTCGCGACCGTACCGTCGGCCGTCGCGTTGATCGCGGTCTGAGGAATGGGCCGATCGAAGATGCCCGCGCGAAACATCTGCGTGTATCGGCGCAGCAGAGCATTGTCGATATCCGAGGTCTGAATCTGACCCGAAGCCAAAGCCGCATTCAAGTTTGCCGGCGACCAGTTCTGCGGCAGCGGCATTTCGTTGTCCATGCCTGCCAGAAGGGTCGGCGCGGTACTGTGCGCCGCAAAGAAGTCCGACTGCACGTAGCCCTTGAAGCCCCATTGTCCGCGCAGCACATCGGACAGGATGTGCTTCTGCTCGCACATCGAAAAGCCGTTCACCGAGTTGTACGAACACATGACGGCGCCGACGTTGCCTGCCTTCACCGCCATTTCAAACGGCAGCATATAGAGTTCGTGCAACGTCTGGTCGTCGATGCTCTCCTGAATCGTCATGCGATTCGTTTCCTGCTCATTCGCCACGAGGTGCTTCGCCATCGCGATCATGCCGTGCGCTTGCACGGCCTGGATTTCGGCGACACCCATCGTGCCGGTGAGATAGGGGTCCTCGCCCATGTACTCGAAGTTGCGTCCGCCCACCGGCAATCTTGCCAGGTTCATACCCGGCGCTTCGAACACGTGCAGAGCCAGATTGCCTCCTTCGACGCCAACCACGTTGCCAAACTGGGTTGCTACGGAAGGATCGAACGAAGCCGCCATCGCGATGGCTGAAGGCAGAGCGGTCGCCTTGGCGGAGCTGGAATCCGTATAGGCGGCAAAGCCCGATACGGACGGAGAAACGCAGTCGTTCTGGCCGATACCCACGGGCCCATTGGTGATACGCAATGTCGGAATAGCGTACTTCGTCAGGCCGAGAATGTGCCGCGCACCGTAGCACTGCGGCAATTCAGGCAGGATGCCGGGATTCGAACCGGCCAATTGCTCTTCCTTATCGGCAAGCGCCATGGCGGGGACAAGCAGTGCCGCGCGTGCTTCGGGAGACAGTGACGTATTCATCCATGGCATGGTGGATGTCTGCGTCGGGGCTGGCGTTGAAGCCGCCGTTGTGTTCGGACTATCACTGCCACCGCACGCCGCCAGAATGAATACGAAACTTGCGGCAGCGGCTGTTCTCCTCTGAGTGAATTTCACAGACATGTCTTTCCTCAATTGTTATATGCACAAATGCGAGACGCGCATCGGTCGTTTTAATGTGAAGGACTGCGATTCGATTTATTGCCAGTTTTCCGCTTGCTGCTGCTCCAAGGCCCGAATCTAAAAAGACATGCAGACCTGGCTGGAAACCTCTCGTTCCCGACGTTCACCTCAACATGGACACGTTCCGCTTTCCAGTGAAGCCATCGTAATGATTTAATCGTCATCAGACGACTGGGGTTTACGTGATAGCAATAAAAACAATGACTTAATAGATATGCACGGACGTCAGACGATTAGTGTGTGCGGCGAGCGAGGATCTCGACGGCCTGAAAACAAAAAGCCTGGCGGACCGCACCTTTTGTGCAGCCCGCCAGGCTGTCGATTGAATTAAATCCTCTTTAACGCACGAGACACGGACGCTTGTTATCGAACTTCCAGTTCGGAATCAGATATTGCATGGCAACGCCGTCGTCGCGCGCGCCGAGGCCGTGCTGCTGATACAGCGCGTGCGCCTTGTCGAGTTCGTCCATATCGAGCTCGATGCCGAGGCCCGGCTTCTGCGGCACCTTGACCTTGCCGCCGACGATCTGCAACGGATCGCGCGTCAGGAACTGACCGTCCTGCCAGATCCAGTGCGTATCGATCGCGGTGATCTTGCCCGGCGCCGCGGCCGCGACGTGCGTGAACATCGCGAGCGAAATGTCGAAGTGGTTGTTCGAATGCGAACCCCACGTGAGGCCCCAGTCGTTGCACATCTGCGCGACGCGCACCGAGCCCTGCATGGTCCAGAAATGCGGATCGGCGAGCGGAATGTCCACCGATTGCAGCTGGATGGCGTGCCCCATCTGACGCCAGTCGGTCGCGATCATGTTGGTCGCCGTCGGCAGGCCGGTCGCGCGGCGGAACTCGGCCATCACTTCGCGGCCCGAATAGCCGTTCTCCGCGCCGCACGGATCTTCCGCGTAGGCGAGCACGTCGTGCTTGTCACGGCACAGGCGCACCGCTTCGGCGAGCGACCACGCGCCGTTCGGGTCGAGCGTCACGCGCGCTTCGGGGAAGCGCTCGGCCAGCGCCGTGACCGCCTCGATCTCGGCGTCACCCGGCAGCACGCCGCCCTTCAGCTTGAAGTCGTTGAAGCCGTAGCGCGCCTTCGCGGCTTCGGCGAGACGCACGACCGTTTCCGGCGTCAGCGCTTGTTCGGTGCGCACGCGCTCCCAGTCGTCACGCGCGCCGGCGTTGTTCGCGTACGGCAGATCGGTCTTGTTGCGATCGCCGATATAGAACAGGTAGCCGAGCATTTCCACCTCGTCCCGCTGCTGGCCTTCGCCGAGCAGCGCCGCGACCGGTACGCCGAGATGCTGGCCGAGCAGGTCCAGTAGCGCGGCTTCGAGCGCGGTCACCGCGTGAATCGTCGTGCGCAGGTCGAAGGTCTGCAGACCGCGACCGCCTGCGTCGCGATCGGCGAACTGCGTGCGCACCTTGTTGAGGATCGCCTGCAGATTGCCGATCGACTGACCGACCACGAACGGCCGCGCGTCGTCGATCGTCTTGCGGATGTTCTCGCCGCCCGGCACTTCGCCGACACCGGTATGGCCCGCGCTGTCGCGCAGGATCACGACGTTGCGCGTAAAGAACGGACCATGTGCGCCGCTCAGATTCATCAGCATGCTGTCGCGGCCAGCGACGGGCACGACGCGCAGCTCGGTGACGACCGGCGTGGCGTTCGATTCGGTAGGTTTGGTGGACATGGGAAAAGCACCTGTGTGATGAAGTAAGCCGGCCGGCGGAAGCCGCCGCGCGCTGCGTGCGCGTTCGGCCAGACCGGATGAAAACTCGAATACAGAAGAACTGACGGCCGCATACGAGCCGTCAGTGTAGTCAATGCGCGTTGCCGCGCAACGACTCGGGCGCCGGCTCGCGATTGCCGGGCTTGTTGCGCGTCAGGAAGCCGGCCGCGGCCGCGAGCAGCGACGCGACGCCGAGGCCGTACAAGCCGCCCGTGATCGACCCCGTGTGCTGCTGCAGATAGCCGAAGGTAGCGGGCGCGAAGAAGCCGCCGAGGTTGCCGAGCGAGTTGATCAGCGCGAGCACGCCGGCGGCGACGCGCGCATCGAGGTAGCCCTGCGGAATCGGCCAGAACAGCGACGACGCCGCCTTGAAGCCGATCGCCGAGAAGCAGATCGCGACGAACGAGAACACCGGGTTGCCCGATGTCGACGCGAACAGGCCGATCGCCGCGATGACGAGCGCGACCGCGAGCCAGCCCTGCTGATGACGCCATTTCGCCGATACGACCGCGAAACCATACATCGCGACCATCGCGATCAACCATGGAATCGCGTTGAACATGCCGACCTCGAAATCGGACAGGCCGCCCATCTTGCGGATGATCGTGGGCAGCCAGAAAGTGGCCGCGTAGATCGTCAGCTGGATCGCGAAGTACAGGAAGCAGAACAGCGCGATCTGCGGGTCCTTCAGCAGCTTCATCGTCGGCAGATGCGCGCCGCCCTGCGCTTCGCGCTCGGCCTGTTCGGCCGCGATCGAGTGTTCGAGCACGCGCTGTTCTTCGCCGGTGAGCCAGTGCGCGTCGCGGATGTGCGACTTCAGCAGCAACCAGCTGACGATGCACAGCACGATCGAGAACCCGCCTTCGATCAGGAACATCCACTGCCAGCCTTGCAGGCCGAGGCCGCGAATGGACAGCAGCGAGCCGGTGATCGGGCCGGACAGCACCGACGCGAGCGCCGAGCCGGACAGAAAGATCGCCATCGCCTTGCCGCGTTCTTTTTGCGGCAGCCACTGCGTGAAGTAAAAGACGACGCCGGGAAAGAAGCCCGCCTCGGCGACGCCGAGCAGGAACCGCAGCACGTAAAACGACGTATCGTTCCACACGAACGCCATCGCGCCCGCCACCAGCCCCCACGTGCCCATGATGCGCGTGAGCCACGCGCGCGCGCCGAACTTCTGCATCAGCACGTTCGACGGCACTTCGAACAGCGCGTAGCCGATGAAGAACAGCCCGCTGCCGAGACCGTAGGCTGCCGCGCCGATGCCGAGATCGGTCTTCATGTGCGCGTTGACGAAGCCGATGTTCACGCGGTCGATATAGTTCGCGATGAACATGATCAGGAAAAGCGGCAGCACGTTGCGCTTCACTTTTGCGACCGCTGATTCGAGCGGGTCGAGCGCGGTAGTCAGAACTGATGTCAAGATTTGTCTCCCCTGTCGGCCATGTGGCCTGGTGGAACGCAGCACGACGCAACAGGTGAGTGCGAGACCCGCCGGTAGGTCTGATACGTTGTCTGACGACAGTCTACCGCGTTATTTTTCTCAAATCCAGTTGGGTGTTTACCCTGCGTGTCTCGATCAACGCCTTTGAAATAACAACGGATTCAAGGCTTCAAAGGCTATAGCCCACTTCTAGGTCTCACTAGATAAGACGTCTGATGTCTTTAATTGGCGGCTCGCTAGCAGCACTCCATGCGTTTGCGCCAATGTCCGCCTGATCTTCGCTCCATCTCGCGTCCGCACGGAAAAAATAGCCCGCGCCGATGCCGCCGAACCCGGCAGAATCGAGTACATTCCTGTGCGATACTTTGTTGGATCAGTCAACCAGCCACAAAAATGAGCAGCCTAACTGAAAAGGTGGTGGCCACCCTTTCCGATGAAATTCGCCGCGGGGCGCTGAGGCCAGGCGATCGCATCCCCACCGAAGTCGCGATGATGAAGCAGTTGTCCGTGAGCCGCTCCGTGGTCCGCGAGGCGATTTCGCGTCTGCAGGCAGCGAGAATCGTCGAGACGCGCCACGGCATCGGCACGTTCGTGCTCACGCCCGCCGCGGAAAAGCCGATGCAGCTTCCCGCCGCCGATCTCACCAGCATGCTCGACGTGATGGCGATCATCGAGTTCCGGATCGACGTCGAAGCGGCCGCGGCCGCGCTCGCGGCGTCGCGGCGTACCGAGCAGAACCTGAAGCAGATTCGCATCGCACTCGATCGCTTCGAGTCGGAACTCGAGCGCGGCAGCACCGACACGCTCGCACACGACATCGAGTTCCATCTGCAGATCGCACGCGCGAGCGGCAACCGCTACTTCTTCGACGTGCTGAGCCAGCTCGGGCGCTCGGTCAGCCCGCGCACGCGGCTCGGTTCGGCCGAGATCGCGGAGCTCGACCATATCGAGGTGCTGCGTAGCGTGCTCGGCGAGCACTTGACGATCTATCGCGCGATCGAGCGTCAGGACGCCGACGACGCGCGCGCCGCGATGCGCATGCATCTGAGCAACAGCCGCGAGCGTCTGCGCCGCGCGCATGATTTGACGAAGGCTGGCGTGTGATCGCATGCGGGGCTGACCGACCGCCTCGCAACACGACACGCCGCCAGCAGCATCCGCTCATTCCCCCACGTCCAGATCCATCAACGCCGAGCTCAGCGATTTGCCATGCGCATCGAGCGCGAGCGAACGCGTAACGCCGCCGCCGAGCGCATCGCCGAGCACGAAGTTGAACGCGGCAAGGCCCGGCAACTCATGACGCACCACGTCACCGCGCACCACCTCACGCAGATGCGCGTTGACGCGCTCGGGCGTCAACACATCGCGCAACCGCTCGTAATGCCGCGCGTCGTAGCAGATCACCGAGATGTTGAGCGTATTGCCCTTGTCGCCGGTGCGCGAATGAGCCAGTTCACGTAGTTTCATCTCGAGCCTCCACCAGCGAGAAAGCCGGCGTCGCATGCTCGCGCGGCAGCAGCACCGATTGCACGGCGACCACCTCGCGCGCCGCCTTCGTCACTCCGCCACCGCCCGCCGGTCCGTTCGTGTACAGCGTTTCGACCTCGTTGCCGATGCGCACCGCCTCCGCGAGCGATGCCGTGCGCCCCGCCACCCGCGCGCGCGCTTCGTACGGCTCGCCATGGCCAGCCGCCACCGTGTCACCGTGCAGTGCGTTCACGCCGATCAGATCGAAGCGCAGTTCACGCGTCTCTACACCGGTCAGCGCGAGCCGTTCGCGCACGATATCGAGAGCGAGCCGTGCCCGCGCAAGCGCGCCCGGTCCGCCGTACGAAATCTGCCCTTCGCCGATATAGCCGTCGAAATACGCAACCGACACTTTCAGCGTCGCGGTGCGCTCCGTGCCGCCACCGCCGGTGACGCGCACACGGTCCGGGGCTTCCTGCTCGACGCGCACCTGCGAGAAATCGGCCACCACGTCGGGCTGCGGATAACGACGCGGATCGTGAATCTCGTACAGCAACTGCTCCTTGCACGTCGCCTCGGTCACGAGCCCGCCACTTTGCGCGAGCTTCGTGATCACCACCGAACCGTCCCGCGCAACTTCGGCGATCGGAAAGCCGAGCCGCGCGAGATTCGGCACGTCCTTGAAGCCGGGGTCTGCGAAATAGCCGCCGGTGATCTGCCCTGCGCATTCGAGCAGATGGCCGATTACCGTCGCCTGGCCGAGCATCGGCCAGTTGTCCATGCGCCAGCCGAATTCGTGGACCAGCGGCGCGACGAACAGCGACGGATCGGCGACGCGACCGGTCAGCACGATCTGCGCGCCGGCCGCCAGCGCGTCGACGATGCCGCTCGCGCCGAGATACGCATTCGCCGATATCAACCGGTCCTCGTACGCGGCCACCGCGTCCCCCGATTCGACGAAATGGAAGTCGCCCGCACGCACGACGTCGAGCACGTCGTCGCCGGTGACGGCGGCAATCCTCAGCGCGCCGAGACCGAGCTCGCGCGCGATCTGTGCGGTCCTGCGCGCCGCCGCGCGAGGATTGGCCGCGCCCATGTTCGACACGATACGCACGCCGTTGCGCGCCGCGACGGGCAGCACCGCGCGCATGCGCGCTTCGAGCAGCGGGTCGTAGCCGAGCTCCGCGTCCTTGCTGCGCGCCTGCTGCGCGATCGCGATCGTGCGTTCGGCGAGGCATTCGAAGACGAGATAGTCGAGGTGGCCGTGTTCCGCGAGTTCGAGCGCGGGTTCGATGCGGTCGCCCGAAAAGCCCGCGCCAGCGCCGATGCGCACGATGCGTTCAGATTCAGTGGCTGTCATGGTGCTCCCGTCCGTTCAATGAAGCTCACAGTGGAAAGATCCCGAGCGCGACGCACGCGATCGTCATCACGACCGACGCGCCGAACAGCAGGGGAAACGTGAATCTTTGATGATCGGCCAGCTCGATACCGCACAGGCCGACTACGAGGAACGTCGCGGGCGTGAGCGGGCTGACCGGAAAACCGGTGGTCATTTGTCCGAGCAACGCGGCCTGCCCGACGTGCACTGCGGGCACGCCGAGCTGGCCCGCCACTTCCGCGATCACCGGCAGTACGCCGAAATAAAAGGAATCGGGATCGAACAGCATGCTGAGCGGCATCGACAGCAGGCCGAGCACGATCGGAATATGGCTCGCCATCGCCGGCGGCACGAAGCCGACCGCCGCCTGCGCCATCGCCTTCAGCATGCCGCTGCCCTGCATCACGCCGGTGAACACGCCGGCCGCGAGCAAGATGCCGGCCATCATCAGCGCGGCGCGCGCATGCGCGTCGATCCGTTTGCGCTGCATGTCGACGTTCGGATAGTTGACCATCAACGCGATGCACAGGCCCACCATGAACATAACGGCCGGCGGAATCTTCTCGCCCATCACGACCATCGTGCCCAGCACGACGAGCGTCAACACGAGGTTGAACCAGAAGTTTTGCGGGCGGCGCAGCGCCTGTTGTTCTGGCGTCAGTTCGCGTTGGGGCATCGGCACGGAACCGCTCGCGGCAGTGAGGCCGAGGCGCTTTTCCTCGCGCCGCCCGAGCCAGTACGCCATCGAGAACACGAATACGAGGCCGATCGCCTGCACCGGAATCAGCGGATTGAATAGCGCCGAGATCGGCAGATGCAGCGACGCAGACGCGCGAATCATCGGCCCTGTCCACGGGAGGAAGTTGATGCCGGCCGCCATCGATACCGCCGCGGCGAGCACGCGCCGGTCCATCTTCAGGCGATCGTAAAGCGGCAGCATCGCGGGAATCGTGACGAGGAAGCAGACGGCGCCGGAGCCGTCGAGGTGGATCAGCAGCGCGAGCAGCGTGGTGCCCATCACGATGCGCGTGGGCCGCGTGCCGACCGCGCGCAGGATCCGCTCGATGATCGGGTCGAGCATGCCGGCGTCGGTGATCGTGCCGAAGTACAGGATCGCGAATACGAACATGCAGACGACCGGCGCGAGGCTTTTCAGGCCATCGACGACGAACTTGCTGGTCTGCAGGCCGAAGCCGCCGAGCAGCGATGCCGCGAGCGGCACGATGATCAGCGCGACGAGCGGCGACATGCGTTTGGACAGGATCGCGCCGAGCAGCACGACGATGGTAGCCAGCCCCAGTAATGGCAGCATGAGCTTGTCTCCAGGTTGTTTTTTAGTGTGATCGAGCGTAAGTTCGCGACAGCAATAAAACAATTGAAATGAATTGATCGCAGCAATCACAAATCATCATGGATCTGAGTCTGCGGGACATCCGGGCGTTTATCGCGGTCGCGCAAACGGGCAGCTTCACGCGCGCGGCCGCGCGGCTGCATCTGTCGCAACCGGCGTTGACGGTGCAGATTCGCCGGCTCGAGGAAACGGTCGGCCTGCGCTTGTTCGATCGCAACAGCCGCAATGTCGCGCTGACGCCGACCGGCCGCGAGCTGCTGCCCGTGCTGCAGAAATCGCTGCACGACATGGAGCACGTGCTGCGCGATGCACGCTCGCTCGGCGAAGGCGCGAGCGGCACGGTGCGCATCGCTTGTCTGCCGACCTTCGCGGCGAGCGTCCTGCCCGAGCTGGTGCAGGCGCTGAGAAAAGCCGTGCCGCGCGTCGGCTTCGAGGTGCGCGACGTCGTCGCGAGCATGGTCAACACGCTGGTGCGCAACGAGGAAGTCGATATCGGGCTGACCGGCGGCGAGCTGAACGACAGCGGGCTCGAGGTGCTGCATGAGGGCATCGACCGGCTCGTCGCGGTGCTGCCGAAGGAGCACGCACTCGCGCGGCGGCGCCGGCCCGTCACGCTCGCCGATCTCGCCAACGAGCCGCTCGTGCTGACCGCGCAGGGCACGAGCGTGCGTGCGGTCGTCGACAGCGCGTTCGCCGACGCGCAATGTGAGCCGCGCATCGCCTGCGAGCCGACCTACATGATGAGCGCGGTCGCGATGGCGCGCGCCGGGCTCGGCATCACGATCCTGCCGGCGTCGGCACGCGAGGTACGCGCGGAGCCCGAACTGGTCGCGCGGCCGATCGACGAAGCCGCGTTCACGCGCCGCATCGCGCTGATCAGAAAGCGTGGCCGAACCTTGCCGCCGGTGAGCGAGACCTTCGTCGCGATGCTGATCGAACGGATCGACGCGTCATAGGGCCGCATGGCATCGTTTTGCCCGTCCCCCGCAGCCCCTAATTTTCACGATACGAAACGATGGCGCGCGTCGTAAAAAATCATGGTGCGCGGCACAAACCGGTCATTTCACGATGCCCGGCGGCGTTGCACATCGCAAAATGAAACAATCAACCCATTGTTTTTGCAGCAGTATTTTTAAGATAAAGATCCGTTTGACGCCCGCTTGCCAGCCGACTCCCTGACGTAGACTCCTTCACAAGAGCACGCGCTTCACGCAGTCGGATTCGAGGGGCCTCGCGAAATGGCCACCCAAATCCCAGAGATTGCGCAGAAGCCGTCACGAATCGCGGCTTTTTTATTGGTAACTGGGAGACTAAAAATGAAAGGCTTTCGCTTTGGTTCGACGCAGGGAGCGTTCTACATTCTGCCGGGTCAGGACGGCTGGGAAGCCACCTACGGCAACGAAACGCTCGGAGAATTCTCGAGCCCGCAACAGGCCGCCGACGACCTCGCGCGCGGCCTGAGCTGCGAGCATCTGTCCGAGCTCGACACGTCGACACTCGAAATTCCGGAGAAACTCGCCGATTGGGAAATCGTTCACGTATAAGGACGGATATGACCGACGGCGACGTAGCAGTGAAAGCAGAAACGACAATGGCGCCCGAAGGCGCCATTGTCGTATTTGCGGTCCTGCTTGCGGCTTTGTCCGCGGTTGCGCTGCGCGC
Source organism: Paraburkholderia youngii (assembly GCF_013366925.1). Taxonomy (NCBI): domain Bacteria; kingdom Pseudomonadati; phylum Pseudomonadota; class Betaproteobacteria; order Burkholderiales; family Burkholderiaceae; genus Paraburkholderia; species Paraburkholderia youngii. The sequence goes on from NZ_JAALDK010000001.1 coordinate 2,358,696, forward strand.
TTACCGCGTGGCTTTCCGGGCCCGAGTAGCTGCGGCCGCGACGCTTACCGCATCAGCAGCCCGTACGGCGTCAAGCCACCGAATCGACGATCGCGTTCAGCGTCGCGCTCGGGCGCATCGCCTTGCTGGTCAGCTCGACGTTCGGACGGTAGTAGCCGCCGATATCCACCGGCTTGCCCTGCGCCGCGCCGAGTTCCGCGACGATCTTCGCCTCGTTGTCGGCCATCGCCTTCGCGACGCCCGCGAACTGCCCTTGCAGCGCCGCGTCGTCGGTTTGCGCGGCCAGTGCTTCGGCCCAGTACATCGCGAGGTAGAAGTGGCTGCCGCGATTGTCGATGCCGCCGACCTTGCGCGCCGGCGACTTGTCGTTGTCGAGGAACTTGCCGGTCGCCTGATCGAGCGTCTTCGCGAGAACCTGCGCCTTCGGGTTGTGATACGCGGTGCTCAGATGTTCGAGCGATGCGGCCAGCGCCAGGAATTCACCGAGCGAATCCCAGCGCAGGAAGCCTTCTTCGACCAGCTGCTGCACGTGCTTCGGCGCCGAACCGCCCGCGCCGGTTTCGAACATGCCGCCACCGGCCATCAGCGGAACGATCGACAGCATCTTCGCGCTGGTGCCCAGTTCCATGATCGGGAACAGGTCGGTCAGGTAGTCGCGCAGCACGTTGCCGGTGACCGAGATCGTGTCCTTGCCCGCGCGGATGCGCTCGACCGAGAACTTCGTCGCGTCGACCGGCGTCATCACGCGGATGTCGAGACCGTTGGTGTCGTGATCCTTCAGGTACTGTTCGACCTTCTTGATGATCTGCGCATCGTGCGCGCGCACCGGGTCGAGCCAGAACACGGCCGGCGTGTTGGTCGCGCGGGCGCGGTTCACCGCGAGCTTGACCCAGTCGCGGATCGGCGCGTCCTTGGTCTGGCACATACGGAAGATGTCGCCTTGCTCGACCGGCTGCTCCAGCAGCACCGCGCCGGCTTCGTCGGTCACGCGGACCACGCCGTTCGCCGGGATCTGGAACGTCTTGTCGTGTGAACCGTATTCTTCCGCGGCTTGCGCCATCAGGCCGACGTTCGGCACCGTGCCCATCGTGACCGGATCGAACGCGCCGTGCTTCTTGCAGTCTTCGATCACAGCCTGGTACACACCGGCGTAGCAACGGTCCGGAATCACCGCCTTCGCGTCGTGCAGCGCGCCGTCGGCGCCCCACATCTTGCCCGACTCGCGGATCATCGCCGGCATCGAGGCGTCGACGATCACGTCGCTCGGCACGTGCAGGCTCGTGATGCCCTTGTCCGAGTTGACCATCGCGAGCGGCGGACGCTGTTCGTACTGCGCCTTGATGTCGGCTTCGATCGCCGCTGCCGTTTCAGCCGGCAGATCCTTCAGACGCGCGTACAGGTCGCCGATACCGTTGTTCGGGTTGAAGCCGACCTTGGCGAGCGCCTCTGCGTGCTTCGCGAGCACGTCCTTGTAGAACACCGACACGACGTGACCGAAGATGATCGGGTCCGAGACCTTCATCATCGTGGCCTTCAGGTGCACCGAGAACAGCACGCCGTTCGCCTTCGCGTCGGCGATCTGCGCTTCGATGAAGCTGCGCAGCGCGTTCTTGCTCAGCACCGACGCGTCGATGATTTCGCCTGCCAGCACCGGCGTCTTCGCCTTCAGGACCGTGGTCGTGCCGTCCGCGGCGGCCAGCTCGATCTTGACGCTACCGGCTTGCGCGATCAGCGCCGACTTCTCGCTGCCGTAGAAATCGCCACCGCTCATGTGCGAGACGTGCGACTTCGAGTCCGCGCTCCACGCGCCCATCTTGTGCGGATGCTTGCGCGCATAGTTCTTGACCGACAGCGGCGCGCGGCGGTCCGAGTTGCCTTCGCGCAGCACCGGGTTCACCGCGCTGCCCTTGATCTTGTCGTAACGGGCCTTGACGTCCTTCTCCGCGTCGGTCGTCGCGACGTCCGGGTACGACGGCAGCTTGTAGCCCTGGTCGCGCAGCTCGGCGATCGCTGCCTTCAGCTGCGGCACCGACGCGCTGATGTTCGGCAGCTTGATGATGTTCGCTTCCGGGCGCGTGGTGAGTCCACCGAGCTCCGCCAGATCGTCGGAAGCCTTCTGTTCCGCGCTCAGGTAGTCGGGAAATGCGGCAATGATCCGGCCGGCGAGCGAGATGTCACGCGTTTCGACGAGCACGTCGGACGAGCGCGTGAACGCCTTGACGATCGGCAGCAGCGAGTACGTCGCCAGTGCGGGCGCTTCGTCGGTCAGGGTGTAGATGATCTTCGGCGGTGTGGACATGATTGATGCTTTGCTAGAAGTGGTAGACAGAGCGTTGGCAGTCGAGGCCAGCGCAAATCGCGGCGCGACGGCGACGGCGTCAGTTCGGCACGACGCAACCCCGCGACCTTCGTTTTGCGATACGACCGAGAGTATATGCGCGTTTTCCACTAAATGTGGGTAAACAAACAGGTCGCGAGACCCTGCCGAAAAGGGTCGAGCCCCGGCTGGCAAGGGTTTGCGGCCGATTACACGGGTCTTAAGACAGATATCTTATAGATGACTTGCGACATATTATTTTTGGCTGAATGCGAATGGATCGCATTGAGGAGCCGCAAGTCCCGCGCGCTTCAGTCGCCGCCAGCCAGTCAGGCCTGCGCTACGCGCGCCACGACGTCCCCTGCCGGCTTCGTCGACCGACGGCGCGCGGGCGTCCACAGCAGAGTGGACAGATCCGCATCCGGTGGTGCGGGAGTCGACGGTTGGACGGGGGAAGCGGGGGAAGCGGGGGAAGCGCGGACGGGGATGCTCGCACGCGAAACAGTACGAGTCGGATGCTGGCAGGGCAGTGATTGCGTCACTCGCCGCGCGCGGGTTTAAGTCGAATCGTCTTTCCCGTCATTCCAGAATCGTTTGAAGGCGGGCAAGCGCGTCCTCGACCACCTCGGCCGGAGCGCGCTCGACTTTGCGTGCGGCGCGTGCCTCCAGGCCTAGAGTGCGCACCATGTTCATCAGCGCGACCCCCGGAGTTTCTGTTCCTGAACCCGAGAGGGGATCTACATTGACTCTACACGCGGAGCCGTAAAATCGCCGGAAAATGGGCAAAAAGAAGCAACCAGCCCGCCGCCGCAACGGCGCGCCAGTCGCTCGCAATAACAACCCGCCTTACCCCTCGCGTCCCAGGAACTCAACCACCATCCGGTTGAACTTGTCCGCATGCTCCCACTGCGCCCAATGCCCGCAGCGGCCGAACACATGCAGATCGGCGTTCGGCATCCCGGCGACGAGCCGCAGGCCGACGTCCATCGGCACGAAGCGATCGTCGCGGCCCCAGATCACGAGCGTCGGCGCGGCCACTTCGCCGAGGCGCGGCCCATAGTCGTTGAACTGTTTCGGATTCGCGGCGAGGCTCGCGACGAAGTTCTCGAGGTGGTCGCGCCGTGCCAGCATATTCGCGAGACGCGCCTGCATCAGATCCTCGGTCAACGCCTTCGTTTCGAACACGAAGACGCTCATCATGCGCTGCAGGTTCTCGATGGTCGGGTTGCGGTACAGCCCCTGCAGCAGCTTGATGCCTTCGGTCGGCATCGGCACGAACTGGCTCGGGCCGCCGGTGCCGCCGCCCATCAGCACGAGCTTGCCGACGCGCTGCGGTTCAGCGAGCGCGAACGCGACCGCGCTATGCCCACCCATCGAGTTGCCGATGATATGCGCGCGCTCGATATCGAGCGCATCGAGCAACGCCTTCAGGCAGCGCGCGTTGAGTTCCGAGCGCGAACCCTTGCAGACGATCGGGTCGCTCCTGCCCCACCCGAGGCAGTCCATCAGGATCACGCGATAGCCCGCCGCGACGAGCGGCTCGACGTTGCGATTGAAGTTGGCCCAGCCGGTCGCACCCGGTCCCGAGCCGTGCAGCATCACGACCGTTTCCGCGCCCTGCCCCACGTCGTTGTAGTGCAGCTGCACCTCGCGGCCATCTTCAGTGATCCGGACGAATTTGCTGGTCGCTTCTTCACTGATCGCCACTGCTTGCGTGTTGGTATTGCTCATGTCGAATTCCTGTGTTTCACGAGTTGAGTGACTGCGGGCCGCCGCCGACGGCGAACCCGCTCCATATTTCAGGCCGCAAAACTACTGCGCGGCCACCGCGGTGTATCGAAGTGTCGAGCGATTCACGACGAGCCACGCACCGATCGCGGCAACCGCGATCAGCGGAATGCTCGCGCCGAGCAGCACGCTCGCGCCCTGACCGATCGCGAGCAGTTGCCCCGCGATCAACGGTCCGAGGATCGAGCCGAGACGGCCCACCGCCACGGCCGCGCCGACGCCGGTGCCACGCACTTCGGTCGGGTACAGGCTGCTCGCCAGCGCGTAGAGCACCGACTGGCCGCCGACCAGGAACAGCCCGGCGAGCAGACCGCCCCACGCCATCGACGCGCCGCCATGCGCGCTCAGCAACGCGCCAAGCGCAACGACGATGCCGACATACATGCCCGCGACCGTGCGGCGCCGGCCCATCCGGTCCATCATGCCGGCGATCACGATCGCGCCGATGCCGCCGCCGATGTTGAACATCATCTGCACGACACCCGACTGCACGCGCGTCAGACCGCGCGTCAACACGAGCGACGGCAGCCAGTTGATCAGGAAATACAGCACGATCAGCGTGCCGAGGTAGCTGATCCACAACGCGATCGTCGTGCCCGCACGCCCTTCCTGCCACAGCGCGCGCGTCACGCTGGCGGATGCATCGTGCCGCGCGCCCGTGGTTGCACGCGCCGCGACGAACTGCGCCGACTCGCGCATGAACAGCGCAAGCAGCGGCAGCACCAGCAACGGCCCGAACCCGCCGACGTAGAAGATATGCCGCCAGCCCTCATCGCCCGGGCTGACGATGCCGACCACCGCCGCGAGCGCCGCGCCGAACGGCATGCCGCAATACATCGCGCCGACCGCGGTGTTGCGCTGATGCGGCGGCGCCGCTTCCGAGCACAGCGCGATCAGATTCGGCATCGCCGCACCAAGACCGAGGCCGGTCAGAAAGCGCGCGGCAAGCAGGCTGTTCAGATCCCATACCTGCGCGGTCGCGAGCGAGAAGAGGCCGAACAGCGCGACTGACCACATCAGCACGCGCTTGCGCCCGAGCCGGTCGGCGAGACGTCCGCCGATAGCGGCACCGGGCAGCAGCCCAAATGCGCCGATGCTGAACGCCCAGCCCAGCTGCGCGACCGCGAGATGAAATTCGCGCGCCATGCGCGGTGCAGCGAGGCCGGTCGATTGCAGGTCGACGCCTTCGAGCAGCGCGACGATCAGGCAGAGCCCGATCGTCAGCGCGCCGCTGGCAAAAGGTTTCGTCGACTGCGCTGTTTGCGCTGTTTGCGTTGCTTGTGTTGACTGCCGCATGAATGTCTCCAATGTTGAATCAGCGTCGCTCTTGCGGCGACCTTGCTGGATGAAATGAACGCTGCGCGCGCGGCATGCGGCGCCGCCGCGCAGCGTCTGGGTCATGAGGCCACTGCGTCGGATCCGCGCTTCAGATCCAGTGCGACATCGACGATCATGTCTTCCTGGCCGCCGACCATGCGGCGCTTGCCCAGCTCGACCAGAATGTCGACGGTCTTCAGACCGTACTTCTTCGCGGCCACTTCCGAATGACGCAGGAAGCTCGAATACACGCCCGCATAGCCGAGCGCGAGCGTTTCGCGGTCCACGCGCACCGGCCGGTCCTGCAGCGGACGCACGATGTCGTCGGCGGCGTCCATCAGCGTGTAGAGGTCGGTGCCGTGATTCCAGCCCATGCGCTCCGCTGCCGCGATGAACACTTCGAGCGGCGCATTGCCCGCGCCCGCGCCCATGCCCGCGAGCGATGCATCGATGCGGTCGCAGCCTTCTTCGACCGCGACGATCGAATTCGCCACGCCGAGCGACAGGTTGTGGTGCGCGTGCATGCCCGTCTGCGTTTCGGGTTTCAGCACGGCCTTCACCGCGCGGAAGCGGTCGCGCACATCGTTCATCGTCAGTGCGCCGCCCGAATCGACTACGTAGATGCAGGTCGCGCCATAGCTCTCCATCTTCTTCGCTTCGATGGCGAGGTTCTCCGGCGTGGTCATGTGGCTCATCATCAGGAAGCCGACGGTGTCCATGCCCAGTTCGCGCGCGTATTCGATGTGCTGCTTCGAAATGTCCGCTTCCGTGCAGTGCGTCGCCACGCGCACCACGCGCGCGCCCGCGTTGTACGCAGCCTTCAGGTCGTGAATCGTGCCGATGCCGGGCAGCAGCAGCGTCGCGATCTGCGCGTGCTCGACGACATCCGCGACTGCTTCGATCCATTCGAGGTCGCTATGCGCGCCGAAGCCGTAGTTGAAGCTCGAACCTTGCAGGCCGTCGCCGTGCGCGACTTCGATGCTGTCCACCTTCGCGCGGTCCAACGCGCGTGCGATGTCCTGCACGTTCTGGATCGAGTACTGGTGACGAATCGCGTGGCTGCCGTCGCGCAGCGTCACGTCGGAGATATACAGTTTCTTGTCCATGCGGGAAGTCTCCTTAAGCCTCTGATGCCTGCACGAGCGCCTGCGCCATACGCTCGGCGGTCGCGAGCGCGGCCGAAGTCATGATGTCGAGATTGCCGGCATAGGCGGGAAGGTAGTGCGCGGCGCCTTCGACCTCGATGAAGACCGACGTCTTCAGGCCGCTGAAGCGGCCGAGGCCCGGAATGTTGAGTGGCGCGTTAGCGGGAATTTCGTCGAACTGCACCTTCTGCTTCAGACGATAGCCGGGCACGTACGCCTGAACCGCGGCGGCCATCTGCTCGATCGAAGCCTCGACCTTCGCGCGATCGGCCATCTCCGACAGCGTATAGACGGTATCGCGCATCATCACCGGCGGCTCGGCCGGATTGAGCACGATGATCGCCTTGCCCTTCACCGCGCCGCCGACCGCTTCGATCGCCTTCGACGTGGTCTCGGTGAATTCATCGATATTCGCGCGCGTGCCGGGACCGGCCGACTTGCTGCTGATCGATGCGACGATCTCCGCGTAATGCACCTTCGCCACGCGCGACACGGCCGCGACCATCGGAATGGTCGCTTGTCCGCCGCAGGTCACCATGTTCACGTTGGGCGCGCCGATATGCGCGTCGAGATTGACGACCGGCACGCAGTACGGCCCGATCGCGGCCGGCGTCAGATCGATCACGCGAATCGAAGGCTTCAGCTTTCGCAACAGCGCATCGTTCTTCACGTGCGCGCCGGCCGAGGTCGCGTCGAAAACGAAGTCGATGTCATTGAACACGGGCAGACGCGTCAGACCTTCGACGCCTTCATGCGTGGTCGCGACGCCAAGCCGCGCGGCGCGCGCGAGACCGTCCGAGTTCGGATCGATGCCGACCATTGCCGCGACTTCGAGATGCTTGCCGTGACGCAGGATCTTGATCATCAGATCGGTGCCGATATTGCCCGAGCCGATGATCGCGGCCTTGAGTTTTTCGCTTGCCATATGAGTTCCCAATCGATTGCTTGCGAGTGCTTGCTTTATGCGGAGAAAGTCGCGCGGACGCTGCCGAGACCGTCGATCTGCGCGCTGAAGGTGCCCGGCTGCCTGACCGCGACCATCGGGCCCAATGCGCCCGTCATCAGCACGTCGCCGGCACGCAGCGGCGTGCCGAGCCGGACCATCCGATCCGCGAGCCAGGCAGCGGCATTCAGCGGATTGCCGAGACACGCAGCGCCATTGCCGCGCGACAGGACTTCGGCATCGTTCGACAGCGTCATCGCGCAGGCCGCGAGATCGACATCGCGCAGCAGCACCGGGCGGCTGCCGAGCACGAAGCGCGCGCTCGACGCGTTGTCCGCGACCGTATCGACGAAGCGGATGTTCCAGCCCTCGATGCGGCTGTCCACCACTTCGATCGCCGCGACCGCATACGCGGTTGCGCGCATCAGATCGGCATACGTGTGGCGCTCGTGCAGCAGATCGTGTTCGAGCACGAGCGCGATCTCCGCCTCGACCTTCGGCTGGATCAGCTCGCCGAGCGGAATCGGCTGGCTGTCGCCATACGCCATCGATGCGAACAGCGCGCCGAAGTCAGGTTGATCGACACCGAGTTGGCGCTGCACGGCCGCCGACGTGAGTCCGATCTTGCGGCCGACGATGCGTTCGCCCGCCGCGACGCGCGCGGCCACGTTGGCCTGCTGCACCGCGTACGCGAGCTGCTCGGCGTCGGCGAGGTTCGGCAGTTCGGTGAAACGCGCGTCGTCGCGCAGCGGCGCGATGGTCACGCGCGTACGTTCCGATTCGCGCAGGCGCAGGGCCAACGCGTCGATGTTGCTTTGAGTGTTCATAGGGGATTCCAGATTCGGTTAAACGTGGGCAGTCACGGGCCGCGCGTGCATCGCGCCGAAGCCCGCGATCCATTCGGGGATCGGACGGTAGTAATCGAGCGACGCGCGATACGGGCCGCTCGCGTTCAGCGCGCCGAACGCGGCGATCCACGTGCGGATTTCGTGCGCGGACTTGCCGCCATCGCGCGTGATTGCGTTGTTGGTCAGGCCGTCGAGCGCGGTGAGCTCGCCGTCTTCGAGCAGCTTCAGGAACGCGCGATCCCATTCGGGATTGAGCGGATGCAGATGGCTGTCGCCCGCGGTGAACGCGCGCGCAGCCGCAATCGTGCGTGCCTGCCGCGCCGCGCGCGACTCGGCCGACGGATTGCGGCCCGCGATCAGACGCTCGGCGACTTCCTCGCTCGCGCCCGCGAGTTCCGGCACCGGCGGCTCATGCGAGATGCCGCCCGAGCCGATCACGAGCACGCGCTGATTCGAGCGTGCGAGCGCGCGGCCCAACGCATCGCCGAGCAGACGCGCGCGGCGGCATGAAGCCATCGGCGCGGCCACCGAATTGATGAACACCGGCACGACCGGATATCGATCGAGTCCGCCGGTCAGAATCTCCAGCGCTTGCGCGCAACCGTGATCGACCTGCATGCGGTAGGAGACCGCGACGTCGACGTCGCTCGCGAGCACCGCTTCGGCCAGTTCGAGCGCCGTATCGGCGGGCACGTTCAGCGGACCGGCGAGGCTTTTGAAGTCGCCGATCGCGCTCGCCGATGCGCCGATGCAGAACGGCGGCATCACGTCATAGAAGAAACCGTTGTAATGATCGGGCGCGAACACGACGACCAGTTGGGGATCGAACTCGACGACGCGCGCACGCGCCGCCGCATGCACACGCTCGACTTCGGCGACGACTTCGGGCGCGGGATCGTAATAGCCGTGCAACGGCGTGTGCGATAGGCATTCGAGCAGCATCGGCATATCAGGCTCCGGCGCTTGCAGCGGTTGCGAGAGTGGCAACGGCGTCGCGCGCGAACGCCGCTTCGTTGCCGGCATTCGCCACATCCGCACGCGTTGCCGCGTCGAGTTGCAGCTTCCGCGCGAGTTCGACGACCAGTTGCGACACTTGCTGCGGCGAGCCCATGCCCGCGACGAAACGATCCGGACGCAACAGCACGACCGACTCCGGCACTCGCGTGAACCAGTCCTTCAGCCGCGTATTCACATCGCCGATAGCGATCACGCCGTCTGGCACGTCGTCATGAAAAGACAGTTGCGTGTCCGGCTTGGCGACCACGAAGCAGCCGCCGAGCCGCTGCCAGATCGCGCGCGCTTCCTCCGACAAACCGAAGGTCGGTTCCGCGCCCCAGCCGACGATCGCGAAGCGGTTGCCGAGCACATCGTCGAGTCGCACGATCTCGCCGCTCGCCGTACGCACGCGCGGCTGAATGAACATGCGGCCGACCGGCGAATGACAATGCGGGTCGCGTCCATACACGAGACGGCCGAGGCGCGACTCGCGCTTCTCGCTCATCAGACCGAGCAGGCGGCCTGGCGCCGAATGGCCCGAGCGTTCGAGCACGCGCGCGAGCCAGCCGCGCTTGCGCGGCGTGTGCGCGAGCAACACGACGCCGCTTTCATAGCGCGGCATCGGCTTGAAACGCATTTCGACGAAGTAGCGCTTGACCGCCGGAAACCAGTTGAACGTACGCACGAACGCGTCGCGGAACTTGATGCCGAAGCGGCTCGTCGGCGCGAAAATGTCGCCCGCCACTTCGGAGAGGTGGATCATCGAGCGCGCATGCGAACGGCGCTCGGCGGTATAGGTATCGAGCAGCGCATCGCCGGCGACTCCCTTGACCACCATCGCGAGTTTCCAGCCGAGGTTGCTAGCGTCGCGAATGCCGCTGTTGTAGCCCTGGCCCTGCCATACCGGCATGATGTGCGCGGCGTCGCCGGCGAGCAGCACGCGGTTCACGCGAAAGCTGCTCGCAAGGCGCGCGTTGTGCGTATAGACGCGCTTGCGGATGTAGTCGACCTTGTCCGGCTCGGCGACGACCTTGCGGATCAGCGCGGCCATGTTCTCCGGCTTCGACAGCTCTTCCTCGGTCTCACCGGGCATCACCATGAATTCGAAGCGACGAATGCCGTGCGGCAGCGCGGCCGACACATACGGGCGTCGTGGATCGCAGTGCATGTACACGTGCGGCGAGCCGATCGGGTCGTTGCGCACATCGACGACGATCCACTGATTCGGTTTCGTGCGGCCCTCGAACGGCACGTCGAGCGTGCGGCGCACGAAGCTGTTGCCGCCGTCCGCGCCGACCATGTACGACGCGCGGATCGTGCGGCGGCCGCTCTGCGCGTGTTCCGCTTCGATCGTCACGCCGCTGCCGTCCTGCGTGAACGAGTTGACGGTGTGGCCGAACAGCACCTCGACGTGCGGGAAGCGTTGCAGGCCGTCGTACAGCACGCGATCGGCCAGCGGCTGAATGAACGCGTTGCGGCGCGACCAGCCGAATTCGTCGGTGCGCGGTTCGATCGATGCGAAGCAGTGACCGTTGCGGGTGACGAAGCGCATCCAGTGATCGGGAGTCGTGTGCGGCAGCAACGCATCGGCGAGGCCGACGGACTGGAACACGCGCAGTGCTTCGTCATCGAGGCCAATCGCGCGCGGATAGTCAATGATCTTCTCGAGCTTTTCGATCAGCACGACGCGTACGCCCTGCAGGCCGAGATAGTTGGCGATCATCAAACCGACCGGGCCGGCGCCGATGATCGCGACGTCGGTGGTGACGGTTCCGCTGTGGCCTTGCGCGGCCACCGGGTCGAGCGGTTGGGGCATGTTGTCTCCGTATATCGACCGGATTGACCGGGTCGAGCTATTCACGGAGCGCGGCGGCGGGAACCAGCGCTAGCCACGGCGAAAATCGCCTGCGGGCAACTGCTCGCGTCTCCATGAAATCGTTGATTTGTTGGCAGTCTAGGACCGGCCACCTGCCCGCTCAACAAAATCTGGAAAATGTGCATAGAATGCACATAGCTGATTTAATTGAGGTTTTTAAGTGACCAAATACACGAATGTGCGAGGTCTGTCGCGCGGCTTGCAGGTGCTGCAAGCACTCAACTCGATGGACAGCGGCCGCGCGACGAGCCAGCAGATCAGCGAGCTGACCGGCCTGCATCGCACCACCGCGCGGCGGCTTCTGGAGACGTTGATGGAAGAAGGATTCGTGCGGCGCAGCGCGTCGGACGACAGCTTCCGGCTCACGCTGAAAGTGCGCGCGCTGAGCGAAGGCTTCACGGATGACGAACGCATCGCGACCATCGCGCCGCCGGTCATGGGGCGTCTGCTGCAACGTGTTGCGTGGCCGTCCGATCTGACCACGCCCGACGGCGACGCGATGATCATCCGCGAGACCACGCACCGCTTCAGTACGCTGTCGTTTCATCGCGCGATGGTCGGCCGCCGTTTGCCGATGCTGCTGACCGCGGCGGGCCGCGCGTACTTCGCGATGTGCCCCGATGAAGAGCGCGAGGACATTCTCGATCTGCTGCGCGCGGGCGCGGGCGGCGAGGAGCAGAAGGCGCTCGCGTCGAACGACGCGTTGATCCACAGTCTCGTGAGACGCGTGCGCGCGGATGGGTTCGGTTCGAATCACGGCGACTGGGCGGACCAGGGGAAGATCGGCGCGGTCGCCGTCGCGATCGTGTTCGAGGAACGAGTGCTCGCGAGCTTGAACGTGGTGTTTCTGTCGCGCGCGGTGTCGCTTGCGGAAGCGAAGCGGCGCTATGTGCCCGAGTTGCAGACGGCTGCGCGTGAGATGGTCGAGGAACTCGCGGCGCAGAGCAGCGCTAACAGCGGAGCGGGTAAAACGCGTACGGGGCGCGAGCGCAACTCGTGAGGCCGCTTTCGAAACCTTATTAAAATCGTCCGCCTGGCACCTCGGAACCGCGTGCAAACGCGCTCCTATCGTGCGGTCATCTCAGGCAGACGCAAATGCCTCGTGCGGTTCTTCTTCGCGCAAGATATAGCCGAGTCCGCGCAAGGTCATGATCTTCGCGGTCGATGCCGCGAGATGCTTGCGCAGCCGGTGAATATAGATATCGATCGCGTCGGCGCTCGGCTCCTCGTCGAGCGTGAAGATCTTGTCCATCAGCGTGGCTTTGGAGACGGTCTTGCCCTGCTTCAGTATCAGCGCTTCGAGGATCGCGTGTTCGCGGCGGCGCAACGGCAGGCGTTCGTCCCGCAGCACGAATTCGCGGGAATCGAACAGATAACGCAGATTGCCGCATTCGGTCGACTGCCCTCTGTCTCCCGCGGCCTGACGGCGAATCAGCGCCTTGATGCGCGCCACCAGTTCGCGCGCATCGAAGGGCTTGACCACATAGTCGTCCGCACCGGCCGAAAAGCAGGCCACCTTGTCGTCGGTCGAGCCATTCGCGGTCAGCATCAGCACCGGCACGTTGTCGCGCTTGCGGCGCAACCTCGCGAGCACCTCCTTGCCGCTCATGCCGGGCAGGCGCAGATCGAGCAGCACCGCGTCATAGCATTGCAGACCGAGCAGCGTCTCCGCGCATTCGCCGTTTTGCGCCCAGTCGATCGCGAATTGCTCGACTTGCATCAGGTTCATCACCCAGCGCGCAAGGTCCGCGTCGTCTTCCACGAGCAGCAGTTTCATCGTTGTCCTCTCATTGGTGAGTCGCGCGACGTCAAGTTGCGCCGAGCCATAAGCGCATCTCGACCGTCGCAACGAGGCCCGCGCCGCCTGCGTTCGATTCGAGCGTCACGCTGCCGCCCTGGCGATGCGCAATCTCGCGCACGATCGGCAAGCCGAGACCAGTCCCTTCCGCGTGACTCGACGCGCGATAGAAGCGCTCGAACACTCGCTCGCGCGCATCGGCCTTGATGCCGGGCCCGTTGTCGATTACACGCACGATCGCCATGCCCTCGCGCCGCTGCGTCTGCACCGTGACACGCCCGCCCGCCTGCGTATAGCGCAGCGCGTTGTCGACCAGATTGGTCACGAGGGCCGCGGTCAATGCTTCGTCACCGGTCACGTACAGGCCGTCTTCCAGCTCCGCGCCCAGATCGATCTCTCGCGACTGCGCAAACGCGATCAACTCCTCGAGCACGCCCGCGATCAACGCGCTCAGATCGATCCGCTCCGGCACGTTCAGCGGCGCGGCCGAGTCGGCCTGCGCCAGCAGCAACAGCTTGTTGGTCAACGTGGTCAGCTTGCGGCTGCTCTTGTGCATGCCCGCGAGCGCTTCGTCGAGCGGGGCGTCGCGGCTATCGCGTTGCCGCGCAAACTGGATCTGCGCGGCCAGCAGCGCGAGCGGCGTGCGCAACTGATGCGCTGCATCGGAGATGAATTGACGCTGCGTCGCGGCCTGCTGGCCCATTCGCGCGATGCACTGGTTGATCGCCTCGACGATCGGCCTTAGCTCGACGTGCAGACGCGCGACGCGAATCGGTTCGAGTTGCGACGCATTGCGATCGGCAACGTCGTCCTTCACCTTCATCAGCGGCAGCAGTTCGAAGGTCAGGCCGAGGTAGACGAACACCATCGCCAGCACCAGCGTCAGAACTTCGCCGGACAATTGCGGCCGCAGCAGACGCCACACCATCGCGTCGCGCGAGCCCTCCGTCTTCGCGACCGCGACGATCACTTCCTCGGTGTGTCCCGAGTCGTAAAGCTGCCGCGCGTAGGCGACCGCGCGCGCCGCGCGGCCGTCGGCGAAATGGGTGGAATAAAGCGTTGGCTTGTCGCTCACATGCGGCGGCAGCGGCAACTCGGGGATGCCCGCGAGCAAACGATGGCCGCCCGCCTCGACGCGATAGAAAACCGTGTCCTGTTCCGGCGATTCGAAGAGTTCCAGCGCGGCCGGCGGAATCTGGATCGACACCGAACCGTTGTCCCAGTCGATATCCTCGCCGATGATCCGCATCGACGACAGCAGCGCATTGTCCTGCACCAGGTCCGCGGTGTTCTGCGCGAACCGGTATGAAATGACGACTGAAATGGAGACGAATGCCGCCAGCGGCAACAGCAGCCACCACAACAAGCGTCCGCGCAAACTGCCTGAAAACACGATGTGCCGATCCTCTTGTGCTCGATGCGACCCACGCGGTCAGCCCGCTTTCAAGGCTTCACGTCAGAGACGAACTGGTTGGTGAAGGTGCGCGACAGATCGATATACCGCCCCTTCACCGCCGGATTGAAACTCGACAGTACCTTCAGCACCGTCTGCGGACCGTCGGCGGGCATCTTGCCGTCGACGGTGTACATCGGCAGCGAAGCCTGCAACGCGCTGACATACAGTGCCTTGTCGTTGCCGATGTCTTCTTTTGGCATCCGCGCGGCGATCTGTTCCGCGCTGTGGGTATGCATATAGCGCAGTGTCCTGACGAATGCGCGCGCGAGTTTCGCGGCTTCGTCGTGATGCGCGTCGAGCCACGTGCTTTGCACGTAGAGGCTCGACGCCGGATACATGCCGCCGAGCGCGGCGCGCGTGCCGTCGACGTTGCGCATATCGACGAGTACTTTGGCGTCGCCTGCTTTCAAAAGTTGAGTGACGGTCGGCTCGGTCGTCATACCCGCGTGAATGCGTCCTTCCCGCATCGCCGCGATGAAACTGCTGTCCGCGCCGACCGGCAGCAGCGTGTATTGCGTGGACGGCACGCCCGCGCGCTGTGCGAGGTATTGCGTCAGAAAACTCGTCGAGGAACCGAGCCCGGTCACGCCCAGCGTCTTGCCGCGCACGTCGGCCATGCTGCGGATCGAAGCGGCCGACTTCGCCGCGACCAGTTGCACTTCGCCCGGCACCTGGCTGAACACGACGATCGTCTTCACTTCCTTGCCGCGTGTCTGCAGATCGATCGTGTGATCGTAAAAGCCGACCACGCCCTGCACCGCGCCGGCGAGCATCTCATTCTCGCCCTCTATTCCAGTCGGCTGCGACAGCAGTTCGACGTCGAGCCCTTCCCCCTTGAAATAGCCGAGCTGTTCGGCAAGACGCGCCGGCAGATAGATGAGCTTGTTGGTGCCGCCCACCATGATCGCGAGTTTCTCCGGCTCGGCCGCTTGCGCAGGTGTCGCCACCGTCGCGAGCGCGCACAATGCGAGCGACGCCGCCACGGCGGCATAGGCCGCGCGCGAAAAACGCGTCGGGGAAAGCTTCATTTGCGGGTGTCTCCGTTATCTTGCTCTGGGCGCCGCGCGGGTCGCGTGCCCGTGATTCTGAAGGGGCGAACCCTTCCCTATGCTTTCAGCGCTGCATTTGTTGCGCGAACTTCGGGTTTGTCCCGATCACTGCGGCATCGCGCGCGGAAACGTCACCGCGATATCCACGCCCTTGCCGCCCTCGCCCGCCTTCAGCACGATCTCGCCGTGATGCGCGTCCGCGATTTCGCGCACGATCGCCAGACCGAGGCCCGTGCCTTCCGTATCCGTCGACGCGCGAAAGAACGGCTCGAACACACGGCTGCGCGCCTCGGCCGGAATGCCGGGGCCGTTGTCGGTTACGCTGACCGTCACCGTATTGGCCTCGGTATCCGCGCTCACGGCGACCGTCACGTGGCCACCGCTGCCCGTATAGCGAATCGCGTTCTCGGCGAGATTCGCGATCAGCGCCTGCAACATGCCGCGATGTCCGAGCACCGGCGCCGCGCCATGCAATTCCGCGCCCAGATCGATTTCACGCGCCTGCGCGAGCAGCCCGAGATCTTCGACGACTTCCATTGCGAGGGGTACCAGATCGACGCGTTCCATCGCGAGTTGCGAGTTGTCGGCGGCCTCGGCCTGCGCGAGCAGCAGCAGCTTGTTGGTGAGACCGACCATCGAACGATTGCTTCGATGCATCGCGGCAAGCGCTTCGTCGAGCGCGGGATTCAGGCCTTCCTGCTGCCGCGCGAACTGCAGTTGCGTGCCGAGCAGCGTGAGCGGCGTGCGCAACTGATGCGCGGCATCCGCGATGAAGCGCCGCTGCGCCGCCACCTGCACGCCGAGCCGCGCGATGCACTGATTGATCGCATCGACGATAGGCCGCAGTTCCGAGTGCAGACGCTCGACGCGGATCGGTTCGAGCTGCATCGGATCGCGGTCGGCTACCTCGTCTTTCACCTTCATCAACGGGCGCAACTCGAACGTGAGCCCGATGCAAACGAGTGCGACTGCCAGCGCGATCATTTCGAGCTGGCGCACGAGTTGCGGCCGCCACAGTTGTTGAGTCATCGCGTCGCGCGAGCGCACGGTCTTGCCGACCGTCACGCGCACGGGGCGCGTCGCGCCGTTGTCGTACATGAACCGCACGATGTCGACCGCGCGCACCTGCTGGCCGTGCAACTCGGTGTAGTACGAGTCCGGCACGTCGGGCGCGCGCAGCGGACGCGGCGGGAAATCAGGTGTACCCGCGAGCAGCCGCCCATCGTCGACACGCACGCTGTAGAACACCTGGTCGCGATATGGCGACGCGAAAATCTCGAGGGCGGCGGGCGGCACATCGACACGCAGAAAACCGTCGCTCCATTCGACCTCGCCCGCGATCATCCGCGCCGACGCGACCAGCTGGTTGTCCTGCACCAGATTCGCGGTGTGCCGCGCGTTGTCGTACTCGGTCTTGCCGGTCACGAACACATAGAGCGCGAGCGGCACGAGCAGCCACCACAGCAGACGGATGCGCAGGCTATTGGACATCGTTACTGGTCGTCTTCCCGCTTGCGCAGCAGATAGCCGAGCCCGCGCAGCGTGACGATCGCGGCCGAGCTGCCATCGAGCTTCTTGCGCAAACGCGAAATGTAGATCTCGACCGCGTCTTCGCTCGGCTCGTCCGCGAGCGTGAAGATCGCATCGACCAGCGCGGGCTTCGTCACCGTCTTGCCGAGGCGCAGGATCAGCGCTTCGAGCACAGAACGCTCGCGCGGCGTCACGTTCAGCGGCGCGCCTTTCAGCGTGAACTGGCGTGTGTCGATGTCGAACGACAGGTCGCCGCACACCACCTCGCTCGCTTTGGACGGCGACTGCCGCCGGATCGCCACCTTGATGCGCGCGATCAGCTCACGCACTTCGAACGGCTTCACCAGGTAGTCGTCGGCGCCGGCGCCGAGCAGTTCCACCTTCTCGTCGATCGAGCCGCTCGCGGTCAGGATCAGCACCGGCGTCGCGTCGCCGCGCTGACGCAGCCGGCGCAGCACGTTCTTGCCCGACAGCTTCGGCAGGTTCAGGTCGAGCAGGATCACGTCGTAGTGATTGGTGCGCAGCAGGCGGTCGGCTTCGTCGCCGTCCTGCACGGCGTCGAGCGCGAAGGCTTCCTGCTCCAGCATCTTCGCGAGCCAGTGCGCAAGCGTGGGGTTGTCTTCGATCAGCAGCAGCTTCATGGCGGGAACGGCAAAAGTCAGGTCGTCGATTGTGCCTTAAAACAAGGGCTCTGCGCGCGTGCAGTGTGGTTTACAGCATACGTCCTGTGGCTGCCGCGAGCGCAGCGGCGATTCCCGCGAAATTTCGGCGCGTCGTCGGCGCATCGTCGGCGCATCGTCGGGTTAACACCCATGTTTTGCGCCAAACCCCGAAAGCTGGCAGAAGGTTTCGCGTTTCTATAATCGCTGCCATTCACCCAGAAAGCGCCGCGCCTCGATCGCGGCGACCCACCTAAGGAGACTGCTTCATGCGTACCTTGCGCCAGATTGCCGTTGTGTCAGGAGTTGCTTTCGCCCTTGCCGCCGCTTCGGCCGCCGCTCACGCCGAGAAGATCACGATCATGGTCGGCGGCGCCACCAAGATCATCTATCTGCCGGCCAAGCTCACCGAGCAGCTCGGCTACTTCAAGGACGAAGGCCTCGACGTCGAAATCCTGTCGCAGCCGGCCGGTGTCGATGCGGAGAACGAACTGCTCGCGGGCGCGGTGCAAGGGGTGGTCGGCTTCTACGATCACACGATCGACCTGCAGAGCAAGGGCAAGGAAGTGCAGGCGCTCGTCGTCTTCGGCCAGGTGCCGGGCGAAGTCGAAATGGTCTCGACGAAGGCGGCCGATTCGCTGAAGAGCATGGCCGACGTCAAAGGCAAGACGCTCGGCGTGACCGGCCTCGGTTCGTCGACGAGCTTCCTCACGCAGTACCTCGCGCAGCGCGCCGGTGTGGCGTCGACGCAATACACGATGTTGCCGGTCGGCGCGGACAACAGCTTCATCGCCGCCATCAAGCAAAGCCGCATCGACGCCGGCATGACCACGGAGCCGACCGTCTCGCAACTGCTGAAGACCGGCGACGCGAAGGTGCTGGTCGATATGCGCACCGTGGAAGGCACGCGCGCCGCGCTCGGCGGCACCTACCCCGCGTCGAGCTTCTACGTGCAGCGCGCGTGGGCCGAATCGCACAAGGACGACGCGGCGAAGCTGTCGCACGCGTTCGCGAAGACGCTGAACTTCATCGCGACGCATAGCGCCGAGGACATCGCCGCGCAGATGCCGAAGGACTACTACGGCAACAACAAGGACCTGTACGTGGGCGCACTGAAGGCGTCGCTGCCGATGTTCACGAAGGACGGCAAGATGCCCGCCGACGGCCCGGACACGGTGCTGAAGGTGCTGTCCGCATTCAATCCGTCGGTGAAGGGCAAGCATATCGACCTCGCCAAGACCTACACCAACGACTTCCTGTCGGCGCCGGTCAAGACCGCGTCGAAGTAACGCTTCTTTCATATTCACAGAACTGCGAGGCACCCGCCGATGAATCAACCTATGTCACGCGAGACGCCAGCGATCGAAATGCGCAACGTGTCGTGCCGTTTCATTTCCCCGGACGGCAAGGCCACGATCGCGCTGCGCGACTTCAGCATGTCGGTGGCACGCGGCGAATTCGTCGCGGTGGTCGGCCCGACCGGCTGCGGCAAGTCCACCACGCTCAGCATGATCACCGGCTTGCTGAAGCCGACCACCGGCGAAGTGCGCGTGATGGGCGCGCCGGTGGACGGCATCGATCCGCGCATCGGCTTCGTGTTCCAGGCCGATGCGGTGTTTCCGTGGCGCTCGGTGCTCGACAATGTCGCGGCGGGTCCGCTCTATCGCGGCCGTTCGAAATCGGCCGCCTACGACGAAGCGAACGAATGGCTGCGCCGCGTGGGCCTCGACAAGTTCGGCAAGCACTATCCGCATCAACTGTCCGGCGGCATGCGCAAGCGCGTCGCGCTTGCGCAGACCTTCATCAACAAGCCGGAAATCCTGCTGATGGACGAGCCGTTCTCGGCGCTCGACATGCAGACGCGCACGTTGATGCAGGACGAGCTGCTGCAATTGTGGGGCGGCGTCGGCTCGGTCGTGTTCGTCACCCACGACCTCGAGGAAGCGATTGCGCTCGCCGACCGCGTGTTCGTGCTGACCGCGCGCCCCGCCACGCTGAAGAAAGTCTACGAAATCGATCTGCCGCGACCGCGTGTCACGTCGGAGATCCGCTACGACTCACGTTTCATCGAAATTTCGCGCGATATCTGGCATGACCTGCGCGAAGAAGTGCAGATCGGTTAATCAAGGAACGGCAAACATGTCTACACCCTCTCAACAGATGATGCCCTCGGGCATCGACGCCGCGTCGCTCGCTCACGTCGAGCGTATCGCGCAGAAGAAGATCCGCCAGCGCCAGGTTCTGGTGATTTCGCTGCGCATTCTGGTGCTCGTGGTCGTGCTCGGCGGCTGGGAACTGTCCGCGCGCCTGAAGTGGATCGACCCGTTCTTCTTCTCGATGCCGAGCGCGATCTTCGAACAGATCGTCGACTGGTTCGTGAACGGCACGTCGCAAGGTCCGCTGCTCACGCAGGTGTGGGTCACGCTCGAAGAGACAGGCCTCGGCTTCATCATCGGTTCCGTCGCGGGCATCGTCTGCGGCATCGTGCTCGGCCGCAACAAGCTGCTCTCCGACGTGTTCAGCCTCTACATCAAGATCGCCAACTCGATTCCGCGCGTCGTGCTCGGCTCGGTGTTCGTGATCGCGCTCGGGCTCGGCATGGCATCGAAAGTCGCGCTCGCGGTCGTGATGGTGTTCTTCGTGGTGTTCGCCAACGCGTTCCAGGGCGTGCGCGAAGCGGACCGCTACATGATCGCGAATGCGCAGATCCTCGGCGCGTCGCGCCGCCAGGTGACGACCTCGGTCGTGATTCCGTCGGCGCTGAGCTGGATTCTCGCGAGCCTGCACGTGAGCTTCGGCTTCGCGCTGGTCGGCGCGGTGGTCGGCGAATTTCTCGGCTCGAAGCAGGGTATCGGTTTGCTGATCTCCACCGCGCAGGGCGCGTTCAATGCGAGCGGCGTGTTCGCGGCGATGATCGTGCTGGCGGTGGTCGCGCTTGCCGCCGACTACCTGTTGACCGCGGTGGAGCATCGATTGTTGAAGTGGCGGCCGAGTTCGGTTTAAGCCGCCGCAGCGCAAGTCCTCAAACAGTAGTTCGCTTCACCGATGCCGCTCAGTCTTCTGGACTGAGCGGCATTTTTATTTGCCAACCCGCATCCTGTCTCCCGCCGGCAAACTGTTTTTCCCGAGACGTTGGCCAGCCTGCAACACTTCTTTCTTTCAATCCCCTCACCGCAAGCCAACAGCGGCCCGCTAGCCCATTCCCTGCGGCATGGCACGTTCGATGCGTCCTCACCGCGCAAGTCGGGCGGTCGCCAACATCGGTCGCCGATCGAAGCGAGGTGGGTCATGTCGAGTGCACAGGGTCAACGTCGGTCGATGAACGGGTTCAGCGGTGCGGTCATACGCGCCAACGCCGTGAATCGCCGCCATCGTCATCATTCCAGCGGATTCGTGCTGTTCGGCTTGCATACCGCCAGTGTGATCGGCCGCGGGCCGAAGCGGCTCTGGCCATATGTGTTGCCGTGGCTGGTCATCTTGCTGACGATCGGTTCGATCTGCCTCGTCGCGCGCGGCGTGCTCACGCGTCAATTGCTGGTGCCGCCGGTGGAGACGCCGCAAGCGTTGACCGAGCGCGGCTACACGTCGAACTTTGTCGCCGAGCGGATCATGTCGGCGATGAAGGAGATCGGGCGAGACGCCGAATCGATTCCGCACGACACGATGACCAGCAACGACGCGCAGCAGGACATCCAGATCCCGGGTCAGGAGATGTCGTATGCGACGACGGTGCGCTTCATCAAAGGCCTGCTCCAGCGCGAAGATGTCGCCGTGCACGTCGGCATCACGAAGACGAACAACAGCGCGGATTCGTATGTCGCGCATGTGCAGATAGAACACGGCCCGTTCAACGGCCGCGAAAGCACGGTGCCGTTCGAAGGGCGCGACCTCGAAAAGTTCGTGCACGACATCGCCACCACGGCGATGCGCCTCGCCGAACCCAACATCCTCGCCAGTCATCTGTTCACCCAGGTGCAGAAGACCAAATGTTCGCTCGCGCAATGCGACTATCGCGAGATCGTCGGAATCTACGACGAAGTCCTCGCGCTGCCCTCGTCCGAACAGGCCCAATGGGCGGTCGCGGGCAAGGCGTGGTTGCTCGACAGTCAGCAGCGCTCGAAAGAAGCCGAGCAGCAGATCCGCGAAGCATTGATCCAGTACAAGGACTCGGCCGTGCTGCGCGCGAGTCTGGGCATCGCGCTCGAACAGCAGAACCGCATCGACGATGCGCTCGAGGAACTGCGGACCGGCGCGAACGAAACGTCGCGCACCGCTGAAAACCTGCGGCTGCTCGGCGATGTGCTGTTGCATACGAACCGGCACAACCGCGAAGCGCTCGACGCATTCAGACGGGCCGCCGAGATGAACCCGGAATCCGTCGACACGCTGCACGACTGGGCCGAGGCGCTCGTCAAGACCGGCCACTACGACGAAGCAATCGAAAAGCTCTCGCGCGCCGTCGCGTTGCGGCCCGATCTCGCGCCGTCCTATGCGGAATGGGGCCGCGCGCTGGAACACAAAGGCGCTCTGCGCGAGGCCGCGCGCAAGTACGCACAGGCATTGCAGGTCGACGCCGCCACGCTGTCGGCGCGCGAACGCGAGCTGGCGCTCTCGACGGACGCATCGCCCGACGAGGCCGACACCCAGACATCGAGGCCTGACCCGCGCGTCAAGCCCGTTTCGAATCCGATGACGTCGTATCCGCTGCGGGCCTCGCTCGACACGTTACGCGACGCCGTAGGACAGGCGATGCGAGCGGCCTGAGCCGCGCGCATCGCCATTTGAGTTGGCAACACAGCCGAACAGGAGACAGTTCGATGGACAGTTTCGAAGATGCATTCAAAGCCTTGATCGGAAACGAAGGCGGGTACAGCTTCAATCCGGCCGATCCGGGCGGCGAAACGATGTGGGGTGTGACGGCGCGCGTCGCGCGCAGCGAGGGCTACAACGGCGCGATGAAAGACCTGCCGCTCGAAACCGCCCATCAGATCGCCAAGCGCAGGTACTGGGACCCGTTGCATCTCGACGAACTCGATCCGCGCGTGGCCTTTCAGATTTTCGATGCGAACTACAACGGCGGCCTCGTCGTGCTGTGGATACAGAAAGCGTCCGGCGCGAAGGAAGACGGCAAGTTCGGCCCTGACACGCTCGATGCGGTCAAGAACGCCGACCCGATGAAGTTCGTGATGCGCTTCGCCGCGTATCGTCTGCGGTACCTGCGCAATCTGCATTCGTGGCCGAGTTTCAGCCGCGGCTGGACCGAACGGATGGCAGCCAATCTTCTCCTGGGAGCAGCATGATGGACTGGTCTAAAGTAGCGACGAACATCAGCAGCACCGCCCCGCTTCTCGCCGGGCTCGTGGGTGGTCCGGTCGGCCTCGGCGTGACCGCCGCCGCCGCGATCATCTCGCACGCGCTCGGCACGCCGAGCGACCCCGCCTTCGTGGAACCCGCGTTGAACGACCCCGGCGCACTCGAAAAACTTCGCCAGGCCGAGAGCGCTAACTCGCTGCAACTGCAGCAGTTGATGGTGACGGCCGCGCAGTCGAGCCTCGCGCACGACGCCGACATGGCCCGCATCGCCACGAGCGATACCGCGAATGCACGCGCGATGGGTGTCGCCAATCGCGACTGGGTTCCGAAGGTGCTCGCGATGGCCGTCACCACCGGCTTCTTCGGCATTCTGCTGCTGATGGCGTTTCAGCCTCTGCCGGGCACCAACAAGGATCTCGTCAACGTGATCGTCGGCGCGTTGGGAACCGCGTGGATCAGCATCATCGGCTATTACTTCGGCACGTCGGTCGGCTCGATGCGCAAGACCGAGCTGCTCGCGAAGCCGAGTGTACCGATCACGGCCGATAGCGCGTTGACGTTGCGCGAACCGGCGTCGCAGCCGGGAGCGCATGCACCGGCGGCGGTCGCGCCGTCCGGCGACCCCTTCCCGTCGTTCGCGCCGGGCGGGCAAGGCCCGATCTTCTCTGGCGGCAGTTGAATCCATGCCAGGCTGAGCGAATCATGCACGCGACGAGATACGCCGAGCGTCGCGTGCAGGTCCGTTTCAAAGCAGAGCTCTTTCGCCAGCACGCGTTTTGCGCTAAGTTGGCAAGCGCTAAGTCCATCCCGTCCCGAGTGGAGCGATCAAGATGAGTGAGGTCAAGCCGAACGCGCAGAACGATCCGATCGAACACGTCGTGCTGCTGCTGATGGAGAATCACTCGTTCGACCAGATGCTCGGCTGCCTCGACGCCGTGCACGACAAACTGGACGGGGTGCGCAACGCGGCCGGCAAATCGAACGCCGACGGTCAAGGCAATACCTTCTATCCGCGTGCGACGCGCGAGCGGCAGATGAAGCACGATCCGAATCACGAGCACAAGGCCGTGATGGATCAGATCGCCGCCGACAACAGCGGCTTCGTGCGTTCGTTCGTCAACGACTACCCGGAGAGCAGCCTCGTCGCGCGGCAAGACGTGATGGGCTATTACCCGCTCGGCTTTCTGCCCGCGCTGCACACGCTCGGTTCGCAATTCACCGTGTGTGACCGGTGGTTCTCTTCATTGCCGGGGCCGACGTGGCCGAATCGCTTTTTCGCACTGACGGGTACGTCGAAAGGCGAGATCGACATGCCTTCGGGGCTCGACGGACTCAATCCACGCTGGTACACCGAGCAGGATCAGGACACGATTTTCGATCGCTTGAACGCCGCGCGCAAAACATGGAGCGTCTATTTCTATGACTTCCCCGCGTCACTGCTGCTGAAGAACCAGCGACGCGCGGAAAACCTCGCGAATTACCGCTCTTTCGACAAGTTCTTCGAGGACGCAGCGGGACCCGCCAGCCAATTCCCGCAATTCGTGCTGATCGAGCCGAAGTACTTCGGCGAAGCGCAGAACGACGATCATCCGCCGCACAACATCATGAAGGCGGAGAAGCTGATCGCGGACACCTACAATGCGCTGCGCTCGAATCAGGCGCTGTGGGAGCGCACCTTATTGGTGGTCCTCTACGATGAACACGGCGGCTTCTACGACCACGTATCGCCGCCGGCCGACGCAGTCGCACCCGACGGCCACACCACGAGCTTCGATTTCAAACGACTCGGCGTACGCGTTCCCGCGATCCTCGTGTCACCGTGGTGCGAAGCCGGCGTATGCAACGAACGATTCGATCATTGCAGCCTGTTGAAATACCTGTGCGACAAGTGGCAAATGCCACCGCTCGGCGAGCGCACCGCGGCATCGGCGAACCTCGGCGTGGCGATTCGCCGTGACGGCGGCGCGCGCGCCGATACGCCGGCGTTTATTCGCGTGCCCAATCAATCGCTGATTGCCGAGCACGTCGAGCTGGAGCGCAAATCGTCGAATGGCAATCAGCAAGGCCTGCATCACTTCGCCGACTTTCTGCACGCGGAACTGGACCGGCTCGCCGCCGAGGCGGTCGAGGGGGCCGCACAACTGGCGCGCACCGGCAATGCGTGGGTGCGCTTCAAGAGCGCATTGGGCTCGCTGATGACGAGTCTCGGCCAGTGGCTCAGCAAGGACTTCTACGACGCACGCGACCAGCGTGATGCGCGCACGAGTCAGGCGTTCACACGCTTGCGGCAATCGGTGCGTGCCGCGACGCCGGGCATCGCGCGAAACGACGCGCCGGCACCGGCAACGGCAATGGCAACACCCTCGGCCGTCAGTCCGGTCTCGGAGAAGTAGCACTCCGCATTGCCGGCCGCGCAAAGAACGTCTACGCGTTAACCCTGAAAGTTCCGCGCTTTTATATCAAGATTCGCAACAAACATTAGCCGCATCACGACCTACTCTGCCAAGTTCACCAAATTACAATGCAATCACTAACTACGAACAAGCACGTTCGCAGCAAGACAAAAATCCTGAACTGGAGGTAAGTATCATGAAATCGCTGATTCAAGCTGTTGTCATCGCCGTCGCTGTCGCCGCTCCGGCCGCTGCTTTCGCACAAGCCAACCAGCCCGTGACCCGCGCTCAAGTGCGCGCCGATCTGGTGCAACTGGAAAAGGCCGGCTATCAACCTGGTCACGCCGACCCGCACTACCCGGCTGACATCCAGGCTGCGCAAGCCCGCGTCGACGCGCAAAACGGCGGCGGCCAAGCCGCTACCGGCTTCGGTGGTGTGGTGAGCGGTACGGCCCAAACGAGCCGTGCGGCTCCGATGAGTGGCCCGAAGTCGGTCTACTTCGGTCAGTAAGCGATGGCGCGTCCTTGCGACGCGCACCCCGAATCAAATGAACTGGCCCGCTGCTCGGGTATCTCCGAGCGCGGGCCAGTTCATATGTGTTACCTCCGTCATCGGGTTCCCGATGACTTCGCCCGGGCCTTCACGGTCTGGGCGCTTTTTCGCGGCGCTATGCGTGCGCCGTGACGAATCCTCAACTGCCGGCGCTCACTCGCGCGCGATCAGATCCCCGACCTGGCCACGCCCGGTCACGAGGCAACTCGACAGGAAGCTCTCGCTCTGCGCGCTCGCGCCAGCGTCACCAAAGCCCTTTTTCAACGCGTCCGATTTAACGAGCGCCGCGCCCTGGTGACACGTAATCGTGCCGACCTCGCCCGCCTGCGCACGCATCAACGCCCGATCCGCCATCAAATAGCCAAGCAAAAGCACCAACGCAATATTGAACGCTTGTCGCATGGGTTCGTCTCCTTTTCGAAAAGACTAACGCGAAGCGCGAATGCAGTGGCCTAGGGCTTTCCCGATTGTTGACGTTTCAATGATCCAGAATAAATCGTTTGCGCCTACAGCCGAGCCTCGATCCGCGCGATGCGGCTATTGATCGCATTGCGCACCAAAGCATTCGACGGCACCAGCAGCAGCGACGACGCGATGATCCGATAGACGTCACCGCGCGTCACCTTCGACACTTTCGCCGGATCGAGCCACGCGTCGTTATCCGCGAGCAGCAGCAAAGTGTCGAGGCCGATCAGGATCGGCCACAGGCAGGCGAGCCGCAAGCGCACCGCGCTCGCCGGAATCGCAAGCGTATAGTCGAGCGCCGCGCGGAAATGATCGAGCGTCTTGCGCAGTAGTTCGACGAGCAGCGGCCGCGCGTGCATCGAATTGGCCGGTTGCAGCAGATCGCGCGCGCTTAGAGCGTGGCGCTCGAGCATGCTCTGCGGCAGATAGCAGCGGCCGATGCGCAAGTCCTTTCCGCAATCGCGCAGCACGTTGGTCATCTGCAATGCCTTGCCGAAACGCACGCCGCGCTGCTTCATCGTGTCGGGCTGCTGCTTCAGCGTGCCCGGCATGTGCGCATAAGTCATCGTGGTCCAGAACTCGCCGACGCAGCCCGCGACCAGATACGTATAGCGATCGAGTTCGCCGTATTCGCGCAGCGCCGCGATCTGGCCGGAGCGTTCGTCGGGAAACGTGCGCAAATCGAATTCCATGCCTTCGGTCAGCGTCGTGACGATCGCGCGCACCGCGTGGCGGTCGGACTCGCTCAGTTGCGCCAGCACGTCGAGCGCGGGGTTCAACGATTCGAGCAGCAGCTTTTCATCCGACTGCGTCTGCTGACCCGCGACTTCGGCGGCGATGCGCTGGAACGGCGCACTAGCGACGGCCACGCCATTGACCTGATCGCGCAACGCAAGCAGCAATTCGAGGCGTTGGCCCGGCGCGATCAGCGAGGTGTCGGCAATGGTATCGGCGGCGCGCGCGAGCAAATATGCAAGGCCGATCGGATCGCGCATGCCGATGGGCAGCACGCGCAGCGTCAGATAGAAGGAGCGTGAAACGCCTTTCAGGAGCGGACCGAGAAGAAAGGCCCGGGTCGGATTCGGCATGAGTTGGACTGGTTGGCAAATAGGCGGGTGAAAGCCCGCGGGGATCAGGCGCTGCCGAATTGTATACGCGCTCTCCGTCATGTCGCCTGCAACGGGCTCCCGCGCCGTGCGACATCGCTAATCGCGAGCGGGAACGGGGATTGCTGCCACGACGGGGTTAACCAGGGGACGGTCACGACCAGGCCGTCGCTTGCACTTTGAAAGACACATCGACAATGACTACCGAAGCATCGAACCCCTCTCGTCTTTCTGACGCGGCTCGGCCTGACGCGGCGCGACGCAATATCGAAACCGGCGTGCCTGGTTTCGACGAAATCCTCGGTGGCGGTCTGGTGAGCGGCGGCGTCTATCTGCTGGAGGGCATGGCCGGCGCCGGCAAGACGATCCTGTCCAGCCAGATCGGCTTTCACCGGGTCCGGCAAGGCGAGAAAGTGCTGTATATGACGCTGATCGCCGAATCGCACGACAAGCTGCTCGGTCACCTGAAAGGCCTGAGCTTCTTCGACGAAACCGCGGTCGCGCAGCAGATGCTGTTCGTGTCCGGCTATCACGAGCTGATGCAGGACGGCCTCGACGGTTTCCTCAAGCTGATCGCGTCGAGCATCTACGACTACCGGCCGAGCCTGATGATCGTCGACGGCTTTCGCAGCGCGCGCGAATTCAGCGAAACCGAGCTGTCGCTGTCGAAGTTCATCCACGAGCTGAACGCGCTGGTCGCCGCGATGGACTGCACGACGCTGCTGCTCGCGCCGCTGTCGGGCAACGAGCCGCATCCCGAGCACACGCTGGTGGATGGTCTGATCGAGCTGAACCGCTATCACGACGGCATGCGCCGCGCGCGCGAGATCGAAGTGCACAAGATGCGTGCGCGCGATCATCGGATGGGCAAGCACTTCTTCCGCATCGCCGGCAGCGGGCTGCTGATGTTCCCGCGACTCGAAGCGCAGTGCGCGCCGCAACCGGGCCCCGTCGATCTGAAAGCACGGCTCGGCTTCGGCTTGCCGCATCTGGACAATCTGCTCGGCGGCGGCTTCGCGCAAGGCTCGACGACCACGCTGATCGGCCCGTCGGGCGTCGGCAAGACGCTGCTGTGCCTGCAGTTCCTCGCGGCCGGCCTCGCACGCAGCGAACGCTGCGTGTATCTCGGCTTCTACGAGGGGCCGCAGCGCCTGATCGGCAAAGCCGAAGCGGTGTCGATTCCGCTTGCCGATGCGTGGCGGGACGGCCGTCTGATCGTGCTTTGGCAGCCGGCGATCGAACTCGCCATCGACGAAATCGCGGCGAACGCGCTCGCCACCGTCAAGCAGACCGGCGCGACGCGCATCGTGATCGACGGCGTCGAGGGCTTTCGCGATTCGGCGTTGCGCACCGAGCGCTTCGGCCTGTTCCTCAATGCACTGCTGCATCAGTTGCGCGAAGCGGCCGTCACGACGCTCGTCACCGAAGAGCTGCCGCTGTACAGCGAGCCGGGCCACGCAAAGGCCGTGCGCGTGTCGGCGCTGACCGAGAACCTCGTGCTGCTGCGCTACGCCGAGACCGAAGGAGGACTGCGGCGCATGATTTCGGTGGTCAAGCAACGCGAAAGCGCGCACGACACGTCACTGCGCGAACTGTCGATTTCGTCGCAAGGACTCGACGTGATCGAGGGCTCGCCCGGCGCCGCCGGCATCCAACCGACGCCGGGCCTGTCGGCCACGCTGCAATCGCGGCGAAAAACCTAGCCGCCATGAAAACCATTCTGGTGGTGGACGACGAGTTCGACATCCTCACGGTGTGGCGGCTGCTGCTGGAACGACACGGCTATGCGGTGCGGACCGCGTCGAACGGCGCCGTCGCGCTCGAACTGGTCCGCTCGAGCCGGCCCGGCATCATCGTGTCGGATTGCATGATGCCGGTCATGTCGGGCCTCCAGCTGTGCGCGGCGCTGTACGAGGACCCCGAGCTGCGCGATATTCCGATCATCCTGTGCAGTGCCGCATCGGACATTCCGGTGCAGCCCAATCCGCACATCGCGTACGCGCGCAAGCCGCTGTCGTTCGACCAGTTGCTGGCGATGCTGGTGCGCATGGGCGGTTGACGCTGGGCTCCCTCCCTGCCTTCTCTGCCTCTTTTCCCGCTAAAAACACAGCTTGAGACGCTCGCGCGATTTGTCGAGCGTTTGCAGCGTTCTGCGATTCTCCGCGGCCTTTTACAGTACGCCATCGATCGCGCATCGACAGCAACCCGCAGCGCGACGCAACTTTCGGAGGTCGTCATGAACAGCAATCGTGGTGCGGTTCCCGCTGGCTTCTTCAGTATCGCGGTGGGCTCGTTGGCGCTGGCCAACCTGTGGCGCGTGGCAATCCGCCTGTGGCATTTGCCGGCCGTCGCGGGCAGCGTAGTGACGGTCGCGGCGCTCGCTGTCTGGGTCGTGATTCTGTTCGCGTACGCGCACAAGTGGTTCGCGCAGACCGCCGACGCGCGCGCCGAACTGGACCACCCGGTGCAGTCGTCGTTCGTCGCGCTCGCGCCGATCTCGACGCTGCTCGCCGCGCAACTGCTGCAGCCGTACGCGCACACCATCGCGCTGACGCTATACGGCATCGCGGCGCTCGCGCAACTTGGGGTCGGGGTCTATCTACATGGCCGGCTGTGGCAAGGCGGCCGCAGGCCCGAACTGACCACGCCGGCGATCTATCTGCCGACGGTCGGAGCGGGTTTCGTCGCCGCGGCGAGCTCGGCCGCATTCGGCTTCCATCAACTGGGCGAGCTGTTTTTCGGCGGCGGCGTGCTGGCGTGGCTCGCGCTCGAATCGATGATCCTGCATCGCGCCGCCGTGCATGAACCGCTGCCCGAAGCGCTGCGCCCGACCCTCGGCGTGCAGCTCGCGCCGCCGGTCGTCGGGGGTGTCGCGTATCTGAGCCTCACGAGCGGCACGCCCGATCTGTTCGCCTTCGCGCTGCTCGGCTACGGCCTGTTTCAAGCGCTGATGCTGCTGCGTTTGCTGCCGTGGATTCGCCAACAGGCATTCGTGCCCGGCTACTGGGCGTTCAGCTTCGGCGTAGCGGCATTGCCGACGATGGCGCTGCGTCTCGTCGAACGCGGCGCAACGGGTCCGATCGAATTCGCGGCGCCGGTTCTATTCGTGGTGGCGAACGCGATCATCGCGATTCTGGTGGTGAAGACGCTTCAGCTGCTCGTGCAAGGCAAGCTGATCCCGCCGGTGGCGGCGGGTTCGACGGCGGCGACCGCGCCGGTCAAGCAAGTCGCGACGGCCGCGCGAATCGCCCGGGTTCAATAAGCGGCAGGCAGCGACCGAACGCGGCGGCGACGCGCAAAGCGTGCCGCCGCGTTCGCGTTTGTGTTTGCGTTCGTATCAGAAGCCGTGCATCGACACGACGATCAACGCGGCCGCGACGATCGCCACCACGTCCTCGATCAGCGCCGCAGGCGCATCGCGCCCGAACATGCTCGCGAGCGAACTGCGCACTTTCGCGCCGCCGAGCGTGCCGATAACCGCGCCTACCGCACCGACCACCGCGCCCAGCACCCCGACGATCGCACCGCCCGCGAGGCCCCCATGCACGCCGCTGATCGCAGCGCCGCTCAGCGCACCGAGCACGACGCGCGCGCCGAACTGCAGCGGCACCTTGCGGCTCGGCGTTTCGGGCAATTGATCCGTGATCAGTTCGATGACCGCCAGCACGGTGAAGATATACGGCGTGGCCGCGGCGCCGAGGAACGCGAGCGACGTGCCTTGCAGCGGCAGCCATCCCAGGCGCGTTGCCCAGCTGACGGCGGTGGGGGCGATCATCGCGCGAAGGCCGGCGACGACGCCGATGAGCAAGGCCAGAACATACACGGACATAGCGGACTCCGATCGAGGGCACTGATGCAAGGTTGCACGAGCCGACGGTTTACCTGGACGAACGTCGGCAGAACATGTCGAGCATTCCATCTGGACAGTCAACTTCTCACTACCTACATCGAGGCAATCCGCGGCGGCCATTCACCGTTGCTCACAATTGCCGGCCCTTGATTGCCGACTCGCCGCCGCGCGCTCGCGCGGCGCCGGGCCTGCGATTGCCCCCGTCGATATGGCCCTAGTGTCGCACAATTCGACTGGCGAATAACAGCCAGGGAGTCGGCGAAGCGGGCCGATGGTGATAAGTTAGCCCACTCACAAGAAAATCTTGTATCTGCACCATGAGACCGTATCTCCCGCTGAACGCACTGCGCGCGTTCGAATCGTCCGCGCGGCATCTGAGCTTCACGCGCGCCGCGCAAGAGCTGAACGTGACCCAGGCCGCGGTCAGCCAGCAGGTCCGCTCGCTGGAGGAGCGGCTCGGCACCGCGCTATTCAAGCGTTTGCCGCGCGGCCTCGCGATGACCGACGAAGGGCTCGCGCTGCGGCCGGTGCTGTCCGACGCGTTCGATCGTATCGAGGCGGTGCTCAAGCAGTTCGACGGCGGGCATTTCCACGAGGTGCTGACGGTCGGTGTGGTCGGCACGTTCGCGGTCGGCTGGCTGATGCCGCGCCTGAAGTCGTTTCGCGACGCGCATCCGTTCGTCGAACTGCGGCTCCTGACCAATAACAACCTCGTCGATCTCGCGACCGAAGGCCTCGATTTCGCGATCCGTTTCGGCGACGGCACCTGGCCCGGCTCGCTCGCCACCAAGCTGCTCGACGCGCCGCTCGCGCTGCTCTGCACGCCCGAGATCGCCGCGCGCCTCACGCGGCCCGACGATCTCGCCAACGAAACGCTGCTGCGCTCGTACCGCATGGACGACTGGATGAACTGGTTCGCGGCCGCGGGCATCGCGCCGCGGCCGGTGCGCGGGCCGGTGTTCGATTCGTCGCGGCTGATGGTGGAGGCGGCGATACAAGGCGCGGGCATCGCGCTCGCGCCTGCGTTGATGTTCGAACGGGAGATCAATACCGGGCGTCTGGTGCGCCCGTTCGACGTCGAGGTGAAGGCGGGCAGCTACTGGCTGACCTGCCTGAAGGGCAAGCCCATGACGCCGGCGATGTTGCTGTTCAGTCAGTGGCTCGCCAAGGAAGCGGCCACCGCGGGTCACGCCTGAGTTGCTACGCGGCCGTACCCGTTCATCGCGGGCCGCTCGGCTTGCGGCGGGAACACGTTCCACGAACCGTCGCCGTGGCGGAAGAAGAAGATCGACAGCAATCCTTCCGGCTTCAACGCTTGCACGCATACATAGCGTTGCTGTTGTGACGCGCGATGGCAGAACCGCACGACGCGCGCGGGCATCGACGGCGTGGGCGCGAGCCATTTGTCGACGGCCCAGTGCAAGCTCTTTTCCGCGGCAACCATGATGTTCTCCTCGAATCGCCCCGTTCCCAGCGCGCCGCGTTCACGCGAATTGCACGAGTTGCGCCGCGCGGTGATCGTTCCTCGCCCCGCTCTCGACAAACGCCTTCACGAGGCACAGCAGTGCGCGCACGCCCGTGCTCGGATGGCGCAGGCAGCAATCCACCTGATCGCTGCGGCTTTCGCCGAGCAGGCACCACGCGCAGAAGTGTTCGCAGTTGTTGGTCAGCAGGCGATAGCGGTTTTCGCCGAGGCGGGAGCGCGCGCGGCTCACTGCTTCGGCACCGACGTAGATCGCGCTCGGCGTCGCCCGAACCGACATCGAATGGCCAGCGGCGAAGCGCGCCAGTTCGACTTCCTCGACCGGGCCGCGATGCGCGGAACCCGCAAAGCCCGAGTAGTGCACGACGCGGCCGTTGCCGACATAGATGCCGTGATGTTCGTAGCCATGGCGTTGCGTAACCAGATGCGCGCCGATCGGCAGATCGATCGTCGATGATGTGGTGTCGCAAGCGGCTGCGGATTGCGGTTCGTCGTCGCGGGTATCGAGCGTTTGGGTGTTCATGGCTGGCCTCGTTCGCATTTCCAACACTGTTGCGACAGCTTTTGCATCATCCGGGCCAGTTGCCGGAAAGCCCGTATTTACGGGCTTGACGGCCGATCGAGCGGTTTTCTGAAGAGGTAGATGTCAGTACGAGACCAACAGAAATCGCGCTGATCTGTTGGCGCGCGACGCTCATTTGCGAGCCGTGTCGCGCGCTGCTTCAGGTGAATGGAAAACGGAAGAGGACCCGCCTGAATGTGTTGGGTCCTACACCTGTTCGAAGGCGGGCTTGTTGGCCGGGAACCGACCGATTGCGCCGACCGGATTCGTGGTAAAAGCCGCGAAACGCACGCCAGTCAAAGCGCTGCGGGTTTCGCGCCGAATCCGCCCCCGATTGGCATGGCCTTTGCACCATCGGGTGCAGGGTCCATTCAGCCGCGCACATTGCACACGCGGCCAACCGGAGAACGATATGTCCTGCATCAAATTGAACGACCTCTCGCTGAACCTCGCGCTCGATCGCAAAGCGATGGCGGCGATTCGCGGTGGCGGCGGCGCGCCATGGATCTATGGCTGGATTCAGCCATACGTGCCGCAAACGCCTAGCATTGGGCCGGTGGTCAATCTGTACGAGGTCTCCAACAACTTCTATGCTAACCAGATGATCAACCAGTTCCAGTCGGTCGACGTACGCAACACCGGCGCGAACGCGACCCTCACCGTGTCTCCAGACGCACGCAACCGAAACCAGATGGTGTAGCCGTTGTGACCTGCGAGAGCCAATTTCGCTGGACATCGTCCGCGCGTTCCGACACGGGACGGGTCCGCGAAATCAACGAAGATGCCTGCCTCAACGAGCCCGAGGCGGGACGCTGGGCTGTCGCCGATGGGATGGGCGGTCACGCGGTCGGCGACGTTGCGAGCCGCACCGTGATCGACGCGTTGACTCAACTGGCAGCGCCGCACGGCCTCAGAATGCTGATCGCCGATGTACGCGCGCGTCTGCAATTCGCGAACCGTCAGTTGCGCGATGAAGCCGAGCGCCGCCAGGTGCAGCGCATCGGCAGCACCGTGGTCGTGCTGCTTGCCTGCGATCGCTTCTGCGGCTACGTGTGGGCCGGCGACAGCCGCATCTACCTGTACCGCGACGGACAGTTACGGCAACTGACGCGCGATCACAGCCAGGTCGAGGAACTGCGCTCGCTCGGCGTCATCACCGACGAAGAGGCACGCAATCATCCGGCGCAACACATGATCACGCGCGCGGTCGGCGCAACGGATCTGCTCGAACTCGACGACGACGCGATCGAAGTCGCCGACGGCGATGTGTTCCTGTTGTGCAGCGACGGTCTGAGCAACGAACTGAGCGACGACGAAATCGCCGGCGTGCTGACCTCGGCGGAGCGTGAAAACGCATGCTGCGAACTGGTCGACCTCGCGCTCGCGCGCGGCGGACGCGACAACATCACGGCCGTGGTCGTCGAAGCGCAAGACCCGAATGCGGCGGACAAGACCTTGCTGAATCCGGCGCCTTGATGGTCTTCAGGCACGCGTTTGAGCGAGCCTTCTGTGGTTCCTTCAGTGGTCCCTTCAGTGGTCCTTCCATCAGCCTTCGTCGTCTTCCTCATCGCGCTCGTTCGTGCCGTTTTTCGTGGGCGGCGCATTGCGATTGCGGAAATCCTTCGAGTGCAGGCCATGCTTTTTCAGCAGCATCTGCAAGTGCGAGCGATTCATATCGATGCGCCGCGCCAGCTCGGCGACCGTTCCGCCGACTTCACGCAGTCCGCGTTCGAGAAACGCTTTCTCGGCGTCGTCGCTGGCCGCCCGCTTCGCGTCGCTCAACGACATCAGATTCGCGACACTGATCGGCTGCTCGCCGCTCGCCTGCCCGCCCTCCGCCTGCGCCGCCGCTGAACCGGGTGCGGCCGGTCGCATATCGAGCGGCAAGTGCTCGACGTCGGCCATATCAGCAGCCAGACATGAGATGCGATACATCACGTTGCGCAATTCGCGGATATTGCCCGGATACGCGTAGCTCAACAGAAAGTCGCGCAAACGCGGCGTCAATCTGACCGGCCTGCGTTTCAGCGTGCCCGCCGCCTCGTCGCCGAACCACGCAATCAGCAACGGAATTTCGTCGCGCCGTTCGCGTAGCGGCGGCAGCGTCACGTGAATCACGCTGAGCCGGTAGAACAGATCCTCGCGAAACCGGCCTTCCTCGCTGAGCTTGCGCAGATTGCGATTGGTCGCCGCGACGATGCGCGTATCGACCGCGATCGTTTCGTCGGAACCGACGCGTTGAATCTCGTGCGCTTCGAGCACGCGCAGCAGCTTGACCTGGCCCGCGAGCGGCAACTCGCCGATTTCGTCGAGAAAGATCGTGCCCGTGTGCGCGCTTTCGAATTTGCCCTTGCGGTCGTTCGACGCGCCGGTAAATGCGCCCTTGCGATGCCCGAAAAGCTCCGATTCCAGCAGATTGTCCGGAATCGCGCCGCAGTTCACCGAAATGAACGGCTTGTCCGCACGCGCGCCATTCGCGTGAATCACTTTCGCCATCAGCTCTTTGCCGGTGCCGCTCTCTCCATCGATCAACACCGGCAAATCGGTCGGCGCGGCTTTTTCCGCGATTTCGAGCGATTCGAGCAGCCGCGGATTGTCGCCGAACGTGCCCTCGAAAATAAAGCTCCGTTCGAGCAGCGCCTTGCGGCGCGCTCCACGCGATTGCTCCGCGCTCGTCTGCGGCTCGCCCGCGGTGGCTGCCTGCACGAAGCGCTCCTTGTGCGAAAGCTGCATCACTTCGTCGCGCAACGAGGTGGCCTGCCTGAGCAGCTTGTCGATATCGGCGCGTTCGAGCCGCGACGACCAGCGCAACGTGGAGCGCAGGATCTCGATCCGCTCGATCAGTCCCGCGTACGATATCGCGGGACTCGCCTCTTCAATCTGGTCGAGTATCTTCATCATGATGCACTCAACTGTTTCTGCACGAGCTGATAGTACATGCCGCCGCGCTGGATCAGCTCCTCGTGACGGCCCTGTTCGACGATCGCGCCTTCATACAGCACGAGAATCTTGTCCGCGCGCATGATCGTGCTGAGCCGATGCGCGATGATCACCGCCGTGCGGCCCTTCAGGATGTCGTGCATATTGCCGAGAATATTGCTTTCCGATTGCGAGTCGAGCGCCGATGTCGCCTCGTCGAATACGAGCAGACGCGGATCGTGATACAACGCGCGCGCAATGCACAGCCGCTGGATCTGACCACCCGACAAGCCGATGCCGCGCTCGCCGACGACCTGCTCATAACCGAGCGGCATCTTGCTGATGAAGCCATGCGCGTCGGCCATTTTCGCGACCTCCTCGATGCGCCGGCGGTCCGGCGCGTCGTCGCCGCTCGCGATGTTCTCGGCTATCGTGCCCGAGAACAGCAGGTTGCTCTGCATCACGTAGCCGATTTGCGCGCGGAAATAAGCCTTGTCGATCACGCCGGAGTCGTAACCGTCGATCGTCATTTTCCCTTCGCTCGGCTGATAGAACCCGACCAGCAGCTTCGCGAGCGTGGTTTTTCCCGAGCCGCTGCGCCCGACGATCGCGACCAGTTCACCGGGCTTGATATCGAAGCTGATGTTCTCGAGCACATAAGCGGAATCCTCTTCGCCATAGCGGAAATAGACGCCTTGCAGACTGATTTCGCCCTGCAGTTCCGGCAGCATGACGCGGGAAGGCAGATCCTGCGGCTTCTGTTCGGGCTCGATATCGAGCACATCGCCGAGCCGTTCCATTGCGACACCCGCATCGTTGAGCATGCTCCACAAGCCGACGAGACCCATCAGCGGACTCAATACGCTGCCCATGAATGCATTGAACGCGATCAACTGGCCGATCGTCAATTCGCGTGCGAGTACCAGATTCGCGCCGACCCAAAGAATCGCAATCGTCGTGGCCGCATTCAGCAATTGGCTGCCAAAGCTGACCAGAATATTGAATGCGTGCGCGCGATACTGCAATTCGAGCGCCTTCGCGTATTTCTTTTCCCAGCGCAAGCGCACCGGCCTCTCGATGCCCATGCCCTTGACCGTCTCGACGCCGGAGAGCGCCTCCATCAGGAACGACTTCGCCTCGGTCGATGCCGTAAACACCTCGCGCGCGTAGCCCTTGATCTTCGGTGTCGCGATCACCGTGAGTCCCATGATCGGAATCACGAATGCGATCAACACCAGCGTCATCTTCACGTTGTACACGAACATGATCGTGAAGTAGATGAAGATCATCAGCAGATTCAGCGCGGTCGTCACGGTGGATTCGGTCAGGAACGCGCGGATCGTCTGGTTCTCCTGAAAGCGCGCGAAGATATCGCCGGTCTTGCGCTTTGCGAAGAATGAGAACGGCAGCGACAACGTATGCTTGAAGAACTGCGACATCATTGCGAAATCCATGTTGCGGACCATGAAGTTCGCAAGATACGCGCGTATCGTCGACATCAGCTGTGTAAAGACGCTGGAGATGATGAGCCCGCCGATCAGCATATGCAGCAGACTGACGTTCTGATGCACGATCACGCCGTCGAGAATGTTCTGAATGATCAGCGGTGGAATCACGCCGAGCACCTGGATCACGAAGGTCGCCAGGAATAGATAGCCGAGTATCTTGCGGTACGGCTTCAGGTATCCGACAAAACGAATCCACGGCGAGCGCTCGGCCGACATCTGCAACAGTTGCGATCCGCCGGTAAACAATAGGCAGGTGCCGCTCCAGCCGCGTTCGAAATCTTCGACGCTCAGCTTTCTGAAACCGAGTGCCGGGTCCGCCACCCAGACATACTCTTTCGACAGCCCGTACACGATCACATAGTGGTAGCCCTCCCAATGCACGATGAACGGCAGATCGAAGCCGCGCAGCGAATCGAACGTGCATTGCACCCCGCGCGTCGTGAAGCCGAGCGACTCGCCCGCGCGCGCGAGGCTGTCGAGCGTCGCACCCTGCGTCGTCACGTTCGCGAGTTCGCGCAGTTTGCCGAGCGTCATCGGAATGCCGTAATGGCGGCAGATCATCGCGAGACACGCGGCGCCGCAATCCATTTCCTCGGCCTGCTCGACGAGCGCGAAACGCCGGATGATCTTCTCGCCGAGTTCCGGCCTGCTCTGCAGGTCGAGCATCAACGGCAGCTTGCGCCGCTGTTCGAGCCGCTTTTGGCGCTGCAATTCGCGGTCGCCGTAGCGGATGCGCTCGTCGAGTACTTCGCGCAGTTTCGGATTGCGTTCGAGAATGAAATGGACGGTACGCTCGGGGATCACCAGCAGCCGCGTGTCGGTGGTCGCAACCACCGATGCCATCTGTTCCTGGCGCATCAGGCACGCCTTCTCGCCGAAGATTTCGCCTTCGCCGAGCGTCGCGAGCGTGTAGTCGTGACCCTCCTCGTGCCGCACGATGCGCACCTGGCCTTGCCGCACCACATAAAGCCGCCTGTCCTCGCGGCCGTCCTGTTTCAGAATCTCCTTGCCGGCAGCCACCCTTTTTGCGCCGACGCTGCGCACGTACTCTTCGAGTTCCGCCTTGTTCAGCTTGCCGCGCAGGTCGAACAGTTGCGCGACGAAGCCGCCGGCCGAATTGATCGCGACATAGCTGGCGACGAACGCCAGCGCGGCGGCGTTGGCCGCCATCACCGGTTCGATCGCGCTGCGCGGAATGAACAGCACTTCGGTCTTGCCGGACGAACGTACCGACGCTTCGTGAACGTACGAGCGCAACATCGCAATGTCGGCAAAGATCTCCCCCGAC
Organism: Paraburkholderia youngii; assembly: GCF_013366925.1. Lineage (NCBI taxonomy): Bacteria > Pseudomonadati > Pseudomonadota > Betaproteobacteria > Burkholderiales > Burkholderiaceae > Paraburkholderia > Paraburkholderia youngii. The sequence goes on from NZ_JAALDK010000001.1 coordinate 2,397,858, forward strand.
TTGCGCACGCCCATGCTGGTTTCCTTGCCGTGCTCCTCGGTAAAGATACGCACCGTGCCCGAGCGGATCACAAAGAGACCATCGGCCACTTCGCCAGCCGAGCACACCGTTTCGCCGAACGAATAGAACTTTGCCTGCGCGTATTCGGCAAGCCGCTCCAATTCGTCGCGCGAGAATGGCGACAGGATCTCCACCGAAGCGAGAAATTCGGCGGTGGAGGGCGCGGATGGCGCGGTCTGAGGAGCGTCCATGTATCGGTGAGCCTCGCTTTATCGGGCGCTAGTCGGGTACTAGCGCGCTTCGATCACGTGTTCCTGGGCGCGGGCGATCAGCCAGCTTTCGCGCAGCAAACGGCGGATTTCGGTCGCCACGTCGGCATCGAGCGTGGCCGGATATTTGGCCGTCACCGCGAAGATCTCGAAACACGAACGGTCGGCCGACGGAAACGGACCAAGCAGATCGCCGACCGCCGCATTGAAGATCTTCGCCTCGATATCGGGCTTCAGCGAACCGCGCAGTACCTTGCCGATCACGCCGCCGGACTCGCGCGTATCCGCAATCGAATGCTCGCGCGCCATCTCGGCGAAGGCGTCGGGGTCGTCGTGCAGGTACGAGATCATTTCCTTCGCCTTGCCTTCGCTATCGAGCACGATATGGCTGACTTCGATCGCGTCGAACTTCGGTGAATTCAACGCGAAGTAATCACGGATCGCCGCGTCGTTACCGATGTCGTCGAGCATCTTCTCCTGATAGAGCCCGTCGGTAATGAACGCCTCGAATTCGTCGAGGCTCACGTGCAGCGCGTCGAGATAATGATTCATGTCAGCCGCGCGATGCAGCCCGCGCACGCGGCGAAACTGGTCCGCGCGCTGCTGGATCTCATCGGCACTGACAGTGATGCCCTGCTTTTTCGCAGCATGGACGGTAAGCTTGTCGCGCACGATCTGCTCGATCAGGCTCTCGAACTGGCCGGTCAGTTTCAGAAGACGAATGAACTCGTCAACGTTCACGACTTCATCATCGATACGCACTATCGCGGTCATTTGTTCTGCTCCTTGCTGGGATGTTTGATTCGCGCGCTCAACCCGCCACCTCTCTGAACGGATCGAGACCGAGGTCGATCAGGCGCCGCTCCCGCACGACGATTTCCGCATTGGCGGTCATGCCGTAACGCAGTGGGTAACGCGTGCCGGCCACCTGGTAGTAATCCTTGTCGAGCGTGACGCGGCCCTCGTAGACCGGTTGCTTGTCCTGCGCGGACGGCTTCGTGGCCGGCGAGATATACGCGAGCGTGCCGCTGATCAATCCGTAGCGCTGGTAAGGAAACGCATTGAACTTCAATTTGACCGGCAGGCCCACGTGCAGAAAGGCGCGGTCGTGTTCGGAGATTTCGATCTTCAGCACGGGCCGCGCGTCTTTTGGCGCAATGCCGCCGAGCGGTGCATTCGCCTGAATCTTGTCGCCGCGCTGCGTCGACGTGACGTCGGTAATCACGCCGGAAACCGGCGCCAGAATCAGCAGAAAATTGTCTTTATCGATGTTCTCGAAGCGCACGCGCGCGGCGGCTTCGGCTTCCAGACGCGCGCTTTGCAATTGCACGCGCAGTTTGTCTTCCGCATCGGTGACGTCGCGCACCGCCTGATCGTATTGCAGCTGCAGATCGGTGCTTTGCTGCCCGCTCGTCGCGAGTTGCGCATTCGCCTGCGCGTATTCATGGCTCAAGCGAAAGTCCAGCTCGGCCAGCTTCGACTGCGCGACACGGAAGGCGTTATCCGCTTCGAGCGCGGCCGTGCGTTTCTGCTCGACCTGCAATTCGGCGATGCCGCCGCCGCCCGGCTGCGCGAACAGCCGCGAATAGCGATCGAGTTCCTGGTTCGCCGCTTCGCGCGCGCGGCGCGCATTATCGAGCGAGCTGCGCGCTTCGTCGAGTTCGGCCTTCTGCCCTTCGGCAAGTTTGGTCGTGCCTTCCGAAACGCGATTCTCGTGCAGACGCTCCTCGACTTCGAGTTGCGCCTTCAACGACGCAGCCTTGCGTTCCATCAACGCCTTTTTCTCCGGAAACTGCTTCCATTCGCGTTCGGCGTCTTCGAGTTTCAGTTGCGCCTGTAACGCGTTGCTCGCAGCTTCGATCGCGCCGCGCGCATTGAGCCGCGCGAGCACGTCGCCTTTCGACACCGGCTGCCCCTCGGCGATATACAGATCCGCGAGCTCGCCGTCGATCGGCGTATAGATGCGTCGCACCTCCGATTCCGGCGACAACGTGCCGGGCGCACTGACGATCACATCCGCGCGGCCGACGAACGACCACAGCAGGCCCGACACGACGAGCGCAACCATCGCCCAGATCAGCGCGCGCGCAATCCGCACCGGCTCGGACGTGAGGATCGCGATGCCTTCGACGCTATGATCTTCGAGCGCCTCCGACAACGGTCTAGGGTGAGGATCGCGTTTCACTCTGATCGCCTCCAATCAACGCGAGCTTCGCTTTCAGGAGCCCAGGGTCCAGCACCATGCGCAACTCGGTCAACGAGCGGCGCTGCAAACTCGCTTCGGCGTCGATATCCGCGAGCAGGCGATCGAAGTCGGCGGGATGATCGGCCTGCAGCTGCGTATAGATGCGTATGCCCTGCCGTGCCGCCGTCTGCGCATCGCTAAGCAGGCGCGCCTCGCTGCGAAAGCCCGGCGAGATGCCGGCTTCGAGCCGCTGCGTGCCGCCGATCGGGCCGTTCGCGCGGTACTCTTTCCACAGGCTTTGCGCGCGCAGCAACAGATCCTGCGCACGCGCGAGGGCATTGTCATGCAACGCGGCGACGTCTTTCTGGATCGCCTGCACGAACCACGCGTCGGTTCGCGGATCGAGGCTCGCGTAGAACGACAGCAGACGCTGGTCGTAGTCTTTGCCGCCACGCGTTTTCTGCAGATCGTTGTATTGATCGGCTAGCGCCTTCTTGTGCGCCGCTTCGGCAGCGAGCACGTCGGACCATGGGCTCGCCGGCATCGACTGCAATTCGCTGAGCGCCTGCTGCGCGTCGCCGCGCTGCCACGCGGCATCAACCGCGTCCTGACGTTGAACGATGTCCGCCGACGGCAAACGCGTCGCCGCAAGCTGCTGGAATTGCGCCTGGAAAGGCGGCGTGCTGAAGCGCGCCGTTTTCATCATCGCGAGCAATGACGTCAATTGGCGGCTCAATGCGGCATTCAGCAACGCGGTGTATTGGCGCAAATCGTCGCGCACTCTGTCGAGCCCCGCGAGCCGTGGGTAGCGCTGTGCGTAATCGTCGAATACCGGCGGCAGCGCGTCGGGTTTGTCGCGCGAGAGTTCGGTTTGGATCACGCCATTGAGCCGATCTATCGCGGCGACGTACACGGAATCGTCGCTTTCGAGCTTGCGCAGATGGCTCAGCGTGTGCGCGTAGGGCTCCGCGAAGGCCGGCACGTAGCTCGCAATCCGGTCGAGCGCGCGCTGATGACTCGTCGCGTCGTCGTCCCAGCGGTGCAGCAGACCGTTGATCGTCGCTTCGTCCGCATACATGCGGATCGGCGCGTCCACGCCGCCGCGCGCCGCGACGAAGCGTTCGAGATCGCCGACCCACTGCAATTCGCCGACCAGCGACGCGGCATCGGAGTCCGTCGCGCTCAACGCCCTCATGTTCTTCAGCAGCGCGTCGGCCTGGTCGAACTGCGCTTTTTGCACGGCTTCGATCCAGCCCGGCAAGTTCGCTTTCAGCAACGCCTCGCTGGCGAGCGCGCTGATCCTGGTATCCGCCGGGTGCGTGGCCAGATAGCCGCGCGCCATCGTCAGGGCGTTCGAGTAATCACCGTTCGCGAGCAGGCTCTTCAACTCGCGTTCCGATGAACCGTGCAGATAGAGGCCCACGCCAAGCGCGATCACGAGCGCAACACCCGCGCCGCCCCATGCCGCCGCGCGCCGCGCATTGGTGCGCTCGCCGTCCGCTAACGCCTTGTGGAGTTCGCCGGCGACCATCTTCCAGCGACGCGGCTTACTTCGTCCCGCGGGTTTGCCTTTGCCGCTTCTTTCATTCGCGCCGTCTTTCGTGTCGGCAGGGTGCACTGCCTGCGCACCCTTTGCGGCTTGCGCGCCGCTTGCCGCCCCCGCTCCATCGCGCTTCGCGCGCGCGGAGCCCGATTGCGCCGCCTCGTTCACTTCGTCTTCGCGTTGCAGTGCCGGATCGACGCAAAAGATGTCGAGAAACGAATGCGCCGCGGCGACGAAGGTCGTCTTGTCGGCATCGGCGGCACTGTCGGCAGCGGGGCGAAGAGAGAACTGGGTCACGGTGGGTTCGGTGTCGGCGGAGTTCTGTAGCGACACCCTGTAGACGAAGTGGTCGCCGCCAAATGCAACGACATCTCCGTCCACCAGCGCAAGCGCCGATTCGCCGATCCGCTGGCCATTCACGAACGTGCCGTTGGTGCTGCCGAGGTCCTCGACATAGAGCTGGCCGCCCTTCAGAAACAGGTGCGCATGGCGCCGCGAAATGTAATTGACCTGGTGCGGATAACGGTCTTTGTAGCGCGAGAAGATCTCATCCGTTTTGCTGACCAGGAACGGAAAAGCCAGCACGTCGACCGGTTGCAGACCCAGATCGTCGCGCTGCGGCACCAGCAATAGATGAGTGAGGGGAGAAGCGCTTGCGCCCGTGACGACGCGCGCGCGCGGCTCGATGCCGACGCGATAGCACAGTTCACCGCCAAAGCAGAGTTCATCGCCGCCGCGCACGCGCGCGGGAGTTTGCCGCACCGCGATGCCGTTGACCGTCGTGCCGTTCTTGCTGCCGAGATCGGCGACGTAAATCGCGCCATGCTCGATGAAAAGACGCGCATGCCGGCGCGACAGACCGGCGGTCCATTGCGCGGGATAGTCGTTGAACGGCGCTTCGCTGCGGCCGACCGCGAACAGGTTGTCGACGATGCGAATGGCGTCGAGCGCGGGGCGCTGCGCGCACGCAACCGGCGACAACACCACGTCGAAAGCAGCGTCCGCTGTCGTGCGCATTTCAGCAATCGGAGCTTCGCCGGTGGCCATTTTCTCTGGATCGCTTAAGCGTTTACCTGCCGCGGCAGGAACGCGGGGCGAACTGGACAAAGAACGACGGCCCAACGATATTGTCGCGAAGAGCCACGCAAACGCTGACCCCTAAAGGATTTTAAGTCACGCATCGAGAGTGTCAATTTGGATATCGCCGGATGAGAAGACAGCGGATCAGTCGTCAACCGACGAAATACCCGCGTGGTACGCCAACTCGTGGATTAGCTCAATGCTTCGTTACTTTTCTTTGGCCTGCGCCTGCACGTCGACACCCGGCCATCCACCGCCGAGCGCCTTATAAAGCGTTACCGTATCGGACAGAATCAATTGGTGGTTTTCCAGCAACGCCTGTTGCGCCTGCAGCAGGGTCCGCTCGTCTTCGAACACCTCGAGTTGCGACACGACGCCAAGGTGCAGTTGCGACTGGATCTGATCCGCCACGATCTGCAAGCGCGCCACCTGCTGCTGCAATTCCTCATGCTGCGCCTTATGCGCACTCAGATTGACGAGCGCGTTCTCCACTTCCTCGAACGCTCCCATCACGGCCACCCGATATTGCTGTTCGGCGACTTTCGATTGCGCCTCGGTCACCTTCACATGAGCGCGCACGCCCGGATCGAACAGCGGAAAGTTGATGCTCGGCATCAGGCCGAACGTGAACGACTTCAGCAGCTGGTTGAGCGCATAGCTTGCCGTGCCGCCCTGAGCGGTCAGGCCGATGCTCGGCAATTGCGCGAGCTTCGACTGACCGACGAGGTCATAGGCTTCGAGCACCCTGAATTCGGCTGCCACCACGTCGGGGCGGCGCGACAGCAATTGCGCGGGCAAACCATCGGGCACGCCCGGCAATTTCACGCGCTCCTGCAAATGGCCCTGCGGCACATGGAATTCGCCGGCCGGCACGCCGAGCAACGTGCACAGTGCGTTGTCTGAGACTGCCCGCGAGCGGCGCAGATCGTAAAGATCGTTGGTCAGGCGGTTGATCTCCGCCTGCTGGCGCAACACCTGCGTTTGCGGCACGATCCCGTTGCGCGCCTGGCCTTCGTAGATCGTCAGGATTTGCTTGTTGGTGGCGATGGTCTTTTGCTGCTGGGCGATCTGGTCGTCGAATTGCAGGATCTGGAAATAGGTACTGGCCACGTTCGCGACGAGTTCGAGATACCCCGCGCGCCAATCCGCTTCGGTCGCGTGGAATTCGGCCTTTTGCGCCTGCACGCCTTTTTCGACCTTGCCCCAGATGTCGATGTCCCAGTTCACCTGCAGCGCGAGGTTGTAGGTCCTCGTCAATGGCTGGCCGGTCGTCTTCGAATAGTCGGCGCCCGCACCGAGGTCCGCCGTCGGTAATGCGGCCGCGCCCGTCTCGCTGATCTGCGTGTGCGCGACTTCGATACGCGCGGCTAGCACCCGGATATCGAAGTTGCCGTCGATAGCCTTGTCGATCAGCGTATCCAGATACGGGTCCTGGAAGCCCTTCCACCAGTCGCGCTCGATCGTCTCCGCGGCCGATACCGGCGCGCCCTGGCGATCCGACCATGATGTCTTGGCCGGCGTGTCCGGGCGTTGATAAGCCGGCATCCTGACGTCGACGCAGGCACTCAACGCCAATGCGCACATCGTCGCGGCGCCGAGGCCGCGCAGCACGCGGCCGATGCGGCGCGGCGCCGTGGCTGCGGCGCAAACCCGCTGAAGGTCCGGCGAATCACACGACGAACCGAACGATGAATTCGGCGATGCTGACACGGTTGTCTCCAGTTGCACCCGCCTGTTTCGCGCGAGACGGCCGGTTTTTTGAGGCCGAGCCGCGTCCGCGCGGCTTCAGCGATGAAGCGGCGGAAATCTCGATGCGGGGAGCGGCGGATACGCGAAGGATGCGTGGAAAGGACGATTGAATGAATGGTCTTTTTGAGCGACGCGGCTACGCGGGCGCGCCCACGCGGCCGCTCGGGCCGCGCGTGCGAGCGCCGCTCACTTCACGTTGTTGACGTTGCTCGAGTACACGGTCGGTTCGATGTAGGTCGTCGTACCGCTGACCAGCGCCGAGTTGTTGCCATTCGCGCTCTGGATGTTCATTTCCGTGTTGATCGACTGCGTCGTGCAGATGTTCTTGATGCTGGTCGGCGCATAGACGGGCGCATAGCTGAGGTATGACGGCATCGGGCAGTAGTAGCTGTTGCCGCCGCGCACGGCGCTCATCGCCTTGCTGTCGAGTTGTTCGGTGTTGGACAGGTCCTTGATCATCAGCGTGTTCATGGCAAAACTCCTGGGAAAGGGAAAGCGCATCGTGGTGCGTCGGGTTCGAGCAACTTGTCTGCTCGGGCGCTACTGATGCATGGGCTATGCCAGGAGTGCTGCGCTTTCGTTATCCGGGTGATGACGGCCTTGCAGTAAAGGCCTGGAAGAACGCACCCGCCGTGGCGTCGCTACCAACCGGCGGAGCGGGGCTCGCGAATGGTGGATCGCAGCCAACAGCGCACGCGGCATTGTTGGTTGCATGATGACAGTCAGCGCGCGATCACCGTGATCTTCTTCGAATACACCGGCGGGTTATGCGGCATATGCATGTCGTCGCCCATCAACAGCTGCAACGTATGCCTGCCCGGCGGCAATGAAATCATCGTTTCCGTTTCGCCCGCGCCGAAATGCAGATGGTGGCGATCCGAGGGTATCTCCTGATCCAGCGGCGGCAGCTCGCTATCGATCAGAAGATGGTGGTGGCCGGTGTTCGGGTACTTCACGCCTTTCGGTGCGACGCCCATGAAGCGCAGGCCGAACCACACGCGAAACGGCTTATTGGCGGGCACCACCTGGCCATCGTTCGGATAGCCGATATACGCGTAGGCGCTGGGCGGCGACGGCGTTGCTGCCCACCCACCCTGCGGCGCTGTCGATGCCGTCAGCGCCGCCGCGACGAATGCCGCGGCCGCAATGATCTTGTTCATCAGGACTCTCCGTTCCGGCTTGACCAGTTCGAACCAACGGATCGCGTTAGTCTTTTAGCACAGTGATGGTGATCTTCTTCGAATACACCGGCGGGTTGTGCGGCACGTGATGATGGTCGCCAAGAATCAGCTGAAGCGTGTGCTTGCCGGGAGGCAACTCGATGCGCGCGTCGGTTTCGCCCGCGCCGAAATGCAGGTGCTGGCGGTCCGATGGAATCTCCTGGTCGAGCGCGGGCAAATCCGTGTCGATCAGCAGATGATGGTGGCCGGTATTCGGAAACGCGATGCCCTTCGGACACACGCCCATATTGCGCAGCCCCATGCGCACCCACAGCTTGCCGCCGTGAATCACCGCGCCATCCGACGGCCAGATGATGTACTCCTCGGCCCCCGGTGGTGACGCCGTCTGCTCGGCGCGCGCGACGCCGCCCGTTCCTATGCCGATGCACACCGCGACGAGCGTCGCGCACACCGCCGCGCGCAATCCGCCGCAATGCGCTTGTGCCGGATCACGTCTGCCGAAAAGAGAGGAAACACGGGTTCTTCGCATAGCGCACTCTCCCGAACAGGAGTCATGGCTGGGCCCGGCTATCGATGGGCATCCGGGTGTTCGAGCGGCTTGTCGCGGATTGAAACCGGTAGACAGCCACCTAGTTAAAACGGCCGTGTGAGGTGACTTTGTGAATCAGCTTAGAACTTAACTTGCTAAAAAGATACGCAATGCTCGTTAACCGTATGACGCGTTCAGGACTCCCGGACAGTTATGACGCGAAGCGCGTGCTATCGTTAATAATGAGCGCGGACAGCGCGATCGTGGTGCGCGAATGCCTGAATTCTGTCCGGTACAAACAGGATAAAACGATGTGGCGACGATTCCTGCTGGTGTGCGTGGTTGGGGCAATCCAGGCGCAGTGGGATAGCGCCGGTGCCGCGACGCAACGCGAATTCATCGAGCCGAGTGCGGCTTCGGTGACGAGTGAACCGGGGCGGCCGGCGGATACCGCTCTGCTCCTTTCACCCTTTGCTTCGTCACGCGGCGACACCCATTCGCGGCGTATCGCGCTCGTGATAGGAAATGGCGAATACGGCGACGCCACTAACCCGATCCGCGCCAACGCGCCGCGCGACGCCGAATCGATCGGCGCTGCACTCCGGGCGCGTGGCTTCGAAGTCATCACGCGCACGAATGCGACGCCGCCGCAAATGCGCGCGGCGATCGACGAATTTCAACGACGTTTGAAGACAGGCGATATCGGGCTGTTCTATTTCGCCGGACACGGCATGCAGGTAGCCGGACAAACGCTGCTGTTGCCGGCGGGACTCGATGCTCGAGCCGATAACCGCGCACCGGTGTCGCTGCTGAATAACGGCGTCGAACTGAATACCGTCTTGCATGCGATGCAATCCGCTCGCGCCGGCCGGCTCAATCTGCTGATTCTCGATACCTGCCTCGACGATCCATTTAGGCCCGCCGAGATTGCGATCGACCAACCGAAGCTCGCTGCCAACACCGTGATTGCCTACGCAACCGCGCCGGGTGGTTTCGCGGCGGACGGTCCGCGGCATGGCGTCTACACCGGTGCGTTGCTGCAAGCGCTCGATGATGCCGACGCATCGTCCCGATCGCTCGCCGCGCTGTTCCGCCAAGTCGCCACCGAGGTGCGCGCCGCCACTCGCGGAGCGCAGCAGCCGTGGCTCTCCGTAGCGCGTACTTCCATTCCCACCAGTGGCGAACGCACTATTGCGTCGTCGATAACGTCGGACGATCGCGCCGTAATAGCGCGCAGTCGCGGCATCATGCCGAAGGAAAGCGGCGAACAATACGAAATCACGTTCTGGGAGTCGATCAAGGACAGCAACTACCCAGCCGATTACGAGGCTTATCTGAAGGCCTATCCGAATGGGCGCTTCGCCACACTCGCGCATGCGCGTATCGATCGATTGCGCGCGGCGGCATCGACTCCGGCGGTGAGTGGTGCGCAACCAGCCGCGCCCGCGGCGCAGAGCGGGCATGTCGCGCCACCCGCACCGCCTGCTCAGCTCGCGCATCCCGCGGCGCAAGCGAGCGCGGCCGCGCCGCCACCACCGCGCCCCGCTGCCGCGCCAGCGCCGACGCCGCCCGCCACGGCCGCCGCTGCGCCCTTCGCCGAAAAGACCGTCGCCCATCCGCCGACCGCCGGTGAAATCCGCGACTGCGCCGCCTGTCCGATCATGGTCGCCGTACCCGCCGGCTCGTTCGCAATGGGCAGCAATACCGACGACCCTTCGGAAAAGCCCGTGCATCGCGTGAGCATCGGCGCACCCTTCGCGATCGGCAAATTCCCGGTGACGGTCGAGCAATGGAATGCGTGCGTCGCCGCCGGCGCATGCCAGAAGCTGACCCCGGAGAGCAATAGCATCAAGACCGCACCCGCGCGCGATCTGAGTTGGGACGACGCGCAGCAGTACGTCAAATGGCTCGCCAAAACGACCGGCAAACCGTACCGTCTGCCGACCGAAGCCGAATGGGAATACGCGGATCGCGCCGGCACCACGACCGCGTACTGGTGGGGCGATCAGATGCGCAAGGGCAACGCCAATTGCAAGGACTGCGGCGACCCGTGGCACAAGGAAGGACCGGAAAACGTCGGCACGTTCGCCGCGAATCCGCTGGGTCTGTACGACATGAACGGCGGCGTCTGGGAGTGGACCGCCGACTGCTGGCACAACTCCTATCAGGGCGCACCCGCCGACGGCCACGCATGGGACACGCCCGGCTGCGAGATGCGCGCGATTCGCGGCGGCTCATGGCGCGAAGGCGGCGACTACATGCTCAGCGCGACGCGCTTCAAATACAGCGCGGGCGTGCGTCAATCGCAGAACGGTTTTCGCGTCGTCAAGGATTTGCGCTGAGGGCCGTTTCGATTGGCTCTCTGACGGATCATGGCTTGGCGGGTTTGGTCGTAATCGGCGCGAAGTCCGCCAATAGACGATCCTGCCCGTATTGGCCGCCGATCTGCTTCAACCGCGTCTCGAGCGCGCGCAGATAATCGGCGCGCGCTTCGCTTTCCGGGCGCAGCTTGTCGAACAGCGGCACCGGGGTCACCACCAGCACCACCATCTCCGAGCCGAACGGCTTCGATACGGTCCAATCGCCCGCATTGCTGCCGATCGTGTACGGACCGCCGTTGGCCTGCATCTGGTTGTCCGGCCACAGACGGCTCGGCACCATGTGCACGACGTGGCCGTCTAACTGGTAGTAGTCGACGGTCGCGAAGGAATCGAACGGAGGCGCTTTCAGGTCGACCACCAGCGAGTCGTTCTCGGTCAGCAAACCGCTTGGCGGTCGCATATGCAGCGACGCTGCCCGTCCCGCCTGCCAGTTGCGCACCAGAAACGGCGCAAGCGTTTTGACGAAGTCGCATTTGTCGTCGGCGAGCGGCCGCACGTCGAGCGAAACCGTATCGACGCCAGGCAGCGCCGCCAAGGTCTCCTTCAGACGCGCGGCGCCGTACCGCTGCGACAGGAAACCGCGCACCGTCAGTGCGTGGTCCTGCACTGCGCCCGATAAAGCCGAACACGGTACCCGGGCAAGCGTGGGCGTGATCGCCGCAAGCGTCAACGCGGGCTTGGGCGCGGGCGCCGGCGTCGCGGTTGCGGCCGCACCACCCGTTGTAGTACTGCCTTCATTCGCGCCAGCCGAAGGCGCTGTCTGTGCGGCATTCGTTGCAGGCGCGACAGCGGACGCCGCAGCCGCGCGATCGACCTGATCGCCCAGCGGTCCCGCCGCCTCGGAACGCGCGGCCTGCTGCCGGTTGGACCCCGAGCGAACAGCGAACACGCCCACCGTAACCGCGCACACGACGGCCAGCGTAGCGAGCCCGGCCCATGCGAGCGACCCGGACTTCTCCGCGCGCGCTTCATTGTCGAACTCGGCGATAAAGCGCACGACGCTCGGCATCCGCGTATTGCGGTCGAACGACAACGCGGCACGCAACGCGCGCCATTGGCGCGCATCGAGATTCGGCGGACGCTGCGGCTTGAACTCGGCATTGCGCGCCTGGGTAGCCGACAGGCGATCGAACGGATGATGTCCGGTCAGCAGCTCGTAGGTGATGCAGCCAAGCGCGTAGATGTCGTCGCGCGGGTCAGGCTCGCGATGCTCGATCATCTCCGGGCTCGCATAGGCCGGCGTCAACGCGCCGAGACTGCCGGGATCGAACACGGTCGCGTCGCTCTCCTCTTCCGGCCGTTGGAATACGCGCGCGATGCCGAAGTCGATCACTTTCACTTCGGCATTGGTGGTCAGAAACACGTTCGCGGGTTTGAAATCGCAATGGACGAAGCCGCGCTCGTGCGCGTACGCGAGCGCCGCGCACATGCCGCGCACGATCGGCAGCGCGGCCCGCACCGGCATCCCCTGATATCCAGGCGTGCGCAGCAGCTGGCTGAGCGGCTTACCGCTCAGATACTCCATCGTCAGATAGACGATCGGCCCGTCGCGGTCGAAGTCGTACACGGTGATGATGTTGCGATGCGCGAGCACCTGCGCCTTGCGTGCTTCGCGCTGCAACGCGACCAGCGAATTCGGATTGCCGCGAAACTGGACGTTCAGAACCTTGATCGCGAGATAGGGCTTGCGGTCCGACGCTTCGAGCTTGCGCAGATCGAGCGCCTTGTACACGGTGCCCATGCCGCCCACGCCGAGGCACTCTTCGAGCACGAAGCGGTTGTTCAGGGTATCGCCGATGCCTTTGATGGTTTCGTGCGCGGTGCTTCCAGTGGTACTCGCGCTGCCCGCGCCGCCCGCGCTCGACGAACGCAGCGGCAGTAGATCGACCGTGGTCTGTATGCCGGTTTCCTCGCCGCCCGCCGCGACGTTCGACACGCGCAGCAGCTCGATGCGCCGCCGCACTTCCAGATAGAGATCGTCGGGCAACGGTGACTTGTGATGCGCGGCGTACAGCGTCTCCAGCAGCCGCGTCGGACCGAGTTGCTCGGTCGCCAACGCGCTGTCGAGCTGCGCGACGAACTCGTCGCGCGACAGCTCGCCGCTCTGGAAGTCGAGAATCACACGCGCAAGGCTAGCCATTTTTGCGAAGCACCGCCGTTGCCGCTGGACCGTGTCGCATGCGACCGACGCCACGCGGGTCGATAGAGAAGCTGTCGTATCCAGTTACATGTGCCGTTTCGATACTAGCTCCCGGTCCGCGCTTTCGCAAACCAGGCAAACCAGGCATGAGCCGCGCGCCGCGCCGCATGGTGTCGCGCGCAATGTCGTGTGCGAGCCAACAGGGTCCGCCGCGATGTCGGACTGCCACCACCGCCGCTAGCGCGTCAACGCGTTTCGAGCGGACCGGCGCGGCGGCCGAACCTCGCACAAAACCCTTATACGACAAGGCTTCGTCGATTTCCTCAGGATACGTGGCCACCACTGGCACAGCCTGTGCATTAGTGATGCCCGAGCAAACGAATTGCTCGAAACCACTCGCGACACTGCGAAAACTTCCTTCAGGAGACTCACCATGAAAACGCTGATGATCAAAGACCTGTCCGTTACCGAACAACTCGACAGCAAGGCCATGAAAGCCGTACGCGGTGGCTACGGCCCCAGCCAGTACTACAGCTTCGCCCCGGTCTATGCGCCGACGAGCATCAAGAACAGCACCACCTCGCAATTCATCAACAACGACCTGAACTTCCAGAACGCCAACGGCAACAACGTTGCGTTCTCCGAGGGCATCGACTCGACGCTCAGCCCGTATGTCGTGTCGAGCAACTCTAACGGCCACTAATGCATGGCGCGGCGAGGCGCCCGCTGTCGCGGGCCGCTTCGCCGCAAGCCATGCATGTCCGCCTTCCATACGTTTTAGGAGAAACGCCATGTCATCCCTCATGATTCGCGATCTGCCCGGCGCGCGCGAACTCGATCGCCGGACCATGTCCGGGATCGCCGGCGGCACCGGCAGCAACGTGCCCATGCCCTCGGGCCCTGGTGGTCTCGGCAGCCTTGCCGGCATCGCCAACGTCAACGTCAATGTCAACGTCACTCAGAATCTGGCTCAACAGCAAATCGTCAATGTCGCAGCGCTCAATGACATCGGCTTTATCGGCTCGGACGTCGTGCTGCCGAAGCTGAAAGTCGATCCGATCCTGGCGGGCGCGAACCTCTCCGCCGTGTAGGCCGAGGCACCAGCGGGGGACCGGGGGTTCCTTCACTGCCGCGACAGCACCACGACCGCGCACGCCGCGAACGGATTTCCTATACTGATAGTGCGTTGAGACCGCAGTAAAACGAATAGCACACTGAACACATTCCGAGCCCGGCGGCCGGAACCCGAACGGGTCTGGCCGCCGGCGCGTTTTTCTGGAGCCGTCATGGCCAAGCTGAGCATCAAGGATCTGACCGAAAGCGTCGAACTCGACCGCGAGGCGATGGCCGCGATCGTCGGCGGCGCTCGTGTCGGCGCGCGGTCGAGTCTCGCCGCGCCGCTGGTGCCGGCCGCGACGCGCGTCGTCGAATACCCGCCGGGCTTTCCGGACGCGCATCTGCGTATCGCGGAAGCCGCTGCGCCGCGCAAAGGGCGACGCCGCTAGCATTGCTCGCGGGGGCGTTTCAGCATCACGGCACGCGCGACGCTGCGCCGCGCCCCAACCTTTCGCACGCGACCCGTGCGACGCGCGCAAACACTTCGACTCGAGATCGCGGTCGTATCCGGTGTGATTCAATGCGGCTATCGCGCGGATCCTTGCCAGGTTTCGCATCGCGGCCCCCGCTCCATTTTGCGGCTCACTTCCCCTACGTTGGCATAGCCCTTGCAGAAATCGAGGCGGGCGCCGCACTGTGCTCGCCTTTTCACGTCAAGGAGAAATGCCATGAAAGCCACTGTGATCATCAAAGACCTGCCACCCGGCGCGCGCGAGCCATCCGACGACAAAACGCTGAGCGCCGAAAAGATGAAGACGTTGCGCGGCGGCCGATCGGTAGTCGTCAAGGTGGACGGTGGCGGCACGGGCACCGTCGACGATTGGGACATCAACACCGCGATCTTCGAAGGCCGCATCAACGGACCCTACCTTCTATAGGACGCGCGACGTGTCCACAATTGGAAAAACGGCACCCGGCTCATGTTCTGAGCGCAATGGGTGCCGTTTTAATTGACTCGCGAATCTCCGCACCGGCGTGCGCTGCCACTGTGATCCTCTTAAAGGATCGGCCCTGGGTACGCGGTTTGCTCTCTAGGGATGACCCTGCGGCCCTGTGGGCAACCTGGGTACAGCAGGTCCCCTTCAACCAGGCGGAGGTCATAACATGCTAGGAACCATTCTTCTCATCGTGCTGATTCTGCTGCTGATCGGCGCTTTTCCGGCGTGGCCGCACAGCCGGGCGTGGGGCTATGGTCCGACCGGCGGACTCGGCATCGTATTGATCGTGGTGATCGTTCTGCTGGTTGCCGGCGTGATATAGGCCACGCGTCGTGGACTGCAACACCAGGCGGGCCGCCGTCTATCCGCGCGATGTCGCGCGCCGGTAGGTGGCGGCTTCGCCTTTCGTCGTTGCCGGAGCACTCAAATGGAAAAGTTACTGGCCAATCAGGTCGCGCTGATTACCGGCGCGAGTTCGGGAATCGGCTATGGCGTCGCCAAAGCACTCGCGGATGCTGGCGCGGCGGTCGTGCTCAATTATCATTCGCACGCGCAACCTGATGAAAAGCTCGCCGACGAAATAGAAGAATCCGGTGGATCGGCAATCGCGATCCAGGCAGACGTATCCAATCCCGCTCAGGTAGCGAACCTCTTCGAGGCGAGTCGCGCGCGCTTTGGCGGCATCGATATCGTGGTCGCGAATGCCGGACTGCAGAAGGACAGCCCATTCGCCGACATGACGCTCGACGATTGGCAACTCGTGCTGTCGACGAATCTGACCGGCCAGTTTCTGACCTGCCAGGCCGCAGTAAAAGAATTCCGCCGCCGCGGCCCGACGACCGTATCGAAAGCGCTCGGCAAGATCATTTGCATGAGTTCCGTTCACGAGGTCATTCCGTGGGCGGGGCGCGTCAATTACGCCGCGTCGAAAGGCGGCGTTCAGATGTTCATGAAATCGTTGGCGCAGGAAGTGGCTCCCGAGCGCATTCGCGTCAATTCGATTGCGCCGGGCGCGATCCGTACGCGGATCAATCAGGACGCGTGGGATTCGCAAGCGGCACTCGACAAACTATTGCAGTTGATTCCCTATGGACGCGTCGGCACCGTGGAAGATATCGGCAAGGCGGCGGTGTGGCTTGCTTCCGATGAAAGCGATTACGTCGTCGGCACGACGCTGTTCGTCGATGGCGGGATGACGCTGTATCCGGGCTTCTCGAATAACGGCTAAAGAACGATACGGGCACGACATACGACACCCCTATGCATCGCAGCCTGGTGCCGTTTCGACTCAGGCACGCGGCCTGCTGACACTCCTGCGTATCCGAACTTAAATACGAAAGGAGATGACATCATGCCTTACCTGATTGGCTGGCTACTCGGCGTTCCGTTGATCGTTCTGATCATCCTGTACCTCATTTTCCATTGATATCGCGCGGTACAGACGATAAGGGTGACGTTGTCCCCGCGGCGGCGGTATGCGGCTCGTTTCGCAGTCAGCGTACCGCCGCCATCAGCGCGCCCATTCCAACCAGCAAGCTACCCATCAGGCGGTTCACGACGCGCAGCCGCGCGGGCCGCTGCAGAACCGTGCGCAGACGGTGTGAGAAGATTGCCGTCGATGCGACGCCCAACGCGAACATCAGCGCAAAAGTACTGGCCAGCAAAAAGTACTGATGATTGGCCGACCAATGCGCTTCATTCGACGAAGTACTGATGAACTGCGGAAAGAAAGACGGAAAGAACAATAGCGTTTTCGGATTCAGGCCCGACGTCGCGAAGCCGCGCCAAAACAAACCGCGTTGTCCGGCTCTCTGGGCCAGAAGCGGCGAAGCCGCGCATGCGCCGCTTCGCCATTGTTTGAAACCAAGATAAACCAGATAAATCGCGCCGGCCCAGCGCAACACGATTAGCGCGCGCTCATCGATCAGCAATAGCGAGTTCAGACACAACGCGGTAAATGCGAGTTGCAGCAATACCGCGCAGGTGCCACCCCATACACAGGGCAATGCCGCGCGCCATCCAGCGCTTAGCGCCTGACTCATCGTAAGAACATTGACCGGACCGGGCGAATAAACGAGTACGGCGGACGCGAGAAGAAACGAAAGATACAACTGGATCGGCATTGGCGAATCAGCAGGCAAAAGAGAGTTGCGATAGACACATGCGGCGACATGCGTCCATGCCCGGCGAGCGCGCCTTCCTGCGTGGGTAACGCCGGAATTCGCCCGCGTGCCGCCTTACCGTGAAGGCGGCGAGACACCGAAAAAGCGGCTTTTGGCCACGGAGGATCGCCGGCGCGAGGCCTGCGGTCCGGGTGGATGTCCCGGGCATGAATGCACGTTGAAAATATACCGGGAGCCCGGCTGGATAGGCTTCTTAAACGCATCCGCTGATGCCGCCTATTCGGAACGATCTTCACCTATAATGTTGTTTCGCAAAATATTCTTCCATCGCCGTTGATGAACACCCGAAACCGCCCGCTCGACGCCCTCGATCGCAAGATCATGCGCGAGCTTCAGAAGAACGCCCGGCTCAGCAATGCGGATCTTGCCGAACTGGTCGGCATGTCGACCACCGCGTGCTGGAATCGCACGCGGCAGCTCGAAAACGAAGGGTATATCCGCGGCTATGTTGCCTTGCTCGATCAGCAGAAGCTCGGTTTCGCGGACGTCGTGCTGCTCGAGGTCACGCTGGACCGCCACGACGAAGATGCACTCGCGCGCTTCGGCGCCGAGCTCGCCACGCTCAGCGAAGTACTGGAAGCGTACCTGGTGTCCGGCGATTACGACTACCTGGTCAAGGTCGCGGTAGACGGTACCGCCGGCTACGAACGCTTCCTGCGCGAAAAGCTCTACAAGATCGCAGGCATTCGCCATAGCCGCTCGATGTTCGCGCTGCGCTGCATGAAGAGCATTCCATCGATCGCAATCTGATTGGTGATCAGACTGCGCGGTTCAATGCGCGGCACGCGAGGCGGCGATGATCGCGTCGGCCACCGCTTGCGGCTGACTCAGCATCGCGACATGGCTCGTGTCGACGCGCGTGATCTTCGCGTCGATGTGCTTCGCCATCTCCAGTTGCAAGGCCGGATCGATCATGCGGTCGCGGCCCGACACCACGAAATACGACGGCTTGTCATGCCAGGCGGCGTTCGTCACCTTGTCGTCGATACAGCCAGCGGCCCACGGCTGCTGCGTCGCCGCGATCAGGCGTTTCTGCGGCAGCGGCAGATCCTGCGCGAAGTCGTCGAGCACCGCGTGGGTCGATAGCGTCAGATAGCCGGCCGAGTCCTTGCGCAACTCGCTAGCCCAGACCGGAGCGGGTTTGTCTTTCGTGATGTCGGCGATGGACTGGCGGTTGTCCGGCGCAAATGCCGCGATGTATACGAGGCTCTTCACCTTGTCGTCGTTGCCCGCTTCGCTAACCACCACGCCGCCCCATGAATGGCCGACCAGAATCACAGGTCCGTTCTGCTGCGCGATCACGCGCCGGGTTGCCGCCACGTCGTCGGCGAGCGAACTCAGTGGATTCTGCACGGCCACGACATGCAGGCCGCGCGCTTCGAGCAACGGGATCACTTTGTCCCAGCTCGACCCGTCAGCGAAGGCGCCATGAACGAGCACGACGTTCTTGCCATTCAGGTCGTCGGGCGGCGCAGCCTGCGCGAACTCCGGGGCCTGCAATGCGAACAGTCCGCCCAGCAACAGAACGGAACCGAGAATTTTTTTCAGCAACGTGGTCATCGTTTTTATCTCGTCAGGTGGGTTAAACAAGGCGTCCGCGCGTCGACATGAATCGATGCGCGCGGACGGCTTGCTCATTTGTGTCGATCACGAATGCGCGTAGATGGAACCGAGGCCGACGACGTTGGAGCCGTCATATACGCGATCCGCCGCCGCATGCTTCATCGGCACGTGCGAGCCCGAAGCCGAACTGCCGTTCGCGACGCCGCCGTAGGCGGTAGCGTCCTTGCCCGCGCTGACACGCGCTTCTGCTGCCTCGATGTTCCGCGGGTATTGCGCGTTGTCACTAGCCGGGTTGTAGCCGGCCTTTTCCAATTGAACCAGCTCCGCACGAACTTCAGCACGAGTGAGCGCCTGTTGCGGTTGCGATTGCGATTGCGCGAACGAAACAACGGGAGCAGCGACGAGTGCAGCGACGATCAGCGATTGGACGAGTTTCATGAGTCTTCTCCGGGGTATCAGAACATTCAGCGATCAACGAATCAGGAGTGCGCGTAGATCGAGCCAAGGCCGACAACGTTCGAGCCGTCGTTGGCTCCATGCGCAGCCGCATGCTTCATCGGCAGATGCGAGCTGGAAGCCGAGCTTCCATTCTCGACACCGCCGTAAGCGGTAGCGTCCTTGCTGGCGCTGACCCGCGCTTCTGCTGCCTCGATGTTCTGCGGGTATTGCGCGTTGTCACTAGCCGGGCTATAGCCGGCCTTCTGCAACTGGACCACCTGCGCGCGAACTTCAGCGCGAGTGAGCGCCTGTTGCGGTTGCGATTGCGCGAACGAAACAGCAGGAGCGGCGACGAGTGCGGCGACGAGCAGCGATTGAACGAGTTTCATGAGTCTTCTCCGGGTATCAAACCATCAGGGATAAGGATTGAGCGGAACACAAAGCCATCAATGCAGATACACTGTCATGCCCCGCCTGATTCACACGCAACGTTGTGAATCAACCTTGCGTGAAGACATTAGAACGCTCCAACGTATCTGCAATGTTTTCGTCACCCCCCATTTCTGCAAGCGTGTTTGTCTGCGTACGCCGTTGATACATTGCGATACAAAACCCCGCTTCCGAACATGCGGCGCAGTGCCAGCGTCGCATGCGTCTTGCGAGTTGCGCGCGTGCTGTAAATGGCCCGCCCATGAAAAAACCCCGGCAGCCGTGCGTTCAGCTGCCGGGGTTCTGTTTAGCAGAGAAAAGCCGGCGAGCGCCGGCTCGATCAAAGGCGCGTGACGTCGAGAATCGCATCCGCGAAAGCTTTCGGCGCTTCCTGCGGCAGGTTGTGGCCGATGCCGCCGCTGATGTTGCGGTGCTGATACCTGCCGGTAAACTTCTTCGCGTATGCAGCGGGCTCCGGATGCGCGGCGCCGTTCGCATCCCCTTCGAGCGTGATGGTCGGCACCGCGATCGTCGGTCCGGTGGCGAGGCGCTTTTCGAGTTCGTCGTATTGCGGCTCGCCCTGCGCGAGTCCAAGACGCCAGCGGTAGTTGTGAATCACCACGGCAACATGGTCCGGGTTATTGAACGATTCTGCGGAGCGCTCGAACGTGGCATCGTCGAAATTCCATTTCGGTGAGGCCGTATGCCAGATCAGCTTGTTAAAGTCATGACGGTTCGCTTCATAACCCGCGCGGCCACGCTCGGTGGCGAAATAGAACTGATACCACCACGCGAGCTCGGCCTTCGGCGGCAACGGCGCGCGGTTAGCCTCCTGGCTCCCTATCAGATATCCACTCACCGACACCATCGCCTTCACGCGTTGCGGCCACAGCGCGGCGACGATGTTCACGGTGCGCGCGCCCCAGTCGAAGCCGCCGAGCACGGCCTTGTCGATTTTCAGCGCGTCCATCAGGTTGATGATGTCGACCGCGACCACCGCCTGTTGACCGTTGCGCGGCGTATCGGCCGACAGAAAACGCGTGCCGCCGTAGCCGCGCAGGTAAGGCACGATCACGCGGTAACCGGCCGCCGTCAGCAACGGCGTTACTTCGGCAAAGCTGTAGATGTCGTAAGGCCAGCCGTGCAGCAGAATGACCACCGGTCCGTTCTGCGGACCTGCTTCCGCATAGCTGATGCTCAAGGTGCCTGCATTTATCGAGCGAATGTTCTCGAACGACGCCACGTGCGCGCCTGCTTTCGCATTGCCGGCCGTGTCGGCCGATTGCGCATGCGCGAGCCCGCTCAGCCCCAATTCGAGCAGGCTGATACCCGCAACCGCCGTTCCGAGAAAGCGGCGGCGACGGCTATTGATCTGATCCGACATGGTTGTTCTCCTTCAAGCAAGGCTTGGATACGGAATTGATCGGGTCCGCTCGCGTGCGATATCGCGCAGCCCCCCGCTTGAGATGAATGGTGACAGCGCAGGCCGCCGTCACCAAGAGCAACTAAGTTCACGCATCGTTGCTTTACGGGCAACGCATCAATCGTAGTCGACTAATCACATGCAGGACGCGCTGATCACGCATTCCACCAGCGCTGCAGCCACCGCAGCGCGCATCGACTCGTCAGCCGGTTTGTGTCGCAATGTATCTGCGCCGTGCGCGGACACACAACATTGCAACCGCGCCCGATCGCCGACATAAACCAGATACGCGTGGGCGTTCCAATACGGTCATCCCAGCCAACGGAACGCCCATCATGCACAGTACCCTCGAAACTCCGCTCGCCCTGCTCGCCGGGTTGCTGACGATTGCCTCTCCCTGCGTGCTGCCGGTGATGCCGATCCTGCTCGGCACTTCCGTCGAACAACCGAGCCGTACGCGGCCACTCTTCATCGTTGCCGGCTTCATTCTGACCTTCGCGTCTTTCGCGCTGCTATTGGGCGCTGTGTCGAGCACCGTGCACGTCGCGCAACAGGTACTGCGCAATACCGGCATCGCGTTGCTCGCACTGTCCGGACTTCTGCGTATCTGGCCGCGCCCCTACGACTGGCTCGTCGCGCAACTGCAAGGACCGCTCGACCGGATCGGCGCGGCCATTGCGCCGGGCACTCAGCCGGGCAGCGGCAACGCGGGTGGATTCGTGCTCGGCATGTCCCTCGGCGCGGTATGGACGCCCTGCGCCGGCCCCGTGCTCGCGTCGATTCTCGTGCTCGTCGTTAAGGCTCAGGACCTCGGTTGGTCGGCCCTGCTGCTCACGCTGTATGCGATCGGCGCAGCGATTCCAATGCTCGCGATCATCTATGGCGGACATTACGTGACGCGTCATGTACGTGTCGTCTCGCGTCACGCAGCGCGTCTGCAACAGGTATTCGGCGTACTGGTGATGCTGACCGCACTCGCCATCTATTTGCAGTACGACGTGCTGCTGTACGCGCGGCTCGCCGGCCTTTTTCCCTCACTCAAAGGACTTTGACATGACTACCCGATTGAAAAGCTTCGCACTGTCCACCGCGTTTGCCGCCTGCGCGTTGATCACGGCGAGTACGGCCGCGATCGCCGCGCCGCAGGAAAGCGGGCCGCCCGCACCCGAGCTCACAGGCATCACGCAATGGCTCAATAGCGAGCCGCTCAAATTGCAGCAGTTGCGCGGCAAAGTAGTACTCGTCGACTTCTGGACCTATAGCTGCATCAATTGCGCCAACACGCTGCCTTACGTGAAAAGCTGGAACCAGAAGTACAAGGATCAGGGGCTCACGGTGATCGGCGTGCATACGCCCGAATATCCGTTCGAACGCGACACCGGCAATGTGAAGACCGCGCTCAAGCGGCTCGGCATCACCTATCCGGTTGCGCAGGACAACCAGTACGCGACCTGGAATGCGTATAACAACCAGTACTGGCCCGCCTTCTATTTGATCGACAAGCAAGGTCATATCGTCTACTCGCACTTTGGAGAAGGCGACTATGCGCAGACCGAAGCCAGGATTCAGGCGCTGCTCGCGCAGAAGACCTGACGAAGCGATCCGTCGGGATGACGCTGATCCCCGACGATCAGACTATATCGAGCTGTGATCGCACGAGCCCGCCTGACCCGAACCGTGCGGGTCAGGCGGGCTTCTCTTCGTCCACGAAACCCTGCACGAGCGTACTCGTCGAGACTTTTCCAATGGTACTATCGGCTGTCATTGCCTTCATTGTCCTTCTGGCCATCGATCTGCGCATGACCTCTTCTCAGGAGAACCAACCCATGTCAGTACCGTCGCGGCTGTACAAAGTGGTTATTGGTAGCTTGCTCGTGCTGGGAACAATGGGCGCTCACGCGGCCATCAACCTTGGATTCCTGAGCGATACGCCGATCAGTCTGATGCGGCAAGCGGACATCGCGTCGATCCAGTCCGCAGTGAATCAGGCGCTCGATACCAAGCAGGATGGCGAATCACTCGACTGGACGAACGACGCTACGCGCAACAGGCCTCGTGTCCACGCGACCATCACACCCTCACACACGGTCAAGGAAGAGGCGCGAACATGCCGGGTCGCGGCAATCGACCTCAGTGCAAGAGGACAAACGATGCATCTCACTCCGCGATTCTGTCGGTCCGGTTCGGACAATTGGGAATTTCAGCGCCGGCACTGAATACTCGAAGATTGCGCATCGACCCGTTAGGCGGCCCTGCCGCGCTACGCCAGCTCGTCGCATCGCGGCCTTAGTTCGACCGATCATTTCCGCACTCGGCTCCCGCATTTGCCATCATCGTTCGCAGCAGATACTTTGTGCTGGCTTGACTCTCACGTCGCCAATTGTGAACTGTAGTCAGACGGCGGGTTTGATGCACCGTGGTCCACGTAATGGGGTGAGCTATGCCTTCAGGAAAGTATCTTGGCAATAAAATAGTCAGTCCATCTTCCTCATGTCTTTGTGACAAGTCACAAGTGCAATATGCAAACCGCCGTATTAGCGCCGACCTGTCGCGCCGCGGTTTTGTCACTGGTCTCGCCGCCTCGATGCTGAGTCTCGTAATGCCCGGGCTCAGCAATGCCCAAACCACCGTGCCGCCAGCACCGCCCGCGAAGCCGGTGCTGTTCACGAACTTCCGTTTGTTCGATGGCAAATCGTCGACGTTGCGTGACGGCCTCTATATGGTTGTCGAGGGTGACAGCATCAGCCAGTTGGGTCGAGGTCAACCGGCTTCGAGCGACGGCAAAACGCTGGTCGATTGCGGTGGCAAGGTGATGATGCCCGGCATGATCGACATGCACTGGCATGCGCTGCTCGCGGCGGTGCCGGTTCAGGTCATCCTTCAATCGGACATTTCACTCGTTCATATCGCGGCAAGCGCTGAAGCGGAACGCACGCTACTGCGCGGCTTCACGACGATCCGCGACGCGGGCGGCCCGTCATTCGCGCTGAAGCAGGCAATCGATAGCGGCATGATTTCCGGACCGCGCATCTATCCGTCCGGCGCGATGATCACGACCACCGGCGGTCACGGCGATTTCCGCGCACTGACCGATCTGCCGCGCACCAGCAGCCAGGTCACCCAATTGGAGCGGGACGGTGGCTTCGCAATCGCCGACACCGAAGACGAAGTCCGCTTGCGCGTGCGCGAGCAGTTCATCCAGGGCGCGACGCAGATCAAACTGGTCGGCTCCGGTGGCGTATCGACGCCGCGCAGTCCGCTCGACATGCTCACCTTTACCGAAAAGCAGTTGCGCGCGGCCGTCGAAACAGCGGCCGACTGGGGCACCTATGTCCTCACGCATGCGTACATGCCAGAAGCGGTTCAGCGCTCCGTTGCGGCGGGCGTGCAGTGCGTCGAGCACGGTCATCTGATGGACGACAAGACTGCGGCGTTGATGGCGAAGAACGGCACGTGGTTGAGCACGCAGCCGTTCGTCAACGAAGACGACGTGGGCCCGCTCGCCCCACAGAGCCGCGAGAAATTTCTCGAAGTGATTGCGGGCACCGATCGCGCTTTCAAACTCGCGCGCAAGCATGGCATCAAGGTCGCATTCGGCACGGACCTGATCTTTTCGCAGACCGTGGCCGCAGGGCAAGGCAGGATGCTCACGCATATGAAGCGGTGGTACAACGGAGCCGAGGCATTGACCATCGCAACGGGCACCAATGGACAACTACTCGCGCTGTCCGGGCACCGCAATCCGTATCCGCGCAAGCTCGGCGTACTCGAAGAAGGTGCATACGCCGATCTGCTTCTCGTCGATGGCAATCCGCTCGAGAATCTCGACCTGATGGCTAACCCGGAGCAGAACCTGCGGATCGTGATGAAGGATGGAAAGTTCTACAAGAACACGCTGAAAGCGTAATCGGCAATACAAGCGGGCGCGCAACTTCGCGCGCCCGCGATCGCTACGACGTCACACTATTTAGCCGTGCCCCTGCAGACGGATGTCGCGCGACGATGCGCCGACGTACACCGTGCTGCCCGGCACATAGAGCCAACGGTTGTTCGTGGTATCCCACACGCTCTGCATGCGCTGCGTCACGACCACGTGCACGCGACGCGATTCGCCCGGGTTCAGACCAACCTTGTCCCAGCCGACGAGACGCCGCGGCGGCTCACCCTGATACGGCACGCCGAGGTACACCTGCGGCACTTCGGCACCGGCGACGCGCCCATCGTTACGCACGTTGAACGACACATCGATCAGACCGCCCGGCAGATGCTGAACCGATAGACCCGAGTACGCGAAGTGCGTGTACGACAGGCCGTAGCCGAACTCGAACATCGGCGTGATGTTCTGCGAGTCGTACCAGCGATAGCCCATATCGAGCTTCTCGGAGTACACCGGGTTCGCCGCAAACGCGCCATTCGTGCCCCACGTCGGCGTGTCCTGGTCGTGCACCGGGAACGTGACGGGCAGCTTGCCGGAAGGATTGACCTTGCCGAACAGCACGTTCGCAATCGCGTTGCCGCCACCTTCGCCCGGATACCATGCTTCGACGATCGCCGACACGCTGTCCTTCCACGGCATCAGCACAGGGTTGCCGCTTTCGACGACGACGATCGTATGCGGATTGGCCGCCGCAACCGCTTCGACGAGTGCATCCTGGTTGGTCGGATTCGCGAGGCCCAGGCTCGGCAGATCGCCGATATCCTCGCCGGCCGGCTGCGCGACCACGACGATCGCGACGTCGGAGTTCGCGGCCAGCGTTGCTGCCTGGGTGATCTGCTGCTGCGTATAGGCGGCAAACGGCGACTGCTGATCGCTGTTGCCGGCGAAGGTCACCGTGGCCTGCGGCGCGAGCGCCTTGATCGCCGACACGATCGGGGTGTTCAGCTTCAGCCACGGGTTGGTCCACCAGCTGCAGCCCGTCTCGGTGCCGAACGTCAAGCCGCCGCAACCGGCGAACGCGCCCGTCACCGGATCGCGGGTGTTGCCCGAACCGCCGCCCGTCAACACCGCCGCGTCAGCGTGCCCGCCGATCACCGCGATACGCGACAGCGAACCGGCGGACAGCGGCAACTGATTGCCAGCGTTCTTCAGCAGTACCATCGACTGCTCTTCGACCGACTGCGTGAAGGCTCTCGCGGCCGAGAAGTCGATGGTCGCGCCACCCTTCGGCGGATCGTCCATCACGCCCGTGCGGATCATCACGTACAGCTTGCGCTCGACCATGTCGTCGAGGCGCGCGGTCGACACCGAGCCGTTCGCGATTGCCTGCTTGACCAGCGTGGGCGTCAGATAGACGGTCGAACCGACGTCCTCTTCTTCGTCGAGACCGGCATTGATCGCGGAGGCAGTGCTATGCGTCGCGCCCCAGTCCGACTGCACCTGACCTTCGAAGTGCCAGTCGTTCTTCAGTACGTCGTTGAGGATGTGCGAGTTCTCGCAGGCATAGGTGCCGTTGACCTCGTTGTAGCTGCACATCACGCTGCCCGGCTGCGCGCGGCGCGCGGCGATTTCGAACGGCAGCAGATAGAGCTCGCGCATCGTGCGCTCGTCGATCTGGCTGTTGCCGCCGCCGCGGTTGTGTTCCTGCTCGTTGCCCATGTAGTGCTTGATCGTCGCGATGACCTTCTGGCTTTGCGTGCCGTCGGTGCGTTCGGCGAGCATCTCACCGGCGAGCACCGGATCTTCGCCGAGATACTCGAAGAGCCGGCCACCGCGCGGCTCACGCGCGAGGTTGGTGCCACCGCCGAGGCCCATGCCGAAGCCCTGCTGACGCAACTGAATCGCGATCTGCTTGCCGAAGTTCCACGACAGCGCGCGGTCCCAGCTCGCCGCCACCGCGAGCGTCGCCGGGAAGGTCGTCGATGGCTGGTTGGTGCTGCCCGAACCGGTGGCTGAGTCGACCATGTTCAGGTCGGGAATGCCGAGACGCGGCACGCCCTGAATGTAGCCCGCGCCGCCGCCCGGCACGGCGGACATCGCGTACTCCGAATGAATGAACTGCAGTTTTTCGTCGATCGTCATCTTGTTGACGAGCGTTTCCGCGCGCCGATGCGCGGCCGCCGACGCGAACGCGTTCAGCACCGTCGACATGGGTGCGAAGTCGAGACCAGGAGTGGGCATTTCCGCGTGCGCAGCAGCGCTCACGGCCGCCGCTATCGCGACGGCCGGCCATAGTTTCTTCTGCATAGGTGTCTCTCCGAAATTGTGCTCTTCTTGGGACAACGGAGCGCGTCGAGTGGGTGGAAAGCGGACGCGAAAACAGGCATGCAGCGATGACTGCAAACGTTTGCCTGTTGGAAGAAGAATCGGGGCAACTGGATGGGCTGTAGCGACTCTCCGTGGTGGGTAATGTAAGAATGTAGTCTGACTACAGCATCGGTAGTTCTACTAATGCCCGCAATTTTATGCGTAATGGGGCGTAAAGCCTTTTCTTACATAATTCAATTGAAAGTTAATGAATCAAGTTGAATAGCGCGCCAGCAATTTCTTTCCGGTCTTTTATTGGAAATTCGGCCGGAGAAAATATTCCTGATGTTGGCCGCCCAATTTCGCCGGGCGGAATCCGCATGCTTGCAAATGCCTCGGCTTCGAATTGCTCGAGCGGACTCGTATCGATTACATAACGACGCACCACGTAATCATTGAAATCCCGTTGAGAAGCCCCCCAAAAAAAACGGGCAGGATGTTCGCACATCCCGCCCGGTTCCGCTTCTTTCGTTAGTCTATCCGTGTGCCGTTCTCCAGTTTAGAAGACGAAGCCGGCGCCGGCGCCGACGGCGAACGAACCCGCGGTGGTGGTCGAGCCCGAAGCCTTGATGATCCATTTGCCGTTACGCGTGAACGTCGACAAACCGACGGCAACTGCGGATTGGCCTGCATACGTTCCGCCTGCGACGGCTACGATGCTCTTGCCCGCGGCAGGAGCCTGGGGCAGATTGGCCGTGGCGATCGCCGCTGCCGAGCCGGAATATGACTTCTTCGCGATACTGTCGATCGTGCTGTTCAAGTCGTTGAACCGCATGTCGGTGTAGTTGTTGGCCTGCTGCACGCCCTGCGCAACCGAGCTGTTCATCTGACCGACATTGACCGCGTCCGTGTCCGCCGTACCCGCTGCAACGTTGGTGATCTGACGCTGCTGCGTGGCCGAACCCACCGACACCGAGTTGTCGCGATCCGTCACCGAACCCTGACCCAACGCCACCGAGTTCGCATTGGCAGCCTGCGAGCCCGTGCCGATCGCCGTCGAGTTGACGCCGCTTGCCGCTGCGTTGGCGCCGACTGCCGTCGCGTTGTCGCCCGAGGCTGCCGCGCCCGCTCCGGCCACCGTGCTGGCCGCACCGCTACCCGGCGCTGCTGCGTTGACCACCGCGTCGTTGCCGCCGCCCGAAGACGAACCATTCGAGGCATCAGAATTCGAGCTGCCCGGCTGGACGTTGGACAGCTGGCTGCCCAGATTCCACACCTGCCCGTTAAGATCCGTCACCTGATCCTGCAACGCCGACAACTGGCCGAAGTTCACCGCGTCATACTGGCTCGAGCCGTTGGCCACGTTGGTCAGGATCACCGGACCCGTGCTCTGGCCTCCACCCAGCGTCACGGCACCGAAGTTCACCGAGCCGTCAGCGCGACGGTCGTACTGCACCGCGGCCGACAATTGCGTGCCGACATCGCCCACCTGGGTCTGCAGCTTCGTGATGTCCTCCGTGTTCTGCGTCGTGCGACCGTCGAGGTTCGTGACGGCATCGCCCACGCTGTGCACCGTCGCGCCGCCTACGCTGTAGCTCGGTGCGCTGAGCGTACCGTCTGCGTTCACGGTCGAACCGCCGCCCAGTGCCTCGGCCGTGCTCGATGCCGCGCCGTACAGCTGGCCGCCATTGATCGCATCCACGCTCGATGCGTTCACTGCGCCATTCGCCACGCCCGTCACCGTGCGGTTACCCGCCGCGCCCGCCACGTTCACCACCGTGCCGTCCATGTCCTTCGCTACCGTGATGTCGCGCGTGTTC
Organism: Paraburkholderia youngii; assembly: GCF_013366925.1. Classification (NCBI taxonomy): domain Bacteria; kingdom Pseudomonadati; phylum Pseudomonadota; class Betaproteobacteria; order Burkholderiales; family Burkholderiaceae; genus Paraburkholderia; species Paraburkholderia youngii. The sequence continues at coordinate 2,427,009 of NZ_JAALDK010000001.1, forward strand.
GCGTCCTGCTGTACCAGACCCACCGTACCTTCGGACAACTGATTCTGCACGCTCGCGATGTTGGTCGCGTTCTGCGCAATGTCGCCCGTGTTCTGCGTCGTGCGACCGTCGAGGTTCGTCACGGCTTCGGCCACGCTGTACACCGTCGTGCCATTCACGCTGAACTTCGGCGCGCTGATCGAGCCATCCGCAAGCACGATCGAACCACCGCCCAGCGCCCGGGCCGTGCTCGACGCCGTGCCGTACAACTGGCCACCGTTGACCGCGTCCACGCTCGATGCCCGCACTGCGCCCGCAGCCACCCCCGTCACCGTACGGTTGCCCGCCGTGCCTGCCACGTTGATCGCCGAACCGTCAGCGTCTTTTGCCACCGTGATGTCACGACTGGTTGCGTCCTGCTGGACCAGACCCACCGTGCCTTCGGACAACTGGTTCTGCACGCTCGTGATGCTGGACGCGTTCTGCGCGATGTTGCTGGTGTTCATTGCGATGTCAGTTGCATTCAGCGCGATATCACCCGCGTTCTGCGCAATGTCGCCCGTGTTCTGCGTCGTGCGACCGTCGAGGTTCGTCACGGCTTCGGCCACGCTGTACACCGTCGTGCCACCCACGCTGAACTTCGGCGCGCTGATCGAGCCATCCGCAAGCACGATCGAACCACCGCCCAGCGCCCGGGCCGTGCTCGACGCCGTGCCGTACAACTGGCCACCGTTGACCGCATCCACGCTCGATGCCCGCACTGCGCCCGCAGCCACCCCCGTCACCGTACGGTTGCCCGCGGTGCCCGCCACGTTGATCACCGAACCGTCAGCGTCTTTTGCCACCGTGATGTCACGACTGGTTGCGTCCTGCTGGACCAGACCCACCGTGCCTTCGGACAACTGGTTCTGCACGCTCATGATGCTGGACGCGTTCTGCTCGATGTTGCTCGTGTTCTTTGCGATGTCAGTTGCGTTCAGCGCGATATCGCCCGCGTTCTGCGCAATGTCGCCCGCGTTCTGCGTCGTGCGACCGTCGAGGTTCGTCACGGCTTCAGCCACGCTGTACACCGTCGTGCCACCCACGCTGAACTTCGGCGCGCTGATCGAGCCATCCGCAAGCACGATCGAACCACCGCCCAGCGCCCGGGCCGTGCTCGACGCCGTGCCGTACAACTGGCCACCGTTGACCGCGTCCACGCTCGATGCCCGCACTGCGCCCGCAGCCACACCGGTCACCGTACGATTGGCCGCCGTGCCTGCCACGTTGATCACCGAACCGTCAGCATCTTTCGCCACCGCGATGTCGCGGGTGGTTGCATCCTGCTGCACCAGACCGATCGTGCCGTTGTCCAGCCCGTTCGTGATGTTCATAACGTCACCGGCAATGTTCTGAATGTTGGCCGTGTTCTGCGTGGTACGGGCATCGACGTTGGCGAACGCGTCACCCACGTTGTCGACCGTCGTACCGCCCACGCTGTACGCAGGCGCCTTGACGGAACCGTCGGCATCGACCGCAGCACCGCCGCCGAGCGCGGTCGTCACGCCCTTGAGCTGCGACACGACGACCGCGTCCGAGTCTTGCGTGCCGGCCGCAACATTGGTGATCTGGCGCATGGCCATCGCACTGCCAACCGACACCGTATTTTCGCGGTCGGCGATCGAACCCGAGCCCAGCGCCACGGAGTTTGCCGCGGTCGCACTCGTACCGGTACCGAAGGCGATCGAGTCGGAACCCGAAGCGATCGAGTTCGAACCCATCACCACCGCACCAGCAGCGGAGGCGGTATTGTTCAGACCGATCGCAATGCCAGCGGTCGCACCGTACATGACAGTCGACCGGCCCAGCGCCACCGACCAGTCCGCCGCTGCGATTGCACCAGGGGTCGAGCCGTCGTGGCTGCCGCCACCAGCGGCGAACGAACCCGTGCCGATTGCCGTAGTGTCGTTACCAAAGGCCGCGCTGCCCGCACCCGTCGCGGCCGCGTTCGAGCCGACCGCAGTGGAGCTATCGCCTAAAGCGAATGCAGCATCGCCGGAATCCGCACCGATTGCCACGGAGGACGGGCCCTCCGCAAAGCCGCTACCCGCCGCGTACTGCGCATGCGCGAGAGGCGCAATTGCGCTCGTCGCCAGCAACGCCGCACCCATCAGACTGACTGCTTTCGACTTGCCGCGCTTGCCACGAGTCTTCGAGTTTTCACACGCAGCTACCCACGAACCCAGGGCTTCGTTCCAGACGCTGATATACGACTTGTTCATGATCCTATCCCTATCAAGGTAATGAAAATAGATTTGCGGCGAATCGCCACCCGAAAATCACGGAAATTAACCAGATACAATTAAATCGTTACCATTAAATACAGAACACACAGAATTCCCGTTGCCTTCGAATCTTTGAAACTGATTTCATCTTAGATTTTTGGGATAGGATAAAAATAGGACCGATCCGAATCGTCGATCGAGTTCAGCTATTAGATCTATTTGAAAAATCAATTTAATACCAAGCACCCTAAAAATCGCTTGGCGGCTGCGCATAAGAGGTTTTAAGAGAAAACTGCGATTTTTGCGAAAACCGGTAACTGGTGTTTTTTTACAACCTGCGATAGACACGCAGGCTTAAACAAGCCTGCGTGTCCGCTGCACTGAAGAAACGCTGGATCGCCCGACAGCGCGAGCGGGAACGCCATCCGCGAAAGCACTCGGCTCGCCCTGCATGAAAAAATGGCGGGACGACGCTCATGCGGTTGATGGTACTGGCGCCGAGCCTATCTCAAAATTCGGATTCTCCCGATATTGATAGCCCGTTGCGCCCCATAGACTGAAAGCTCCTTATACCGGGTTGTGTAGCGAGAAAGAGAATCCCTTGTTCGATTTATTGGGTTCCCGTGGCGTTTCAAGCGACGTCGTTTCATGTCTGCAGCCCTTTTATTCCGACTGCGAGGTTTTGAAATGATGCGCTTACGCCATTTACGTCACGCCTGCTCTCGCGCTCAGGTTATTTCCGAGAATGTGGTTCATTCGGTCTATTGCGGATTTAAATCTCCGGCGGCCGCCGTGTTTCTGTTTGGCATGGTTGCGATGCTGGGAACGCCGAATGAGGTTACGGAAGCGGAGATCGTCAGTCGCGGGCACGGATCAACTGCACGCCAATTGTCCCGAGCCTTGGAAGTGACGGCGCCGGCTGTCAATGACTCTGGCAGCAAAACCAGCAATGGTCAGCTATCCCACGCTGCGCCGCTTGTCATGTCGGATCTCGACAGCGGTTTTTACGCAGGGAAGATCGAAGCAACGTTGCGCGACACGCTGGCGCGGGCCAGCGTGCCGGCGGAGATACAGGAGCAGATCGCGCATATTTTCGCTCCTCGACTCAACCTCGCCGCGCCCGCGCACAAGGGCGACACTTATCGTGTTCTCTACGAAAGCGACGATACGAACGCACAGCGCAAGCGTCTAACGGCGGTCGAGCTCCGCTCGGGCGGTGAGGTCTACCAGGCCGTTTGGTTTGTCGCACCGGGGCGCACCGATGGAGACTACTATTCATTCGACGGGCGTGGACTCGCCGCGAAGCCGTTCTCCATGCCCCTCAACTACGTGCGGCTCAGTTCGCCATTCGGTTACCGAACCCATCCGGTCAAGGGCAAACACCAGATGCACACAGGTGTGGACTTTGCCGCACCGAAGGGGACACGCGTCGTCGCGGCCGCCGCAGGAACCGTGCGGTTCATCGGCTTCAAACCCGGATACGGCAACATCGTCGTACTCAGTCATCCGCGAGGTTTCACGACGCACTACGCACACCTGTCCGCCTTTTCCCGCGATTTGCGGGTCGGCAAACCGGTCGCCGAAGGACAACCGCTCGGCGCGGTGGGCAGCACCGGTACGGCTACGGGCAACCATCTGCATTTTGAGGTGCGTGAGTACGATCAACCGATCGATCCGCTCACTTTGACAGGCCGAACTGGCGCTTCGCCGCTCACGACCACTGAGCGGATTGCGTTCGACAGCATGACGGGCGCCCTGCGTGAACAACTCGCTGCATTGCCCGTCGATGCTCCGGCAAACAGGATGGCGTCGAATACCGCAGGCACGCCGAATTCGCCTGCATAGCGGCACAGCTCGCTGACTTGAAACGCGAGCTCAAAGACCGCGAGCGTTGCAATGCGTGCGATTGCGAGCGAGCACGTGCCGCCCACTATTGACAATCAAAAAAACCATCTCTAGTTTAATAGACAAATAATCTCTTAAACTGGATAGCACGGACATCAACGCCCTGATCGCTCGTCGAGTCAAAGCGCTACGGGACGCTCAGAACTGGTCGCTCGACGCACTGGCCGAGCGCAGCAAGGTCAGCCGCTCGAATATCTCGCTCATCGAGCGCGGGCAAAGCAGCCCCACCGCGACCGTGCTCGATAAACTTGCCACCGCGTTGAACGTGCCGCTCGCATCGCTGTTCGAGCAGGATGGCGCAGCGGTGGCCGAGCCATCGCCGGTCAGTCGCGCGTCCGAACAGGCGGTGTGGACCGATCCGGGTTCCGGTTATGTGCGGCGTCATCTGTCGCCTACCGCGCGCTCGGCGATCCAGTTGGTCGAAGTCGACTTTCCTGCCGGTCAGCGCGTCAGCTACGAAACCGGCACGCGCGACGCGGACATTCATCAACAGGTATGGATGCTCGACGGGTCGATGGAAATCACGGTCGGCGACACCAGTTGGCGGCTCAAGTCAGGCGACTGCCTGGCGATGCGGCTCGACAGCCCTATCGTGTTTCGCAACCCCACTCGCAAACGCGCGCGCTATCTGGTCGCGCTGAGCACGTCCCCCATCAATGAACGGAGAAGCGGATGAGCGATAACGTGACCATTCGGCGCGTCGGCGCGAACGAAGCGGCGGCCTGCATCGAAGCGCTCGCCGATGTGCTGATCGACTGCGTGGAAGGCGGAGCATCGGTCAGCTTCATGCTGCCGATTTCGCGCAACACAGCCCTCGCGTTCTGGCGCAACGTCGCCCAAAGCGTCGCACGCGGCGAACGCGCGTTGCTGATCGCCGAAGATCGAGACGGCAGCATCGTCGGCACCGTGCAGTTGATCATCGCGCAACCCGAAAATCAGCCGCATCGAGCCGACGTGGCGAAGATGCTCGTACACAGAAGAGCACGCCGGCACGGCGTCGCGCACGCTCTGATGAGCGAACTCGATCGCCTTGCGCGGGAAGAGAAAAAATCGGTCCTCGTGCTCGACACCGTAACCGGCGGCGATGCCGAGCGACTCTATCAGCGCGCCGGCTGGCAACGCGTCGGCAGCGTGCCGAACTACGCGCTGATGCCCGACGGCGCGTTGTGCGCCACCACCTTCTATTTCAAACAGCTTTGACGCACACGCAGTCCACGCGGCGCAAGTATTTGAAAGTTTCAACTACTTGCCTATAATGCCTGCACGACGGATAACGGTCGACAGCGGAGCAAATTCTTGTACTCGGACTTCCTGACTTTCAGGCTCGATCTGACCAGCGCGTTGCTGATCAACCGCGCGAACCTGGTCTACCGCGAGCGCTGGGATCTCGACGTGCGCGCGCTGCGCGTGCTGCGCCTCGTATGCGCGGAGCCCGACATCACGCCCAAGGCCGTTTCGCAGCGCGCGTTGATCGAAAAGACGCTGCTTTCCAAAGTTCTCGCCGAGCTTGAATCACGCGGCCTGATCACGCGCAACGTGCATGCATCGGACCGTCGAAGCATCGCGTTACGCGCCACCCATCACGGCCTCGAAGTTGCGCAAGCGTCCGAAGCGGTAGGCACCGAGCTTGAAGTCGAGCTCGCGAAGGCGCTGAGCGCGAACGAACGTAAAACGCTCGAACGTCTGCTTAGCAAGCTTTCGCGTAGCCTGCTCGAAAGCGAGTCCGCAAGCGCGCCGCCCGCGAGCTCCTGACCGACGGTCCGCATTTCGCAGCGCCCTCCCTGCGCTCGCCCAACACGAAACCACTCAGTGAATTCACACGCCGTCTACACCATTCTCGATCTGATCGGCACCTTCGTATTCGCGATCAGCGGCGCGGTCGCCGCACGTCAACGACGGCTCGACCTGTTCGGCATCATCGTGATCGCCTTCATGGTCGCGTGCGGCGGCGGCATCGTGCGCGACGTGTGCATCGGCGCGATCCCACCGGCGGGGCTGTCGAACTGGCGCTATCTGGCCACCGCGCTCGCAGCGTCCGCGGTGACGATTCTCGCGTATCCGCAGGTTCGCCGGCTGCGTCAGCCGGTGCTGTTCTTCGATGCGATCGGGCTCGGTCTGTTCGCGGTGTCGGGCGCGCAGAAAGCGCTCACGTATGGCCACAATGCCGAACTCGCGATCCTGCTCGGCGTCGTCAGCGCGGTGGGGGGCGGTGTGATGCGCGACGTCGTGCTCTCGCGCGTGCCAGCGATTCTCGAGCGCGAGATCTATGCGTCTGCCGCGCTGTTCGGCGCGGCGGTGCAGGTCGGCTTTTCGTATGCGGGCTGGACGGACTGGTGGACGCCGTGGTTCGCGACGTTGGCTTGCATGTTGGTGCGGCTCGCGTCGCTGCGCTACGGCTGGCGGCTCCCGGTCTTCCAGGGCAGACGCGCGGCCGAGACGCGCGACAATTCATAGCGGGCTGTGGTCATGCGCCGCCCGCCATGCTCGGCAGCAGATCGCGATAGATATGAATCATCGCGGGCCCCATCAGCACGACCAGCAGCGCCGGAAAAATGCAGAACATCAGCGGAAACAGCAGCTTCAGCGCAATCTTCGCGGCCCGCTCCTCGGCGCGCATCCGGCGGCGCGTGCGCAGCGTATCGGACAGCACGCGCAACGACGCGCCGATGCTGGTGCCGAAGCGCTCGGCCTGGATCAGCATTGCACTGAACGAGTCGATGTCTTCCACACCGGTGCGCAGCGAAAAATTGCGCAGTGCCTTTTCCTTCGAGAAACCCGAGCGCATTTCGAGCAGCATCAGTTCGAGCTCGCTCGCGACCACCGCGCTGCGCAGGCGGATTTCCTCGCCGACTTTCATCAGCGACGCATCGAGGCCCAGCCCCGCTTCCACACATACGGTCAGCAGGTCGAGCGCATCGGGAAAGTCCTCGACGATGCTGCGCTGGCGCGTTGCCGTGCAGCGCGACAGCACGACGTTCGGCAGGTAGCAGCCGAGCGCGGCCAGCACGACGAGCACGATCGCGCGTTCGAGCAGCGAGCTCGCGAATGACGAGCCGTACAGCGCGAGCATCGCCAGCAGCGGCAACGTCAGCGCGAGCGCGGTCTTCGCGGCCAGATAGATCGGCACGGCGTTGGCCGAGCGCCAGCCGGCGTTCATCAACTGCACGCGCAGCGCGGATTGCTCCCAGCCGTCCTTCGGCACCGACAGCTTCGAGATCGGCTGCGAGATCTCGACGAGCTTTTCGTACCACCGCGTCTGCGCGGCGGCGTCGAGTTGCTCCGGCGCCGGCACGGCATTCGCACCGCCCGCCTGCTCGATGCGGCGGCTCATGTCGCGCGGCGTGCTCAGATGCATCGCGCCGAACACGGCCGCGAAAACGATCGCGAATACGCCGGCGAGCAACAGAATCTGCGTGATGTTCAGTGTTTGCATGGTCCTTCTCCGATGACCTCGAGCCCGCTCAAACGCGAATCTTCACGATGTGCCGCATCCACAGAATCCCGAACAGCATGGCGACGCTCGCCACCGCGATCATCCTGACGCCCGCCGGGTCCCACCACAGCACGTTGAGGAACCCGGGGTTGATCGCCATCATCGCGCCGCCGACGCCGAACGGCAGCAGGCCGAGCACCCACGCGGACATCCTGCCTTCGGCGGAGAGCACGCGAACCTTGTCGAACAGCTTGAAGCGGTCGCGGATCAGCGCGGTGATGCCGTCGAGCACTTCGGCGAGATTGCCGCCGGTCTCGCGCTGGATCACGACGGCGATCACGAAGTAGCGCAGATCGCGAATCGGCACACGGGTCGCGAGATTCGTCAGCGCCTCGCTGATCGACACGCCGTAGTTGATCTCATCGAACACGATGCGGAACTCGCCGCTCATCGGCTCGGCGAACTCGGCGCCGACCATATCGATCGCGCCGGTGAACGCATGGCCCGAGCGCAATGCTCGCGAGAGCATGTCGCAAACGTCCGGCAGTTGCCGTTCGAGCTGACGAATGCGCCGGTGGCGGCGCCGCTGCACGTAGACGATCGGCAGCAACGCGCATAAAGCGGCGGCGCCGGTCGTGAAGACCCACGGCACCCTGAGGCTCGCGCCCACGATCAGCACGAATGGCGGCAACACCGCGCAGGTGCCGAAGAATCGGCCGACCGACCACGACAGCCCCGACTGCTGCAGAAACAGATCGAGCGCATGCACGCGCGGAATACGCAGCAGCAGCCGCGCGAGCACCGCCGACTCGGCCATCGTGCGTGTCTTCAGAATCGACAGACGCTGCCGGCTCATCGGGCCGCCGGCCGATACCGCGCGAATCCGCGCATCGACGCGGCGCGCGACCGGGCCGTGCCGGCTGTTCCAATACTCGTAGACGCCACCCGTCGCGAGCACCACGGCCGCGAACAGCAGAATGATCGACGCGTAGAAAATCGGGCTCATGCAAGTCTCCTGAAACACCGGGCAAGCGGTCTGTGCGCGTTGCCCGTGCACGTCATGTCGTTTCGAAGCGCCGCGCCGGATCGTAGATCTGCTCCGACGGCGCCACGCCGAATGCCTGCAAGCGCTCGGCGAATTTCGGCCGCACGCCGGTCGCGCAGAAATGGCCGCGCACGTTGCCCTTCGTATCGACGCCGGAGCGGCGGAACACGAAGATCTCCTGCATGTTGATCATGTCGCCCTCCATGCCGGTCAGCTCCGAAATGCTGACGATCTTGCGGCGGCCGTCGGTCAGACGCGTGGCTTGCACGACCACCGAAATCGCCGACGAAATCTGCTGGCGCATCGTGCGTGTCGGCAGCGACAGGCCGCCGAGCGTCATCATGTTTTCGAGGCGCGTCAGCGCATCGCGCGGTGTGTTCGCGTGGATCGTCGACAGCGAGCCTTCGTGGCCGGTGTTCATCGCGTTCAGCATGTCGAGCGCTTCGGCGCCGCGCACCTCGCCGAGAATGATGCGGTCGGGGCGCATCCGCAGCGCGTTGCGCACCAGCGTGCGCTGCGTTATCTCGCCGCGTCCCTCGATGTTCGGCGAACGCGTCTCCAGCCGCAGCACGTGTTGCTGGCGCAGCTGCAGCTCGGCCGCGTCCTCGATCGTGACGATGCGCTCGTCGCCCGGAATGAATCCCGACAGCACGTTCAGCAGCGTGGTCTTGCCGCTGCCCGTGCCGCCCGACACGAGGATGTTCACCTTCGCGCGCGCGAGCGCGTCGAGCACTTCCGCCATCGGCGGCGTCAGGCTCTGCAATTCGATCAGGTCGGCAACCTGCAACGGATTCGCGGCGAAACGGCGAATCGACAGCAACGGACCGTCGATCGCGCAGGGCCGGATGATTGCGTTCACGCGCGAGCCGTCCGGCAGGCGTGCGTCGACCATCGGGCTCGATTCGTCGATATGGCGGCCGACGCCAGAGACGATCTTCTCGATGACCTTCATCAGATGCGCGTCGTCGTAGAAGGTCACCTCGGTCGCCTCCAGCCGGCCACGGCGCTCGACGTAGGTATGACGATGCGTGTTCACCAGGATGTCGGATACGGTCGGGTCGCGCAGCAGCACTTCGAGCGGACCGAAGCCGAACATTTCGTCGTGCACGTCGCCGACGAGTTGCCGGCGTTCGAGATCGTTGGCGGGCGCCTTCTGGTCTTCGAGAATGCGGCCGATCAGCGTCGCGATCTCCTGGCGGACCTGCTCGGGCGGCATCGGTTCTGGACCTATCGCTGAACGCGCAGCACGCGTAACGCGGCTCACGCCGCGCGCAACGCCTTCTGACACGCCGCGAGTACCGCGCCGCCCGCCAGCAGCAGCGCCGAATACACGAGCCCGCGCGCGAGCCCGGCGCCATCCGACACCCAGCCGATCACCACCGGCCCGACGATCTGCCCGAATGCGAACACGATCGTGAAGGCGCTGATGCCCTTCGCCCAGTGGCTCGCGGGCAGATTGTGGCGCACGAACGCGGTCGTCGATGCGACCGCCGACAGGAACGTCGCGCCGAACAGCGTGCCCGAAACGAACGCGACCCACGGCTGCGTGAACAGCGCGGGCAGCAGCGTCGCGATCGCCAGCAGCGCGTTGAGCACGGCGAGCGCCTGGCCGCCGCGCATGCGATCGAGCAGCGTCGACCAGATCCGCGCCGACACCACGGTCGCGGCGCCGAGCAGCAGATAGAAGCCGGTGACGACCGCCGCGCTCATGCCGGCGTTGCGCAGAAGCGCGACGATGAACGTCATGTAGCCGATATAGCCGACGCCGAACAGTCCGTAGCCCGCGAGCGCGGCTGCGAAGTGCGGCCAACCCGGCGCGGAAGTGGCGCCGGCTGCATGCGCGGCAGCCGCCGCGCTCATATGCGCGCGCTCGATTCTGCGCGACGCGCCGATCGCGACCGCGGCGAACAGCGCGCAGGCCGCCGCGAGCGCGAACCACGCGAACTGCCAGCCGTGGGCGGCGTCAACGATCGTCACCGGCACCAGCAACGACGACGCGACGATCCCCCAGCCGGTGCCCCCGTAATACAGACCGAGCACGAGCCCCGCGTCGCGCGGACGCGCCGACGCGAGCCGCGCCGCGAGCACGCCGCCGCCGATGAAGACCGCCGCGCTGCTCGCGCCAGTGATTACGCGCAGTGTCAGCAGCGCATCCGTGCTGGCGGTGACGCCGCTGCCGGCCATCAACAGCGCGGTCAGCACGCAACCGCCCGCGAACAGCGCGCCCGCCGACCAGCGGCGCGCGAGGCGCGGAAACACCAGCGCGCCGAGCAGATAGCCGAGCGCGTTCGCGGTGTTCATCGCGCCGGCCTGCGCGAAGCTCCAGCCGAGGTCGAGCTTCATCGACGGCAACAGCAGCGCGTAGGCGAAGCGCGCGAGGCCGAGCGCTGTTGCGCTGCCGAGCGATAGCGCGGCGGCCAGCAGCAGTGTCGGCAGACGGCGGGGGGTGATCGTGGTTGAAGCGTGCGATGCGGTGTCGGCGGAACGGAGGGACATGGACGGACGGACCTGAACGAGAACGCTGCGAGCCGGTTCTGATTGGATGATGAGTCGGACGAATGCGGCAGATTGCCATGATAGCCGGGAGAGACGTTTCGGCTTGACGGTTAGTTGCAGTTGTGACCGAGCGCGAGCGCGCGCACGGCTGCATCCGAACACGACGCTGCGCAAGCGCCTGCGTAGCGCGTTGCGCGATACGTCGGTCGATATCGATGAGCGGTTGCTGTGGTCGGATGAAGCCGCAAGCTTCTCGCTCGAACTCGCGAGGCATGACAAGTGGCAGTTGCTCGATCTGCCGATGGGCGGCAAGGTTCGCGCGGCGGCAACGGTCGCGCAGCCGGTGAAAGGTGTCGATGATCGGCTGGCCGAAGAGGACGGCGCGCGAGCGCTTCGAGCGCTCTACCCGCCCGCCCCTTCCGGCTCATGCGGCACGAGCCGAGCTTTCGCGTGGCGCATCTTTTCCAGCGTCTCGGGCCCGGCCTTCAGCGCGACGCCGATCGCGAGCGCATCCATGATGCACAGATGCACGAGCCGCGATACGCCCGGCGTATTCGGATCGATCGGACTCGCCACGCGCAGCAGCAGCGGAATATCGACGAGCCATGCGAGCCGCGAGCCGACGTTGGTCAGCGCGATCGTCGTCGCGCCGCGCTCCTTCGCGATCTGGATGCTTTCGTTGACTTCGACGCTGCGCCCCGAATGCGAGATCGCAAACGCGACATCGCCCGGCTCCATCAGGCCCGCGTAAAGACGCTGCAAATGACCATCTGTGAAAGCGGCCGCCGCGATGTCGATGCGCAAGAACCGCAGCGCCGCATCCTGCGCGACGAGCCCGGAACCTGAACCCACGCCGAAGAAAAACACCCGCCGGGCGCTCACGAGCGCCGCGATCGCGCTTTCGACCACCGCAGGATCGAGCGCGCCGCGCGCATGCGTGATGCCGTCGATCGCCGCTTCCCCGACCTTGTCCATCAAGGTCTGCACGTCGTCGTCGCGCGCGACCGCGGTCGACGCATACGGCAAGCCGCCCGCCACGCTTTGCGCGAGCTGCATCTTGAAGTCGCGCAGACCGTGCGCACCGATCGCGCGGCAAAAACGCGTGACGGAAGGCTCGGACACGTCGGCGCGCTGCGCGAGATCGGTGATGCTCGCGCGCATCGCGAAGTCGACGTCGGCAAGCACCATGTCGGCGACCTTGCGCTCGGCGGGCCGCAGACTCGCGAGTGCGTTGCGGATATGGGGAATCAAGTTCGGTGCGGACACCCGGTGTTCCTTAGCAGGCTGTTGAATTTGGATCCCGTGTAAACGGGGTTTGAAGGACGGGCGTTATGGATATCGTGTTCATGATCTTTGGCAGCGGATGCGATGCGCGGAATGGACGAGATGCAGGAACCCCTGTTCACGACGGTCAAGCTCGAGGACTTCGTCCCGGCAGATCACCCGTTGCGACCGATCCGGTTGCTGGTGAATGATGCGTTGAAACGGCTCAACGGGCTGTTCAGCGTCATCTACGCGGACACCGGTCGTGCCTCGATTGCGCCTGAGAAGCTGATGCGGGCGCTGCTGTTGCAGGTGTTCTACTCCGTACGCAGCGAGCGCATGCTGATGGAGCAGATGCGCTACAACCTGCTGTTCCGCTGGTTTGTCGGGCTGGCGATTGAGGACGCCGTGTGGGACCACTCGGTGTTCTCGAAGAACCGCGACCGGCTTCTGGAGCATGAAGTCGTGGAAGCGTTCTTCACCGAAGTCATGAGCCTGGCGGACAAGCGGGGCTTGCTGTCGAGAGAGCATTTCTCGGTGGACGGCACGCTGATTCAGGCGTGGGCCAGTCACAAAAGCTTCCGCCGCAAGGACGGCCCGGACGATGGTCCGCCAGCCGGCGGTGGCCGCAACGCCGACACCGACTGGAAAGGCGAGCGACGTAGCAATGCCACGCACGAGTCGACTACTGATCCGGAGGCGCGATTGTTCAAGAAGAGCCACAAGAGCCCGGCCATCCTGTGCTACCACGGGCACATCCTGATGGAGAATCGCTCGGGGCTGGTGGTCGGCGCCGTGGTTAGTCACGCAGATGGTTTTGCCGAGCGGGCCAGCGCATTGCAATTGCTCGATTGCGTGCCAGGTACTCATGCGAAGACAGTTGGCGCCGACAAGGCGTATGACACCCGTGACTTCGTGAACGATTGCCGCGCTCGCAACGTGACACCGCATGTCGCGCGCAACGATGAGCGTTGGGGCGGCAGCGCCATCGACGGTCGCACTTCGCGGCATGCGGGCTACCGGACTAGCCAGATCATCCGCAAACGAATCGAAGAGCATTTCGGCTGGGGCAAAACCATCGGGCGGATCCGGCAGACGGTCTATCGCGGCCTCAAGCGCGTCGACCAGCACTTCAAGCTGACGATGGTTGCGAGCAATCTGACCCGCATGGCCCGAATGCCAGGGATGGTGCCGCGAGGAGCGACGCGATGAGCCGCCAATGCGCGAAGACTGCGCGCCAGACGAGCCGCATGCGTGCGCCTGCCCCGCGCAGATCGCGCGGTGAACCGTTAATTCAGCGCAATATCGCACGCGCAAGTCTCCTGAACATAGCTTCGGTCGTCATGACGGGGCGCTTTTCAACAGCCTGTTAGGGGCTGTTTCATATGGTTCCGCGTCGCTCGCAGTTTCTTCGCTTCAATCGGCCTGATCAAACCAGCCTGCGTCCACTCTCCGTATCGAACAGATGAATGTGTTCGGCCGGCAGACGCAGCGCAACGCGCTGACCGGGCTCGATCTTCGAGCGTTCGCGCGTTGTCACGCACCACGCGGAGCCGCCTATTTTCCCGTACAAGTGCGTCTCGGCGCCAGTTGGCTCGATCACTTCGACGTCGAGCGCGGCATCCGGTATCTGCGCCGTGATCTCGATGTGCTCGGGCCGCACGCCGAGCGTGGCCTGCGCACCGACCACGGCCGACGCAGGCGTGCTTTCGAGCGCGACCTCGCTGCCGTCCGCGAGCTTCAATGCGAGGCCCGCACCCTGGGTGCGAGTGACGATCACGCCCTCGACGAAATTCATCGACGGCGAGCCGAGGAAGCTCGCGACGAACAGATTCGCCGGCCGGTCATAGAGTTCGAGCGGACGGCCGATCTGCTCGATCCGTCCCGCGTTCATCACGACGATGCGATCGGCCATCGTCATTGCTTCGATCTGATCGTGCGTGACGTAGATCACCGTGTTCTTCAAGCGCTGATGCAGCGCCTTGATTTCGGTGCGCATCTGCACGCGCAGCTTTGCGTCGAGATTCGACAGCGGCTCGTCGAACAGGAACAGCGACGGCTCGCGCACCACCGCGCGGCCCATCGCGACACGTTGCCGCTGACCACCCGACAGCGCGCGCGGCAAACGGTCCAGATAGCCGCTGAGGTTCAGCATCTTCGCGGCCGCATCGATGCGCGGCTTGTATTTCTCCGACGACTCTTTGCGGATTCTCGGACCGAACGCGATGTTTTCATACACCGACAGATGCGGATACAGCGCGTAGCTCTGGAACACCATCGAGATATTGCGCTGCTGCGGCGCGAGCGTATTCGCGCGCGTGCCGCCGATCATCAGATCGCCGCCGCTGATTTCCTCGAGCCCGGCCACCATCCGCATCAGCGTGCTCTTGCCGCAGCCTGACGGACCGACCAGCACGACGAACTCGCCGTCGTCGATGTCGAGATCGATGCCATGCACGACCTGGGTGTCGCCATAGCGTTTGAAGATGCCGCTCAGTTGCACTGCTGCCATGCTGTCCTCATCGTCTTGCTGCGTGTTGTATTGCGGGTGTCGTAATGCGCGCGCCGTGCGTGGCTCAGAACGACTCGAGCGTCAGCTCCTGCGCCATTAGCCGGTTGCCCGCCATCAAGCCGCCATCGACCGGCAATGCGACTCCGGTGATCACGCGCGCTTGCGGCGACGCGAGAAACAGCACCGCATCGGCGATGTCGTCGGGCGTCGCGAAGTCGCACAACGGGTACCACTTCTTCAGTTCCTCGAACACCTGCGGATTCTTGTCGACGCGGGCCTGCCACGCCTGCGTCTTCACAGTGCCCGGGCATACGATGTTCGCGCGAATGCCATAGCGGCCCAGCTCGATCGCGAGCGCCTTCGTATAGCTGATGAGGCCGGCTTTCGCGGCGCTATATGCCGGGTGACCGAGCGCCGCGAGACCGTTCACCGAGCCGATCAGCACGAGCGCGCCGCGCTGCCGTTCGATCATCGACGCGCGCACCGCCTCGACCGTGTGATACGTGCCGTTCAGATTCAGATGGATGTCGCGCTGCCAGCTCGCGGCGTCGGTAGTCGCGAGCGACGCGCCGAGCGCCGCGCCCGCGTTCGCGACCAGCACGTCGACCGGTCCGCGCTGCGCGACCGCCGCGGCCACCGCTTGCTGCACCGCGGCGGCGTCGCCGAGATCGACCGCGACCGGCACGATTTTGACTGCGCCCTGTCGTGCGCCGAGTCGCGCGCTCAGCGCTTGCAGCGCTGCCGCGTCGATGTCGAGCGCGAGCACGGTGTCGCCCGCCGCCACGAAGCGCTCGCATAACACGCTGCCGATACCGCCGCATGCGCCGGTTACCAATACGACACGATCCATGTGTTCCTCGCTCGTTCGCCCGGCCGATTCGGCCGTCTTGCCGTCGCCTTCCGCCACCCGGCTCGCGCCGCGCGCCTCGCTGTAAATTTCTTACAAAAAGCGTTTTGCGACGACTGCCCGGTCATCCCGAAGAGTGGGTTTCCGTAACATCGCGCAGTGCAGAATACCCCATGCTTTCCAGCATCTTATGCACAAAATCACCGAGGAAAAAATATCGCAGACCCTACGTGACAAGCTATTTTGCGTCATGTAGGATTTTTTCAAACAATTTACCCAAGGCGGCCGGCGACGGCAGCAAACCACCCACAGGAGAGAGAAAAATGTCGTTGCATGCCCGTGCTTCCCTCGCGCTAGGCAAAGTCGCCGTGGCGCTCGCGTTTGCAGGTATCGCCGTGTCGGCCCACGCCGAAACGGTCCGCGTGACGGTCGCGCACTACAGCGACGCGACCGCGCCGTACTTCGAGAAAATGGCCCGCAATTTCGAGAAGGCCAACCCCGGCACGACCATCAAGATCGAAGACGTGAACTGGGACACGCTGCAACAGAAGCTGCAAACGGACATCTCCGGCGGCGCCAACGCGGACCTCGCGATCGTCGGCACGCGGTGGCTGCTCGACTTCGTGAAGGACGACGTCGCCGAGCCGCTCGACGGCTATATGGACGCGAACTTCAAGGCCCGCTTCATCGGTCCGTTCCTCGCGCCCGGCCAGATCAACGGCAAGACCTACGGGCTGCCCATCGCCGCTTCCGCACGCGCGCTGTACTACAACAAGGACATGCTCGCGAAGGTCGGCTACCCCGACGGCCCGAAGACCTGGAACGACGTGATCGATGCATCGAAGAAGCTGAAGGCGCAAGGCATCGCCGGCTTCGGCCTGCAAGGCAAGGAAATCGAAACCGACGTCTACTATTACTACGCGCTGTGGACGATGGGCGGCGACGTGGTGGGCAAGGACGGCAAGGCCGCGTTCAATTCGCCGGCGGGCGTGAAGGCCGCGACGATGTACAAGCAGATGATCGACCAGGGCCTCACGCAACCGGGCGTCACCGGCTATAGCCGCGAAGACGTGCAGAACCTGTTCAAGCAGGGCCGCGTCGCGATGGTGATCTCCGCGCCGTTCCTCGCGAAGCAGATCAAGAAGGAAGCGCCGAACCTGAAGTACGGCATCGATCCGGTGCCGATGGGCACGACGCATGCCACCTACGCGGTCACCGACTCGATCGTGATGTTCAAGAACTCGAAGGCGAAGAAGACCGCGTGGAAGTTCCTCGACTATCTGTTCACGAAGGAACCGCGCGTCGAGTTCACGACGACCGAGGGCTTCCTGCCGACCACGAAGGCCGAAGCGGCGGACCCGGCGTTCAACGATCCGGACATCAAGGCGTTCATCGCGTTGCTGCCCACGGCTCACTTCGCGCCGACCGTGACCGGCTGGGAAGACACCGCGAAGGCCGTGACCGATTCGATGCAAGCGATATATCTGACCAAGGCGCAACCGGCTGACGCGTTGAATGCGGCGGCTGCGCAGGCAAACAAGTCGCTCGGTCATTGATACGCGGTTTCCGGCAGTAACGAGACGAACAGGGGACGCGCGGCGCCGTAGCTGAAGCGCCGCGCGTTGCGCACACCCCCCAATATTCGAGCCTATGCAGCACGACGCACCCACCGGCCCATTCCGTCGCGCCCGCCGCCAGAAAGCGGGCGCGTCTTACGATCGAGCACGCATGAGCCGCTCCGTTTCTCCGCGCGCGCACGCGCCCTGGTTGCTGATTGCGCCTAGCCTCGTGCTTGCGCTGTTCATCATCAGCTATCCGATTTTCAACATCGTGTGGCAATCGCTGCATGAGGTGTCGCGCTTCGGCGCGATTCGCGACTTCACCGGCGCGCAGAATTTCATCAACGTATTCCAGGACCCGGTGTTTCTCGCTTCGGTACGCCGCACGATCATCTGGACCGTGTGCGTGGTGGGTGGCACGGTGCTGATCTCGGTACCTGTCGCACTGATTCTGAATCAGGACTTCCATGGCCGCGGTGTCGCGCGCACGATCGTGATGCTGCCGTGGTCCGTCTCGCTGACGATGACCGCCGTCGTCTGGCGCTGGGCCTTCAACGACGACTACGGCATGGTCAACGTGACGCTGCAGCGGCTCGGCCTGATCAGCGGCCCGATTCACTGGCTCGCGACGCCCGAGTTCGCGTTCCCCGTCGAAATCGCGGTCGGCATTCTGGTGTCGATTCCGTTCACGGTGACGATTTTTCTTGGCGGCCTGTCTTCGGTGCCGAGCGATATCTACGAAGCTGCGCGGATCGACGGCGCGAGCGCGTGGCAGCAGTTCCGTCAATTGACGATGCCGCTGCTGCGCCCGTTCATCAACATGGCGATCCTGCTGAACGTGATCTACGTGTTCAACTCGTTTCCGATCATCTGGGTGATGACGCAAGGCGGGCCCGACAACAGCACGCACATCCTCGTCACCTATCTGTATGAACTCGGCTTCCGGCTCGGACGCCCCGGCGAAGCGGCCGCCGTTTCGCTGATCATGCTCGTCATGCTGTTCGCGTTCTCGATCGCTTATCTGCGTCTGCAACGCACGAAAGAAGGAGTGCCGTCATGAGTCTGAGCGCGAAGACCAAACGCTCGCTGTGGTGCTGGATCGCGCTGACGCCGCTCGTGATCGTCATACTGTTTCCGTTCGCGGTGATGTTCTTCACTTCGGTAAAGCCCGCGTCGGAGATCTTCGTCTATCCGGCGCGCTGGCTGCCGGTGCAGTGGCAGTGGCGCAATTTCGTCGACATGTGGGACGCGGCCAACTTCGGCGTCGCGCTGCGCAACAGCGCGATCATCAGTTGCCTGTCCACCGCGCTCGCACTCGCGGTGAGCCTGCCCGCCGCTTACGCGCTCGCGCGCTTTCCGTTTCGCGGACGCGGTCTGTACAGGCAGTTCCTGCTCGTCACGCAGATGCTGTCGCCGATCCTGCTGGTGGTCGGCCTGTTCCGGCTCGCGGCGATGATTCCGTGGGGCGACGGCAATCTGGTCGATTCGAGGATCGGCGTGATCGTGTCGTACGCGGCGTTCAATATCGCGTTCGCGGTGTGGATGCTGTCGTCGTACTTTCAGACCGTGCCGCAGGATCTCGAGGAATCCGCGTGGCTCGAAGGCTGCAGCCGTACGCGCGCGGTGTTCAAGGTGTTTCTGCCGCTCGCGGTGCCGGCGATCGTCGTAACTGCGATCTTCACGTTCATCAATGCGTGGAACGAGTTCGCGGTGGTCTATACGTTGATCCGTTCGCCGGAAAACAAGACGCTGACCGTGCAGGTGACCGATATGGTGGCGGGCAAGTACGTGGTCGAATGGCATCTGGTGATGGCCGCGACCTTGGGCGCGACGCTGCCGGTTTCGATCGTGTTTGCGTGGTTGCAGCGTTATATGGTGAAGGGGCTCGCGCTCGGCGCGGTGAAGTAAGCGGCTGCGCGGCGCGTGCCGCGCAGTATGCACATGCGGCTCGCGCGTTAGTCGGCGCCGCGCACGATGCGCAGATCGCGCTCCACGCCATCGCCCAATGCGGCCAGCGCCTTCTTGTACTCGTCGCTTTCGTAAGCGGCGACGGCCGCCTCGTAGGTCGGGAATTCGATCACGACCGTGCGCTCCTTGAGGCCCTGCTCGCGCGCCTCGTCCGCCACGCCTCGCACGATGAACTTGCCGCCTGCCGCCGCTACCGCGGCCGGGGCGAGTTGCGCGTACGCGGCCAGTTTCTGCGGATCGTTCGTCTTGCGGTACGACGTCACCCAATAACCTTTGCTCATTCGAATCTCCTTGTGTGATGGACCAACGCGGGATGAAAGCGGACCATGGCGGTCGCTGTCTTGCATGGTAGCAAAGCGGGCTGGCTCGCGATGCCCTGCCCTCACCGCACATTCCATCTGACTGTCAGCCGGTCGCGAAAGAGCATGTGGCGCGCATAACGGAAGTGTCTCTTCCAGCATCGCAAAACGACTTAGCTATTAAGCGTTTTGTGCACTAGGCTTGCCTTTGCACACTTCAAGCGATGGATCAAAGGAGACAACGAATGAGCGAGCGATACGAGTCGTTTTGTGCATGCTGCGGCAGTCCCGACCATCGGGCGATGAGCCGCCGGACTTTCATGAGCCTGCTTGCGGGCAGTGCCGCCGGACTCGCGATGCCGTCCGCGTTCGCCGCGGACGCACCCGACGTGCCCACGATTGCTTATGACTCGATTGCCAACCCCGTACGTTTGCCGAACGACACGTACTTCGGCGAATGCTCGGGCGTCGCGCTCAATTCGCGTGGCCATATCTTCGTGCTGTCGCGCGGCAACACCACCGGCCCCGCGTATGGCGCGGCCGCCGCGCAACTGCTCGAGTTCGCGCCCGATGGACGCTTCGTGCGTGAGATCGGCCACAACCTGTACGCGTGGTCGTTCGCGCACACGGTGAAGGTGGACCGGCATGACAACGTCTGGGTCACCGACAAGGGCTCGGACATGGTGATCAAATTCACGCCGGAAGGACGCGTCGCGATGGTGTTCGGCCGCAAGCAGGAAGCATCGGACGAAGAGACCGCGCCGCTCAAGCATCCGAATCCGCCGCTGCCGTCCGAACCCGGACGCTTTCGCCAGGTGACCGACGTCGCGTGGGACAAGGCGGGCAACACCTATATCAGCGACGGATACATCAACTCGCGCGTCGCGAAGGTCGATCGCGACGGCAACTGGCTGAAGTCATGGGGTGATCGCGGCACGGGACCCGGGCAATTCCATACGCCGCATAGCATTGCAGTCGATGCGCACGACCACGTGTACGTGGCCGATCGGAGCAACCGGCGCATCCAGGTGTTCGATACCGAGGGCACGTTCCTGCGGCAGTTCACGATCGACGTACCGGTGCCGCCGGACGCGCGTCCCGCGATCGGCAACATGCCGAGCGAAGCGGAACTCGCCGCGGGCACGTTCGCGCCGGGCTCACCCTGGGCGATCTGCATTTCGCCGGGACCGAATCAGGTGCTCTATAGCGCCGACGCGTTTCCGGGCCGCATCTACAAGATGACGCTCGATGGCAAAGTGCTCGGCGTACTCGGCAAGGCGGGCAAACAGCCGAAACAGTTCGGCTGGATTCACGAGATGGCGTGCCCTTCGGAAAACGTCTTATTCGTTGCCGAGTTGCTGAACTGGCGCATTCAGAAACTGGTCTTGCATGCGTGATGGACGAGGGCCGCCGCGTTCGCCTGTGATGCGCACGCGGACCAGCCCCGTCTATGTCAAGCCATCTCAGTCGTAATGACGATGCTTGTGATGGCGCTTGCCCGAATGGTAGTCGCGCGAGTAGTCGTCGGCGTACGAGTTCGAGCGCGAGATGTTGCCGCCGAGCGCCGAACCCGCGCCGCCGCCCAGCGCCGCGCCGACGAGGCCGCCAGTGCGGCCGCCCATTGCGTTGCCGGCCGCGGTGCCCGCGCCGCCACCGAGCGCGCCGCCGATGATCGCGCCGGTACGTTCGCGACGATTCGACGTGACCGCGCCGCCCGCACCACCGCCCACCGCGCCACCGATCACCGCGCCGGTGCTGCCACCCACCGCGCCGCCGACTGCCGCGCCGGCCACGCCACCGAGCGCGCCGCCGAGCATGTTGTTCATATCACCGGCGAGGGCCGGCAACGACGCCGCGGCGCTCAATGCAGCCACGGCAACCATCTGGATGATCTTCTTCGACATATCGGGTCTTTGTTTTAGTGAGACGGCGCCGAGTATAGCGGGGCTTGCGAAAGGCCTTTGTAACTGCGACCGGCCATCCCGGTAAGACGTGTAACAAAATGAATGGGGTATTGTTTTTTCGGTGACCGCGAAAAACCAGGGCCGCTCGTGGTGAGCGGCCCCTGGAGTGAATGCCGGTTAGCGGTCTGAATCTACTCTTCTACCCGCGCCGCTTCTTCTTCAATTCGATCGTCTCGAACAGCGCATATTCCGGTGTCGGCGTCTGATCCGCGCCAGGCGCATGGTAGTAGTTCATCGTGATCGTCGTGTCGCCGCCGGGCTGTCCCGGATCGTAGTCGAACACCGCGATGCCGTAGCCGGTGCCGGTGTCGCGTTGCGCGGACCAGATCGCGTCTTCGACCGCGTCGGCGCTCGCGCGCACGAACGCGCCCGCGGTCGTCGCCGGCACCGGGCGATTCGGCTTCGTGAAGATGCGCGCCTGCGGCAGGCCCGTGCCGGCATCGACGCCATACACGTCGAGCGGCGCGCTCGTGCCGCCGCCGCCGAGAATCAGGTGGATCGTGCCGTGACTCGTATCGAACGTCGATGCACCCGCCGATACCGCCGACATGATCGGCTTGGGCTGCAACGTATCGACCGGGCGCCCCGTCGCGATGTCGGTGCCCCGGTTGTGATTGCAACCGCGCACCGGATAGCTGCGCTCGTAGTCGTGATCGTGACCGCACAGCACGAGGTCCACGCCATAGCGATCGAACAGCGGCAGCCACGCTTCGCGAATGCCCTTGTCGGAACCGTTGCCGGTCTTCGACGAACTGAGCGCGTCCTGATGCATCTGCACGATGATCCAGTCCACGTCGTTATCGTGCGACGCATGCTCCAGCACTTTCTCTAGCCAGCGTGTCTGCTCGCCATTGCTATAGCCGCGCACGTACAGCGAGGTGCCCGCTGGAATCGGCGGATTGCCGGTACTCGCGACCGGCGTCAACGGCGCGGGCCCGGCGACGAACGCGGCGGCATCCTGATAGACGACGTCGTCCGCATCGAGCGAAATGAACTGCACCGAGCCGACCCGGAAGCTGTACCAGCGGCCCGGAAAACGCGTGTGATTGTCCGGCAGCATGTAGCGCGACAGATACGACGCAAGCCCTTGCTCGCCGTTGTTGAATTCGAGCTCGTGATTGCCCGGACACGGCATCCACGGCCGGTTCGACGCCGAGGTCTGCGCGTTGTTACCGAAGTCGCGCCACACCTCGGGCTGCTGCATCGGGTTCAGATTCGCATAGCAGAGGTCGCCGTTCAGCAGATGGAACAGCGGCTGGAAGCTCTCGACGGCCGCCACCGCGAAGCGGCTTTGCGGCGACGACAGCACCCAGTTCGTATTGGGCGTCGCGAGATCGCCGTAGCTCGTGAAGCGGAACGGCGCGCGGCCGCGCGGCGCGGTGCGAAAACTCGCGGCGAAGGGTTGCGATGCGTTGCTGTCGTTATCGGCCGTCACTTCGTACTGATAGGTCGTGTTGGCCTTCAGCTCGCGCACGCGCGCGTGATAGTTGAACACCACCTCGCCGTTGAGGCCGTCGGTATAAGTGCTTTGCACCGCGTGCACCGTATGTTTCGCGTGGTCGCCGTGACGGGTGCCGCTGATGCGCACCTGCGGATTGACCGCCGGCGCGAGCGACGACCACGACACGGTAACTTCGCTCGTCGGGTCGCTGCCCCAGGTCAGGTGGATCTGCTCGGGCGTGCCATCGGGTGTGCCGCTATTGGCGCCGCGCGCGGTCGATGCGAGCGCGCCCGCCGCCGTCGCGAGACTCGACACGCCGGCGAACTTCAGAAAGCCGCGACGCGAGACGATCGATGCGCCGTGCTCATCGGCAGGCGTTGTCTTGACGATTTTTCTGTTCGACATGTCCGGTATGGTTGTTCGGTTGGAAGAACGCCAGCGCAAAACAACACCCCGCGGGGCGAGCGCGGAAGGAAAGTGACGGACGATCGTAGCCGGACGGCGATGACAGCCCGATGAAAACATCGGGAGAACAGCGGAAGGTGGGGATTGAGATCGAAACGCTCAGAAAAACGAATTGCCGGTGCAGCGCGCAATTCGATCACGCGCATGCATCCGGCAATCCGCCCGAGCGTCGCTCAGGTTTGCGAACTCGTATCGTCCGCGGCTTGAGCGTTGTCGGCGTCGTCCTTCTTCTCTTCTTCTTTCTTTTCCACCAGCTCTTCGAGCTTGCCGGCGCCTTCGAAACCGGCGACGGCGGCCACGCCTTTGGCCAACAGGCCCGCCGCCGGATCGACTTTCTCCTCGGCTTCAACGGCGGCGACCGCGCCGGCAATCTTGCCCACTTCGTCTAAAAGTCCCATGTCGCGCTCCCACAAAAATAAGCGAACTTCCATGGTCTCACGAACTTCGTGGCGTGTCGTCAAATGTTAAGCCGGTTGACCGTGAAGCTTTCAGAGTGAAAATTAAACGGTCGCCTCACATGCGCGCGGGCGGCTGTGGATTGTTTGCGGGATTCGTGTCGAACCTCGACACACGAACAATGCCGTTCGCGTCGATCAGCTTCGACAAGCCGACTTCGAGCGCATCGGCGACATCCTTGCCATACACCTCGTCGCCATTCACGTAAAGCGTGAACGACCGGAGGTATTTCGCTTTCTTCTCCGGGTTCTCGATGGTTTGCCGCGTCCATTGATAAAGCGGGTAGTTCTCGGCGCCCATTCTCTCCGCTTCACTCACGTAGTCGGCGAATGCATCGAACTGGCATTTGAGCGTGGCGTGTTGCGTTTGCAAAAGGGCGCGAAGTGCTGGATGCGCGGCGCACGAAGGGTCCGCGCGCAGCGAGTTGGCGAGTTCCGCCGACGCGGTGATCCGCAATTGGAATTGCAGGGGAGATGACATCACGACCTCGATCGCGTCGGTAACGGTTATCAAAAGTCCGCGGGCGCCGCCTTGTCGGCGACACGCGCGTCGAGCGCGGCTTCGCACTGCTCGATTTCTTCGCTGCTCATCGGCTTGCCCAGCAGATAACCCTGCGCATGAGTGCAACCGCATACGCGCACGAAATTGAGCTGCTCCTGGGTTTCGATGCCCTCTGCCGTGGTCGGCATGCCGATCTCGCGCGCAAGTGCGACGATGCCGCGCACCACGGCCGCGGATTCGCGCCCATGCACGGCGTCGCGCACGAACGAACTGTCGATCTTCAGCTTGTCGAACGAGAAGCGCACCAGCGTCGACATCGTCGAAAAGCCGGTGCCGAAGTCGTCGAGCGCCAGCCCGATGCCCAATGCGCGCAACCGGGTGATGTTGCGGCGGGTCACTTCATCGTCGTTCAGCAGTGCCGTTTCCGTGACCTCGAGATTGAGCCGCGTCGGCGGCAACCTCGTTTTCCGAAGTATGGCCGTCACCGTCGATGCGAACGATTCCTCGCGCAACTGCACCGGCGATACGTTGACCGCGACGATCACCTTGTCGCGCCACGTCGACGCCGCCATGCACGATTGCAGCAGCACCCATTCGCCCAACAGGAGAATCAGGCCGGTGCGCTCGGCGGTCGGAATGAACGCCGACGGCGACAACTCGCCGCGCGTCGGATGAGCCCAGCGAATCAGCGCCTCGCGACCCGCTACCGCGCCGGTGTGAAGATCGATGATCGGCTGATACTCCATGCGCAAACCATCGAACGACTTCAGCGCGCCTTCGAGATCGCTGCGCAGCAGGCTCAGGCTTTCGTCGGATACGTGCTTCTCGGCATCGAAAATCGCAAACGCGCTTTTGCCGCTGCGCTTGACGCCATACAGCGCGCGGTCGGCGCAGATCAGCAATTGCGGACCGGTATTCGCATGTTCGGGGTACAGCGCGATGCCGACGCTCGCGCCGATATGCACGAGCGCTTCGCTCAGCACGAACGGCCGCGCCAGCGTTCTGACGATGCGATCGGCCAGCACGCGCACGTCGCGAAGCTGCCCGGCGCCGTCCGAAATCGCCACGAACTCGTCGCCCGCGAGGCGGCCAACCTGGTCGCCGCTTGGCAGCACGTCGCACAAACGCGTCGCCGCTTCCTGCAGAATCTGGTCGCCGGCGGCATGGCCGAGACTGTCGTTGATCGCCTTGAAGCCATCGAGGTCGATCAGCAGCACCGCGAACGCCCCGCGCTGCCCGGTCGAACTCTCGCCGGTGCGCTCGAGCAGCAGCTCGCTGATGCGCGCGCGATTCGGCAAACCGGTCAAGCTGTCCTGACGCGCGAGGCGATGACTGTTTTCGCGCGCGAGCAGCAACGCGACGGTGTCGCGATTGCTGCGCAGCGCAACCGTGAAAAAGCCGGCCGCGCAAAAGGGTGCCTGAAATAGCAACACGAGCTTGCCATTGCCTGGCGACATCGCCGCACCGATACTCAGAAAGCTCAGAATAAAAACGATCTGCAATAACGCAAGCCGCGGCGTGCTCGCATTACGTCCGGCCAATCCGCCGATTACACCGACCGCGCAAACGTTTCCAAGCAGAAAAAGCGTGGGACTTCCGCTGATATTGCACAGAAATGTGCCGAAGCCGAATAGCGCGCTCCACAACAGACTCGCGAAAAGAAACGCGGAAGTCGGTGTGGGCAGCCCTTTCGCGGCGCGCGTGCGGCATAGCCAGATCAACAGGAGCCGCACGATCAGCAATGCGACGACCGCAATGCCCCACGCGGCATACAGCGGAATTGGATAAAGATAATACGCAGTAGCGCAAACGCTGATTTCGCAAATCGATGCGAATATGATAGAAGCGGTTCGCGTAAACAGGTTGGCGAGCAGAATCTGCCGGTTGTCCGGACTCAGGTTCTGAGCCGAGGACACGAGCCACTTGAAAAATGGAGACCTTGGTTCGGTAAAAGCCATGACCTGCGCATTCGACGGTTAGTGGGTCCGAATCGGCATGCGAATGGACGGCTCGTGCAACGATTACATAAACATAAAATATCAGATTAATGCGGGCAATGGCGTGAAATGACTATTAGCCACGCTTTTATGGCAATGGACCGTCGCTAATCCGCAGCCGCTCGACCCGGTGCGAGCGTTTCGGATCGCACGTTGTTGCGGCGCAGCGCCCCGCTCGGTTGGCGTCATTCCTATGTCGCGCAAAGGCAATAAAAAAGAGGAAGAGCGTGGCTCTTCCTCCTTGACGATTTCCGCGTGCCCGGCTTCCCGAGTCGCGATCGCCGGCCTTGCTCAGTCGTACAGCACGGCTACGATCTTCGGATCGTTGATGTTGGTCTTGTCGTACCAGTAGAAACCGGTATCGATCTTCTTCGGCAGCTTCTCGCCATGCAGCGCCTTGACCGCCGAGTCGACCGTGCACTTGCCGATACCGACCGGGTTCTGCGTAATTGCGCCGGCCATCAAACCCGACATGATGTTGTCCTTCTGCTCCTTGCCGGAGTCGAAGCCGATCAGCACGAGTTTCTTGCCCGACTCCTTGATGCCAATCGCTGCGCCATCCGCGGAACCTTCGTTCGCGCCGAAGATGCCCTTCAGGTTCGGATTCGCCTGGATCATGGCCTTGGCGATTTCCGCCGACTTCAGGTGGTCGCCGGCGCCGTATTGCACGGACACGATCTTGATGTTCGGATGCTTCGACTTGATCTGATTGACGAAACCGTCGCGACGATCGACACCGGTGCGGCTGGTCTGGTCGTGCACGATGACGCCGACTTCGCCGGAATTGCCGATGAACTCGGCCATCTTGTCGGCGGCGAGCGCGGCGGCGGCGAGGTTGTCCGTTGCGCAGGTCGTCAACGGAATATCGCTGTCGACGCCAGAGTCGAATGCGATCACCGGAATCTTGTCGTTCTGCGCGCGCTTGAGCAAGGGGATGGCCGCCTTGCTGTCGAGTGCCGCAATACCGATCGCCTGCGGTTTCTTCGCGAGCGCGGCCGACAGCATATCGATCTGCTTGTCGACCATCGCTTCGGTTTCCGGTCCCTCGAACGTGATCCTGACGTTGTTCGCTTTCGCGGACTGCTCGGCACCCGATTTGACGGCTTGCCAGAACTGATGCTGGAAGCCTTTCGAAATAAGCGGAATATACTGGTCATCCGCATACGCGAGACTGCTTCCGCCAACGAGCGCACCGACACCGACCACGATACCGATTAGTCTTCTCTTCAACATGGGGCCTCCTCCAATGGTTGGGCTATCAAGCCGCTATCGAGCTTTCGAGGGAGCCTTCACGTGCCCTCTCTCTGCTGCTCCTGCGTTCCCTGCTTATTTGCTGCTTCCTTGCTCCTACATCAACTTCCCCGGCTGCGCCGCAGAATGTCCGCATACACCGCCAGAATGATGATTAAACCCGTCACGACGATCTGCCACTCCTGCGCGACCGACATGATGCGCAGCCCGTTGGTCAGCACGCTCATGATGAAAGCGCCGATGATGGTGCCGAGGATCGTGCCCGAACCGCCGCTCAACGACGTGCCGCCGATCACGACCGCCGCGATCGCATCGAGCTCGTAGCCCTGGCCGAGCGCCGGCTGCGCGGAATTGAGCCGCGACGCGATCAGGAGACCCGCGATGCCGCAGATCGCGCCGCCCACGCCGTAAATCGCGATCTTCCAGCGATCGACATTGACGCCCGAAAGCCGTACCGCTTCTTCATTGCTGCCGAGTGCGAATGTGTAGCGGCCGAGCGCAGTGCGATTGAGCGTAATGGAACTGACGATCGCGAGAAAGAACAAAATAAGTACCGCATTCGGAATCGGCACGCTCGGCAGGAAATAGCCGATCAGCGAGTCCTGGGAAATACGGTAGAAGTTCTCGGTATCGGTGAAATAGATCGGCTTGTCAGCCGACACGACGAGCGAAAGCCCTTTGAGCAGCATCATCATGCCGAGCGTCGCGATGAATGGCGGAATCTTCATTTTCGCGGTCAAGGTGCCCGATATCGTGCCGCATACCGCGCCAGTCGCCAGTGCCGCGAGTACGCCCATCCACATCGGCAGATGCCAGTAGGTGAGAAATACACCGCAGATCACGGCGGTGAACGTCATCAACGTACCGACCGACAGATCGATACCCCCGGTGATGATCACGAACGTGGCCGCGATCGCCAGCACGCCGTTCACAGCGGTCGCCTGCAAAATGCCGAGGATGTTGTCCATCTGCATGAAGGCCGGTGACGCGAAGCTGAAGAACACCAGCAGCAGAATGAGGCTCGCGAACGCGAGCATCTTTTGCACGGCGGTCGGCGCAAAAATTCGCGCTTTCAGCCCGGAAGTGCGCCGTTCGTTGTCCAGCGCCGCGGTATCCGTTTGCATTGTCATGTCATAGACCTCTTCAGGCTTGTGCCGTTTTCAGGGATTCGCGCTGCGTCGCGAGATGCATGATGCGCTCCTGCGTCGCTTCGCTGGCGGACAGCTCGCCGGTAATGCGGCCTTCGCACATCACGACGATGCGGTCGCTCATGCGCAGAACTTCGGGCAGCTCCGAGGAGATCATCACGATCGCCTTGCCTTGCGCCGCCAGCGAGCGCAGCAGCTTGTAGATTTCGCTTTTCGCGCCGACGTCGATACCGCGCGTCGGTTCGTCGAAGAACAGGACATCGCAATCGCGCTCGAGCCATTTCGCAATCACGATCTTTTGCTGATTGCCGCCCGACAGGAGCCGAACCTGCTGCGTCGCCGAAGGCGTGCGAATCGCAAGCAGCTTGATGAAGTGCTGCGCTCTTTTACGAATCTGCCCGCTGCGCAGGAACATATTGAGCGACAGGAACTTGCCGAGATCGGACATTACGATGTTCGATTCGACATCCATTCCGGTGGCCAGACCAAAGCGCTTGCGATCTTCCGACAGATAGCCGATGCCGCGCTTGACCGCATCACTGGGCCTTTTGATCGACGCCTTCACGCCCTTCACAAAAATCTCGCCCGATTCGACCGGATCGGCGCCGAACACCGCACGCGCGAGCTCCGTGCGGCCCGCGCCCATCAAGCCGGCGAAGCCGAGTATTTCGCCCTTGCGCAATTCGAAACTGACGTCGCGCACGAGCGGACCCGCGACGAGATTTTTCACTTCGAGCGCGAGTTCGCCTTTCGCCGGCGCGCTCTGCACCGGCGCGATGTCGCTGAGCGTGCGCCCGACCATCATGCCGATGATCGTCTGGACGCTGGTGCCCTCGGTCGGAACGGTGGCCACATACTCGCCGTCGCGCATCACAGTGACGCGATCGGTGATCTGCTTCAACTCGTCCATCTTGTGCGAGATATAGACGACGCCGACGCCGCGCTCTTTCAATTGACGGATGATCCGGAACAACTCGGCAATCTCGGCATCGTTGAGCGCGGAGGTGGGCTCGTCCATGATTAGCACACGCGAATCGAAAGACAGGGCTTTCGCGATCTCGACCATCTGCTGACTCGCGACGGTCAACGTGCCGACTATCTTGCGCGGATCGAGCTTCACGTGCATGCGGGCGAGAATCTCGCGTGCCTGCGCATTCAGCTTGTCTTCGTCGAGGAACAGACCCAGACCCTTGCGCGGCTCTCGGCCGATAAAGATGTTCTGCGCGATGCTCAGATGATTCATCAGTTGCAGTTCCTGATGAATGATGCCGATGCCGACGGCTTGCGCGTCGCGCGGGCCTTGAAAGTCGACGGGTTTGCCGTCGAACAGAATTTCGCCGGAATCGCGCGTATAGACGCCGGCAAGAATCTTCATCAGCGTCGACTTGCCGGCGCCGTTCTCGCCCATCAGCGCGTGGACCTCACCGGCCATGAGTTCGAAGCGGACGTCATGAAGTGCTCTAACGCCCGGAAAGCTCTTGCAAAGCTTGTTGACGGAAATGAGTGGGTTCATGTGCTGATCTGTCGACGGCTGCCTGTATCACCAACGCTTTTACGGTGGAGCTTTTTACGACTCGACAACGGCTTTCATTGCAGCTTTCATTCAAGGCGCGAACAGGTCGGGCCGCTCTTTCGCGGACCGGTGCAATTCGGCGACGACCTGGTCGAGATGATCGTGCATCGCTTTCGCGGCCGCATCGCCGTCGCCGGCGCAAAGAGCCTTGAAGATGCTCTCGTGCTCTTCCAGCGTATGCACGAGCCGTTCCGGACTTGCGAGCAATTGCCGCGCGCGGTCCAGCGCATTGCGCGACACCGCGACGATTTCCTTTACGCGCGGCAGGTTGACCGCGTCGAGCAGGATTTCATGGAAAGCCAGATCGAGCGCATGAAACGCCAGACGTTCGCCACTTCCAGCCAGAGTGCGCTGCTGGTCGAGATTGCTGGCCAATGCGTCGAGCGTGGCCCGGTCGTGCATTCGCGCCACGCCGCGCACCGTCTCGACCTCCAGTGCGCTGCGTATGAATAGATGCTGGCGGATGTCGTCGAGCGCGATCGGCTTGACGCGCGTGCCGCGCTGCGGCAATACCTCGACGAGACCCGCATGCGCAAGCCTTGCCAACGCGGACGACACCGGAAAGCGCGACACCCCCATCCGTTCGCACACGGCCATCTTGTCGATCATCATGCCGGGTTCCAACGCCAACGTAACGATCGCTTCTCGCAACGCCGCCTCCACCGCGTCGGTCAAACTGCCGCGCTCGCCACCGCCAACTTTTTGCAGTGCGACATAAGGATTGCCAGCGGCATTCTCCAGTTCGGCTGACGAGTTCACGGAGGCCTTGATTTCGAGAGAACATGCTAGCATGCTAGAAAGGGAATGCCGTGTTGTCAACGCGTACAAATGCCTGGGGAATACCTAGGGATGCCTGGTATCTGGGAACCAAGGGCTTACCCGTACACGCGGCAGGAACGCGCACATGGAGAACGTGCGCATGTAGCCGATCCCGTCTGCGTCCGCAGACGACAAGCCGATAGCCATAGCCCCGGAGGGTGCGCAGATGACGACGATCACAAGGCTGTCCGTTCGGGACATCCGGTTTCCCACCTCACGTTCACTGGACGGCTCCGACGCGATGAATGCCGCGCCGGACTACTCCGCCACCTACGTCACGCTCGAAACCGACACGCCGAACCTGATTGGCCACGGTCTCACGTTCACGATTGGCCGCGGCAATGAAATCTGCGTGACTGCCGTGAATGCACTCACGCCATTGATCGTCGGCAAGAAGCTCGAAGATATCGCCGCGAATATGGGTGCTTTCTGGCGCGCATTCACTTCGGATAGCCAACTACGCTGGATCGGTCCGGACAAGGGCGCGATTCATCTTGCCACCGCGGCGGTCGTCAACGCTGTGTGGGACCTGTGGGCGAAATCCGTCGGCAAGCCGGTCTGGAAGCTGCTGGTCGACATGAGTCCGGAAGAACTCGTGCGCTGCCTCGACTTTCGTTACGTGACCGATGCGATCACGCCGCACGAAGCACTCGCGATGCTGCATCGTCATGCGAAGACCAAAGGCGAGCGAGAAAAGGAAATGCTCGCGCACGGCTATCCGGCCTATACGACATCCGCAGGATGGCTCGGTTACGACGACGACAAGATTCGCCGGCTCGCGCGCGAAGGCGTCGCGCAGGGATGGACGCATTTCAAGCAGAAGGTCGGTGGCGACCTGGAAGAAGACGTGCGGCGTGCGCGCATTCTGCGCGAAGAGATCGGCGAGAACCTGAAACTGATGATGGACGCCAACCAGGTGTGGGACATCGATGAGGCGATCGCGAACATGCGTCGTCTCGCCGAGTTCGACCCGTGGTGGATCGAGGAGCCCACCAGTCCCGACGACATCCTCGGTCATGCGGCGATTCGCCGGCGGCTCGGTTCGATTGGCGTCGCAACCGGCGAGCATTGCCACAATCGCGTGATGTTCAAGCAACTGCTGCAGGCGCAAGCCATCGACTTTTGCCAGATCGACAGTTGTCGGCTCGGTGGACTCAACGAAGTGATCGTCGTACTGCTGATGGCCGCGAAGTTCGGTGTGCCGGTGTGCCCGCATGCGGGTGGCGTCGGCCTGTGCGAGTACGTGCAGCATATTTCGCTGTTCGACTATATCTGCGTGTCGGCGTCGCTCGAAAATCGCGTGCTCGAATATGTCGATCATCTGCACGAGCATTTCGTGGACCCCGTGGTGATCCGCAACGGGCACTACATGCCGCCACAACGGCCGGGCTATAGCATCGAGATGCTGGAAGGGACATTGGACAAGTACTGGTATCCGGAAGGAGCGGCGTGGCAGGAATGAAGCCGGACGGTAAGGGTTTCATTTGCGTCCCTTCAGGCGTATAACGGCAGACTTCACTCACGCTGTTATCGTCCGATTCGATGCGCACCGCCCGCCCCTTACCGCCTCTGCTTTCGCTGCGCGCCTTCGAAGCCGCCGCGCGCCACCTGAGTTTCAGCCGCGCGGCGCAAGAACTGTTCGTCACGCAAAGCGCGGTCAGCCACCATATCCAGAAGCTCGAAGCCGATCTGGGTATCGCGCTATTCGAGCGCCAAACGCGCGCGATTGAACTCACCGGGACAGGCCGCGCGTACTATGCGAAAGTCCACGCCGCTTTCGAACTGCTGCGGCTCGGCACCAGCGAAGTGCGAGCATTCTCCACCGAACGCAAAACGCTGAACGTGGGCCTGCTGTCTTCATTCGCGAGTCGCTGGCTCGCATCGCGTCTGCATACGTTCCCGCTCGCGCATCCGGATATCGAACTGCAATTGCGGCCCGACATCGCACTCGCCGATGTGCCGGGCGGCGAAGTCGACGTGGCGATTCGCTATGGACGCGGCGGCTGGCCGGGTGTCGCTTCCCAAAGGCTCATGTCCGAGCGTCTTTCGCCGGTGTGCAGTCCGTCGCTGCTTGCCGGCAGAAAGCGTCCGCGCAAAGCACTGGACCTGCTGCGTTTCCCATTGCTGATTTCTTACTCGACGCATTCGTTCGAATGGGAAGCATGGTCGCGTCATGCCGGCCTGGACCTCGGCGACGCGCAACGGGTGCAATTGCACGACTACAACATCGTCGTCGAAGCGGCGCTGGCCGGACAGGGCATCGCAATGGGCCGCCATCGGCTGATCGCGCAGCAGCTCGCGCAAGGCTCGCTGGTGCCTGCGTTGCCCGACACGGTGCTCGACGATCCGCGCATCGGGTGGTGGCTCGTCACGCGCAAGGGCAAGCTCGATGCCGCCGCGACCGCATTCCGCTCATGGATCGTGCAAACGGCGCAGCAAGACCCGCTCGGCTGAACGCATTAGTCTGGCTCATACGTCGAGCGCGATAATTCGTTGGTCGCGTGCAGCGCGAATCAATAGCATCGAAGCTTTTCCGTCACTAAAACGGTACCCTTCCGATGGCCTCCTCGATTACCTCCCGCGCCGCCAGCCTCGGCCTGACGCTTGAATTCGCGTCCGCACCCGCTGCCAATTACGTACCATTCGTGCAAGAAGGCAATCTGCTTCACATTTCTGGTCAGATTTCGCGCAACAACGGACAGCCTGCATATCTCGGGCGTCTCGGCGACAATATCAGCGACGCCGAAGGCGCTCAGGCCGCGCGGCTGTCTGCGCTCGGTGTCGTCGCGCAGATCGTCGCGGCGACAGGCGACCGGCTCGAGCGCGTGGCGCGCGTCGTGCGCCTGAACGTGTTCATCGCGAGCACGCCGGCGTTCAGTGCGCAGAGCACGGTTGCCAATGGTGCGTCGGACGTGATGGTGCAGATCTTCGGCGACGCCGGCCGTCACGCGCGTAGCGCGGTTGGTGTCGCGTCGCTTCCGGCGGGAGTCGCCGTCGAAGTCGAAGCGGTTGTCGCATTGAAAAACGCCTGAATTCCACTCATACACTCGGAGCCGCCAATGTCTTCTCCGCTGTCGCCCGCAGTCATCGATGCATTACGTGCCCGCACACCCGGTGTTCTCAGTACCACGCATTTCAATCATGCGGGCGCGTCGCTGCCGTCGGCCGCCACGCTCGAAGCGATTCACGCGCATCTGTTGCGCGAAGCGTCGATGGGACCCATGGAAGCGGGCGCGGCTGCTAGCGAACAAACCGAGCGGGCCCGCACGCTCGCCGCGCGACTGCTGAACGCTCAGCCTGCCGAGATCGCGCTGACGACCGGCAACTCGCCGGGCTGGGGCGCAGCTTTCGCGGCGTTGGGTCCGTGGCGCGAGGGGCAACGCATCCTCGTTGCGCGGCACGAATGGGGCGGCAATCTCGCGACGATGCGTCTTCTGGCGCAGCGCGCGGGTGCATCGATAGAGACGATTCCTTCCGATGCCAGCGGCAGGGTCGATCCTGGCGCACTCGAAGCGATGCTCGACGACAGGGTCCGACTGATTGCACTCACGTGGCTACCGGCCAATGGCGGACTGATCAATCCGGCTGCCGCGGTTGGGCAGATAGCGCGCCGTCACGGCATTCCGTATTTCATCGATGCGGCGCAGGCCATCGGACAACTGCCGATCGACGTCGTCGAACTCGGCTGCGAGGTGCTGGCGGGCGTGGGCCGCAAGGCACTGCGCGGACCGCGCGGCACCGGGCTGTTATTCGTGCGGCGGAATTTTCTGCCCCGCTTGATGCCAGCCTTCGTCGACACCTATTCCGCGCCGCTCGACGCCAACTGCGAGCCGGTACTGCGCGGCGATGCCGCGCGTCTCGAATCATCGGAAGCGTCGATTGCACTGCATTGCGGATTGGCGAATGCATTGGACGAAGCGCTGGAAATCGGCATCGACAATATCCGCGCGCAGATCGATCGGACCGCGCAGCTATTGCGCGAGCGGTTGGCCGCGATGCCGGGCGTGTCCGTACTCGACCAGGGTGTCGAACGATCCGGTCTGGTGTCGTTCAACGTCGCCGGACTCGACGCCATGTCGGTGCGACGCGCATTGGCGGCACACGGCATCACGATCGGCTCGAATGGCGTCGCATATACACCGTTCGATATGACGATCAGAGGCCTGACGCAGATCGCGCGCGCATCGGTCAGCTATCTAACCACTGACGCCGACGTTGATAAATTGCTGGCTGGAATACGGCGTCTCGTTCAACTCTCTCGCCCGCCCACGACCATGAACTCCGCCTTATCGCACCGCCTCGATTTATCAAGGTTTCCGCGCCAAGCGCTTCTCGAAGGCCCGACGCCAATTCAGCACCTCACGCGTCTGAGCGCTCGCCTCGGCGGCGCGGACATCTACGTCAAAAGAGAAGATCTGACGGGATTGGGTGGCGGCGGCAACAAGCTGCGCAAGCTCGAATTCCTGATTGGCGAAGCGCTCGCGCGTGGCGCGGACACCATCATTACCGTCGGCGCACGTCAATCGAACCATGCGCGCCTAACGGCGGCCGCGGCGGCTCGCGTCGGACTTCAATGCGAACTGGTGCTGACGAGAACCGTGCCCCGTTCCGATCACGACTACATGGAGAACGGCAACGTGCTGCTCGATGCGCTATTCGATGCTCGCGTGCACGATCTTCCCGGCGCGGCCAACGCACTGCAATTCGCCGAAGAACGCGCGAACGAGTTGCGGGCGCAGGGCCGTAACGTGTATGTGTGTCCGTTGGGCGGTTCGAGTCCGGCCGGTTGCCTCGGCTATGCGGACTGCGCCGCTGAAATCGTCGCGCAATCGCAGGCGCAAAACGTGGCTTTCGATCGCATCGTGGTGCCGAACGGAAGCGGCGGCATGCATGCGGGACTGGTTGCGGGTTTGGTTGCGCTGGGCCTGGATCCGTCACGTATTGCGGCATTCACGGTGTATGGGAATGCCGGGCATGCGCGCACGGTTACTTTGGATAAAGCGAATCAGACGGTTCGACTGATCGACCCAAGCCTAAGCGTGAATGATGACGCGATCTCGATCGACGAGGCGCAGCTTGGACCCGGCTACGGCATTCCGACCGATAACATGCGCGCTGCCGTTCGGCTGATGGCATCGACGGAAGGTCTGCTGCTCGATCCCGTGTATAGCGGCAAAGCTTTTGCCGGGCTCGTAGAAAACGTGACTACCGGCAAGTATCCGGCCGGACAGAAAATTCTATTCGTGATGAGCGGCGGACTTCCGGGGCTATTTGCCTATCGGAACGAGTTCTGAGCGATGAAGCGCCACGAAAGTGAATCGCAGAAGAAGCGGAGACAACGCGATGGTCTGATACGGGCCGGCGTTGTCTGAAGAAAGCGCGAAGCGCTTGAAGATTCGAATCGACGATTCGAAATGGTGCCCAGGGCGGGATTTGAAAAATGCCCGGAATCGGCTTTCCGGCAAGGGTCTGTTGATTTTTCAGGAGTGACATACCACCCGATATACCAACAGAAACGGCATGTTGATCGAGGTATCCGCTATGAGCTAGCGTTGACAAAAATTCGGCAGGATGACCGGGACCTCCCCATCAACAGGCAACAAATCACACAGACTTTTCTACAACCGCGAGGAAAGCCTGGCCAGGTTCGACTCCTCCGCCGCCCGGCCACCGTAAATCCGACTTGCCAACTCACACTTCGCGGCTGCGCATAGTGGCCAGTCTCTAACCCACGTCAGCCGTATCTGCCAACCGTTGCCAAGAGACGCCCGACATGGTTTGCTGCAGGCAGCAGGGTCCAACAACCGCCCGGAAAGCCGCGCCAGGTTTGACTCCCGCTTTCCCAGCCCGCCGCCTACCCATTATCCTACCCATACACCACCCGCCGCAAACCCAGCGTTGGGCCTGACAGGGGTCCCATAGCGCCGCCGATACCGTCAGTGATACCGGCATTTCCTCCCGGCACTCAACGGCTTTAGGTGGATCGCGTCGGAAGACGAGGGCGCTCGTTGCTGGCGATTCGATCCAGTTAATAGCCAGTCGGCTTTCACGGGCTCCCTCCACCATCTGCCGCGAAATCAAACGCAACAGTGGACCGGACGGCTATCGGGCAAGCCGTGCCGACCAGCTTGCCTAGGATCGGGCGCAACGGCCCAAACTCTGCAAACTGGTTGAACACCGGATGTTGGCACGCATCGTGGCAGACAAACTCCAGCTGGAATCGTCACCCCAGCAGATCGCCGGATGGCTCAGGCGGGCATACCCGGGCAACGAGGATTTCCACGTGTCACACGAGACCATCTATCGCAGTCTCTTCATCCAGGCACGCGGTGCCCTGAAGAAGGAACTGCTGGACCATTTGCGGCGCACCCGGGCCATGCGCCGTTCGCGCCATCACACACAGAAGACGGATGATCACGGCAGGATTCGCGACACGGTATCGATCAGCGAACGTCCAGCGACAGTTGAAGACCGCGCGGTACCGGGACACTGGGAAGGCGATCTGCTGTGCGGCAGCGCGAACAGCCAGATTGCGACGCTCGTCGAGCGCCAGACACGCTACGTGATGCTGGTGAAGATAGCCAGCAAGGACAGCGAGACGGTCATCAATGCACTCCTCAGGCATGCCTGCAAGTTGCCACAGGAACTTTATAAATCGCTAACATGGGATCGTGGAACGGAGATGGCCAACCACAGACGTTTCACCGTTGCCACAGACATTGCCGTCTACTTCTGCGACCCGCAACATCCCTGGTAGCGTGGGTCGAATGAGAACACCAATGGACTATTGAGGCAGTACATCCCGAAAGGTACCGATCTGTCAGTGCATTCACTACTATAACCACGAGCGTATCAAGCTCGAACTCAATGGGCTGAGTCCCGTGCAATAAAGGACCCAGCTTCTGGCGGCCCAGAAACTTACCGTCCAACTTGGTGGGGTGCAGTTCATGGCGAGCCCGTTTTTTAGTGGGCGACACGTCGACGGCCGTGTGTCGGACAACCCTCGCGTCAGTCGCGGAACA
This sequence comes from Paraburkholderia youngii, assembly GCF_013366925.1. Classification (NCBI taxonomy): domain Bacteria; kingdom Pseudomonadati; phylum Pseudomonadota; class Betaproteobacteria; order Burkholderiales; family Burkholderiaceae; genus Paraburkholderia; species Paraburkholderia youngii. The sequence goes on from NZ_JAALDK010000001.1 coordinate 2,465,216, forward strand.
TCGAACGGCTCTATTCCGATGGTTGACGATCGCAGGCCCAAGGCACGCCAAATGGGCTCAAGGTAGACGTCAGGACATCCGGGGTGCTGTCGCTCTGTCAGGTAATCCACTAAGTTTTTATTACTTTGGCGGATTTTTGGCGAATCAGGCGTCCGTTCGAAGCTAGGCGATATGTTTCAGTGGCCGGTTTCACCCGTGACAGTCACATATGACAGGAATTCGCACACATGTTCCCGATAAAGAATGTGTTATGCGCGGAGGCCAATGCCGAAATTGTATCCATGCGTGTATCGCGTTTCTTCTTGTAAGACTTGGGCCTCAAACACGGTCTGGGCGGAACTGCGCCGGAAGCGTCTTTGTCCACCGGCCTATCGGCCTTTGAAGGTTGGAGCCTTTGAAGGTCGGAATCAACGCGAAGGAGATCATCGATGCAGAAGGGACGTGTTGCCGCGCTCGATGCAGGCCGGGCGCTTGCGATCGTCGGGGTCGTTGCAGTACACCTGTCGTTTCAGTTTCCCAATTTGCCGGGAGGCGTAACACTGCTTGCGCAAATGGGCCAGTACGGCGTGCAGCTTTTCTTCGTGATCAGCGCGATCACGATCTTCATGACGCTCGAAATGGATCACGAGCGTTGCGCGGGCGCGGGTCACGTCACGCTGCGCTTCTATATCAAGCGCTTCTTTCGTATCGCGCCCTTGTATTACGCGGCGATCGCGGTCTATGGCCTCATCAGCTACGGCGCGATGCGCTCAGGCATCGAGCGTGCATGGATTCTGGGCGCGCATGGCCCGATGGACGTATTGCTCAACATGGTCTTCCTTCATGCGCTGTCGCCGACCGCGATCAACAACGTCGTGCCGGGCGGCTGGTCGATCGGTGTGGAGATGCTTTTCTATCTGATCGCGCCGTTGCTGTTCTTTCTGGCGATGAACCGCACGCGCCTGTTGCTGGCCACCATCCTGATGCTGGGCCTGTCGCTCGCGGTACTGTCGATGAGCGATTGCAACGGCACGCTCGAATGCAATGTGGCCAACAATACGTTCAGCTACTTCTGGCCGCCGGTACAGGGGCCGTGCTTCATCGTCGGCATGTGGGCGTGGTACGCGTTCCGCTCGCATTTGCTCGGCGCATCCGATCTGACCGGGCGCGTGTCGTGGCTCTATCTGTTGCTTGCGTTGGGCTTCGCGCTCGTCACGGCCGCGCTCGGTGTATGGCTCGACAAGGCAAATGCGCTCGCGCCTGTATTCGCCGCGTGCAGTGCGGTGGCGTTCCTGCTGTTCGTGTGCTCGCGCCATGCCCGCAAGGAACGCGAGAGAGGGCATGCGGCGCCGAGCATGCCCTTGGTTCGACGCTGCGCCGCGGCCCTCGGGCGCGAAAGTTATGGCATTTATCTCTGGCACTTCATCTGCGTCTATATGACCTTTCATTTCTTCGACGGACTGTTCGGCGAGGAGAGCGGCGAGACGTCGCTCATGCTTTTCGGGGCGACGCTGATTGCAGTGCTGTTCGTGTCCTACGGTCTGTCGCGCGTGTCGGACCGGCTGATTCAGGGGCGCGCCACGCGCCTGTCGAAGCGCCTGCTCGCCACGGTCGACCGGCGCTTTCATTTGACGACCGAGCGCCTATGAAAGCGCCCGGCTTCGATTCATCTCCGCGGGCACGGGCCGCTGAATCGAAGCCGGCCCGCGCGTGAGATAAAGCACGATGCTCGCGGCAAGCGTGATCGCTTCAGTGACGGCCACAGTCATTCAGATGCCACGCGGGCGAGCCATTCGGTCAGCAGCCAGAGCATCGTCAGCAGCAACCGCCAGCTGCGCGCAGCAGCGCGACGATCATCGATGCAAGCGGCGCCTCGATGGCCGTCTGATATCCACTCACGGCGACATACTGTGTTCGCTGGGCAATATGGGAAAGTGCGGCTAGCCATGCCAACTCAGCTACCGGACAGGTCACGCAACAAAGCCTCTGTTACGCTGAATGTTGTGCGAAAGGATTGATGGGCTGAACCTTCTCGCGATTTTTAACACGGTCGAGCATCTGACACGTGTCCCAGTCAGCGACCAGCGCTTCGAACCCGCGCACGACGTTCGACTCCATAGCTTGCAGACCGGCGTCTCCCTGAAAGTTCGAGCTAAAGGCAGAGTGAAACCGGTACTGGAAGTATCCAGAGACCTCCTGGATGCGCTGTGGTGTGCCCGAGTCGATGTACATTACCGACTCGGAAGAGAACGGGTCGTAGTAAATCACGTTGGGATAGTCAGTCTTGACTGCGACGCACGGTGTCTCGCTGACAAGGAGTGACCCGACTAGTTGGATGGAGCCCTTCATTCCTCTCGGGGTCTTGAAGACCCAGATACGCTTAGCAGGCTGTTGAATTTGGATCCCGTGTAAACGGGGTTTGAAGGACGGGCGTTATGGATATCGTGTTCATGATCTTTGGCAGCGGATGCGATGCGCGGAATGGACGAGATGCAGGAACCCCTGTTCACGACGGTCAAGCTCGAGGACTTCGTCCCGGCAGATCACCCGTTGCGACCGATCCGGTTGCTGGTGAATGATGCGTTGAAACGGCTCAACGGGCTGTTCAGCGTCATCTACGCGGACACCGGTCGTGCCTCGATTGCGCCTGAGAAGCTGATGCGGGCGCTGCTGTTGCAGGTGTTCTACTCCGTACGCAGCGAGCGCATGCTGATGGAGCAGATGCGCTACAACCTGCTGTTCCGCTGGTTTGTCGGGCTGGCGATTGAGGACGCCGTGTGGGACCACTCGGTGTTCTCGAAGAACCGCGACCGGCTTCTGGAGCATGAAGTCGTGGAAGCGTTCTTCACCGAAGTCATGAGCCTGGCGGACAAGCGGGGCTTGCTGTCGAGAGAGCATTTCTCGGTGGACGGCACGCTGATTCAGGCGTGGGCCAGTCACAAAAGCTTCCGCCGCAAGGACGGCCCGGACGATGGTCCGCCAGCCGGCGGTGGCCGCAACGCCGACACCGACTGGAAAGGCGAGCGACGTAGCAATGCCACGCACGAGTCGACTACTGATCCGGAGGCGCGATTGTTCAAGAAGAGCCACAAGAGCCCGGCCATCCTGTGCTACCACGGGCACATCCTGATGGAGAATCGCTCGGGGCTGGTGGTCGGCGCCGTGGTTAGTCACGCAGATGGTTTTGCCGAGCGGGCCAGCGCATTGCAATTGCTCGATTGCGTGCCAGGTACTCATGCGAAGACAGTTGGCGCCGACAAGGCGTATGACACCCGTGACTTCGTGAACGATTGCCGCGCTCGCAACGTGACACCGCATGTCGCGCGCAACGATGAGCGTTGGGGCGGCAGCGCCATCGACGGTCGCACTTCGCGGCATGCGGGCTACCGGACTAGCCAGATCATCCGCAAACGAATCGAAGAGCATTTCGGCTGGGGCAAAACCATCGGGCGGATCCGGCAGACGGTCTATCGCGGCCTCAAGCGCGTCGACCAGCACTTCAAGCTGACGATGGTTGCGAGCAATCTGACCCGCATGGCCCGAATGCCAGGGATGGTGCCGCGAGGAGCGACGCGATGAGCCGCCAATGCGCGAAGACTGCGCGCCAGACGAGCCGCATGCGTGCGCCTGCCCCGCGCAGATCGCGCGGTGAACCGTTAATTCAGCGCAATATCGCACGCGCAAGTCTCCTGAACATAGCTTCGGTCGTCATGACGGGGCGCTTTTCAACAGCCTGTTAGGCAATCGCTGTGTCAGCTCCAGGATTTTTGTATTGTTCGAGCCGAAATACCCGACCGGTCCTTCCTTCAGATTTTGCTCGAGTTTCTGCCAATAGTAAAAAATGTCCATGGAGTGTCTGAGTGGCGAGTTCATTGAAGTTTTTGCAGCTCTCATTTTACTAAACCAGCCTGGAGACGCGATTTGGAGACAGATGTTTCCAGTGCGGCGCGGGCATTCCCGGGGGAAGACCTTGCCGCATGTCTCGAAGTCTCGAAATCGATGTCGGCGCGCCGCTGCTACTGACGCGGCGGGCGACGCGGCTGGACGACGATCGTGTCTGCGAGGCGACTGTCTTTCGCATCCGGCCAGAGCGGCATGAATTCGTCGTGACGAGCGGGGTCGAGGGAAAGCTCGCAAGTTGAACCGGCTAGACCCGGTCAAAAATTGTCATTCGCCCCTACTGCCGAACAGACGTTCAGACGGTTTGCGCTGCAACGACCGGATGGCGCTCGATGATCACGACTTCCTGGCCATCCTTCTGCACCTGATACGCGGCTGTCACACCGACCAGCCGCCACCGAGCACGATAACTTTCATGATGTCCCTCAGATGCCACAGGACAGCCGGCCATTCACGGCTGGACCGTGTCGCTTCGTTTTTTGTGCTGCGCCACCAACGATTCCTGCGTGGCAGCGGGCACCGGCGCGTAATGGCTGAGTTCGATACTGTAGCTGCCGTGTCCACCGGCGATCGCGTTCAGACGCGACTGATAGTGGTTGAGCTCGGCAAGCGGCACCTGTCCTGCGACGACCACGGCGTTCCCGGCGGACGGGCGGGAGCCATGAACCTGGCCGCGCCGCGACGACAGATCGCCGATTATTTCGCCCATTGCCGGTTCTGGCGTTGTTACCTCGATATCCACGATAGGTTCGAGCACGATGGGCTGGGCTTTGAGCACCGCATCGATGAAGGCTTTGCGCCCGGCGGTGACGAATGCCACCTCTTTTGAGTCGACCGAATGGCTCTTGCCGTCGACGACCGTGACCCGCACGTCCTGCATCGGGACACCGGCAAGAGGCCCGCTTTCTATCACCTGAAGAATACCTTTTTCCACGGCGGGAATGAACTGGCCAGGGATGGCGCCGCCCTTGACAGCGTCGACGAATTCGAACCCCGCGCCTCGCGGCAGCGGCTCCACGCGCAGCATCACTTCACCAAACTGCCCGGCGCCACCGGATTGCTTCTTGTGGCGGCAGTGTCCCTCGGCGCTTGCGCCGATGGTCTCGCGATAGGCGATTTTCGGCGGCCGTGTCACGACTTCGAGCTTGTACTGGTCGGACAGACGCTCCAGCATATAGCGCAAATGCAACTCGCCGAGGCCTCGCACCACGGTCTCGTTGGTGCTCGCCTCGCGTTCGATGTGTAGACACGGGTCTTCCGCGCTCAGCTTCTGCAGTGCTTCCCACAGCCGCTGCTCGTGGCCCGGGCGCGCCGGCTCGATCGCGAGACCATAGATGGGCGTCGGCAAGTCCGGCGGGACGAGGTGAATGTTGCCGTCGTCGGCCGCGTCGTGTAGCACGGCATCGAGGCCGACGTCGTCGGCCTTGGCCACCGCGCAGATATCGCCGGGACCGGCTCGCAGGACCTCGACGTGCTCCTTGCCCTGCAACATCAACAGATGGGCGACCCGGAACGGCTGCCGCCTGTCGCCGATATACAGCAGGCTATCGCGCTCGATCGTCCCCTGATAGATGCGGAACACGGCGATCTTGCCAATGTAAGGGTCGATCACGATCTTGAAGGTGTGGGCCAGCACGTGCTTGTCGGCGGCGGGTTCGGCACGCACGACTTCCTTGTGGGAGCCGGCGTCGCGGTAGAACTGCGGCGGGTTGCCTTCCAGCGGATTGGGCAGGAGCCGGACAAACACATCGAGGAGAGCCTCGATGCCGGCGCCATTGGTCGCCGAGGTGAAACACACCGGCACCAGATGGCCCTCGCGCAGCGCACGCTCGAAAGGCTCGTGCAACTGCTCCGGGCGGATCGCCTCGCCTTGCTCCAGGTATAGCTCCATCAGCTCCGGGTCGAGTTCGATCACCTGATCGACCAGCGCACTGTGCGCAGCTTCAACGGACAGGAAATCGGCGTCTCCAGCAGGGTTGAAAAAGCAGTCCACCACCTGGCGGCCGTGCTGCGCCGGCAGGTTGACAGGCAGGCATTCCCTGCCGAAGGTTTGCTGGATTTGCGCGAGTAGCGCTGGAAGGTCGACCTTTTCTTCATCGATACCATTCACGATGATCATTCTGCAAAGCTTACGTTCGCTCGCCCAATTCATCATGCGCCGGGTGGTCATTCCGATGCCGGTCTGCGCATTGATGACGATGGCGACCGTCTCGACGGCCGGCAGCGCACTGAACGACGGCCCGGAAAAGTCGGGGTAACCGGGCGTATCGAGCAGATAGATGCGAGTGTCGCGGTAATGAAGGTGCGTGACGGTGGAGTTGAGCGAGTGGTGATACTTCCGCTCGAGCGGTTCGAAATCGCAGACCGTAGTCCCTCGCGCGACGCTGCCGGGCGCATGGAGCGCGCCGCCGTGGTACAGCAGCGCTTCCACAAGCGAGGTCTTGCCGCTGCCGGCATGCCCGGCCAGAGCGATGGTGCGGATCATATCGGGGCTATAGCGCATGTTCGCCCTCTCGTCGTGGTGAGGCCATTGTTGGCGAAAACCAGCCTGTTCGCCGCGCGTGTTAATCGGACGATTCAGGTAGCCGCAAGCTCACTCCCATTGTGGCTGATTCAACACCATGCCGTGCTGCCCCTTGTAGGCGGCGAGAGCTGGCGGCGACCAACCGTCGAGCATCTTTGGCGCGAATTGCCAGACTTCGATGCCAAGCGGCCGGCACACTTCCAGCGGATCGCGCGCGTCGGGGCCCCACACTGGCACTGACAGATCGCCACCTAGGCAGGTCGACAGTGCGCACAGCAAATCGATCCACGCGAAGAATTCGAGGTAATCGCCTTTCTTCGCTGGACGTAGCGCTGGCGGACAAACTCGATCGAACCGCCTACGCTGTCATGCAACAAACGGGCGGACCGATTTCGGCGGAGCACGGAATCGGCGTGCTGAAACGCCCCTACCTCGCCTGCACGCGCAGCGATGCTGAAATAAGCCTGATGCGTCGGCTCAAGATAGCGCTCGATCCCAAGCATATCCTGAATCCCGGCGAAGTGCTGTGACGCCGCACAGCACCTCGGATATTGAGCCGCAAAGGCGAGTATCTGGTGAAGCGGTCCTTCGAATGTCCGACAGCATGTCCGGTCGAACGGCTGCAACTGGCCCGAACTGAGTCTCACACCGCTTTGACTTGGGCTGCCGGACGGCGAACCATGCGAAGTGCATGAGTCACCCCTGAACCGCCCGGATCAGAGCAAGGATCACCTAAGAAGTACAGCCGCCGCACGGTCCGTCGAGTTGATCGGCGAATAGTCGACCGTAACAGTGGCTTTGAGAAGGCCTAGGGCAAACACTCCTCCTCCAACGCCATCGAGAAAACTATCAAGGAACGCACAACAAGCCGTTGTCGGGTGGGAGCAAATTCTGCTGAAAACCAACTTGCCTGAAGTCCAAGTCGCACTAGACTTGGTGCGTCAATCTCTTGAAGAGTTGATGTGGTGCCAGTGCAACTGAGTTGGCTGCTTCCCGTGGGCACCTAAAGGGCGAGCGGGTTTCGAAATTTCCCCGAATCTTCCTGACATCTGGAGTCGCTCATGCCTTCGCCAATCGCGCTACACCGCGCTCGTGCTTTCAAACGTCAATCCGGTCTTTGCTTCTATTGCGGTTATCCAATGTAGGACGGCAGCGCTGAGCCGTTCATTGAGCGATACAACATCTCCCGCCGTCAAGCGCCGCAACTGCACTGGACAGGCGAGCATCTTCGTGCTCGGGTTGATGGGGGCGCGAATTGCAAGCGGAACATTGTTGCAGCCTGCCGAGTTTGTAATGCACGGCGACACCATAGAAAGGTCGCGCGCGATCCGAACGAACACAGGATGTATGTTCAGCGATGCGTGGATCGAGGAAAGTGGCATGCCAAATAGGTCTTCGACAATCCTGCCTTGGCCACGTTACGTCAACATTTAGCGCAGGCAGGGGTGGCGAATCTCCAAGCGGCCTGAGCGCTTCGGCTGATCAACCGCCAGTCGGCGATATGCGAACGTCCGAAGTTTGGAAGCTTGAGACATGCGAATGGCGGACTCGCGACGCCAGCCGAAGTCCGAAGCTGGCCGGCTGTAATCATCCACAGAAGCCGCCCGAAAGCTGCCGTCGAAGCGTTCAACGGCACCTCAACAGAACCAGCGTTGAACTGGTGCTCTCGGCCAGGAAAGGACGTTCGACAGAGCCGTATAGATCGTCGACAATGCAATGGTCCTCGGAACGAATGAACTGCATTCGGTTCGAAGCACCGGATCACATTGTTGATTTCCCTCCGTGCCAATATCACAATTCACGTATGTCCCGTGCAGAACGCCTCCTTCAACTCCTGCAAGTGTTACGTCGTTATCGACGTCCCGTGAGCGGCCAAACTCTTGCCAATGAGCTCTGCGTAAGCACTCGCACCTTGTACCGGGACATCGCCAGTTTGCAGGCCCAGGGCGCACTCATCGAGGGGGCGCCGGGCATTGGCTATGTGATGAAGCCGGGCTTCATGCTACCACCCATCATGTTCCGCTCGGAGGAACTCGATGCTTTGGTGCTTGGCATGCGCTGGGTGGCCGATCGCTGCGACGAGACGCTATCAGGGGGTGCGCTCGGCGCGCTTGCAAAGATAGCGGCCGTGCTGCCCGCCGAACTGCGCCGCGAGCTAGAGGAATCTTCGCTGCTGGTCGGCGCGCCGTTGACGAGACCTGCCCACACGATCTCGCCGGACCTGCTGCGTGCCGCGGTCCGTGCAGAGTTGAAGCTCGAGATTACCTACGTGGACGGCAGCGGCATTCAATCGCGGCGCGTCGTTTGGCCCTTTGCCCTGGTGTATTTCGACCAGGCACGGGTGCTGATGTGTTGGTGCGAGCTTCGAGCCGATTTTCGGAATTTCCGTTCGGATCGGATCTTGAGCGTCGAGCAAAAGATGGAGCGCTATCCCAAGCGGCGTTCCACTCTGCTTCGAGAATGGCGCAAACTCAATCAGGTCGCTAGTCGCACGATACTGCCAGAATCTGACAGCATGCCCCAGTAGACTGAAGCTCTTTTAAAGGAGCTTAAAATGAAGTTTGCATCGGTTCGACTGGTTACCGCAGATATTGAACGGCTGGTCGAGTTTTATCAGAGGCTGTCCGGGATCGAGGCTGTGCGGCTAGCCGATGGGTTTGCCGAAATGCGATTCGCGAGCACGGCCCTCGCGATTTCATCTGAGCACCTGATCAAGCTTTTCAATGTCGGAGCGGCCACTGCCGCAGCCAATCAATCGGCAATCCTGGAGTTCGAAGTGGAGGACGTCGACATGGTGTTCGAACGGATGAAAGCGTCCGGTAAAACCATCGTGATGCCGGCGACATTGATGCCTTGGGGCAATCGCTCGCTACTGCTGCGCGACCCGGATGGAAATCTCGTCAATATATTTTGTCGGCCCGTGCGTTGAGAAAGCCCGCCGTCGCAGTGGCCCGGTGCTCGCATGAATGGCCGTTTCTGGAAGACCCGAACGTCTCTTGTGGGTTGAAAAGAGCCGGACTCTGTGGGAGTCAGTACGGCGAGTATGAGACATTCAACAGCGCCCTGAAGATCGTAGAGCTATGCAGGGTGGTGACCGACCGTTCAGGATGGAGAGTTTAAGAGTGGATGAGGGAGCGGGTAAAGAATAGATCTGCGCCGTCGCGGGACGAGCGTGAATGACCCTCTTCAGGGTCATCGAAGGACTCTTCGCGTTTAGGGTTGTTCGATGCCTGCCCTCATTCACATTGCTGTGAGCGTGCCGCGGCGCCGACGGCCAGGCGTCGAATAAGCCTAAACGGCACTTCTCACGTCAATGAACGAGTCTTCGCGACCCACTGCTGCCACTCGAACTCCGCCCTCCGTAATGGCCGCTTGCCAAGCTATATCGGTGATTCACATACACCTTGCCTATCCAGTCCAGGTGCTAGGTGGCGCTCGCATACTCATTACCCCCGCAATCCGTCATGTACTGGGTAAATGGCTTGGCCGAATCCGATCCGAGCTCTGTGAGGGCCGAAGGCGTTCCTTGACAGTGCGTCCATGCTTCATGATTGGGCGCCGCTGCCCCTGTATCGCCCGCTCGGACAGGCTTGCAACGACCCAAGGTACGCCAGTCCCGGCAACGAATCTCTGGCATGGATATCGCTTAAAGCGTTGCAGAGTATAAGCGGCTAGCGTCGGCGTATCTGACCGGCGTGGGGCATTGCTCTTGGGGCGCATCGCGCGCCTACGTCGACCAGCCTCGACGTTCGAACGGAATCGTCCGGATTCCGTCGACAGGAAGCGTTGCGTGAATCGCCCCGAATCTTCCTCGATCGTCATCCGGCACGCCGAGCGCATAGCGCCCGACACGTTCTTACGTCCGCATGGTCTTCCTACGTTCTAACAGGGGAGCCCTTTTCATGCGTGTATTGAATCGCATCTTGAGCAGCATCGTTCTGGCCGCGAGTATTTGTTCGACGACATCGGCGCACGCCGACGATCACATCACCATCCTGACGAGCTGGTATGCGCAGGCCGAGCACGGCGGCTTCTATCAGGCGCAGGCCACGGGCCTCTACAAGAAAGCCGGGCTCGACATCACGATCAAGATGGGCGGCCCGCAGGTCAACGGTATGCAGTTGCTCGTCGGCGGCCAGGCTGATTTCATTCTCGGCTACGACTTCCAGGTGCTGTCGAGCGTCGAGGCGGGGATTCCTGTGACGACGGTCGCCGCCTCGTTCCAGTTCGACCCGCAAGGCATGCTCACGCACGACGACGTGAAGAGCCTCGCGGACCTCAAAGGCAAGACGATCCTCGTCGCGGGCTCCGGCCGCACGTCGTGGTGGCCTTGGCTCAAGGAGAAGTATGGCTATAGCGACGGTCAGACGCGTCCCTATACGTTCAACATCCAGCCGTTCTTCGCTGATGCGAACGTCGCGATGCAGGCGTATCCGTCATCCGAGACGTTCCAGGCCGATCGCGCGAACGTGAAAACGCACTTTTTCCTTTTTGCCGACGCCGGCTATCCGCCCTACAACACCACCATCGTCGGCATGAAGAAGACTCTTGCCGAGAAGCCCGATGTGGTCGCGCGCTTCGTGAAGGCGTCGATGGAAGGCTGGAAAAGCTATCTCGCCAATCCGGCGCCGGGCAACGCGCTCATCAAGAAGGACAATCCCGAGATGACTGATGCGCAGCTCGCGTTTGGCGTGGCGCAACTGAAGAAGCTGAAGCTCGTGACCGGCGGAGATGCATCGACGCTCGGCATCGGCGCGATGACCGACACGCGCTGGAAGAAGACTTACGACTACATGGTCGGCGCGAAGCTGCTCAAAGCGAGCACCGACTACAAGAGCGCCTATACGCTGCAGTACATCCAGAACGCGAAGGTCATGCCCTGAGCGGGCGTCACGGAATCAAGGAGTCCGATCATGCTGGTCACACGTCAGAAAGTCTTGCGCCGCTTCTGGTACGCGGTCATGCCGATCTCGCAACTGGACGAAGGTCCGCAGCCGTTCACGCTGCTTAACGAACCGATCGTCCTGTGGAAAGGCGCGGGCGGAAAACCGCATGCGCTGCGCGACCGCTGTTGCCATCGCACGGCGAAGCTGTCGAAGGGATTCGTCGATGCCGATGGCAACATCGCCTGCGGCTATCATGGCTGGACCTACGACTGCAGCGGCAAGTGCGTGCGCATTCCGCAAAACGCGGGCGGCGAGATTCCCTCGCGCGCGATCGTGCAGTCGTATCGCTGCGAGGAGCGCTACGGTTACGCGTGGGTTGCGCTCGACGATCCGCTGCAGCCGATTCCCGAATTTGCCGAGGAAAACGCACCGGGCTACCGGCGCATCCTGCAGTTCTACGAACAGTGGAACACGAGCGCGCTGCGCATGATGGAGAATTCGTTCGACAACTCGCACTTCAGCTTCGTGCACAAGTCGAACTTCGGTCTCTTCGACAATCCGAAGCCATCGAAGTACGAGTTCCGTCCGAACGAATGGGGCTTTGAGGCCGAGACGCGCGTGCCGATCCGCAACCCGCAAGCGAGCTTCCGGATCACGGGCACCACCGACGACATCACCGAGCGCCATCTGATGAACCGATGGTACGTGCCGTTCGCGCGGCGCTTCGGCTGCATGTATCCGGCAAGCGGCGTGCATCACATCATCTACAACTGCGCAACGCCGATCGACGACAGAACGATGATGCTCGTGCAATGGCTCTATCGCAACGACACCGAAGCGCAATGTTCGACCCAGGAGCTGATCGACTGGGACCGGCCGATCACCGATGAAGACCGCGAGATTCTCGAAGCCACCGACTACGACGCGTGCATCGACGTGCGCCGCCAGCAGGAATGCCACATGGCATCCGATCAGCCCGGACTGCTGATGCGCCGCATGCTGCTCGAGCTACTCGAAGGGCATGGCGAGCACGAAGTGTTCCGCATCGATACAGAGGAGGCATGAGGCCATGAGCGAAGACAGCAAAGACACGGCGCTCGCCGTCCAGCGTATCGACAAGGTCTATCCGAACGGCACGATCGCACTGGACGATATACGCCTCACCATCGGCGCGGGAGAATTCGTCTCGCTGCTCGGACCGTCGGGTTGTGGCAAGAGCACGCTGCTCAAGATGTTCGCCGGCATCGAGACACCCACGCACGGTCACATGCGGTGGTGGGGCCAGCCGTTCAGCGTCGTCGGATCGGTCGGGCGGCGCATGTCGATGGTGTTCCAGGAAGCCACGCTGATGCCCTGGGCGTCGATTGCCGACAACGTGCGCCTGCCACTCGACCTCGCGCACGTACCACGACGCGAAGCCGACGCGCGTGTCGCCCTTGCGCTCGCGAACGTCGGTCTTGGCGACTTCGGCACGGTGCGTCCGCGCGAGCTGTCGGGCGGGATGCAGATGCGTGCGTCGCTGGCACGGGCGCTCGTCACGGAACCCGACCTGCTGCTGCTCGACGAGCCATTCGGCGCGCTCGACGAATTCACCCGCAACAAGCTCGATGCTGATCTGCGCGCGCTCTGGAGGAAGCGCGGCATGACCGTGGTGTTCGTCACGCACAGCATCTACGAGGCGGTGTATCTGTCGGGACGCGTGGTTGTGATGCAGGCGCGGCCCGGGCGCATCATCGCCGACGTGCCGATCGGCGGGCCGGCCGAACGCGACGAAGCGTATCGCGTTTCGGCACCCTTCATGCAGCATTGCAAGGCGCTGTCGGACCTGATCACCGACGCGCATCTGGCATCGAATGAAGACAGGCAGGTCGATACCCAGGGAGCGCAATCATGAGTAGTCAGACGCTTGTAACGAAGCCTGCGATGCATTCGAAAGCCGAGCGCCGGCGCAGCCCTGCGCTGTTACAGCGGCCCGGCGTGGCGAAGGCGATGGCGCCCTGTGTCGTCGGCATATTGATGCTGCTGGTCTGGGAAGGCTGGTGCGCGCTCTTCAAGGTGCCGGTGTATCTCGTGCCCGCGCCGCACGACATCGCGCTGCAATTGGTCGCCGATGGTCCGATGCTCGTCATGAGTCTTCTCGCGACGCTCAAGATCACGCTGCTCGCCTTCGCACTCGCAACAGTCCTGGGCGTGGCGGTCGCACTGCTGTTCGCGCAAAGTCCGCTGATCGAGGCGAGCTTTTTTCCTTACGCGATCTTGCTGCAGGTCACGCCAGTTGTCGCGATTGCGCCGCTGATCATCATCTGGGTGAAGGACACGACGTTCGCGCTCGTGATCTGCGCGACGCTCGTCGCGTTGTTCCCTATCATCTCGAACACCGCACTCGGCTTGCGCAGCGTTAATCCGGGCCTTGTCAGCCTGTTTCGCATCAATCGCGCGACACGCTGGCAGACGCTTTTGCGTCTGCGCATCCCGAGCGCGCTGCCGTATTTCTTCGGCGGCTTGCGGATTTCGAGCGGACTTTCGCTGATCGGTGCGGTCGTCGCGGAGTTCGTCGCGGGAACCGGCGGCAGCGGCTCGGGTCTGGCTTATCAGATTCTGCAGGCGGGATTCCAGTTGAACATTCCGCGCCTTTTTGCGGCGCTCTTTCTGATCACGCTCACGGGCGTGGTGCTGTTCGGCATCACCGTGTGGGTCGCGCGCATCGGCTTGCGCGGCTGGCACGAGAGCGAACTCTGAGACCATCAATATGAGCATACTGATTCGCAATGCAGCGGCCATCATGACCGGTGGCGACGGCAGCGCCGAAGAACCGGCGCGCGTGGATGGACCGGACATCCGCATCGAAGGCGAGACGATCGCAGCGATTGGCAGGCTCGCGCCGCGCGAGGGCGAGACGATCGTCGATGCCTCCGATTGCGTGGTCTATCCGGCGTGGGTCAACACACATCATCATCTTTTCCAGTCGCTGCTCAAGGGCGATCCTTCGGGACTCAACGCCTCCCTCACGCCGTGGCTCGCCGCGACGCCGTATCGTTTTCGCGTACTCTTCGATGAGAAGCGCTTCCGCCTCGCTGCCCGCATCGGGTTGATCGAACTGATGCGCTCGGGATGCACGACGGTCGCGGACCACAACTACCTGTACTACCCGGGCATGCCGTTCGACAGTTCGGCGATTCTCTTCGACGAAGCGGACAAGCTCGGCCTGCGCTTCGTGCTGCTGCGCGGCGGTGCGACGCGCACGCGCCAGCTCGAAGCCGAGTTGCCGACCGCGCTTCGGCCTGAGTCGCTCGATGCATATCTCGCCGATATCGAGCGGCTGGCATCGACTTATCACGATGCATCACCGCGCGCGATGCGTCGTGTCGCGATGGCGCCGACCACCGTGCTCTATTCGATTTCGCCGCACGAGATGCGCGAGACCGCCCGCGTCGCGCGCAGGCTCGGCTTGAGGATGCACAGTCATCTGTCGGAGACGGTCGGCTATCAGGACAGCGCGAAGGCGATCCATGGTGCGACGCCCGTCGAGTTCTGCGGCGAATACGACTGGCTCGGCGACGATGTCTGGTTCGCGCATCTCGTCAAGCTCGATGCGCGCGAGATCGCGCTGCTCGCCGAGACTGGGACCGGGGTCGCGCATTGTCCGCAATCGAACGGGCGGCTCGGCAGCGGCATCGCGCCGGTGCGCCAGCTGGCGGACGCGGGCGTGCGAGTGTCGATCGGCGTCGATGGCGCGGCGTCCAACGAAGCCGCCGACATGATCTCCGAGGTCCACATGGCGTGGCTCGCGCAGCGCGCGCGGCGCGGCATGGCGGCGCAACCTGTCTATCGCGGCGGCACGTTCGAAGGCGGCGCCGACGCCGCTTCGGTGGAAGAAGTCGTGCACTGGGGGACGGCGGGTGGCGCGCGCGTGCTTGGGCTCGAAGGCGTCGGGCGAATTGCGTCGGGCTACTCGGCCGATATCGCCGTGTACCGGCTCGACGATCCCCGCTACTTCGGTCTGCACGATCCAGCGATCGGACCGGTGGCGTCGGGCGGACGGCCGACGGTCGCGGCACTATTCTCGGCGGGACGCTGCGTGGTGAAGGACGATGCCGTGGCGAATGTCGATCTCGGCGAACTGCGACGGCAAGCGCTGGCCGAGGTCAGCGGCATACTGGCAGAAGTGGCGTAACGGCGGCTCTCGCCCGCCTGTGTATTTCCGGTGGCGAAGTCAGGCCTGCTACGGCGGCCCTCGACTGCATCAGGAACTCCCGGCGCGCGTTGGTGACCTGAGGCAGGCGCCACTCCGACATATTCGCGACATGCCACGCTCGCTCAATCGGTGTAGACGGCACGGGAAGCCTCGCCAGGAGTCCCGCCTGCATCTCGAGCGCACACGCGTGCAGCGAAAGGAACGCCACGAGTCCCGCTTCGACGAGCGGCTTGATCGCGTCATTGCTCGATAGCTCGGACGCGTCATGCAGCTTCAACCAGGCCGCTTCGACAAGACGTCCAATCGCGACACGCGTACCCGAGCCGCGCTCCCTGACGAGCAGGTTCGCCGACTCGAGATCGGTCAGGTGAAAATGCTTTGCGCGCATGAGCGGATCGACCACGCCTTTCATGCGAAACGGAACCACATCCGCTTCGAGCAGACGCGCTACAGAGATCGCGCATAACTGGATGGGTACAACCGGCCATGAACGGCCTGTCTTAATGTGCTCGCGAGCGTCCGCTCAAGAGCCAGGTTTCTGACAATTTGGTGATTGCACGAGATACGACCGCCGGGGGTAAAGGACGACGGGATCAGTTTGGCGTCACATGTCGGGGCAGGTCGACCCGGTCCTGGTTGAACGCGTTGGTAAAAAACTGCACGAGGTCGTCGCGAGCCTGTTGCCGTGCCTGCGGATCGGGACGCACACGAATGGTGCCTCCATGACGGCGGTTGGCCCCTGGATCGTTGAATTCGCGCGGGCCGTCGAATACGTCGAACTCGTGGGTGGCGCCGGGAAAGCTGCGTATCGACAGATGCATCGCGTCCTTGGGAGGCAGGCTGTGCAGCAAATCCTGGCAGGCGGCATCTCCGCCGTCATAGTCGTCCGCGGTCCCGACGAAAATCCTGACTGGCGCGTCGACGAGATTCCCAAACTCGGCGCCCGGTACGTGGTTGAACAGCCAGCAGACGGGGTAAAAGGCTACCGCGGCCTTCAGGTTTACTTGATCGCCTAGAAGAGCGTCGCTGTGGCGATGGGTCATCATCAGCAAACTCTCTATGGCGCCCATAGAACTGCCCAGAATTCCAATTCGCGACGCGTCGATATTTGGCCGCTCGGCTAGCAGACGGTAAGCGCCGGCGATATCGGGCAGGTTGTCAGAGAGATTTTTGGGGCGGCTGGAAGATCCACCCGGAAGGTTGCGCCCGCCCCATTGATCAATCTCGAGCGTCGCTATTCCGGCGCGATTGAGTGCCGCTGCGTAGTAGACGCCGCGATAACTGAGGCCGGACGTTCCGTGCATCAGGATGACCGCAGGAAGTTTCCCGCTTACGTCCAGCGGGATCTGCAGACGCGCGGCGATCATGATTGTCTGGCCGTTCCAGATGACCGGGTAGGCGACGTAATTAATCCGCAGGTGCGACGTTTCCTCCCACGCGTTCGTGATGCCGCACGGCATAAGTAGCAAAACCGTAACGAACAAGGTAACCAGCGAGCGTTTCATCCGGAACCTCCAACGTGTCAGGGGCGCGGTTATCGATCGACGAATCCGCTCCATTTTCATCATAGGCGCGGGCATCAATCGAATACGTTCGCATTCGGGTCTTGGCGGCTCTTTGGCGTTTCCCTCGTAGCTACTGCGCAAGATCAAGCAACGGTTGATGGATGGCAGATTCAGAGGGCTGGCAGTCGTCTTACACGGTGCTTTGGCCGTCAGCCCTCGGAGATCGGCAAGGCAGTGGCGTTTCTCGCCTCCGGCGATGCCAGCTTTGTGAATGGCGCCGAGCTCTTTGACTGAGGGACGGCGCAGGTTTGAGCACTCGTCGCGACGCTTTGCGAAGTATCGCCGCCAGCCGGCGACACAACCCGCATGTCGCCGGCAACAAACGAGAAAACAGACTAGTGAATCACCCGCGTCACGCCGCGGCCGCGCGGATCGGCGGCAGCTTCCGGCGTATCGCCGTTGACCTTGATCGCCTGGATGTCGCCGCTGAAATCCTGGCCCTTCAGCACGTAACCCTTGGCTTCGATCTGCTTCGCGAGTTCGCCGTCGATGGGCTTGTACGGCTCCCAGAAGATCGTGTTCGGCGGCAGCAACTGGTGATGGAAGCGCATCGCAGCCACCGCTTCAGGCAACGGCATGTTGAAATCGTAGATGTTGTTGGTCACCTGGAAGATCGACGTGAAGATGCGCGAGCCGCCCGGCGTGCCGATCACGAGCGACACCTTGCCGCCCTTCGTCAGGATCGTCGGGCTCATCGACGACAGCGGACGCTTCTTCGGTTCGATCGAGTTCGCATCGCTGCCCACCACGCCGAACATGTTCGCGACACCCGGCTTCGCGGAGAAGTCATCCATTTCGTCGTTCAGGACAATGCCCGTGCCTTCCGCCACGACGCCCGAGCCAAAATAGCCGTTGATCGTGTATGTGTTCGACACCGCGTTGCCCCACTTGTCGATCACCGAGAAATGCGTCGTCTCAGCCTTCTCCGGCATTGTCGTTCCGAGGCCCGGCTGCACGCTCTTCGTATCAGACGGCGTAGTCGGGTTGACTTCAGCAGCGCGTTTGGCGATGTATGCCTCATCGGTCAGTTGCGCGACCGGCACCTTGTAGAAATCGGGATCGCCCAGATATTGCGCGCGATCGGCAAACACGCGCTTTTCGATTTCCGCGATCAGGTGCACGTACTGCGCCGAATTGAGCGTCACGTCCTTGAAGTCAGGTGCGATGTCAGCCTTCATCTTCAGCAGCTGCACGAGGCCGATGCCACCCGAACTCGGCGGCGGTGCAGTGATCACGCGATAGCCATTCCAGTCGGCCTGAATCGGCTGACGCCATACCGCCCTGTAGTCCTGCAGGTCGCGCTTCGTGATGAGACCGTGGCCACGCATCGATGCCGCGATCAGATCGGCGGTCTTGCCGTTGTAGAAGTCTTTAGCGCCCTGGTCGGCAATGCGTGTCAGCACGGCGGCGAGATCGGGCTGCTTGAAGTTGACGCCCTGCTTGAGGTTGCCGAAATACGTATCGAAGTTCGTCTTGCCCTCGAATTCTTTCGAGGCTTCTTCGCGACGCTTGTCCAGCTGCTCGTCGACTTCGAAACCGTCGTGGGCATACTTGATGGCAGGCGCCAGTACCTGCTTCCATTTCAACTTGCCGAAGCGGTGTTGTGCCTCCCACATGCCGGCGACCGTGCCCGGCACGCCGACGGCATAGTAGCCGTACAGGCTCTTGCCCTTGATGACATTGCCCTGCTCGTCGAGATACATGTTCTTCGTGGCAGCGAGCGGTGCGCGCTCACGATAGTCGATGAAATACGGCTTGCCATCGACGTACAGCGTCATAAAGCCGCCGCCGCCGATGTTGCCCGCTTCCGGATACGTCACGGCAAGCGTGAAGGCAATCGCGACCGCGGCATCGACCGCGTTGCCGCCTTCCTTGAAGATCTTCTCTGCAGCATCGGCGCTGTATTTGTCGGCCACGGCGATCGCCGACGCGGTGAGTACGGCCGGCTGCTGTTTCTCAGGAATTTTCGCATAGGCCGGTGCGGATTCGAGAAAGCCGGTCGAAACGGCTGCGAGTGTGACCAGTGCGAAGCCGCTCGCGGACGATTGCGCCCTGTTTAAAAGCTTCATTGAATGTCCCCCATGATTGTTGCTCCCTTTGCGACAGAAAAGTCTCGCCCTCGGCTTATAACATGCCACTGACCGGTTTGCGAATGCCGCTGCATCCCCTTGACGCTCGTGCCAGCCGGGTTGACGATTTGTGGAGCGATTTACGCGAAGCGGGTGGGACAGCGCGACTGGCTGCCGGGATTCGAACATGGGCTCCGTGAACTGCTGGATGACCGACAGCGCGTCCGCCCGCTTCAGCCGTAGACCGCATTAAGAATGTCAACTCACGAGATATCGTCCCCGTCCCGTTCGAGCCTTGGCTGACAAGGGATTCGCGGGTGCGTATGAAAGGTGTCGCTTATGTCCAGAGACGAGCGAGCGGCCGAACACGCTTTCAATGGAGATGGCGGGATCGCAGCGTTGAAGGACGGCTGTCGTAAAGGGTTGACCCTTTACGGGAGCTGCCGGTCGACGACAGGCGATAGCCACTCGATGTTGCAAGATCATCGTCGGACCGCGTCCGGGCCACAAGCGGTCGCTCATCGATGCGGTCATCTTGCCATTCGAACGTCGCTTGCGACATCGGGAACAGCCCTTGAGATCGACCGGCATGCGCAACGGAGAATCAGATGTCTGTCTGAGCCTTCGGTGAAAGCGTCCGATAGTCATTCTTTGAGCATGGCGGCCGCGGCTCCGAGACTGTTCGCGCCTTCGCGGCAGGCGCGCGGTTAATACGGCTTACCTTGGATCCGAAACGCGTCGTAGCGCCGCGATGTGAATGCCCTGCTGCGACCAAATTCAGCGCGCAACAGAGCAATGATGAGCGCGACACGTTGAGACTGTTGTCGGCGAAATGGCACGGCAAAGTACTGCGCCGAAGCGCGTGGAGCAGGCAAGCGGGGCGCTCAGTAATGAATTGTCAGCGGCTCGGGATAGTGTTGCGTGAGCGAATAGGAGCTTTCGGGAGCCCAGGCTTCCAACGTCTCCTGACCGGGCGCGCATCGGCCGCTCACCAGGAAAGACATAAAGGTCGTCTGGACTGAGTAAGTGTCGCCCGCAATATATACGGTCGCATCGACTCCTTGTCTGACGATTTGGGATGGCCGTACTTGCGAGGTCGCGGCAGCGTTCGGAGTGATCAGCGGGCTGCCACTGCAGTCTGGCGTCGGATATGCAGAGAAGTCGCCCGCCCATTGATATTGCGACGCCGAATGCTGACTACCGCTATTGATGCTTACCCGTTGAATCGGAGCAAAAATCACCGCGCCGTTCACGAGAAGAATAG
The DNA here is from genome assembly GCF_013366925.1 of Paraburkholderia youngii. Lineage (NCBI taxonomy): Bacteria > Pseudomonadati > Pseudomonadota > Betaproteobacteria > Burkholderiales > Burkholderiaceae > Paraburkholderia > Paraburkholderia youngii. The sequence continues at coordinate 2,485,598 of NZ_JAALDK010000001.1, forward strand.
TGCCAAGCGGTACATAGCTAACCAGCGGCCCCACCATCTTGCCTTGGCTGTCAAAGACCTTCAGAGTGCGTTGTCCACCCCGTTCGCCGCTTTCCCTACCGCCTGACCCGCTTCCGTCGAAGCCGTAAGCCAAAGTCGTCATACTTAGGGCGAGGAGAGCAACCACCAGCACATTGCGCACTTGAACCTCCATTGTCAGTGATGCGGCTAGGGTCGGGCTTTACCTTTGGCGGCCGCAACTCCCGGCACAGCACCCGGATCGCGTGCTTCCGATGGTAACCCGTCAACTCAACGAATTCGTCCAGTATCTGGCGTTTCTCATTCCGGTCAGAACGGCGATACCGCTCGCCGACTGCTTCAGTCAATTCCTGTCGTGTTGTCATGCTGAGTCGCCTTGTCATAAGTCGCTCCCGCCTGCATTCTGACGGGTAGCAAATTACATGAGGCAACGACCCTCACCTGGTAACAAAAAACCTGAGTCAATGCGCAAACACCGCCACCGATTTACTACCAACCCTCCAGGCGTAACGTTGCCCGCACGAGCCGCTGCTCCTCCTGTTCGATTTCCCGCAGATTTGCGCATACGCTCGCGATGTGATCTGACGCTGCCTTGCGCGCCTGTTCGGGCAGTTGGCCGGTGACAGCGTTATAAAGCCTTGCATGCTGGCGATCGATGACACGCTTTTGCGGCTCGCGATGATAGAGATTGTTCACCGATGCGAACACCGAGCTGAGCAGCAGCTCAGTCAGCGAACTCAACGTATGCACCAGCACGGGGTTATGGGATGCCTCGCAGATCGCAAGGTGAAATGCGTGGTCGAGCCGCGCATGGGTCGACGCGCTGGTCTCCTTACCGTGGGCCTCCAGCATCTCTTCATAGCGGCGCGTAATCAATACGAAGTCGGCGGGAGTGCCACGCAGCGCCGCAAGACGAGCGGATTCCGCTTCCAGCATCTGGCGAACCTCAAACAGATCGTAAAGCGTGCGCGGTTGCGAGCCGAGCAGATGCATCAGTGGCGTCAGCGCCGGCTGCACACTCAAGTTCGCAACGAAAGAGCCCCTCCCATGCGATGTTTCGATGATGCCGCGAGCTCGTAACAGTTTGAGCCCCTCGCGCAGCGCCGTTCGCGAAACGCCGAGCTTGTCGGTGAGGCGTCGCTCCGACGGCAACGCCTGCCCGGCTTTCAGGACGCCGTCTACGATAAGTCGCTCAATCCGCTCGGCGACCACGTCGGCAACCTGCCTAGCGTTCTCCGTAATCTCTGCCTGCATCGCCGGTATTCCACTGGTATGACCACATACCAATGCTATCACGGATACTATCGGTATAAGCGACGACTCCTTTACTAATCGCCACTCTGGCTCAGTCAGCGGAAATTCGTGCCGATAAAAACTGGTAAGACCACCAGATAATGCCATCGACAGCCGCGTGCACACCCGCAACAATGCCATACAGAGAGCCTGCACGCCGCTGACATTGCCCCGCGATCGCACGTCAGGCACAAGGCTAGGAGACCCCCCTTGAGCTACCACTACGACGAGAAAATCGACGGCCCAATTGCGACACACGACAAAGCCACGGTCATCGCGCAGTTGCGGGCGTTGATCCCCGACCTGCAATTGCTCCACGAGCAGGAAGATCTGCGGCCTTTTGAATGTGACGGCCTTGCCGCCTATCGCGCAACGCCGATGCTGGTTGCGCTGCCGCACACGGTCGACCAGGTCGAGACCTTGCTGAAATTCGCCAACGCCCAGCAAATTCCGGTGGTGGCACGCGGCGCCGGAACAGGTCTGTCAGGGGGCGCGCTGCCGCTCGAGAAAGGCATCCTTCTGGTGATGGCGCGTTTCAATCGGATTGTCGAAATCGATCCCGAAGCTTGCACCGCGCGCGTACAACCGGGCGTGCGCAACCTCGCTATCTCGCAGGCCGCAGCGCCTCACGGCCTCTACTACGCGCCGGACCCGTCATCACAGATCGCATGCTCGATTGGCGGCAACGTCGCAGAGAATGCAGGTGGCGTGCATTGCCTGAAATATGGGCTCACCGTCAACAACATTCTCAAGCTCGAGATCCTCACTATCGACGGCGAACGCATCACGCTCGGCTCGGACGCTCTCGACGCACCGGGGTTTGACTACCTCGCGCTCTTCACTGGCTCCGAAGGCATGCTCGGCATCGTCACAGAAGTCACGGTGAAGCTGTTACCGAAGCCGCAAAGCGCAAAAGTGCTTCTCGCCAGCTTTGACGACGTCGAAAAAGCTGGAGCAGCAGTGGCCCAGATTATCGGCGCGGGTGTCATTCCGGGAGGCCTCGAAATGATGGACAACCTCGCGATCCGCGCGGCCGAGGATTTCATCCATGCCGGTTATCCGGTTGACGCGGCAGCGATCCTATTGTGCGAAGTGGACGGAGTCGATAGCGACGTGCAGGAAGACCTCGCGTGTGTGGAAGCTCTCCTACGTGCGGCGGGCGCTACTGACATCCGGGCCGCGAAGGACGAAGCCGAACGGCAGCGGTTCTGGGCTGGTCGCAAGAATGCATTCCCTGCTGTGGGCCGTATCTCCCCCGACTACTACTGCATGGACGGGACGATTCCGCGCCGCGAATTGCCGCGCGTACTGAAGGGCATCGAAGCGTTGTCGAACGAATATGGGCTGCAAGTAGCGAACGTCTTCCATGCGGGTGACGGCAATATGCATCCTCTGATTTTGTTCGACGCGAACGCACCTGGCGAAACCGAACGTGCCGAAGTGCTCGGCGCGCGCATTCTCGAGCTGTGCGTTGCAGTGGGCGGCAGCATCACCGGGGAACACGGCGTCGGCCGTGAAAAGATCAACCAGATGTGCGCGCAGTTCAATAGCGACGAACTGACCTTCTTCCATTCGCTGAAAGCCGCGTTCGACCCCTCAGGCCTGCTCAACCCCGGCAAGAACATTCCCACCCTGCACCGGTGTGCCGAGTTCGGTTCGATGCACGTCCACCACGGCGTACTGCCCTTTCCCGAACTGGAGCGTTTCTGATGCACACAGAACCCGTCTCTATGGACGACAGCGAACGTCTCGTCGCCGAAGTCGGACAAGCGCTCGCCCGTGGCACTCCGCTCGGGATTCGCGGCGGCAATAGCAAGGGCTTCCTCGGCCGTCCCGTACGCGGCACGCCGATCGACACACGCTCGCATCGCGGTGTAGTGAGCTACGATCCCACTGAGCTAGTAATTACGGCACGCGCTGGCACGCCGCTCATAGAACTTAACGCGACACTCGACGCGGCTGGCCAGATGTTGCCGTGCGAGCCGCCCGGCTTCAATAGCGCCGCCACAGTCGGCGGCATGATGGCCGCCGGCATCTCTGGTCCGCGCAGGCCGTGGGCCGGTTCGGTGCGGGACTTCGTGCTCGGATGCCGGTTTATCACAGGCCGCGCGAAGCATCTACGCTTTGGCGGCGAAGTGATGAAGAACGTGGCTGGTTACGACGTGTCCCGCTTGCTTGCGGGTAGTCTCGGTTGCCTCGGTCTCGTCACAGAAGTGTCACTCAAGGTGTTGCCGAAACCACGTGCAAGCGCGAGCCTCATGCTCGAACTCAACGCGGACGAAGCACTACGCGAACTATCGGCTTGGCGCCGTGCCGTGCTTCCGATCAGCGCTGCGTGTCACGTTGACGGCCGTCTGCATGTGCGACTCGAAGGAGGCGTAGGCTCTGTGGCGTCGGCGGTGGATCGCATAGGCGGCAGCGAACTGAGTCCGGAATACTGGAACGACCTGCGCGAACATCGTCTGGCTTTCTTTGCGGACCCGCGTCCGCTTTGGCGGCTGTCGTTGCCGAACGCCACGCCGTTGTTCGACCTGCCAGGTGACGCTTTGCTCGACTGGGGCGGCGCACAGCGCTGGTTGAAAAGCGAAGCGCCGGCCGAGATTATTCGGCAGATCGCACGCGCGGCGGGCGGCCATGCCGTCAGCTTCAGCCCCTGGGTCCACGCTGAGCCCTTCACTCCGCTCTCGCCCGCTTTACTGCGCTTTCATCAGCAATTGAAGCAGCGACTCGATCCGTGCGGCCTATTCAATCCCGGTCGCATGTACGCCGGGCTTTGAAAACGTCTAGTCGCTCTACCAAAGGGATTTTCAGCATGCAAACGAATCTCAGCGATGCGGCCAAGACTCTGTCGCGCGCGGACGAAGCCGAACAGATCCTGCGCTCGTGCGTGCACTGCGGCTTCTGCAACGCGACCTGTCCTACTTATCAACTGCTCGGCAATGAACTGGACGGACCACGCGGTCGCATCTATCTGATCAAACAAATGCTCGAAGGGGAGCCAGTCACACGCAAAACGCAGCTGCACCTTGACCGCTGCCTCACCTGCCGCAATTGTGAAACTACGTGCCCCTCCGGAGTCACCTATCACGCGCTGCTAGACATCGGCCGCGCTGAACTGGAACGGCGTGTCCGACGACCAGCCACCGAACGCCTGCTGCGCGAAGGGCTGCGTCGGACGATTCCTCATCCCATGGTCTTCGAAGCGCTGCTAAAAGCCGGTCGAGTGCTTCGGCCGTTCCTACCGGCGCCGCTGAGACGCAAAGTCCCTAAGCGCGTCGTCCGCCCACTGTCCCGGCCTACACCACGGCATCAACGGACCGTGCTGATTCTGGAAGGCTGCGTCCAACCCACTCTATCGCCGAACACCAACGCGGCTGCCGCACGCGTGCTGGACCGGCTCGGCATCAGCATCACCAATGCCAATCAGGTCGGCTGCTGCGGAGCGAGCGATTATCATTTGAATGCTCAAGACGCTGGTCTCGCGCGTGCACGACGCAATATCGATGCGTGGTGGCCCGCCGTCCAGGCCGGCGCCGAAGCGATCGTGCAAACAGCGAGCGGCTGCGGTGCGTTCGTCAAGGAGTATGGACACCTGCTGCGCGAAGACCCGTCCTATGCAGCGAAAGCACAGCGGGTGAGCGAACTGGCACTGGACCTGGTCGAGGTGTTGGCTCGAGAGCCGATCGAGCGCTTGCAGACGGATCTTCCGGAGGACACGCAAGCTTCGTTGAGGGATGAACGTCCAAAGCCAGTACCGCGAAGAATCGCGTTTCACTGTCCCTGCACGTTGCAGCATGCGCAGAAACTGGGCGGAGCCGTCGAATCGATCCTGCAACGGTTAGGATTTGATCTCACCTCTGTGCCTGACGCACATCTGTGCTGCGGCTCGGCGGGCACCTATTCCATTACGCAGCCTGACTTGGCGGAAAGGTTGCGCAACAACCGACTGGATGCGCTGGAGGGCGGTAAGCCGGAGTTGATTGTCACGGCCAACATCGGATGCCAAGTGCATCTGGACGGAGCGGGCCGCACACCAGTGCGTCATTGGATTGAGCTGATAGATGCGTCCTTGCCTTGAAGTCCTCTCGGTTGCGCAACTCTGCGACAATGAAGTGTCCGTTTCGGGGGATGTCGCGGAAACGGACGCTTCGTCCTCTGCGTCAGAAGAAAGGTCTTCGGGAAAGCTGAGCACCTGGACGTTGGATTCAGTCCAGTTTTTCGCCTCGCCACGTAAAGTTGGGCAGATGCGTACGGGACGAGACTTTCCTCCATCGCGTGAGTCGCGCGGTTCCAGTTATCAGACTGCATTCTGGGTGGTCGCCCGCCGGCCGAGTCGTGCACTTGTAGTGCCGAATCGTTGAATCCCAAACGTGTCGACCTTGCTGGAGCCGCATCGCATCGGCGCCCTCTGCCGGAGGCGCTAGACGAAGTTGCCCGGAAAATGCCTCTTACGACCGTGGCTACGCGCCGATGAATTTCAGGCGTCGTCAGCTGACCGGTTTCGATGCGTGGACCATGCGACCGATGCGTGGACCATGCGACCTATTCAATCAGGCCCCATTCGACTGCTGAAACTCAATGTTGCTGAAAACGTGTTGATCATGATTTAGATGATAACTATCATCTAAACAACACGTAACGGAGTGCCCCGTCATGAGGAGATCGAAACTTGAAACTGCTGAGACCCGCCGTCGAATCGTCGATGTTGCGGCTCGCGCGTTCAGGGCGAACGGCATCCAGACGACAGGTTTGGCGGATCTGATGGCTGACGCGGGACTCTCGCACGGTGGTTTTTATCGGCATTTCGAGTCCAAAGACCATTTAATCGCACAAGCGTGCGAAGCCGCGCTAACCGAGATCATCGGCAAGCTCGAAGCGGCCGCGGGCGAGCGCACCGGCGCTAAAGCTTTCAAGGCCATCGTCGAGGCTTACGTGTCGACGTCCCACCGCGACGCACCGGCAGACGGTTGCCCGCTCGCGGGCATGGGCAGCGAGCTCGCGCGCGCCGACGGACAAACGCGGGCAGTTGCCGCGCGCGGGTTCGACGGTCTCGTCGACAGTCTGGCAAGTCGGTCCGGGCGTCGGCACCATGCAGCAGCAAGGTCCGAAGCGATCTTCGCTCTCTCGGCGATGATCGGCGCTCTCACCATGGCGCGTATCGTTGAAGACCCTGACGAGTCCGCGGCAATTCTTCAGACGGTCCAAGAACGCCTCATCAAGATGTAGGTGGTGTGCAAGCCTGAAACTGAGTGCATTGCGCGCGCATCTAGATGTGCATATGCACTTTATGGTTTCGAAACGATTTTTCGATGGCGGCGAGATCTGGTAGCCCCGCACTCGCGACGAGTGCTCACATCGTTAGACTGGAGAGTTCATCATGCAGCAACGTAAATATCTGATCACTGGCGCCACAGGCAAGACAGGCGTCCACACCATTCGTCATCTGTTGAACGACGGGCATGCTGTCCGAGCCTTAGTACACCAGGAAGACGAACGCAGTGCAGCGCTTCGTGCCCAGGGCGCCGAAGTCGTCGTCGGCGATCTGCTCGAGCATGACGATGTGCTCCGCGCAATGGACGGCGTGACTGGCGCATACCTGTGCTATCCGGTGCGGCCGGGCTTCATCGAGGCGACAGCGTATTTCGCGGACGCGGCACGGCGTGCGGGGGTGGAAGTCCTCGCAGAAATGTCGCAAATCTCCGCGCGGGAAGACTCGAAGAGTCACGCGGCGCGCAATCATTGGATCGCAGAACGGGTTCTCGACTGGTCGGGCGTGCCAACGGTTCACATCCGACCAACGTTCTTCTCGGAATGGCTGATCTTCCCATGGGTGCTCGATACCATCGTCAACGAAGGGAGAATTACCCTTCCTTACGGAAACGGACGCCATGCACCGATTGCCGCGGAAGACCAGGCGCGTTTCATCGCTACCGTACTGACAAATCCTTCCGGCCATATTGGCAATACCTACGAACTGTGCGGTCCGATCGAACTCGACCATCAGGGCATCGCGGATGAAATCGGCAAGGTTCTCGACCGGGAAATTGTTTATAACCCAGCGACGCTCGACGAATATCGCGAACACCTGCAAAAGTACGGTCTTCCGGAGTTTATGATCCAGCACTTCATTGAGGTTGCCATCGACTACCAGAACGGTGTCTTCGCGGGCAAAGACGGCATCATCGAGCAAGTCACCGGACAGGCGCCGCAAACCGTTGAAGAGTTTGTCCGCGCCAACCGGCAGCTTTTCGAAGGCTGATGGGCGGCGGCCGGCTTGCTTCCGATGCTTTGTCACCGCTTCATATCGGCAAGTCACCTACGCCCCTGATTGCCTGCGGCAGGGTACGATAAACAGCATCGACCCGTTGGGGGACTCCTTGATTGATGGAGAGCCGACATGAGACGTCTTTATTTCCTCGTACCTGACACGACGACGGCGAAGGCGATCGTAGACGACTTGCTGCGGGCGCGGATCACATGGCGACATATCCATGTTCTCGCGAATCACAGTGTCGCACTCGAACAGTTACCCGAGGCATCCTTGCTGCAAAGCAGCGACGTCGTGCACTCGCTCGAACGCGGCGTGGCGCTCGGCGGTGCGACCGGCGCGCTGCGCGGTCTCGTGGCGCTGGTCTATCCTCCCGCGGAGCTCGCAATTGCGGGCGGAGCCGTCGTCGCTTTGACGTTGGCAGGTGCCGGCTTCGGGGCCTGGACGGCCACGATGATCGGCGTCGACGACCCGAATACACGACTCGAGCGCTTTCGTGGCGCCATACGCGACGGCCAGCTCCTGATCATGGCCGACGTGCCTGGATCGCGCGAACAGGAGATCGAGCAGATGGTCGCGCAGCATTTTCCGAAAGCCGATCTCGAAGGCGCGGAGCCCACGACACCGATCTTCCCCTGAGAAGCAGTCGAGACGAGCGGGGGCGGCAGGGTGTTGGTCTTCGCGTTCGCATGGCTATGGGGGTCTCGGCAGGTGCCTGGCTGCGCGAACAGAAACATGCGGTACTGACCGCATCCTGGGTCGAGTGCGCGCGAACTACAGGTATGGCCAACATCAGGAAACCCTATGGTAGCTGCGGTCGCTCATCGCACTCGGCACCGAACTTCAGCCAAATCAGTTCGCGCCGACCTGGCGCATTTCGTCGCCTCGAGCCCGATCCGTCGATCGGCGCTACAGGGCCGCGATGAACTCGTTCCACGGCGTCGCCTGTAGGGTCTCGGTAGCGGCGTGTCCATAGCCGCGGATAATTAAAACCGCCAGCTCGAGCTGCTTCAGATCGTTCGACTCGACAACGTCCAGGACGTCGAAGCGCCCGAGCGTCAGATAGCTGTCCTTCCAGGTCACGGCAGGGCATTCGGTCCTGATCTTTTCGGCCACTGTGGCGGCGAGCTGCTTCAGTTCACTGGGATCCGTGAATGCGTCAGGAGCGAGACGGCTCAGGATGACGTAGGTAGCCATGGCATACCTCCGAGCAAAGAATTGGCCCGCTATCGGGCACGACAGTCCGAAGGAAACAAGCGGCCGCGCGTCAAGCAGAAGCGTTGCGGTGCGTCTTGAAGCGCAGGTGTAGAAGTGCGACCAGCCCCGGCGGGTTGGACCGGGGCTCCCTGCCAGGTCAGTGCAGTTGTCGCTTCAGGTCGGAAAGTTCAGAATGCATTGAACTGACGGTATCCACGATTCCGTCGGCCAGACCACTGGCCTGTTGGCAAGCGCGTTCCGCACGATCACCGATCCGTTCGAGATCATCCACGCACTGCCGGATGCGATCCTCATCTTTGGACGACATGATCTTCTTCGCCGATTTGCATTCCTTTTCGAGCTCATCCATCCAGTTCATCAAGTGCTTAGGAATCGTCGCGTCGGCGTGCAAGGTACGTGATGCCTCGCTGACGGTTTGCTGAAGATGAGTAAAACGCTTTTGGATTTCACTAGCTTGCAACATGATGCCCCCTTTCTTGAACATCAGATCCAGAGGAATTCAGGCAGCAGATGACGGTGTGTTGCCCGTGCCATCGCCATTCGCCTGATGCAGTCGGCGGCCAGCGATGTTGCATTGCGTCACGGCGGCACCTGGGCACGCGAAAGACGCATTTCCAGTGTAGGTCACAACAGGTCGCCTGCAGCGGTCCGCACAGTGCCCGACGAAATCAGCGTAACAGCCGACGAGCAGCGCACCGACGTGACATAGGCGCTTGCTGTGTGAAGATCCACTAGGGCTGACACAGGTTTCGACGAAACGAGTGCTGCGGTTCGCGACTGCGACTGAGGTGCCGCTTCGACATCAGCGCATGAAGGGCGCCGTCACGTGAACGGAAAATTCAGCTGCAAACCGTGCCGCGTTCGCGCCCCAAAGCCTCGCTAGTCACGGTACCCTGATTCGATCGCGGAAGGCATGGCCAGCATTTACAAAGGAATCCTCTTCATTCGGGCAACCTGTAGGGCATCCGACACGCATCGGCGTGCGTGTCTTTGCTGCTACCAAGATAATCTGAGCCGGTCAATGTCAATTATCGCCATTGATGTATGAGTTTTGCCAACCCTTCACGGCCGTTGGGGCCGCAGCGGTTGAACAGTCGCACTGGCACCAGGCAACGGAGGTTCGCGACCGCATAGAGGGAAATAACCTGTCATCCGCGCGGGCTACCGCTTTAATCGTTCCTGCAGGAACTCAATGAAGCGCTGCGTTTTCGCGGGCAGCAACCGGGTTTCGGTGATGGCATAGACGGGCGTCGGCGTGCCGTGCCATGCCCGCATGATGGCGGCGCAGCCTCCCGCTGGCCAGTTCATCCGAGACGATTTCCTCTGGCATCAGGATGATGCCATGTCGAGCGTCGACAGCCTGCGGATCATGCCAACCCTGTTGAGCGCGAACCTGCCACCCACAGGTACAGTGGCGGTTCGCTTCCCGTCGTGCAACGTCCATGACCCGGCCTTCAGAATACTCAGGCACTCACCCATTCCCGCCGGCCGAGTGGCCGAACATCCAACGGCAGCCAACAAGGAGGTCCGGCCATCTGCGCCGGCTTCCAGTTGGCCTTGCTCGTCGCGTCACGATGCGCGGCCTTGCTCGACGAAACTGCTCCATATCATGGAAACCTTGCCTCTTTGCTCGGAGAGTTTCGCTCGCGCACGACCGAGTGGCTGATGCCGCGTGCATTGCGAACGGTCAAAGTCATACAAAACAAAGGCTTACAAGACGATTTGTGGTAGCACTCCGCTTCTGAAAGTCGCGCGCCACGGGAGAGCAGATTTATCGGGGTTTATACCCGAGTCCACAATACGGAATTCTTTGTTTTCGACGCCGTTGAAAACAAATGTGGCGGCTCTATAGTGGAACTCACGTAAGAACGTGACCGACCAAGCCGACACACCGTTACATTCCCGGCCCCAATCTCAAGGTTGCGGTCAGAAATTGCCCAATCAAACTCCCTTGTAATGAGGATTCCAAATGAGTACCCAGGATCAAAACGTGGTTCTGATCACCGGCGCCGGAATCGGGATCGGACGAGCCACCGCGAAGGCATTCGGTGCGTTGAACTACAGGGTGATCGTCACCGACGTTCTACAGGCAGAAGGAGAAGCGGTAACGGCGGAGATTCGGTTAGCCGGGGGACGGGCTGAATTCCATCCGCTTAAACGAGAAGTGGGATCTCACGATGGATATTGACCTGAAAGGCGTCTTCCGCATCATTCGTGCAGCGCTGCCGGGCATGAAGCAGAAGAAATCAGGGAGCATCGTTGCTGTGTCGTCCATCATGGGCATCGCCTACGGATGGGATGAACATGCACACTACTCGGCGGCAAAAGCGGGTGTAGTCGGTCTGGTGCGTGGCCTTGCCTTCGAACTAGGACGTCACGGGATCCGCGTCAACGGCCTCGCGCCCGGGTTTATTCGTACCGCGCAGGCGCTGTCTGAGCAGCACTCGAAAGGAGAATCGGGCCTCAATGCTGTGTCGGCATCAGTTCCGCTCGGCCGTGTCGGTGAGCCGGAAGACATGGCGGATGTCATTACGTTCATGGTTTCGGACAAAGCCCGGTATCTCACCGGACAGACGATTATGGTCGATGGCGGCTTGGCCATCCAAAGCCATTAATCAATTCAACCGCTCATAATCACGTTTGGAGGAAATCATGAGCACCCTAACTGGTAAGACGGCTTTGGTAACAGGCGCTGCGCGCGGAATCGGGCAAGCCATCGCCCTGGCCTTCGCGAAGGAAGGCGCAGACGTCGCCGTACTTGATCGCCTAAAGGTAGACGCAGAGCACACCGCAGCACGTATTCGCGACCTCGGGGTGAGAGGCGTTGCTGTCTCCGCCGATGTTGGCGAAGAGTCGCAGGTGAACGCTGCGGTCGATACCGCAATCGCCGCGCTCGGCCGCATTGACATTCTGGTCAACAACGCGGGTATCGAGTCCGCATCGCTCGTCGCCGATATGCCCACGGATATGTGGGACAGAATGATGCTGATTAACCTGCGCAGTGTCTTCCTATGTACGCGAGCTGTCCTTCCTGGTATGCGCCAGCGCGAGCACGGCCGAATCATCAACATCAGCTCTCAGCTTGCACATAAAGGTGCGAAGGAACTTGCCCACTATGCCGCAGCGAAGGCTGGCGTAATTGGCTTTACCCGCTCGCTCGCGTATGAGGTGGCTGACCAGGGAATCACTGCGAACGCGATCTGTCCTGGACCGGTCGACACGGAACTGTTCCGCAGTCTTCCCGAAACGTTCCGACGCGCCAAGCTCGCGGAATTGCCGATCGGACGAGCAGCTTCCGTCGACGAAATCGCGCCTGCTGCCGTATTGCTTGCTTCCGAAGCCGGATCCTACTTCCTCGGCGCCACCATCAATCCAAATGGCGGCGACTACATGATCTGACAGCTGGCCGTAGTTCAGGCGCTATCTGCGCTCAAGCTAAGCCCACTCACCAATCCAAATGAATGACCAAACATGTTATTCAGTTGTCCTTCTTTAAACTGAATACAGGATTATTTATGCCGTGAGGCTAAGGATTAGTTCAAAATGGCCAAGTTCAAAAGCCCAAATGACTTTCGGGTCGATTCGATACTGCCGAGTGATGTAAAGCGAGCCACCGTCGTCGCTTTCTTCGCGTGGGTATTCGCAGTCTATGATTTCATCCTGTTTGGCACGCTCCTTCCAGAAATTGGAGCCCACTACAAGTGGGACGCTGCGGAGCAAGCCGAAATAGCAACCTTGGTTGCCGCCGGAACCGCGCTGATCGCGTTTGTAATCGGACCGATTCTCGATAAGGCGGGACGCAAGAACAGCCTCCTGTTCACCGTCGCCGGCGCTGCAGTCTGCTCCGGGCTCACTGTGGTTGGCGGATCTCTCGGGCGCTGGCCCCTGATTCTTATTCGCTCGCTCTCTGGTCTCGGGTATGCGGAAGAGACGGTCAATGCGACGTATTTGAACGAACTTTACACTGCGGCCAACGACGCGCGACTGAACAAGCGCAAGGGCTTCATCTATAGCCTGGTACAGGGTGGATGGCCGATCGGAGCGCTCGTCGCCGCTGGCCTCACGGCTTTGCTGTTGCCGAGGATAGGCTGGCAAGGCTGCTTCGTCTTCGCGACTTTCCCTGCAATAGTCATTTTCTTCATGACGCGACGTTTGAAGGAGAGCCCGCAGTTCCTGGTGCACAAGCACGTGAAGCATCTTCGTGACTGTGGTGAGGAAGAAGCTGCCCGCAAGATCGCAGCGCGTCACGGAATTGACTACGAGCAACATTCCTCGGCTGGTATCTGGGCGGCCTTCCGCGGCGAGTCGCTCCGTCCAACGCTGGTTCTCGGCGGCGGCTTTCTCTTGAACTGGTCCGCGATCCAGGTCTTCGGCGTGCTCGGCACGACGGTTTTGACGCAAGTCCACAACGTTTCGTTCGAGAACTCGCTGCTGATTCTCGTCCTGTCGAACGTGGTCGGGTACATCGGTTACCTTTCGCACGGCTTCATTGGCGACAAGATTGGCCGGCGAAACACTCTGGCGCTGGGATGGATGCTTGGCGGCTTCGCGTTCGCGGGGATGCTGTATGGCCCGCACGACCTCTACGTCGTGGTCGGTCTCTACAGCCTCGGCCTGTTCTTCCTGAACGGCCCGTACGCCGCTGCCCTGTTCTTCATCGGCGAAAGCTATCCGACCGCAATTCGTGGCACTGGCAGCGCAATTGTCCATGCGATGGGGCCGATTGGCGCAATTTTGGCCGGCCTTGGTATTACGGCGGCGCTTAGCTCGGGAAGCGACTGGCTTCACGCAGGCCTGTTCTTCGGCGCGGTTCCCTGCTTCCTCTCCGGTTTGCTGATCTTCGCGACGCGTCACGTTGATCCGGAAGAGCATACCTGGAGCGAGGCAGTGCCCGAACCGAGCCTGGTGGAGGCGCAGGAAAGCGGCCGCTATGGCGTTGTAATCGAATAAACCAGATCGACCTCAACGGCAGGCGCGCGAGACCTAACAACCGTGCGCCTGCATTTGCCCCCCGCTACAAGACTCCGCCGCCCGTGACGAGTCACCCAGCCGATACAACTCCCATCTGCCACATCCCCACATTGTCCGGAACTGATGGCGATGGTCTCACCGGGCCGAGTGCTTCGGGCCAGCCAGACCACCTACCTGGACCAAACGTCGTTCAAATTAGACGCGTCCGCGCAAATCCGTGGTGTCGAGGTTAGCCTGGTGCACGAGGTTCTGGATGACGCGCGACTCAGTGCGGAGAAGTGAAACGAGTTCTTGCTGCCGGGCCTGCGACAAGCTGCCTGCAAGTGCGGTTACGCTAAGCGCGGCGAGTGGAGCGCCACCGCTGTCCCGAATCACGGTGCCCACTCCGCTGAGACCGGGGATCAGACTGCTGTCGTGCGTTGCGTACCCGACGTCCTGACAATGCTTCACGATCTTGAGCAATGATGGCACCGACAACCCGCCATAGGTGAAGAGTCGCTTTGCGTTTGCATGGCAAATACGGGAAATCTCGTCATCCGGGAGAAGCATTAGCAGCGCGAGACTGCCTGCGCCCACCCCCAGCGGTCGATGCACGCCGATCTGTATGGCAGGTACAGTCACGGGTCCGCCGCCCTCAACTCTCGCGATCGAAATGGCGTCCGAGCCGCTACGAATGGTCAAGAACGCGACGTCCCCGGTCGACTGGGCGAGCCGCTTCAACGACGGCTCACAGATCGCCTGCAATTTGAACTGCGTTGCAGCAGTCAGGCCGAGTTCGTACAAGCCGTGGCCGAGCAAATACCGGCGCGTTTGCGGGTGCTGCATGACCAGCCCTTCCCTCACCAGACAACTCAAGATCCGGTGGATCGTCGGGCGCTCCAGCTTCAGTTGAGTGGCCAGGTCCGATAAGCGCAACCCGTGCACGCTGAATGATGCGATCTCTCGCAAGATCCGAGCTGCGCGTTCGATGCTCTGTGTTCCCGAACCTTTGCTCGTCGCTGACGATTGGCTCTCGGTTTCAATATCCATGTCGTAACGTGCCCACCAAAGTGATTATCCTACACCCTAATAGTCCGCATGGCGGACTCATTTTTGCGGGCGCCCCGTTGTTCCAGGAGATTTGGGAGGTTATGGTTGTATCGAAGGGACAGCATTGATTAAGCGAAGATTTGAGGGCATGCCAGAGAGCGCTACCCAATGCCTGACGACCGCGAGACGGGTGGTTATCTTTAGCCGTTGTCCGTATTGCGGATTTGTCGTGCAGCAGGTGCTCACCGCTACGCCTACCACCCGGTTCACTTCGAGAAACAGATATTAGGAGACTTACCATGCCGCAACGAATCGTAGACCTGACGTTGACCCTGGCGGACAACATGCCCGCACACAAGCTCTTTCAGCGGCCAATCATTGCGCCTCACCTCACTCATGAGAAGTCGCTCTCGTTGGGCCTGGGCGTGCCGGAGGACCCGATGACCTTCGCAACGACCTTCATCAGCACCTTGGATCACATCGCAACGCACGTCGACGCTTTTTATCACACGAACCCGAAGGGCCAACCAGTCGACGAGATGCCTCTGTCGATGTTCATGGGGAAAGCGGTCTGCCTGGACATGACGCACATCCCTGATCTTGGTGACATCGACGTCAGAGATCTTGAAGAAGGTGAGGAGAAGGCAGGGGTGAAGATTGACGGCCACATTGTGCTGATGAATACCGGTCTTCACAAGCGACACTATCCAGACCTGAAGGTCGTATGGAGCAACCCAGGTCTTACCGCTGAAGCAACCCATTGGCTTGCGGATCGCGGCTCCAGGTTGCATGGAGTGGAGGGGCCGTCCACGGACAAACCGTCGCATAACCTGTTTCCAAGCCATCGCGTATGTCGCGACCGGGGAATTACTCATTACGAATGGCTGGTCAATCTCGAGGAACTGGTCGGTAAAGGTGAGTTCATGTTCTACGGGCCGCCGCTTAAGATCCAAAACGGAAGCGGCTCGCCTGTCCGCGCCTGGGCTGTCCTCAACGACTGACCTTGTCAGCTGGTGTACCCAGCAACCCGGCGGGAATCGGATACGGGTTCCCGGCCGCACCTCCACGCAATCGAGCAGGCCACACCATGAACGCCTCCGCTGACAACGATCAACGCATCCCCATCACGCTTCTTACAGGTTTTCTCGGCGCAGGAAAAACCACCTTGGTGAACCGCATCCTGTCGAACCCCGACTCCAAGAAAATCGCGGTCATCGTGAACGAGTTCGGGGAAATCGGCATCGACGGCGACCTGATCAGCCGCGCGTCAGAGGACATGTTGGAGCTGAGTAACGGATGCATTTGTTGTTCCAGCAAGGATGACCTCATTGAGTCGCTGTACAAGCTATATATGCGAAAAGCGGGACTTGCTGAGCCCAAAATTCAGTTCGATCGCGTGCTTATCGAGACCACAGGGGTTGCAAATCCTCTGCCGCTTGCGCAAGCTTTCTACACGGATATGTCGCTGAATCTTACATACCGCCTGGACGCCATCGTGACGCTGGTCGATCTAAGGCATGTGGAAGGTCAGCTGGAGAACGCGCCAGAGGCTGAGCGGCAAATTGCACTTGCAGACAAGATCATATTCAATAAGCGTGACCTGGTTGATAGCGACCAATACCACTCCGCAGTCTCGCTGGTACAGGCACTGAATCCGATCGCAGCAAAGACTACTGTCCTTTTCGGCGACGTGCCTGCCGCCGAATTGCTCGATCTCGGCTTATTTGATCCGAGCACACGGGAACAATCAGTCACGGACTGGATCGGTATGGGGAGTGAATCGGAAGGCACGTCCGAGAGCGAGCCCTGTACCTTGTGCGCTTCTGGGAAACATCACCACTGCCACGAGGAACCACATCCCCATGCTGATGTGTCGTCCGTAAGTTTTCGTGAGCCTGATGCAGTTGATCACGAAAAGTTTCTCGCATTTTTGACACAACTGACACAGACCTACGGTACGAATCTTTATCGAGTCAAGGGGTTGATCAAGTTCTCTGGCGCGGACCGTCCCATCATCTTGCAGGGTGTTCAGAATGTCTTCAGCCCCCTTACGTACGCGGAAGCGTGGCCTCGAGGCCTATCAGAGACTCGCCTCGTCGTAATCGGAAAGCACCTCGAACGGGATGGGATCATTGCAGGTTTTAGGGCCTGCATCGCAAATAACCCCGACGTCGTGAAGCACGGCGTGGTCATGGTCTAGGCAAGAAGGTTTTTGAGAATGTACTCATTCGATTTCGCCACCGCGCTCGACATGCGCGATGCAATCGCGAAGAAGCGGATCTCGCCTGTCGAGCTGTTGAAGGATGTTTATGAGCGCATCGACGCGCTTGAGCCACGGTTAAACTGCTTCACAACGTTCACGCCGGAACTTGCCTTCGAAAGCGCTCGACGCGCTGAACAGGCCGTCATGAGAGGTGAGTCGCTCAGGCCGCTGCACGGACTCCCGGTCTCGGTGAAGGATCTAATCGCTGTCGGCGAGGTTTGTCAAACCTTTGGTTCGAGGGTAATGGCAGAGAATGTCGCCGGCGGCGACGCTCCTTCAGTTGAGCGGATAAAGGCGGCTGGAGCCTGTATCGTTGGCAAGACGACAACCAGCGAGTTCGGGTGCAAAGCCGTTGGGGACTCGCCCCTCACGGGGATTACCCGAAACCCCTGGAATCTGACCAGGACTCCCGGAGGCTCCAGCTGTGGCGCCGCATCGAGCGTCGCTGCCGGCATTACTCCGTTTGCCTTGGGTACGGACGGCGGCGGCTCGATTCGCACCCCCGCTTCATTTTGCGGAGTTTTCGGAATCAAGCCTCAGTTTGCGCGTGTACCGGTGTTTCCTGTGTCGGCAACGCCCACATTAGGCCATGTCGGCCCCCTTGCCAGAACCGTTCGGGACGCAGCGTTGCTGCTGTCTGTCATTGCCGGCGGAGACCCCCGCGATCCGTTTTCGCAGCAGGGTGCAGTTCCGGATTTCCTGGGCGCGTGCCAACAACCCGTGGAAGGTATGCGCATCGCGTGGAGTCCAACTCTTGGCTACGCAAGGGCTGACGCCGAAGTAGAGAAAATCGCCGAAACCGCGGTCCGCACGTTCGAGGATATGGGTTGTGAAGTAGTCCTTCTAGAGACTGGAATCGGAGAAGACCCGGCTGACATATGGACGGCAGAATTCTATGCCGGGGTAGGAACGCGTTTGCATGGCACGCTTCTTGAGTCCCGAGAACTACTGGACAAAGGAGTAGCCGGTGTGCTCGACAACGCTCTTGAACAGAGCCTGTTGCAGTATTACGGACGTGTTTTCGAGCGCTACGAATTCCGCGAAAGGGTTCGAACCGTATTTGAACCTTTCGACCTTCTGCTGTCACCTACTGTTCCCATACCGGCGTTCGACATTGGCATTGACGTCCCCGGACAGTCGCAGGGACGGAACCTTTGCACGTGGCAGTACTACACCTATCCGTTCAACCTGACCGGTCAGCCCGCTGCGTCAATCCCAGTCGGCTTTACAGCCAGTGGCCTTCCCGTAGGGCTGCAAATGGTCGCCAAAACCGGCTGTGAGACGGAAATTTTCCGCGCGGCCGCTGCGTTCGAGAGCGCTCGCCCCTGGCTTCACAAAGCACCACCAATAAACGGGGGAACGGACCGGGAATATACAAGAACAGGATCGTGTCAGCGACTTTGAGGAGATAGAGCTCGGATCGGATTGAAGTGCAGTTCTTGGGCCTGCGAGGATCAAGATCGACGACTCTGATGACATGAGCCGGATGACTAGCTTCGCAACCTCTTTGGACGCAGACCTAATTGCCGATACGAGCGCCTGCTGGCCGTCGTCGATCCCGCACTTAAGCGCTGACGAATGATCTGGCAGCATGCGAAAATTCGTGCACAAAGTGTGCTGATAGATGTACAACTTTCTCTAATTGGTATTGACGTCGCATGCAGGCCTATCTCGCAGTCGCGCTGGTGTTCATGATCAACATGGCAGGCACGACGCTGCCGACGGCGATCTATCATGATTACCAGACCGCCTTCGGCTTTAGTCCGGCGACCATCACAGTGATCTTCGCGAGCTATGCGGTCGGCGTGCTCGGCGCGTTGCTGACGATAGGAAACTGGTCCGATCAGCTGGGTCGCAACCGCATGCTCATGACCGGTCTCGCGGCATCCGCCGTCTCCGCGCCGCACTCCGCGTTGGCGAATGTGGACACGCAGACACGCATTCAGATTCATCCACATCTATCCAGATCAACGCTGTCCCAGCGGACAGAATCTCGGAGACGATCCAACCATAGATTCCTTCGATTACACAACGATCTTCGGCGGTTGCGGCTCGTGCCATCGCGATCACATCTTCTCGCTTGCGGGCGGTGTTGTAACCACTTGGCTCCCAGTTGAACAGGTCAAGACCAACCCAGTTGTCACCGTGCGAAGCGGCGAGCTGCTCGGAGAGCCAGCCTTTACCAGAGCCCGAATTTCCAATTACCAAGGTCCTGGCCGGATTCATACCCGATGGCTCACTATGTTTTGTGCTTGGAGGATTTTCTTCTAAGGCACAGCTGGCTCTTAAGGGGGCATTGCGTGATGCGGCCCCATCCTCGATCTTCGCGCCCGATATCGGCTACTGGGACGTTTTTCCGGGTCATCGAGAACGATTTCAATTCATGTCCGGCTTACGCCAGTAGAATATTAGGACCATGACTTGCGCGTTAGTTCTGGCGACGGACCTTATTGCTATTCAGCCGTCGAGCGGTTGATGGACGATGGACCGATGGCAGCGGTGGAGAGAAACGACGTCCAGCTTCGCGAATCGAATGACCGTTTGCTGGGGGGCGGATTCAACCGGTCGATGCAATAGTTTGGTTAAACCGCTCGGCTGGCGTTCCGTAGTTCAGTGTCTTCCTCGGACGTTCATTGAGGCGTCTTGCCACAGCATTGAGTTTGGCCTGTGAATACACTGACAGGTCGGTACCTTTCGGGAAGTACTGCCTCAACAGTCCATTCGTGTTCTCGTTCGACCCACGCTGCCAGGGATGTTGGGGGTCGCAGAAGTAGACCGCAATGTCAGTGGCAATAGTAAAGCGTTTGTGGCTGGTCATCTCCGTGCCGCGATCACAGGTTAGCGATTTGGAGAGTTCCTGCGGCAATTTGCAGGCATGTTTGATGAGCGCATTGGCAACCACCTCGCTGTCCTTGCTGGTCGCGTTGATTGTGACTTCACTCATTGGACGCTTGCGATCGCGCGCGCCCGGGAACACGTATAAACCATTGCCGGTCAACGCCTTGAGTTCCCGCAAGATAGCGACGGCCTGTGCAGCGAGCGGTACAAGATGAGCCGTATCAGTTTTCGTCACCGCATAGCGCCATTCGGCGCGGTCCAGATTTATGTGGCTCCATTCTGCCTTACGAAGCTCGCCAGGCCGGACGAACAGCATCGGAGCAAGTCTGAGCGCGCAGAAAACCGGAAATGTGCCGCTAAAGCCGTCGAACGCGCGCAGCATTTCACCTACTTTGTCCGGTTCAATGATCGACGCGAAGTGGGTTGTTTGCGCGGGTGGAATAGCCCCAACAAGATCGCGGGCTGGGTCCGACTTGCAGAAGTTCTCTTTGATCGCATATCGAAAGACTCGGCTAATTTCTCCGCGCAAGCGATGGGCGGTATAGCGCGCGCCGCGGCTATCGACGCGTTTCAGAGTCTCAAGAATCTCTGGGGCATCAATCTCGGAAATGGGACGTTTGCCGAGCCACGGGAACGCATCGTTCTTGAAACGCGCGAGCGTGTTCTCATGCTGGTGAGGTTCTACGTAGGATTTACGTTCTTGCATCCATGCCAATGCAATCGCTTCAAACGTATTGCCTGCTGCGAGTCGGGCTGCACGCTTATCAGCCTTTTTACCGCACTTGGGTCCATGCCCGCAGCTAGTCTCGCACAGACCTCGTCGCGCTTCTTCCGTGCCGCAGCCAATGACACATCCGGATAAACGCCGAGAGCGAGTGTTTTGTCCTTGCCCGCGAACCGGTAATTCATACGCCAGTATTTGGCGCCAGACTTGTCCAGCTGGAGGTACATGCGACCACCATCGGACAACCGATTGCCGGCGCCCTCTGGGTTGTAACGTGCGGTCCGCACCTGTGTGTCGGTGAGCGGCATGGTGGTATCTCCTGCACTATCACAGCAGAAATTCAGCCGATACCACCAAAAATGCCACCAATTGCGCTGGCTGTCCCAGCACTTCACCGCACAATGCAGGAAACAAAAAAACCCGCGAAGCCTTGTGCTGTCGCGGGTTTCCGTATTTCTCCGGAACTTGCCGGAATATACTTTGGTGCCCAGGGCGGGATTTGAACCCACACGCCTTTCGGCGCTACCCCCTCAAGATAGTGCGTCTACCAATTTCGCCACCTGGGCAGAGGGGCGCCATTGTATCAGCTAAAAATTTTTTTTGAAGCCCCTCGCGTGATTTTGTTCGGCGGCTGAGATACCGGAGGAAGAAACGATGTGGTCTCACGCAGTAACGCACCCCGACGACCGATTCAAACGCTGCCCGTCGTCTCGCAACAGCTAGTAAGGTTTGACGTTAGTGGGCCGCTACTCCGGGGAATGCGGCAAATGGTGGGCCGCTATGCTCGCGCGCTGATGCGCTGAAAGAGCGCCCTCCACTGCGAACACACCATGTCACCACGACGCACACATTCTTCGCGACTTCGGTATCGTCTTCTTCTCGCGTCGCTGCTGACGTCGCTATCCATGCTGCAGGGTTGCGCAACGACGGCGGAAAATCTTGCTGTAGGTTTTGGTCTCGGCGCAGTCGGCACCGTGTCGGCATTAGGCTGCCTGCTGGCCTGCGAGATGGCCAATCCGCACTGGTGAAAGGCCGCACGGCATGCAACGGGCGGTTAGTATTCCAATCTCGACATCGTTGACTAACGAAACGGAGCCCGTATGCCACAAGACCGCCTCCACCTGTACACCGACACCCAATTCGCGAGCCCCTACGCGATGTCCGTCTTCGTGACGCGGCGCGAGAAGCGCTTGCCGTTCGACCTTTCGACCATCGATCTTGCGAGCAAAGCAAATCTCGCCGCCGACTACGCGGCCCTTTCAATGACGCAGCGCGTGCCGACGCTGATACACGAAGACTTTGCGCTATCGGAGTCCTCGGCGATCACCGAGTACCTCGAAGACACTTTCCCGGACACTCCGGTCTATCCGCAAGATCGGCGTCTGCGCGCACGAGCGCGCCAGGTGCAAGCCTGGCTGCGCAGCGATCTGCTGCCGATTCGCGAAGAGCGTTCCACCGAAGTCATTTTCTACGGATCGAGCGGCGGCCCGCTTTCGTCGCGCGCACAGGAAGCGGCTCAAAAACTCTTCGCCGCCGCCGATGCATTGCTTCCAGCCAATTCGCCAAATCTGTTCGGCGAGTGGTGCATCGCCGATATGGACCTCGCATTGATGCTCAATCGCCTCGTGCTGAATGGGGATCCCGTTCCGCACAAGCTCAACGACTACGCCACACAACAATGGCAGCGCGCTAGCGTGCAGCAGTGGGTCCGACTGGAGCGTCCAGCGCTATAACTCGATCGGCGTGGCTGCATGCCACGCCGAAAAACCGTCAATAGAAGTGGCAAAGACCAGCAACATATCTGAATAGAGAAGCATTAAAAGATGCAGTAAAAGCGAATATTACATTCGCGTTTTATCAGACCGTCGCTGCTCCGCCATTGCCCGATTTCGCGCCCGCTCCCTTTGCTGCCTGACGCGCAGGATGCTGACAACAATCAGCACGATCGCAAGCAATGACAATTCGATGATTGCGGGAATTCGAATGGGATCATGAAACATGGCGGGCCTCCGTCACATGATTTCATCATAGTATGCTGGGCAGGCCGCGCCTGAAGTATTGCGCCGCACCATTGCAATCTTATCGCCGCCAATACATCAGCGCTTATCCCGCTGGCAAAAAAGAGTGCGAGCGACAAATTGAAAACATTCTGTCACGCAAAACTTACACGAGTCAGATAGCCGTCCCTAAACAGCTTATTTGCGCTAGAGTACACAAGCGATCAGTTGGATCGTGAGCCGTCCCGACATTTCAAAGGTGTTATCTGTCACGCTTTTGCTTGCGTGTACTAAAGAAGCACCTGGACTCGTTGAAGACATC
This sequence comes from Paraburkholderia youngii, assembly GCF_013366925.1. Classification (NCBI taxonomy): domain Bacteria; kingdom Pseudomonadati; phylum Pseudomonadota; class Betaproteobacteria; order Burkholderiales; family Burkholderiaceae; genus Paraburkholderia; species Paraburkholderia youngii. The sequence continues at coordinate 2,508,539 of NZ_JAALDK010000001.1, forward strand.
GCGCCATGCCATATTTTCCTGTCGCCTACTGTGGTCCCGCGGCTGTCCCCGAGAGCTTGTGGTTGCGCTGGAATACCGATCCGCCATTGCTGGTCGCGCTCGCGGCGTTCGCATGGGTCGTGGCCAGCGGCCGCTCGGCGAATGCACGGGCGGGATGGGGCGCCGTCGCGCTGATGGCCCTCGTGTTCGTGTCGCCGCTTTGCGCGTTGTCCTCGGCATTGTTCTCCGCGCGCGTCACTCATCACGTCATGTTGATCGCTGCAGTAGCTCCACTGCTCACCCTTGCGTTTCCGTTGCCGCGCCTCGCGTATCCGCCGCTTGTACCCGTGGTCGCAGCGCATGCCGTGATCATCTGGCTGTGGCATGCACCGGGGCCCTATGCGTGGGGACTGTCGAGCGTACCCGGCTACTGGCTGATGCAGGTCACTTTGCTTGGCAGTGCATGGCTCATGTGGCGCAGCATCTTCTCGCCGTCGCTGCCGACCGGCCCCGCGCTGATGGCGCTGGTCGCGACGATCGGCCATATGGGTTTGCTCGGCGCGTTGATCGTGTTCGCGCCGGTGCCGCTCTACGTCGCGCACTTCGCGACCACCGCCGCGTGGGGACTTACGCCGCTCGCCGACCAGCAACTCGCCGGGCTGTTGATGTGGGTACTGGCGATGATCCCTTATCTCGCGGCAGGACTTTGGCTCGTCTGGTCAAGCCTGCGCGTCAGAGAGCCCGCGCTGTGACGACCCTTCTGAAGTTCGTTCATCTGGCCGCGATCGCGATCTGGTCGGGTGGTTTGCTCGTGCTGCCGTATCTGTTCTGGCAGCGTCGCGGGCTCGCGGCCGGCAGCGAGCTCGACCGGCTGCATCGCATCACGCGTCTCGTGTTCGTGGAACTGACTTCGCCCGCCGCTTTCGTCGCGATTGCGAGCGGCACCGCGCTGATTTTTCTGCAGGCCACCTTCGTCGAATGGTTCACCGCGAAGATGGTGTTCGTCGGCATCATGGCGATGCTGCACGTACTGGCCGGCCTCGTACTGCACGATCTGTATCTGCCCGACGGCCGCTTCAGCCGTGCCTCGGCGATCGCGCTGACCATCGCTTATCTGGTTGTGATCGTCGCGATCATCTGGATCGTGCTGGCCAAGCCCCACATCGACTCGAACCTGCTGGCCCCGCATCTGTTCGAGCCCGGCGGACTTGGCCGATGGCTGCATCACTCCTTTGGCGAAACGAGAATCCCCACGCCATGATCGAACACGAGCTTGCCCCCATGCCAGCCGGCGAAGCCCGTCATTACCGAGCTGAGCACCGACAGCAAGAGCCCATGCGGCAGGATCTCATCGGGGTAGTAAAGACGCACACCCCAGTTCGCTCCCGCGAGCGCGACGAGCGTCATCGCGGCGACCGCATGCGACCAGCTTGCTTCCTTCAGGCGGATGCCGCGCACCAGCAGCAGTTCCGCGGTACCGACCACGCTCGCGGCCACGCCGCTCCAGAACGCGAAGCCGGCGGCCCACAAGCCGGCGCGAACCCAGAACGGGTCGCCCGTCCACCAGTAGATCACGTCGACGCCCAACGTCGCGACGACGAACGCGATCGGGAAATGCACCATCATCACGTGAATCGGATGACCGACGAGCGCCACCGCCGAGCCCTTGTCGAGCCGCAACAGCTCAAGCATCACTTCGCTTCGCGTCTCATTTCCAGGATTACGTTTGTTTGCCATGGTGGTGTGCCCTCGCATCGAATGTCTGGTGCTGCAAACCATCATAGCTGCTTGCGTCCGGCGGTCCAAGCCGCATCGCTCGCCGCGTTGTCCGGCTGCAGCGGGCCGCTGTCGACGCTCGAGCCGTCGGGTCCGGCCGCCGCATCGATCGCCGGGCTATGGTGGGTGATGCTGGCCGGCGCCGCGATCCTGTTCGCGATGGTGCTCGTACTGTTTCTGCTGACGGTGTTCCGGCCCGGCTGGGGCTCGCATGTGTCATCCGCGCGCTGGATCGCGCTCGGCGGTCTCGTGCTGCCCGCGGTGATCCTGATCCCGTTGATCTGCTATGCGCTATACGCGGGCGAGTTGCTGTTGCCGTTGCGCGCGCACGCGCCCGCGCGCATCGAGGCGATCGCGCAGCAATGGCGATGGACCTTCCGCTACCCGGAACTGGGCAACGTCGAAACCGACAGCGTGCTGCATCTGCCCGCGCGCACGCCGGTCGACATCGTCGTGACCAGCATGGACGTCGTGCACGCGTTCTGGATTCCGCGCTTCGCGGGCAAGATCGACGCGGTGCCGGGCCACCACAACCTGCTGCGCATCGAGGCCGACGAGCCCGGCCGGTACGCCGGACAATGCAACGAGTTTTGCGGCATCGGTCACGCGGGGATGCACTTCACCGTGATCGTCGATCGTCCGGAAGATTTTCCGGCTGCTGTCAAAAGCGCCGCCGCCAACGGGGAGGTGAAGAAATGAGTGTGCCCGTCGAGCCGCCATCACAGGGCATCACCGCGCTGCGGCTGCATCGCCAGCTTGCCGCGATCTGGGACACCGGGCCGGGCGTACAGAAGCTCGCCGCGGTCAATCATACGGTTCTCGGCATGCGCATGATGATCACGTCGTTCGTGTTCTTCGCGATCGCCGGGATTCTCGGCATGCTTACGCGCGTGCAACTCGCGACACCGCATGCGGCCTTCATGGATGTCGAGACCTATAACCAGGTCTTCACGATGCATGGATCGATGATGCTGTTCCTGTTCGCGATCCCGATGGTCGAAAGCTTCGCGGTCTATCTGACGCCGAAGATTCTCGGCACGCGCGACTTCGCGTTTCCGCGCCTGACGGCTTACGGCTACTGGTGCTATCTGTTCGGCGGCACGATCCTGACCGTGGCGCTGATTCTGCGCAGCGCGCCCGACGGCGGCTGGTTCATGTACACGCCGCTCAGCTCCAACGTGTACACGCCCGGACTGAACGCCGACGTCTGGCTGCTCGGCATCACGTTCGTCGAGATTTCGGCATTGTCGCTCGCGATGGAAATCGTCGTTTCGATCCTGAAGATGCGGGCGCCGGGCATGTCGCTCGATCGGATGCCGATCTTCGCGTGGTACATCCTCGTCACCGCGATGATGATGATCGTCGCGTTTCCGCCGCTGATCCTCGGCTCGATCCTGCTCGAGGTGGAGCGCGCGTTCAACCTGCCGTTCTTCGATCCGACGCGCGGCGGCGATCCGCTGCTATGGCAGCACCTGTTCTGGCTATTCGGCCACCCGGACGTCTACATCATCTTCCTGCCGATGGCCGGCGTGCTGTCGACGATGATTCCCGTGTTCGCGCGACGCCGCCTGATCGGCTATCGCGCGATCGTCGTCGCGATCATCGCGCTCGCGTTCCTGAGCTTCGGCATCTGGGTGCACCATATGTTCACGGTGGGCATTCCGCATCTGGCGCTCGCGTTCTTCTCGGCGGGCTCGGCGATCGTCGCGGTGCCCACCGCGATCCAGTTCTTCGCGTGGCTCGCCACGCTGTCGCACGGCCGCCCGCGCTGGGATGTGCCGATGCTGTACATCTTCGGCTTCTTCTTCGTGTTCACATGCGGCGGGCTCACAGGCGTGATGCTCGCGATCGTGCCGTTCGACTGGCAAGCGCACGACACCTACTTCGTCGTCGCGCACATGCACTACGTGGTGGCCGGCGCGCTGGCGTTTCCGATGCTCGCCGCGTTCTATTACTGGCTGCCGCTGCTGACCGGGCGCACCGCCGTGCATAAGCTTTCCGTGCCGGCGTTCTGGCTCGTGTTCATCGGCTTCAACATGACGTTCTTCATGATGCACCTGACCGGCCTGCTCGGCATGCCGCGACGCGTCTTCACGTATAGCGGCGACGAAGGCTGGAACGGGCTCAATCTGCTGTCGTCGGTGGGCAGCTTCGTGATGACGATCGGCTTCGCGCTCGTCGTGATCGACATCATCGTGCAATTGCGTTTCGGCCAACGCGTGCGGCGCAACCCGTGGCAATCGACCACCCTCGAATGGGCGATGCCGATTCCGCCCGCGCCGTACGCATTCGCGTCGATCCCGCACATCGACGCCGAAACCGAAAAGGTGTCCCCGGGCCAGCTGGCGACCTCGCTCGCACGCGGCGACGGCTACCTCGGCTTCACGCGCAACGGCTGGCAGGAGGCGCTAGGCGTGCATATGACTTCGGGCGAGGCCGAACAGCTGATCGTGCTGCCGAACTCGACGTATCTGCCGCTCGTCACTGCACTCGTGACGGCCGCGGCGGTGCTCGCGATGCTGTTCAAGTTCTATCTGCTGTCGGTCGCATTCGCGTTCGCGACGTTTGGTCTCTTCATCTACGCGGGCCAGAGCGCGGGGCACGCGCGCGATTACGGCGCGCTGCCGGTCGGCCGCGGCGTCAGCGTGCCGCCGCATACCGAGGTGGCCGGTGCGCCGTCATGGCTTTCGATGATCTGCGCGCTGGTCGCGGACGGCACGCTGTTCACGTCGCTGGTCTTCGGCACGTTCTATCTGTGGATCGCCGCGCCGAACTGGCCGGCTGCGGTCGCGCCGCATCCGAACCGTCTGCTCGCGCTCGTCGCGGCCGTCGCGCTCGCGGTGGCCGCAGCCGCCACGCGTGGCTCGTTGCGCGCGGCCGCCGCCGAGCGCAAACCGCACGGCACGATCGGGCTCTGCGCGATCGCGCTGATCATTGCGCTGGTCGCCTGCGTGATGCTGATCGACGGCGTGACACCGAATCCGCGCGAGCATGCGCTCGGCGCGACGGCGGCGGCGCTGCTCACGTATATCGCGGTTCACGCGGGCGTCGGGCTGCTGTTCCTGATCAGCAACGTGCTGCGTGTCGGCGCGGGCTTCGTTTCCGCGCGACGCCTGACCGATCTGCGCCTTACGCGCTTGTGGATCGATTACACGCTGGCGACGGGCGTCATCGCGCTCGGACTCGTGCTCGCGTTGCCGAGCCTCGTCGCCATGCTGGGAGCGAGACCATGAGCGCGCGTCCGCTTTCGCCGCGTCGGTTGTGGTGGCTCGCCGTCGGCTTCACGATCTGGTGTCTCGCGTTCGTGATCCTGTATGCGCTGCATGCAATTGGCTGCGCGTTCGCGTGGCCGGCCGGCCCGCTGCGCGCGAGTCTCGCGATCATTCTGCTGCTGCATTTGGTCGCAATCGGCTGGCTATGGCGCTATCGCGCCGCGACCCGCGACCCTGGGCCCGAACGTATCAGCTCGTTCGTGCATACCGTCGTCGTCTGGACCCTGATCGCGGCGCTGGTCGCGACCGTGATCACGTTCGGGCCCGCGCTGCTGCTCACCACCTGCGTCTGAACGTGCACTGAGCGCGAGGGCGGCCGCCGCACCCCGGCATGGACAAGCACCGACGCAGCCCGCTCGTGCTACTGTTTGGCGGCAAGACCTGGGACTCGTTGACGCTCGGCGAACTGAAGGTGCCGCGCATCCGCTACCATTCCGAGCGCTACGGTTTCGTCGCTTTTCCTCATGCTCGAAGGTTGAATCGATATGCCCTACTTCTTTGGAATTGGTCTTCACGTTTTCATTGCGATCTTCTTCGCCATCCACGCGATGCGCAATAACCAGGGCATCTACTGGCTATTCATTCTGTTTGCCTTTCCGCTCCTCGGCAGCGTCGTGTACTTCTTCGCGATCTATCTGCCGGGTCTGCGCCATACGCGCGGCGCGCGAGTGGCCACGCAGGCGATCACGCAATTCGTCGATCCGAATCGCGCGCTGCGTGAAGCGCGCGCCGCTTTCGAGCGCGCGCCGACCGTGCAGCATCGGATGCGGCTCGGCGAGGCCTTGCTCGCGGCCGGCAATCCGCGCGAAGCACTCGAACATTTCCAGGCCGCGGCGAATGGTCCCTTTGCAAACGATCCCGCGCTACTGCTAGGTCTTGCGCGCTCACAGTTCGCGCTCGGCAACTACACGGCCGCCGATACGACGTTGGCAAATCTGTTCTCGGTCAATCCGCACGCGCGCAATCAGGGCGAGCCGGCGCTGCTGTACGCGCGCACGCTGGCCGCGCTGAGCGCGCCCGGTGCGCGCGCCGCATTCGAACACTCGCTGACCTGCGCAACCGACGTCGCGGCGCGCTGCCTGTTCGCCGACTGGCTCGCCGCGCAACCGGAAGACGCGGACCGCCGCCGCGCCGGTGCCCTCTACGCGGAAATCGTGCAGGACGCCAAACATTGGCCGCGTCACGCGCGCGAACACAATCGCGAGTGGCTGCAGCGGGCGCAGGCCGCGTTGGCGGCCGGTGCGGCTCGAACCTGAGCATGCCGAGGAGAACATCGATGCGACGCGCAACCCGGTGTTTCGCTTTGGCGCTGTATGCCGCAATGGCAGCGATGGCTTTCGGTAGCGGCGGCGCCTCGACTTCCGCGCAGGCCGCTGGCACGGAGAGGCCGTTCAAATGGCCCGCCTCGTTCGTCGTGCTCGGCGATGGCTATCCGCACTCGGGCGATGTCTGCCGGCGGCTCGGCGAGTCGGCCGCGACCGCGAACTATCTGGACCATATGGCGATGCTGGTCGGTTGCCCAGGTCCTCGCGACAGCGCCGCCGTGCGTGCGATCGTCGAGCACCAGCGGCGCGCGCGCGTGGTCGGCGAAGCGGATGGCGTGACGCTGATTTCCATTTCGACGGAAGGCGCTCAGACTAGTTCGCAGAATGGTCACGCGCCCGGAAACGAATCGCCGATCAGCGCGAGCGGCACACTGCCATGCGAGCGGGGCAACGGACAGACCAGAACGATGTGCAAGTTCGGCGTCGTGCATCACAGCGATCGATCGACAACGGTCGTGGTGTATTGGCCGGACGGCACGACGCGAGCGATTTTCTTCGCCGTCAACGGCCGTGTGATGGGCACCGCTGCGTCCGTGAACGATCAGCCGACGCCCGGCGACACGCTGACGCGCAAACACGCCGGCATCAATCTGATTTCGGTCGGCAACGAACGCTATGAAATCGAGGACACGATTCTGTCCGGTGGTTGAATTGCGTTGAAGTACATCGGCGCAAGCCATGTGCGGTTGAAGCTCTGATTCGCCGCGCGTCACTTTCATTTCTATTCCCCTCGCTTCACGGCGTCGCGCTGATTCGCCACGGCGCTCGCAATCACGTCATCGCGGCAGCATGCCGTGGGTGTCGCACCGGCCAAAATATTAGTAATAATTCCGTAAAGCCCCGCATGTATGCGGAATGCGTACTCCACATCCAGCTTTGACTCCTTCATTCTCCTAAGGCCCGCATGCGGGATTACCCCATGCCGGCAAATCGATATTGTTGACTAATATTATTACCTGCCGGCGTTAGCCGCCAGCCCCAGCGGCCGTCTTGCGGAGCAACCAACAATAGGTATTTCCAATCGATCAGCGGTTCAACAGGAGGAGGTCATGATGTCCAGAAGAATAAGATTAGTGGCGGTCTGGCTGGCGATGGTCGTCGGACTCGCCGCGTGTAATGGCGACAATAGCGGCGTATCGACATCGCCGGTGGCGAACGCGGCCACCTCGAACGCCGCGGTATCCAGCAACGCATCGCAATCGAATTCGAACGCATCGGCGAACAACAACTCGACGACTCCGCCGCTGCCCTGCGACGCCGCCGCAACCGCCAACACGCCCTGCTCCGCCGCGCACAGCGTGACCCGGCTGCTGACGAAGAACTACACGGGCCCGCTGTTCCAGATTCAACGCGCGTCCGACAACACGACGCTCGACGTCTATCCGTACACCAACAGCACGCTGAAGGGCGGCGACCGCTCGCTGGTCGGCTCGGCGAATGTGCAGAGCGCGCAATCCTTCTGCGACAACACGACCTGTTCGGTTACCTACATCTACGACCAGATCGATCTGGTCGCGCCGCTGAAGAACGGCGCGTTCGGTAATGTCCCCGCGACGCTGACGCTGAACCAGGACGGCACCGAATCGCTAAGCGTCAAGAACGGCAGCAAAACGACCACGGTTCCGGTGCTCAACGGCTTCGCGACGATCACGCTGCCCGGCACCTCCGGCACCCTGACCGTGCAGCTGCTTCAGCCGCCGACCGCGTTGACCGCACAGACGCCGACGCAGCAACTGACGATCGGCAACGACTTGCCAGCGCTGCCCGGCACACCGGCCAAGCTCGGATTCGTCACGACGAACGGTGTCCAGATTGCGGCTCTCGGCACGCTCGCCGGGCAGGCCTACCGCAAACGCTTCGGGACGGTGAACCAGTCGATCGGCGATAGCGAAATCGCCGAGTACATGGTCGCTGGCGCGCACTACAGCCAATCGTCGACCTGCTGCGGCACCTACGGCAACATGGAAAGCAGCGCGAATCCGAGCACCTATGCGCACGGCGAAATCGAAGGCGAAATGTTCGCGCTCGCGTTCTCGAACGGCAACGCGGCCGTATTCGGCTATTGCGACGGCGACTCGATTCAGCCGTCGAACGTGAAGGACCCGGTGTGCAATGCACTCGATACGAACTGGCCGGGTGTGGATGCCGAAGCCGGCGTCTATCTGTACGGCCCGCAGCAGCCGGCGGAAGAGAAGTTCGTCACGGTGCTGTCGAAGTACTCGCCGGTCAACGCGCTGAATCTATTCGCGGTCAAAGGCGGTTCCGCTTCGCAAAGCGTGTTGACAGCGCTGTACGATCAGGCGCCGCCTGAAGCGCTGATCTTCGGCAACGATGCCGGTCACGCATTCAACGGCCAATGGCAAGGCGGTCTGTCGCTCGGCGAAGGCGGCGACGGCAGCGCCGCGCCGATCCAGTTCTTCGAAGGCGCGATCATCACCAAGGCGACGTCCGATACGACCGACAACGCGATCCAGTCGAGCATCGCAAGCTTCTACGGACCGCCGGCCGACGCGGCCGCGTCGGCCTGCTACGCGAACAACCTGATCAATTCGCCGCGTAGTCTCGCGACGCCGGATGCGTGGTTCCAGTCGAACGGCGGCACTGCCGTGCCCGCCACCGACATCTCCGGCGTCAATCTTGGCGCCGCGACGGTCACGAGCACGAATGGTTCGTCCGTGTCGAACATCCACGAAGTGATCCGGGTACAGGGCGGCCAGTCGTACACGTTCACCGACTATGTGCTCGCCACCACCAACGCAACAGTATTCCCCGGCGGCTCGATCCAGACCGACGACCCGAGCGGCACCGAGTTCGGCTGGGTGCTGAACACGAACACCGGCGCGATCGTGCGCGGCACGTGGGGCGCGGGACAAGCGACGGCGCTGAGCGCGGTGAAAGCCGGCAACTGGTGGAAAGTGACGATGACGCTGACCGCACCGGCGGGATCGAACAACGCGCAGGTGTTCATCGATCCGCCGACGTCGAACAGTGCAGGCGTGCGTTCGCAGCAGGCCGCGTATTTGAGCGCGACACATTACTGCCCGAGCCTCGCGATTCTGAGCGGCACGAAGTCGTAATCACGATCAGCGCCACGCAGTTATCGATGATTCGTTGACGCGTCACGCGATCGAAGGCACACTCGCTCACTATGCAAGCCCTCACGACCCACTCGATCGCAAAGCATCATCATGCGCATACCCGCGTGGGACTGCCTGTGGGGACTCGCATACGCATACGCCGCTAGACATCGTTCGCAGCGGCATGCGCCAGAAAGCCCCGCCGGCAACGACGGGGCTTTTTGTTTTCCACGACCTTATCCGCTCATCGAACGAAGGATTGCCGCCATGACGCAGGAAGCACAGACGCCAGCCGTTTCGAAGACCTTTGCGACGCCCATCGATCTTTACCGCGCCCTTGCACGTGTGTGGGCCGGCGATACGTCGAGCCCGACCCACGCGTGGTTGTCGACGAATCCGGCGCAGAATCATTGCAGCGTGACGTCTCTGATCGTGCAGGACTGCTTCGGTGGCGAGATTCTGACGACGCGTACGTCCGGCGGCACGCACTTCTACAACCTGATCGACGGCAAGAGATGGGATCTGACCGTCAGCCAGTTTGCCGAGCCGATTCCATTCGACGATACGCGTTCGAGTCGTGAGGCGGCGTTCGCGGATACGTCGCGGGAGAAATATGAACTGCTGAAGTCGAGGCTCGCGGAAAGCCAGCTGAAATAAACACTCAATCGAACACGCGCGGCCGAACGGCATCGATATGCGGTCGGCCACGCCATGTCACCTCAACCAACCACTTCCTGCTTCCCCGGAATGCCTTGCCCGCGCAACGAACACCCGCGCGTTTCAGGCACGAAGACCAGCGCAATCGCACCAACGACGCACGCCGCCATCATGTAGTAAGCGGGCACCAGCGCATTGCCCGTATGCGCGACCAGCCATTCGTTCGCCATCGGCGCCGTGCCGCCGAAAATCGACGTCGACAAGTTATACGCAATCGCCATCCCCGCGTAACGGACCTGGGTCGGGAACATCGCGGGGAACATCGCCGAGATGCTGGCCAATTGCGGCACGTACAAAAGCCCGAGCACCGCAAAGCCGATGAACGCACCGGTCACGCTGAGCTTCATCAGCAGGAACATCGGAATCGCCGCGACGAACAGGCCAACCAGCGAAAACCACCACACGTTCTTGCGTCCGACGCGATCCGAGAACGTGCCCGCAAACGGCAGGAACACCATCATCGCGAGCATGCCGATCAGCGGCACGAGCAGGGACATGTTGTCGCTCATGCCAAGCTGCTTCTGCATGAAGGTCGGCATATAGGCGAGCAGCACGTAGTTGACGACATTCAAAGCAACCACGAGTCCGCCGAGCTGGATCAGCGGTCGCCAATAGTCGCTCAGCAATGCCTTCAGCGTGACGCAGCTATGCTGCTCCTTATGCATCGTTTCTTCGAGCTCGCGAAAGACCGGCGTGTCTTCGAGCTTGGAGCGCAGATAGAATCCGATCAGGCCGAGCGGCGCCGCAATCAGAAACGGCAAACGCCATCCCCATGCATGCATCGCCGTGTTGCCGAGCGCGACCGAGCAGCCGAGCATCAGAAACGCGCCGAGCGAGAAGCCCGACAGCGTCGCGAATTCGAGGAAGCTGCCGCAAAAGCCGCGCTTCTTGTCGGGCGCGTATTCGGCCATGAAAGTCGCCGCGCCGCCATATTCGCCACCCGTCGAAAAGCCCTGGATCATTCGCAGCACGACGAGGATCGTCGGCGCCCACCAGCCAATGCTTGCGTAAGTCGGCACGAGTCCGACCAGCAGCGTTGCGACCGACATCAGGATGATCGTCAAAGCGAGCACGTGCTTGCGGCCGAGTCGATCGCCGAGCGGCCCCCAGAACAGGCCGCCTAACGGACGCACGAGAAACGAAATGGCGAACGTCGCGAGTGCGAATAACGTAGCCTGTGAAGTGCTGCCGGGGAACAACGCGGCCGAAATGTAACTGAGGCCATAGGCGTAGATACCGTAGTCGAACCACTCGGTTGCATTGCCGAGCGCCGATGCGGCGATCGCGCGTCGCAGCAAGCTGCGCGCTTGCGCTTGCGGTTGCGCGCTCTGCGCGGTCCATGAATGTGCGTAATGCATGTCTCCTCCTGGGATGTCTCTATGCGACACAGGCAACGTCGCCCGAATCCACGATACCGGCGGCACGCTTCCGCAACGATGTTCTAGGACGATGCAGGCATCGGGGTTTTCCATAAAGCCCGCCCTGGATGCGGTAATCCGTACGCGTGCGTGGGCGATACGTCGTGCGCGATCGGGAAAAACAACACGATTCGGGTGCAATGCACGCTTTAAAATTTCAAGCCGTCGTTCGTTCTACCGATAAGCATTCGAGTGCGAGGCCAACCGGTGAAAGCAGCGCTCTGCATATGTATCACCGCTTTGTCGATGCCATCGGCAGGGTGTTACGCCGAATCGGCCAGCTATCCGCCATTGCCGGCGCTCAACATCGATATCTCGCAGACCTCCGTCTCCGGCCTCTCGGCGGGAGGGTTCATGGCGGTGCAACTGGCGGTCGCGTACTCGTCGATCATCAAGGGCGTGGGCGTCGTTGCGGCCGGTCCGTACTATTGCTCGCGAAACAGCCTTCTGATCGCCACCACCCGGTGCTCATGCACCATCCGACCGGCGAGCGCCTGCCGGGTCTCGCCTGACAGCACCAATGTGCCACGGCTCGTCTCGATGGCCAAAACGTTTTCGGCCAGTCGCCTGATCGACGATGTCGCCAGCATCATGGGCCAACGAATCGTCACGATATCGGGAGCGAAAGATGCGACCGTGCCTGCGCCCATCGTCGCCCAGTTGCAGGCGTTCTATGCGGCACTCGGCGTGCCGGCACAGAACATGACTCAAATCGGCATTGCCGATGCGGGCCACACGATGCCCACCATCGACTATGGCGTGGCCTGCGCAAAAAGCGAATCGCCTTTCATCGGCAAGTGCGATGTCGATGGCGCGAAGCAGATACTGGGCTGGATCTACGGACCTGCTCCGCTCGCGCCGCCTGCCGCGGCAACGCCATCGGGACGCTTCATCCGCTTCGATCAGAGCCGTTATCTACCGGCCAGCCAGCCAGCGAGCATTTTGCGCAGGACGGGCATGGACGCCACCGGATGGCTGTATGTACCGAGCACATGCAATGCCGGAGCACCGTGCCGGCTGCAAGTTGCGCTGCATGGCTGCCGGCAGGGGCAGGCGTATGTCCCGCTCGGCTCACCGACCGGGCTCTCCTACGGAACCACGTTCGTCCGGCACGCCGGCTATACGCAGTGGGCGGACAACAACCGGATCGTCGTGCTGTATCCGCAGGCGGTATCGATTCCAATAACCAACCCGAACGGATGCTGGGACTGGTGGGGATATACCGGCCGACATTTCGCCGATCAGCAAGGCGTTCAGATGCGCGCGATCCGCAACATGATCGAACGATTAACGTCGGGCGCAAGCCACTGAGTGGCTGAAAGCCCAACGTCATTCGTATCAGCGCATCAGCAACGGCAGCGTCATCAAACGCCCCTGCTCCGGCCTCGCGTCGTTCTCGCCGCACAGCCGCAAACACATCCATGCGGTCGCGAGATTGCTGCTGACCACCGGCTTGGCCGTAGCCTCTTCGATTCGCGCGATGATCCGCGCGGCTCGCACAGCGGTGCATGAGATAAACAACGCGTCGGAGTCCCGCGCCGTCGCTTCGCGCGCAAAGGCGACGATATCGTCGTGCGAAATCCGTGCCATCTCCCGGTCGTCGGTCAAACCGACGCAAGAGAAGCGATCGATCGCGAAGCCTTGTGCGGCAAAGTACTCCGCCATTGGCCCACTCGTTTCGGCGGTGTACGGCGTCAGCACGCTGATACGCCGCGCGCCGAGCGTGTCGAGCGCAGTGACCGCGGCATTCGTTGGAGTGACCACTCGGGCGGATGGCTTCGCTGCATGAATTGCGCGCTCGATCTGCGCATCACCGATCATCACGGATGCCGACGTGCACGAATACATCACGACGTCGAGCGTTTCGTCGGGCAGGATCAGCGCCGCGGCCGCGGTCAGTGACGGTTGCATCGCGCGCAGATTGTCGGGCGTGACCGGGTTCGCATACGGCACGCGATTCACGTAGATGCCGATCCGCTCGCTCGCAACGAGTGCCGCGAAATCCGGCTCGCTGGTGTGATCGGTCGCGAGAATCACGAGGCCGATACGTTTTTCGAAAGCGCGTTCGATCAAATTCGGCGCGCGCTCGAACTGCCGAATAGTTATTTGCATCGTTCAATGTCCCGGAGCCGGAAAACGCTTTTCAAGGAGGCGCACACAGGCCACCGCGATCAGGCTGATGATCAGGAACAGCACGCCGACCAGCGTCATCGGCTCCAGATAGCGGTAATCCGTATTCGCGATGATCTTCGCCTGATTCATCAATTCGAGGACCGTGATCGCCGACAGCAACGGCGTTTCCTTGAACATCGAGATCAGGTAATTGGCGAGCGCCGGCACCATCGGCGGCACCGCTTCGGGCAGGATCACGTGCTGCCAGGTTTGCGCGGGGCTCAGATTGCAGGCCTTCGCGGCCTCCCATTGCCCGCGCGGAATGCTTTCGATGCCGGCACGATAGACCTCGGCCGCATATGTCGCGTAATGCACGCCGATTGCGAGCACACCGGCCGCGAGGGCCGGCATCCGGATGCCGATGTCGGGCAGCACGTAGAACACGAAATACAGCTGCACCAGCAGCGGCGTGCCGCGAATAAAGCTCGCAATCGCCGATGTGCCGCGCGACACCACGCGATTCGGTGCGAGCCGCAAGATGGCTATCACCATGCCGACCACGGCGGCCACTACCGCGCCCAGCAAGGTAGCCAGCACGGTGATCTCCAACCCTTGCAGCAGCAGCGGCAGAATCTCGCGCACGAAGCTCCAGTCCCATTCCATACGTCTATCTCCTGATGCGGTCGAGACCGAAACTCATCCGGCTTTCCAGCTTGCGCATACCGAACGAGATCAGACAGGCCATGCCGAAGTACAGCGCGAGAATCGTCGCGAACGGGATCAACGTATTGCCGGTTTGCGAGCGCACCACTTGCGCCTGGAAGGTCATGTCGCCGAGCGAAATCAGCGACACGACGGCCGTGCCCTTCAGCAGCTCGATCGCGTTGTTGCCGAAGGTGGGCAGCATCAGCGGCAAGGCCTGTGGCAGGATCACGTGCCGCATGCGCTGATAGCGGGAAAGATTCAACGCAATGCAGGCGCTGCGCTGCTCGTGGCCGATCGCGGCGACCGCGCCGCGCACCAATTCGGCGCCGTACGCGCCGACGTTAAGCCCAAGCGCGAGCACGCCGGCCTGCAGCGGCGTCAGCGTGAGGCCGGCCATCGGCAACACGAAGTACGCCCAGAACAGCTGCACGAAGATCGACGTGCCGCGAAAGAACTCGATATACGACGTGGCCAACGCGCGCACCACGAAGAAGCGCGACAGACGCCCGAGCCCCGCGACGAACGCCATGACGAGCGCGAGTACCGCGCCCATCAGCGTCAGTTCGACGGTTGTCCGCGCCCCCTGCAAAATCAGCTCCAAATAACCGGACCAGTGGTTCATCGACGCACCTCGCGCACAATGTATCGGGGGCCATGCGCGCGACCGTGCCGCGCGCATGGCGTGCTATCGCGGCCTCAGTTCTTCGCCGTGCACAGTTGTTCGCGGCTCGCCGACATCGCCGCCTTCGCCGAGAAGCCATAGGGCTCGACGATCTTCGCGAACTCGCCGGAATCCTTCATCTTCTTCAGCTCGACATCGAACGCATCGCGCAGCGCGGTGTCCTGCTTGCGGAACGCGACGCCGTCGCATTGCACCGGCGTGTTCTGCACCGGCGCGATCGAATCGAGGTTCGGGTCCTTCGCCTTTGAAAGCAGATCGGTGATCGAAAGAAGCGGCAACGCGAATGCGTCGATGCGGCCGTCCTGCAACATCTTCAGACCGCTTTGCCCGTCCGGCACGATGATCACGCGATCGGTCGGAATATTCGCGGCGGTCGCGAGCTTCTGCTCGGTCGTGCCGCCTTCCACACCGATCACAGCTTTCGGATCTTTCGCGATTTCCTCGTAGGTCTTGATGCTCTTCGTATTGCCTTTCTTGACCGCGAACGCTTCGACCGCGCACAGCACCGGCTGCGAATAGGCGACAGCCGCGCAACGCTGCGGCGTCATGAACAGCCCCGCCGCAATCGCGTCATGCCGCCCGGCCGCGAGGCCCGGAATCATCGCGCCATACTCGGAGACCGACGCGACGACGTCGTTGACGCCCAGCTTCTTGAACCCCGCGCGCGCGACATCGGGCGCCGCGCCCGTCACTTTGCCGTCCGCGCCGACTGCGGTGAACGGCGGTTCGTTCGCGATCGCGATGCGCGCGAAACCTTGCTGGCGCAGCTGCGTGAGCTTGTCGTCGGCGGCATATGCGAGGCTCGCGAGCGTCAGCAGAGACAACCCTCCCGCAATCAGAATCCCCTTCAGCTTCATGATCTCTGGCTCCTTTGGCGTAGTGGTATGACGTAGTAGTGGGTGATGTGCAGCATGGAAAAACAATCTGTTGCGGCTCGGCTCAGATTCGATGCCCCGCGGCGAGGATCTTGCGCAGGAAGGTCTGGGTCCGCTCATGCACGGGATGAGTGAAGATGTCCTCGGGCTTGCCTTCCTCGACGATCCTGCCGCGATCGAAGAACAGCACGCGGTCGGCGAAATCGTGCGCGAAGCCCATTTCGTGCGTGACGAGCAGCATCGTCATATCGGTTTCGCGCGCGAGCCGCTGCATCACGTTCAGGACTTCCTCGACGAGTTCGGGGTCGAGCGCGGACGTCACTTCGTCGAACAGCATGATTCGCGGCGCGAGTGCGAGCGCCCGCGCGATCGCCACGCGCTGCTTCTGGCCGCCCGACAGTTGCGCGGGACGGCTTTTCGCCTTGTCGGCCATGCCGACCATGTCGAGCAGCTCTAGCGCGCGTTTCTCCGCCGACTCGCGGCTCTCGCCCTTCGTCAGCATTGGGGCGAGCGTCACGTTGTCGAGCACGCTCTTGTGCGGAAACAGATTGAAGTGCTGAAACACCATGCCGATCTTCTCGCGCATCTTCTGCAGATGCCTTTCGTTCGCGGGCACCATCTGGCCGCCGCGCGGCATATGAAACAGTTGTTCGCCGTCCACCTCGATATGGCCGCCATCGATCGTCTCGAGCGTCATCAGGATGCGCAGGATCGTCGTCTTGCCCGATCCCGACGGACCGATCAGCGCCAGTTTCTCGCCGGGCATCACGTCGAGCGATAGTTCGTCGAGCACGGTCAGCGCGCCATATCGTTTCGTGATCCGGTCGAGTCGGATCAATGGCTTATTCGCGGGGCTTTGGTCACGGCGCGCCTGAGTGCCTGCGGGCGTGGCCGTGCGTTCGGAGGAAAGACTTGCCGGGGCGATGCCTGAAGCGCTCAGTAGATCGGTAACTCGCGCAGTGTTCATATCGATTCGATCCCGTTCGTCGTACGTGATTTGACTCAATGGAATGCGGCTGCGGCGCCGGAAATGCCAGTGATGCGGACCAGAATACGCAGCCATATTTGCAAACCGGATTGCTCTAGAACAATTCTTTTTTTCCGCGCGGCCAAAGGCGGGCGAAGGGTGCACCGCAACAAGACCGCAGCATGCGTTGATAACGTCACTGACATTGAACTAGCACATTCGGAGGCGTTTTTTCGCGGCATTAGACTGCGGCGAGAAATACCCGTGGCGCCGCATTCACGTGCACCGTGCGCCACCTCCCGCAACGACGTCACGCTCAGAGAGAGGGGAAGATGTCAGATACGAC
The DNA here is from genome assembly GCF_013366925.1 of Paraburkholderia youngii. Classification (NCBI taxonomy): domain Bacteria; kingdom Pseudomonadati; phylum Pseudomonadota; class Betaproteobacteria; order Burkholderiales; family Burkholderiaceae; genus Paraburkholderia; species Paraburkholderia youngii. The sequence goes on from NZ_JAALDK010000001.1 coordinate 2,525,790, forward strand.
GCAACAGGAATCGCGAATTGAGGTGCCCGTCGTGCGCCTGCCGTTCGAACGCGACGAATATGCCGCGCGTCTTGCCAAGACGCGCAAGGCCATGCAGGCGGCCGGCATCGAGCTATTGATCGTGTCGGACCCGACCAATATGGCCTGGCTCACCGGCTATGACGGCTGGTCGTTTTACGTGCATCAGTGCGTGCTGCTCGCGCTCGATGGCGAGCCGGTCTGGTTCGGCCGCGGTCAGGACGCGAATGGTGCAAAGCGCACCGTCTTCATGCAGCACGATCAGATCGTCGGCTATCCGGACCACTACGTGCAATCCACCGCGCGGCATCCGATGGACTATCTCGCGCGCGAGGTGATCGCGGCGCGCGGCTGGGCCAACGCGAAGATCGGCGTCGAAATGGACAACTACTATTTCAGCGCCGCCGCTTATCGCTCGCTCGTCGCGCATCTGCCGGACGCTAAATGGCAGGACGCGACCGGCCTCGTCAACTGGCAACGCGCGGTCAAATCGCTACGCGAGATCGAGTACATGCGCGTGGCCGCGCGCATCGTCGAGAAGATGCACGCGCATATCCTCGAGCGAATCGAGCCGGGCATGCGCAAGAATGACCTCGTCGCGGAGATCTACTCGGCAGGCATTACCGGCATCGACGGTCATGGCGGCGACTATCCGGCGATCGTGCCGCTACTGCCGACCGGCGCCGACGCGGCCGCGCCGCATCTGACCTGGGACGACACGCCGTTCGCGAAGGACGCCGGCACGTTCTTCGAAATCGCCGGCTGCTTCAAGCGCTATCACTGCCCGCAGTCGCGCACCGTGTATCTGGGCAAGCCGCCGAAGCATTTCATCGAGGGCGAGCGCGCGGTGGTCGAAGGAATCGAGGCCGGTCTTGCCGCGGCGAAACCGGGCAATACCTGCGAGGACATCGCTAATGCGTTTTTCGCGGTGCTGCACAAATACGGCATCGAGAAGAACAGCCGTTGCGGCTATCCGATCGGCGCGAGCTATCCGCCGGACTGGGGCGAGCGCACGATGAGCCTGCGTCCTGGGGACAAGACCGTCCTCGAACCCGGCATGACGTTCCACTTCATGCCGGGCCTGTGGCTCGACGACTGGGGCCTCGAAATCACCGAGAGCATCCTGATCACCAGGACCGGTGTCGAGACCTTCTGCCGCACGCCACGCAAGCTGTTCGTCAAACCGTAAGCGCACGGGCGTCGTGCCCGCATCGACTCGCGGAGCACGATGCCCGTCTCAACACGAGGGGAAACATGCTGCCGAAAACGATGAAGGCCGTCGTGCTGACCGGGCACGGCGGCCTCGACAAACTGGTCTATCGCGGCGACGTGCCGGTGCCGTCCTGTGCGGCCGGCGAAGTACTGATCGATGTGACCGCATGCGGTCTCAACAATACCGACGTGTGGGTCCGCGAGGGCGCCTACGGCACCGACGACGACCCGCAAGCGGTTTCGACGTGGCGACGCGGCCGCTCGACGCTGACGTTTCCGCGCATTCAGGGCGCGGATATCGTCGGCCGCGTGGTCGCGGTGGGTCGCGGCGTCAGCGATGCACGGATCGGCGAGCGCGTGATCGTCGACGCGTCGATCTACAACCGCGACGACGACAGCCTCGCCGATATCGACTACATCGGCCACGGCCGCGACGGGGGGTACGCTGAATACACGGCCGTGCCCGCGGACAACGCGCATCGCGTCGACTCCACGTGTTCCGACGCCGAGCTCGCGACGTTCTGGTGCGCTTATCACACCGGCGAGCAGATGATCGAACGCGCGGCCGTCAAGCGCGGCGAAGCGGTGCTGATTACCGGTGCGTCCGGCGGCGTCGGCTCGGCCATCATTCAGCTGTGCCGCGCGCGCGGCGCAGTTCCGTATGCGGTGGTCAGCAAGGGCAAGGAAGAAGCGGTGCTCGCGCTCGGCGCGCAACGCGTGATGCTGCGCGACAGCGGCGACTTCGTCGCGGACGTCGAACGGATGACCGACGGCCGGCCTGTCGACGTGGTTGCCGATCTGGTTGGCGGGGCGCTGTTCGGCAAGCTGTTGAACGTGCTGCGGCCAGAGGGGCGATACACGACCGCGGGCGCGATCGCAGGGCCGGTCGTGCAACTCGACTTGCGCACGATGTATCTGAAGCAGTTGCAGTTGAATGGATCGTCGCAGGGCACGCGCGGCGCGTTCAAACGCGTGCTCGACTATATTCAGAGCGGTACGATTCGGCCGGTTCTCGCAGCGACTTATCCGCTGTCGAAGTTTCATGAGGCGCAGACGCGGTTTATTGAAAAGCGCTTCGTGGGGAATATCGTTGTGATTCCGGATCGGCATTACGGCGACGAAGCTTCGCATTAACTCTCATTGCGATTAAACACTGGCCGATGCATTACGGCCCTTCCCAGCTCTAGCCGCACACTGTCACCCTCCGAGCCCGCCCGCCCCTCATGGCGGGCTTTCTTTTTCGCGCGTAGCAGTCGTCGTCAATGTTTTTCAAGACAGTCTTATCTCGATTTAAAGCTGTTGACGTGGTTCGTTTCGATGGGTAAGTATCCGACATCGCCTGGAAAATTCATGAGGAATCCAATGGAGAAACGGAATCAGGATGGCACTGGAAAGAAGATGCCGGACGAGGAGGTCTGTGACCTTTGTCGCATTACCTATTCGATCTACGCCAACTTCCCGCCGATGCCGTCGGCACAGGCTATGAATGCAGAAACCGGAGAGTTCTTTCCCTTTGATCGGCTGCGTTCGCTATCAACCGGTTATGACATGGCTAAAGCGCTAGGTTACGCATGGGCGTGTGATTGTCGCGGACGCACCCCGGTCACCAGGCGTATCAACTACAACGAGCAATTCCAACTTCTCGACACTCACACGGGTAAGCCTTTAGTCAACATTGAATATGCCGTCGAACGGGCAAGCGGCGATATAGAACATGGAATGACCGACGCGAGCGGCTATACGCACCGTCTTTCCATGACCAGTTCGGCTGAAGAAATCAATATTTATTGCAACGGCGCGAAAGATGCCTAAGACAACGCGAAGTACGGGTGGTATCCGGGAAATACGACGTGGACCTTTACCGACGAATCAACTCACCCGGGGCCGGGTAAAGATGGACACACTACCGCTGCCGGTCTGTACCAGATTAACAGAGCCGCGTGGACCGAACATGGCAAAAAGGCGATGGGTCTCGACGATTTTTCGCCGCACACTCAGGACCTTATCGCGGTTGAAGACGTTCGCGTCCACAATGTAATTGACTTGGTGATAGCCGGAGACATTAAGCATGCCATTGAGAAGCTAAAGCCTCATGAATGGGTGTCCTTTCAGGTTCATGACTTTGCGACTCTAAAGGCGTGGTTTATTGCGGGCGGCGGGACACCAAAATGAAAAATACTGCTATCGCGCTACTACTCGCAGGCCTTACGACTGGTCATGCAGTTGCCTCAGAAATCTTGTTCGAGAATCGAACTGAAGACTCAACGAGCGGATGGGATCACGTCACTCATGCGTTCGCAAGCGCATTGATGAGACATGAAGAGCGAGCGCAGGATTTAACTGGCTATGCACAAGCGGACGAGATACCGAAGGACCCAAGCACAAGGCTCGTATGGAAGACCGTCCCAATTAGCCTTAGGGGGCGGGAAATCCGATTCGTGCGGCCCACCTTGGACCCATATTTTGCACCTTTCTATGGCGCCCATCAATTCCAGCACTGGCTTGTTTCTAACGGGCGCATCCTGCATGAAGGAAATGCTGATGTTTTTCAGATCTTGCAAGTGGAGCATGGTGGAATGCGAGACATCGCAGAGACGGCTTGTACGGCGATAACGTGTTACACAACCCGGTTTCGCTTCAATCAGAGAAGCGGTCGCTACGAAGCAGCATCTTGTCGTGCAAGCACAATTTCCAGCGGTTCTGATGTGGGTCCATGTACCTATAGCCGTCAGTGACAAGGCGGCGCGAAGCCGCCGCCATCCGAGGAGGAGCGTGCCAATGCATCGTCACAACGCTGTCGGCTCTCGCCGGGCCAAATTCCTGGGTTATTAAATGAAAAGACTGCTTCCGCTCTTGTCGTGTCTCCCGCTTACTGCTTTCGCACTAAATGGTACGAGCTCAGTCGATTTCGATTCATCTATCATGCCGCTATTAAATCAGAACGCAGACTTAAGAGAACTCGTTCTCTGCAGCTTCGATATCGTCAGCGATCCAATGGGAACGCGAATTGGAGACGTTCAAATCGAAAGCTTTAGGGGGTTTCCCGAATCGGGCCTTATTCGATGTGGGCAAACTGGCGCGGGAATTCAGGTTCAAAACCAGTAGTTCTGACGATAAACACGCGTATAGATTTTATCGACTCGCGCGGCAGGAAGGTCAATGGAAGTTTGCTTAAGGCAGTCCGCATTGAAGAGCATATCGATAGCGTGACGATAGGACCTGCGGAACAAGGGCAACCGGAGTCCGTTCCGGGAGGACTAAAGCACGGCATAGATTTAAAGGCATGCTCTTCCAGATCTTCTAGATCTTGAATCGTGAATAAAAGGATCTGTGCTCAAAGATTTATGACTACGCTCGTCGGAGCGCTATTGATTCCGACCGCTTATGCGGATGGATCGGTCAGTTTTCACGGCGACATTGTTCCAATGCTCAAGGCGCGCGCTGAATTGGAACAGTTCATAACTGAAAACTTTTCGGTTACGGATACGGGATGGGGAAACAGGATAGGTAGCGCGACAATGCCGCATATGGGCGGTGCTCGGATGGGACCGTATAAATTTCAAGCCGTGTGGCATAGCTCCCACGGTGACGTCCCAGTTACGTTGATAATCGACACGAAGATCCGATTTCTCGACAGACACCAGCACGAAATCGTGGGCGGTGATCTGCGCGAAACACGATCGGTCAGCGAAACCTTGGATTCTATCGAAATTGAACCGCCTGACATCAATTCCGCCCGAAGTAAATAAAAGCCCCGACCACAAACCACATCCCAGCAGCCGGGGCTTTCTCACACCTCAGTTCATCAAAGCGAAGCAGCCGGCGCAAACACCTGCGACGCAACCTCATCCACCGCTTCGCGCGTCAACTTGACGATCTCGTCGACATCACTGCGTGACGTCACCAGCGGCGGCGCAAAGCCGAGAATGTCGCCATGCGGCATCGCCCGCGCGATCAGTCCGCGCTGCATCGCGGCAGCCGACACACGCGGCCCCACCTTCAGCGCCGCATCGAACGGCGTGCGGAGATGCTTGTCGGCCATGAACTCCAGCGCGGCTAGCATACCCTCGCCGCGCACCTCGCCAACGAGCGGATGCGAGTCGAACGCCGCGTGCAGTTGCTGGAGCAGATAAGCGCCGGTTTGCGCCGCATTCTGCGTCAGGTTCTCGCGCTCCAGAATGTCGAGGTTGGCGAGCGCCGCGGCCGCGCAGATCGGATGGCCCGAATAGGTCCAGCCATGCCCCAGCGCGCCCGATTCCTGCGATGCCTTATCGATCACATCCCACACGCCCTCGCTGACGATCACGCCCGACAGCGGCGCATACGCACTCGTCAAACCCTTCGCGACGGTGATCAGATCCGGCTGAATGCCGTAGTGCTGTGCGCCCATCTTCGAGCCGAGCCGGCCGAAGCCGCACACCACTTCGTCGCAGATCAGCAGAATGTCGTGCTTCTCCAGCACCTGCTGGATCGCCGGCCAGTAACCGGCCGGCGGCGGTACGATGCCGCCCGTGCCCATCACCGGTTCGCCGATGAAGGCCGCGATCGTATCGGCGCCTTCATGCGCGATCAGCTTTTCGAGTTCGTCGACGCAGTACGCGACGAACTGCGTTTCGTTCATGCCCGCCGGCGCGCGACGATACCAGTGCGGACACACGGTGTGCTTGACGCGCTCGACCGGCAGATCGAAGAACTGATGGAAGCTCGGCAAGCCCGTGAGGCTACCGGTGACGATACCCGAGCCGTGATAGCCACGGTCGCGCGAAATGATCTTCTTCTTGTTTGGGCGGCCCTTCACGTTGTTGTAGTACCAGACGAGCTTGATCTGCGTTTCGTTTGCGTCCGAACCCGACAAGCCGTAGTACACCTTCTTCATGCCCTTCGGCGACCAGTCGATGATGCGCGACGACAGCTCGATGATCGTATCGGTCGAGTGGCCGACATACGTGTGGTAGTACGCGAGCTTCTTCGCCTGCTCGTAAATCGCGTCTGCCACTTCGGTGCGGCCGTAGCCGATGTTCACGCAGTAAAGGCCGGCAAATGCATCGATAAACGATTTGCCTTGATGGTCCTCGATACGGATGCCCTTCGCGCCGGTCACGATCCGGCCCGGCAGCGCGCCGCTCGCGTGATCGTGCGCGTGCGTCGACGGATGCATGAAGTGTGCGCGATCGGCGCTCAGCAGTTGATCGAATTGAGTCATGTGTCGCTCCCTCGTGTGATGTCTTGATGAATGAAACAGTAGGTTCAGGCCGTTGCGTCCGTCGCCATCGCGTGTGCCGCGGCACGAGCGGGGGCGCTGTCGCTGACCGGCAAGCCGAGCTGGCCAAGGCAGAAATAACGTGTCTCGACGAACGGCTCGAAGCCTTCGACGCCGCCTTCGCGTCCCAGCCCCGACGACTTGATGCCGCCGAACGGAATCGGCGCGCCGGTAAACTTCGCGCCGTTGATGGACACCATCGCGAAGTCGAGTCGGCGGATCAGTTGAAACACGGTGTTCAGATCTTTCGCGCACACGTAGGCGGCGAGTCCGTACTCGGTGTCGTTCGCGCGTTCGACCACTTCGTCGAGCGAATCGAACGGCGTGACCGCCGAGATCGGCGCGAAGTTCTCTTCGTCATAGATGCGCATGCCGGGCGCAGCATCGGCCACCACGGTCGGCTCGAAGAACCAGCCGCCGCGCTCGTGCGCCGAGCCGCCCACCGTGATGCGCGCGCCCTTCTCGCGCGCGTCGGCGACGCGCTGCACGGTCGAGTCGAACGCGGCCTGGTGCATCAGCGGGCCCACGTCCACGTGCGGGTCGAATGCATTGCCCACTTTCAACGCCCTCACGGCATCGCTGTATTGCGCCACGAATGCTTCATACAACGAACGCGCAACGAAGATCCGGTTCGCCGCGCAGCAGTCCTGGCCCGAGGTCTGGAACTTCGCAGCCACCGCCACGCGCACGGCTTGTGCGAGGTCCGCATCTTCGGTCACGATGAAAGGCGCGTTGCCGCCCAGTTCGAGCGCGGTCTTCTTGATGCCTGCCTGCGCGGCCGTTTGCATCACCAGTGCACCGACGCGCGTCGATCCGGTGAAGCTGACCGAGCGCACGCGGCTATCGGAAACCAGCGTTTCCATCGCCATTTGCGGCTCGCCGAGCACCACGTTGAACACGCCTGCCGGAAAGCCGGCTTCTTCGGCGAGTTGCGCGAGCGCGAGTGCGGAGAACGGCGTCTCGTGCGCGGGCTTCGCGACCACCGTGCAACCTGCGGCCAGCGCGGCAGCGGCCTTGCGCGTGAGCATTGCGCACGGGAAATTCCACGGCGTGATCAGTGCGGCGACGCCGACCGGCTCGATGATCGTGCCAAGATGCGCGCCATCGATATGCGTCGGAATCGTGCGCCCATTCAGGCGCCGCACTTCATGCGCGAACCATTCGACGAAGCTCGCGCCATACGCGATTTCGCCGCGCGCTTCGGCAAGCGGCTTGCCCTGTTCGAGCGACAGGATCGCAGCGAGATCCTGCTGATGACGCAGGATCAGTTCATGCCAGCGCAATAGCAGCGCCGAGCGTTTGGCGACCGGCACCCAGCGCCACGTGTCGAACGCGCGCTGCGCGGCATCGACTGCGGCGGTGATCTGCGCCGCGTCGAGCATCGGCACATGGCCGAGTACTTCCTGATTCGCGGGATTCTGCACTGCGACGCTCGCGGCGCTCGCGCTATGGACCCAGCGTCCATCCACGTAGCACAGCGATTTGAATAGGACCGGATGACCCAGCAACATGACGACCTCCTGTGTGCGATGTCTCTGCTATCACTGTAGGTCCTCGGGCACTGCGGATTTTTTTGTTGTCGCGGTTGGAAAACTGCGTTTTTTCTGCAATTCGCCCCGTGATTGATGTTTTTTCGGGCGGGACTTTTGACCGTATTTGGACCGCATTTACAGCGCCATTCAACCGTTCTCGCCAATCGATTGTTCCGCCCAATCAGGCAGTCCTTCGGCGCCGCTTTTCACCACCTTCGTGACGATATAGGTGAAGTACTTTTCGATGCCCAATTCGTCGGTGAGCAACGTATCGATGAAGCGCTGATAGTGGTCGATATCGCGCGACAGCACGTGCATCACATAGTCGACGCCGCCGCCAGTCGCGAGGCATTGCACGACTTCGGGCGCGGCCGCGATGCGCTCCTCGAAGCGCCGCATGTCCGGTGCGGTATGACGCGCTAGCGTCACCTCGACCACCACGCGGCTGCCTTTGAACGCGCGCACCCAATCGATATCCGCGCGATACCCGCGAATCACGCCCTCTTCTTCGAGGCGCTTCACGCGCTCCCATGCCGGCGAAATCGACAGATTGATTTCTTCGGCGAGGCGCGACTTCGTGATTCGTCCGTCGCGCGCGAGAATGCGCAGAATCGCGAGATCGTAGCGGTCGAATTTCATCGCGCGTTCAGACCGTTACCGGTATGCCACGTTCGAGCACGTCGGCGACCACCGCAACCGTATCGCCGATCCGCACCAGCCCCGGAAAATGCCGCGCGGCGAGCATGCCCGCGCGTCGCGCGCGATATTCGATCGGCGCGGCACCGGTGCGATTCGCATCGTAAACCCGCGCGATCACCTCGCCGCTATCGACCATCTCGCCGAGGTCCTTGCACAATTCGAGCAGACCATCGTGCTCGCTCGTCGTGTAGCAGGTGCCATCGGGCATATCGAGCAGCGTGGTCGTGCGTGGCGCGTTACGGCTCGATTCGTCCTGCTCGATGATCCCCGCATGCTGCAGAAAGCCGCGCACACCACGCTCGGTAATCGCCACGCTCTGCACCGTTGCGGTACCGCCGCCGCCAAGCTCGGTCGACACGAACACCTTGCCGGCTTCCTCGACGGCCGTGTCGTAAAGCCCGACGCTATCTAGCTCGAGCATCCGCATCGAGTACGGCGCGCCGAACGCGCGCATCGCCGCTTCGCAGCGCGCCTGCTGCGTCGCGTCGGGCAGTACGTGAATCGCGGCGAACGGCACGAAGTCGAGCGTGCGGCCGCCCGCGTGCAGATCGAGCACATAGTCGGCGAGCGGCAGCAGATAGCGCTGAAAATAATCGGCGATCTTCTCGGTCACGGTGCCCTCAGGCTTGCCCGGAAAGCTGCGATTCAGATTGCCGCGATCGATCGGCGACGTGCGCGTGCCCGCGCGAAACGCCGGAAAGTTCATGAACGGCACGATGATCACACGCCCGCGCACGTCACTCGCCTTCAAGGTGGCGGCGAGCTTCGACAGCGCGATCGGCCCTTCGTATTCGTCACCGTGATTGCCGCCCGTTAGCAGCGCGGTCGGTCCCTCGCCGTTGCGGATCACGGTGATGGGGATCATCTCCGCGCCCCACGCGGAGACGTCGTGAGAATGAGGCAGCTTCAGGAAACCATGCTGTTCGCCGTCGGCGTTGAAATCGACCGTCGGTTGAATCGGGGATGCCCGCATCTGTGCTACTCCTTCGTGAGCCGCTTGTGCGGCGTTTTACCGTTGATCGCGCGTCATTTCAGCGGCGCGTCGTTGCCAAATGTCGTCCCCGCCTTCGCGGCACGCGCGCGCTGCAAGGCGAGCGCGGCAATCGCGGTGTCCTGCGCGCCGGTTCCGGTCAGATCGCAGATCGTCACCTCGGTGTCGCTCATGCGGCCCGCCGCCTTTTTGGCTATCACCTGACCCAATTCGACGATCGCCGCATCGTCACGCATCGTGCCCGCGGCAATCGCGTGATGCAGTTCGCCGAGCACCCGCGTTTGCTGCGCGCGGTCGCACACGTAGCGCGCCGCCGCGAGCGCGGCCGGCGCGATTTCGTTCTTGTGTTCGGCGTCCGAGCCCATCGCGGTGATGTGCAGGCCCGGATGCAGATCGGCGGCTTCGATGAGCGGCGTGCGGCTCGGCGTCGTCGTGATCGCCACGTCCGCTTCGGCGAGCGCGTCGTGAACGCTGGCCGCGACGTCGCAGCGCACGCCGAGCGTGTTGTTCGCTTCTGCTGAGAAACGTAGCGCGCTCGCCGCGTCGCGCGCCCACACCCGTACGTGTTCGACGCGGCGCACCAGCATCAGGGCGCGCAGTTGCAGGCGCGCCTGCTCGCCCGCGCCGATCACCGCGACGTGCGGCGTGTGCGCTTTCGCGAGCCAGCGCGCCGCGACCGCGCCGGCGGCCGCCGTGCGTATCGCGGTCAGATAGCCGTTGTCGAGCAGCACCGCCTCGGTCAATCCGGTCTTCGCCGACAGCACCAGCATCAGGCCGTTCAGGCTCGGCAAACCAAGCGACGGGTTATCGAAAAAGCCCGGACTGACTTTGATTGCGAAGCTGTCGAGGCGCGGCAGCCAGGCCGTCTTCACATCGACTTCGCCGTTATGCGCTGGCAGATCGAGCCGCAGAATCGGCGGCATCGCGACCGCTTCGGTCGCGAGCGCGACAAAGGCGGCTTCGATCTGGTCGATAGCCGCGAGATCGAGCGGCACGAGATTGCGAAGCTCGGCTTCGCCAAGGAGCGTGATCGAGGTCATGATGCGGTATGTGGGTTCGGTAGCGGTGCGGCTTGCGATGTTTCGTTGCCGACGATCCGCCGATGCAGATCCATATCGATGTTCGCGCCCGTCACGACGAGCACGAGCGGCCCGCGCGCGATGCGCTCAGCGGGCAGCGCGCGATCGAGCACCGCGGCAATCCCCACCGCCGCCGCGCCTTCGACGACGAGCCGTTCCTGCCGATACGCATGCGCGATACCGCGCGCGATCGATGCCTCATCCAGCAGCACGGTTTCGTCGATCAGATCGCGCGTCAGCGCGTACGTGTAGCGGTTTTCGAGTCCGATGCCGCCGCCGAGCGAATCGGCCAGCGTATCGACTTCCTCGACCAGCACCGGCTGACCGACCGCGAGACTCGCGTGCATCGCGGCGCCGCGCGCCATCGTCACGCCGGTCAAACCGATCGCGGCACTCGTGCTTTTCGCGGCGAGCGCGATGCCGGCAAACAGCCCGCCGCCCGACAACGGAACGACGATGTTCGCGACATCGGGCAAGGCCTCGACGATTTCGAGCCCGATCGTCCCTTGTCCAGCGATCACGCGCGGATCGTCGAATGGCGGCACGTAGGCATAACCTTCTTCGCGCGCGAGTCGCAATGCTTCGTGCTCCGCCTCGTCCTGGCTTTGGCCGGTAATCCGCACGTGCGCGCCGAGTGCGCGCACCGCATCGACCTTGTTGGCGGGCACGAGGCGCGACAGACACACGGTTGCGTCGATACCGAGCGCGCGCGCCGCATGCGCGAGCGCGCGGCCATGATTACCGGTCGATGCGGTCACCACGCGAGTGCAGCCCTGCTCGGCCAGTTGCGCGAGCGCATTGGTCGCGCCGCGCAGCTTGAAGCTGCCGGTCGGCTGCACGGTTTCGAGCTTCAGATAGACCGGCGTGCCGGCGTGCGCCGACAGGCTCGGTGATTCGACGAGCGGTGTACGGCACACGCGGCCGTCGATACGGCTGCGCGCGCGGTAAATGTCGGCTAACGACAGATCGGCTGACGATGGAACGGACATGCGCGAGGCCCTGCATCAAAGTGGTCGATTCGCTATTCGATGCGGGCACGGCTGTCGCAGATAAACGCAGTGATTCGCGGCCGCATCGTTTTCCATGCAGCCCAGTCTAGTGTTCTAAAAAAGGATTTTTATTGTCCTAGTTCATTTCGGTCAGCGCCCGCGCAATTCGCGCACCCGCGCGATCAGGTGAAGTCGTGCACCTGCGGGTATTGCTCGAACACATCGTGCATCGTTTCGAGCGCGGCTTTGTAGGTGTCTTCGCTAACCTCGGCGCCGACGCAAACGCGCACCGCATTAGGCCGGTCCGCGTCGCGCACGAGGAATGGATCGGGCGACGTCACCGCGATGTCGCGGTTGCGCAGTTCGCGCACCAGCCGGTCGGTGCGCCAGTGATCGGGCACCCGCAACCATGCCGACAATGCCTGCGGATGCGCGCCCAGGACATATTTACCGAGCGTCTGCTGCAATTGCGCCTGACGCCGCCCGAGCCGTTCACGCTGAATTTCGACGAGCCGCGCGGCCGTGCCGTCGACGATCCAACGCGTGGCGATCTCGGCCATCGGCGGGGTCGCCATCCAGCTGCTCACGCGCAGCACGCTCTCGGCGCGCAGCGCGAGCCGGCGCGGCGTCGTCATATAGCCGATGCGCAAACCGGCCATCACCGACTTCGTCAAGCTCGTGCAGTAGAACGACAGATCGGGAATCAGGCTCGAAATCGGCGTGGAATGTTTGGCGGGCAACGGGCCGTACACGTCGTCCTCGATCACGTAGACGCCATAGCGTTCGGCGATTTTCGCAATCGCGCGACGCCGCGAATCGGGCATCAGCGCGACGGTCGGGTTGTTCAGCGTCGGCGTGCAGACGAGCGCGGAGATGCGCTCGCTGTCGCACATCTCCTCGAAATGTTCGGGGTGTATGCCGTACTCGTCGATTTCGAGGCCCTTCAGCGTGAAGCCGAGCACGTTGGCCGAACCTATCACGCCGTGATCCGTCAGGCTTTCGCACAGCACGGTGTCGCCCGGTCCCACTAGCGAAGCAAGCGCGAGAAAGATGCCGTGCGCGGCGCCGTTGGTGACGAGCAGCGTATCGGCCGAAGCCGGCATGCCGAGCGACGCGAGCCACGCAATGCCCGCCTGGCGATGATGCTCGAAGCCCGCGATCGGCCGGAACGCGCGAATCCATGGTTGATCGTCGAGCGTCGAGAGCGTCGCGCAGACCTTGCGCCACATCGCATCGTGCTCGGACGTGTGAATGATGCGCGCGATCGAAAAATCGACCACCGAGCGCTCGGCCGTATCGAGCATGTAGCTCGACATCGTTTCGGTGACGCGCGCCGCGACGAAGCTGCCGCGCCCTACCTCGCAGCGGATCAGCCCTTGCCGCTCCAGTTCCTTGTATGCGTTGGTCACGGTCTGCACGCTGATCGCGAGTTCGGCGGCGACGTCGCGCTGCGGCGGCAGGCGCGCGCCGGGCGGCAGCGACGTGTTCTCGATGTCGCCGGCAATCGCCTTGACCAGCCGCTTGTATTTCGACTCCACGCCGTGCACCGCGCGCACGGCCTCGCGCCATTGCTCGATCACCGTTGCTCCTCCGTTTATCGCGACTCCGGCTCCGTTTGAAGTCGTGTCGTCTTGCCTGATCTCCAATAGTGAGGCAAAAACGGGGCGAAAAATAATTGTCCTAGAGCAATTGGGGCGAAAAAATGTGGGGCGGGATGCAGGCGATTTGGTTCATCGCCTGAGCACAGTCACGGCGGGAAATCGCGTCAGATACTGAACGTCTCGACTGGCGAAGGTAGTTGTGTTCCCCCCGCGCTACAGCAACCCCGCAAAATGCATCAGCACAAAAACGATCGCCCCTCCCGCGATCAGCACCAATGCATTGATGCGCGTCTTCATCACGAGCACGGTCGCGATTGCCGCGGTCAGCCACGCAATCCAGCCGCCTTCGAGGTCCTTGATCAGCACATAGACGGCCGCGAGAATCAGCCCGGCGGCCACGGGGCCAATCCAGCCTGCAACGCATTCAGCCAGCGCGCGCCTTCGTGCCGATTCCATACGTGCACGACGCCATACATCAGAAACGCCGTCGGCCCGAATAGCGCAACGGTCGCGACGAGCGCGCCGCCGACGCCGCCGACCTGATAGCCGATCAGCGTCGCGAGCAATGAGCCGGGACCGGGCGCGAGCCGCGCGATCGCGAAGTCGCTGAGAAATTGCGCATGGGTCATCCAGTGATGCACGTCGACGACCTGGCGTTGCACTTCGGGGATGATCCCCTGCCCGCCACCGACGGTGACGATCGACAGCGGCGCGAAAACCGAAAACAGGGCGATGAGAGTTCTGAGCACGGCGGAAGCTTTAGGGGAGTTTGACTTGTGGCGACACAAGCCGATCAGGGCTGGCGCGCCTCGCGCACGTACTCGTAGCCAACGCTCAACGCGCCGGCAATCAGTACGGTCCACACCAGCGACACGCGAAACACCGCGGCGGCCGCGAACGTCGCGAGCAGCACCAGATAGGGAAACACGCGGCGCGGCAAGCGGCGCGCCGCGGTGATCGCCATCGACAGCGACAGCCCGATCGCACCGGCCGCGGCGCCAGCGAGCGCAATATGCGTGAGCGGAAACGACGCGATCGCCGAAAAGAACGCGCCCAGCAGAATGATCACGACGGCGGCCGGAAAAATGATGCCAAAAAATCCCGCGACGGCGCCGCGCCAGCCGAGCAGCCGGTAACCGATCCAGATCGCCAGATTCTTCACGTTGACGCCGGGCAGCGCCTGCGACAACGCGAGGCCGTTGAGAAATTCGTCTTCGCTCATCCAGTGCCGGTCGTGCACGAACTCGCGCATGAACCAGCCGCTCAAGCCGCCGCCAAAACTCGTCAGACCGATGCGAGCGAAGATCAGAAAGAGGCCCAGCGAGGTCACATCGCGAGGCGGTGTGTGGTGTGGCGCGTCATCTTCGGGTGCCGATACCGGGCCGCTGACGTGGTGCCCGTGGATGCCTTTGGCCAATGCTCGTCCTTAGTCGTTTTGATCGTGCCGCGCTTGCCGCGCGCCCGGCATGATAGCCGCAGATGTCCCCGCTGACGTAGCCGATGGAGCAGACGCAGCCGAAGGCGAGGAAGCCGCAGACGCTGCCGACGATGCAGCCGCCGCCGGATGCCGCGGATCATGCAACTCACCGGTCGACCACCCGCCGCCCAGATCGCCAAACAACGACGCCGCGTGCAGCAAGCGCGATTCCTGCACGTTCAGCGCGGTCTGCCGCGTGGTCAGCTGCGTCGCTTGCGCGGTCGCGACCGTCGTGTAATCGACGGTGCCCGCCTGGTACTCGTTGAACGCGATCTCCGCGCCTCGGTCCGCATCGCGCACCGCCGTTTCGAGCACGTCCGCCTGCTCGGCGAGAATGCGCAGGCCGGACAGATCGTCCTCGACGTTCTGGAACGCGCCCAGCACCGTGCCGCGATAGTTGGCAACGGCCGAGTCGTAGGCCGCCTTCGCCGCATCGACGTCGGCGCTGCGCAGGCCGCCGTCGAACAGCGTCTGGGTCGCGCTGCCGCCGAGCGACCACACATAGTTCGCGACCTTCAGCAGACCGGACAGCGGCGACTGCGTGAAACCCGCCGCGGCCGACAGCGAGATGTCCGGGTAATACGCGGCCACCTTGACGCCGATCGCCGCATTCTGCGCGGCCATCTTGCGTTCGGCGGCGGCGATGTCGGGCCGCCGTTCGAGCAGCGTCGACGGCACGCCGACCGGCACTGACGGCAGCGCCGGCATCGCGGTGCTATGCGTGATCGACAGCTCTTCCGGGTTCTTGCCGACCAGCACCGCGATCGCATGCGCTTGCTGCGCGCGCGCGACGCCGAGCGCGATCAGATCGGACTTCGCGGTATTCAACTGGCTGCGCGCGGTGATCACGTCGCTCGGCGGAATGGTGCCCGCGCGATCCTGCTCGGTGACGACGTCGAGAGCATGCTGATATGCGACGACCGTTTGTTGCAGCAGGTCGATGTTCGCGTCGCTGGTGCGCAATTCGATGATCGCGGTTGCGAGCGCGACCTGTTCGGAGAGCGTCGCGTTCGCGAGCGTCGCTTCGCTCGACTGCGCGCTCGCGGCGTTTTCCTCGACGGTGCGGCGCACCTGACCCCACAGGTCCGGCGCCCAGCTCACGTTGCCTTCCAGCGAACCCGAATTGACGATGCGCGTCGACGTACCATTGACGAAGCTTCCCGCTGCACTGACCGAACCGCTGCTCGCGCGTTCGCGCGTCGCCGAGCCGGTCGCGCCGATCGTCGGGAACAGCGCCGCGTGCGCGGCGCGCACTTCGGCGAGCGCTTGCTGGTAGTTCGCGTAGTCCGCGCGCACGGTCTGGTTCGACACCGCGACGAGCGGTTCGAGTTCGTCGATCAGCGGATCGTTGAACGAGGTCCACCACCTGCCCTTCGGGCCGGTCGCGTTCGGCTCGGCCTGGGTCCAGCCCGGCAGCTCCGAGTACGTGGCGGGCACGCTGACCTGCGGCCGGTGATAGTCCGGGCCGACCATGCAGCCGGCGTTGAACAGCGCGAGCAGCGCGACGGCCAGCGTCGCGACGCCCGGCAACCCGGCGCGCGGCCCCGTCATTCGTTCAGAAAAAATCTTCATCGTCATGCCTTCGTATCCGGTTGTCCCGGCGTCGCGTCGCGGTTCCAGCGCAGACCCGCGGACCATCTGACCAGCCGTGCGCGCAGACGGTCGAGATACAGATAAATCACCGGCGTCGTATAGAGCGTGAACATCTGGCTCAGAATCAGCCCGCCCATCACCGTGAT
Organism: Paraburkholderia youngii; assembly: GCF_013366925.1. Classification (NCBI taxonomy): domain Bacteria; kingdom Pseudomonadati; phylum Pseudomonadota; class Betaproteobacteria; order Burkholderiales; family Burkholderiaceae; genus Paraburkholderia; species Paraburkholderia youngii. The sequence continues at coordinate 2,542,387 of NZ_JAALDK010000001.1, forward strand.
ACCGAGCGGCTGGCGCAGCGAGCCGCCCTGGCCGATGCCGATCGCGAGCGGCACCGCGCCGAGCACGGCCGCGAACGTCGTCATCATGATCGGCCGCAGACGGATCAGCGCGGCCGCGTGGATCGCGTCGCGCGCGGGCATCCGTTCGTGGCGCTGCAACTGGATCGCGACGTCGACCATCATGATGCCGTTCTTCTTGACGATACCGATCAGCAGGATGATGCCGATCATCGCGATCACCGAGAACGGCGTGCCGAAGATCAGCAGCGCGAGCGTCGCGCCGATGCCCGCGGACGGCAGCGTCGACAGGATCGTCAGCGGGTGGATCGAGCTTTCGTACAGCACGCCGAGCACGATGTAGACGACGCCGAGCGCCGCGACAATCAGCAGCGGCACCACGCCCAGCGACTGCGAATAGGCCGCCGCCGCGCCCGCGAACGAGCCGTGAATGCTCGCGGGCATGCCGATGTCGCGGATCGTCTCGTTGATCGCCGCGCCTGCCTGGCTCAACGACCCGCCGGCCGGCAGGTTGAACGAGATCGTCGCGGCGACGAGCCCGCTCTGGTGGTTCACCTGCGTCGACGTATGGCTGTTCCTGTACGACGTCAGCACCGAAAGCGGCACCATCGTTTCGGCAGCCGTACTATCTGCGCTGCCGGTCGAGCTGCCGCCCTTGCTATTGGCGATGCTGTTGTTGGTCGCGTTCGACTGCGCGTCCGAGTTGCGCGAGTTCGTGTTCGACGATGCGCTGGCCGTGGTCGCGCGAGTCGTCGCCGACACCGTGCCATGCGGCATCTGCGTCGCGGCCGTGCCGGTCGGATTACCCGCGGACGCGCTAAGATAGATCCGGCTCAGCGTCTCCGGATACTGCCAGTACTCGGGCGCGACCTCCATCACGACGAAGTACTGGTTCAGCGGGTTATAGATCGTCGACACGGTGCGCTGGCCGAACGCGTCGTACAGCACATTGTCGATCTGGTTCGGCGCGAAGCCAAAGCGCGCGGCGGTCGCGCGATTGATCGTCAGGTAGGTCTGCAGGCCGTTCTGCTGCAAGTCGGAGTTCACGTCGAGCAGCCGTCCGCGCTCCTTCGACAATGCGGCGACGAGTCTCGGCGTCCACGCGAACAGTGCTGCGGAATCGTCGCTCGTCAGCGTGTACTGGTACTCGGCCGCCGATTGCCGCCCGCCGATGCGCAAGTCCTGCTGCGCCTGCAGAAAGAGCCGCGCGCCCGACACTTCGTCGAGCTTCGGACGCAGGCGGTTCACGACCTGGGTGGCCGTCGCGTGCCGCTGCGACAGCGGCTTCAACTCGATGAACACGTTCGCGGTATTGAGCGCGCGTCCGCCGGTAAAGCCCGCGACCGACTGCACCGCCGGATCTCTCTGCACGATCGACTGCAACTGCGCGAGCTTCTTCTGCATCGCCGTGAACGAAATGCTCTGATCAGCGATGATCTGCCCGATCACGATGCCGGTGTCCTGCTCGGGAAAGAAGGTGGCGGGCACCAGCTTCAGCATGAACACGTTGCCGACCAGCAGCGCGAACAGCAGCAGGATCACCAGCAGCGAATGATCCAGCACGGCCGTCAGCGAGCGCGCATAGACATCCTTGAAGCGATCGAACTGCCGCTCGATCCACTGCGCCCAGCGCGCTTTCGAATGACCCGTGTTGTCGCGGCTCAGCACGTACGCGCACATCGCGGGGGTGACCGTCAGCGAGATCACCAGCGAGATCAGGATCGCGATCGACAGCGTGATCGCGAACTCATGAAACATCAGTCCGACGATGCCCGGAAATAGAATGATCGGCAGAAACACCGCGATCAGCGACAGGCTCATCGAAATCACCGTGAAGCCGACTTCGCCCGCGCCCTTCACCGCGGCCTCTTTCGGACTCAGTCCCAGCTCCATGTGCCGCACGACGTTTTCGAGCACGACGACCGCGTCGTCCACGACGAAGCCGGTGCCGATGGTCAGCGCCATCAGCGACAGGTTGTCGATGCTATAGCCGAGCAGATACATCGGCCCGAAGGTGCCGACGATCGACAGCGGCAACGCGACCGCCGGAATCAGCGTCGCGCGCGGCGACTGCAGGAAGATGAACACGACGCCGACCACCAGCAGCACCGCGATGAACAGCGTGCGCTCGGTATCGCCGACCGACGACGTGACCGACTGCGAGCGATCGATCGCGACATCCACGTGCACGCTGCTCGGCAACGTCGCTTCGATCGCCGGCAGCACGTTGCGGATCTGCTGCACGGTGCTGACCACGTTGCTGCCCGGCATCGGATAGACGATCACCAGAATCGCCGACTTGCCGTTGAAAAGCCCCGCATTGCGGATATTTTCGTTCGAGTCGCGCACCTGGGCGACGTCGCGCAACTTCACCGGCGCGCCGTCGCGATACGCGACCACCAGATCGCGATACGGCGCCGCGTGCGTGATCTGATCGTTCGAGGTGACCACGTAGCGCTGATCGCCGACGTCGATATGCCCCTTCGCGCTGTCGGCGTTGGCCGCGCTGATCGCCGCGCGCACGTCTTCCATGCCGATGCCGTAGCTATTGAGCTTGCCCGGCTGCAACTCGACGCGCACGCTCGGCAACGCGCCGCCGCCGAGCGTGATCTGACCGACGCCCTGCACCTGCGACAACTGCTGCTGGATCACCGAATCGGCGGAGTCGTAGAGTTGCGCTTTGGTCAGCGTGTCCGAGGTCAGCGACAGCACCACGATCGGCGCGTCGGCCGGGTTGTACTGGCGGTAGCTCGGATTGCTGCGCAGCGTGGTGGGCAGATCGGCGCGCGCGGCCTGGATCGCCGCCTCGACGTCGCGCGCGGCGCCGTTGATGTCGCGCTTCAGACCGAACTCGACGATGATCATCGACGAGCCGACGTAGCTGATCGAGGTCAGCTCCTCGACATCGGCGATCGTCGCGAGCCGCCGTTCGAGCGGCTCGGCCACCGTCGACGCCATGATGTTCGGGCTCGCGCCGGCCATGTTGGCCTGCACGACGATCACCGGAAACGCGATGTTCGGCAGCGGCGCGACCGGCATGCGGAAATAGGCGAGCGTGCCGGAGATCAGGATCGCGATCGCGAGCAGCGTCGTCGCGACCGGTCGCCGGATGAAGAGCGCCGGGATGTTCACCGCGTGCCCTCCGCGCCGCCTGCGTTGCGCTTAGCGCGCTCGGCGCGCCAGCGGTTCACGCGCGTGGCCATCCGGTCGAAGAACAGATAGATCACCGGCGTGGTGAACAGCGTCAGCACCTGGCTCAGCGTCAGACCGCCGATGATCGCGAGGCCGAGCGGGCGGCGCAGTTCCGAACCGGTGCCGGTGCCGAGCAGCATCGGCAGCGCGCCGAGCATCGCCGCGAGCGTCGTCATCAGGATCGGGCGGAAACGCAGCAGCGACGCCTCGAAGATCGCCTCGCGCGGCGCCTTGCCGTGATTGCGTTCGGCGTCGAGCGCGAAGTCGACCATCATGATCGCGTTCTTCTTGACGATGCCGATCAGCAGCACGATACCGATGATGCCGATCACGTCGAGATCCATCCCCGCGAGCATCAGCGACAGCAATGCGCCGATGCCCGCCGACGGCAGCGTCGACAGGATCGTGACCGGATGGATGAAGCTCTCGTACAGCACACCGAGCACGATATACACGGCAACGAGCGCGGCGATCAGCAGGTAGACCTCGCTCGATAGCGAATCCTCGAACGCCGCGGTCGCGCCTTGCAGCGACGACGTGATCGACGGCGGCAGGTCGATCGCCTGCTCGGCCCGGTGAATATCCTCCACCGCGGTGCTCAGCGACGCGCCCTTCGCGAGATTGAACGAGATCGTCACCGACGGGAACTGCGCAAGGTGACTGATCACGAGCGGGGCCTTCCTGATCTCGATCTTCGCGATGCCGGACAGCGGCACCTGACCCGTGCTGCTGGTCTGGCTCGGCAGATACAGATTGCCGATCGATTGCACGGTCGGCATCGACTCCGGCTTCGCGACCAGAATCACGCGGTACTGGCTCGACTGCTCGAAGATCGTCGACACGATGCGCTGGCCGAGCGCGTCGTACAGCGCGTTGTCGATCGTCGCGGGCGTGATGCCGAAGCGCGCGGCCAGTTGCCTGTTCACTTCGACGTTCACGCTGAGGCCGTCGGTGTTGAGGTCGCTCTGCACGTCGGACAGCGACGGAATCTGCTTCAGACGCGCGACGAGTTCCGGCACGTACTTCTGGAACGCCTGCTGGCTCGGTCCACGCAACACGAAGCTGTACTGGTTCGGCGACACGGTCGTGTCGAGTGTCAGGTCCTGCTCGGGCTGCATGAAAAGCTTCACGCCCGGCACATGCGCGACTTCCTGCGCCAGCCGGCGCGCGATTTCCTGCGCGTTGTCTGAACGCTTGTCCTTGTCGCGAAGATTGATCAGGAAGCGGCCGTTGTTCAGCGTCGCGTTGGTGCCGTCGATGCCAACGTACGACGTCAGCGACACCACGTCCGGGTCCTTCAGGACCGCATCGGCGAGCGCGCTCTGCCGCTTCACCATCGCCGCGTACGACACCGAGTTGTCGGCGACGCTGATGCCCTGGATCACACCGACGTCCTGCACCGGAAACAGCCCCTTCGGAATCACCACATACAGGATGCCGGTCAGCACGACGGTGGCGACCGCGACCATGAGCGTCAGCGTCTGATGGTCGAGCACCCAGCGCAGGCCACGCTCGTAGGCGGCAAGCGTCTTGTCGAACAGGCGCTCGCTGATGCGCTCGAAGCGGCTCGGATGCCGCTCGGCCTGCGCGCGCAGCATCCGCGCGCACAGCATCGGCACCACCGTCAGCGACACGACCGCCGAAATCACGATCGTGACCGCGAGCGTCACCGCGAACTCGCTGAACAGGCGCCCGATCACGCCGCCCATGAACAGCAGCGGAATCAGCACCGCGATCAGCGAAATGGTCAGCGACAGAATCGTGAAGCCGATCTGCCCCGCGCCTTCGAGCGCGGCTTCGAGCGGCGACATGCCCTCTTCCAGATAGCGCACGATGTTCTCGATCATCACGATCGAGTCGTCGACCACGAAGCCGGTCGCAATGATCAACGCCATCAGCGACAGGTTGTCGATCGAATAGTTGAGCTGGTACATCACCGCGAGCGTGCCGATCAGCGAGACCGGTACCGAGATGCTCGGAATCACGGTGGCGGGCACGTTGCGCAGGAACACGAAGATCACCGCGACGACCAGCACGATCGCGAGAATCAGCTCGAACGCGGCGTCCGCGACCGACGCGCGAATCACGCCGGTACTGTCCGACACCACCGTCACTTTCATGCCGGCCGGCAGCGTCGATTCGAGCTGCGGCAGCACCTTCATGATCTGATTGACCGTCTGGATCACGTTCGCGCCGGGCTGGCGCTGCACGTTCAGCACGATCGCGGGCGAGCCGTTGTACCACGCGCCGCGCTCGACGTCCTGCGCGGCCTGGCTCACGCGCGCGACGTCGCGCATGTAGACCGGCGAGCCGTTCTGATAGGCGATCACCGTGTCCAGATAGTCTTTCGGGTCGGTGATCTGATCGTTGCCGTTGATCGTGTAGTCGAGATCGGGGCCGTCGAAATTGCCCTTCGGCTGGCTCACGTTCACGTAGCTGAGCAGCGTGCGCAAATCGTCGATATTGAGGCCGTAGGCGGCAAGCTTGTGCGGGTCGGCCTCGACGCGGATCGCGGGCACGTTGCCGCCGCTCGTCGTCACGACGCCGACCCCCGACACCTCCGAGATCTTCGTGCCGAGGCGATTGTTCGCGACGTCCTCGAGCTGCGTCAGCGACATCGACTTCGACGTGACCGCGAGCGTCAGAATGGGCTGGTCGGCGGGATTGACCTTCGCGTATGTCGGCGGCGCCGGCAGGCCCGACGGCAGATAGCTGTTCGCCGCGTTGATCGCCTGCTGCACGTTCTGCTCGGCGATGTCGAGGTTCAGCGACAGATCGAACTGCAGCGTGATCACCGACGCGCCGTCCGAGCTGTACGAGGTCATCTGCTGCAGGCCCGGAATCTCGCCGAGCTGCACTTCGAGCGGCGCCGTCACGGTGGTCGCCATCACCGTCGGGCTCGCACCCGGATAGAAGGTCTGCACCTGAATCGTCGGATAGTCGACGTTCGGCAGCGACGACACCGGCAGCACGCGCATCGCGATCAGACCGATGAGCACGAGCGCGATCATCAACAGCAGCGTCGCGACCGGGCGAAGTATGAACAGGCGGGAAATGTTCATCGGCGCGGCGGTCCGTTACGACGAAGCGGCTTCTGACGCGGCCGCAGCGGGCGATGCCGCCGCGCTCGACGCCGGCGCTCCTTCGGACGCCGCGGCGGGCGCCTTCGGGCCGGCGGCGGCCGCGCCGCTTGCCGCGGCGGCGGACTTCGGATGCGCCGGCTGGATCTTCGCGCCGTCGTTCAGACGATCCGTACCGTCCGTCACGACCTGGTTGCCGGCCGCGAGACCCGACTCGATCACCGTATTCCTGCCGTCGCTCGGGCCCAGCTTGACCTTGTGCACGGACACCGTGCTGTCCGGATTGACCAGATAGACGAAGTCGCCCGGCGCGCCGGACTGCACCGCGGCGCTCGGCACGAGCACCGCGTTCTGCATCGTGTCGACGAGCAGCTTCACGTTGACGAACTCGTTCGGGAACAGCGCTTCGTCGTCGTTCGCGAAGGTCGCGCGCAACGTGATGGTGCCGGTCGCGGTCGCCATCTGGTTGCTGACCGCGTACAGCGTGCCGGTTGCGATCTCGCGCGAGTTGTCGCTCGAATACGCGGTGACCGGCAGCTTCGCGCCGGTGGACAGACGCTGCACGATCGACGCGAGCGAATCCTGCGGCACCGTGAACTGCACCGTGGTCGGCTTCACGGTCGTAATGACGACGATTCCGGTCGTCGACGACGCGGTCACGTAGTTGCCCGGATCGACGAGCCGCAAGCCGACCTTGCCCGCGATCGGCGCGGTGATGCGGCAATACGCGAGGTCGAGATCGAATTGGGCGATGTTGGCGAGATCGACCTTCACCGCCGCTTCGTCCTGCTGCACGAGAAACTGCTGATCCGCGTAGGTCTGCTGCGCGATCGACTTGCGCTCGTTCAGCTGGGTATAGCGCTCGAGATCGGCGCGCGCCTGCGCGAGCAAAGCGCGGTCTTTCGCGAGCGTCGCCTCCGCCTGCTGCTTGCTGATCTGATACTGGCGCGGATCGATCTGCGCGAGGAACTGTCCTTTTTGCACCTCCTGGCCTTCGTGATAGCCGACCTCGGTCAGATAGCCGCTCAGCTGCGGCAGCACGGTCACGGTCGCGATCGGAATGACGGTGCCGAGCTCGCTCAGCGTGACCGGCATCGAACCGAGCGTCGCCTGCGCAACGGTGACGACGATCGCCGCGTTCTCGCGCGCTGGCTTCTTGCGCGTCAGCAGATGAACCACGACGAGCGCGACCAGCACGAGCAGGACAACCGCGAAGATGATGAGCCCGCGTCGCGAGCGCTTTGGCGGCGGGGACACGGTTTCGCTCATGTTGATCTCCGGGAACGGATATTGATGTCAAGATTCGGCTGGAAGCTCGTCCTCTGACGGGACTGCGCAAAAGTGACACGGTTCGCGCGCGTTGTCATCAGTCGAAGCCCTCGGTACTGTTGTTATGAAGACGTAAGAAAGCGGGGCGCGACTTTGGTGTGGGGCATGCGTGAATCTAGCCGGCTTGCGCAGGGCTTGAGTTACAGGGGTGCAACATGTTGGCGGGTGAAAGGGTTGGGGTATCGATCAGGCGGCGCGCGGGCGGCGGACATCCGCATGGGTCGAGTTTTGAGCGCGGCGGGACATCGCAACATGCGGTAACAGACGACAGCCAAATGAAAACCGGGCCGTCCGTCCAGAGTCGTCACATTCGTCCGATATCATCGCGAGCCAGCGTCGCGCCGCGACTGTCACGACACCCCACAAGCTCGCCCCGATGTCCATCACCGTCAATTTCCCCGCCGAAGTCCGCGACTGGATCGCCGCCAATCTTTCGCGCGGCGTCGCGCCGCAAGCGATCGTCAACGAACTGGTGAGCCGCAACAACGCGGCCGAGCTGGCCGCGGCGATGGTCGAGGCGGTCGCGTCGGCGTTCCTGTACGGCATGGCGCTGCCCGGCGACAAGCTCGAAGTCGGCGGCGCGCCGCTCAGCTATCAGCCCGAGCCGCTGCGCGTGCCCGAAGGTCCTCTGATCCAGCTCGGCGAGCGCAAGGTGCGCGTGCTGTCGCGGCTGCAACGACCGGCCGCCGTGCACCTCGCCAACTTCCTGAGTGCCGACGAATGCGAGCAGCTGATCGCGCTGGCACAGCCGCGGCTGGACCGCTCGGCCGTCGTCGATCCGGTGACCGGCCGCGATGTGATCGCCGCTCATCGCAGCAGTCACGGGATGTTTTTCCGTTTGGGCGAGACGCCGCTGATCGCGCGCATCGAGGCGCGCATCGCGGAACTGACGGCGACGCCGGTCGAGAACGGCGAAGGCCTGCAAATGCTTCACTACGAGGAAGGCGCGGAGTCGACGCCGCACGTCGACTATCTGATGACGGGCAACGCAGCGAATCGCGAGTCGATTGGCCGCAGCGGCCAGCGCATGGGCACGCTGCTGATGTATCTGAAAGACGTGGAAGGCGGCGGTGAGACGGTGTTTCCGCAGCTCGGCTGGTCGGTCGTGCCGCAGCGCGGGCATGCGCTCTACTTCGAATACGGCAACCGCTACGGGATGTGCGATCCGAGCTCGCTGCACGCGAGCACGCCGCTGCGCACCGGCGACAAGTGGGTGGCGACCAAATGGATTCGCACGCGGCGCTTCGTGCCGCGCATTCAGGCTTGAGAATGATCGACCGAAGCGGGGACGGCTCGTGCGAGCCTTGGTCAGCTTCGCGCTGCTAGCCGAGGCGGGCTGCGGCGCGAAGCCAGTGTGAGTAGGGGCGCGTCAGACGCCGCGCCCTCTAAGCAAACTGATCAGAACTGCTCGATCCACGTGGCGAGGCGGTCAGCGGCGAACTCGTTACCGCGCTGCGCCGGCCGGAACGCGATCGCATTGCCTTCGCGTGCCGGCTGCAATGCACCGTCAGTGCCGTCGAGCCACAGCAGGCTCGCCAGCCATGCCGCGTGGCCGCTCGACACCGCGTTGTTGCCCGGCTCCGCGAGAAACTCCGCGAGCGTGGCCGGCTGGTCGCACACGAGACCATCGCCTGCGCGGCGCACATTGATGCCAGCCTCGGAAAACGCCCCGGCCAGCGCCGTCAGCGCGTCACTCGCCGTCACGCTCGCGCCGCCGTGCCGGTTGCGCAGCGTGGCGAGATGCGCCGCGACCGCATGACCGAACGCGCCGCTGCGGGCACTCTCGGCCGCGATCAGGTCGGAGTAGTCCTGCAGCAGCCAGTCCGGCTCGGAGTTCGGCACTTCGGCGAGCACCGCCGCCGCAAGATACGTCTCGACCGGCTGGAAGCGCTCGGGCCCGATCAGCGTAGCCGACAGCGAACGCACCAGACCAATGCGGGTGGCGACCACCTGCTTTTGCAGCACGCCCAGCTTCTCGCGCACCAGCGTGTCGCGCTCCTTGCGCAGCTCGGCCAGTTCGAGCGCCTGCTTCAACTCCATGCGCAGCGCCGTGATGTCCCAAGGCTTCTTGATGTAGCGATGGATATGGCCGAGGTTGACGGCCGCGACGGTCTGATCGATTTCCGAATACGCGGTGGTCAGAATCCGCACGACATGCGGAAAGCGCTCGCTCGCGTAGCGCAGCAGCTCGTTGCCGAACTCGCCCGGCATGCGCTGGTCGGAGACGAGAACGCCGACCCTGTCGCCGTGCTCGTCGAGCAGCGCCTTGCCCTCTTCCACCGAGCCGCCAGTCAGGACCGGCGCCAGGCTTCCGATGGCACGCTGGAAGTACTTTACGGCGGTAGCTTCGTCATCGACGAAGATGATCGCCGGCGCCAACTCCTCTGTGGCTTTTGCTTCGTTCATCAACAACTCCTGTGCGTTTGACCTTTGATATGGGGGAAATCCAGCACTACGGTGGTGCCTCCCCCCGACGTGGACTCGATCCTGAGTCCGCCGCCACAGGACTGCATGACACGGTTGCATAGAATCAGGCCCAAGCCGTTCCCCCCGGATTTCGCGTGCGTTGTAATTGGGTCCGTCAACAGGCGGTCTTTGATCTCGGGCGGAATTCCGGGCCCGTTGTCGCAGATGCCGATGCTCGGGTGGGGTTCCGTCGTTACGGTAAAGCGCACCGACGGCGACGGCACATCCGCGAGCGCGCGCAACGCGTTGGACAACAGCGACGACAGCACGAGCGCCACGCAGTTCGGCTGCGTGAGCACCGCAAAGTCGCTTTCGACATCGACATGCACCCACGAGCGCTGCGCGGTCGTAAACGGATACGTATCGAGCAACGCCGAGATCAGCCCATGCGCGGTGCTCTCGATACGCGCCTCGTCGCCCTCCTGTTGCCGGCGCCGCCCGTTGTGCACCGAGCGCCAGAACGACGACACCACCGCCATGCAGTACTGCGCACTCTCGCGCATCGATTTCGCGGCGCCGAGAATTTCGCCTTCGGCATCGCGCTCCGCGTCGGTCCGATCTTCGATGCTGTGCGCGTTCAACGCGATCGCCGCGAGCGGCGTGTTCAGTTCGTGCGCGATGAACGCGAGGGTTTCGTCGATCGCGATCAGACGCTGATTCTGCATCGCGCGTTCGTGGTAGCGGTCAAATGCCAGTTGCAGCGTATCGCGCACCGCCGCCGGCTTCAGCGGCTTTTCGAGGATGCGGAACACCTCGCCGGTGTTGACCGTCTGCAACAGCATCTCGACGTCTGCGTAAGCAGTGACCAGAATCCGCACGATGTGCGGATACTCCAGCGCCACCTGGCGCAGCAGGTCGCCGCCGTCGCGCCCCGGCATGCGGAAGTCCGTGACCAGCACCGCGATCCGGGCACTGTCCTGCTCGAGGATAGCGATGGCCTCGTCGCTGCTCGTCGCGAGCAGGACCTCGTAATCGGCACCGACGGTGCGCGCGAAATATTTGCACGCCAACTCTTCGTCATCGACGTAGAGAAGAGTGGGCTGTGTCTGACGGATGTCATTCATGGTGTTTCTCAGGGTGCGGGCGACAGATCGAAACTGAACGCCGCCCAACTTCCCAGCTCGCTCTCGGCAAACAGCAGGCCGCCGTGGCGCTCGATCACCGCATAGCTGATCGACAGTCCGAGGCCCAGGCCCTGTCCCACTTCGCGGGTGGTAAAGAACGGTTCGAACACGCGCGCGATATTCTCCGGCGCGATGCCCGGCCCATTGTCTTTCACCGTCACGTGCAGGCGCTCTTCCGTCCATCTGACGTTGACGTGGATCGCCGGCGCGGGCGTGCCCGCCTTGCGCATCGCCAGCACCGCGTTCGACAGCAGGTTGATCAGCACGCCGATGATGGCCGCCTCGTCGCCCTGCACCAGCGTATCCGCGGGCAGCTCGCGCGTCACGGTGACGCCGCGCAATTCATGCCCGACGAGCCGGATCGCCGAATCGAGCGCCTTTTCGAACAGGAACGGCGTGCCCAGCTCCGCCTCGGCGCCGGGCTTGCGATACGCGAACGTCTTCAGGTCCGACACGATGTGCTGGATCCGCTGCATGCCCTGCCGCGCATCGACCAGACATTCCTGCAGCGTCGGCTCCTTCTTCGAGATCGGCTCCTCCAGAGCGACCTCGATCGCCATCAGGCAGAAGTTCACCGGGTTGTTCACTTCATGCAGCAGGCCCGCCGCGAGCGTACCGATCGCCGCCATTTTTTCCTGCTGCAGCAGTTGGCCCTTGATGTCGAGCAACTGCCGATTGATCACTTCGAGCTCGGCGTTCTTCGCGGAGACCTCCGCGTTTTTCTCGGACACCTCGGCCTTCAGGCGAAACAGCATGAAGCGCACGCGTTCATTGAAGAACGTGTAGACCGCACTCGCGGCCGCGGCGAACAGAAGCAGCAGAACATTGACGGTCAACGTGCCGAGCGGCAAGCCGTCATGCGGAGGCAACAGGCAGGCCAGCAGATACAGAAGGCACGACAACACGCCAAACACGAGGTTTTGCCACAAGCCGAACGGCAAGGCAATGCCGGACGCGAAGATGGCCAGATTCAGCCCCATATAGTAAGGCGACAGAACGCCATCGGTGCGCCAGATCATCCATGAAATCATCACCTGCGGCAGCAGCAGCCAGGACAGCGTCAGCCATGGAGTAAGCCGTCGTCCCATGTCGGTGTCGAGCAAGGCGACGATACCGCCGATCATCAACGACACGAGCAGCCGCGCGAGCGCGAACGACGTCTGATACTGCGGATACTGCGCGTAATCCAGCCCCACGCCGAGCAGCACGAGCGCAATCGCGGTGCACGCGCCGCCCCGGCTGAACGTGACGCGAAAGTCGGCCAGCTCGGTTTGATAGCCGCTCTGCAGGGGACTGGTAGTCATGGACAGGGATGTCGACACGGTTTCAGAGGATCGTTGCTTCCGCGAACACATTCACCCCGGTCTCGTCGACGTAGAGCTTCTGGTCAGTGGAGTTGGGGGGAAGCAGCGAGCTCATGCCGCTCTCGTTCCGATAGATCAGGTACCACTCGAGCAGATGCTCCATCCCGTACTTCTCCGGATTCGCGGAATGGACGTTGGTGACCAGCAAGTGGCCGCCGGGTCGGGTGCGAGCGGCGAAGTAACTGAGCAGACGTGCGCAGACCTTGTCCGACAGATAGTCGAACAGACCGGCGCAGTACACCGCGTCGAATTCGCGCGCGGAGGGGTCCGTGGAAATCTTACGCTTGAGCAGGTCGTGCACCGACTGATGCACCATTTGCACTGAGGCTTTATGGCCCGCGGCGTGCGCCGAGCTCTCGATCGCGTCCTTCGTAAACGCCAGCGTTTCCTCGCTGAAGTCGACCAGCTCGAACGACAGCAGCTCCGGATGCGGATATTCACGCACGAACCGCTGGATCTCGAAAGCGGGCCCGCAACCGACGTTGAGGATGCGGAACGGCCTGCCGGCCGCGCGCGCCGCCTCGGCCTGCCGCGTCAGAAAGTCGATCAGCAGCGTGATGCGGTTGCGGTGCGCGGTCGCGACCGCCGCCTGCAGGAACGCGGTATTGACGATCTGGAAGTAAGTGGTCGGCCCCTGCTGCGGATCGCTGAGGATCTGATTGACCATCTCGTAGTCGCCGGCATAGCCGAGCGGCTTGGTGAACGTGCGGTAGACGAACGGCGCGCGCAGCAGCAACGGATGCAGCGCCGATTGCGCATAGGTGCGATGCACGGGTGCGATCTCCGCGTCGACGCGCTCGGCTTCTTCCTCGAGACGGTCGAGGTAGGACTTGATCTTGAGCATGATCGGCGTGGCAAGCTCGTAGAACAGGTCCTCGCGCAGCCGGCCGCCTTCGGTCTTCGGCAAGCTCTCGGTCAGATCGACCTGCTCCACCCAGCGCGACACTTCCGACAGGAACGCGCGCATCTCGTTCACGACGATCTGATAGTCGCGGCGGATATTGAAGCGCGCGTCCCAGTCGCTAATAAAGAGTTCTGCTTCCCGCCCGACCGACTTCGCTTCATTGGGCAGAACGCTAAGCTCGCGCCATTCGTCGATGAGTGCCAGTGAAACCACCGCGGTCAGACCGGTGTTCACCAGACTCACCACCACCGCCTTGCCGAGATAGGCATTCTTGGTGCCCATGCGCACGCTCAGCTCGCTTAAGACCTCGCTGACCTGCACGATGGAATAGGGGTTATAGACCTCCATGACCAAAGACTTTCTCTGGAGGTTAATGATCGTCCCACGCACATGCTCGCGCTGCGAGTTGCGGAAGCTGACCACCGGGTCGATTTGCGTTTGAGAGTACACGGTATTAGTACCTGAGGAATCCGGGAACGCAGCAGGGTGTTGGAGAAGTCCAGTGAATGGCTGCCGCACGCACGACACCAGCGACAAGTCGTGGACGCGTTTCAAACCACAGTTGAGCTGGAAACACCAAAGCCCTTTGCCAGAATGGCTCCAGCGGCTTGCAGTGTAACATCAACAGATTCAATTCTGAATGAGGTTCAATTTAGGTTGAAACGTATACGCAAGGTTTTCTCGCGAGCATGTCCATGCTATAGAAAGCCGTTTTTGCAAAGAATAATTTGAAACGAGTTGGCGACCGCGTTGGCGCAATCGCCGACAATTCGTTTCCCGACAAAGACTTGCAATCGCATTGCCACGACGGCGACACGCTCCGCTATAGAGGAGGTGCGTTACTTGTGCCTTTCCGATCTATGCCCGTTGGATAGACCGGCGCTTTGACGCAATACCGTTTCGAGAGTCGAAACGATGTGAAATGAAGCGGCAATTGATGCCTCGTGCATTCGCCGAATAAGCTTTTTTGTTTTAACGCAATTCAGGTCCGGCGCGGCAAACGCTTTTTTTTAGCTTCGGCGCGAGTGCCGTCGACAATCGAGCGGCTCGCGCACTCGTCGACTCACTCGTGCAAGGCCAAACCTTTCACGGCCTTGTCGACGGCTTTCTTCGGTCCGTGCAGCGCGAGACCAACGAGGTCGAGATTGGCCGCGTCCTCGGCGCGAAACACTGCGCGGTTCGCCGCGTCATGCCCCGTCGAAAACATCGCGTGCACATACGGCACGATTCTGAGCTCGCGCGACAGCGCCTGCCGATGCGCACCCTGCAGACCGGAGCGGTCGGCGGCGAACACCATCATCGGCTGGCCGAGCATGCGGCCGTAGCGGTGCCCGGCGGCATCCTCGTAGGGCTCGCCCAGCGCATCGGGCGCCGCGGCCGCGACGCCGGTCGCGAGAAACGCGACCACATTGAGCTTCTGCCAGACCGCGAGATCGCTGCGCACGATCAGCGCCACTTTGGTATCGAACATGACGACTCCTTCGTTGAGCCGCTCATGATCGACGATGCCGCGCGATCAGTCTGGAACGTTTGTGCACATCTGCCGGTACGCGGCTGGCGTCATCCGGTACGCGCGACGAAACCAGCGGCCGAGATGGCTCTGGTCGGAGAAGCCGACTTCGGCCGCGACCTGCGCGGGCGTGCGGCCGGCCGCGAGCAGGCGCCGCGCGGCGCGCAGGCGCAAGCGCACCAGATACGCGTGCGGCGACGTGCCGAACGCGCGCTGGAACAGACGCGTCAGCCTGAATCGGTCGATGCCGGCAACTTCGGCGAGTTCGTCGAGCCCGGGACTGCCGTCCATCTGTTCGTGCAGCAGATCGCGCACCCGCGCGATCGCGGGCGACGCGGCGGGGTCGCCGGCGAGCGGCGCGTCGCGCAACTGTGCGCCGAGTCGCAGCAGCAGACGATCGAGCGTCTGGTCGCGCGCGAGCCGGCCCTCGTTGCCATGAATCGCGACGAACGCCTGGCGGATCGCATCGACGAGAGCATGGTCGTCGACGAGCGTGTGGCCGAACACCGCCTCGACGCCGGCCAGTCCCGGCAGGTCGAGCCGGCGCGCCGCGCGCTCGACCCAGGCTTGCGGCAGATACAGCATCGCGTACGTGAAGCCGCCCGCCTCGGGCGCGTGACCGTCGTGCAGCGCGCCGGGCTCGATCAGGATCGCGCGGCCCGGCACGCTGGTGTGCAACGACCGATGACACTGGAAGCGTTGCACGCCCTGCTCCGTGTAGCCGATCAGCATGTCGTCGTGATCGTGCGGATCGTAGGCGTGGCCGCTGAAATGCGCGCGCAGGCTTTCGATGCCGGTTTCGGCATCGCGGCGGGCGGTTAGCCAGTTGGCGGGATCGAGTGGAGTGGGCATGGGTGGGAGCTGACGGCCCGCGGGCGATGCGGCCAGCGGATAGTGTACGGCAGCGTGGGAATCGGGATCTGCGGGGACGCCAGCGCCTGGCGCATGCGAAGCGAGCCGCGACCGGGGTCACGGTTTCTTCGAGCGCGGCGGCCGGGCGTTGACGAACGGGTTATAGCCGTGCGGGTTCGCCGGCCGATCGTGTTGTTGGTTCGCGCGGCGGCGCTTGCCGGGTGGTTCGTTGCCGGACAATTGCGCAAGCAGTTCTTGCGATTCCGTTTCCGTTTCCGCTTCCGCTTCCGCTTCCGTTTTGTCCGCCGGCGCTACGGCTGTTCTACCGCGTCTCGCGGGCTTCGGTTCGGCTTGAGAGGCGACGCCCGCGATGTGTTCGATCACGGACATGAAGGATGCCGATGCCGATCGAAGCGGCTGTCCGGGCAGCATCGTCAGCGCGACGATTTCGTGCAGTGAACGGCCATCTACCGAACGGCCCTGCACGGTGCTATGCCAGTCGACATTCGCTTGTGCGAAAGCGCCGACGACACGTTCAAGCACCGCCGGCGACAGCACCCCGCCGTCGTACAAGCGGATGACGACGCTCTCGAAAATCTGAAACGAGCTGATGTCCGTTGCTTTCGGCGCCACGGTTTGTCGCCTGGTGAGTTTGTCTTCCGGTTTCAGTCAGCAAATGGCATGCCGAGGCTAACGGGTCGAGTCGTCGGTATCGGTCTATGTGAGCAGTAGCAACGCGTCCGCCAGTGACAGCACCGTCGTGCGTGAATCGAACGCCGTCGCAAACAGATGTTCATGGACCACCTGGTCCGGGTCGTAACAGCAATCCTTGACCGTGTACAGGCGAAAGTCCGCGTCGCTCGCGTACGCGACCGAGGAGAGCACGACTCCGGTCGACGCGATGCCGACCATCATCAGCGAATCGATACCTTGCGCGGAGAGTCGCGCCTCCAGATCGGTGCCGAAGAACACGCTCGCACGATGCGCGATGAGGAGTGGTTCGTTGGCCTGCTGGCCCAACTCGGGCGCGGTCCGGTCTTCGCGGAAGAGGCCAAGTTTTTTGATTCCCTGCCCGTTCCTGTTTAACGGGCTGACTTCCGGATAGCCCGGACTGAACCGGAGATTGGCGAAATAGACGCTGACGCCTTTGGCCCGGGCCGCGTCGCATAACCTGCGCGTATTGGCGAGCAACGCCGGCGCGACCGATGGAAACAGTCCGAGAATGTCGGTCTGGTAGTGCATCACGATGAGCGCGGTTCGCGATGGTGTGATGGCCTCGTTCGCGATGTCGTCAGAACCTGCGTTGGTTGTCATTGCGCCACCTTTATCCCGGTTCCACTTCCTGTTGTCAGAGCGGCCGTTCCGATGCCGTGGCAATCATACGCCCCCGCCCGCTTGCTACACTACGTACCAAGGTCGCCGGCACTCCCGCAAGGGTAATGAAGCACCTGCGACGCTACTTCGCAAAAACAGAGGATGAACATCCAAATGACGCTTTCGACGAGAAAATTTGGTCGTACCGGCTGGAATGTGTCGGAAATCGGTTTTGGGGCATGGGCGATCGGCGGCTCGTGGGGCAGTGTTGCGGAAGATGACGCCAAGGCAGCGCTGAACGCCGCGCTCGATAACGGTGTGACGTTCATCGACACGGCCGATGTCTACGGCGACGGTCGCTCCGAACGGATCATCCGGGACGTGCTGCGGCAACGAGGCGGCGAACGTCCCATCGTCGCCACGAAGCTCGGGCGCCGACTCGACCCGCATGTGACCAGCGGCTATCTGAACAGGCGCGAGCTCGAAGCGTTCATCGACCGGAGCCGCTCCAACCTCGGCGTCGACACGCTCGACCTGGTGCAGCTGCATTGCCCGCCGACCGAGGTGTACTACCGTCCCGAAGTGTTCGACGCAATGGACGACTTCGTCGCCGCCGGCAAGATCCGCTATTACGGCGTGTCGGTCGAAAAGGTGGAAGAAGCGCTGAAGGCGATCGAATATCCGAATGTGGTTTCGGTCCAGATCATCTACAACATGTTCCGTCAGCGTCCCGCCGATCTGTTCTTCAGGCAGGCGCAAAAGAAAGACGTTGCGGTCATCGCGCGAGTGCCTCTGGCGAGCGGCATGCTCACGGGAAAGCTGTCCGCGGAATCGGTTTTCGCGTCGGACGATCATCGCGCATTCAATCGGCATGGCGAGGCGTTCGATGTCGGCGAAACGTTCTCCGGCGTGCCCTACGACATCGCGTTGAAGGCGGTCGACGAACTGCGCGGCCTCGTACCCGCGGACGCCTCGATGGCGCAACTGGCCCTGCGCTGGATCCTGATGGAGGATGCCGTCTCCGTCATCATCCCTGGCAGTAAAAACGCCGCCCAGGCGGCGTCGAACGTATCGGCCGCGAGCCTCGCGCCGCTGTCCGACGAGCTCATGCAGCGGGTCCGGGAAATCTATCAGCACCATATCGCGCCCCACGTCCACCAGCGCTGGTAAAGGCAACGCGGTGGCGGCTTCGCCGCGGGCGCATTCGACATGCAGGGAGCACTCGGAGTAAATTGTGCTGGCACCTCGACTCTGGAGAACCTCATGACGGACATCGCACTTGCACGCAAAGATGCTTGCCTCGCAGTGGTTCATGCGGTACTGACGGACTTGAGCGACGACACCAATCTGATCGGCGCGGCGCTACGTGTTGCGGATTACCTCGTCGATGATCTCGAAGGCAAGATCACCGAGACCGACGCGATCCTGCTCGCCGTCACCGCGCTAACCAAGATCAATCGCGCGATTCGCGAGTGGAACGACGTGGACGGCAACGCGATGGACGCGATGAGAGTCGCGGACTTCGTCATCGATGAACAAATGAACGGGTACGACAGCGCAACCATTCCGCATCAGCCTACTTCGTCCGCGGAAAGAATCGAGGCGCGAGCGGCCGCGGTGATACGCCCGACGGGGTCGCCGGTACGGCCCGTTCACCACTGAGTTTCGACTCTCACTGTGGGCGCGCTACCGCCGCCCGATTCAGCGGCTGGAGGGTCGCCATCGCCAGCCCCGCTCCAGCGAACGCACACGCGGCGCAGACGAGCGCGACGGCGCGCAGCGCGTCGGTCATCGAATCGGCTTGCGCGCGCGCCACGGCTGTGTCGCGCGGCGCAGGCGAGGCGCTTGCTGCCGCTCCCCCTTGCTCGACCGGCGCCAGCAGTTGCCCGCTCTGGCGCACATCTTGCGGTACGTGCAGTTCGTCGAGGCGCGCCGATAGCGCCGCGTGATGCGACCACAGGAAGACGATGCCGAGCACCGCAATCGCCAGCAGGCCCGCCACGCGCGCAACCGCGTTGTTGATGCCGGACGCTACGCCTGTGCGGTCGCTAGGCACCGCGCTCATCACGGTCGTGGTGAGCGGCGCGACGGTGATCGTCATGCCGAGCCCGAGCACGACGAGCGCGGGGAAAAACCCAGTCAAGTAGCTGCCGCGCACGAACGGCAGCGCCAGCAGCGTGAAGCCGATTCCGGCGACGCCCGGGCCAACGGTCAGCAGCGCGCGCGAACCGAAGCGGCTCGTCAGACCGCCGGTGAAGCGCGATAGCAGACCGATGATGAAAGGCACCGGCAACAGCGCCGCGCCCGCTTGGGTCGCGCTGAAGCCATGCGCGCGGATCAGCGTGAACGGCAGGAAGAAGAACGCGCCGCCAAGGCCAAAGTAAAGCAGCAGGGTGACGAGATTGGCACCGGTGAAGTCGCGCGAGCGAAACAGATCGAGCGGCACCATCGGGTTAGGGCTGCGCGCCTCAACGATCACGAATGCCGCGAGTATCAGCACGCCGGCGCCAATCGCACCGAACACGAGCGGATGCGCGAAGCCACGCGCCGATGCTTCGGTCAGGCCGAACGTCAGCGCGGCCAGTCCCGTGGCCGCGCTCAGTGCGCCGGGCCAGTCGATCTGTCGCGGTGCATCGGCGCGGTGGCTGTTGGGCACCGCCAATATCGCGAGCGCGATCGTCAGCGCCGCGAGGGGAACGTTCAGGAAGAAGATCGCGCGCCACGACCACGCATCGACGAGCCAGCCGCCCGCCACCGGCCCCACGGCCGACGTGATCGCGCCGACGCCCGCCCAGGTGCCGATCGCCCGTCCGCGCGCGGCGTCGTCGAACACCGCGCCGATGATCGCGAGACTGCTGGGCACGAGCAGCGACGCGCCGATGCCCTGAACCGCGCGCGCGGCGACCAGCGCAGACGCATTCGGTGCAAACCCGCAAGCGGCCGACGCCAGCGTGAAAAGCCCGACGCCCGCAATGAACACCGTGCGTCGGCCGAGTTTGTCGCCCATCGATCCGCCGACCAGCACGAGGGAGCCGAGAAACAGCAGATACGCGTTGACGACCCACTGCATCGCCGCGACGCTCGCGCCGAGTTCGCTCTGAATGGACGGCAGCGCGACGTTGACGACGGAGCCATCGATGAACGCCATGCTCGAACCAGCGATGGTCGCGGCGAGCGCGAGCCGCTTGCGCCGGCATGGGCGGTCAATCGTGAGGGGCTGTGTGCGGATGACGAGCTCGTCGCACGGACTCGCCTGCGCGGCAATGATGCGCGCCGTATTCGGCTTGGCCACGTTTCCTCCAGTGCTGGTCGATGGAGACTTAGAGCCTGTGCGTGCCACCGAGGCTAGTCAACCCCGCAGCGCAACATCGCGGAGCGCGTTTTGCACCATTCGGAAAGCCCGGCGCCGCCGGGCGGGACGCCAAGGACTTCGCCGGCGGACGGTTACAGGCGATAATCGGTCGGAAGCAATCGATCTGAAAAGGCGGAGAAGGAATGGACAAGCAAGGTTTCACCACTGGCATCGTTCACGGCGACAGAACCGCGGGCACTGAGCACGGCGCCTTGCGTCAGCCAGTTCATACGTCCGTGCAATATGGTTTCGAGCGCGTCGAGGACCTGATCGGCGTGTTCCAGGGCACGAAGAAAGGCGGCTTCAATTACGCACGGCAAGGCACCCCCACCACCGCCGCGCTCGAGCGCAAGATCACCAGCCTCGAAGAAGGCGTCGGCACGGTCTGCTTCAGCACCGGCATGGCCGGCATCACCGCGACGTTCCTCACGCTGCTGCGCGCGGGCGATCATCTCGTGTCGAGCCGTTACGTGTTCGGCAACACCAACAGTCTGTTCGGCACATTGCGGGCGCTCGGCGTCGAAGTGACGACCGTCGACGCGTGCAACCTCGACGACGTGGAGAACGCAATCCGGCCGAATACGCGCATGGTGTTCGTCGAAACCATCGCGAATCCGGGCACGCAGATTCCGGACCTGCAAGGTATCGGTGACGTGTGCCGCGAGCGCGGCATCGCGTACGTGGTCGACAACACGATCACCTCGCCTGCCTTGTTCAAGCCAAAGGCGGTCGGCGCGAGCCTCGTCATCAACTCGCTGACCAAGACCATCGCGGGTCATGGCGCCGCGCTCGGTGGCGCGGTGACGGATACGGGCCTGTTCGACTGGAGCGCGTATCCGAATATCGCCGACGACTATCGGCGCTCGGCGGCGAAGGATCAGGGGCTTCTGCAGATCCGCAAGAAGGGCTTGCGAGACATGGGGGCGTCATTGTCGTCCGAGCAGGCGCACTCGATCGCGATGGGCGCGGAAACGCTCGCCTTGCGTGTGAAACAAAGCAGCGACAATGCGCTCGCGCTCGCGCAGTTTCTCGAAGGGCACGAAGCGATCGGCAAAGTGTTCTATCCTGGCCTGAAAAGCCATCCGCAATACGAGATCGCTCAGACGCTGTTCAAGGGCGCCTCGTGGCTGTTGTCGTTTGAATTGCTCAACGCGGATCGCATGGTCGAAGTCGTCAACGCGCTCAAGCTGCCGGTCAAGGCGACCGGTCTCGGCGACACGCGCACGCTGATCATTCCCGTTGCGCCGACGATCTTTTTCGAAGCCGGGCCGGAAACGCGCAAGGCGATGGGGATTTCCGACGGCATGCTGCGGCTCTCGGCGGGCATCGAGGACACCGACGACCTGATTGCCGATTTTGAGCAGGCGCTGAAGTTGGCGGCGTAGTTGGCGGGACTTTGAAATTGGAGCGAGACTGGTGCGCCGGTCTCGCTCGTCCCACTGCTGGCAGTGCTACTTTCTGCGCCGCTGATTCATCAGCTTCACGATATCGGTTGTCGGCCCGGTGGTCACGAGGCGAGGAATGTCATCCAGGTGAAACCAGCGACACCTGGATATTTCGTT
Source organism: Paraburkholderia youngii (assembly GCF_013366925.1). Lineage (NCBI taxonomy): Bacteria > Pseudomonadati > Pseudomonadota > Betaproteobacteria > Burkholderiales > Burkholderiaceae > Paraburkholderia > Paraburkholderia youngii. Next base: position 2,564,454 of record NZ_JAALDK010000001.1, read on the forward strand.
ACTCGGGCGAGCTTTGGCGCGATTCGGAATTTCGCAGGAAAACACGTGATGGTGCTTCTGCTTGCCGCGGAAGTCGAAAAGGTGCTTGGCTGACTTCCCGGAGAGTTGTGTTTCTTCCTTGAGTTCCCGAAGTGCGGCGTCGGTGCGGTGTTCGCCGCGCTTGAGAATCCCGCCCGGCAAAGCCCACTTTGATGCACTACGTGCGACCAGAAGGATTCGCTTACCTCTGCGACAGATCACGGTGGCGCGTTTCTTCAAACCGGACTCCCACTTATGCCCTGGATGCTCTCAAGACGCTCACGACGCGGCGGCGTATCGGGCGTTATCAGACATAGTTGAGCATGCTAATACAGAACCGCAGAATGCGGTGATGTTTTCGAAGCGCGGACCATGAACGCGCGGCACGGCAAAGCCTGTCATCAGCGCGTCACAATCGCGGCGGTCGATGCTCCCTGTGGTAAGGTCTCGGCAGTATATTTTTTCCGATTCGAGGCTGCAATGGATATGGATGGTGACTGGTCCTTGCCACGGCCAAATGCGCTCTTCAAGGTCAACCGCCGGACGGCCGGTTCATCACTGTCTAAATCGAGTTCCATTGCCAGTACCTTCTCGTCGCTCGCGGCGCCGGTGGTGGCTGAAGCCGTGCAAAGGGCAAAAGAGCTATCCACGCAGAGCGACGCCGAAGGGTTTCATCAGCTTCGCGTTGCTTTCAGAAAGCTTCGGGCTTTGTACTGGGCGTACTCCCCATACCTCGGAGACGAATCGACCGCCCAAGTCACAGAAGAATTCAAGCGTCTTGCGGCCGTCGCAGGCGGAACGCGTGACTGGGACATAGCAGGCGATCTGCTGAAAGCCGCCCAGCAGTCCGGCGCCTCGATCGAACCGCTGGTGGCCGCGGCGCGCGAGAGGCGAGCGCAGGCGGTCGTGCATAGTCAGACGATGATCAAAAGCGACGATGTCGAGGCGTTCCTGAACGATGCCCTGCTTCGCGCGCAAACCACACTGCTGTCGCGCTGCGACGGTCTAGCCATTCGGGCGTTCGCCGAAAAGCGTGTCCGTTTAGCGCAACGCGCACTTCAAAAGCGCAGCAAACGCGCTGCACGTAGCGTGGACCCCCACGAGGAGGAGCTCCACGATGTCAGAAAAGCAGGCAAAAAACTGAGGTACCTGCTGGAGTTTTTTCAACCCGTTATCAAAGGCGGACACGGTCGCACCATCAAGGAACTGACATCCGTGCAGAACAAGCTGGGGCAGTTCAACGACATTGCCGCAAGCGAGGCGCTGATTCGCAACGCGTCCTTCAACGAAGTTCCACCCGAGGTCGTGCAGGAATCGCTGCAATGGTTGGAAAAACAGAAGTCCCTACGGATGCAGGCGGCATCGCGACAGGTTCGAGCCATCTCTAGCTGAGACGGGCCGGATCAGTTCGTTGATGCTCGCTTTGCGTCATCTCCCGAATAGCTTCTTTTGCGCCACGCTGCAAATCCGTCTTTGATGTGGGCATTGCCAGCAAACATCATCGACGATGTGATCGGCAGCGACGTGCTGGTGACCGTCAATCAGGGCGTGATCGCGACTAATAACGGTCTGAATTACACGATTACGATCACAAATCCCGGTTCGCGTCCGGTTCCGCACAATCTGAATATCCAGGACTGGAACTGAAATGTCGAAAATCGCTGTCATCAGCCAAAATGGCAAATTGGTAGGAACCTGGATACCGCCGCAGAACGCAAGATCTCGGGTGCCGATTTCAGTCCCCGTAGCCGGGCCCAATCAGACTCTTCACGAAATCGACATTGAGGACCCAGAATCGTTCGTGCGCCGGAAGGCTCTTCCCGAGTTGCACAGCTTGGTCAGACAGCGTTTGGGGCTCAAATAGATCGGTGCCACTCGACAGTGGTCTTCAGCTAGCAGACCCGCCGCAGTCCTGCAGAACAATGACGACCCATTCTGTCGCTTGAGCAATAGAGAGGATCACGCGCTAGACGCCTACTTCTTCATTACCATCATCTCGTCGAAGTTCACGGGACAACTCGAATTGGCCGGATGCCTTCCCGCCGCAACAACCACGAGACGGTCGTCGCGCAAATCCGCTTCCCAATTCATCTCCGAAGATGCTAGCAATATTGGTTCTTCACCGCACATGGTGCGCACTGCAGCCACCTGGTTTTTGTAGTGCGTTTCCTTCAGCAGGAGGTAGCCGGTAACGCTTGCCGCAGCGAGAACCGAATTCGCGATGGCGACGGCGACTACCACATGGAATAGTTTCCGAGCGGATGAAAAGCCCGCAATGACCAGAAAAGGGACCATATAAAACATCGGGACGTAGCGGGCCCACCACGATTGCGGATGTAGCAGGACGCTCGCTAACGTCGCGAGAAGAAATATCTTCGCAATCTCACCGCCGCCTCTCCTCCTCCAGAACAAAGAAGCGATGCACGCAATAAACATAACCCCGAAGAAGGGTCCGAATGCGCCAAAACGCGTAGCAGCCGTGTGCAGCGCGATAAACGCGTCGCGCAAGTGCGCGTATGACGGGACGAAGGTAGGCTCCGCGTTCTCGCACGGCCTGCAATCCAGCGGCAGCGAGAAATACGAGAGGAATATCCTTTGCAAAGGATTCATTGCAAGAAAGTCTGCTGACACTCTTCCACCGATGATATCGATCTTGTCGCTGCCCAGCACGGGGTAGAAAAGGTGTTTTCCAGCGACTATGTTCTCCACGTACGGCGAATAGCCGATCACTACGACAGCAACAAAAGACCAGATGACCAGCTCTCCGATAACTCCCCGGTTCTGAGTCAGAAAGCGTCTCTTTTCGCCGCCAATAAACGCCGCTGTGAAGAGAACAGCGATCGAGATAGCGGCGAAGGCCGGTCCTGTCAGCTTCGAGCCGATCAGAAGCACGAGTGCGATACCTAGTTGAACTCTGGAATAAGGCCTACGCTTGAGGGCGAAAAGCAAATGGACCGAAAAGATGACCCAGCAGAAGTAATGCGCAGCGTCGACATAAAAACTCGTCACCTGGCCGAGCACCACCGGGTTATAAACGCAGCAAGCCGAAGCAATCAGTGAAGCTCTGGCAGATATTCCCGCTGACTGGAGCACACGCATTAGAGCAACACAGGCAGGAACACTGAGCAATAGCGTAAATGACTTTCCACTATTGAATCGTGAAGCCAGAACCTTGGCCGTGTATGCAAAATATTCAAATGCCTTGGGGTAGTGTTCGGCCCAGAAGCTTCCGCCCAGTGCATCGGTATCGGCAATGCCGTTCAGGGTGTGATCTATCGATAGCGGTGTCGCGACGTGGTAGTTCAAGCCGTCGAAACTGAATTCCCGCAGGAATCCGAACGCAAACAACACCACCGCGATGAATAGTACCGTAACGATCGTGGTGCGCCATTCGAAACGGGAAACATAGCCATAGATGACGACGGCTACAACGATCGCGAACGCCCAGATTCCCGCCAGCACGCCGCTATTGATGTCGAAGTTGTAGAGGATTGCGGCATATAGCGACGAGCCGAATACGAAAATGAGGATCTGGTCGCACAGCTGCGTCCAGTTCACACGCTCGAGGGCGGCTTGCATCCTCATCGATTTCCGCGTGGAGTTCACGCGCTGAGTGGCGTCTTTCGTCATCGTGGAAATGCGGGCCTTCTCTGGTTGATGGAGCCCCCCCGTCCGTCGACGCATGCCCGCCCTCTATCAGGTCACCGCTCTGACCATCGAAGCATGCCCACGACAACACAACGCACGGCCGGGGTTGGGATGAACGAAGTAGAAGAGGAACGATAGCGATGTCGAACACTGCCGATTATGTGCATTTGTGTGGCGTTGCACAAGCTCGCATTGCGCGAACCGCCAAGGCACTTTTCTGCTGTCGGAGCGCCGCACAAATAACGCGGCTCGATGGGGGTGCCTCGAAAGTCGAGGCGTGCACCCTGACGTGGTGAGTGTTCAACGTTATCGGCCAATATCACCACATTCCGAGCCCCTGTCACACCGCTTAGAGCCGGCAGGTCTATGCTCGCTTCAGGTTCTAACGTTTCGCTGCTGCGCAGCGAACAGGCAATAGCCAGCGATTGGCTTCATTGTCCGCGCACGAATCTGTGGTGCTACCCCTATCGACAGATCGATGCGGTCAGACAAGGGTCGAGTGCATGACGATCACGATCTTCATGCAGGGAGCGTGCGCGCACCCTTCACTGCAGCATGGCGCGTTCCAGCCGCAGTTGCGCTTCTCAAGTAGAAAAATTCACTGGAATCAGTAGATGAACCCGACCGAGCCGACGACGCAGAAATGGGTCGCGGCAGCGGCGCGTGCGCTCGCGGGCTGATCCAGCGGCTCAATGTGGCTTTGCATTGCTCAAACTTTGGAAGGTTTGATGACGATTCAGGTACATCGAGGTCACTATGGCTGCCATTCCACTTTGCGTTGATCTGGATGGGACACTGACGTCCAGCGATCTTCTGATCGAGTCGTTTTTCGCCCTCGTCAAGCGAAATCCGCTCTATCTGCTCTATTGTCTGGAATGGTTGCTGCGCGGAAAGGGTTATCTCAAAGCGCAGATAGCCGAACGGGCCGCAATCGACGTGTCACTGCTGCCATACAACGGACGCCTGATCGACTTCCTGAAGAAAGAGAGCGCGGCCGGCCGCGACCTCTATCTCTGCACTGCGGGGAATCAACGGTTTGCCGAACAGATCGCGCGTCACCTCGGATTCTTCAAAGGGGTGATGTCGAGCAACGAGTCGGTCAATCTGTCAGGCACGAACAAGGCGTCGGTTTTAACGGCGGAGTTTGGCGTGCAAGGGTTCGACTATTGCGGAAACGCGCGAGCCGATCTGCCGGTGTGGAAGCAGGCGCGCACGGCGATCGTCGTTGGAGGAACGAGCATCCAGGCGGCCGCGCGGAAGGTGAATCAAACCACGGTCATCTTCGATAACAAACGGTCTCTCTTCAGACTGGCCGTACGGGAAATGCGCGTCTATCAGTGGGTGAAAAACCTGTTGATCTTCGTGCCGCTTCTTGCGTCGCATCGCTTTACAAATATCGATGCACTGAAGGTTGCCGGGATCGCATTTCTTTCGTTCTGCTTGTGTGCGTCTTCGGTATATATATTGAATGACATGCTCGATCTCGACGCGGACAGGCGCCATAGTCGCAAGTGCAAACGTCCGTTTGCGTCAGGCGAGTTGCCGCTAGTTAGCGGCATTGGCATGTTGTTCGTCCTGTTGCTGGCGTCGGCGAGCCTGGCGGTTTTCCTGCCGCCGGCGTTTCAGCTCGTGCTAGCGTGTTACGTCGCAATGACACTCGCTTATTCCTTCCACCTGAAGCGGGTGATGCTCGTAGATGTCTTCACGCTGGCTGCGCTCTATACCACCCGCATCGTGGCCGGGGGCGCGGCGGTCGATGTCGTGCCGTCAGACTGGCTAATCATGTTCTCGGTGATGATATTCCTCAGTCTCGCGTTGGTGAAGCGCTATACCGAACTCGACAAAATGCAGCGGGAGGGCAAGGACTCCACGTCTGGCCGAGGTTATCTAACGGCGGACATGAGCATCGTGCGCTCGTTTGGACCCGCTGCGGGCTATGTCGCGGTGCTCGTTCTTGCGCTCTACATGAATTCTGCTGCCGTCACGGGGTTGTATCGTCATCCCCACAGGCTTTGGATCTTCTTTGTTCTCGTGCTGTACTGGATCAGCCGCGTCTGGATGGTAGCGTTCCGAGGCCAGATGCATGACGACCCGATCGTATATGCGTTCAGGAACCGTTCTAGCCTGGTCATCATGATGCTTTGCGTAGCCGCAGTCCTTTTTGCGATTTGATCAAACGCTAGCTCTTTTTTCTGCGCCCAGCCATGCATGCACAGAACCACGGTCCGCTGCGACTGTCACCTGGTGAAGGCGAACACCGTTTGCGGTGGCTCGCTTGTGAGTAAGCATGCTCTACGGCGTGACGACGAGCGCCGTGTGCATTCCCGCTGCATAGTGTCCCGCCTTGTTGCAGATTAACGCGTAGTGGCCAGGCGCAAGCTTGAACGACACGCGCTTGCTCTTGCCCGGCGCGATGTCTTCCACTTCGCCGATCTTTTTCAGTCTGCGCTCCAGCACCTGTCCTCTGCTGACGGGCAGTGCATCGTCCGAGAGATCTGTCTTGAGCACCACGAGTTCGTGTTCCATGTTGTTGTCCGCAGCATTCTTGACTTCAAGCGTGATGGGACCCGCCTTGACGGTGTGCGTCCCGAGCTGGATCGAGTTCGATAGCAATGTTGCATCAACGGTTTGCTCCGCCCAGCCTGAATGCGATGTCATCCCGAGCGCGATCACAGCCGCGAGGATGGCGATTCTGTAAGTGCCATACATGGCGCCCTCCTTTGAATCGACATATCGCGCGTGTCTGGCGTCGAGCGATTGCCGCGGCCAATTTATCGGACAAGCAGATACCCCTGCCTGTGCGATGGCATGAGCGCTTTGCGCATTGCGCGATACGTGCAGTAAACGTGCGCGGCGGAAGGCTTATTCCGTAAGTCCGCTGAGGCGCGGCATATCGCTTTGCTCGCCGCGCCCCGTGAATAGTGTGGTTCGTTTATTACCTGCCATGTAATTGGCGGGACTCGCGCCTCTGACTAATCTGTGCATGTCGCCCGAACGTACCCAGCGATATCCCCCGAACCTCAAGGAAATACCATGGCCAACTTTCCCACCTATACGCTCGAATCCGCACCCGAACAATCGAAGCCCGCGCTGAACAGCCTCGCCGAGATCTTCGGTATGGTGCCCAATATGCCTGCCAAAATGGCGGGCTCACCGAGACTGATCACTGCCCTCGTGGGTGTGTTCAATCAGGCGCACGGCGGCAACCTCGACGAACAGCAGATGCAGGTACTGCTGCTCACGAATGCGGTGACCAATGGCTCCGCCTGGCCGGTCGCATTCCACTCATTCCTCGGGCTTAAGGAGGGTCTGACCGAGACCGACGTGCAGGCGATCCGCGAACGCCGCTTCCCGCAGGACGCCAAGCTTGCGGCGCTGTCACGCCTCGCACGCACGCTGATCGAAAAGCGCGGCCGCATCGACGACCACGACATCGCTGCGTTCACCGAGGCCGGCTTCGATCAGGCGCTGGTGCTTGATGTCGTCCTCGTGGTCGCCGCCTCGACGATGACGAACTACACCGCGAACGTCACCCAGCCGCCGCTCGAAGAACTCTTGCAGCCCTACGAATGGAAGGCTTGATGCAAGTTGGGGCGGCGTGAATAGCAATAGAGCCCGCTGCCGCGGAATGCCTGATAAAGCCCTTTCCTCACGGGGAAAGGGCCTTTTCTCCTGCATGCCTGTTCGGTCAGGCACATGAACCGATTTCTGCCTAAGACACGACAACGGTAAATTCGACCCCCGATTCAAAGTTCAGCGTCGTGGTGGAAAAGCGCGAATCGCCGTCGAGATAGCGCTTGTATGGCCGAACGGCGTCCTCGGCTGTGTACATATTGTCGGCGAGAACGATCGACCCCGGCCGCAGCAGCCGCTCGATCCCCTTGAACAGATTCAGATAGCTGTCGGCCCATACGTCGATAAACACCATGTCGAAAGTACCGTCCAACTCGGCAACGGTTTCGAACACATCGCCCTCCCGCACGTCGACATAAGCGTCTACGCCCGCCATTCCGACGTGGGCCCGAAGTTGCGCGCACTTGCCGGCATCGAGTTCAGTCGCGACAACCATGCCACTGCCTAACATGCGAAGAGCCTCGGCGAAATACAGCGTGGACACCCCGCACGAACTGCCGAGTTCGAGGATTCGAGCTGGTTTGTTCGAAAGCACCATGTTGCGCAAAAACCTTCCCGTTTCCGCCGACACCGCCAACGATAAAGGCGGGCCTTGCGACGATTCGAAATCTTCGCTGGATAGTCCGAGCGTTTCGAGAAACCGTCCACGGAGTCGCGGCGCGAGGGTTTCGTAATCCTCCGAAAGAGTCAGAAACTCCTCACTCGATCCCTGGAATTGCGCGCGTGCGCGGGCTATCACCTCGGTCTGACTCTGTTCGTGAAGCCGTCGCAGAAGATCCGTGGTTGACGAAGCCATATGCGCTCCTTGACGTGTACCGCTATGCCGTTCCGGCGAGCTTGATCGCGCCTTCGGGGCACGCCCACACAAAGACCGCACGACAGGCGCAATCACGCCCGACCGCTGTTTGCAGTCGACCGTCGATTCCTCGCGCACGTTCAATCTCCGTCGCGCCGGTCGCGGTCCGATCGCCATGCCGCCCGAAAATGCTCGCGCTCTTCAGGCGTCATCGCTTCCCATTTTCGCCAGTGACGCCGTCCGCGCCAGCCGCCATGTCCGCGGAATCCGCCAAACAGGATGCGGCTCAAAACCAGTAAGCCCAACGCATGCGCGAAGTCGATCGCGCGGGCGCCGACGAATAGCGCCGGCATCACCCAATTCCATAACGTCATCACCACCAACCCGAGCACGGCTATCGCGATCACCACGAGCAGCGCTTTACCCACGCATCTGATTCGAAACTTCATCCGTCGACTCCTCTAAATATCCAGTTCGTCGTAAATGGCCTGCAGTCGGGCGCGCAGATGCAAGACCGCATAGCGCTTGCGCGCGAGCAGCGTGTTGAGCGCGACGCCGCTTTCCGCCACCATGTCTTTGAAGGACCGCCCCTCCAGTTCGTGCGCAATAAATACCTCACGTTGATTCGGCGGCAATTCATCGAGCGCATCCTGCAGAGCCTTGAGCAATACAGCGCGAGCGTAGAGGGCTTCGGGACCGGCATCGTGCGCCGGCAGCGCGAGGTCGAGGCGATACTCGCCGCTGGCGTCGTCCTCGGCCTCGGACAAATCGGCCAGCGGTTGCTCTTTCTTCTTGCGAAAACGATCGATGATGCGATTGCGCGCCGCGCGAAAAAGCCACGCGCTCGCCTGTTCGATCGGAGCCGGAAGCCGGTAAGCCTGCACGAATTCGTGGAACACATCCTGCAGGATGTCCTCGGCATCGTCCGGGTCGCGTATCCGACGCCGGATAAAATTGACGAGCCTCGTGCGCTCGCGCACCACGGTCGCGGTGATGTCGCTGTCTCGGTCGGTCATCGGGTGCGAGGTGGGTGGCGGTTCCATGCGCCTGAAGACGTTTCAGCAGCGCGAATTGTGGCGAGCGCGAAAATTTTTTCCCTGAGAAACTGCCGATTCGCGCGATGCAATGCGTAGCAGGTTTGCGACCATTACGTAACGGCAAGAAGTGGGAGACCCAGCCATGAAGGTCACGATTGCGTACATCGAAGAGCCCCCGTTCGGTTGGATGGAAACAGATGGTACTGCCACCGGTGCCGACATCGCTCTGGCCGACACGGTGCTTCGGGCGATCGGTGCCACCCGGATCGAGCACCATCTGACATCGTTTAGTGAACTCCTGCCCGGCGTCGAAGCAGGCAGATGGGATATGAACGTTCCGCTGTTCGTCACGCGAGAACGCGCCGATAGGGTCGCGTTCAGCGTCCCCGTATGGGGGATCGCAGACGGTTTTCTGGTTCGGACTGGAAACCCCAAAGCGCTCGACAGCTACGCGTCACTCGCCAAACGCGCTGATGCGCGCGTTGGCATCATAGCCGGACAGGTTCAGCACGACTCAGCGAGAGCATCTGGCGTAAGCGAGGATCAGATTACCGTCTTCGAGCATCAGGCCGATGCTATCGAAGCGGTGCTCTCCGGCGCCATCGATGCCTATGCGAGCACGGCCTTGGGGAATCGGATAGTGGCGAGCCGGATCGGAGGCTCAATGCTCGAGGCCGTCGAGCACGAACCGGGAACGAAGAGCCAGCAGCAGAAGCCGCCGCTCGGGGCATTCTCGTTCAATAGAAGTAACAGCAATCTGATCCAGGCGGTAAACCAGGCCCTTCGTTCATATCTGGGCTCACCGGATCATCGTGCTCGCATGGCGGCTTTCGGCCTGACACACAACGAGATCGATCCCGCTATCGCGGGTCGAGGATAAAGAAATCCCGCCGCTCTCGCATCAAGAGCGGCGCTTGTCCATTACGCGCTTGGCGCTACATTCCAACGCTCATCCCTCCGCCCGCGCTTGTGCCCGTGCCCGTGCCCGGGGTCGTGGTCGTGGTCGTGCCCGAGCTCGACGTTGCCGTATTCAGATCGATTCTTCCGTAGACGCCATCTGCTTCGTCATTCGGGCCCGCCGCGAAGAAGAGCGTGCTGGAAGGCTGATTGCTGAGGTCGTTGCCGAACGCGATGCCCCATATGCCGTGTTCGACGATCGGGCTGTTGTTCGGTCCACTGATCGGTCCCATCGACTGCCCGCTCGATGCGTTGAACGCATTGATCATGCCATCACCGAAATTGCCGATTATGATTGCGCCGCTCATCGAGCCGAAACTCGCGGGCGCCTGCGCAATACCCCACGGCGCGTTCAGCGAACCGCCTGTTGCGAAGCGTTGCTTCAGATTGCCCCCGGTGTCGTACACATCGACCATGCCGAGCCCCGCGCCCGGGACATCGTCGTGTTTGGCTGCGTCCTGCATTGCATAGGTGACGAACAGATTCGAGCCGATCGCCTGAATGCCGAACGGCGCGAAGCCCGCCGGCATCGCCGGGTCCGTGAAGGCGCCGGGCATCGAGACCTTCGTGAACGAGCTATCGAAGACGTCGATCTTGTTGTTATGGAAGTCCGTCGCGTAGAGGAAGTTGCCATTGTTCATGGCGGCGAGCGCAAGGCCCTTATAGACGGCACCACCGGCACCATCGTCGTACATGACGAACGCATTGGTCGGCCCGACGGCGGGCGCCCAGGCGGTGATGGTGCCGCCTTCGCCCGTGAAGATGAATGCAGCGACTCCGGACTTGCCGTTTTCCGTGACGAGGAAGCTTTGTGTTCCGTTGAACACGATGCCCGTCGGCGATGCGGAGCCGTTCTTGCCATCGGGTATCGTGACGACCAGCGATTGCGGCACGCCATTGCCGTCATAGAGCGTCGCGACATTGGTGCCATTGTCCGCGACCCAGGCGAAACCATTGGGATTGAAGGCGACGCCCCAAGGGTTTTTCAGATTTGCGTCGGTGTGTGCGGCCGGCACCGCGCCATCGGATACGAGCGCCGTCGCTGTGAACGACGACTGAACCGGCGGGCTCGTGCTGCTCGAATTCGAGCTACCGCCGCCCCCGCCGCCGCATGACACAAGAGTCGCGACGGCCGCGCCGCATGCAACGACGCCGAATATAGCGAGTAGAGACTTCATGACCGCACTCCTTGTTCTGCCCCAAAGGACCTAACGCTCAATGAACGAGCACGGCATCGGGTTTATTCCGGCGGAGCGGCTGATTTCGCGGCAGATCCCGTGCGATCGCAATGGTCGAGTTCGTCCAGACAAAAGCGATTGGTACGCAACGAACACGGGGCGTGACTATTCCATGCGTGCGGCCAAAACTTGTATCGAGCCGTCACTGCGTGAAATTCAACCGTCGATTCAGCACCTGAGAAAACGCGCGGCACGCTGATTGCGACATTTCCTGTAGCGCAGGCGACAACTGTCTGCGTCAATCTTCCAGTCCAATCAAGGAGGGGCGGATCATGAGCAAGGCAACCATCACACTAGTCGCGGCCGTCGCCGCACTCTCGCTGTCGGGAGGCGCTTTTGCGCAGATGGCCGGAGGTCAGAGCGGCAGCGGTTCGACCGGAAACGCAGGCAGCACCGCCAGTCCGTCGAATCAGATGAACGGCACAACGTCAGGCGGCTACGGCATGCCAGGCAACACCAACTCGGACAGCGGCATGGGCGCCAAGGCGCCGAACTCGGGCCTGCCGAGCAACGACACCGGCTCGACGACCGCCACCCCCGCGCCCAAGACCAACAACACGCTGGCGACCCCGAGCGTGGTATCGCCAGCCGCTACCGGCCATTAACAGCTGGCAAAAATGACCGTCGGCTGCGATCCACGGCGGCACAAACGCTCCGTCCGCAGCGGCGTAGGTGTAATTGCGACCGGCGCCCAGTTTGTCGAATAGCAGAGGCATGGCCGTCGCACGCGGCCAACCGCCTGGCTATCGAAGCGTCACGGACAGGCTCAAAGCCACGTGCCCCCTTGCCGGTCGCTCGGCTCCTGCGCGAGCGCATCGAAGTCGTGAATCCAGTCGAGGTGATGCAGCATGCTATCGCGCGCCCCAAGCCGCGCGTTGCGTTCCTGCGCGGCGGGGCCGTCCGGCAGATGCAGCACGTCCGCGGTACTGATCGACGCGTATTGCACCTTGCGCGTGCGGCCCCGGCGCAGACGCTCGTAGCCCTCCTGCGCTTCCCGCCAGTTGCCTGGGCCCGCCTTGGCCAGTTGTGCGGCCAGCACCACGGCATCTTCGATCGATTGATTGGCGCCCTGGCCGTGATGCGGCACGAGCGCATGCGCGGCATCGCCGATCAGCGTCACGCGACCCTTGCTCCAGCGGCCGAGCGGCGGACGGTGAAACAGGCCCCAGCGCTGACTGATCGGCACCGCCGTGATCATCTGCACGACGGCCGGATGCCAGTCCTTGAAGAGGCGCAGTTGTTCGCCTTCGGTCGACGGCATGACCCAGTCGCGCGACGGCCACGGCGACGGATGACGCTCGACCAGCAGGAAGTTCTGATCGCCGTTGTCGCCGATCGGATAATGCAGCAGATGGCCGCCGGGCCCGACCCAGAACTGGATCGTCTCCGGATCGGGCAACAGGTCCATGCGCTCGGCCGGTACGATGCCACGAAAGCCCGAGCAACCGGAATACAGCACGTCGTCGTAGCCGAGCATCCAGCGTCGCGTGATCGAGCGTGCGCCGTCGGCACCGATCACGAGATCGGCATCGATACGCCGACCGTTGTCGAACGCGAGGCTCACACGATCGGGATGCTGCACGAGATCGACCAGCCGATGACTGAGCTCGATGTGCTCGAGACCGACCGCCTTCGACAGCACCGCCTGCAGATCGGCGCGATGGACGCCCCAGTAGGAGCCACCGAACTGCTCGCGATAGCTGGGCATGCCGCGATGATGGCCAATCACGCTGCCGCTGCGGCCGTCACGATAGATGAGCCCGGGTACTTCGGCGCACACGTCGTCGAACGCGGAGCGTAGTCCCATGCGCTCGTAAAAGCGCGTCGCGTTGGCCGACAGCGCGACGGCCGCGCCCACTTCGCGCAACTCGTCGGTCTGCTCATAGAGTTGCGCATCGATGCCATGCTCGCGTAGTGCGAGCGCCAGCGTAAGGCCGCCGATGCCGGCGCCGACGATCGCGATGCTCAGGTCCATCCGGGTCATGATTGTGTCTCCGATATGCGGGTTTATCGTGTCGGTATTTTCAGCACTAGACCGTCATTGCTCAATAAGATGAAATGAATCTCCTTCATCACCGAAATGAATGATCTTTAAGTCATGCCGAAGCCATGGAACTGAGCGATCTCGACCTCAACCTGCTGCTGCTATTCCAGCGGCTGATGCAGGAGCGGCGCGTGGCGAGCGTCGCCGAGCAAATGAACATGAGCCAGCCGGGCGTCAGCAATGCGCTCGCGAAGCTGCGCCGCCTGCTGGGTGATCCGCTGTTCGTGCGCGCGCCGGGCGGTGTGGTGCCTACCCCGTTCGCGCTGCGTCTCGCGGAACCGGTCTCGCAGGCGCTCGCCACCTTGCACGCCGCGCTCAATCCGGTGACGGGCTTCGATCCGCTGCGCGCAATGCGAACGATGACGATCGGTATGACCGACATCGGCGAAGTCGTGTTTTTGCCGGCATTGCTGGAACGATTGTCGCGCGTCGCGCCAGGCGTCGCGATGAATACGGTCCGCAATACGAGCGTCAATCTGAGCAAGGAGATGGGCGACGGCCGCGTCGATCTGGCGATCGGACTGTTGCCGCAGTTGAAGGGCGGTTTCTATCAGCGGCGTCTGTTCGATCAGCGCTACGTCTGTCTGTTCAGACGCGGCCACCCACTCGAAGAGGCGCCGCTCACGCTTTCCGCGTGGCGCGAAGCCGAGCATCTGGTGGTGGTGTCGGCCGGCACCGGCCACGGTCAGGTGGACGAGTGGCTGAAACGGCGCGGCGTGCGGCGTCAGGTGCGACTGACGGTGCCGCACTTCATGAGCGTAGGCTACATCCTGCAACGTACCGACCTGATCGCCACGGTGCCAGAGCGTCTCGCACTGGAGTTGGCCACGCCGTTCTCGCTCAGCCTGCGCGCGCTGCCGATGACGCTGCCCGCCGCGCCGATCCATTTGTTGTGGCACGAACGGGTCCATCACGACGAAGGCAATCGCTGGCTGCGCGAGGTCGTGATCGACCTGTTCGCGGATACGGCGACGAGTGGCAGGCGAGCGCGGGACGTGAGGAAGAAATAGGGCTTTTTTTGTAAACGTCGATCCTCCGAAGCTTCACGTCTACTCGAACACTCCGGTTCGCACCTCGCCATTGCGCGTGTAGCGCGTGATCAGCACGCCGCCGGGCGTGCTCGTCGCGTGTTCCAGCGTGAAGGCCGACGCTTGTGCGTCGTTGCCGAACAGACGTTTGCCGTGCCCGAGTATGACGGGGTAAATCAGAAGCCGAAGCTCATCCACGAGGCCCGCCGCCAGCAGTTGGCGCACCATGTCGCCGCTGCCGAACGTCAATAGATCGGCACCGTCCTGAAGTTGCAGCGCGCGTATCGCGTCGGCAAGGTCGCCGTTCAGCGGGTGGCTGTTGTGCCAATCGAGCGTATCGGATCGATGCGTGGCCACGTGCTTGCGGACCTGATTGAACTGGTCGGCCATGCCGCGGCTGCGTGAATCGGCCGGGACATGGGGCCAATAAGACGCGAATATGTCATACGTGCAACGCCCGAGCAGCAACTCGAACGGCTGAGCGAGCAGCTCGTGCACACTCACGCCGATCGCTTCGTCGGCGTAAGGGACGATCCAGCCGCCCAGGCGAAAGTTGCCACTGGCATCCTCCTCGGGCGCGCCGGGGGATTGAGTGACGCCATCCAGGCTGAGGAACATGGAAACGATGTGCTTGCGCATGATGGGCTCCTGGTCGATGAAGCTGATCGGTTTATCTCTACGACGAACGACTCGCACGCGGATCGACAATCGGCGTGCGGACTGCGTGAAGCCGCGCAAGCGGGCATCGCGCGATCGGCGCAGAATGATTGGACCACGGGTGCCTGCGACGCAGGTGTGAAGGTGCGCACCACTCGCCAGCGTATGGTCGGAAGATCGCCCGACACAGTGATGCGCACATAGCAGCCGGCGTAACGTCCGGTCGCCCGTGGCCTTTCGCGCAATGGCCGATGAGTGTTCGCGGCCCGAATTCGCGTCGACGTTCGACGCATGGCTAGACGCGAGGCAGCCGCTCCTCCCTGACATTACAATTGCATTTGCGTATAATTTCGCGAAGCCTTCATGCGGTATCACTGAAAAGCAAATTAGCGATACCGCAATAAAAAAGCACTGCTGTGGCCTGCCCACATAGTGCACAAAGACAACATCACCCGAAAAATGTCCGTGCCTTCAGCCACAACCGGATCGCGCGATTCCGCGCGGTTTTTCACCCAACCGAAAGTGCTCGTCATCGTGGCGACGCTATGCTGCCTGCTTTGGGGCAGTTCATACCCGGCAATTAAAATTGGCTACGCGTTGCTCGGAATCACACAAAACGATATTCCTTCGAAGCTGATCTTCGCGGGCTACCGGTTCGTGCTCGCGGGACTGTTGTTGTTGATTCTTGCTGCCTTTTCAAAGAAGCCTGTTTTCGAATTGAATCGACGCAATAGCGGACAGCTGATGCTATTGGGTTTCACGCAAACGGCCATTCAATATGTTTTCTTCTATATCGGTCTCGCCTACACGACCGGCGTTCGCGGTTCGATTCTGAACTCGACGACGACCTTCTTCAGCGTGCTGCTTGCTCATTTCATCTACAAGAACGATAAGCTGTCGCCACGCAAAGCGCTTGGATGTCTGCTGGGATTCGTCGGCGTGATGGTCGTCAATTTCGGCGACGGTCTGTTTGAATTTGCATTCACCTTGCTCGGCGAAGGCTTTATCGTGATTGCCGCATTCGTGCTATCCGCTGCATCGATTTACGGAAAGCGCATTTCGCAGAGTATGGACGTCATGGTCATGACCGGTTATCAACTCGGGTTTGGCGGCGTCGTTCTGCTGGCGGCGGGGTACGCGACCGGTGGTTCGTTGCACGCGTTCACGCTGGGATCGATGGCTTTGCTGGCCTACCTGGCGTTGCTGTCTGCAGCGGCCTTCACGTTGTGGAGTCTTCTGCTCAAATATAACCAGGTCGGCAAAGTTACCGTTTTCAATTTCCTGGTGCCCGTGTTCGGTACCGTGCTGTCCGCGTTTTGCCTGAACGAGAACATCATGGAATTGAAGAATCTCGTCGCGCTGGTGCTGGTATGCGGAGGAATCTGGCTGGTTACGCGCTCGGCGCAACGGAGCGCTGGCTATTCGAAGGCTGGTGTCGCCGTGGGCCCTCAGGGTCGCGGCTGAGTTCGCGGGGTTCCGTAGCGTCGGCTTCCCGTCAAACGCTGTCCGACGCAACCGGCAACCCCTCCGTCCGCCACCGCAGCATCCCACCGGCAAGATTCGCCACCTTGCCGAACCCAGCCTTCGTCAACAATACGCTCGCCTGCGCCGAGCGCACGCCGGACCGGCACACCGCGACCACCGGCCGCTCGCGATCCAGTTCTTCGAGCCGCGCTGTCAATTGCGACAGCGGCACCAGCTTCGCGTCCGGCAGATGACCCAGACGATCGATGAACTCCGGCGCCTCGCGTACATCGACGATCTGAAATTTCGCGCCATGCTCGAGCAGCGCCATCGGCTCGATTTCCCACACGCCGCTAAAGCGCAGCGTCAACGGTGCCCAATCCGGTGTTTCGGTCGCAACTTCGGCGCCGCCTTCCGGCTGCCCGCAACGCATGTTCGCGGGCACCGCGACCGCCATCTGCTTCGGATGCGGCAAATTCAAGTTGTTCATGTACCCGGCAAAATCGCCGACGTCGACGTCGCCGCCCAGACGCGGATTGAAGCGCCGCTCCTCGGTCACGCTCGTCACCGTGATGCCGCGATAATCGTGCGCGGGATAGAGGAGGCAGCCGTCCGGCAGCGACAGGATCTGCTCGCGCACGGACGCGAACAACTGCTGCGGACTGCCCTGCTGGAAATCGGTGCGGCCGCAGCCGCGAATCAGCAGGCTGTCGCCGGTAAAGGCCATGCTCTGATCGTCGAGCACGTAGGTCAGGCAGCCATTCGTATGGCCAGGCGTCGCGCGCACGGTCAGGTGACGCGTGCCGAAGTCGATCCGATCGCCATGCGCGAGCGGCCGCGTCACGCCTTTCGCCCCCACGACCGCGGCAAGCCCGATCTCGCTGCCGCAACGCAAACGCATGCGCCATGCGCCGGTTACGTGATCGGCGTGCACGTGGGTATCGAGCGTAGTAAGCAGCCAGAGGCCCAGCTCGCGCAGCAGTGCCTGATCGCGCGGCACCTGCTCGTAGACGGGGTCGATCAGCACCGCCTCGCCGCTGTCACCGAGCAGGTACGTGTAGGTCGACGAAACAGGATCGAACAGCTGACGAAAAATCATCTGCATCTCTCAAGAAGATCGGCGAGGCGGCCGCGAACGGCCGCCATGCCGCATCTGTCAGCGCGGTTGCTTGGTGGTGCGCAGATACGGTTTGATGGTCTTGAAGCCAGGGAACACCTGCTGCGCCTCTTCGTTGCTGACCGCCGACGTGATGATCACGTCTTCGCCCTGCTTCCAGTTGACCGGCGTCGCGACCCTATGTTTGGCGGTCAGTTGGATCGAATCGAGCACGCGCAGGATTTCGTCGAAGTTGCGGCCGGTGCTCATCGGGTAGGTCAGCGTCAGCTTGATCTTCTTGTCGGGACCGATGATGAAAACCGAGCGCACGGTCGCGTTGGTCGCTGCGGTGCGGCCCTCGCTGGTATCGCCCGCGTCGGCCGGCAGCATGTTGTACATCTTGGCGACTGCGAGGTCGGTGTCGCCGATCATCGGGTACTTGACGGCGGCGCCCTGCGTTTCCTCGATGTCCTTGGCCCATTTTTCGTGGTCTTCGACCGGATCGACCGATAGCCCGATCAGCTTCGCGTTGCGCTTGGTGAACTCCGGCTCGATCTTCGCCATGTAGCCCAGTTCAGTCGTGCAAACCGGCGTGAAGTCTTTCGGGTGAGAAAACAGGATCGCCCATTGGTCGCCGATCCAGTCGTGGAAATCGATGGTGCCCTGCGTGGTCCGCGCGGTGAAATTGGGCGCGGTGTCATTGATACGAAGTGACATATTGCCGTCCTGTGAAGTCGTGGTTAAGCGGAAGACCCGAGCGAGGCCTGTCTGCAACGGTCCAACACGAGCCCGGTTAATCTCGGGGATTGAAAATCACCAAGGCTCACAACGATAGATGAAGCTTTCGCGGCGCATACTCGCGCGGCAAGTAGCGCATCGCCGCATCGCGCAGTGAGAATTCAAATATAGCGCGTTACGCGCAGGCCCATGCTGACACCCATCGAAATCTGTCCGGCTGGCCACTCCGGAATGGCTGAGAGGAATGGCGTTGATCGGTAAATCATGGACATTCGATGCGCCGGCGTGTGTGCGATAGCGCACAGATTTACCGGGCCCTGCTTTGACCAGACCGTGCCGTCGTCCAATGGGCGGCGCTAATGCGTGGTGCCCGGCGCGGCCGTCTCGCCGTCGACCCGCTTGCGCAACCAGGCACCGAATGCATCGTGCACTTCGTTATGCCGCAGCGCGAAGTCGACGGTCGCCTGCAGATAACCGAGCTTGGTCCCGCAGTCGTAGCGTTTGCCGATGAATTCATACGCGAGCACCTGCTCTTCCTCGAGCATCGAATGAATGGCGGGTGTCAGTTGAATCTCGCCGTGAGGGCCGGGCCGCTGCGCGCGCAAGTGGTCGAATATCGCTGGCATCAACACATAGCGCCCCGCGACGCCGAAGCACGAAGGCGCTTTTTCCGGCGCGGGCTTTTCGACGATGCTCGACACGTTGATCACGCGCTCGTCCCAATGTCGTCCGCCGACCACGCCATGCGAGCAAGCGCCGTGCGCTTCGAATTCCTCGACCCCGATTACCGACGAATCGTAATGGCTGAAGATGTGCACCATCTGCTCGAGAACGGGCGGCTGACCCTCGAGCAGATCGTCGGCGAGAACGACCGCGAACGGCTCGTCGCCGATCAGCTTTTGCGCGCACAACACCGCATGCCCGAGTCCGAGCGGCTCGGCTTGCCGAACATAGATGCAGTTGACGTTGGGTGGTTTGATGCTTTGCACGAGTTCGGCGAGGTTTTGCAGCCCGCGCGCCCGCAGCACGTGTTCGACTTCGTAGGATCTGTCGAAATGATCTTCGATCACGCGCTTACCGCGGCCCGTGACGAAGATCAGCTCGGTGATACCCGCGGCAACCGCTTCTTCGACCGCATATTGAATCAGCGGTTTGTCGATGACCGGCAGCATCTCCTTCGGACTCGCCTTCGTGGCCGGCAGAAAGCGCGTGTCGATTCCCGCGACCGGAAACACCGCCTTGTGAACTGCGAGCATGATGAACTCCTCGTCCGGCTGGTAGACGGAGCAGCACGGCTGTAGAGCATGGCCGGATGCCGCCGGCTGGGCGTCCCGCTTCGGCTGGCCAGTGCTGCGCGTCGGAGCGTGCGGTACCGATGAAGCGCTTGCAACAAACGTGGCTTCCGTCCGCTCGCAAACATCTGCTGAATGCTCGCGCCATGATGGCACGGTTTGCCGGCGGATGTGGATATTCGCCGTTGCGGGGCGTCAGTCAGCAGCGCCGGGCGACTCGGGGGGAACCCGGGTCGTCAAGGGGACAGGCTCGGGATAAGCGGCTTTTAAGCTTGCAGGGCGTAACTTCACACCCACGCTGAATGCCGGGCGCCCCGTCGATCGCTGCCTGGCCGCGATCCATCTAAGCGTCCCCGTGAGCGCTCGACATTCCGCACAAGCGCGTTTCGATACTCACGCACGCCTGACTCCCTGTTCACATGCGGACGTCGCACGTCCGATCCGACTTTGATATGAAAAAGCTAGCGCGCTCGATTGACTTCATTCTGTTGACCGCCGCGTCGGTGGGCCTCGTCATGTTTGTCGTCTGGCGAGTGGCGACGGTAAAGGGTTGGCTTTAGGGGTTGGCTTTCCCCCTCTCTGCGCTCAGACGTCTGCGATGCATGTCCCCTTGCCTGAAAATAGGTCGCAACAATGCCGTAATAATTCATCCGCACAATTCGACGCCACCAACAACGACAAGAAAGTCTCGTGATGACTCATCTTCGCGTCTCTCTTCCGCTGCGCCTCACTATTCTCGCAAGCGTGGCGGCACTAGCCGCGTGCGGTGGCAGCAATGACTCTTCTACGCCGACGTCCTCGAATACTTCGACGACAACGACGACGGCCTCGATCCCGGCTCCGCCTGCCGACCCTGGTTTTGTCGACAACGCCGCAATCCCCGACGTGCCCGCGTTCGTCGACACGATTGCGACCAACCAGCGCGGCGACGCTCGATATGCGACGCTCGCCACGAATGCGGGCGTGCGTGTCGTCTCGCGATTCCTCGATATCTGGCAACCGTTGACCGAGATCGTCGATGCGGGCGTATCCGCCCCCGCCAATGGTTCCTTTCCGGCTGTCGTGCAATCCACGTGGACCGGACTACCCAATGACGGTACGCCGGGTGGGGCGGTCGTGAATAGCGCCGTCCATGCCGCAAACATTCAATTCGTGGTCACCGAGACGACCAACCGAACCCAGGCACAGGCCGATGCAGCCTACTACGACGACCGGCGCGGCAAAGGCTACAGCGTGACCGACGGCATGGGCCCGCTCACCAACGCGTGGCGCACGGCGGCGCAGCAGACGACGACGATCACGTCGATCCCGGCGGATGCGACGACCGTGCTGTACAACGACGCCGGCAACAACATCGGCGTCGGCAGCAGTGGCGGCAATAGCAATTTCGGCCAGGTTGTCGATCTGCTCAGCAACATGGGCAACAACGCATCGACCGAGCCGGCCAAGCGCTTCTACAAATACGCGCGGCCATACCGCTGGAGCACGAGTGTCGTGGTAGCTCCGACTCTGGTGCCGGCCGAGAGCACCACGCCTTCGACCGATGGCGGATATATCAGCGGTCACGAGGCGGAGGCGATGCGCGACGCGATGACAATGGCCTACGTGCTGCCGGAGCGGTTCCAGGAGATGGCGAGCCGCGGCCTCGAACTTGGCGAAAACCGCATTTTTGCCGGTATGCATTCGCCGCTCGACGTCATTGCTGGTCGAATGTTTGCACTTGCGGCGACTGCTGCGAATCTCTCCGATCCCAGCAACGCCACCTTGAAGGGCGCCGCATTTAGTCAGGCGCACGCAGCCCTGATGCAGTCGACCAACACCAATTCGACGAACTTCGCCGCTTTCGCCCACTCCGGCACGGCAGCGACGGACCGCTTCGCCGACTATGCAACGAACAAAGCAGACTTCACCCGCCGTATGACGTTCGGCTTTGCTCCGATCGAATCGACCGATGCGCCTCCCGTCGTGCCGAAGGGTGCGGAAGTATTGCTGGAGACGCGCTTTCCGTATCTGAGCGCAGCCCAGCGCCGCGTGGTGCTCAAGACGACCGAGCTTCCTTCCGGCTATCCGGTCATGGATGACGCGGAAGGATGGGGCCGCCTCAACATGTTTGCGGCCGGCGACGGATATGGTGCGTTCAATGGCAGCGTCATCGTTTCGATGGATGCGTCCCAAGGCGGATTCAACGCGTCGGATCTGTGGCGCAACGACATTTCCGGCGCGGGGAAGTTGACGCTGCAGGGTAGCGGTACGTTGAAGCTCGGTGGCAACAACACCTGGTCGGGCGGTTCCCAGGTAAGCGGCGGTGTGCTCGAGGCGGATTCTCCGAATGCGTTCGGCACGGGCGACGTGTATTTGGGTGCGGGCGGCGTCACCATCGCGGCGACTTCGCCCGTGTCCATCGTCGGCAAGTACACGCAGCTCGCCGGCACGACGCTCGAACTCGACATCGACGGCAAAGGCGCCGGCCAATTGCACGTTGGCAATCAACTCACCATCGCAGGCGGCACGCTGCACGTGAAGTTCGTGAACGGCTTTGCGCCCAAGGTCGGCGACACCATCGATCTGATCGATGGCAATGGGGCGAACAAGCAGTTCACGACGATCACGGTCGACGGCCACATGGCGACACCCGTTTATTCGGCGAACGGGGTGTCGGTGCACATCGATTCGTAATCCGGCCGGATGCCGCGTGGGATCGCGCTGCGCGTCAACCGTGAGGTACGGACCGCGCAACGCGAGACACGATCGCGAAATTTACAACTCGAAAAAACAAAGCAACTTCCAGAGCAGGAAATTTCGTGTGCGGAAAGCGCAATCGAGCCTATCGACCTTGTCGCTGCTTATGCCACCGCTGCATTCCCTTCGCAACGCTTCCAGTTGAAGGCAGCATAGATAGAAGACTGCGCGCTTTACCTCATTGTCGAAATTGGCAAGCCTCCCGTAGAGCAGTGCGCCGAAATGACTCTTAACCTGCCCGAGGACCCGGTTGTCAGTCGGCAGGCCCAATGAACGTCTGTCCGACAGAAGCTTCAATACAATCCAATAGGCATCCAGTGTCTTTGGATCCCTGGTCAAGACAGCCGTCAGGCCGCGCGGGTTCTCGCGATAAAAGTAGACCGGCTGACTGAGGCTCACATAGCCATTGGCCAGCGGAAGCAGGACCAGCGTGACGACCGAATCTTCATACGCCATGCCCTCCGGAAACTGCACGCTTTTGAAAAGATCGCGCTTGATGACTTTTCCCCACGGATACCCCGACAGATCGAAGACATCGGGATCAGCGCGAGTCGCGACCGAATCGTCGAAGACCTGCGTCCTATGTATTTTGTCCGTCACGTCGACGACCCAGTAACTGCCTTGCACGATATCGACGTCGTGTCGAAGTGCGGGAGCGAGTAGGGTCTCGACGCAGTCCGGCGGTAGGTAGTCGTCCGCGTCGACGAACATCACGTATTTGCCTTTTGCGTGTCTGAGACCTTCGTTGCGGGCCAGCGCCACGCCGCTGTTCGCGATGTGCACCACGGTTACGCGGGGGCGGTTCGCGTAGCAATCGAGAATGGCCGAAGAATCGTCCGTCGATCCATCATCGACGGCAATCAGTTCGTAGGCGAGTGCGGTGTTCTGGGTCAGAACCGAGTCAATGCACTTCAGCAGATAGGCTTGCGCGTTGTACACGGGCACGATGATGGAAAGCCATAGGCCCGTGTCCTCATTCATGCAGGCCAACTGCTGAGAAACTGATGGCCGATACGGTCTCAGTTTCTGTATGCGTGCCTCCAATGCCATTTTGTCCATTGGCTTCTTTCTGCCGTCGGCTGTCAGCTTGAGGGCCGTGGCGACACAGGAAAGAGGGAATCGAGAGACCGCATCGAGGCTCCTGGCAACGGCGTCCGAGCCGGTAGCCCTGGAGACGTACCTATAGACCTTGCTCATCCGTCCTCCGAGTCAAACAGTGCCTGATACAGCCGTCGAGACCGATTTCATTCATCGGCATCTTCGTGCTCCAGCAAAACCCTTCAACCCTGGCAGCTGACCGAACAGGCGATCCCAGATCGTCAGAATATGGGCAACGGAATAGCGATCCCGGATCGAGCGCGCGCCCCTGACGCCGAGCTCTTCGCGCAGCGCCTGGTCCGACAGCATGCGCCGCAGTCCGGCGGCGAGCGCTGTTGCATCGCCCGGTGGGATCAGCAGACCGTCCTGCCCGTCGCGCATCAACTCGCGCGGCCCGCTCGGGCAGTCGAACGAGACCGCCGGCACACCGAGCGCCATGCTCTCCATCAGCGCCACCGGCATCCCTTCAAAGCGGGACGACAGTACGAAAGCGTCCGCGGCGGCCATCTCATCCCATGCAGCCTGCGTGCTGCCCGGCAGAAATACCCGCCTGGACAGATTGAGCTCTGCAATCCTGCGGGTGAGCATCGGCCGCTCAGGGCCTTCGCCCCAGATCCACAGATCCCAATCCTCGAAATCGTGCGCGACCTTCGCAAAGGTTTCGATCAGCAGCTCGTAGTGCTTCTGGGGGTTCAGACGACCCACTGAAATCAGGCGCTTTCTGCCTTCCACGCGCTGCGGCCTCGTCATGCTGAAAAGCTCGTCCGGAATCGGATTCGGCATCACGGCAATGTGAGGCGTGTCTCCCGAGCGCATCTTCTCGAACGGCGTTGCCATCGATTGGGAAAGGAACGTGAGCGCGGTGGCCCGCGGGTAGGTGAGCCGGCAAAGCAGCTTCCACAGAAACGGGCGGCCATCGGCCACCGGATCGTTGTGCTCGCAGGCGATCACCGGAATGCGCAGGCCCCGTGAAGCCAGGATCACGTTGATGTTCACGTTGGTCAAAAACGACACGATGACGTCGGGCTGTTCTTCCACGAATAGCTTGCGCAACTCCGCCAGTCTCGCGATGTAGTTGACCCGTCGCAGCGGGCTATGCTTGACGCGGTCGGCCAGATAGATCATCCGCACCTTCTCGTCGATGGGAAAAAAACATCCACCATGTTTGCTGTAGGTCGGCACGAGCGTAACGGTGTCATTGCGCTGGGCCCACGCGGCCGACAGCACCGCGGCGACCCGTTCGGCGCCGCCCGGCTCACCCATTGAATTGACGACAAGAACAATTTTCACGTTTCGTAGTCTCTTGAACGGTCGAGGGCTCAGCGCATTTCGCTGTCGTGCCGCGAAGTTGAACTGCTCCGCAGCATGCTGATCGCAAGCACGAATGCGGTTACGTACATCAAAGCAAGTGAAATCTGCACACCCGCGACTCCGAATAAGTGAACTAGCACGAAGCTGGCCCCTACCTTCACCGCGAACGCCAGCAAGGAGATGTTTGTCACTAGTCTGAAGCGTCCTTCGCTGGCAAAGAGTTGCCACACGACCATCAACGCAAAATAGAACGGTACTTGCAAAAGTCCCCAACGAAATGCGCTTGCCACTCTCACCGTATCTTCTGGCGTGAACGCACCTCGCTCGAACAGAACGGCGATCGCAGTCGGAGCGAGGAACCACGACACCAGCGCACAAACGAGACCAGCAGCGAGCGTGGCGAGCGCCCAGAAAAGCGCCGTTCGGCGCGCACGCCGCGCATCACCCTGCCTGCGGATGTCGGAGAAGATGGGCAGCGTGGCGCGCGCGGCAGCCATCGCCCCTACACTGAGCAACAACGCGAGTACGCGGTTCGCGTAGCCAAGCGTGCTATTCGATCCCGCTTCGAGATTCGCGACCAGGTATTGGTCGAGCGGTCCGGCGAAACAGACGGCGACCTGGCCGACCATGAGGGTGCGCATGGACAGCCATGCTTCGCCCAGATGCGGAGAGCGCATGGAGAGCCTGACCCGGCTCGACACGCCGTCGGTGCGTCCGGCAAGCCACCTGAGGCAAAGCATCTGCAGCGCCAGGCCGACCACAGTTCCGAAGACGATCGACACGAGGCCCGCGTCGGGCGAAGCCACGAGTACGCTCACGAGAATCACCGCGGCAGGCAGCCCCTCGAGCAATGTATTCACATGCTTTTCGTTGGCCTGCAGCCGCGCGGCATAAATCCCCGCGCCGAGCGTCAGTACACCTGTGGGCGCGAGCCAGTACATCATTTCGCGGGACAAGTCGCGCGTCGTCGACGGCGCATCCGGCCCAAGGTGCTGCATCACGAACGGCCAGCCGACGTATAGGACGATAGCAACCAGAAGACCGCTCACTAGCGCGGCCCCTTCGAGCTCGCCGACGAACTGCGCCACGTCTTCCTTCTTTTGCGCGCGCAGGTTGACGAACATCGGCACGAGCACCACACCTGCCACGGACAGCAATGTGGTTGGCAACCAGTTCACCATCGAAAACGTGAACTGATACGCATCGACAATGCTGCTGACTCCATACTTGTACGCAATCGCCATTTCCTTCAGCGCTCCGGCACATTTCCCGATGAGCACGAACGCAGAGACGCGCGCCAGGCTCCGTGCGATGCGTGCATGGTCAGGATGCGTACTGAGCACCCGCTCGCGCCAGCGAGTCAGTTGGAACATCAGTGCGCTCACCATCGTCTGAACCGTCCAAATTCCTGTGCGGCAAACTTCGCAGTGGCGAGTATTTCCGCTGGCGCTCGGTTGCGCGGCGCCGACGACGCCAGGGACACCTTCCTTTCGCTCATGGAGTTCCTCAGGGCGCGGAGACCGAAGCCCACATGCTTCGCACACGTAGGAGTCTTCCGTATCGCAGGGTTTAGACCGCGGCGTGGCACGCATCCGGCCACGCAAAACGTCGGTAAAACATAGCAGTCACTGCGTCCCTATTAATGTTTGACAACGCACATTGACAGGTACCTATTTCCTCTACATTCACCGGGGTGCGCAGAAAGTACCGGAATAACGAATAGTTGAATCAAAGGCCTGGTCCAACTATTTGCTTAGCAGAGAAGCCATAGCATGAGTACACAAATAACGATGCGGTCGACCGCAATTCATCGCAGCGCGATGTTCGTCGCGCTGCTGCTGTGCTCACTGACGAGCCATGGACCATATGTCGTGATGACAGGCATTCTGCTGCTTATGGCAGTGTGCATGAGCGACGCGAAGGTCCGCGAGGCGTTGTTCAGTATTCGATGCGTGGCTCTTGTGTCGCTTTCGGCGACTGTCATTACCGCGTGCTATCTGTGGTTTCTCGCAGTACCACACGGGAACGCTTCGTACAATCTCGAGAAATCCGCGACGAACAACTACATTTTCTTCTTGCTTGACATCGGCTTTCTTGCGTCATTCGCTGCGTTGATTTCAACACGCATCGGCGAAGTCACGACAGCTGTCTCGAGGTTGCTAGTCCTCAATTGCTCCGTCCTGTTCCTGCAGACAGCAACGCTGCTCATCAGCGGCCAGTACATCGACTTTACCAGGCCGATTACGGGTGACGCGTCGCGGTACCAGAATTGGGAGTCCGTGCATCCCGTTTTCGCATTCCGGCCGACGGGTCTGTATATAGAACCTTCGACGTTCGCCGCGGCCGTGGGAACCATGGCAATCGGCTATATCCTGCTTTCCAGGGCGAGAGGAAAGACGCCGGCTACGCTGCCCATCGCTCTGACCGTGCTATCCATGCTCATCACGCAGTCAGCTGCGGCGGTTGTACAGGCGGTGGTGTTGATTGCAGCATTGATGGTCACGCACTCGCGCCGCATGAGAGCGTGGGCGACGGCAATATTCACATTGATCGCCTTGGCCTCGCCGGGATTGATTGCGGCTTACGTCAATAGCTTCATGCTCAAAATCGATGCGGATTCAGGACTGCGCTTGCGGCTGCTGTCGTACGTCTATGAAGTGCGCCATGGATGGGATTTTCTGTTCGGCTACGGCCCCTTCTCCGTCGAATACGACCTGTTCGATGTCTCGGAACACACGTCGACCTTTGTTGCATCACTTAACGACGCAGGATTGCTCAATTTTTTCGTCGTGCAACTTGGCATCGTAGGACTTGCAATTCCCATCGGCATATTCCTGGTCATGAAAAAGGACATTGCCAATCTGTGCTTTTTCGGGCTGCTGATGTCATCAAAGCTGTCGTACACGTCGCCGCTTCTCTACTTCGGGCTCCTGCCCCTGGTGATGCGGCTGGGGGTATCGCGGGACAATACCCATTCGGCTGCCGGCTATCGGGGTGTCGATGTTGAGGGTAGAGAACCGGATTTGCTAGTTGCGCCGCGCTCGCCCTAAGTTTCGATCTGCGGCCGGTACTCGATCCTCTCATGTCCCGGCCTGCGAGGTTTGTGTTGCCCTCACGTGCGATCAATACCGAACCCGAACGCCTGGTCGCGCGTCGAATAGACGTGCCGGTAGCTTGCCCAGCAGCGCTCGATTGAAAAGCGTGTTGCCATTCGCGTGCGCGCCAGCTTGCCGAGCTGTTCGCGTCCCTCGCGGTCGAGCGAAAGCAGGCTAACGATACCAGCGGCGAGCGCGTCCGGATCGCCGCTCGGAACCAGACGGCCGGTTTCTCCCATCAATGCCGCGGTATCGCCTACATCGGTCGCCACGCAGGGGACACCGCATGCCATCGCTTCGCCAACCACCGTCGGCAGTCCCTCGCTTCGTGACGATAGACAGAAGACGTCCAAAGCGGACATCAGCAGGTGCACGTCATTGCTTGCGCCCGTAAGTCGACAAACGTCCCTGATGCCCGCGCGGTCGATCATCGCCGTGAGTTCCCGATTGCTCTCGTCAAGGCCCCGGCCAATCATGACGAAGCGGCAGTCCGGCTCCATTGCAGACACCCTCGCTACGGCGTTGATGAAAGTGCCATAGTCCTTGGCAGGGTCGTAGCGGCCGACTATGCCGACAATCTTCGTCGCAGGGTCCAGTCCGAGCGCCTTGCGCAACGGATCGCTGTCGCGCCGGCGCGGCTTGAACAAGTCGAGATCGAAGCCGTTGAAAATCACCTGCATTCGCGTACTGCAATAGCCGCCTCGGACGTGCGAGATGCGCGCCGCGTCAGCGCAGCAGATGATCACGTCGGGCAGGCGCGTTGACAGCCACGCACAGAACTTCGCGACGATTGCCAGCTTCGTGCCCGAACGCAGCGATGGGAACTCGGTCTGATGCACACCCCAGGCGAGCCTCAAGGTACCGCCTCGTCGTTCGCCCCGTCCCGCGACGATCCGGGCGATGCGCGCGGCGATTCCGCCAAACAGATCCGCGTGATACATCCAGGTTTGCACAACGTCAGGACGCAGTTCGATCAGCCAGCGCACGAGGCGAAACAGCATGAGCGGATTGGGCAAACTCCGCGACATGCCGAGTATCCGCACTTCGACACCGAGCGATCGTATGCGCTCGCTCATCGTGTCGAGTGACGACATGGAGATCACCGTGTGCTGGACACCATCGCGCTGCGACGCCTGGATCAGCCGATAGAGCATCATTTCGGCCCCGCCTACCCGCAGCCCGGAGATGACATGGACGATTCTCATGGCGATGTCCCCTCCGGCGGTGTTGCCACCAAGCCTGCGACCGGCACCGGCACCGTCGCCGGGACCGGCGACGCGGCGCCCAACTCCTGATAGATCGACAGCAACTTGGCGAGCACGATGTTCTCGTCGAACTCGGTTTGCACCTTCGCTCTCGCGGCAAGGCCCAGCTTGGCGCCGAGCGCGCGATCGTCGTCGAGCATGCGGATCGCGTCGGCGAGCGCTTTGGGGTCTCGCGCCGGAATGAGGATGCCATCGTCGCCGTTGCGGCTCACCACTTCGCGGCAGCCGGGCGCATCGGTCGTGATCAGCGGTAGCGCGCAGGCTGCGCCCTCGATCAGCGTCGTCGGCAAACCTTCCCGATAGTAGCTCGGCAACACGACCACATCGACCTCCGAAAGCAAGGCGGGCATATCACTGACGTGCCCCAGCCAGGTAAGCAGGTTGTCGCGGTCCCATTCCTCGATCTTGCTGCGCTGAATCGCGGCTGGATTGCCCTCGTCGGGAGAGCCCGCCAGCAGGAAAATCACCGAACGGCCTTCGCTCTTCAGTATCCGAGACGCTTCGACGAATTCGCCGATACCCTTTTCCCAGATCAGCCTCGCCGCCAGCACGATGCGCAACGGCGCACCTTTTTTCGTCTCGGCCGGCTCGCGCGGCCGGTAGCGTGTCAGGTTCACCCCCGCGCCTCTCACGAGCCGCACCGCCCGGTCCGCAGCGATGCGAGACCGCTTGAAGAGCGCGACGTCCGACGAATTCTGCAGAACGACGGCGGAGCGTTCCCCATTGAAGGCGAAGCGCATGAGATTGCTCACCACGGGACGCAGCATGCGGGCGCGCAGTTCATCGCTCGTGAACACGTAACCGAGGCCATCGATGCCGTTGACGCGAATCGGCACGCCGGCCAGCCGCGCCGCGAGCGAGCTATAGACTGCGCCCTTGATCGTAAAGCCGTGGACGAGCAGCGGACGCTCGCGTCTGAAAACGCGTGCGAGCCATAGAATGAGGCCGACCTCGCGCCATGGGTTGAGGCTGCGCCGTTCCATCGGAATCGCCTCCCAGGTAAAACCGAGAGCTCGAAGCTTCGGCCCATAACTGCCGTCGGGCGATAGCAGGATCACCTCGAACCCGCGCTCTCGTAGGGTTTGTGCGAGCGACAAGCGGAAGTTGAAGAGATACCAGTCCGTGTTCGCGAGAAGAATGACTTTATTCGTCGGCACTATCGTCCTCCGGAAAAACTGATTAACCCAGGCGCAACTGGGCGAACAGGCGATCCCAGATCGTCAGAATATGGGCAACGGAATAGCGATCCCGGATCGAGCGCGCGCCCCTGACGCCGAGCTCTTCGCGCAGCGCCTGGTCCGACAGCATGCGCCGCAGTCCGGCGGCGAGCGCTGTTGCATCGCCCGGTGGGATCAGCAGACCGTCCTGCCCGTCGCGCATCAACTCGCGCGGCCCGCTCGGGCAGTCGAACGAGACCGCCGGCACACCGAGCGCCATGCTCTCCATCAACGCCACCGGCATCCCTTCAAAGCGGGACGACAGTATGAAAGCGTCCGCGGCGGCCATCTCATCCCATGCAGCCTGCGTGCTGCCCGGCAGAAATACCCGCCTGGACAGATTGAGCTCTGCAATCCTGCGGGTGAGCATCGGCCGCTCAGGGCCTTCGCCCCAGATCCACAGATCCCAATCCTCGAAATCGTGCGCGACCTTCGCAAAGGTTTCGATCAGCAGCTCGTAGTGCTTCTGGGGGTTCAGACGACCCACTGAAATAAGGCGCTTTCTGCCTTCCACGCGCTGCGGCCTCGTCATGCTGAAAAGCTCGTCCGGAATCGGATTCGGCATCACGGCAATGTGAGGCGTGTCTCCCGAGCGCATCTTCTCGAACGGCGTTGCCATCGATTGGGAAAGGAACGTGAGCGCGGTGGCCCGCGGGTAGGTGAGCCGGCAAAGCAGCTTCCACAGAAACGGGCGGCCATCGGCCACCGGATCGTTGTGCTCGCAGGCGATCACCGGAATGCGCAGGCCCCGTGAAGCCAGGATCACGTTGATGTTCACGTTGGTCAAAAACGACACGATGACGTCGGGCTGCTCTTCCACGAATAGCTTGCGCAACTCCGCCAGTCTCGCGATGTAGTTGACCCGTCGCAGCGGGCTATGCCTGACGCGGTCGGCCAGATAGATCATCCGCACCTTCTCGTCGATGGGAAAAAAACATCCACCGTGTTTGCTGTAGGTCGGCACGAGCGTAACGGTGTCGTTGCGTTGGGCCCACGCGGCCGACAGCACCGCGGCAACCCGTTCGGCGCCGCCCGGTCCTCCCATTGAATTGACGACAAGAACAATCTTCACGTTTCGTTGTCTCCCCGGAACGGCCAAAGGCTCAGCGTGTTTCGCGGTTGAAAACTGCACACCAACTGGCCCGAATTGGCGGGCCAGCACGAAGTCGCGCGCCACTATTACGGCGAACGGCAGTAACGAGATGTTTGTGCACGAGCACGACACCGGCTAAAGAAAGCAACGTCGCGAATAGCCGGTTCTCCGTCGTGAAGTCGAACTGATACGCGTCGACGATGTCAGTTCATGCGGTCAGTGTGCTGGCTCGTCGCATAGATGTGGCTGCCGTAGCGCCCCGGATGCAGGTACTTCACGCTGCGTACCGAGAAGCCGTTAAGCATCACGCCGTGTATCCGGGTGCCGACCTGGGCAAAGCGCCTTGCCGTTTCCTCGATTTCCGCAAGACGGGTTTCCGAGAACCGTGCCACCAGAAAGACCGATCCTGCGTGCGGCGCGACAATGCCGGCGTCCGAGACGGCGAGCGCCGGCGCCGAATCGAGCAGTACGATGTCGTATCGCGCCGACGCATTACTCATCAAGCTGTCGAAAGCGACGCTATTGAGCAATTCGGCCGGATTGGCGGGATAGTCACCACACGGCAAGATGTCGAGATTCGGTAAAACCTCTCGTGTTGCAAGCTCGACAGTCAGTGACGGGTCCGCGAGAACTTCCGCGAGTCCCAGGCCGGACGGAAGTCCAAAACTGCGATGCAGGGCGCCCCTGCGCAAGTCACAGTCGACGAGCAGCACGCGTTTTCCGGTCATCGCCAGGATCACCGCAAGGTTCGCGGCGACGAACGACTTTCCGACCTGTGGCATCGGACCCGCCACCATGACGATGTTGTTGCGCGCACTCGCCAACATGTATTGCAGGGCCGAGCGGAACGAACGCAGGCTTTCCGCGGCCGGATCGGACGGGTGCCGGCAGGCGAGAATCAGGTCGCGCGCGTCGGTAGCGTTCGCTTTGGTCTGAAGCTCGTCCTGCTTTGCGCTATGAGGCACCATTCCGTACACCATCAGACCGGTGCGAGCTTCGACTTGTTCAGGCTCGGTCACCCCAGCGAAAAGCAGCTCGCGGACAAACGAAATCGCGACACCCGCAAGTAGTCCGAGTAACAACGACGCGGCGAGCACGAGTGACCGCACGGGCCGCACCGGATGTTCGGGTACGATTGCGGGATCGATGATCTGCGCGAAACCCGCTTTGCTCGCCTGAATGAGCCGAAGTTGCTCGACATTGTTCCGCGCCGCCGTGTAAAGGTCGGTCGTCATTCTCACGTCGCGCATCAGGGCGAGCGCGTCTTGTTGCTCCGTCGGCATGGCATTGACGCGCGCTCTCCCGGCTTCAAGATACTGCTTCGTCATCGCGATCTGCGCATCGAGCGACGCTACGGCCGGATACGACGGCGCGTATCGCGCTGCCAGATCGGCACGGGTGCGCTGCAGCGTGAGCAGCTGTGCCTCAGCATCGGAGACTCTCTGCAGATTTAGCCGCCCTTCTTCAGTCGCATCGACGAGACCGAGCGAATTGCGATATGCGGTGTAGCGGTGCTCGGCCGCCACCATTTGCGCTTGCATAGCGGGTAACTGACTCTCCAGGAACCTCAGCGAATTTGCTGCGATGGTCGCATTGCGATCGTTATTTTCACGCACGTATTGCGCGCCGAGCGCGTTCAACGTCTGGCTAAGCATCTCCGGATCGCTACCCCGCATGGAGACGCTCACGACGTTCGACTTCTCGCCTTGCTCAGTGATCTGCAGATGCTTCTGCATATCGTCAATCACGTCCTGGCGCGACAAGCGCTTCAGATTGAACCGGATACCGGGCCCCGCCACGATCGTGTCGATGCGCAACGTCACATCGCCTTTGGTGGTCGCGATCGTTTCGGTCCGACCGACGCTGCCGACGAAGGGCCTGTCAAGCTCACTACCGCTCAGCTCGTATCGATCCTCGGACAGCGCCGTCAATGTCAGCTGGCGGTCTTCCAGCTCGCGTGGAACTTTGAATGCACCAACCTTGATCTGTTCCTTGCCCCACGCGTAGCCGCCAATGGCGCCAAAGACCGACTTCGAGAGATCACTTGCATGACTCGCGAGCCACGCTCCGATGACAGGAAAGCGACGCGGGCCTGAAACAACGTCGAGCTCGAGCTCATCGACCACATGTGCGACGGTCTGGCGCGACTGGATTACCTGCATCTCTCCCGTCGTCTTCGACCTTGCATCGAACGCAGGCGAAACCATCGACATCAGTTCCGGACGCGAGGAGGGCTGCGCTTCAGGCAACTGATCGATCTTGACGAGAATGTTCGACTGGTAGACCGGCGACGTGAGCGCGACGACGCCACCCACAACGAGGCAGACCACCGTTGTGACTGCAATCGTCAGCCGGCGCCGCGAAATCACATCGAGTATTTGCGAAAGATTGCCGTGGCTGGACCGCGCCGACGACGGCATCGATATCTGCTTTTCGTTCATGGAGATCCCCAGGACAAACAGAACCCGTAAGTCACATGCTTCGCGAAGAAACGCTCCGTCCGTTGTGAAGCATCAGATCAGTCGCGCAGCAGGCCTACAGTAGCCAAAATCATTTCGGTAGAACGTACCAGCGGGCCGGCCCCGTTTGTGTATGGAAACGAACATTGATGGGTACCTTTTTCCCGTACCTTCTGTACCCGTCGGTAGCAAATGCCGAATTAATAAAAAGGCTGCTCGCCACACAAATGGCTTTAATCGTCGTGGAATTCGCGTTTTGTGTGTGAGAGACAGTTATCAGGTCAACACCATCGAGGCGAGAGAGATGCCGAACTTAATATTTGGCCTATTAGCATGCTTTCTGATTACTTTTATCGTTGTCAAAAGCGCTCGGCTCGGTGGCGGCATTGGACTCGACAATCAACTCGATGGCGTACAAAAGATGCACGCTACGGCCGTGCCCCGTGTAGGTGGCATCGCGGTCGCGCTCGCGGTGGCGCTAACACTCGCGCTCGGTGCATTACTCGGCAGTAATCCGCGCATGGAGGTTTTCAAATTGCTTCTGTGCGCGTTGCCAGTTTTCCTCGGCGGGATCATCGAGGACTTCACCAAGCAGGTGAGTCCAGCGGCGAGGTTGCTATGTGCAATCGTTTCTGCGGCGATCGGCGATTTTGCGCTAGGGGCCGTCGTCGATCGTGTGGATCTTCCGCTGATAGATTCCCTTCTTGTCTATTCGCCAATCGCGCTGGGCCTCACTTTGCTCATGGTGTCCGGCTTGACCAACGCGTTCAATCTGATCGACGGCTTCAACGGATTGGCCGGCGGAGTGGCAGTTCTGATGCTGGCCTCGATTGGTTTCGTCGCACATCAGGTGGACGACTGGCTGATTCTCAGCGTGTCCCTGACGATGATCGGCGCCATCGTGGGCTTCCTCGTGTGGAACTACCCATCCGCGGCGATTTTCCTCGGCGACGGGGGTGCGTACTTCATCGGCTTTACGATTGCCGAACTCGTCGTCCTCCTTATAGCGCGCCATCCGAATGTCTCTGCCTGGTACGCTGTCGTCGTGACGATCTATCCGATCTTCGAAACCGTCTTCACGATCTACCGGCGGCGCATTGTGCGCGGCTGCGCGGCAGGCGAGCCTGACGGCATCCATTTGCACACGTTGATCTTCAGGCGGATGGTGCGCCGCGCAGCTCATCCCGAGACGACACGCCAGCGCACGAGGCGCAACGCGAGGACGTCGCCATACCTTTGGACGATCAGCCTCATCAGTATCGTGCCGGCGACGTTCCTTTGGAATAACGAAGTGGCGCTCTTTGCGACCGCGATGACTTTCATGGCGGTCTACGTTTGGCTGTATGTATCGATCGTCAAATTCAGGGCACCGCGCTGGCTCGTGATTTACATGCCCCGCGATTCGTTGCCCGCTCCGAGCGAAACACCGGCTAACCACACCGCTGAGCAGCCATCCCAGGCGGAATGAATTCGCATATCAGCTGGACAGAGCGGACCAATCTTCCATCAAAAAAAATCTCATTGCAGTCGGCTATGCACTCCTCGTCGTGCAAGGCCGAACGTGCAAATGACCCAGGCATTCTTATGTAGGCAATCGTACCCGGAGCGATTATGGCGCGTATGGATTCACGCAGTGCAAACGTCAGCGCAGTAGTGGTTGGCGGCGAATTGAACGGCCTTGGCGTCGTCAGGTCGCTCGCTCGGCAAGGAATTCGGACCTTGACTGTCGATATGGAAAGCAGGGCTGCCTTTTGGTCTCGTCACACGCAGGGCCGGCTAATCAGAAATCTCGAAGGAAGAGAATTCATCGACGACATGATCGAAATCGGCAGGGGAATGAGCGAGCCGCCGGTTCTGATATTGACGGCCGAACCAGCGGTTCATGCTGTCTCCGAAAACATCGACGAAATATCGAAGTGGTTCCGCATTCGGATTCCGACCGACGAGAAGATAAAGCTCCTGAGCAGTAAGGCGAGTTTCCACGTGTTCGCACAAGTAAATGATTTTGAGGTTCCGCGTACTGTCGTTCTTGAAAGTGGCTCCGATATGGCACTGCTGGGTATGCTGCAGTTCCCATGCGTGATGAAACCCGATGACAAGCGAAGTGCGTTAACCGGAAAAAAAGAACGCGCGCTTCGTATCGAAACGCTAAAAGAGGCCCGCGAGCAAGCAGCCGTCATGCTTGAGACTCCTGGAGGAATCGTGGTGCAGGAGTGGATAGAAGGGGCGGATAGCAACATCTATTTCACGCTCTTTTATCGTGGTGCGGATGGACGGCCAATCGCAACCTTCACCGGACGCAAGCTCTCCTGCTATCCCCGCAACGTAGGTAGCACAGCGGTATGTGTTGCGGCGCCCGACGCGCACAAAGTACTCGAGCCCATCACGTTGGCTTTCGCGGAATGCGCGAGCATGGACGGCATGGGCAGCATGGAATACAAGTGGGACGATCATCGCCGGAAGTTCGTGATGATCGAACCCACCGTTGGAAGAACGGACTGGCAGGAAGAAATCGCTACCTTGTGTGGGACGAATATCCCAGTCGCGGCCTATCAGCACGAGCTAGGACTACCTGTGACGACGGCCACGGCAAACCGTGTGAGCGTCGCGTGGCGGGCGTCAATCGCCGACAAGCCGCCACCTCAACTGCTGACGGGCATCACGGAGATCGTGGACGGCTATTTTCGCATCGAGGACCCGTTTCCCGCTTTAAGACAGTACTGCATGGGAAATCCGTTGCGCCGACTGCGGCAGATGATGCAGAGAGATGTGCTCACAAATCGACCCGAAAATCTGTTAAGTGGGAGGAACTAATGGCAACGACCGATACCGCAATCATTGGTGCAGGACCTTATGGCTTGTCTCTCGCGGCTCACCTGGATGCGGCGGGCGTGCCTCATCAGGTTTTAGGCACGCCTATGGAAGGCTGGCGAAACTTCGCGCCACCGGGCATGCTGATGCGCTCTGACGGCTGGTCCACGAGTCTCTATGCACCGCAGCGCGGTTATGCGCTTCAGGACTATTGTGCGCTGAGGGGCATTCGCTACCAGCCGATCGGCATGCGCCTGACACGCGAAACGTTCATTGATTATGGACTGTGGTTTCAACAACAGCTCGTCGACGATTTAAGGCAGGTCGATGTTGTCGATATGCGCCGCGTGGACGGGATGTTCCATCTGTCGCTGAGTGACGGCACTTCCGTCGTCGCGCGCCGCGTGGTGCTGGCGCTGGGGCTCAAGGGTTTCGAAAAGACGCCTCCGGTTCTGCAAGGGCTGCCACGAGAATTCGTCTCCCATTCCTGCGAGTACGGAAATCTCGAATGGGTGCGAGGAAAGGATATCGTTATCGTGGGTGGCGGACAGTCGGCACTCGGCCTCGCCGCGCTCATGAACGAAAACGGTGGTCGTATCCGCGTGCTCGCGCGTGAACCTGTCGTGACGTGGAACAACAAACCGCAGAACAACCGGAGCCTTGTATCGAGGCTGATCAGGCCGGATGGGCGAATCGGCCCGGGTTGGCGCGCCCATATCATCGCGGAATGGCCGTTCGTGTTTCGCGCATTTGGCGCACAGCGCCGAAAGCAGGTCGTAAATTCCACGTGGGGCCCGTCTGGCGCCTGGTGGCTGCGCGATCGCGTCGTCGACCAAGTCGACGTGTCGGTCGGCAGCCAGATACGTCACGCGACCGTTGATAAAAATCGCATTGTCTTGCAGGTCTCCACGAAAGACCAGCAATCGCAGTTAGAGGCCGACCACGTCATTGCGGCGACCGGGTTCAAAACCGACCTCAGTCGACATGCATTTCTTTCAAGGGAAATCGTCCAGTCGATGTCCCTTGAAGACGGTGTGCCGGAACTCACGCGCCATTTCGAGACCGGTGTTCCCGGTCTCTATGTGATTGGACCCGCATCCGCATACAGCTTTGGTCCTGTGATGCGATTCATCTATGGAGCGAAATACG
Organism: Paraburkholderia youngii; assembly: GCF_013366925.1. Taxonomy (NCBI): domain Bacteria; kingdom Pseudomonadati; phylum Pseudomonadota; class Betaproteobacteria; order Burkholderiales; family Burkholderiaceae; genus Paraburkholderia; species Paraburkholderia youngii. The sequence continues at coordinate 2,602,337 of NZ_JAALDK010000001.1, forward strand.
CAGCGCCGCAGGTTGCACGGCATATCGTGAAGCGTTATTGGCACGATAGCCCCGCGCCGCGAACGACGCCCGCCGCAGCAACTACGGAAGCAGTTGCGAATCAGGCGGATCATTAAGCGCCATCCATGCGGATCGTGTCGAGTTCAGGTTCATCGATACGCCAACTGTCTACTCAGTGAGTGTGCCCAATGATGATTCCCCAGCGAAACAGCGCCGTGAAAGAAATCATGGCTCGCTGCTTGTCCTTTTCCGGTATGACGTGGCTAACGCGAACTTTGCTATGGCGTGACAGAGTCGCGATCCTGCTGTATCACGATCCGGACCCTGCAACGCTCGATGTGCATCTGACCCATTTGCGGAAGATCTGCGACGTGATCCCTCTCGCGGCTCTCAATGAGCCCAGCAAAGGGCGGCCTCGCGCAGTCGTTACTTTTGACGATGGCCACGCAGGCAATGCTGATCTTCTGCCGGTTTTCATCAAACATAAGGTTCGCCCGACCATTTTCCTATGCAGTCGAATCGTCGCGCGCCGGCGCAGGCATTGGTGGTTGCATCCGTCAGCGGAACAGGCCGGTATCGAACGGCTGAAGCGACTAGGCAATTCACGTCGGCTGGCCGAACTCGAGGTGAGAGGATTTGCGCAGGACGGCGAAGACAAGCCGTCGGGCCTCACCCATGAGCAGATCCAAACGATGAAGCCTTACGTGGACTTTCAGGCGCACACGCGGTTTCATCCGATCTTGACGCGCTGCGAGGCATCCGAATGTGAGGAGGAAATCGCGGCTTCACGACACGAGGTTGGCGCTTTACTGAATAGCGAGTGCACTCACTTCGCGTATCCGAACGGCAACTACGGCGCGCGGGAGATCGAATACGTGAAGGCGGCGGGATTCAAGACCGCGCGCACCTGCGACGTTGGCTGGAACGATAGCCAAACCGATCCTTACCGTTTGCGCACGATCATCATTACCGACGACGCTTCGCCCACCTGGTTCGCCGCCCAATTGACAGGCATTCCGGTTTTTCTGCGCTACTTGCGAGGTGGCTCGTGGGATGGACGCTTTCCGCAGTTCTAGTTGGCGAAGGCCGGATGTCCGTCCGGCTGTAACCCTGTTGCGCTATTAAACGAACGCTGGAGTCAATTTTCATGAGGTTCGCTTACTGGGCCTGCGGCCTGTTGCTCAGCGGGCTCATTGCCGCGCTGTCATTGCGGCTACTCGCGGATCGCGGCGATGCGGCAGCCAGGGTGCCGCCAGCCAGCGGTCTGCTGGGTACGCCCCCGGCTGAGCGCACTATCGTCGCACCAGCCCTTGTTGACCCAGTGAATCCCGTTGACTTTGGCGCCAAGTGCGATGGCGTGTCGGACGATTCGTCAGCATTTCAGGCCGCGCTGGATGCCGGCGACGTACGGGTGCCGGCTGGGACCTGCGTGATCGACCACACGGTCAAAATCACGGTCAGCCATCGGCACATGGAATGTGCGAAAGGCACGACGCTCAGGCAGACCAAGCCGGTATTCAGCATGTTTTCCGTCGTCGCACCGGGGGGGAAAACGCTGACCGGCGACAGCATCGCCAATTGCGTATTCGAAGGAACCAATTCCACTGCTCCACGCTTTATTCTCGACGACGATGCGCTGCACTACAACATTCCCGTCGAGACGCGGGACAGGGTCAGCGACTTCATGCTTGTCGGCAACACCTTCAGGCGATTTTTTGGCCAGGCGATGTTTCAGACCTACGGGGAAGTGGACGGCGGCAGCGGCGACGTGATTGCATACAACCGTTTCGAGAGCTGCGGATACTACGGCGCCGTATTCGTCGCGCATCGACACGGGTACATTGGACATAATGTTCTGATAGATTGCGCGGTAGGTGTCGAGAATGACAATGCGCAGCAACTGGGCGGCGATAACGTGATCGAATACAACGACGTCAGGGCAATTCACGGCTATGGAGCGCCCGATATGGGCGCTTCGGTGCTGCTGACAGGTGGCACCGCCGGCGACGCAGACTACTCGACCAACATCGTGCGTTACAACACCGTAATGGGGGTAAGCGAAAAGGCGTACTATTCGTTCGCAACACGGCCAGGTATCATATGGCAAAAGGCGAGCGGCGGCGCCGCACAGTATCGGCAAAACACCTGCGTGAGAGGATGCAAAGTCGTTCAGTAAGCGCAACTGTGCTGCATTGACCGGAGGTGCGCGGCCGGGAGTTGGGAATCCCGACTGATGGATCGGTTTTCCAATCGAGCCAACTGAGGTCGCGTTACTTAAGTGAGGGTTCAAGATGACGACTCTTATACGAATAATCGGTACGATCGCGTTTCTATTCGTGGTCTACCTTGCTCTCAGAGCCGTCGCGGACGTCCTGTTTTCGAATACGTCGAAGAATGGCCGGCTCCGCCAGCGGCGCTTGCGCTCCTTGAGCAGCGCCGATCGAGCGGGAAATATTGAAAGTCAGCAGAACGCGGCGGATCACAACGGCCGCGGCTAGCGAGCCGCAGATGCGCTGCACCTACCTCGCGGTCCGACAACGGATCTTTACGATCCCTCGCCAGCATTAGTCCGTCTCGATCCCCAACGCGGTAATCAATCGTTCGCGCCGCGATAGCGCCTGCAAAGACCGCTTCCCGAGATGCGTCGCGACCAGATTGAGCAGGCCTTCGCAAAAGATCAGATACGCGCCCATGCTATTGCTGAAGAAACTGCTGTCATGCGGAATCAGGAACGCGTGGCGCGCGGGCGGCACCAGTGGAGACGCGAGCGTATCCGTGATCGCGATGACCGTCATACCCGCCTCGGCCGCTGCCTTCGCAGCTTCAGCGACGCTGCGCGTATAAGGCGAGACGCTCGTGACGACCACCACATCGCCCGGTTGCAACTGCGCGAGTCCTTCAGCCACGCCGAGCCCTTGTGCATCGAGCAACGCGACGTCGGTACGGATCATCCCGAGCCCATAGCAAAGAAAGCTGGCGAGGGCGCTGAACTGCCGCAAGCCGTGCACGCGCACGCGCGGCGCCCCCGCCAATAGCGCGGCCGCGCCACGCAGATCGTCAGCCGATAGCCGCGCGAGAAACGTCTCCACATTGACGATCGATTCGTGCGCGAGTTGCACGACGACCTCGACTTCGGGCGACGTTCCGCTATTGACGGGCGTGTGCGCACGCTGCTTTTTCCCTGCAACGAGCCGCTCCGCCTGATTCGTATAGAAATGCCGGTGACGCTCCGCCAGCGAATCGCGAAACACGCTCTGAAAATCCGCGAACCCTGTATAGCCGAGCTTCGTGCTGAGCCGCGTCAGCGTCGACGCATTGACGTCGAGTGCCGTCGCCAGATCGGTGATGGTCCGCACGGCCACTTCCTCCGGCCGTTCGAGCAGCCACGCCAGCACGGCGTGCGCCTTACCGCCGAGCGACAGGCCCGCCTCGTCGCGACCGATGCGCACCACCAGTTCGCGCAGCGCATCGACGCTGCGCGGCGCGCCAGCGACGGCTTCAGGCGCGCTCGCCTCGTCCTTGTTCGCCGGCTTGCGGCGCTTCGTGCGTAGGTTTGTGTCCATTGATCAATCGATATCGCGGCGGCGTCCCTGGTTGTTCATAAACGTCCCATTCTATGTGAGACGCCCTGATCACGATATCAGCGGTTGCGAGCGTGTTTTCGTCGTCGGGATCGGCGGGATCGGTGCGGTAGATCGGCAGCGATTCGTCGTGCGTGTCGGCGAGGATCGCGAGCGGCTCAGGCGCATGCCCCGCTTCGCTTGCGTCCCGCAGCATCCGGTCGCCGCGCGCCTGCCGACTACGCGATGAATCGGTCACGACCTGAGCGAGGCCGTGCATCGGCGGATGAATCGCGTGATTCGCATGCAATGACGGCTGCGTGATCTCCTGCACGGAACAACCGTGCGCGCTGTACTCGACGCTCAGCAACGGCGCGCTCGCCTGATGCGCAAGCGTCAGATGGAAGCCGCCCGCGCGGGGGTTGTCGCGCACCACGGCAACGGCCGCATCGAGATCGCGCGCATCCAGCAAGGCGCGCGTGAGCACCATGCGCGGCACGCCCGCCTCGGTCTCGCGCACCCGCAGGTTGTTCACGGTGACGGCAAGACCCGCGTCCGTCACGGCGAACGTATGGCCCGGCAGCGAGCCCGGATACACGAACGCCGCAAAGCCCGGACTGCCTTCGATCCGACACGCGGCAATCGCGCAATGCCCCGCGAAGCCGGGGTCGCCGTCTTCGTTGTGACTGATGCGCTTGCCATCAACCGATGGCAATTGAACCGTCGTGCAACCGTCGGGCGACGCAGCCCACAGGTCGCCGCGGCAGTTCCACAGGAACACATCGTCGAAGGGCAGTCCGAGGCCGTTGGCAAGCCCCTGCAATTCCGCCCAGATTCGCGGAAAGCGCTGCCGCGTATGTGCGGAAAGCGCGGCCGCGAGCGGCGTGCCACGCCATTGCATGACGTCGCGCCAGGCGGCTGATTGCACCAGGTGGCGATGCACGGCCAACGCGCCGAAGCGGCCTAACGCCTCGCCCGCGTCGAACGGCGAGCCGGAGATTTCGATGAATCCAATTGCAGACATGAGTTCGAGATCATTCGACGTGTTGAAGGAAATCGCGCAGGCGCTGATTCGGCGGATTGTCGAGCAACTGCGCGGGCGGCCCGTCGACCGTGATGTGGCCGTGCTCCATGAAGATAAGACGCGTGCCGACCTTGCGCGCGAACGTCATTTCGTGCGTCACGACGACCATCGTCATGCCCTCTTCCGCCAGCGACTGCATCACCCGCAGCACTTCCTGCCGCAGTTCGGGATCGAGCGCCGAAGTCGGCTCGTCGAACAGCATCAGCTTCGGCTTGACGGCCAGCGCACGCGCAATCGCGACGCGTTGCTGCTGACCGCCCGACAACTCGCTTGCATAGTGCCCGACGCGGCCCGCCAGGCCGACTTTCGTGAGCAGCTCGTGCGCGAGCGTTTCCGCGTCGGACTTGCTCATGCCGCGCACCTGACGCGGACCGAACGCGACGTTTTCGAGCGCCGTCAGTTGCGGGAATAGGTTGAACTGCTGAAACACCATGCCCGCTTCGCGGCGAATCTCGCGCACCTTCTTCGAGCCGCCGTGCACGCTGATGCCATCGACGATCAGATCGCCGCCGTCGATATGCTCCAGCGCATTGATACAACGCAGCAGCGTCGATTTGCCCGAACCCGACGGACCGATCAGCACCACGACTTCGCCCGCGCGAATGTTCAGATCGACGCCGTCCAGCACGGTGGTCTGCCCGAAGCGCTTCGTGACCTGCTTGAACTGCACCATATCGAGCGCGCTCATAGTATCCGCATCCTCTTTTCCATCGTGCGCAGACAGAACGTCAGCACACCGATCATGCACAGATAGATTGCGGCCACGGCCGTCCAGATTTCAACGGCCCGAAAATTCGCCGCCATGATTTCCTGACCCTGACGCGTGAGTTCACCGACGCCGATCACGATGAACAGCGACGTATCCTTCAGGCTCACGATGAACTGGTTGCCAAGCGCAGGCGTCATGCGGCGAATCGCAACGGGCCCGACGACGAACCCTAGCACGCGCCACATCGGCATGCCCAGCGCGAGTCCCGCTTCCTTCAATCCGCGCGGCACCGACAGGAACGAGCCGCGCACGATCTCGGCGATATACGCGCCCGAATTGACGATGATCGACACGATCGCGGCCGTCAACGCATCGACGCGCACGTTAAGCAGCACGGGCAGAGCGAAGTAGATGAACATCACCTGCACGACGATCGGCGTGCCGCGCACGAACTCGACGTACGCGAACGCGATCTTCTGCATGAAGGCGTTCCCGTACGCCCGCATCAAGCCGAACAGAAAGCCGACCGCCAGGCCTCCCGCAAGGCCCGCGATGGTGATGAGCACCGTCAGCTTCGCGCCCTGCAATAGTGCCGGTAACGCATCGACGACGACTGACAGATCGAACTGCATGACTTGCCTCCCGCAGCCGTTGCGTTATCAGGACTTCGTCGGCTCGGCGCCGAACCACTTCTTGTAGATCGCCGCATAGCGACCGTCAGCCTTGATCTTCGCGAGCGCCGCATTGACCTTCGGCACGAGCGGGCTGCCCTTCGGAAAGCCGATGCCGTATTGCTGCGCCATCATCTGCGGACCGACCGCCTTCACATGGCCCTTGCCGGCCGTGTTGATGTAGTAGAGAACGTTCGGCGTGTCGTGCATCGCTGCATCGACCCGTCCTGTCTGCAACTCCAGATACGCGTTGTCGATGTTCGGGAACTGGCGCAGATCGGTACCCGCGAAGTGCATCTTCGCGTAATCCGCCGCCGACGTCCCCGTCTTGATGGCGAGCGACTTGCCCTTCAGGTCGTCCGGGCCCTTGATCGCGCTGGTGGCCGGCACCATCAGCGTGAAGCCGCTGTCGTAGTAGCCATCGGAGAAGTCGATCACTTTCTTGCGCTCGTCCTTGATCGTGATGCCCGCGAGCGCGACGTCGACGTTATGGGTTTGCAGCGCCGGCAGGATGCCGCTGAAATCCATCGGCTGCAGCTTGTAGTCGAGCTTCAGGTCCTTCGCGATGGCTTCCCACAGGTCGATATCGAAGCCGACGTATTTGTCGCCCTGTTTGAATTCGAACGGCACGAACGCCGTGTCGCAGGCGACCAGCAAGGTCTCGGCCCGCGCGGCATGACCGAGGACGGAAACGGCGACGAGTGCAGCCGCGGCGAGCTTTGCTACGAGTTTCATGATGACCTCTTCGAGGTGGGGTTGAGGAACGACAGCAAACCGATTTGCGATGAGTATCTTTCTGCAAATTTATTTGCGCAATAGCTTGGCGCGCAAATTTGCTTGCGAATCGGGTATACCCCGATAGGAGATGTCGGACGGAAGGCGCTGGGTGCCGAAGCATGTCTTTGCGCCGAAGCGCTTGTGCCCGGCGCAATAGGGCATGCCGGATGCTGCGAATCCCCTGCGGCGGGACGGCTTTCGCGCGCGCTGTGTGTCGGTATTGAAAGTCGATTGCAAGGGAAAAATCTTCACGCGCGACGGAATAACGGTCAATCGATCGCGTTAGCCCTTGTGTTGCAGATGGCAGCCTGACGGTCGGAGCGCGATTCGGTGTCGACCGGCTTGCCCCCGCGCTACTGGAATGAATGCCACCGAATCTGGAGTGATTTTGAGTCACAACATGGTTCAACCCGGCTGGGTACGGATCACACACTGGATCAATGCTGTCGCGGTCGTGCTGATGGTCATGAGCGGCTGGCAGATTTACGATGCGTCGCCAATCTTTCCAGCCATTCAGTTTCCACCTTCGATCACACTTGGCGGTTGGCTCGCCGGCGCGCTGCTATGGCATTTCGCCGTGATGTGGCTGCTGGTCGCCAATTTTCTGGTCTATCTCGCGCTGAATCTGGCGTCCGGGCGCTTGCGACGCAAACTGCTGCCCATCAGGCCGAAACAGCTGGCCGCCGACCTGGTCGCCGCACTGCGCGGGCGCCTGAAACACGACGACCTCGCGCACTACAACTCGGTGCAGAAGCTCGCCTATCTCGTCGTGATCGCCGACATCGTGCTGATCGTGTTGTCGGGGCTCGTCATATGGAAGTCGGTGCAGTTCCCGCTGCTGCGCACGCTGATGGGCGGATATGACAATGCGCGCGTCGTGCACTTCGTATGCATGAGCGTCCTGGTGGCGTTTTTCATCGTTCACGTCGCGATGGCCGCGCTCGTGCCGCGCTCGTTACTGTTGATGATACGGGGACGGTAAATCGTGACGATCCGAAAACGCACCGCGCAAAAAGGCAGTTTTCTCGCGACGCATGCCGAATCGATCATCCGCGACGCACAGCGCGAACTCAAATCGCCCGCGCGCCGCCTGTTCGGCCGGCGGCTGCTGACCCTGGGCGGCATCGCGATGCTCTCCGGTTGCGATCTGACCAACGACAAGGCGGTGAACACCGCGCTGCGCCGCATCTCGTTCTTCAACGACCGCGTGCAGGCGCTGCTGTTCGATCCGAACAAGCTGGCGCCCACGTATCCGGAATCGATGATCACGCGGCCGTTTCCGTTCAACGCGTTCTATGAGATCGACGACGTACCCGAGATCGATGCCGCGACCTACCGTCTGCAGGTCACCGGCCTCGCGCATGGCAAGCGCACCTGGTCGCTCGACGAACTGCATGCGCTGCCGCAGGAAAGCCAGATCACGCGTCTTGTCTGCGTCGAAGGATGGAGCGCGATCGGCCGCTGGGGCGGCGTTCGCTTTTCCGACTTCCTGCGTCGCGCGGGTGCGGACACGACTGCAAAGTACGTGTCGCTGCATTGCGCGGACTACAACTACTGGACCAGCATCGACATGCCGACGGCGCTCCACCCGCAGACGCTGCTCACGCTGACTTACGACGGTGACGTGCTGCCGCCGAAGTATGGCTTCCCGATGAAGCTGCGCGTGCCGACCAAGCTCGGCTTCAAGAATCCCAAGCATGTCGTCGCAATCGAAATCACCAACCAGTATCCGGGCGGCTATTGGGAGAACCAGGGCTACAACTGGTTCAGCGGCTCGTGAAGCAATGATGTCTTTCCCCCGTCCTTCAACCATCCAGTTGGGAGGTTCTATGACACTCCGCATCAAACTTGGCGCAGCCTTTATGGCTGCCGCGCTCGCGAGCGCTGCTTTCGCGCAGGCGCCCGCCACGACGCCCACGCGCATCCGTGGCGAAATCGTGTCGCAAAACGGTGACACGCTCAAGGTCCATCGCCGCAGCGGCGATACCGTGTCGGTCGATGTGAAGCCGGATGTGCGTGTCTCGGCTGTGAAAACGATGCAGCTATCGGATATCAAGCCGGGTACGTTCATTGGCACGGCTGCAACCACGGGCACCGACGGCAAGCTGACGGCAACGGAAGTGGTGGTGTTCCCCGAGTCCGCGCGCGGCACGGGCGAAGGGCATTACCCGTGGGACCTGGGCCCGAAAAGCTCGATGACCAACGCGAACGTCGACTCCGTCGTGCAGAGCACTAACGGACGCGACCTGAAGCTGTCGTACAAGGGCGGCAGCAATGTGGTGACGGTGCCGCCAAACGTGCCCGTCGTCACGTTCACGCCCGCGGAGCACAGCGATCTTACGGCCGGCAAGAAGGTGTTCATCGTCGCAACGCCTGCGTCGCAGGGAAGTTACGTTGCGCAACGCGTCGTGGTCGAAAAGGACGGCGTGGTACCGCCGATGTGAGCGCTGACCTTCGCCTCGGCGAGCGCCACGCACGGCGTCATGTGTCGACGCCGCGCGTGCCGACGCATCGTCACGATTGATTTGCCTGGATGGGGTGCATTCATCTCGCTGCCCGCCGACCGCGCAGCCGCACGAGCATCGTCTGCGGATTCATGCGGGTCTGTTGCAGGAACACGGCGACGACGATGATCACCCCCTTCAGCACCAGTTGCGTATTGCTGTCGATGTTGTTGAGCAGCAGGATGTTGCCGAGAAATCCGAAGATCAGCACGCCCGCCACCGTGCCCGCGATCCGTCCGACGCCGCCCATCAGGCTCGTTCCGCCGATCACCACCGCCGCGATCGCATCGAGTTCCCAACCGACGCCGGCATCGACTTTCCCTTGCCGGTACTGCGCGGCATACAACACACCGACGAGCGCCGCGAGCATGCCCGAGATCGCATACGCGGCGATCTTGTGGCGGTCGACGTTGAGCCCCGAAATGCGCGCGCACTTTTCGTTGCCGCCGATCGCATACAGGTACTTGCCGAACACCGTGCGATTGAGCACGAAGTCCGCGATCAGCGCGATCACGATGAAAAAGAGCGCGGGAACGGGCACCACGCCGAACAGCAATGCACGCAGGTTGTCGATGTCGGTCGTCGCGTTGCTACCGCTATAGATTGAATACACGGCCGTATCCTGCCCGGCAACGAGCCGCGCCACGCCCATCATGCCGACCATCGCCGCGAGCGTCACGATGAACGGCTGCATGCGCCCGCGGGTGATGATGAGGCCATTGAGCGCGCCGATCGCGAGGCCCGCGAGCGGCACCATCCAGAGCACCATCAGGAGCGACACTTTCTGCGGCAGTCGATGCCACACGACGCCGCAAGCAAGCAGTGCGGCGAGCGCGGCAAGCGCCACGCGAACCGCGCGATGCCGCTTGCCAGACGCCTTGCCGCCGACGCCCGCAGTGCCCGCCGTTACCTTCGCGCCGCCCATGCGCCGCGCGAACATCCCGCCCGCCCCATAGACGATCGCGAACACACTCACGGCGTCGAGCGCGAGCGATGTCCACGAGGCCGCGTTGCTGCTGGGCGTCGTCAGCAGGATGGCGGTGAGCACGCTGCCGAAGCCCATCACCGAGCCGACGGACAGGTCGATGCCCGCCGTGATGATGACGAGCGTCATCCCAACCGACATCACGCCCACGTTCGCCACCTGGCGGAATACATCCGAGAAATTCGCCGACGACAGAAAGATGTTGCTGCCGTCCGCCGCGTGCGGCGACGTGAGCGCGCCGAGCGCGAGCAGCACGATCAGTCCAAGGTAGTACTTCACGTTCGTCAGCCACGCGCGCAATCGCTGCTGCCGCGTATCAGGCATCGCATCCATCGCCTGTTGATCGATCTTCAGCATGTTCGGGGCTCCATCGGCATCAAGGCGACGCCAGCTTTATGAGTTCATCTGCGGAAAATGCTTCGCGTTCGAGCACGCCTCGCCCGCGCCCTTCGCACAGCACGAGGATGCGGTCGCACATCAGCATCAGTTCATCGATCTCCGAACTAGCGACCACCACCGTCAGCCCGCTGCGAGCGGCCTGCAAAATCTGGCTATAGATTTCGGCCTTCGCGGCGACATCGACGCCACGCGTTGGCTCGTCGAGCAACAGGATGGCGGGCTGCGTCATCAGCCATTTGCCGATGATCAGCTTCTGCTGGTTGCCGCCCGACAGCGTCGCGACCGGCTGCGACGCGCCGCCGTACTTCACGTTCGACGCCTTCGCCTGCGCGGCCACGCGTCGCGCGATCACGCGCGGCCGGTAGAACGGAAAGCCTTCCACCTGCGCGAGACTCGGCAGCACCAGGTTCGCCTCGACCGACTGATCGACGATCAGCCCGTCCTTCTTGCGATCTTCGGTGACGAACGCGACGCCTGCCTCGACGGCGTCCGCCGGCGTCTTGAACGTGCGCCTTTCGGCGCCGATCTCGATTGCGCCCTCAACCCGATACGGCGACACGCCGTACAGCGCTTCGAGAATCTCCGTCTTGCCCGCGCCCAGCAGCCCCGACAGGCCGAGCACTTCGCCGCGCCGCACTTCGAACGACACGCAATCCACCACTGGCCGATGCTCCCCATGCAGCGTCAGATCGCGCACGGCAATCATCGTGTCGGCAGCGGCGCGCACTTCGCCGGACTCGCGATGCGGCGCGACGAAGTTCTTGCCGATCATCATCGACACCAGTTGTACCGCCGACTCCACGCGGCTCATCGGCAGCGTCGCAATATGGCGTCCGTCGCGCAGCACGGTCACGCGATCGGCAAGTTCGAACACCTCGTGCAAACGATGACTGATCAGCACGATGCCCATGCCACGCTCGCGCAACGCACGCACGAGGCCCGCGAGTGCATGCGCTTCCGTGTCGGAGAGTGCGGAAGTCGGCTCGTCCATGATGAGCACGCGCGCATCGGCAAGCAGCGCCTTGGCGATCTCGATCAACTGCTTTTCACCGATCCGCAACGCGCCGACGAGCGCCTCCGGCGACGGTCTGAATTGCAGTTGCGCGAGCACTTCGATCGCTTTCGCCCGCATCGCGCGATGATCGGGAAAGCCGAAGCGCGTCGTGATTTCCTGGCCGAGAAACAGGTTGTCGACAACGGACAGGCTATCCACCAGATTTAGTTCCTGGTGAATGATCGCGATGCCCGCTTCGTTGGCGTCGGCCGTGGTTCTAAAATCGACGGGAACGCCGGCCACGTCGATAGAGCCGGTATCGGGCAGATACAGGCCACCCAGTATCTTCATCAGGCTCGACTTGCCTGCGCCGTTCTCACCGGCCAGCGCATGCACTTCGCCCGGCATGATGTCGAAATCGACCTCGGTAAGCGCGGGGCTGCCGTTGAAGGCGATCGAAACGCGCTTCGCCGCGACGAGCGGTGTCGCGCTCGCTGGAACGCTTCGCTGCAGTAGGGGAGGATCGAGGCTGCTGGCATTCGGCGTCATGGATTCCCATCCGCTGATTATTCGTGGATGCAAAGTTGCGTGCTAAGCGCGCGCGGCGGTGACGACAACCGCTGCGCGCGCTCCACCGCGACTCAACTCGCGGCAAACTGCTTCGCGTTATCGGCGAAGATGCCCTGTGTCGGCATCGTCACTTTCTTCGGAATCTTTTCGCCGGCGAACATCTTCAGCGCCTGACGGATCGCTTCGCCGCCCGGCGTCGGATAAACGAACGTCGCGGTGAGAATGCCCTTTTCGACCCAAACCGCGCCTTCGTTCGGCAAGCCGTCCGCGCCGACGAACTTGATCTTCTTCTCGACCCCTGCATCCTTCACGGCGAGATATGCGCCATAGGCCATCGGATCGTTATGCGCAAACACGAGATCGACCTGCGGATTAACGCGCAACACCGTCTTCATGTAGTCGTAGGCCTTGTCCTGCTTCCAGTCGCAATCGACGCGCTGTCCGACGATCTTCAGCCCCGGCTCCTTGCCGACGAACGACATCATCCCGTCGTGCCGGTCGTGCGAAGCCTGCGTGCCGAAACCGCCCCACACTTCGACGATATTGCCTTTCGCCTTGCCCACGCCGCCCTGCGTCTTCACGATGAACTCGCCCGCGCCCTTGCCGATCAGCACGTTGTCGCCGCCGACGAACTGCGTGTACTGGTCGCCATTGACTTCGCGATCGAGCACGAACACGGGAATGCCTGCCTTGTAGGCTTTCTCGACGACGCCCGTGAGCCCCGCCGACTCCTTCGGCGAGATGAAGATCGCATCCATCTTTTGCGCGATGAAGTTCTCCACGTCGGCAACCTGCTTGTCGGTGCGGTCGTTCGCATCGGCGATGACGAGTTCGACATTCGGATGCTTCGCGGCCTCGGCCTTCATATCCTTGTTGAACTGCACTCGCCAGGGCTCGACGGTCGTGACCTGCGAGAAGCCGAAGCGGTATTTTTTGCCCTGCGCGTGTACATAGCCGGCCTTTAAGATCAGACCGGCCAAAGGCGCCGATACGAGCGCGCCGGTAAACAGACGGCGATTGCGGTTCATCTCTGTCTCCTATGTCAACGGGAGTTGGGGCTTTCCGCCCGCTCCCGCCCATCTATGATGGTTGTTTGGTTGCGCATGACGAGATGCGCGGTTAGTGCATCTGCTTCTCCTGCTCTGCTGCTTTGCGCCTGCTCTGCTTGGTGCCCCTATCGCGCATCACTTGTAAAGAACCGCGGCGATCTTCGGGTCATCGATATTGGTCTTGTCGTACCAGTAGAAGCCCGTATCGATCCGCTTGGGCAGCTTCTTGCCCTGAAGCGCCTCGACTGCCGCTTGCACGGTGTCGTAACCGATGCCGATCGGATTCTGCGTGATGGCCCCTGCCTCGTCGCCGTGGCGAATCGCGTCGAGTTGCTTTTCACCCGAGTCAAAGCCGACGATCGCGATCTTCCCGGTCATTTTCATTTCGCGGCATCCGTTCACGACACCGATCGCCGATCCTTCGTTCGTGCCGAAGATGCCTTTCAGATGCGGGTGGGCAGTGATGATCGATTTCGTGAGGTCCGTCGTGCGAGATGTAGACGATGCCGACGCCGGCCGACTGAAGCTGACGAATGATCCGGAACAGATCCTCTATCTCGACGTTGTTGAGCGCGGCCGTCGGTTCGTCCATGATCAGCACGCGTGAATCGAAAGACAATGCCTTCGCGATTTCCACCATCTGCTGCTTTGCGACCGTGAGCTCAGCGACGGGCGTACGCGGGTCAAGCTTCAGGTGCATGCGCTCGAAGATCTCAGCGGCCTTGCGATTCAGCGCGCGTTCGTCGATGAAGATGCCGCGGCGCGGCTCGCGCCCGATGAAGATGTTCTGCGCGGCGCTCAGATGGTTCATCAGGTTCAGTTCCTGGTGAACGATGCCGATGCCGAGCGCCTGGGCCGCGCGCGGATCGGGAATGTCGACGGACTTGCCGTCGATCAGGATTTCTCCTTCGTCCTTCTGATAGACGCCCGACAGCACCTTCATCAGCGTTGATTTTCCGGCGCCGTTCTCGCCCATCAACGCGTGTACTTCGCCCGGCAGCAACTCGAACTGGCAATTGTCGAGCGCCCGCACGCCAGGAAACGACTTGCTCAGATTGCGAATCGATACCAGTGCGCGACGACGACCGCCGTCCTGCCGTGTTTCTGTCTCACTCATTTCTTCTCGTCCAGTTTTTTTCGGCACCCAGCGAAACGTTTAGCGAAACGTTGCGGCGAGAGAGTAGATTGCTAGAAACCTTGTGTCAATGGTCAATCAGGCGTGACGGGGTTAACCATAAGATGCACATAACGAAACGTTTCGCTAAACGCTTTATCAAGCGAATCGAAAGCAGCTATGATTCGTCAACGGCTCACACTGATATCGGAAGAAAAACCGTGGCATCAACAATGAAGGATGTAGCGCGCCTTGCGCAGGTCAGCCTCGCGACAGTCTCCGCAGTGCTGTCCGGATCGACTTACGTAAGCCCCGAGCTGACCAGCCGCGTGAAGAAAGCTGTCGCCGCGCTGGGCTACTCGCCCAATTCTGTAGCTAGCAGTCTCAAGAAGGGTGCGACGAAGATAATCGGGCTGGTCGTGCCCGACATCACCAACCCGTTTTTCACGGAGCTCGTTCATTCGGTGCAAAAGCGCGCCCGCGAATTAGGCTACGCGGTTCTGCTATGCGACAGCGAACGCGATATCGAGCAGGAACGCTCGTATCTGAAGATGCTTCGCGCGCACCTGGCGACGGGCACCATTATTTGCCCCGCGGGACCCGACGCGTCATACAAGGACTTACCCAATGAGGTAGGCATCATGCCGATCGTCTCGGTCGACCACATCATCCGTGCCGACGATTACGACTCGGTCGTTCTCGACAACGTCGCGGCATCGCGCATGGTCATGCAGCACATCATCAGTCTGGGTCATACGCGTGTGGCGATCATTGCCGGACAGCAGCACCTCGTACCGGGCCGCGATCGTCTGGCCGGATTCGTCGAGGCGTTACGCGGTGCGGGCCTCGACGTGATACCCGAGTTCGTGCGTCACGGCGCGTTCAATGAAAGCGATGCGTTCGACTGCTCGCAAGCTCTGCTTGCACTGCCGGAGCGGCCATCGGCAATCTTTGCGGCCAACAACCAGATGCTGATCGGCGTGATGCGCGCGATCTCCGAGTCCGGGCTGTCCTGTCCGTACGATATCTCGGTCGCCGCCATCGACGATTTTCCCTGGGCGGCCGCATTCTCTCCCGCACTGACAACCGTGCGCCAACCCGTCGACGCGATGGCGGACGCCGCGTTCAATCTGCTGCTGGAACGTATCAACGGGACGGACGCTGCGCCACGGCATCTGGTGTTCACACCCGAAATGGTCATCCGGCAATCCTGCGTCGCGCCGGCGGCGCCGAGCGGACTTGCCGCGCGGCGCGCTCCGGCGCGGCGCACGAGAAAGCCAGCCAACGCGCACCTTGCCGACGCGTGAATCGACGCTCGGACTCCGCGAACCGGACTTATATCAACGACGAGAAGCAATCCGTGAAGAACATGCGACCTCTGATTCCGCCCGGACCGTTAGGTTTCGGCGCGGCCCCATTAGGCAATCTCTTCGCGCCCGTCAGCGACGAAGCCGCCGAAGAGACGCTGAGCGCGGCCTGGGACGCCGGCATGCGCTATTTCGATACCGCGCCGTTTTACGGCATGGGTCTGTCCGAACAGCGCCTCGGCCGGACCCTCGCGCATCATGCCCGCGAAGAGTTCGTCGTATCGACGAAAGTCGGACGTCTGCTGGTCCCGGATGCGTCCGTTTCCAGGGTTCAGCACGGATATGTCGGCGCGTTGCCGTTTCGCGTGGAATTCGATTATTCGGCGGAAGGAGTGCACCGCTCCATCGACGCGAGCCTCAGGCGTCTTTCGCTCGATCGCATCGATATCGTCTATATCCATGACGTCGCTGAGGACACGCATGGTGAGGACTGGCAGCGGCAATACCGTATCGCCGCTGACGGCGCGATGCGGGCGTTGACCGATCTGCGCGATCAAGGCGTGATTGGCGCATGGGGGCTCGGCGTCAACCGCGTCGAACCGTGTCTGATGACGTTGTGCGACGCCGATCCGGACGTGTTCCTGATCGCCGGGAGGTACACGTTGCTCGACACTTCGGCGCTCGATACGCTGATCCCCGTCTGCGATGCTCGCGGCGTACAGCTCGTCGCGGGCGGTCCGTTCAATTCGGGTTTGCTCGTGGGCGGCACGACGTTCGAATATGCCGAGGCGCCGGCGGAAATGTTAGAGAAGCGGCGCCGACTCCTGACCCATTGCGAAAGGTTCGGCGTAGACCTGAAGGCCGCCGCGCTGCAGTTCACCAATGCCCCGCGAGCGGTTGCTTGCGTGATTGCAGGCGCAAGGAACGCAACGGAGATCAGACAGAACTGCGCGGCAATGACCGAGACGATTCCACCAGCATTCTGGGCGGCATTGAAAACCGACGGCCTGCTTCCCGCTGACGCGCCGGAACCCCTCCTCGCGCGTGGTGCGCCCCACGCAGCGACGCCAGACCCCTCCGATCATGAGTGTCGTGGCACCCGCCCTTGATATCTGCACCGCTGAACGGCCTTGACCACGCGCGACGGATCAACATACGCCGCCGGACTCGGCACGCGATCCAACAAGAATGCATGGAGACAACGATGACTTCCCCGCTAGTGCTAAACGCCACGGACACGCTTCCCGACGACGGGTTCACGGGTACACTCGTCGGACGCGCGTGGCTGCCGCCTACCGGCACGGCGCTCGGCGGCCCGGCGGTAGTCGTACTGCGCGCCGATGGCGTGTTCGACATTTCCGACGTAGCGCCGACCATGAGCAGCCTGCTGGAACACGACGACCCTGTGACCACGGTACGTCGTGCAGCCGGCCGTTGGATCGGCAGTCTCGAGACGATGCTGGCGCACGCACCCGCCAACGCGGACGACACCCACCCGCATCTGCTCGCACCGTGTGACCTGCAGGTCATCAAGGCGGCGGGCGTCACGTTTGCGGGCAGTCTGATCGAGCGCGTGATCGAAGAGCAGACCAAAGGCGATCCTGCGGGCGCTGCGCAGATTCGCGCAACGATTCAGGCGCTGGTAGGTGACAGCCTTGCCAGCATTCGCCCGGATTCGGCCGAGGCGCGCGAACTCAAATCTTTGCTGATCGCGCAGGGCATGTGGTCGCAATATCTCGAGGTGGGGATCGGTCCCGATGCTGAGGTCTTCACGAAGGCACCCGTGCTGTCCGCTCTGGGCACCGGTACGGATATCGGTTTGCATCCCGGATCGGAGTGGAACAATCCGGAGCCCGAAGTCGTGCTGGCGATCAACAGCCGGGGCCAGGTGCTGGGCGCCACGCTGGGCAACGACGTCAATCTGCGCGACTTCGAAGGCCGCAGCGCGCTGCTGCTTGGCAAGGCGAAGGACAACAATGGCTCGACCGCCATCGGTCCGTTCCTGCGCCTGTTCGACGAGAGCTTTTCAATGGATCACGTGCGGCAAGCGGAGTTGGGCCTGCGTGTCGAAGGCAAAGACGGCTTCGTCATGGTCGGCACAAGTTCGATGAATCAGATCACTCGCGATCCGCTCGATCTCGTCGCCCAGACAATCGGCGCAATTCACCAGTATCCCGACGGCGCGGTGCTGTTCCTCGGCACTCTGTTCGCGCCAGTGGAAGACCGCGATGCGCCCGGCGCTGGTTTTACCCACAAGGAAGGCGACATCGTGCGGATTTCCACGCCCGCACTCGGCACGCTCGTCAACCGCGTAGGGCGCAGTGACCGTATCGCGCCATGGCGGTTCGGCGTGCGCGCGCTGATCACCAACCTCGCCCAGCGCGGACTGCTCGGCAAGCCGCTCTGAATTCGAACCCTTGCGCGCGCGACCAGCGGCGCTGCGCCCGTGAACTCCTGCGTGGAGATCGTCCAATGCCTACGACCCTGAAATCTGCAGCAACACCAACGCTCGCAGCGCATGCCGCAACCACGGACCCCATCATCCGGCTGCATCCCGATGACGATGTCGTGATCGCCCGCGACCAGCTCGTGGCGGGTATGCGCGTGGGCGACGACGTCAAGGTGGATGCGCACCGTCGCCGTCACTGAAACTCGGGACGAATTCGGCGCTCTGGCAACGACAGCAGGAGGATATCGATCTGAACTGCGGTGCCGTCATCGATGGCACGCGCACGGTCGATGAGTTGGGCGAGGAAATTTTCCAGCTGATGCTGGCCACTGCTTCGGGCCAGAAGTCGAAAAGCGAACTGCATGGATACGGCCAGAATGAGTTCGTGCCATGGCAGTTGGGCGCCATCACCTGAATCTGTCGGCCCTGATGTCAGCGGCCCCGTGTGCGGGATCATCAAACATCATCTAACTGGATTCACATGCTCAAGAATCTCAACCCTTTGCTGACCGGCGATCTGCTGTCGATCCTTGCATCCATGGGGCACGGCGACGAATTCGTGATCGCCGATGCCAACTTCCCTGCTGCCGCGTGCGCCCGACGCCTCGTTGAGCTACCAGGCGTCGCCGCGACCGAAATCCTCGACGCGGTGTGTTCCGTGTTTCCTTTGGACGACTTCGTGCCAAATCCGGCTGCCGTCATGCGGGCTCCAGATGAAAGCCCCGAGATTCACCGGCAGTTCGAGGCGACCATCGCGCAAGCCGAAGGACGCGTGCTCGAACTCGAGTTGCTCGATCGCTTCGAGTTCTACGAGCGTGCTCGGGCCGCGTTCGCGGTCGTCGCTTCAGGCGAGCGCCGACTATACGGCAACATCATCCTCAAGAAAGGGGTAGTACGTCTGTAATCTGCGTGGAGAAACCTGAACGTCATGCTCGATGCACACCAGCATTTCTGGCGAGTCGATCGTGGAGATTACGACTGGCTTGGTCCGCACCTTCAACCGCTCAATCGCGACTTTGAGCCTGCCGACCTGCTGCCGCACCTGTCCAGGGCCGGCATCACGCGTACGATCGTCGTCCAGGCCGCGCAAACCGAGGGCGAAACGGTCTATTTGCTCGATCTCGCGGAGCAGCACGATTTCATCGCGGGTGTGGTCGGGTGGCTCGACATGGAGGCCGACGATTTCGAGCACAAGCTTGACCGCTTCGCGACGTTTCCGAAGTTCGTCGGCTTGAGGCCCATGTTGCAAGACCTGCCCGACGACGCCTGGATCGTACGGCCGCGCGTTCTCGATGCGTTGAGGGTGATGGCACGCAAGAACGTTCCGTTCGACATACTGAGCTTTCCGCGACATTTGCGTCATGTGCAGCGTGCCCTGGAGCATACTCCCACGCTGCGTGCGGTCGTCGATCACATGTCCAAGCCAGATATCGCACATCAAACGTTCGAGCCGTGGAAAGAAGACATCGCGACATTGGCAAAACTTCCAAATGTCTTCTGCAAGCTGTCGGGACTGGTTACCGAAGCGAGCGAACACTGGCAATACAGCGATTTCGTCCCTTACGTCGATCATGTCGTTGAGTCATTCGGCGCGCAACGCCTGATGTTCGGCAGCGACTGGCCGGTCTGTACGCTGCGCGCGACCTACGCCGAAGTAGCGAATCTGATGCGCACGCTTCTCGCACGGCATTTTGGGGGCGACGCGCTGCACGACATCTTCGAGGCGAACGCCGCTCGCTTTTACGGCGTCTGAATCGCTTCCTCGCGATTCTTCGCTTCGGCGGCCCTGACACGCCTGAAGCCGCCGCGCGCCGGGGAGCGACTGACTTTGATCCTAAAAATAAAACTGTCAGAACTGCGCCGCATCTACCTTGAATTTTAAGACTCGCTGAAAAACGTCAAACGGCGACTTGTCGGCCACCTAGATCGATGAATGAAAAACTAAAAGTGAAAACCGGCAAACTTTGATACATCAGCAGCGAGGCGCTTTTACGGCCAGGTGTCCCGCGCTGGGTGCGGCGAAACCGCGTTAGTGGCGGTCACGCGCACCTAGATTCTTCCTCCCACAGATCGGCAAGTGCCCGACGATACATCGCATCGTGATCCCAACAAGGCGAGTCAAGGACATGTGAACTGGCTAAGACTTCCGGCGCGCTCAGCGAGCGCTTCCCGGACCACGCTGCCTTGTACTGGGCGAGCGCGGGCTTGATCTGTTCGAACTGAAACGCCGACCAGCGTCCCTTCTCGCGCCTCGCTCCAGCATGGTCCGTCCCGGCAGCCCGCACAGTCGACGCGCCTTCGGTCGTCGTTGAGCGGCGAGTCGCTTACATGCCCCGTTCAAAGAACTCCGCGCTATGGTCGATAAATGCCCTGACCTTTGCGGGTAATAGCGTGCGGCCGATATAGGCCAGTCGGACTTCAGCCGCCGTATCGACGATCTCGAAGCCTTCAAGCAGACGTACGAGCCGGCCAGCCTTGACGTCCTGCTCCACAAGCGCGGAGGGAAGCAATCCCACACCGTATCCCTCGAGAATGATGTCGCGATTGAATATCGGGTTATTCGAGGCGATCTCGTATTTGATCTGGACTGCGACGGTTTCGTGATCGATCTGGAACGTAAGGGTTGGTTTATGCATCGAGGGCGGTACCGTGACGAACACATGATCGGCCAGCTCCGCAGGATGCCGCGGCGGTGGACGCCTGCCGAGGTACGCCTGCGTCGTGACGATGACCAGCGGCAGCCGTTGGAGAAGCCGCGTCACGGCAAGATCCGTCGCGAGCATGAACGGTAGCACGATGCCCAGATCGTACCCGTCGGCCGTCAGGTCGACAGATCGCTCTGTCAAAGTGATATCCAGACTGATATTTGGATGCTTGCGCTTGAACGACGCCATCAACGGCGCGAGCCATGTCAACGCAGCCGTAGTGTGCGCGACCACACGCAATACGCCTGCCGGTAGTCGCCCATGACCTGCAGCGCTCGCTTCCAGGCGATCCAGATCGTCGAGAATGCGACAGCACCCCTCGTAAAAGTGCTCCGCGGCTTCCGTGAGAGAAAACTGCCGCGTCGAACGGTGAAACAGTCGTGCTCCCAGACGCTCCTCCAGCGAGGCTATCGAGCGTGAAACAACTGAAGGTGACAGGTCCATCATTTCGCCCGCGCGCCGGAAGTTTCTCACTTCGACGATCGTGCGGAAAAGACGCAAGCTTTCTATATATTCCATGATCTACGTTTCGAGCGCCTGGACGCGTTGCAATCGCAACACTTTGCGACCTCGTTCAACGATTGTCGACAGTGCAGCGCTGGTGCCATCCCATCGGCGGCGATTTTTCCGTTGACTGCTGATGCAGTACGGATGAAGCAAATTGCGCTAGCACTGTCTGGCTCAACTGGTCGATCGCACTCTGCGGATAGCAGAGACTAAAGAGCTGCATGCCTTCGCAAAGGCTCACGAGGCAGAGCGCCAGCGCATCCGACGGCAGCGGCAATGCGCTGGCGCTTTCCCTCAGGAGCGTTTGAATATGGGCGCCGACCTGCAAAAGCTTCTCGCGTCGCAACCCATGAATGCGCTCCTGAAAGACGCTGTCGCGGCGTGCGAGGAGGTACGCCTCGACCCAAAGCGGAAAGCATTCTCGATCACGCCACAAACGCACCAGATTCGCAATCACGCACGCGGTCGCTTGCTCAGGCGTGCCAGAATCCCGAAAGACCGCCCGCATATGCGCATGCGCCGCTTCGACGTCGCGCCGCAACAGTTCCGTCAGCAGATCCTGTTTGCTCCTGAAATTGGAGTAGAAAGCGCCCCTCGTGTACCCGGCGGCCTCGACGATGTCCTCCACGGTCGTCGCCGCGAAGCCCTTCCCGAGGAACATGGTCCTTGCGGCACCGTACAGGCGCTCCCGGGTCTGCTCTTTTCTGCGCGCGTGGCTCAGGCGTTCGTGCTTCATAGCGTGGCTCGAGGCGATCTCACTGTTCGTGATCGTCTGCGCAAGACGAACCTGTGAAATCGCCGTCTCTCGTTGTGCCGCTGGGACCGACTCATGGTTTCCCGTGGATGTTCGACATTACACTCATAATTGATATTTATGTCAATCAAGAAATTGAGGGCGCGAGCGACGCTTCAGTTGGCCTCGACTAAAGCCCGGATGGGCCGTTGGGTAAGGTGATGCCGGCCGCTGGGCGCAATGCCGGTTCTGTTTGCTGTCTCCACAGTCACTCCGTCTGTTCTAGTAAGACCGGCTTTTGCCGCCGTTCATGACATCCGACTCATCACTGATCGCTTTGTCAATTAAGACATTCGAATCTATACTGTGGCTATGCCCAGAACTGGATTCACCATGACAACCACGACAAAGCGCGCGGCAGCCAGGCGCTCCCCGGCTAAGGCGTCCGCCTCCCCGGCTCCCGTCATCGAAGAAAAAGAACCTCGCGGCGCCCGCCGCAAGCGCGAGACGCGCGCCCGTCTGCTCGACGCCGCCCTCAGGCTGATGGCCGAAAGGGGCATGGAAGGCGTGGCGATCAATGAAATCACCGAGGCCGCCGATGTCGGCTTTGGCTCCTTCTATAACCACTTCGAGTCGAAGGAAGCGATCTACGCGACGCTCGTCGACAACGTATTCGAAGAGTTTGCGAACGTGCTGGATCGCCTCGCGGGAGGCATTACCGATCCCGCGGAAGTAGTGGCCGTCTCGGTGCGCCACACCGTGCTGCGCGCACGGCACGATCCGGTGTGGGGACGCTTTCTGATTCGCGAAGGGTTTTCGGCGCCTGCGCTGAGTCGTGGACTGGCTCAGCGGCTTATGCGCGACATTCGAAATGGCATTGCGGCAAAGCGATTTGTCGTTGCCGACCCGTTTATCGGCTACCTCGCAGTGGGCGGCACCGTTCTTTCTGCCATCGCGGCCGAACTGAACTATGTCGCGCCGGGCGCAAGTGCCGCAGGTATGCTGAAGGAGCTGGGTTTCAGCGGCGAGCACTTTCCGGAGCGCACGGCAGCCATGTTGCTCCAGATACTCGGCCTGAAGCGCGCAGAGGCGGAAAAGATTGCCGCGCGTCCACTGCCGATCGTCGAGGTAGCCGACGAGGCAGCTTGAGGTCGCCAGTCGTGCGCGGAACGTCTCTGGCGATCGGTCCCTGTCCCGACTGGCGACGGGCTGCGAATTTATCCGCCGGAGCGCGGAGCCGCCGGCCTGTTTACCGCGGTTTGCGCACCGCCTGAAAATGGCGGGCAGGACAGCGTTGTCATTCCCGTTCCGCCGAGCCCACCCGTAAGGCCAGACGGCCGATCCACCGCGCTCGCCGCGGAGGCGCGCACGACCTCGGCTATCTGGTCAGCAATCGCATTGATCGCACGACGATGCCCCTCGACGATGCCCTGGTATCCGCCAGACACGGGCTCCGTCACAGTGCTGTGGCAAGTCAGCCTCTGCAGGCCCGCAGACCCGCTCACACTCCACACGGCGTCAACCAGCACATGTGAACCGGGCCACGATTCGAAGCGCTGAACATCGACGCCAATCCGATAGACAGGAACCGCATCGCCACGCCCAATCGCGCTGGCAGCGGATGCGGCGGCCTGCTGGCTCACGCGAGCCACGAGTGCATAGCGAATCTCGTCCGGAAGCGCCGACGACCATTGGTCGTCTTCAAGCACCTGCACCTGGGCCGCATTGACCTGCACCACAAGCTGGCTTCGGGCGACTGCGGCCGGCACTTTTACCGGGCGTACATCGATCCGCAATGCGGGGCTTGTCACACTCTTCGCGACATCCGGCTCTGCGTCGGTCCCGAGCGTATAGAAGCGCGTCGCCGGTGATGCGCACGCCGTCAGAACGGCCAGCCCAACGACAGAGACGAGTGTCCTCATCATGGTGCGGAACGAGCGGGATTGCCTCACGATCATTGCTGGTCTCCTTTCTTGCCAAACAGCAGCGCCTGTGGATGCCGCTCCAGGTAGTCGGAGAGCGCATTGAGCGATTGCAGCGTGCGCGTGAGCTGCTGCATGGCGTCCTGAACGTCCGACTGCATCGGCGCAGTCTGCCGGAGCGTCGATTCGGCCGTCGCGAATGTCTTTTGCGCGGCGGCGAGCGTGTCGCGTGCCTGCGGCACGACCTCCGTGTCCATATGTCCGAACAGCTTGCTGGCGTTCGCCAGGGCACCATCGAGGTTCGCGCCGATCCGGTCGAACGGCACCTGGTTCAGCTTCCTTGCGATGTCCGCAATCTGCACCTGCAGCTCGTCGAGCGTATTCGGCACGGTCGGCAGTTCGATCGGGTTGCTGTGCACGTTCACAGTCGCGCGAGGCGCTTTCGGGAACATGTCCAGCGCGACATACAGCTGCCCCGTCAGGAGATTGCCGGTGCGCAGTTGCCCGCGCAGTCCTTCCGTCACCAGGTGCTCTAGCATGTCGTGCCCGCCTGGCGTGTCCGGCGCCGGCAGCGCCTCGCTGGAGCGCCGGCTGAGGCGGTCAGGATAAAGCGCCATCGCCACCTTCATGCTGAAGCTCTTCTGCTTTTCGTCGTACTCGATGCCGATCTGCGTCACCTGCCCCAGCGCGATCCCGCGAAGATCGACGGGTGCGCCAACGGACAGTCCGCGCAAAGACTGATTGAAACGCATGACCACGTTGAGCGGCTGGCCGTCGGGCTCGCGCATGGCGTCCGATTCATCCGCGGCGAGCCGGAACTCCGCCTTGTCTGCCGCCGGTCGGCCCGCGTCCTGCCCGGCCGGAGACTGGAATGCCAGCCCTCCGACGACGACAGTCGCGAGCGATTGCGTATTGAGCTTCAGCCCGTTGGAATCAAGACGCAGATCGACGCCGCTTGCATGCCACCACCGCGTATTGGTACCGACGTACTGGTCGTACGGTGCATTCACGAACACATTCACGATGACGCCCGCGCCGTGAGGATCGAGCGAGTAGCCGATCACCTGCCCCGCCTGGATACGGTGATAGAAGATGGGGGCGCCGATATCGATCGAGCCCAGCGAGTCGCCTCGCAGCGTGTACTGATGCCCCGGTTGTCCCGTGGTGACAATAGGCGGACTTTCAAGACCGAGGAAGGCGGTTTGCCGCTCGGTCGAGCGCCCGATGTCCACGCCGATGTAGGCGCCCGAAAGCAGCGTACTGAGGCCGGAGATGCCATTGGCGCCGACGCGCGGGCGTACCACCCAGAACCGCGTGCCTTGCGTGGCAAACTTCTCTGCGTCGTTGCTCAACTGGATACTCGCGATAACGTGCCGCAAATCCGCGGACAACGCGACGCCTTGCACGACACCGATTTCAACGTCCTTGTACTTGACCTTCGTCTTGCCCGCCTCTATACCTTCGGCGTTATTGAAGGTGACCGTCACGACGGGTCCTTTTTCCGCAACGGATTTGACCACCAGAGCAACACCGATCAATGCCGAGATCAGGGGCACTAACCATATGAGGGATGGCAGCCAACGCTTGCGCGGCTTGACGTCAGGTCTGGATAGATTGGAAAGATGCATCGTCTTTTTCAGAAATCGGGTTTTTCAGGAGAGGAGCAGCTAGAGCTTTATCGTTCGCAGTTGAAGCGGCACGCGGCCCCGGACCCACGTTGTCCCAGATGAGCCGAGGATCGAACTGATGCGATGCAAGCATGGTCAGGATCACAACCGCTCCGAAAGCGAGGGCGGCCGGTCCAGCAGTGATGACGGCAAGCGAGCCGAAATGCACCAGTGTGACCGTCAGTGCAACGACGAAGACGTCGAGCATGGACCACCGGCCAATGCGCTCGACGAGCCGGTACAGGGTCGCTCTTTCACGAGCGCGCCAGCCCGAACCGCGCGAAGCGGCCACCGTGAGAAGCGTGAGAACAACGAGCTTGAGAACCGGCACGAGAACGCTGGCGATGAAGACGACGACAGCGAGCGGCCAGTCTCCCGAGGTCCAGAAATACGCCACGCCGCCAAGGATCGTGTCGTCTTCCGAGCCGCCCACGGATGACGCGTGCATGATCGGCAGCAGATTCGCCGGAATATAGGCAATCGCGGCGGCAAGAAGCAGACTGGCCGTCCGCGTGAGACTGTCGGGCCTGCGTTCGTGCAGCACATGCTGGCATCGGGTGCAGCGCTGGTGAGCATCCCGTTCGCTACGCGTCTGAACGAGTCCGCATGCGTGACAGCCGACAAGTCCGGCTCGCCGTGCCGTGATGGCGGTCGACGAACTGGCTTTGCGCGCCCCAAAGGGCCGCATGAACCGCTGTCGCCCGGTGCTCACCTTCGACCACCGAACGTCCGCCATTCGCGAGCGCCTGATTTCTTCACTGATCGCCCAAAGCCCGCTCGGGTCGAATGAAGCAACCACGCCCAGCATGACGGTCAGCGTGCCTAATGCGAACAACCCCGGTCCCGGGATCACTTGCGCGATGCTGACCATCTTCACAATCGTCACAAGCACGCCGAGCATGAACACTTCAACCATGCCCCACGGCCGGACGATCTGCACGAGACGCACCATCGCATTGAAACGGGGTGGCCGTATACCCAACCTCAGCGGCACCAGCACATAGAGCAATGCGAGCAATTCGATCAACGGAAAAAGTACCGCCGAGCACAACACCATCACCGCGACGACACGCATGTCGCCGAACCACAGCGAGCGCACGGCGCCAAACAGCGTCGCCTCGGATGTCATGCCGTTCGCGTGCATTTCGATGAGCGGGAAACTCTGCGCGATACAAAAAACGATCAACGCGGCGAGCGTCACAGCGCAAATCCAGTCGAGCGACAATGCGCAACCCGGTAGCGCTGCGAGGCCCGCACCGCATCGCGAGCAGGCCGCGCGGTGCCTTTTCACGTCAGCGGGCTTGCGAAACAACAGGTCGCATTCGTGGCAGACAATCAGTCTTTGGTAATCCATACGGAAATAAAGCGGAAAACCGCGGGCATTCACACTCGCAGCAGGCCCAGACCGCGCGTTGCGGCGCGGCCCCCAGCCGGCAATCGATGTGGGTCCAACGGCTATCGACGTGGCTCGAGCCACTGCTGAACGGCGAGGGCGGTCCCGCTGGATCGCCCTCGTGTGTCACGAGCGCCCGGTCTTTGCAGTCGATGCGGTCGCTTGCTGGGCGTCGGGCAGTTCTCCCATCGCCTGAAAGAGCGCCGCGGTATCGCCCATGCGCTGACCTGCGGCGCGTGCTGCAGCGATTTGCGCGTTCAGGTAGCGCAATTCGCTGGCGTGCGTTGCCGCCGAAGGCAGCGAGCCCATGCGGTGGCGCGACGCGGTGTCGTCGAATGCCGTGCGCGCGGCATCGGCGGCGGCTTCGCTCGACGCCAGAGTCTGTGCGTCGTTATCCAGCGCGGCGAGCGAATTCGCCACGTCCTCGAACGCAGAAAGCACGGTCGCCTTGTAGTGCAGCGCGGCAGCGTCGTACGCATCGATCGACGCGCGGCGTTGCGCGAACAGCGCGCCGCCATGGAAGATCGGCTGCGAAAGGCTCGCACCGATGGCCCACAGCCCGCCCGCACCCGAAACGACTGCCGGCCAGCTGAAGCCGCCGCGCCCCATCGCGCCCGTCAGCGACAGGCTCGGGAAGAGTTGCGCCGTTGCCTCGCCCACGTCGGCGGCTGCGGCCTTGACGGCCGCGTCGGCTGCCTGGATGTCCGGGCGCGAGCGCAACAGGTCCGAAGGCACCGCGACGGGCACGTGCTCAGGCAGCGACAGGCTGTCCAGATCCGGCACGCTCGGGGCATTGTCCGGTGTACGGCCAATCAGGACCGCGAGTGCATGAATCGCGGTCGCGCGTTGCTGACGCAGTGCGGGCAAGCTCGCCGCGATGGAGGCCGCGTCCTGTTTCGACTCGAACGCCTGGGCTCGCGAAACCGAGCCGAGCGCGTAGCGCTGTGCGTCTTCGTTCGCCGCATCGTTCGATACGGCGGCGAGCCGCTCGGTGAGTGCAATCTCCCGGTCGAGGGCCGCCACGTTGATCGTGGCTGCCACGATGTTTGCCGCGAGCGCACGGCGCGACGCTTCCAGCTCGAACGCCTGCACATTCACACGGGCCGCGCTCGCGGAGTTCGCATAGCGCGTCTGGCCGAACAGGCCGAACGTGTAATGCGCTTGCAGCTGCCCGGCAAAGAAGTTGTATTGCACCTGCTCGGGCAGGCCAAGCTGCGGCGCGACCGGTGAACGGGCGCGCTGGATCTGCGCGGTGCCATCGATCGATGGCAGCGTCGATGAGCCGATCTGAGCGCGCAATTGCTCCTGCGCCGATGCGAGCGTACGCTGCGTTGCCGCAAGCGTCGGGCTGTTGCGCAGTCCTTCGTCGACGAGTGCGTCCAGCGCGGCACAGTGGTAGAGCCGCCACCATTGCGGCCCCGGCGTGGCGCCGACATCGAAGGTCTGCGCAACGCCGCCCGCTGCCGCCGTCTTCGCAGGCTGCGCCTGCGCACCGTAATGCTCTGGAGACGGCATCGCCGGCGGCTCGCCGCTGGGCCCGAACGAACACGCCGTCATGGCGAACGCCGCGGCCGCCGCAAA
Source organism: Paraburkholderia youngii (assembly GCF_013366925.1). Taxonomy (NCBI): domain Bacteria; kingdom Pseudomonadati; phylum Pseudomonadota; class Betaproteobacteria; order Burkholderiales; family Burkholderiaceae; genus Paraburkholderia; species Paraburkholderia youngii. The sequence goes on from NZ_JAALDK010000001.1 coordinate 2,631,017, forward strand.
CACGGATGCCTTGTAAGTAAAACTCATGATCAAACCTCCGTATGCTCGACGACGACCGGTTGCTCGCCGCGCTCGTCACGACGGACCCTGAAACAGGTCGCGTAGAGTGCCGGCAGGAAGAACACGGTCAACAATGTGGCCACGGTGATGCCGCCCATCAGCGCAGTCGCCATCGGCCCGAAAAAGCCCGAGCGCAGCAGCGGAATCAGCGCGAGCACGGCGGCGGTGGCCGTCAGCATGATCGGCCTGAAACGTCGCACCGTTGCGCCGATGATGGCGTCGAAGCGCGGGTGCCCCGCCGCGATGTCCTGATCGATCTGGTCGACGAGAATCACGGAGTTGCGCATGATGATGCCGAACATCGCGATCACGCCCAAGAGCGCGACGAAGCCGAACGGCTTGCTGAACAGCAGCAGCGCTGTCACGACGCCGATGAGACCCAGCGGCGCGGTCAGCACGACGATGAAGGTGCGCGCGAAGTTCTTCAGCTGGATCATCAGCAGCGTCAGCACCGCAATGATCATCAGCGGCATTTCCGCATTGATCGACGTCTGGCCCTTCACGCTCTCCTCGACCGCCCCGCCCACCTCGATCCGGTAGCCCACGGGGAGCTTTGCGCGCACAGCCGTGAGTGCGTTCTCGATGTCGTGCGTCACGTCGATGCCCTGCGCGTCGCCGCGCACGTCCGCCTGCACGGTGATGGTTGGCTGGCGGTCACGCTCCCAGATCACGCCATATTCGAGCGTGTCGCGCACGTGTCCGAGCGAACCGAGCGGAACCGGGCCGTTCGGTGTCGGAATCGCAAGGCTCGTGAGCTTGGCGGGATCGACGCGCTCGCTCTTGGGCGCTCGCAGATCGACGTTGATCAGCTTGTCGCGCTCGCGGTACTGCGTGACGGTGTAGCCGGACAGCGTCATGGCCAGGAAGCTGGAAACGTCCGCTGACGTGACGCCAAGCTGGCGCGCGCGGTTCTGGTCGATCTCGAACGAAATCGAGCGTTCGGCCGGCTCATCCCAATCGAACTGGACGTTGCGCGTGCGCGAATCGGCACGGACTTTTTCCGCGACCGTATCCGCGATCGATCGCACCGTCGCGATGTCGTCACCGCTCACCCGGAACTTGATCGGGAAGCCCACGGGCGGACCGTTTTCGAGCCGTGCGACACGTGTGCGAGCACCGGAAAAGTCCTTCTCCAGTTTCGCGTCGAGCCAGCGCATCAGTTCCTCGCGTGTTTCGACGTCTTTGGCCGTGATCACGAACTGCGCGAAATTGGGCTGCTGGAGCTGCTGGTCGAGCGGGAGATAAAAGCGCGGGGCACCCGTGCCGACGAAGTCGACGTAGTGGTCGATCCCGGTCTTGCCATCGAGGACCTTCTCGAGGCGCTTCGATTCACGCAGCGTCGCCTCGAACGAAGCGCCTTCAGGCAGCCTCAGGTCGACCAGCAATTCAGCACGCTCGGAGTTCGGGAAGAACTGCTGCGGCACGCGCGTGAACGCAACCATGGCGAGCGCGAACAGGCCGCAGGTGACGCCGAGCACGATCCAGCGCCGCTCGATGCACCACGTGACCCAGCCCGACAGGCGTCGGTAGAAGCCGGTGTTGTAGACGGCGTGCTCATGGTCGTGCCCGGCGCCGGCGTGAGCCTTGCGCTCGGGCAGCATATGAAAGCCGAGCAGCGGCACCAGCACGACCGCCGCGAACCACGAGACGATCAGCGCGATGGCCGACACCTCGAAGATCGAGCGGGTGTACTCACCCGTGCTCGACTTCGCCAGCGCGATCGGCAAAAAGCCCGAGACCGTCACGAGCGTGCCGGTCAGCATCGGAAATGCGGTGCTCGAATACGCAAACGCCGCCGCGCGCATGCGGCTCCAGCCCTGCTCCAGCTTCACCGCCATCATTTCGACGGCAATGATCGCGTCATCGACCAGCAGCCCGAGCGCGAGCACGAGCGTGCCAAGCGAAACCTTGTCCAACCCGATACCGAAGGTATGCATGCACAGCGCGGTGACGGCAAGCACGATCGGGATCGTGATCACCACCACCATGCCCGTGCGCAGACCGAGCGAAACGAGGCTCACGACCAGCACGATCGCGACGGCTTCTCCGACCGAACGCACGAATTCGTCCACGGAGTGCTTGACCGCGTGCGGCATGCTAGAAACTGGCACGAGCTTCAGACCCGCCGGCAACGTTGCCTGCAGTTCGGCGGTCTTCGCGTCGAGCGCGCGGCCGAGGTCGATGACGTCGCCGCCCTTTTGCATCGTCACACCAATGCCGAGCACAGCCTGGCCGCCAACGCGCATCTGCGTGACGGGCGGATCGTCGTAACCGCGCCTGATCGTCGCAATGTCGCCGAGGCGGAACGAGCGCTTGTTGACGGTGATCAGCGTGTCCGCAAGCGCGCGCTCGTCCTTGAACGCGCCGCTCGGACGCACGAATACACGGTCGTCCGCCGTGGTGATCGTGCCGACAGGCGCGACGGCATTCTGCGCGTCGATCGCCTGAGCAAGCTGCTGCGGCGTGATCGAAAGACGCGTCAGTTGCGCGTTCGAAATCTCGACGAAGATGTGCTGATCGGGGTCGCCGAAGTAGTCGACCTTCGCAACGCCGGGCACCCGCAACAGCACCGTGCGCAGCCCGTCCGCATAGTCGTGCAGTTGCGCCGGTGAGAAGCCGTCGCCTTCGAGCGCATAGATGTTGGTATAGACGTCGCCGAATTCGTCGTTGAAGAACGGTCCGACCGTCCCCTTCGGAAGCGTCGCCTGGATGTCGCCGACTTTCTTGCGAACCTGGTACCAGGTCTCGGGCACCTCCTTGACCGGCGCCGAGTCCTTCATCGCGAAGAAGATCATCGACTCGCCGGGCCGCGAGTAGCTCTTGATGTTGTCCACATACGGCGCCGCCTGCAACTGGCGGCCGATGCGGTCGGTGATCTGCTCCTGCACTTCGCGGGCGGTCGCGCCCGGCCAGTACGTCTTGATCACCATTGTGCGAAACGTGAAGGGCGGATCTTCCGATTGCGCGAGGTGCGTGTAGCCGATCACACCGAACAGCGTGGCGAGCCCGATCAGAAAGATCACGAGCTGCTGGTGCGTCAGCGCCCATGCGGAGAGGTTGAAGCCCGTACCGCTCGCGCGTTCCTCGCCAGAAGCATTTGCCGGCGCCCGTTCGACCGAAGTTTCGTTGTCGCGCGCGTTCATACCGAGCCCTCCCGATGCAGCGGAGGCACCACTTGAACTTGCTCCCCGGAGCTCACGGCATGCACCCCCTGCAGGATCACCCGGTCGCCATCGTGCAGTCCCGCACTGAGCGAGACCGTGCGCTCGTCATACCGCTGTATCGTGACGGGGCGCAACTCGAGCGTGTCGCTGCCTTTACGCACGACCCACACGGCCGGGTTATCACCCTTGTGAAAGAGCGCCGTCACCGGGAGCGTAAAGGTCTGGCCGGCAACCATATCGTCGGCTGAGCTGAAAGCCACATTCGCGGTCATGCCAAGACGCACGTCGGGACCCGGCGCAGTCAGCGTGAGCTTCACGCGCCACGTGCGGCTTTCGGGGTCGGCCGCCGCCGACACCTCGCGCACCTGCGCTTCAAACGTCTTGCCGGGCAGCGCTGGCAAGGTGACGCGCGCCTTGCTGCCGACGGCCAGAGAGCTCACGGTCCTTTCGGGCGCGTCGCAAACGATATCGATGTCGCCGGTCCAGTCGAAGTGATACACAGCCTGCGTTGCCTGAACATTCTGGCCGGTATCCGCATCCTCCGATGTGATGACACCGTCGTGGTCCGCGGTCAGCGTCGCATAGCGCAGGTGATCCGTTGCTAGCGCCATCTGCGCGAGAGCGGAAGTGCGCTGTGCGAGTGCGGAAGCGTAGGCATCCTGAGTTTGCTCAAGCTGCGACGGCGCAATCAGGTTTGCGCGCGCCTGCGCTTCATCGCGGTCGAGCTGCTGCTTCGCGAAGACAAGGCGATGCTCAGCCGCATCGAGTTGCGCGCGCGCATTGACGAGGTTGTTCTGCAGATCCGTCGGATCTAGCAGCGCAACGGTCTGTCCCGCCTTGACCGTATCGCCGATATGCACTCGGCGCTCGATGACCTTGCCTCCCACCCGGAACGATAAAGGCGTGGAGTAGCGCGCCTCCACCTGTGCGGGCAACGAGGTGGTGTCGACGCGCTCATCCGGGTGAACCGCCAGCGCGACGACGGGCTTGACCTCGGCGACCACTGCGTCGCGCTGGTGGCATGCGCCAAGGACGATGGCGCTGCATGCCGCAAGGGCGACAGTTGCCTTACGTGTGGATGGAAGGAAGCAAGGTAACAGGGAGCGCACTCGTTTCAGCGCGACAAGACCGGAATGTTTCACGATGTTCACACAAGGCAGGTGATGAAGTCAGGTGGAAAAGTCGTCCGCGCCAATGGCCAGCCGCGCCCGCCGGACGTGCGTTGCCAGTAACGCGAAAACAAAGCCATTGATGCCGAACTAATCCTCTTTGATGACCCGACGGAACGGCGGCACAAGTTCCTTGACAGACCATCGCATCGGGTAAGCAACACGTGCCTCGAAGCGGGTCGGCGCCATTTGACAGGCACATCGCTGATGCACGCGCTCTCTGCACGACGTGTGCGGACTTGGGCGCGGGGCAACTGGTAGCGGCCCGGAGACTTGTTCGCCGCTTGCCGGTTCCGCCGTTTTCCCGCTTCCGCCGTCGCACAGGTGACATTAAATCCATTTCTGATTCTATTGTCAACTATGAGATTTAAATCTACAATCTGCCGCATACAGAGGAGGAGTTGACATGCCCAACGTTCCGAGTTCGCGCACGAACCGTCGGCAACCAATGAAGGGATCCAGTTCATCCAATTCCGGCCGCGAATCCATCGCAGCACGATCGCCGCGCGTGGCACGGCGCCAGTTCGAAACGCGGCTTCGTCTGCTCGATGCTGCGTTCGAACTGGTGGCGCAGAAGGGAATGGACGGCGTCACGATCACCGAGATCACGAACGCCGCCAACGTGGGATTCGGGTCCTTTTACAACTACTTCGACTCAAAGGAAGGGATCTTCGCCGCGCTTGTCGAATGGCTGTTCGAGGAATTCGCCGGTACGCTCGATCGCCTGGCCGCGGGATTGCCGGACCCAGCCGAAGCGGTTGCAGTGTCGGTGCGTCATACGCTTTTGCGCGCGTATCGGGAGCCCGTTTGGGGGCAACTCCTTATACGCGAAGGGCTGTCCACGCGCGTACTGAGCAGGGGACTCGGTCAGCGGCTGCTGCGGGATACGAAGAGAGGGATTTCGGAACGACGCTTCATGGTCGCGGACGAACTGATGTGTGTGTTTTCCGTGATCGGCACTGTCGTCGCTGGAGTAGCAGCTGAGCTTCACTTCTCCGGATTTTCAAAACAGACGGTTCGCGCACGAAAGACCCTTCGATCCAGGCACGACAAGTTCGCCGAGAGTACGGCGGCCATGGTGCTGCAGGCGTTCGGCATCAAGCGCGCGGAAGCAGAAAAGATTGCTCGCCGTCCACTTCCTTCACCCCCTCGAGCGGCGCCCATCTGAAGCGATAGGCGGTTTCACGCTCGGCGCCACACGCCTCGCAGGCAATCGAGCATCATCCGCTGTTTGTTGGCGCAGTGCGCAACTACTGCTGATCTAAAAACGATCAGTCCTGGTAAAGCGCACTTGCCAGATAGCCCCGCCGTAGTTCCCGCAACGCTGAAACGACGACGGCACTCACGGGAAGTGCCAGCAGCACGCCGAAGAATCCGAACAGTTGCGCAAACGCCAACAACGAGAAAATAACCGCCAACGGATGCAGGCCAATGCGCTCGCCAACGAGCCTCGGTGTCAGAACGACACTCTCGAGGATCTGTCCGATTCCATATATGACGGCCACCGCTGCGAAGCCGTACCAGTTCCCGAATTGTAGAAACGCGGCGAGCAGCGCAAGAACCAGCGCGGTCGAGAAGCCGATATACGGCACGAACACGGCAAATGCAGTGAGAAGGCCGACAGGCAGCGCGATGTCCAACCCGGCGATCGCCAGCGCTGCGGGGTAAAACACCGCAAGTATCACGACGACAAGCAGTTGCCCACGGAGATACTGCGCCAGCATCTGGTCGATCTCGGCAACGAAGTGGCGAGTTTTTCCGAGCCAGCGCCGCGGCACAAAACTCTCCATGCGCTCGAGCGCCTCGTGCCTGTCGTAGAGAAGATAGAAAAGAACGACCGGCACCAGCACCGCATTGCCCACGAGGCTCAACATCACATTGCCGCTCGTGCGCAAGTACTGCCACACAGCGAGGACTGCGCCGTGTTCGCCTGAAGTCAGTCGCGCTGCCAATGCGTCGCGAACATGCCCCAGATCGAGCGAATGGTTGATCCCCAGGAAAGCCAGCCGGGGTTTCAGCGCAGCGTCCAGTTTGGACGCCAACGAAGGCAGCTCTTTTGCGAGTTCGGGCCCTTCTCTCTGAAAGACCGCGAATATCAGCAAAACAAGCAGCAGAAGAAGCGATGCGAACAGGGAAATCATGACAAACGCCGCGAGACCGCGGGGTGCGCGATGCCGTACGAGCCACTCCACGCCTGGCTGCAAAACGTACGCGATCATGGCACCGAGTAAAAACGGCGTCAGGACGGGACGCAGGACCCATAACAGGATGCCAGCCGCTAGGGCAACGGCTCCCCAGAACAATGATTGGCGATGGTAGACAGTCATACGTAAGACCTTTCCGCGTTAAAGCTCAGTTCGGCAGGCGAGCGGCGCTGCACAATTCGCCTGGCTCGCATACGCTGCCCTTATCCTGCCGTCATCGCCGCACATTTGCCGTCCCCGCGTGGGGACAGTGGCGACACACCTGCAATCCGCATGAGTGATATTATCATCACTATTGGATAGATCGTCAATCATGAATTGATCTGCCCTGTTCCGGGACATGCGGAATACCTGACAACAGCGATAACCGCATTGGCATCGACCATTAACGGCAGGAGCAGTGCGGCAAGCGATCTGTTCATTGACACCTCCCCGGAGCATTGCATGTGTTCTCGGAAAGCCACGCGGGCCACTGAAGTTCAGTGCATCTGCCCGCTATTCAGTGCGAGCAGGCGCTCCAGCTCCAGCAGGGCCTCGCCAAGCAGGTCGATGGCGCCGTTGGGCGTGGACGCCGTCGCTGCACTGCGAAGCGCGGCCTGCACGATCTGGTGAGCGCTTTCTGGCCTTGCTTTACCGATCATCGCGATGAATGGCTTTTCCATAAGTACTCCTTCTCTCGACAATAAGAATCCGGCACCTGATGGATGAGGTGACGGCGGCGGGAAGTATATGTGCCGTAGACCTTGAAGGGACGCTCGCAATTGTGTGTTTCCATCTTGCCAACGAACGAGGCGATGGGCGTCCGTGGGAGCTCGCAAGGTTGCGCCCGGCGGAACTGTTCGTTGTCGTGCAGTTGCTTGTGAGTGTTTAGCGATTCGATAGACTCTCGCTCAACGAACTGACGGCTTGCTGCCCCAGCACGTTATTTCAGAAATCCGCGTCCTCTTATGTCCGACGCGCTAGTGGAGAGACCATCATCGTGAAGGCAAGAAAGTTCATCCCGGGTACCGTTCTCGCGTCTGCGCTAACCGTACCGGCTGTCTCATTCGCACACAGCACCAGCTCGCTAATGAGCGAGCTAGTGCGCGCCCCGGTTCGGCCGCAGGGTGCAAGCTACCTGGACAGAACAAGCGCCGCCGCGGGCTACCCGATGGACTTTGCGTGCGCCAAGGCGCGGATGCAAGCCCAACAACAGGCGTTTGAACAATATGGTGGCGTGAGAAGCTCGTCCGCAAAGCAATCGTCAGTCCAACCCGTTTCCGGCAGCGGCGTGATATCGGATATTTGAAGTTAGCGGCGAAAAAGTTCAGGGGGCCGGTTTTTTTCAGGGCGGCAAAGTTAACGCAACAGCCCCTCATGCAGCAGCTTTCGTCACAGCAGCTGACGCAGGCAACGTCTCAAGTCCAGAGCCAGCTTTCTTCACAGTCGCCGATCCAGGCCCCTAAACCGCCGACGCGTCCCTCGTCAGCGCTTCCGCAATTTTTTGCCGACCGCCCCACGATCTGTTACCGCGCGTTGCGTCGACGGGCGCTTGGCGCGAGTTCGCTACAATTATGGTTTACATATCACCGATGATATACTAATCACTTTAGATATCGGACAGCGAACGTCTCCTGCGCTACCGGCATGGGCACATCGGCGGATGGCACCTGCTGCGCCATGAGGCAGGCAATGACGTTTCGCCCGTCTCCTTCCCGAGCCATGCGACAAGTACTTCTGGTCACTTTCCGCGTCATCGTTCTTGCGTTGTGGGCCCTCGTCCCGGCCGTAGCATGCTCGGCGGGCGGTCCGCCTGCCGGGGCTGACCGCGACTACGCCGCGCCCATCGCTGGTGTGGGTTCTGAGCCGGCGGAAGCACTCAATGCGCTTCAGGCCAAGGAAGACGCGCTCAGGCAGCGAGCGTCGAGGGCAACCGGTGATGCCGAACTGATCAAACTGGACTCGCTGAGCCGGCGCATAGTCGACGACGTCGACAAATTGGTCGAAACCTCGCTGCAGCCCGAGCTTGAACGGACGCACGCGCAGCTCGATTTGCTCGGCGCGGCACCCCTCGCCGGTGCAAGGCCGGAAACACCCGCCGTCGCCCAACAACGCGACGCCCTCACGGCGCAGCAAGCGCGGCTTGGTGCGCAGCTCAGGCAGGCGCGAAGCATTAAGGGCGATCTGGCCAACGTCGATGCACAGATCGGACGATTGCTCCACGAACATCTGAAAGACCAACTGGCGCTCCGCACCGACAGCATTCTGAGCACTGCATTCTGGACACCCATGGTTCACCCGGAAGCGGCTGACTATCAGAGTCTGCGAGCGCTTGGAAAGCAGGTCGAAAAGCAGATGCAATCGATGTGGCAACCGGGACGCTTCCTCGCCACCACGATCCTTCTGGCCGCGGTAGCCTGCGCAACAGTCGGTGCCAGCCTTCTTGAGCGAACGCTAGGATGGGTTTGCGTTCGCCGTCTGCCGGAAGGACGGCTGCGCCGCAGTGCTTTCGCGATATCGACCGTACTTGCGACGCTTGCGACCACTGTGGTTGCAATACACCTGGTCGGCGTGGCCATTGGCGGTCGACAAAGCTTGTCGCCCGCCCTGCAGACCTTCACTGACGAGCTTGTCAAGCACATCGTCAATTGTGCGTTGATCCTCGCACTTGGCAGGGCGTTCCTGTGTACAGAGCATCCTACCTGGCGCCTGCCTGCTATCGCTGATCCTGTGGCGCAGGCGCTCAGATCTTTTCCACGGACATTGGCCGCGCTCCTGCTGTTTTCAGGGGCGATAGAGCAGATCAACAGAGCGGTGGACACCAGCCTTCAAATCACGATTTTCACTCGCGGTCTGGTCGCGTTGATCGTCGCGTTGGCCATCGGCGCTTCGTTGCTTCATGCGAACCGGGTACGTACCGCTCTGGCCGCAGCCGGAAATTCGCCGGAAGGTCGGTCAACAGTTGCCGGTCTGATTCACGCTGCTGTCTGCGTTGTCGTAGTGGGCGCCCTGGCTGCATTGGTCTTCGGATACATTTCCGTTGCGCGTTTCCTGACCTACGAACTCGTGTGGTTCTATATCGTTCTGTGCAGTCTCTATTTTCTGGTGATGCTTACGCGCGATGTATGCGAAAGCATCTTTTTGCCGACGCATGCAAGCGGTAATACGATCAAGCATCTGTTTGGCCTCGAAAACGCCCATCTCGCGCAGATTTCGACAGTGCTTACCGGGGTTCTCCGAAGCGCACTCATCGTCGCTGCAGTCGTTGCGCTGCTCACAGGCGGTCTCGGAACAACGCCCGCGGATCTGATCGACAGCATTCTGGAGGTGCTGGGCGGCGACCGGCTGCGTGCGCTCAATATCGTCCCCGCTCACATCTTTAGCGCCGTGCTCACGGCCGGCGTCGGAATATATCTGGTGCGGTCCGTGCGCAAATGGTTCGACAGGGAGTTGCTGCCTAAGACGGAAATGAGTCCCGGAATGCGGGCGTCGCTGCTCACACTGTTTGCGAACATCGGTTACGTGCTCGTCATGCTGCAGTCGTTGTCGGTGCTAGGCGTCAGATGGCACAACCTTGCGTGGATAGTCAGTGCGTTGTCGGTAGGAATCGGTTTCGGTCTGCAGGAAATCGTAAAGAACTTTATTTCCGGACTAATCTTGCTCGCGGAGCGGCCGGTGAAGGTGGGCGACATGATCAGTATCGCCGGCATCGAGGGAGACATACGGCGCATTAGCGTGCGTGCCACCCAGATCCAGCTTGCGGACAAGTCGACTGTGATCGTGCCGAACTCACAGCTCATCTCGCAGAACGTGCGCAACGTCACGATGGGAAACACCACACAGGGTATCGCCTCCCTGGTGCTCACGTTCGCCCTCGACGTCGACCCGGAGCAAGTCCGCGACATTCTTCTCGATGCTTACAGGGATCATCCTTCGGTTCTGGCACATCCGGCGCCATCCGTCATGTTCAGTCAGTTGACGCCCGAAGGCATTACGCTCACCGTTACGGGGCATGTGAGGAGCCCCAGGATCGCTGCCGACACCAAAAGCGAACTCCTGTTCGCCATCCTCAAGCGGCTCCGTGGCGCGGACATCTCTTTGTCGAACCCACGAACGGTTTTGATCCATTCACCGCGCGGCTGTCTCCCCAATGGGCTTGGGGCGGCTGCGGGTGGACCGCACCATAGCAGTTCTTCGTCAGCCGGCACAACGAGCGTATCGGCGAACACGCGAAATATTGCGAGCAGCGTCGAGGCGTAGCGCAGGTCTTGCGAGGATTGTCAGTCGACCGGCCTGCATAAACCCATCAGCGCCAGTAAACGCCCTGCGCAGGTTGTTGTTGCTCGACACTCCACTCGTCGCTGGGCGGCGCCGTTCTTTCGGGTTGAGGCGCGGGGAACGGCCTCCGCACTGTCTGGCGACGGACGTTGCATACCCGACATCGCCTGAAGCCGCCAATGCCGGCACTCCCGAAATTTACTTGACATCTAAACTATCAAAACCTAAATTAATCTCAACGCGGAGTTCATTTTGGGGAACCAGCATGCGCATAGTCTGTATCGGGGGCGGCCCGGCCGGTTTGTACTTCGGTCTGTTGATGAAGAAGCGCAACCCCGGCTATGAAGTCACGGTGATCGAGCGCAACCGCCCCTACGACACCTTCGGCTGGGGCGTCGTGTTCTCCGACCAGACGCTCGGCAATCTGCGCGCCGCCGACGCCCCGAGCGCCGAGGCGATCCTCGACGCGTTCAATCACTGGGACGACATCGAGATCCACTTCCGCGGCCGCAGCGTGCGTTCGTCGGGCCACGGCTTTTGCGGCATCGGTCGCAAACGCCTGCTGAATATCCTGCAGGCGCGCTGCGAAGAACTCGGCGTGAAGCTCGTGTTCGAAACCCAGGTCGTGGACGACAGCGCATACGACGCGGACCTGATCATCGCGAGCGACGGCCTGAACAGCGCCGTGCGTCAGAAATACGCGCACACCTATCAGCCGGACATCGACGTGCGCGACTGCCGCTTCGTGTGGCTCGGCACGAAGAAGCTGTTCGACGCGTTTACGTTCGCGTTCGAGGAAACCGAATTCGGCTGGTTCCAGGCGCACGCCTACCGCTTCGACGATCAAACCTCGACGTTCATCGTCGAAACCCCGGAACGCGTATGGCGCGCCGCCGGTCTCGACGAAATGAGCAAGGAAGACAGCATCGCGTTCTGCGAGAAGCTGTTCGCGAAGTACCTCGACGGCAATGCGCTGATGTCCAACGCGGCGCATCTGCGCGGCTCGTCGCAATGGATCCGTTTTCCGCGCGTCGTCAACAAGGAATGGGTGCATTGGCGCCGCAACGCGAACGGCACACGAACGCCGATCGTGCTGATGGGCGACGCGGCGCATACCGCGCACTTCTCGATCGGCTCTGGCACCAAGCTCGCGCTGGAAGACGCGATCGAACTCGCGAACAGCATCAGCGCGCATCCGGGTTCGCATCCTGACGATCTGGCTGCAGCGTTGAAGCACTACGCCGAAGTACGCAGCGTCGACGTGCTGCGCATCCAGAACGCCGCGCGCAATTCGACCGAATGGTTCGAGCACGTCGATCGCTATACGTCGTTCGAGCCGGAACAGTTCGCCTATTCGCTGCTCACGCGCTCGCAGCGCATCTCGCACGAGAACCTGCGCGAGAGAGATTCGCAATATCTGTCCGGCTTCGAAGACTGGCTCGCGAAGCGCGCGGGCGTCGAGCGCGCGGCGGACAAACATTCGATTCCGCCGATGTTCACGCCCTTCAAGGTGCGCGGCGTCACGCTGAAGAATCGCGTGATGGTGTCGCCGATGGCGCAGTACTCGGCGGTAGATGGCGTGGCAGGCGACTACCACCTGATGCATCTCGGCGCGCGCGCAATGGGCGGCGCCGCGCTCGTGATGACCGAGATGACCTGCGTGTCGCCCGAAGCGCGCATCACGCCGGGATGCCCCGGCATGTACGCGCCCGAGCATCTGGCCGCGTGGAAGCGCATCGTCGATCTGGTGCATCTCCAATCGGATGCGAAGATCGGCATCCAGCTCGGCCACTCCGGCGCGAAAGGTTCGACGCGCGTCGCGTGGGAAGGCATCGACCAGCCACTCGACGAAGGCAACTGGCCGCTCGTTTCGGCGTCGCCGCAGCAGTATCTGCGCGGCATCAGCCAGCATTCGCGGGAAGCCACGCATGAAGAGCTGCGCGCAATCGAGCAGCAGTTCGTGAAGGCGACGCGCATGTCGATCGAAGCGGGTTTCGACTGGCTCGAATTGCACTGCGCGCACGGCTATTTCCTGTCGAGCTTTCTGTCGCCGCTGACGAATCACCGTACCGATGAATACGGCGGCTCGCTCGAAAACCGTCTGCGTTATCCGCTGCAGGTATTCAGCGCGATCCGCGCGGTGTGGCCGCAGGACAAGCCGATTTCGGTGCGGATTTCCGCGCACGATTGGGTCGAAGGCGGCAACACGCCCGACGACGCCGTGAAGATCGCGCAAGCGTTCAAGGCCGCCGGCGCGGACATGATCGACGTGTCGTCGGGCCAGGTCAGCAAGGAAGAAAAGCCCGTGTTCGGCCGCATGTTCCAGACGCCGTTCGCCGATCGCGTGCGCAATGAAGCCGGCATCGCGACGATCGCGGTCGGCGCGATTTCCGAAGCGGACCACGTGAACAGCATCATCGCGGCGGGCCGCGCGGACCTGTGCGCGATCGCGCGTCCGCATCTCGCGAATCCGTCGTGGACGTTGAACGAAGCGGCGAAGATCGGCTATCTCGACATCGCGTGGCCGAAGCCCTACACCGCCGCGAAAATGCAGCTCGAACGCAACCTCGAACGCGAGCGCGCGCAGGCCATCGCCAACGCCGGCCTGACGGCGCAACAACGCGCGCAACGCGCCGAAGGAACCGTGTGAACACGTCAGACACCTCTCTCGCCGCCCAACACGCGGTCGTCACCGGCGGCGGCAGCGGCATCGGCGCAGCCATCGCGCAGGCGCTGCTGCGCGCCGGCGCGCGCGTCACGCTGATGGGCCGCAACGCACAACGCCTCGAAGCGCAGCGCGAACAATGCGCGGCACTCGGCGATGTCGCGTGCATCAGCATGGACGTCACGCAAGAAGAGTCGGTGGCGCGCGCATTCGGTGAGGCGGGCGCCGTCGATATCCTCGTCAACAACGCGGGGCAGGCGCAGGCCGCGCCGTTCACGCACACCGATCTCGCGCTCTGGCAGCGCATGCTCGACGTGAATCTGACCGGCGTGTTTCTGGGCACCCGCGCTGTACTGCCGGGCATGCTCGAGCGTGGCTATGGCCGTATCGTCAACGTCGCAAGCACCGCGGGGCAGATCGGCTATGCGTACGTCGCCGCGTATTGCGCCGCGAAGCACGGCGTGGTCGGTCTCACGCGCTCGCTCGCGCTCGAAACCGCGACGCGCGGCATCACCGTCAACGCCGTGTGCCCCGGCTACACCGAAACCGAGCTGCTGCATGCATCGCTCCAACAGATCACGAGCAAGACCTCGCGCACCGAAGCCGAGGCGCGCGACACGCTGCTGCGCTCGAATCCGCAGCGCCGCTTCGTGAGTCCGGAGCAGGTCGCGAACGCGGTGTTGTGGCTGTGCCGCCCCGGCTCGGATGCGATCACGGGGCAATCCATTTCCATTTCGGGTGGGGAAGTAACGTGAGCAAATCAACACAAGCAAAAAAGTCGGCGGCGGATGCGAAACCGTCGCGCAAAGGCGTCGCCCAACCCGCGGAGAACGTCGTGGACCTCGAAATGAGCACCGGTGCGGACAGCCATATGGGCCTGCGTCTGTGGTTGCGCATGCTGACCACCACCAACCTCGTGCAGGCCGAATTGCGCAAACGTCTGCGCACCGAATTCGACACCACGTTGCCGCGTTTCGATCTGATGGCGCAACTCGAACGACATCCCGAAGGCCTGAAGATGACCGAGCTGTCGCGCCGTTTGATGGTGACGGGCGGCAACGTCACCGGCATCACCGATCAGCTCGAAAAAGAGGGGCTCGTCACGCGCGATACCGACCCGAACGACCGCCGCTCGATCAGCGTGTGCCTGACGACGGCTGGCCGCAAGGCGTTCGACAAAATGGCCGTCGCGCACGAGCAATGGGTCGTCGAAATGTTCGGCGGCCTGAGCCTCGACGAAAAGATGAAGACCCATCAGGACCTCGGCAAACTCAAGCGGCATCTGCTCGACAGCCTGAAAGGCTGACTTCGCACTGGAGGCATACATGACACGATCCACCGCCGACGCACTGATGGCCGGCAACCGCCTGACCCTGGCGGGCTACGAGGCGAAGCACTTCGGCTGGTCGGTGACCAGCAAGGTCGCGACGATCACGCTGAACCGCCCCGAGCGCAAGAACCCGCTGACCTTCGAATCGTATGCGGAGTTGCGCGACCTGTTCCGCGACCTCGCGTACGCGACCGACGTGAAAGCCGTCGTGCTGCACGGCGCGGGCGAAAACTTCTGCTCGGGCGGCGACGTGCACGACATCATCGCGCCGCTGATCGATCTGCCGATGCCCGAGCTGTTGCTGTTCACGCGCATGACCGGCGACCTCGTCAAGGCCATGCGCCATTGCCCGCAGCCGATCATCGCGGCCGTCGACGGTGTCTGCGCGGGCGCCGGCGCAATCCTCGCGATGGCTTCCGATCTGCGCCTCGGCACCGCGCGCAGCAAGCTCGCGTTCCTGTTCACGCGGGTCGGCCTCGCCGGTTGCGACATGGGCGCATGCGCGATGCTGCCGCGCATCATCGGCCAGGGACGCGCCGCCGAACTGCTGTTCACCGGCCGCTCGGCAAGCGGCGACGAAGCTCACGCATGGGGCTTTTACAACCGCCTGTGCGACCCGGCCGCGCTCATCGAAGAAGCGCACAAGCTCGCCGCCGATCTCGCGTCCGGCCCGACCTTCGCGCACGGCATGACGAAGAAGATGCTGCACCAGGAATGGAGCATGAGCATCGACGAAGCGATCGAATCCGAAGCGCAGGCGCAGGCGATCTGCATGGGCACGCGCGACTTCGAGCGCGCGTACGACGCGTTCGCGGCGAAGACACGTCCGGTGTTCGAAGGAGACTGAGTTGAGCGCCGACCATCAGAACACGCCGATCGACTTGCATAACCCGCTCGCGTGGCCGTTTTTCGAGCCGCGTCATCGCCAACTCGCGGCCGGCATCGACGCGTGGTGCCGCGAGCATCTCAAGCATCAAGATCATGGCGACACCGACGCGACCTGCCGCCTGCTGGTGCGGGAACTCGGTGAGGCCGGCTGGCTGAAATACGGCGTCGGCGGCGTCGCTTATGGCGGCCACGGCGACACGATCGACACGCGCGCGGTGTGTCTGCTGCGCGAAACGCTCGCGCGCTATTCCGGCCTCGCCGATTTCGCACTGGCAATGCAAGGCCTCGGCTCGGGCGCGATCTCGCTCGCCGGCACGCATGAGCAGAAATCGCGCTATCTGCCGCGCGTCGCGAGCGGCCGGGCGATCGCCGCGTTCGCGCTGTCGGAGCCGCAAGCGGGCTCGGACGTCGCGGCGATGGCGCTGGCCGCACGCGAAGAGGGCGACCACTACGTGCTCGACGGCGAGAAGACGTGGATATCGAACGGCGGAATCGCGGACTTCTACGTGGTGTTCGCGCGCACCGGCGAAGCACCAGGCGCGCGCGGCATCAGCGCATTCATCGTGGATGCAGAAACGCCGGGCCTCGACATCGCCGAGCGCATCGACGTGATCGCGCCGCATCCGCTCGCGCGTCTGCGCTTCACGAACGCGCGCGTGCCGAAGAGCCAGATGCTCGGCGCGCCCGGCGAAGGCTTCAAGATCGCAATGCGCACGCTCGATATTTTTCGCACGTCGGTGGCGGCCGCATCGCTCGGCTTCGCGCGTCATGCGATGGCCGAAGGCCTCGCGCGCGCGGCGTCGCGCAAGATGTTTGGCCAGACGCTCGGCGACTTCCAGTTGACGCAGGCGAAGCTCGCGCAGATGGCGCTGACGATCGACAGCAGCGCGCTGCTCGTCTATCGGGCCGCGTGGCTGCGCGACCAGGGCGAAAGCGTCACGCGCGAAGCCGCGATGGCGAAGTGGCACGCGAGCGAAGGCGCGCAGCAGGTGATCGACGCAGCCGTACAGCTTTACGGCGGCATGGGTGTGCAAAGCGGCAGCGCGGTCGAGATGCTGTACCGCGAGATCCGCGCGCTGCGCATTTACGAAGGCGCGACCGAAGTGCAGCAGTTGATCGTCGGCCGCGATCTGTTGAGGGCGCATGCCGCTGCGAACGGTAACGCGCAATGAGTACATCGTTCGAGCGGCCCGTCCGCATCCGCTTCTCGCACTGCGATCCCGCGGGCATCGTGTACTTTCCGCAGTACCTCGTGATCACCAACGTGCTCGTCGAAGACTGGTTCAACGAGGGCCTGCGCATCGACTACGCGCACATGATCGCGCGGCGCCGCATCGGCCTGCCGATCGTCAAGCTCGACTGCGAGTTCTCGCGGCCGAGCCAGATGGGCGAAACGATCCTGCTCACGCTCGAGGTCCACACCATCGGCCGCAGTTCTATCGGCATCGAGATTCACGGGCATTGCAACGGCGAAACGCGCTTTCGTTCGAAACAGGTGCTCGTGTTCATGTCGTTCGACAGCGCGAAATCGATCGATCTTCCCGGCGACATCGCGAGCGCGCTCGCGGCGTACGCTCCATCGCCCTCCCCCATCGAGGCTCAGCGCTGATGAAAAAAGCTCTCCTTCCCGCCGGCTGGGTCAAACCGCGCGGCTATGCGAACGGCGTCGCGGCGAGCGGCGGCACACAGGTGTTCATCGCTGGCCAGATCGGCTGGGACGAACAGGCGCAGTTCCATTCCGATGATTTCGCGCTGCAGTCCGAGCAGGCGCTGAAGAATCTGCTTGCCGTGCTGCGCGAAGCGGGAGGCAAGCCCGAACATCTGGTGCGCCTCACCTGGTACGTGACCGACAAGCGCGAGTACCTCGCATCGCTGAAGGACATCGGCCGCGTGTTTCGCGAGCTGATCGGCGACTACGACATCGCGATGAGCGCGGTGCAGGTCGTCGCGCTGATGGAAGACCGCGCGAAGGTCGAGATCGAAGCCACCGCGGTGATTCCGCACTGAACGTCATACAGGTATCGAACGCACAGGCAAGCCCTTCACACCGAACGAAGCGCATTTTCCGGCTCAACGCCCCGGGAGACCATGATGGAACCGTCAGCACACGTCGATACTTTCGCGCGCGACAATCTTCCGCCGCAGGATCAATGGCCCGTCTTTCTGCTCGACAATCCGGACGTCGCCTATCCGCCGCGGCTGAACTGCGCGACCGAACTGCTGGAGCGGACCATCGAGGCCGGACATCGCGACCGGCCGGCGATCTGGTCAGACGTCCATGGCAAGCCGCAAGCAACCACGTACGGCGAACTGCTCGCGCTGGTCAACCGCAGCGCCCATGTGCTCGTCGATGAAATGGGCTTGCGGCCCGGCAACCGCGTGCTGCTGCGTGGACCGAACACGTTGCAGATGGCCGTCGCCACACTCGCGGCGCTGAAGGCGGGGCTCGTCGTGGTGCCGACCATGCCGCTGCTGCGCGCGAAGGAACTCAAGCAGATCATCGAGAAAGCGCAGGTCAGCGCCGCGCTTTGCGACGCGCGCCTGACAGCGGAACTCGAGCGCTGCACGAATCCGCGCGACGAGTTCTACTGCGCAGTGCTGAAGCAGACGCGCCGCTTTCACGACGATTCCGCCGATTCGCTCGAGACGCTCGCCGCCAACAAGCCAGAGGACTTCACCGCATGCGACACCGCCGCCGACGACGTCTGCCTGATCGCGTTCACGAGCGGCACGACCGGCGCGCCGAAAGGCTGCATGCATTTCCATCGCGACATGATCGCGATGTGCGATCTGTTCCCGCGTCATGTGCTGAAGCCTTCCGCGAGCGACATCTTCTGCGGCACGCCGCCGCTCGCGTTCACGTTCGGGCTCGGCGGCCTGCTGTGCTTTCCGCTGCGCGTCGGTGCGTCGACGGTGCTCGTCGAAAAGCTCACGCCGCAGACCTTGCTCGACGTGGTCGAACGTTTTCATGCGACCGTGATGTTCACCGCGCCGACGTTCTATCGGCAGATGGCGCCGCTCGTCGCGCAACACGACGTGTCGTCGCTGAAGAAGACCGTGTCGGCCGGCGAGGCGCTGCCCGATTCGACGCGGAGTCTGTGGCGCGACGCGACTGGCATCGACATGATCGACGGCATCGGCGGCACCGAGCTGATCCACATCTTCGTTTCGTCGCAAGGCGCGGAGATCCGGCCTCACGCGATCGGCCGCGCGGTGCCGGGCTACGTCGTGCAAGCCGTCGACGACGACATGCAACCCGTGCCGCCCGGCACGATCGGCAAGCTCGCAGTGCGCGGCCCGACCGGCTGCCGCTATCTGGCCGACGACAGACAGTTGCGCTTCGTGCGCGATGGCTGGAACCTGCCGGGCGATTCGGTCTATCTGGACGCGGACGGCTACGTGTTCTACCAGGCGCGCGCCGACGACATGATCGTGTCGGCCGGCTACAACATTTCCGGCCCCGAGGTGGAAAGCGTGCTGATGCAGCACGAGGCGGTAGCCGAATGCGGCGTGATCGGCGTGCCCGACGAAACGCGCGGGCAGATCGTGCGGGCCTTCGTCGTGGTGAACCCCGGCTACACGGCCGACGATAAACTGGTCGCGCAACTGCAGGATTTCGTTAAGAATAACGTCGCGCCGTATAAATATCCGCGCGTCATCACGTTCGTCGGCGCGCTACCGCGCACCGAAACGGGCAAGCTCAAACGTTTCGAGTTGCGCATGATGACGTAACCCGTATCTATCATAAGACTGGAGACAGACCGCATGGCCGGCTCTTTCATCGAAGTCGTCGCCCACGATGGCGGCCGTTTCAACGCTTACGTCGCGCGCCCCGCGCAGGGCTCGGGCCCGGGGCTCGTGCTGCTGCAGGAAATCTTCGGCGTCAATGACACGATGAAGGCGACCGCCGATCGCTACGCCGAAGAAGGCTACGTCGTGCTCGTGCCCGATCTGTTCTGGCGCATCAAGCCGGGCATTTCGCTTGGCTACGGCGACGCCGATATGAAACAGGCGCTCGGCTATCTGGGGCAGTTCGATACGGATGTCGCCGTGAAGGACATCGCCGCCACGATCGCCACGTTGCGCGAACTGCCCGAGCAGGCTGGTAAGGTGGGCGTGGTCGGCTACTGCCTCGGCGGCAAGCTCGCGTTTTTGAGCGCGGCGCGCACCGAAGTCGATTGCGCGGTCAGCTATTACGGCGTGGGGCTTGACGCGCATCTCGACGAAGTATCGGCAATCAACTGCCCGATGGTGTTCCACTTCCCTGAAAACGACGCGCACTGTCCGCCCGAAACGCGCGAACGCATTGGCGCCGCACTGCGTACGCGGCCGCAGATCGAGCAATACGTGTATCCCGGCTGCGATCACGCGTTCGCCGCGCCGCAGCGCAAGCAGTACGACAAGCCGGCCGCGATGATGGCGTACTCGCGCACGCTCGCGCTGCTGCGCAAGGTGCTCGGTCCAGTCTACGATCTGAACGCGCTGTGGGAAGCGCATTGCTATCACGAGTTCGCGACACGCGACGTCGATGCGGTGATGCCGACGATGGTCGCCGAGCCCTACGTCAATCATGTTCCGACGATGACGGGCGGTGTCGGGCATGACAATCTGAAGCGCTTTTACACGCATCATTTCGTCAACTCGAATCCGCCCGATACGAAGCTGATCCCGATTTCACGCACGATCGGCTCGGATCGCGTCGTCGATGAGTTCATTTTCAGTTGCACGCATAGCTGCGAGATCGACTGGCTGCTGCCGGGCGTCGCGCCGACCGGCAAGTACTTCGAGGTGCCGATGCTCGCCGTGGTGTGCTTCCGCGGTGACAAGCTTTATAACGAGCACATCTATTGGGATCAGGCTTCGGTGCTCGTGCAGGTGGGGTTGCTCGATCCGGAGGGTTTGCCGGTGGCGGGGATTGAGAGTGCGAGGAAGTTGCTGGATGAGACTTTGCCGTCGAATGGGTTGATGGGGGGTAAGTCTAAGGTTTGAGGATGTGGTCATTCCCTCGATGAAAATCGGGCGATCATCCGGTCATAGAATGACGGCGGCAGTTTTACAAACGACGCGTCGTCGTCGCCACGAGAAAATGAAACGCCTTCGTCGTCCAGCCAAATCAATTCAGGAACGGGCGTGCTGAAGGTTCGGCGCACCAGCAGTTTGCCTGAGACAGCGTCGTAGACCTGACCGCGATAGTCCGGGTCGTTGCCGCCTCGCCATTGGAGCAGGCATCGCTCTGCAATGTAGCGGCCGTTCTTTGACGTGCTTTTGATGCACTCGCTCGCATTCCCGGTATCGGTGTGCGTCGCGACGAGAAGTACGGCAAACATCATTGCAAGCACTACCGCAGCCAATCCGATCGATCGCCCGTGTTTCACAAGTACACCTTGATCGGTGGGTCGATTCGAACAAACTTTCGATCCGAATAGATCACGCGGTCACCTCCTCGTTGTGTTTTATTGACTACTCTCTAAAGTCCTTATTGTGAACCGGGTAGTACACGTCGCCAACCATCACCGCGGGCGGCTCGAAGAAACACGGCGTCCCCTACGAGATCAAGCGTTATGGGCGCGATCCGAAGAGCTGCCGCCCAGGATTTCGTAGTTGGACGCGAAATGCGCGGATGCTAGACTCGAAAACCCATCGTCGGTGATCGACCGAATCCGCGTAAATCCGCGTAAAGGGGCACCCGCATGACCCACTCCCTCCACGGCAAGCAACGTTGGCTCGCACTGATCGTGCTCTGCCTCGGCGTGCTGATGATCGTGCTCGACACGACCATCGTGAACGTCGCGCTGCCGTCCATCGCCACCGATCTCGGCTTTAGCGAAACCTCCCTCGTATGGGTCGTCAACGCCTACATGCTGACGTTCGGCGGCTGTCTGCTGCTCGGGGGACGGCTTGGCGATCTGTACGGACACCGCAAGCTGTTCCTGTGCGGCATTACGCTCTTCACGCTCGCTTCGCTCGCCTGCGGCCTCGCGAATTCGCAAGTGCTGCTGGTCGCCGCGCGCGGCGTGCAGGGCCTGGGTGGTGCGATCGTCTCGGCGGTCTCGTTGTCGCTGATCATGAATCTGTTCACCGAACCCGGTGAACGCGCGAAAGCGATGGGCGTGTATGGCTTCGTCTGCGCGGGCGGCGGCAGCATCGGCGTGCTGCTCGGCGGACTGCTCACCAATCTGCTGAGCTGGCACTGGATCTTTCTGGTCAACCTGCCGATCGGCATTGCGGTGTACGCGCTGTGCCTCGCGCTCTTGCCCGCCGCGCGCGGACACGCGCACGGCGAACGGCTCGACGTGGCCGGTGCGCTCAGCGTGACCGCATCGCTGATGCTGGCGGTCTATGCAATCGTCAACGGCAACGAAGCGGGCTGGACTTCTGCGCAAACTCTCGGCCTGCTGTGCGTCGCGCTCGCACTGCTTGCGGTGTTCCTCGCAATCGAGGCGAGAGTCGAACATCCGTTGATGCCACTCGGTCTGCTGCGTTTGCGCAATGTCGCGACCGCGAACGTGGTCGGCGTGTTGTGGGCGGCCGCGATGTTCGCGTGGTTCTTTATTTCGGCGCTGTATCTGCAGCGCGTGCTCGGGTACCGGCCGTTGCAGGTGGGGCTCGCGTTTCTGCCCGCGAATCTGATCATGGGACTCTTTTCGCTGGGATTGTCGGCGCGTGTGGTGATGCGCTTCGGGCTGCGCGGGCCGCTCGCGGCGGGCCTGCTGATCGCTGCATGCGGGCTCGCGCTGTTCGCGCGCGCGCCCGTCGGCGGCAGCTTCGTCCCCGACGTGTTGCCCGGCATGTTGCTGCTCGGCTTCGGCGCCGGCATCGCATTCAACCCGCTGCTGCTCGCCGCGATGAGCGATGTAGATCCCGCCGATTCGGGCCTCGCGTCGGGCATCGTCAATACGTCGTTCATGATGGGCGGGGCGCTCGGGCTCGCGGTGCTCGCGAGCCTTGCCGCGGCGCGTAGTGAGGCAATGCAGGCGTCGTCGAGCGCGGCGGCCGCGCTGAACAGCGGGTATCACGTCGCGTTTCTGTTTGGGGCGGTCTTTGCGGCGGCGGCCGGCGTGCTGGGTGGGCTGTTGCTGCGGCCGGGGCAGGCGGGCGGCGCTGCGGGCGCGCAGAGTGACGTGGTGGAGTCGGCCCGGCCCTCCGCCGCGACTGCAAAACAGCAAGCACGATCAAATGCCTGAGTTCGCCGCTGACTATGCTGGCTTCATGCTGACATGAGAACTGAGATGAACCCGGTTGGAAAAGCGCTCTGGTATATCGAAAGCCACTTCGCGGGCGAATTGACGCTCGACGACATCGCCCGCGGTGGCTGCGTATCGCGCTTTCACCTCGCCCGCGCGTTCGAAGCGGCCACCGGGATGCCGGTGATGCGCTACGTTCGCGCACGGCGTTTGAGCGAGGCCGCACGACGTCTCGCGGATGGTGCGCCCGACATCCTCGCGGTCGCCCTCGACGCCGGCTACGGCTCTCACGAAGCATTCACGCGCGCGTTTCGCGACCAGTTCGGGCTCACGCCCGATGCGCTGCGCGCGCGGGGTCATCTCGACAACCTGAGCATCGTGGAGCCGATCAAAATGGACGAAACCCTTCTGACCCATCTGGAACCGCCGCGCTTCGAAGACGGCAAGCCGCTTCTCATCGCTGGACTGAGCGAGCGCTATACGTGCG
Organism: Paraburkholderia youngii; assembly: GCF_013366925.1. NCBI lineage: Bacteria > Pseudomonadati > Pseudomonadota > Betaproteobacteria > Burkholderiales > Burkholderiaceae > Paraburkholderia > Paraburkholderia youngii. Next base: position 2,654,425 of record NZ_JAALDK010000001.1, read on the forward strand.
AGACCAGCAAGGCGATTCCCTCTCAATGGCAGCGCTTTGGCGCCTGGTACGGCAGGGTGCCGGGACAGGTCGGCAAGGTGGCTTATGGCGTTGGCTATAACGCCGACGAATTGGGCAACTTCGACTATATGTGCGGCGTCGAAGTCAGCGATTTTTCCGCATTGCCGCCGGAGCTGAGTCGCGTACGCATCGCGGCACAACGCTATGCGGTGTTCAGTCATCGCGAGCACATCTCGGGCATTCGTCGCACGATGAATACGATCTGGAATCAGTGGTTGCCCGCATCAGGGCACGTGCCTGCCGATGCACCGCACTTCGAACGGTATGGCGAGCAGTTCGATCCGGTGACGGGAATGGGTGGAGTCGAAGTCTGGTTGCCGCTGAAAAGCTGATGCCTGATTCGGCGGATGGCCGCGGATGGCCGCTGCGACCGGCCATCCGCCTGATCGATCACGGAGTGGCGTGTCCCCGATCATGCAATGCATGCACGTCGTCGTATTCCCGCGAAATGTCCTTATTCGTGTAATCGCTCAATCGCATAGCGGCGGCCACGCTAATCACCGCACACACGAACACATACCACGCCACCGCAAATCCCGAATGGAAGTAAGCATAAAGCGCGGTCGCAATCAACGGTGCCGGACCGCCAGCGATGACGGAAGCCAACTGGTATCCCATCGACGCGCCGCTGTAGCGCAAGCGCCCCGTGAACGATTCTGCGATCAACGCGGCTTGGGGACCATACATCATTGCGTGCGGCACCAGCGAAAGCACGATCGCCGCGAAGATCCATCCCGGGTTATGAGTTCCGACCATGAAGAAGTACAGGAAACCGAATAGCCCGACAGCAGCGGCGCCTATCACGTACATGCGTCGGCGTCCGATCAGATCGGACACGTGACCGAACAACGGAATCGTGAAGAATTCCAGCACCGAAGCAGCCAGCACCGCGGTGAGCAACAGATCGCGTGTAACGCCCAGACTCATCACGCCATAGGTGAAGATAAAAGCCGTGAAAATATAGAAAGGCGCCTGTTCGGCCATACGCGCAAGAGCCGACAGAAGAATGTCTTTCGGCTGCCGGCGCAAGACTTCACGCATTGGCGCCTTTTCGATCCTGCGCTCAGCGAGAAGCTTCGCGAAGATCGGCGTCTCGAGGATACTCAAGCGGATATAAAGGCCAATCGCGACCAGCGCAATACTGAGGAAAAACGGCACTCGCCAGCCCCACGTGAGAAATGCGCTACCGGAGATCCGACTGGTGGCCAGTACCACCAGATTCGCGACGAACAATCCCGCCGGTACGCCGAACTGCGGCCACGACGCGACGAAACCACGGTGCTTGTTGGTGCGTGCCCATTCCATCGACATCAGCACAGAACCGCCCCACTCGCCTCCCACGCCCACACCCTGAATAAAGCGCAGAGCCGTGAGCGCGATCGCCCCCCAGATGCCGATCGACGCGTAGGTCGGAACGAAGCCGACGGCGAATGTCGCGACTCCCATCAGCAATAGCGTCACGATCAACGTTGCTTTACGTCCGATGCGATCGCCATAGTGGCCGAAAATCGCCGCGCCCACCGGCCGCGCGATAAAGCCGACGGCGTAAATCAGAAAAGCCTGGAGTGTGCCGACGAGCGGGTCCGATTCAGGAAAAAACAGCTTCGCGAATACCAGACCAGTGACCGTGCTGTACAGGAAGAAGTCATACCATTCGATCGTGGTACCAATCGTGCTGGCGATGACAGCGCGGCGCAACTGGCGCCGTGCCTCCTCACCGGAGAGGGGCATAGCCCCAGATTGCGTGGCAGCCATTTGATATCTCCCCAAAATGGACGGGTGACATCCTCAGTTGACACCCAGGGTATTGGGTGGTTCCGGTGATTAGGCGAGATGCCGAAAGCGGAACCGCCTTTCGGCTTCTGTCATGGCCGAGAGCCTGGATCGATGAAAACCCGTATCTGCACCATTATTCGCAGAGATCGGGGCTTTGTTTCCAAGATACATTCCGCAATTGCATTTTTTGCCGCATCTACAATCCGTCAATCATCGCTTCAATGCAATTGATACCGACGCGAAAATTGGATCGGAGCCCGAATGAACCCAAACTTCGGAGACCACGCGCAGAACGGTTAGGCATCTCATATGCTCATCGCCTCCGTTCCCCTAGTCACACCAACGGAATGTAGATATCCGTCTGCCATTGATCGACTGGCGTCTCAGGATAGACGCTCAGGTAGTGGAAAAACAGCGGATGATCTCGCAACTCTTCTCCACTCGAAGGCAGCCAGTCGCGATAGATCGGGTAGATCGTCTCGCCGATGTGATCGGTCGATCCCGTGTGTCGCACCACTGCGCACCGTCCGCCCGGCATGACGAGTTCGCGCACGCCATAGCGATTGGGTGCGACCGGCTCGTCGATCTCTCCGCAGATATCGAAGCGGAATTCCTCCGCTGGCACGGTGTCCGGATTGCCGTGCGGGATGCCGAAGGTCCTGCTCGACCCCACCGGCGATTGTCCGCTTTGAACACGCCAATCGATGAACTTGCGCGCACTCTCGTTGACGAGTCCAGGTGAACCACAATGCTCGAGCGCGGCAACCCGGGTTTCCGCAAAATCGACGATTTTCACTTGCATGGTCAGTCTCCTTGAAAGATAGGGAACAATAAAACTCGCACTCCAGAACTGCCATGCTGGATGCCGTCGAAACGCGCTCGGCGCCATGCCGAACGCACGCTTGAACGCGCGGCTGAAGGCTTCGGGACTGTCGAAGCCGGCGTCGAGCGCGGCATCGAGAACCGAGCACGACGCCCGCGACGCGAGGCGGTGAGCCGCGCGACGCAAGCGCATCAACTGCACGTAGCGTGCGACGGGCACGCCGACATACGCGACAAACTGTCGATGGAAATGAAACATCGAGAAGTTTGCGATACGGCTTAGCGCGTCGACCGACAGATCACCCTCGAGGTTTGCGTCGATATAGGCGAGAACGGTTTCGAAGCGTTTAGCGTAAGCGGCGGTGGCGTCCGTGTGAGTTAGCATGGTCTGGATCGGGCGAGTTCCGATATGGTCGCCGAGGTTGGACACATCTTACCTAGCCGGACTTGCTCGATCTTCGATTGGCTCGCTGCCGAGCCTGGAGAATCTGCGTAAACTTATTCCTTTGCCTCGCTTCCTGAGATATCCGCCGATGCCCTCTTCGATCAGCAATTCGCTCCTCTGGATCTTCGACGCGTTCGAACGCGATCCGACTTATCTGCGCCGGCGGATGTTTGGCAGCGATGCCGCGTATATCGACGGCCTGTTGTGTCTGGTTGCGGCCGATCGCGATAAGCCGTGGAATGGGCTGCTCGTTTGTACATCGCAGGAACGCCATGCTGCGCTGATTACCGATCTGCCTGCATTGCGGCCTCACCCGGTACTCGGGAAGTGGCTCTATGTGCCGCAGGAGGACCCTGCGTTTGAAGACACTGTCGAGCAGTTGACGGCGCTCGTTCTGGAGCGGGACCCGCGAGTGGGGGTGGAACCAAAGCCGAAAAAGCGGCGCGGAAAGTCGGTATTGCCGGAGGCTTGAAGCGCGTCAGACTCTTACCGGCGAACCCGGCAAGCCTCCTTTGCCTTTCAGATATCCCACTCCGTCCGCCAGACCAAATTCACGCCGTGCCCCATCCCTCGGCCAACGCACATCGAATTTCGCAAGGGCGCCGGGAACTCATTTTATTCAAATAGACCGGTCCAGTTGTCTGGAAGAACCTCGTATCGTCCTACACGGACATCCCTAACGACTACGCGCGTGCAACGCCCGCTATCTCCGGAAACGTACTGATACTCGGCAATCAAAGCGGCAAACTGTCGAGTCCGCAACCGGCCCTCCGCAACCGGCCCAGGTCTTTGCCGTCGACAAGAACACCGGCCTGCGGCTTTGGCACACCCAAGTCGATCCAACCACGTATTCAATGGTCACGCAGTCCGCCGTCATCGCGAACGGTACGGCTTTCGTAGGAACGAAATCGAACGAAGAATTGATGGCCGCCTATGTCCCCCCGCCTGCGTGGCAGTGGAGTTTCCGCGGCAGCGTCGTCGCGCTCGAGGTCGCGACCGGCGCAATCAAGTGGCAGACATACACGATGCCGACGGGTTATTACGGCGGCTCCGTCTGGGGAAGCACGGGCGCCGTCGACGTCGATCGCAATACGGTGTTCATGGGTTCCGGCAACAACTGGGCAGTACCTCAGGCCGTACTCGATTGCATGAACAGCGGCGGCACGCCGACATCGTGCATCGACCCGAACGACCACTTCGACTCGATCCTCGCGCTGGACATGACGACGGGCGCAGTCAAATGGTCCGCGCGCGGACTGCCGTACGACACGTGGAATGTCGGCTGCGGCCTCAACGTGCCGGGCGTCTTCACTCTTCCGCCGAATGCCAACTGCCCCAATCCGCAGGGTCCGGACTGGGACTTCGCGCAAGGGCCGATGCTCTTCGGTGGCAATGGCAATGCCGGCCGACTGGTCGGCGCGGGACAAAAGAGCGGGATGTTCTGGGCCTTCGATGAAGAAACGGGCGCACTGCGTTGGTCCACCCAGGTCGCCCCCGGCGGACTCACAGGCGGTCTGCAGTGGGGATCGGCCAACGACGGCCAGTTTATTTACGTTGCGGCATCGAACAGCGGGATGACCGGCTCGGGCACGACGCCAGGCGTATGGCAGTTGGCGAACGGCGGCGGCACCACCACGTCGGGCGGCTGGGCATCGCTCAACGCGAATTCCGGCGCGGTCAAGTGGACCACGCCGGACCCACTCGGAAGCCGCGCGGAGGCAGCGGTCAGTGTCGCGAATGGCGTGGTGTTCGGATGCAATCTCGACTACACGAAAGGCACGATGTACGCGCTCGATTCTTCCAACGGAAAAGTACTGTGGTCATTCGATAGCGGCGGCGCGTGCAATGCCGGACCGGCCGTTGCGGACGGCGTGGTGTTCTGGGGTTCTGGTTCAACGAACGGACCGGGGCCGCAAAAATTGTTCGCCTTCGGTCTGTAGGAAACGCCAAAGGCCTCGTCCTTTCACGGCGGGGCCTTTGGCTCTTTGCTACGATGTGAGTCTGTTCCGAGGCCGGCGCATTTGGCGCGTGCGTACCGCCAGCCGGACCGGAATCACCACCGAACTCACCGAGCACCAGACCTTGACGATCCACATCCGCCCCGCCACCGCCTCCGACGCCCCCCTGATCCTGCGCTTCATCACCGAACTTGCGATCTACGAGAAAGCCGAGCACGAAGTCGTCGCCGGTATCAAAGACATCGAGAAAAGCCTGTTTTCCGAGGGCGCGCCCGCGAAAGCGCTGATCTGCGAAATGAACGGTGCGCCCGTCGGTTTTTGCGTGTACTTCTTTTCGTATTCGACGTGGCTCGGCAAGCAAGGGCTTTATCTGGAAGACCTGTACGTGTCGCCCGCGTCGCGTGGCAGCGGCGCAGGCAAACAGATGCTGCGCCATCTCGCGCAAATCGCCTGCGAAACGGGCTGCGGCCGCTTCGAATGGAGCGTGCTCGACTGGAACGAGCCGGCCATCGGCTTCTACAAGTCGATCGGCGCGAATCCGCAAAGCGAATGGGTGCGTTACCGTCTCGCGGGCGACGCGCTCAAGGCATTCGCCGAAGGCGAAACCGCACCGAACACCTAAGCGCGATCACTGCGCGAAGGCCGCGACGGGCGCCACCTCGAACGCATCGCCCGTCGCGAAGAAAGTGCCGCCTGCCACGTAATGGCACGTGCGCAGGTCGGGATCGTCACCGAAATGCCAGCGGTTGTGCGAATACACGCGGCTATCCGCATACGCGGCGACCACTTCTCCGATGATCAGATCATGCCGCTGGCTGTCATCCGGAATCACCTTGCATTCCATCCACGTGATGCAGCCGGCCAGCATCGGCACGTCGATTTTTTGCGCGCGGAAGGTCTCGAGATCGAACGCGGAGATTGTAGCGGGGCGGAAGAAATGCGATGCGCGCAGTGCGCAGCCGCAGTGTGGAGCGATGGGCGGGCGAATCGAACTGCCGGGCGGCAGCCCACGAGCCGCCGCCCGACCAGACTTCAAGCGAACTTCAATGGCCGCTCAATGATGCGGCGCCTTGCCGTTCGGCACCACATTGTGCGGCTTGTGCTGCTCTTCGCCGAGTCCCGGGAAGAACGCGTTCCAGGCGGCGCGCACACCCTGCGCCGCGGTGGCCTCGGCGCTGACCGACTCGGCCGCGCCGTCCGCGGCTTTCGACGGATCGGCGGATAGGCCGCGCCAATGCGTGAACACGAGCAACGGCTTTTCGGTCCATACGCCGTCGCCAAATTTCGCAAACGCCGTGTCCCCGCTCGCCAACTGCACCTCGTACCAGCCTTCGCGTACGGGCGTATGGATGGCCAGCTCAAACCACGGGGTCGGTTCGATTTCCTTCATATCGTCTCCGGTCGGATAAATCGTCATCGAGAACCACACTCAATGCATTGTTCGTGCCCATCGCCGGCGCGACACCTGCGACGCGGCGGGCCGAGCAACCACGGCACATGCGGGCAGACCCAGCCAGACCCAGCACTTCGGAGCGAAGTCGCCGCGCATACGACACGATAGCGCGACATGGTCCGGGCGGACAAACGTAAAACTTACATATCCTGGGTGGCCGGCGTACGACGTTGCGGGGTGGGCTTTTTGCGGGACCGGGCGGGTTTTCCAGCGGGTTTCCCGGCGGATTTTGCCGCGCGCTTCGCAGCCGGTCGCGCCTCGCTCTGCATCTCACGCACCAGCTCCGCCAGCGCTTTCACCGCCGGCCCCAAGCGCTCCGCCTCCGTATTGCCATACCCGATCACGAGCCCGTTGGTCTGCTCCGACGCCCCGATCGCGAACCCCGACAGCGCGCGCGGACCGAGCCCCAACGCAAGCGCCCGCGCCGTCAGCGCGCGATCGTCGAGCGACGCGGGCAGCCGCAGCGTCAGATGCATCCCGCAATCGCCGCCAAGAATCGTCGCCGTCGGAAAATGCTCGGCCAGCGCGTCGCGCAGCGCCTGCTGGCGCTCGCGGTACAGCCGCCGCATCCGCCCGAGATGCCGCCCGAATTCGCCGCTTTCGAGGAAATGCGCGAGCGCCAGTTGCTCCAGCCGGTGCCCGCCGCGCAGCATCTCTTGCAGCGCAACAGCGGCATGCGCGGCGATCGCCCGAGGCAGCACGACGAAGCCGATGCGCAGCGCCGGAAACATCGTCTTGCTGAACGAGCCGACGTACAGCACGGGCGCCTCGTCGACGAGGCCCTGCATGCTCGCGATCGGCTCGCCGGTGTGGCGCACCTCGCCGTCGTAATCGTCCTCGATCAGCCACGCGCCGCAACGCCGCGCCTCTGCAATCAGTTCGAGCCGCCGCGCCACCGACAACACCGCGCCGGTCGGATACTGATGCGCGGGCGACGTGTAGATCAGCTTCGGCGGATGCGTGCGCCACGCGTCGGCCGGCACGGCCATGCCTTCGGCATCGACGGGAATCGGCAGCAAGCGCAAATCGCCCGCGTTGAAAGCGGCCTTCGCGCCGCGGTAGCCGGGGTCCTCGGTCCATGCGATATCGCCGGGATTGGTCAGTAGCCGCACGCACAGGTTCAGCGCCTCCTGCGCGCCCTCGGTGATCACGACCTGCGAGCCGTCGCAGCGCACGCCGCGCGCCATCCGCAGATGCGCGGCGATCGCGTCGCGCAACGCCGCTTCGCCGGCCGGCGTGCCGTAGCCGAGCGCGTGCGGTAAGGCGCGCTCCATCGCACGTTCGAGCGCGCGCCGCCACGCGGCCAGCGGGAAGCGGTCGAGCGCGGGCGTGCCGGGGGTCAGCGCATAGCTGTTGTCGGCGTGCTTGTGCGTCGCCGCGAACTGCTCGACGCGCGTCGCGTACACGACCTCCGGCGCGGCCGGCGCCGTCGCCCGCTCGCCGCGCGCGGCGGGGCTCGACAGCGGACTCACGCGCGTGCCCTGGCGATCAGCGATGACGTAGCCGACCGCGGCGAGATGTTCGTAAGCGATCACGACGGTGTTGCGCGACACGCCCATTTC